>JAVBTX010000035.1:0-73494 GCA_031555935.1 Lachnospiraceae bacterium | reverse complement strand
GACCAGAGGTTTGCCATCCGACTTCCTTCAGATTCCATCTCACGATGGACACCCTTGTCATTGGCTATGTGTTTCCTACCACTAAGGCACACTCGAGACTTTCACTCGTAAGAGTTCGCCCATGCTGGGCGAACAAAAAATCCTCGCCTTCTATATCAGAAGACGAGGTTATTCCCGTGTTACCACTTCTATTCGCCCATGCCTCACAGCATCAGCCTCATTGCCGCTATAACAGGCGGTCCTGTCACAACCTAGTCACGATTCCTCTTAATTCATCGGTGATTCGACTGTGCCGCTCCAAAGCCATCTTCTGCCTATCTGCCATTATTCCCTCTCAGCTACCGGTTGCCCGAATCTAGGAATTTCTCTGTAAATTTTCAATTGGCATACTCTCTTTTTCTAAGCGTTTTTCTTATTTCCTAAAATTACCACGATTTACCTAAGTTGTCAATCCGCAGATGGAACCTCTTCCGCTGCAGACTCTGCCACGACCTCTTCTACTACTTCTGCCTCTACGGGTTCATCTTCTTCATAAATGTCTAGCTTGGCTCCACAGCTTGCACAAAAGGCAGCACCGTCTGCTGATTTAACACCACACTTTGGACATTCTCTGGTTCCTTTTATTTCATTTAAGTCTCTTTTCATCTGGGCAATTGATTCCAGCGCCTCAGCAATGCTTTCAAACTGTTCATATGGTACTGGTACATCATTCTTATGATTATCATAATAACGTCTGCCAATTTCCGCATATTGTTTGTTTACAAAATCTTCTTTGGCTCTAATATCCAGATTTAATTTTGCTACACCAGAGATATCCTTCGCCTTTTGGGATACATCCCTTCCCGCCGATACTATTGTTTCACCCAGCTTGTCAAAAAAGTCCATCTGTTTTCCTCCTGTTACCCAATGCCTTTTCTTAGTTTACTACCAATTATATACTCCTATTCCTCTTTTTGCAACAAATCATCCACCCATTCAAGATAAATGTCATTTGCAGATTTTCCATATATGCTTTCA
Source organism: Lachnospiraceae bacterium (assembly GCA_031555935.1). GTDB lineage: Bacteria > Bacillota > Clostridia > Lachnospirales > Lachnospiraceae > Roseburia_C. The sequence continues at coordinate 72,477 of JAVBTX010000035.1, read as the reverse complement.
TACTGCCCCGTCTTCAAAAGCTCAAGCACTTTTTCCCAGCCATAGGTGACATCCAGATACTCAATGTAGGTATGGGCAAAAGTATAGCCGCCCTTTTTCGAAAATTTCATTGGATTTCTCGTTTTAATATCTGAGTAGGAGGGAATCGAAATATATTCCAGATATGATTGCTGAAACGGCTCCCCATTTGTCAGATATAGGGCCACGCCTTCTGTCAGCCATAATTCCACCTTGGGATTTAGCACACTGATATAGGCATGTACCATCTCGTGTAGTACCACTTCTTTATTATTGTCATAGTCATGCACTTTTCCTGGATTCGCGGGAGATGTCAGAATAACATTTGTCCCAATATTATCTCCAACATACCAATCTAGTCCCAGCAACGGCCCAATCAGTCCATATTTTTGGGTCTGCATTGTGCTCTGCTGATCGTAAATATATATTTTTACATCCTGCTTTTCTGTGAATCCTAATTTTTCTGCCAGATACGCTGCTTTTGAATCCGCAAGCTGAAATACATCCTCTGCCGCATCCACTTCCTCCTCATAGTATACATCTACCCAATTGCCTTCAAGCTGATGCATGCTACCAGTTTTCAAACTCCAAGTTGGAATAAAATTAACAACTACTAGCAGAACATTGACTCCGATACAACCTAGAACTATTTGTAACCATTTTTTCTTCTTCATATTTTTCATTTCTCCAATCATATTTTTTTCAAATTATGATATTTTTTTAGAGAAATAAACAGTCACCCAAGTCATATCATTGATATGAAAAGTCATATAAAGATATGACTTTAGTCACCTTTTCTGATATAGATGGCTATATTTCAATACCAGAGCCGTTCTGTCACGAATTTCGGTCTTATCGTAAATCGTCGATACGTAGTTCTTAACGGTTCCCACCGACAAACAAAGCTGGTTGGCTATCTGCGCATTGGTACAACCCTGTACCAGAAGGGTAAAAACCTCTTTTTCACGTTCGGTAAAATCATTGAAAATGGTTTCTAGTTCCGGCATATTGGGGGCTTCGTTTTTTCCAAACTGTTCCTGATTTTGCATCGCTTTGTAAAATCCATCAAAAAAACCGGTCACTCGTTTACATAGAAAATATAGAAGCAGTGTACAAAAACAATATTGCATAATTCTCGGCAGCGCACCGTACAGCAGAATTGACTTCAAACCACTAAAAGGCTCAATCCAAGGCTGAAACAGATGATAGCCACTTATTAGATGGGCTAGCGCAATCATCGTACTTGTAACCAGTCCCGTAAATAACAGTACCCTTTTATTTAGATAAAAAATCGCTATCACTGACGGAACGATAAATAAGATTATCATCTGAAATGTAAATACCATATACGCTATTCCGACTTCTACCGCAACGCAAACGATTAACGCATACTTCACCCACCGCTTATCAATGTGCAAAATGTGAACCAGAATCACCGGCAATAATAATGGTATTACCGATACAATAATAAATCCATTTACCATCCTAGTGCTAATACTAAAAATCCCCACCCAGCAAAAAAAGCCTGTCAATAGTACAAAGCCAAACATACATAGTACCGCAGTGGCAACTACTTCATTGGTTTCAAACTCATTTTTTCTATATATTTCATTCATATCACTGATACACTCGTTATTCTTAATAAACAACACAACCAATACAACATCATCAGATGCACTGGGTAAAACAGGTAAAAGACATATTTTAATTTCCAGCCACGTTTTCCATTGTATAACGCAATCGGGATAAATGCCAGCGGTGCCGTTCTCTCATAAAGAAATATTAACGCTCCAGCTCCAAGCTGAGCAAGCTTAATATTTCGCAATAGATACAGAATCGCAATTGCAAAGACCCCGGTGCTGGCATAATCGGTTCGTAAGAAATCTGCTATCTTCATCCCAACATACACTACCGCAATCGTCCCTATCACCCGCTGCCAATTTTTTGCAGCAAGCTTTTTTCCGATAAAATGAATTCCCACGATTGTCAAATAGCCAAGAAATAATGTGAAAAATACATTCTGCCGCTTCCAGCTAATGCCACTTGCGAGTGATAAGTCAAAGGGTATCTCTGAAATAAATGCAAAAATAAACAACCGTATTCCATACTGTTTTTTATCTCGCGTATATTTAAATCCCTCAACTAATAAAAAGCAAAATATCGGAAATGCAATCCGGCCAATATACCGTAAGCACGTATAAATTGTCTGTAGATTCTCACTATTTACAAATGTTATCAAAAATGGCGGCCAACCTGCAACGTTAAGATTACTCTGAGCTCGTAACAATAGCATTCGATAAACAATGGTCGCACCAATATGGTCAATCAACATCGTGATAATCGCTATTAATTTTAATGTGCTGCCACTTATTCCTTTTATATTTATTTTTTCGACCAGCTCCATCGTGCATGCCCCTTTCTTTTTCTGAATTCATTATAACACAGCCAATACCTAAGAAGAAAATTTATTTTATTCACACACATTATAAATATGACATAGTGGTGTCCTATTTATATGCTATACTATGAATTAGATAATAAAGACTTACGAAAGGCATGGTTATTAATATGCAGATAAATCGACTTTTTGAAATTATTTATATTTTATTAGACAAGAAACAAGTTACCGCAAAGACTCTGGCCGAGCATTTTGAGGTCTCCCAGCGAACCATTTACCGCGATATTGACACCTTGAGTCTGGCTGGCATTCCAGTTTACACAGAAAAAGGCAAAGGTGGCGGCATCAGTCTGCTGCCTGACTTTGTGCTGAATAAATCGCTACTAAATGAGCAGGAGCAAGGCGAAATTTTATCTGCACTACAAGGCTTGACATCTGTCAAAACACCAGAAACAGAACAGGTCTTGAGCAAGCTATCAACAATTTTTCAAAAAGATACCAGAAATTGGCTGGAAGTTGACTTCTCAAGCTGGAGCTATGCCAACGGCGATATTTTTCAAGATTTTAAAACGGCTATTTTAGAACAACGAATTACTGAATTTGATTATTACAGCACTTATGGCGAAAAAACGCTGCGTCGGATTGAGCCGATTCAGCTTTGGTTTAAATCAAAGTCATGGTATATCAAGGGTTACTGCTTGATGCGTCAGGACATTCGGCTGTTTAAGCTGTCAAGAATAGCGAATTTGAGCGTAACGGAGATACTTTTCGAAGAACGGAACCTCTTAGAAATTGTCCCAAATGTTGAACCGGTGGAGCACCAAAAGCAGGACATTGCACTGACATTTAAGGTTGCCCCCGAAATGGCATACCGAATCTATGATGAATTTGAAGCCGGCGTGATTAAAAAACAACATGACGGCAGCTTTCTCATTTCGGTCAATTGGCCGGAAGATGATTGGGTGTATGGATTTGTGTTGTCTTTTGGAGAATATATTGAGGTCTTAGAGCCAGCACGTGTCCGAGAAATTATCAAAGAAAAAGCTCTGCGAACGGCACAGAAATATTCTTAATATGACGGGCTGTTGTCAGATTACAAATTGTATAATTGGCTAATTACATTAAAAAATGGAGGATTTAAAAATGGATAATCTATTTTCAAAGCTACTTGTTTCCCCGAAACCATGTGAGAAATCTGATGTTAGTCTTTATGGTCAGTTTGTCGGCGAATGGGATTTTGACTGGTCCGCACCGCTTGCAGATGGAACGAAAAAACACCACAAAGGTGAGTGGATATTTTCTTACATTTTAGAAGGTACTGCGGTACAGGATATCTTTATCTGCCCGTCATTGGCCACGAGGGAAAGCGATAATGATGAAGCCGCCGAATATGGTACAACACTTCGGTTTCCCTTATTTGACGGCTCGAATAAATGGCAGATTGTTTACGGCTGCGACAGAGGGAAGAAAATCGACCGACTAATCGCTGAAGAAATTGACGGTAACATTATCCAGACCGGAACAAACTATGATGCAAATGACAGCACCATTTGGCAGTGGAATTTTAAAAATATTACCGAAAATTCTTTTCACTGGGAATCAATCTGGTCCGAGGATAACGGGAAAACATGGAATATTTGCTGTGAGCTTGATGCCGTAAGGAGAAGATAACTACGTTTAATTTCCATACTGCTCATGTACATAGGGCAATATCGCCCATGTGACATCTTCTGCTGGCATACTCTTTGCTTCAATTACACCGCGAAGACCTGCCAACACGTTATCACATGGGTATTCCTTGCAGCTTGTACATTTTTCCAATCCCTTATTCTTTGCACATCTTAGTGAATTGCAGGAATCACCATTCATGCACGGATGCGGTTGCCCCGCTACCTGCTGGTCGCACCCAGGGCAATACATCATTTCGCCGAAATCTCCCCCATAGTATACACGTCCAATCCTCTCTGCTAATTCTATTCGAAATTCTTCACTGATTGTGCCACCGCTGTAGTGCACGCAAAGATCACAGCGCATTCCACATTTTGAATAGACTGCTTGTTCCTTCGGGAAGGGTTTACGATTTGGCTTCTTTTTTATTAGAATGAGCTTTTTGACAGATTCGAGCTTTTCCATATCTGCTACCGGAATAAGCATCCACTTTCCATCATGGTAAGTTTTACTACTATCATAAATTTCTTGTATATTCTGTGGAAAATTTTCGCGCTGCAACTCAAATTTTTCACGCTCCGCTTTTCCAAAAATCACGAGAAAATCAAAGCACTCTTCCCGTATATAAATCGTTAAAACGGTTTTCCCACCACGCCGAAATTTGAGTTCATCCTTGCCGTTTCCTATTTCATCTAATGCGTATTTGCCACGCATAAAACGCATTGTTTCTTCACTAACCTTTTGTAGTTCCGTTCTACTCATGCCTATTTCTCCTGCGACCCGTGCTTCAATGTCATCCCCTCCGCAATTGGAAAATATAATTCAACAATATTTGGATTTGCTGGCTGCGGATAACGCTCATGAACAGTGCCGACAATCTTAATGTTTGGGTCGTTTGTAATTTTGCCGAACACCTCGCCATATGTTTCCATTGTACATTCCACAATCATATAGGTTTGCGCTGGAATTATCCACTTTGTCCAGCCTTCCGGTGGATTAGCATCTTTGTCCGCTTCGTAACCAGCCATGTACTTGCCGCTTTCACTCCAACGTTTGTTGCTTTCATCTACATCATTCATTGCCCCCCAGACAAGCGGTGCACCGTTTTCATCCTGACGAACAATTCCCGTTAGTTCCATAAAGTGGTCATTTGCGTCTTTCCACAATGGAAGTACCCACGCTGGTATCTCATAGGCTAGACCTTGTCCTGCTTTACCAATAACGGCAAAAGTGTCTTTGTACAAATACTTTGTTGTCATAATTTTTCTCCTTAATACTTTTTCCTTTATTATATGGCTCATAACTTGACAACAGCATGTCATATAAAGAAATTTAAATCTATTCTTAATACTTTTTAAGAAATTAATATGATATAATAGTGCCTACTAAATACAGCATACAGGGGGATATTTTGATGAAGCTTAAACTGATTGCATTTTTATGCGCATTTACACTGCTTTTTCAAGGATGTGCCATCAACAATTCCAATCCATCAGAAACCGAGAATCTCGGAACCGAAGACACATCCTTATCAGACAACGACGATAGCAGCGACGCTTCTGGCAATATTGATGAAGTGGCGGCGTTTTTTTTCACTTATGAAACAATTTATAAAACCTACGAAGCAGCAGACGGCAGCACCATACTTTCTACCGAATATGACCGGCCAACCATAACCATTCCAGAAAATGATGCGGCCACTCAAAAAATCAACGACTTTTTTATCGAAAATGAAAAGGACTTTGGAAAAACCGCAGCGTCTTATTACCGCGATGCCAAATCCATGTATGTCGAAGATGCAAGTCTATTTTCTGAATACTATTTATCCGTTAGCTTTGAAACCTTTCGCTGTGATAATGCGGTGCTCTCAATCCGTCGCCATACGACCGACTATTCTGGCGGTGCTCATGGAAATTACAGCTATACTGGCCTTAACTTTGACTTACGAACTGGCGAACTGTTAAGCCTTGATCATATTTCAAATGAAAAAGCAGCTCTTCTTACCAGCGCTACGGCTTATATTGAAACACAGCTTACGCTTCCAGCCTATGCCGAAAGTATTGTAGCCGCGATGGATACGCCAGAAGCACTGCGTGAAACGATTGAAAATGATGTTTTGACAAATGATACCTGGTATTTTACAAATTCCGGCTTGACCTTTATCTCTAATATTTATGTTCTTACCCCTTATGCCGGCGGAGCCATCTTCTTCACCGTACCTTACCAGCAATTAGAGGGTTTACAACCAGAGTACCAGTATAATGGACCTTATGAATTATCAGGTCCAATCGGTTCGACGCTCTCAGCCGACTTAGATAGCGATGAAAATGTGGATGCCATCTTCTATAATGCCACTTACATAGAAGAAACAAATGAGTTGTCGCTTACCCTAATTATCAATGGTACCGACTTCTCCGCCTTGCTACAGAACGAATCTTGCCCGATGGCCTTTGGGGCCGCTAGTGAGGGCATCGAATATTATTTGATTGATTTAGATACTACGGATGAATTTATTGAATTGGCTATTTTAAGTCAAGACTATAACGATATTAGCTACACTCACTTTTTCCGTTATGACCGGGGCACATTAACACTGCTCGGCAGCATTCCCGATTTACTAAGTGACCCTACTTTTCATAACTATGGTGACGGTACCTTTATTGCCGAAGCACCGCTGGCTTTGCTTGAAACATTGCGGATTCCGATTACTTATCAGTTAACCGATAAGGAAACAATGGAAGTGATTCCTGAAGAATGGTATTATTTGAACCGGGAGGGATATGCCGAAGAATTTTTGACACATAATCTGTTACAGGATGTGATGGTGTATACCGAACGGGATTTACATGCTGATACGATTATGCTGAGTGCGGCTGATGGGCCAGTAGAATTTCCAGCGACAGACAATGAACATTGGGTAATGTTGAAGACCGCCGCTGGTGATATCTATTATTTATATTTGGAAGATTTTTCGACCTTAGAGTCTGGTCAGCTCATCTGGGATGTTTTTGAAAACCTAATACTAGCCGGTTAAAGTGTGAAAAATCAAGATTTTTCACACCCAAATTTTGCAGGTTGTGAAAGTATCATAACTTGCTCTCTCCAAGGAGTTTGTTTGAAACATGGATATCAAAGAAATGAATAATTGGTCCAAAGCCAAATGCGGAAATTAAGGTTCCGATTCCGACAATACCGCCGGACAAAAAACATATCAGGGAGCAAATGGAGTCCGTCAGCATTCGACACCAGAAGTACGAAAATTTGGACTGACGTTTCGCTAATATCAGTGACATACTGTCATACGGCGAAGCCCCCACATTTGGCTTCTGATATAGTGAAATACCAAAACTACAAACAATCACTCCCACACATACCACAATTAACTTTTGCCAAAGCAATTGTGGTATGAATGACAGGCTTATCCATATATTATAAAAGAAAGTTACAATGTAACCAAGAAAAATAGCATTTACAAAGGTCCCAATACCAATAAAGCTCCGACCTGTTCGCAACTGTATGATAAATAGAAGAGAACTTACCACAATCATAAAACGAGGATAAGAAATGTGAACTACCTCTGACAATGCCATAATCATTCCGGTGCAAGGATCATTTCCCATGCTACTAAGTTTAAAGATACTAATTCCCATACCCAAAAAAATGTTTCCAATAACCATTATTATGATGCGTTTTGCACCAACGCTCTGAAAATAATCTTTTATTCTGCTTATCATGCGTTTTGCTCCACTCCATTTTGTATATTTGCCTTATCTCATACAAATATAACCCATGTATGCCCCATATGTCAAAAGCATTGCCACTCCTTCGATGCGGCTAAGTCGTCCTTTGCTCCATGCAAATCCCCATACCACGATACTCATCACGGTTAATATCGCAATATCAATCACATTTTCCATGTTAAATGCAATCGGACTAATGGATGCTGAGATTCCAAGAACAAACAGAATGTTAAAAATGTTGGAACCAATAACATTTCCTACCGCCATATCTACTTCGTTTTTTCTAGCTGCAACAATGGATGTCACCAGTTCTGGCAAAGATGTTCCCACCGCTACAATCGTCAAACCAATTAGATTCTGGCTCAAGCCAAAATTAGTTGCGATTTCCGTTGCCGAGTCAACGACAGCATCGCCGCCAATTACAATCGCTGCAATACCAAATACAATGTATATGATGCATCTCCCTGTTGATAGCTCTTTGCCCTCTTCCGCTGGCACTGCGCTTGCTCCTGCTGCTCTCGATTTTAATGCTGCTTTTACCATCCAGTAGATAAATGCTGCAAAAATAATTAGTAATGCAATACCATCAACATGTCCTACTGCCATACCAAAATATCCCAGTCCAAGCAACAGCACACCGATTAAAATCGAAAATGGAAATTCTTTTTTAAGTGTTGATTTCTCTACCTGCAACGGAATGAAGAGTGAACAAAAACCACACACCACCATCAGGTTAAAAATGTTGGAACCAATGACATTGCTGACTGCCAGCTCGTTGTTTCCACCCAGGGATGCCGTCAGACTAACCGCCGCTTCTGGTAGTGAGGTCCCCATTGCCACAATTGTCAAACCAATAATAATTGACGGTATGTGTAACTTTTTGGCCACTGCTGAGCTGCCCTCAACAAAATAATCAGCACCCTTAATTAATAGTATAAATCCAATAATCAGTAATATATAAGTCATTCTTTATCCTCCATTTATCCCATGATTCCTAAGTGTTCCAATAAAATCTTTAGTCCAATTAATACTAGAATAATCCCACCCGCTAGTTCCGCTTTACTCTTATACTTATTACCAAAGAAGTTTCCGACATATACGCCTAATACGGAAATTACGAACGTGGTAACACCGATAATTGTAATCGCTTTAACAATTGGCATGTCCAAAAATGCAAATGTTATTCCCACTGCTAATGCATCAATGCTGGTCGCGATTGCAAGGACAAACATTTCCTTCATGTTAAGCGGCGGGTCCATTTCCTGGATTTCAACACTTTCTTCTTTTCCCTTGACCGCCTCCATAATCATTTTCCCACCGATAATACCTAATAAAATAAAGGCAATCCAATGGTCAATGCCGGTAATATAGCTTTCAAATTGACTTCCTAACAACCAGCCGACAAATGGCATCAAGGCCTGAAAGCCGCCGAAAAACAAACCAATCACGAAACATTGTTTTACATTGACCTTCCGCATGGATAATCCTTTACAAATGGATACTGCAAAGGCATCCATTGCTAGTCCGACACCAATTAAAAAAAGTGTAACAAATAATCCCATCTCTCTCTTCCTTTCATTCAAAAAGACCCACGTATGCCCCAATGCATACATGAGTCTCATTCTTTAAGATTTGCCAGGTTTTTATGGCCGAAGCCTAACCGAGGTTGTTGACAAATCACGTATTCACGCGAATTACTCCCTCACGAGTATTTTCTTAATATAGCGAATATGTCAATTTTTGTCAATCCTTTTTTAGAAGATTATCTCAATCCGCGTTCCCTTACCTTCTACACTCTCTAAGGTCATCTGAGCCTCATGTTGAACGACAATATGTTTTACAATCGCCAAACCAAGCCCTGTGCCACCTGTCGATTTGGAACGACTCTTGTCGACACGGTAGAAACGTTCAAAAATTCGCTGCTGATGCTCGGTTGATATTCCAATACCGGTATCTTCGACCGACAAATATGGCCGACCCGATTTTGTGGTCACGGTCACGGTTACGCTTCCGCCCCTTTTATTATATCTTACCGCATTGCTGCATAGATTATACAATAATTCTTCCATCAAGCCCTTATTTGAGCGGACCATTGTAGTCTCCCCGACCAAGCTCATGATGATATCTTGTTTTGATGCTTGCATTCTCATCGAATCAATACAGCTTGACGCTGTCTCATACAAATCAATTGGTTCATAGTCAATCTCAAATTCTGCGGAATCTAGTTCTGACAGTTTAATGATATCATTGATCAACGTCAGCAAGCGGCCCGAGTTCTGTCCGATTTCACCGGCAAACCGTCTGGTGTCTTCGGCATCAGCCATCCCATTACCGATTAATTCTGCATATCCGGAAATCGCGGTCAGTGGAGTTTTCAGCTCATGTGAAATGTTGGCTGTAAACTCTTGACGTAAATGCGCATTATTTAAAATGCTGACATGCTGTTCCTTGATAGTCGTTACAAATGGTTGAATTTCCTCATATACCCGGGACTCATCAACCAAAACAATATTCGTTGCCAGCTTTTCAATTGGTTCTACTAGTTTTTTCGTTAAGTAATATGAGAGCCACACACATAAAAAGAATATCAATACGGCCACTGCACACACCATTGTAATGGAATTTTCAACCAGGTCCATAATACTATTTGAATCTTTTCCAATGCGAAGTACCTTTCCATCTGCCTGCTTGGCGGCATAGTAAAAAGTATGCATTAAGGCCGTTGCAGACCAACGTACCGCAGTTCCTTCGCCATTAGAAAAGGCCTGATCTATCTCTGGGCGTTCTCGGTGATTGTCCATTTCTCCCTTGTTGGCGTAGCTTTCATACAATACATCCCCATTTTCGTCAATCAATGTAATTCGCAGTTCATCCTGCCACGGGTTATAGCCCTCTTCTCCGCTTATTTCTGCCAAATCTGTTTCCGTTATAATATGTGCATAGGATTTTAAATCCGAAAACACCTGCTCTTTGAGAATCTGATAATACAAAAACATGGCAACGGCCGTAGCTGTGGCAATTGCAATCATGCATACCAGCATAAAGCTGGATCTGATACGTCTTTTCATATGATACCTCGTTTGTCCATCCCAGATTACTCGATCAGATATCCCACATTTCGAACGGTCTTAATTACTGCACCGCCTTCACCTAATTTCTGGCGAAGCGTTTTGATATGCATATCCACCGTGCGGCTTTCGCCTTCATACTCAAAACCCCATACGTGATTCATTATTTTATCCCGCGATAGAACAATTCCTTCATTAATCATTAAATATCTTAACAATTCAAATTCTTTAAACGTCAGCTCACATGGTTTTTGATCGACCTTCACCACATGTCTTTCTGTGTCCAGCGTAATACCCGCACACATTAGCTGTTCCTTATCTTCCATTTCCGGCTGAGTTCGGCGCAGTAATGCCTTTACTCTAGAGATTAGCTCCATCACACCAAACGGCTTGGTAATATAATCATCTGCCCCCATATCAAGACCGCGTACCTTGTCAATCTCTGAGGTTTTCGCCGTCACCATTATCACCGGTACTTTCTCCAGTGCATGATTTTTACGAATATTAGTCAGAATATCCAGCCCATCTTCTCCCGGAAGCATAATATCTAATATAATAAGGCTTGGTATCTCTTTTTCGGTAGCCAAAAACAGCTCTTTTCCGCAATCAAACTCGCTCACGGAATAGCCGCTGTTCTTTAGCGCATATCGCTCTATTTCCCGAATATTTACATCATCTTCTACGATATAAATTAAGGACATTGGGGTCCCTCCGTTTCTTTATGGAAGCATATATATCTTTTTATAATTTTCTACCTGTGAATTAAAGTTGTCATTCTCTTTTAACTGATTGATATATTCATGCTCTTCCAACTCACCATCTTGAATCTGAATCATATATACTGCAATATTTGAGCAATGGTCGGCCACTCGCTCGTAGTTGGTCGCAATATCTGATAGCACCAGACCGAGTTCAATCGTGCATTTTCCTTTGCGAAGCCGCTTGATATGACGCTTTTTAACACTTTTATTCAGCTCGTCAATCACTTCCTCCAATGGCTCTACACTTGTTGCCAATTCCAGGTCCTCGGTTACAAACGCACGAACTGAACGCTCTAGAATATCATGGATGGCACTTGCGAAGATGCCCATTTCCTCGACCGCTTTCTTGGAAAATTCCAATTCTTTTTTCTGCATTTCCTGCACGCATTCAACAACATTGACAGCATGGTCCGAAATACGCTCAATATCAGTGATACAATGTAATAATGTTGATACATTCTGGCTGTCAGCATGACTCACATTCTCACTGCTCAGTCTCGTTAAGTAGCCACGAATCTTATCCTCATAATGGTCAAGCAGTTCTTCTTTTTCGATAATCTCTGCCACTTTTTCATCAGAATATTGATTTAACAACTCCATTGCTGCAAAAAATGTATCCCGGCTAATCTCAGCCATCTGTCTGGATGCGGTATAGCACTGTTCAATTGCAAACGATGGTGTTGCTAAGAAACGTTCATCTAACAACGTTAGTTCTTCTTTTACGATATTTTTCTCTTCGTCCAAAACTGGAAGGGTGAGATATGCCAATTTCTCTAATAGTTTGGTAAATGGCAACAACAGTAAGGTGGTAAATATGTTAAAAATACTATGAATCAGAGCAATTCCCGCCACACCCACAGTCTCATTCGCAAATGAAAACTCAAAAATAGCATTTGCTGAATAGTATAGCAGCGAGAACACTACTGTTCCGATTATATTAAAATATAAATGGACAAATGCCGTCCGTTTGGCATTGCGATTTGCGCCAATCGAGGATAGCATCGCCGTGACACATGTTCCGATGTTCTGACCCATAATAATTGGAATTACCGAGCCATAGGTAAATGCTCCGGTTACCGAAAGGGCCTGCAAAATTCCCACCGATGCCGAGGAACTCTGAATAACGGCCGTTAAAATTGCACCTACCAGAATACCGAGGATTGGGTTACGGAACATCGTTAATATATTAGTAAATTCCGGTACTTCAGCCAACGGTCCAACCGCTCCACTCATTGCTTCCATACCAAACATCAACACCGCAAAGCCTAACAGTATTTCACCAACATCCTTTTTCTTGCTGTTTTTCCCTGACATATACAGGATGACACCAATTACCGCCAAGATTGGCGAAAATGATGATGGTTTCAGCATCTTTATCCAGATGCTGTCGCCCTGAATACCGGTCAAACTTAAAATCCATGATGTTACTGTGGTTCCCACATTGGCACCCATCACAATCCCAATTGCCTGGGAAAGCTTCATAATGCCAGAGTTTACAAATCCAACTACCATTACCGTCGTTGCGGATGATGATTGAATGACAGCGGTTACGCCGGCACCAAGTAATACGGCTTTAAATGGGTTTGATGTCAGCTTCTCTAAGATCCGCTCTAATTTACCACCGGATATTTTTTCCAAGCCGCCGCCCATAACGCTCATTCCGTATAAAAATAGTGCCAATCCGCCGATTAGCGATAGTATTCCAAATATATCCATGAAATCCTCCTCTTAAAGTGACGTCCTCGTCTTCTTTAGTTTTCACAAATTAATGAATTGCATACATATCTAACATAATACAGTTTATATGTATTTGACAAGACTAATTTGTAAAATAGCAGGATTTTATTCATTTTTTGTATCTTAAAATTTTTCTTTTTTAGTCATCATGTTTTCCGGTCATCGAGTAAATTACCCATTCTGCAATGTTCGTTGCATGGTCGCCAATTCGCTCAAAATATTTTGCAACCATCAGAATATCGGTGGCCTGCTCACCATATTCAGCGTTCTGGTTAATCAAGGTTATCAACTCCTGCTTTACTTGCATAAATAAATTATCAACGACATCATCCTGGTCAATCACCGCTCTGGCTAATCCAATATCTTTATTTACAAATGCATTGACACTTTTGATTACCATGTCGGTGGTTTCCTTGGCCATGCCCTGAATGTGTTTCGGGTTGACAATATACGGTGTGCCCGCCATTAAGATGGTCATTTCTGAGATGTCTGCCGCATGGTCGCCAATCCGTTCCATGTCGGTAATCATTTTCAGCGCGGATGAAATCAGTCTTAAGTCCTTTGCCACTGGCTGCTGCTGCAATAACAGCTTCATGCAAAGTCCCTCAATTTGTTTTTCCATCTCATTTATATCTTCATCAAAAATAATTGCTTCATTTGCTTTATCAACGTTCTGGGTCACCAATGCTGATACTGCCATTTCGATGGCACTTTCAATCATACTGCCCATCTCTATTAACTGATTATTTAACAATTCTATCTGTTTATCAAAACGATTACGCATTTAACCGAACCTCCCTGTGATATAATCCTCTGTGCGCTTATCTCTCGGCATCGAGAACAGCTCCTCGGTCCTTCCGCTTTCAATCACTTCTCCTAATAAGAAAAATACCGTCTTATCAGATACGCGGGTTGCCTGCTGCATATTATGAGTTACCATAATAATGGTATAATCCTTTTTCAGTTCAATTACTAAGTCTTCTATTTTAGAAGTAGAAATCGGGTCCAATGCTGATGTTGGTTCATCCATCAATATTACTTCTGGCTGTACCGCCAATGCTCTGGCGATGCAAAGTCTCTGCTGCTGTCCACCAGATAGACCTAACGCACTTTTTTTCAAACGGTCTTTTAATTCATCCCAGATTGCGGCATTGCGCAAGGATGTTTCAACAATTTCATCTAATTTTGCTTTGCTGTGGATGCCGTGTGTTCTCGGTCCATAAGCCACATTGTCATAGACGCTCATAGGAAATGGATTTGGTTTCTGGAATACCATTCCAACCCGTTTCCGTAAATGGCTGACATCCATTCCACCATAGATATCTTCACCATCCAGGCGTACATTACCGGTGATTTTACACCCCTCGACCAAATCATTCATTCGATTTAGGCTTTTTAAGAAGGTTGATTTACCGCAGCCACTCGGTCCAATGAATGCGGATATCTCATTTTTTTCTAATTCCATATCAATATCTTTTAACGCGTGAAAATCGCCATAATATAGATTCAAATCCTTCACGCAAAATTTACTTCTTGCTTCTGTCATGTCTATTCATCTCCTCTCGTGAACTTCTTTGCCACTAGTCCCGATAATCCATTGATTAAGAATACAATTAGCAGTAAAATTACCGCTGTTGCGTATGCTTCATTCGTATGCATTCCCTCTCTTGATAGGGAGTACATATGGATTGCCAGCGTTCGGCCGGAGTTCATCAAGTTTCCTGCTACCTTCGCGATGGTTCCGGCAGTATAAATCAGGGCTGCTGTTTCGCCAACGATACGTCCGATTGATAGGATAACGCCGGACATGATTCCTGGTATTGCCGCTGGAAGGACAATCCGAAATACCGTTCGCAGTCTTCCGGCTCCTAGCCCAAAGCTTCCTTCCCGGTAAGAATCCGGTACGGCGATTAGGGCTTCCTCGGTTGTTCGCATAATAACTGGCAATACCATGATGGCCAGCGTACATGCACCGGACAGCATCGAATAGCCCCATTTTAGTGTTGTGCCAAAAAACAACATACCGAACAAACCATAAATGATGGATGGGATTCCCGTCAGTGTCTCCGCGGTTACCCGAATTACTTCAACAAATTTATTGCCGCGCTTTGCATATTCCACAAGATAAATGGCCGAACCAATTCCAAATGGAACTGCCAGTGCCAGTGATACCAAGGTCATAATCACAGTATTAATTAATGCCGGCATCATTGAGACATTATCCGATGTGTATTTCCAAGCAAATAATTCCTTGGTCAAATAAGGAACCCCATGAACCAAAATATATCCAATCAAAAATATTAGTATGCCAGCAGTTATTACGGCTGATATCAATACCAATAACCATAACAGCAATGAACCTGGATGTCTGATATAGGATTTTAATTTATTCTGAACCGACTGCTTATTGATCGCTTTGATAATCGGTTCCTCTTTTGTAATTTTTTGTCTTACAACCGCTTCACTCATGCTTTTGCTGACCTCCGTTTTATCATTGAGAAGGATAAGTTAATTATTAAAATAAAGACAAACAATACTACACCGGTTGCAATTAATGCTTCTCGATGTAAATCAGTCGCATAACCCATTTCCATTACAATGTTTGTCGTCAATGTCCGCACCCCTTTGAAAATGCTGTCCGGCACTCTGGCTTGATTTCCGGCTACCATTATAACCGCCATTGTTTCGCCAATCGCCCGACCAACACCAAGGATGATTGCCGCCAAGATACCTGATTTTGCCGCCGGTACAATCGTTAAAAAGACACTTCTTTCATGGGTTGCCCCAAGTGCCAGGGAACCTTCATAATAGCTTTCCGGAACGGCTCGAATTGCGGACTCCGATACACTGATAATCGTTGGCAGTATCATTATGCCAAGTAGGATTGAGGCCGTCAAAATATTGTTTCCATCGCCTTTAAAATGCTCTCTGATAAATGGCACAAGCACAACTAATCCAAAAAATCCATATACAATGGATGGTATACCAGCTAACAAGTTAACCATCGGTTTTAATATTGTATATATTTTCTTTGGACAGAATCTTGCCATAAATATTGCGGTCAAGATACCAATTGGTACGCCAATAACAATTGCTCCCGCGGTGATATATAAGCTTCCCACAATCATTGGAAAGACACCATACTTGTCATTTCCCGGTTTCCATGCCTGGCCCAACAAAAATTTTCCTAATCCGATTTCTTTTAGTGCTGGAAAACCATTCACAAACAAGAACACACAGATTAAGGCAACTGCCAGGATGGAAACACTGGCAGTTAGTAAGAAGACAATTTGCATGATTTTTTCTTTTTTATCGTTCATTCTTATCTCCAATCGACCTTATCATATCTAGGACTCAGATTTATTATTTGATGACTGTATCCCAAGTTGTATTTACGCCGGTATAGATGTTCATAACATCTTCTGTTGTCAGGTCATCAATTGGGCAGTTCTGGTTAACGATTACGGCAATACCATCCATTGCAATGATTGTGCTTGTTAATCCTGCTTCTACTTCGCTGTCTTTCAATTCGCGGGATGCCATTCCAATATCACACGTTCCTTCCATTGTTGCAGTCATACCGGTTGTTGAATCACTTTCCTGAATCTCGATTTCAGCACCGCTGTTGATTTCCAAGTAAGCTTCCATTAACTTCTCCATTACTGGCGTTACAGAAGATGAACCAGCAACAACGATTTTTCCGGTTGCATTGTTTGATGTAAATGCTTCTGCCTCGGATACTGAAATATATCCTTTGCCTTCGATTACACTCTGTGCGTCAGCACTTAAGATATAGTTGATGAAATCCTGTGCGACTTCACTTACGCCATCCTTGGTTGCAATGTTAAATGGACGGGATATGGTGTAAGTACCACTTTTGATGTTATCTACGGTTGCTTCGTTTCCGTCAATCTTCAATGCTTTTACGGTTTCGTTTAATGAACCAAGTGATACATAACCGATTGCGTATTCATTACCTGCTACTGATGTTAACATTACCTCGGTGCTGTTGGTGATGATTGCTTCATCGGTTGTATAGTCGATTTTATCTCCGTTTTCATCCTTCTGTTCGATACCGAACAATTCGATGAACGCTCCTCTTGTTCCAGAACCGTCTTCACGAGAGACGATGCTGATATATTCTTCTGCATCAAAGCTGGATGCGCTATCGCTTACTTCTGGTGTATCTTTTGCATCTTTGTCGGCGCTGTCATCCTGCTGTGATGGTGTGTTTGCATTTGCTCCTGCATTGTTGTTGTTTGCTGCATTTCCACATCCTGTTAAGGTTCCTACTAATAATGCTCCTGTCAGCATCATTGCCAATAACTTCTTCATATTAATTTCCTCCATTAATATCTTTCTTTTTTTGTTTTCACTCTTCGGTACAAATTTAGGATACTTTGGGGAGGTAAAATTTATATTCATGGTTGTGTAAATTGTTTGTAAAACATTTTTGGGGGGGGGAAATTAAGGTTGTGATTTGTCGTATTGTATCAATGCCCCGCCCAGATTTGTTCCGATGTGCGAGGGTAAGAGCTTCTAAGTATTCTAAGTTAGGGTTGTGGATTGCCACGCAAACGGCTTAGAGGCGCCGTCCTGGCGCCCTGCACCTTGCCCCGACGTCCATGTCGGGGCATTGCTGGACGTTGATAGAATACTAAGTAGCTCTAACCCTCTTCCATAGTCACAAATCTGGGCGGGGCATTGATACAATACGACAAAGCCAACATTTATTGACACCTTATGACACAAAAATAACACTCTTATATACTGTTTAATATACAAGAGCGTTTATTACTTAAGTTTATTTGGTCCTCAAAATGAGGGCATACCTTCTTTCTATTCTATTACACATATATCTTATCATAACATATCATATACAAGAAAATGAAGGAGCTTTATTATGATTAGTCAACAAGAATATGTTTCCCAATCTCTTGAATTGCACCTGTTTTTTGGGCGTATTATGAAGGAGCACGCCATTTTTCTAACGGCTGGGTTTACGCCCGCCAACCCAGATTTTACCGATGCCGCCAGACAGTATCAGGAACTATTTGAAATTATTTTGCAAAATGCAGTTTCGTTGGCAAATGGTATTATCCGTCCAAGTGTTATTACTTCTGGTGAGTTGGTAACCGATTATACCTTTGGCAGTGAGCAAAAGACGCAGCATTTTACTGGTATTTTAATTGATACTAACATCACAACGGAAGAAAGCCGCTTGACCGGCAGCACTAACCCACAGATTACCCCCGAGTTAACCGAAAGTATCAGGGAGCTAAATTCTAACACTATGCAGTATTTGGATTCCTACATTGATTTTAAGGCAAACATTTTGAATCAGGTCCTTTCCTGTAATATGTTTACCGCTAATTATCCTCTACTTATTGACCACATTCTGCGCGAAGCCAAATTATACCGTGAGCACATTTCCAATCTGGAAAATGGTATGTCGATTGATGAAAATTTAAAAGAAACCGAACTTTTCTGGGATCAAATTATGATGGAACATGCGATGTTTATCCGTGGACTACTTGACCCATCGGAAAACCGGCTGATTCAGACCGCAAATCATTATGCGACCGATTACTCCGAATTGATAACAGCAACTCGGACGGCTTTTGAGGCTAGTATGAAGGAGATTACTACATCTACACTAGAAGAAACGATCGAATATCGGGATTTCAAAGAGCAGGGTACAATTGGTATTAATCAGTGTCGGATTCGCTCGATTATTCTGCCACTGTTAGCAGACCATGTACTGCGGGAGGCAAATCATTATATTCGGTTGTTGAATCAGTCGTTGACTCCTTAGGGTTGGCTCAATACTGCTAGTCTTTTTTGAATATAATAATGGAGACAGCTTAATTAAACCGTCTCCATTATTGTTCGATAAATTATTTCTTATTACGCATAAATATATAACGAGCTTGCATAGCCCCAAGTGCCGGTTTTGAAACGCTGCAAATAATACCATCCCGCTATATTTTTATTGAGGTCTACAAATACATACTCGCCCTCATACATTAATTCTAAAACGGTAGCACTCGTGTTTGGAGCACTGCGTAATCGCACACCATTATCTCCAACCGAAGACATTGGTCTTATACCACCACTGTTTTCACTTGGTTCAGAGCCAATCACAATGGCGGCAATCAGACCATCACCATCGGTATCATATTGTGCTAAATCCGTGAGGTCTGTCTGTGCGGTAATTAATACCGGTAATTCTCTGGCGCTTATGGCATTGCATTCTAATCCAAATAGGCATAGTACAAGCATTAAGCAGCCAATTCTTTTACTTAGTCTTTTCTTCAATACTAAGTTCCTCCTTTGTTGTAATTAATCTATTGTATAAGGAGAAACATAGGTTCACCTTTTACAATCATTGAATGGTAAGAATTTTTTGTTCCAAATTATGTATCTGGCAATATTCTGCATTTTTCTCTAGACTTTGTTTTAAATTAGTACTATTTTCAACCGACAAGATGCTCTGTATCACTTGGTTCTTACAATTATATGTAATGTTATATCCACTTCCATCCTCTAACTCAAAATAATATTGAATCGTGTCATGGTACAAGACAGATGACGCATCATATAAATATTCCAAATATACATTTTCAATATCTCGCTCTTTCAAAAGATTTGCTGACAACAAATCCTTTATTTTTTCATAAATCTCCAGATAAGAAGCTTGATCTACTACTAACTCGGCAGTCGTTGATGCGGTACTCTGATACCGCAAGGATTTCAGCCCTCCACTATTTGCATCAATTGCGAACAAGTACGCATTACCAAGCTGCGGAAATGTAATCCAATACATATCATCCATAATCTCAGCATTATAATGCTTTAATTCTGCACTATAATTGTCTCCAGTTACAACGATTCCATAAATATCTTCTAACAACTGCGAAGCCGTCTGGGTCGCCTCCTTGGCAGTCACAATATAACCAGCATCAACATTTGCTACTTTCTGATTGGTCAGTTGCCCCATATTTGCATCCAAAATACTATAATCTCGTTTATAATAAAAATCTAGAAATTGAAGTAATTCTTCCGCAGTCGATTCCCGTTTGGGAAAGTAAAAGGTACTCGTTGCTGTCACAAAGCACAATCTATCTGCTTGTACCTCATCCTCTGAATCCACTTGCAGTAGCTCACCCTCTGGGACTACTGCCTTTGATTCATAATCAATACGTAACCTCTCAAGCTTCTTCATCTCTTCTGTTGTCAATGGCCTAGAATACTTATCAACGTCAACCTCTGCATTTTGCAGATTCTCTACGTAGCTACTTTTTTCATTGCTACCCATTGCATCCATTCGTTCCTGAACGTAATGAACTGTTGCATATACACCTACATTAAAAACAAATACAAATACTGCCGCCATCGCAACTGCACGTTTCAGTGGTACAAATCGCACCAATGATTCTTGTCTTTGCAAATCAACCAACAGATGGGATACATCTGTGTCATAGTTTGCCGGAATCTTGAGAACTGACTTTTCAGCCAGACTGGCAATTCTAGCATTGATTAAATTTTTCATTTTTTCCTACTTTCATACTAACTAATAAATGTTTTCAGTTTCTCTCTCGCCCCCGAAAGCCGTGATTCTACAACCCATTCCGGCCTTCTTATCATCTTACCGATTTCCTTCGTCGAATAATTATCATAATAAAATAATACGAGTATCGGACGGACGTTATCATCTAATTGCATGATAAAATCCCATAAACCGCAATCCGCTTTTGACTTATCTTGATATGCTTTTCTATCCTCAACATGTCCCAAACGTTTTATTGTTTTAAAAATTTGCTTTGATTCGTCCGCTACCCTTTGCATCATCCATGATTTAAATTCTTCTGGTTTTCGCAATGTCCCTCTGCCTTTGAAGGCGCCCACAATTGCTTTCTGTACGATTTCCTGCGCTTTATCTTCTGTCTTCGAAATAGAAAAAGCAAAACGATATAATTCTAGTTGATACCGTTTAATGTTTTCACTAAATTCTTCCTTCGTAATCTCGCTCAATTCGTTTCACCCACATCACATATTTTTGACACTCCTTATATTAGACGAAATAAACATCGATTTGGTTCCCCAAAATCGAAAAAAAATGAAATTTTTTTAAAAAAAATCCCAAACTTCGAAAAGTTAGGGACTTTTAATTTATCTTTATGATATATTTGTATACTTCTGATAGTATTTCCTTGCCTGTTCTTCACTCATACCAAAATGCGTAACTAATTTTGTTAAGATACGCTCTTCTTCAATATCCTCTTCTCTTAATGTTTGAATTAGAACCCGTATACCTTCCTCGCGACCCAATTCAAGTCCAAGCTCACGGCCATCTTCCAAAAATTCTCGATACTTCATTTCCAATGTCATATAATCATGCCTCCAATCGATATTATTGCGTGCTTTTACTACTGCTTCATCAATCTCTTTAATAAATTTGTTATCCCTTACTTCTCCTGCTAGATATTTTAGAAAGGCTGCCAAATCTTCGCTGACATCATCGCCAGTTCCCGTAGCATTCAAAAATATTTTAGTCGTACCATCGGCCAATATAATACTATTATCCTCTTTACAGCAATTCTGAAACGTATAGATACTGCGACCCTTTCCAAACAAATCAAACATACAAATAAAGATAATATAGCTGTCATTTAAAGCATTATAGTCCATGCCCTTTTCCAATGAATCTAAATCTGACATTCCTTGATAATAGCGGCTTCGCCGTGGCAGATTCTTCCGATTAAATGTCTGCATCTCTACATAATAAATTTTGTGACTTTCATCTGCAACATAAACATCCAACCGGACACTTTTGGCATTAGCTGTTAGGTCAATTGTCTTCTGGGGCTCTAAGTAAACAATATCTGAAATTTTTACATCTAAAATGATTTCCAGTAAACGTTTACAAATTTCTTTATCACTCATTATCTTAGCAAATAAGAAATCATCCTTTAGCTGCAATTGCTCGTACATCTTAATTTCATTTGTCATATGTTCTTCTCCTTTTATTATAGTAAAAGAAACCGTTCTTGACAATGACCTTTTTTGTTTCTTTTACAGTCTATAAATATGTTATGAATATGGGCTGAATCAGCCATGAAACATTAGAATTTTTAGAAAGCAGAATCTTTCTAAAGATTTGTTTATAACATAAACCATCCCAGAACATTTTGTCAATCATTCTGGGATGGTTTCTTGTTTTTTAAGAATATTTAGATTCTTTTTATATTTAGTGGTTTACTTATTTGCCCCGATGATACGCAATCTGAGCAACTGACAAAAATTCGTTCAGCCCCAAATCATCAAATTCCTCAACCACCTTTTGCCATTCACTATCATCATAGATATCTCGCTCACCAGTAATGAAGGCAATCACCGTTTCGCCAACATGGGCTTCGATATCGGTCCTGATTTTTTGTATCTGCTCCTCTTCCTCCGGCGTATAAATTAACACTTTTACAAATTCATCCGGTTCACAATCCTGATATAAAGATGTCGCCTGCGCATTCATATACTCACCGTCCGTTTTTTCACCGTTCCATGTGACGCCGCCTGAATACTTCGACCGGGAAACATAAGGACAAATCTGCATTAGATGTTTGTTCTGTGTTGTGTTCCAAAGCTGATTGATAATGCGAATTGTCGCAGGGGTTTCGTATATACTCACTTCTCCCGGCTCGGCAAAATCCCAGTCAACGCCTTGTTCCCCATAACGCCCCATCAAGCTGGCTTCTTCGGAAAGCATCAAGTCAAATAGCTGAAAGACTTCCTCTGGATAATTACACGCTGCGGTAATAACACCGCATGGTTTCGGCATCGGCGTAAACACCGTGGCTAACTTCACCCCCTCGGGGCCAGCCAGCGGACCAATACCAACGTAACGCTCCATCGTTTCCGGTGAATTTTGCAAAACCGTTAATGTAATACCAGGTGATAGGAACGCGCCGAGGATGTCGTTGGTATCATTCGCCAACTGCTTCATCTGCTGGTCATCCTGTGTAAAAGATAACGGTGAATATAAGCCATCGTCATACAGACCACGCATATATTTTAGTGCTTCACGCCACTCATCTCTGATGGGAGCGAAACCTACCACGCCATTTTCAAGAATAATGCGAGAATTGTTTATATCGTTGTAAATAAAAGCATTAAAAAAGAAATCATATGGTTGCTTGGAGTAAGAAGCTTCCGTTCCCGCCAACGGTATCTCATCGGCGATGCCATTGCCGTTTGGGTCGTCGGTCTTGAAAGCCAAAAGCATGTTGTAAAACTCATCGGTGGTGGTTGGTACTTCCATATTAAGTGCATCAAGCCAGCCCTTGTTGACCCACATGACCTGACGAAAACGGGTGATGGTGGAAGAACTAAACCCAGGCATAAAATAAATGTGACCATCAGCCGAGGTCATCAACTGACGGATATTATATTCCGGCATTTCAGAAAACAGATTTTTTGTATTCACACCGTATTTTTCAATAAGTTCATTCAACGAAACAATAACCCCTTCTTCTCCATACTTTTGGATATTTGGGTTACGGAAAATATCCAGATTGCCAAAGCCGATGTATGCATCCGGCAATCCCTGCCCTGTTTGAAGCTGTTGCCGCACAATTTGTTCTGCATCTTCTGCCGGAAGCCATGTTATTTCTATTTTCAAGCCCGTCTGTTCTTCAAGCCACAGCTTATACTGATTGGTGTCAAAATCCTCGATATAACTATTCAACGGTGCCGTAAGGTGCACCGTAATCTGTTTGTCCTCTTTCACGTCTGCTTGGAAGCAGGCTGAAAAAATACCAAACATACAGATACATAAAAATATGGTTATACCTTTTGAGCGCACACGCATGATTTTTCCTCCAAAAATAATTTTCTAGCACTTATTATATCACAGATTATTGCAATTTTTTAAAACATGAAGATAATCCATATAATGTGAATATATCCCATATTAGTCGCCATTTAAATATGATACAATATGTAAAGCCTAACCAATAGGCTTTTGGCAACAATAGGACGTTAAGATTGGAGGTGGCCAATGCGCACCGTATACCTTGTGGACGATGATCAACTTGTAATTGATAAATATTGGGCCAGACGAAGGCTGTTTTTCGAGAGCGGATTTGAAATAATCGGAGCGGAAACCAACCCGCTGGCAGCTCTGGAAGCAATCCGCGCAATCCGCCCTGATGTTGTGATTAGTGATTTAAAAATGCCTGGGTTTACCGGAATCGAGCTTTTGGAGGAATTAAAAGGCGACATTTTTCGGCCACTGTTCGTAATTGTGAGTGCCTATAACGAATATCAGGAGGTGCGAAAGCTATTCCTATTATACGGCTTTGATTATCTTGTAAAACCAATTGCCGACTGCGACCTAGTTGATTTACTTAACCGCCTTGTAAACAAAATTGATTATGTTCTGCCCCAAATTGAGAAGCATACCCCCTCACAAAAACTTAACGAAATCCTGCATTACCTAAAAGAATACTCAAATATGAATCATACCCTTGAAACCATATCCGAGCGCTTTGGAATTACCTCTGGTGCTGTCTGCAATCTATTTGCCAAACACATGGACGTTACCTTTTCGGTATACATAAATGCCTTGCGGATGGAACATGCAGAAGAATTGCTACGTACCACCGACCGACCGATAAAAGAAATCGCTATAAACTGCGGATATAGCGACCCATTATATTTTACCCGCGTATTTCACAAGAGTCATGGCATCTCACCCACACGATTCAGGGAGGCTCAATATGGAAAATAAAACACTGTCATATCTGCATAACACAACTCTTAAGCGGCGGTTTATTGCTATTATCGTCAGTTTTTTTGCCTTTGTTTTATTAATGCTGATTATATATCAAAATATCATGTTTTCAAAAGTTGAACAGAACATGAATGAAACCGCCACTTTGGTTGAGAATAGCCTGCTGATGGAGTTGGATGGGGAGTTTTCCGACATGGCAATCGTGTCCTCGACGCTTTCGGGGAGTGTCTATGTACAAGAGTTTTTAGCCGAAAAAGACGCCGAAACTTACTACGAAAAAGCCGCGGCGGTGTCCGAGATTATCCGCAAAACGACCTATCCTCATATCAACACTGACAGTATTATTACTATCACCACCGATGGCTCTATCTTTCGATTTACCGGTGGCATCAGCAACACCGCAATTAGTACATTACATAATGAAATAAAACGCGGTGCTATATCATCCTATTCGGTGACGGAACTGGATGGAACCGATTACTTCTGCCTTGTAAATCCTGTTTTTACGAATGACTCTAAGCCCTCCGCCCCAGTCGGATATATGGTTACGCTTTCCAACGTCGGAAAGGTGCAGCGTACCCTGTTGGAACTCAATACCATCACTGGCATTGACAGTGCTGTTATTTTCAACGATATTATTTTACTATCGAGTAACGAAGCGCTAACCGGTCAAGATGCATCCCAGCTTGATGAGCGATACGGCTCGGTGACAATTATGCCGGTGACCGGAAGTGATTTGTATGCCGCGACCGCCATTACCAAAGAAGCTCTAAATTATACCGAACGATTATTTTTTACGATGTCATTAATCATTCTGCCTACGTTTTTCATTGCCATTTTCGCATTATATCGCTTGCTCTCTGCCAAAATGGTAAGTCCAATGCTGGAAAAATCTGACAATATGCAGATGGTAATGTTGAAAACACAGATTGATGCTCACTTTATTGTGAATACCATTGACTGTATTGAGAGTCTGTTGGAGCAGGATAATACAGGGAAGGCGGCGGCGGCAACTCATAATCTTGCTGGAATGCTTCGCACTCTGCACGAAGCGGACGAAGAGGTTAATATTTATGAGCAGTTAGAAAGCCTGAACTATTATATTGAAATCATGAACATCCGCCATAACGACAAATATAACATTGGCATTGATGTTGACGACCGACTTGTTGAATACACGATGCCAACACATATTTTACAACCACTCGTGGAAAATGCACTGACACACGGTATGGGAAATAAGCCAAACGATTGCCAGCTATCCATAAACGGCAGAATAGAAGGTAGCGATATTGTGTTTGAGGTGTCCGACAATGGACAAGGAATGTTGCCAGAAGCTATCTTGAAATTACAAGACACACTGAATACGGCCGCCGAATTGGAGTATGCTGAACACAGTCTCAAAGGCATTGCGCTTGCAAACATACATCGACGGATTCGCACCAGATACGGCAAAAAATATGGACTGACTATTGCAGGCGCACTTGGAAAAGGTGTTACAGTCATCGTTCGATTACCAATTATAGATGATTTATAATTGTCTCAGTCTGAAACAGCCCAGGTAATAGGGCTGTTTTTTTATGACTTTTTTGCATCAGATGAAAATGCTCCATGTTCTCTTAATATAGTCCATTTACTTTTTTGAAAGGGATTCGCTAAAATTAAATATCAAATGTAAAAATGGAGGATTATGATGGGAAAAATGATTGGAAATGTAAAAAGAGCCGGGGCGCTAATTCTCGCCCTGGCAATGGTGCTGTCACTAGTTCCGGCAGCACCATTGCCGATTCATGCGGCAGAACCTGAACTAACGCCGGTGCAAATCATCGCTGGCGCAAACAGCTCCTACGCAATCAGAAGCGACGGTGCCGTATTCTCATGGGGGGACGAACAGAAGAATTTTTTCGCATACAGCGATGCTTCCACGCGCCACACCCCTGGACGGTTCATGCTGTCTGACGCCGCTTGGGCAACGCAGGGCGGGAGCACGAACTTTGTCATAAAAAAGGACCATACACTATGGGCTTGGGGCTACAATACATACGGACAGCTTGGCAAGGAAACAAGTGACACCTATCCGGATGTACCGGAACAGGTTATGGAAGACGTTGCCTATGTTTCGGCGGGTGGAAACTACACCATGTTTTTAAAAACGGATGGTAGCTTATGGGCCGCCGGTGAGAACAGCCACGGTCAATTAGGTGACGATACCACCAATAACAGTGGGGAGCTTGTCCATGTTATGGATGATGTAAAAGACGTTCAAGCAAGTAGTTGGGGACATGTGTTAGCCATTAAAAATGATGATACTTTGTGGGCTTGGGGCCGTAACGATGCCGGACAGATTGGCGATGGCACAACTGATGATGTTCTCAGTCCCAAACAGCTACTCGTTACCGCTGGTCAAAAGGTAACATCCATTGCTGTAACAGAACAAACGTCATATGCTGTGATGGAAAATGGTACGCTATGGGCATGGGGGGACAATTGGAATGGTGCACTCGGTGATGGCACAAGAGATGATTGTACCATACCGGCGCAGGTAGTGGGCGTTAGTAGTGTAGCAAAGATAACAGCCGGTAATGGTCATGCGCTGGCTTTGCTTGAAAATGGTCAGCTTTGGGGCTGGGGAAGAAATAATTATGGTCAATTGGGCATCCCTACCACCGATGATTTTGCCCTAACTCCTACCTTAATCATGTCGGATGTAGCGCAGGTTCAGGCGGGTGAAAATCATAGCCTTGTCCTCAAAGAAAATAATTCGCTGTGGGCATGGGGTTACAATTACAATGGACAAATCGGCGATGGTACAACAACAAATAAATCTGAACCCGTGAATATCACCCTACCACGACCAATTGAGGACGTTTCAGAATTACTTCCAGCTTTAAGCAATAGTGAGTATACTGCAACAACTGTTTCGAATCAGGTAATTGAGATTTCATCGGAAATAACACTCTCAAAAGCCATTACCGGTGCGACATATTCTACTTGGCTAAAAAGTAACAATGTAATTATCATCAATGACGGCGGGCATTTAATTCTAACCGATCAAAACCTTAATATCGGTCGTGACCACCGTACCGAGGACTTGGACGCAGCAATAATCGTTGAAAACGGCGGTAAAATCACCCTAAACAAGGTCGGCTATTCTGCTTCCGGGCTGGAACTAATGGGCGGACCGCTGGATGTGCGCGAGGGTGGAACCGTGGATTTACGGGGTGGAAATCTTACGAGTTCTTCTTATTCCCACGGTTCTGTTAATGAAGATATCAGAATGTTATTGGTTCGCGGCGATATTTTGGTGAACAATGCCGATTCATATCTCCGTGCCTATAATGACGATATCCATATCTATAATACTGGTCGTATTATTGTAAATGATGGACGGTTTAACCTTACCGGTGAATCCTACTCTTCCTATGACTATGACAATGCTGATCCAGAGACTGGTATGGCACCTAAATATTATCACTATTTTACCAACGAAGGACGCATTGAAATAAACGACAATGGGGAATTTGAAATCTCCGGCGAATCATCAGGTTCGACGCAGGGAGACCCGACTCAAGAGGAACACGGTTTTATTAACAAAGGTACTATTGTTTTGAATAACAGTGCCACCTGTGATTCATTTGCGGGAATGGACATTCGTTACTGGGTCCAATTTGAAAATGAAGGTCTGATTGATATTAAAGGTTCCCGTAACCAGCATGACGGCGGCGGCCGCTATGGGATTATGCGTCTTTACGAAGACGTGACGCTTTACAACAGTGGGGTCATTAACATCGCACCACAAAGTAATGACGGCAATTTAGAACTGTCAGAAAGTATTATTGCCGGTATTGGTCTTGAAGGAGGAAATAATACCTATTATAACTACGAAACCTCTGCATACGATATTTCCAAGCCAGCCGTTGCCAAAATTCATAACCTTGCAGATGGTGTTATCAACCTGAATAATACTGCCGGAACAATTGGGATTGGGATTGACCAATACAGCGGCATTGACAATCGACAAATTGTTGAAAACGACGGCACGATTTATCTGAACAACACAGGCAATTCCGCTGGATTTTTTTACTCGGACGACATTATTAACAATGGTGTCATCACCGGCACTGGTTCCATTATATTTCATAAAGCTCGCTGCAACGTCAGCTATACCGGCAATTCACCAACCGGCGGTGCGCAGATATTATACGTTATGACCATGGTTGCATATGGAAGCGCCGATGAATATGGCTATCGTTCGCGAATCGGCAATACGACCATGACCATCAATGGGGTAGCCAAAGCCCCAACGTCAGAAAGCTGGCCTGAAACGATGTTTTATCTGCCATCTGGTACATATGATGTTGGCATAACCGCACCTGGCTATACTAACTTCGCCGGAAAGCTAACAGTACCGGCCAATGTTGCCGCTTATAACACGGCTTATGCAGATTCAACTTACAACAATTACAATCTAACACCAGTTGCCACCCCTCATAAGGTGACTGTAAATGGAAGTTATGCGACCACCACCGGCGCGGGCAACTATATTCAAAGTACCGTGGTTTATATCAATTCCGGAACCCGTTCCGGTTATACTTTTAACGGCTGGACGGTCAATGCTGGTGGTATCACCATTACTAACGCCAACAGTTCAAACGCCAGCTTTATTATGCCAAACAAAGACGTAACCGTTACGGCTAACTGGAAGAAAGGTACCAATAGTGCGGCGGAAGAAAATACTGCCGCTAAACCGTCGATCAGCAAACAGCCAACATCAAAGAGCGTGGCAAAGAACGCAAAATATAAATTAGCGGTGACGGCCAAAGCAACCTCCGGCAAGCTAAGTTATCAATGGTACCAAAGCAGCAAAAAAAGCAGCGGTTTCAAAAAAATCTCTGGTTCTGCTGCCCAGAAAGCAAGCTATCAAGCTCCAACCAGCAAGCTTGGCACAACTTGGTACTATTGCGTAGTAACAAACACCATAGGAAAAGCCAAGACATCGACCACCTCAAAAACCGTATCGGTAACCGTAAAAAGAGCTGCTGCCACCAAACCTTCCATCAAAAAACAACCAAAGGCAAAGAATGTCAAAAAGAATGCCAAATATACGCTAAGTGTCACCGCCAAAGCAAGCCCGGGCAAGCTGAGCTATCAATGGTACAAGAGCAGCAAGAAAAGTAGCGGCTTCAAGAAGATTTCTGGTTCCGCTGCGAAAAAAGCTAGCTATAAAGTTCCAACCAGCAAAAAAGGAACTACCTATTATTATTGTGTCATAACTAACACTGATACAGGTGCTACAAAGACAACCGCAACTGCAACAAGTAAGACTGTGAAGATAACGGTAAAGTAAAAACATAGGTTGGTTGTAATTTAAACCACTTCATCCCGCAAAATATTTCAGGAGGAAACATTATGCATAACGCCAAGCGTAAAGCATTACATATTGCAAAACGAATCATCGCGATAGCACTCGCTCTCGTCTTGCTCTTTGACCTACTGCCAAACCTAGGGTTAACTACCCAGGTGCAAGCAGCGACAACACCGCAACCACCGCCAGCCGTGCAGACCGCACTCGCTGGGAATAGCTACGGCCATAACGGCAAGTTCCTTGCCGCGATTGAAGCGCCAGTGAGCAGCTCGCGACCGATTGCCACGGCAGCGGAGTTGCAGAAAATCGGCAGCGAGTACTACCTAAATGATAATTATCACCTGACCGCCAATATTGATTTGGGCGGTATCAACTGGGAACCAATCAATGACTTTACTGGTACATTTGATGGGCAAGGTTACGTGATTCGTAACATGACCATTACTGGTGACTATGAAAATACCGGATTATTTGGACTAACCAACAAAGACAAACCGGTCATTAAAAACCTTGGGCTGGAAAATGTAAACATCAATGTTACTGTTGCAACTTATGCTTACATCGGCGGGTTACTTGGTCGTAACACTCGGGGCTATGTAGATATTAGTAACTGCTATGTTACCGGACAAATTACGGGCACCGGCACCAATATCCGTACCGGAGGAATCGTTGGGGTGTCTTCCGCCATCAATCCCTCCGGGCAGCTCACGGTCAAGGACTGTTATAATACGGCTACTTTGACGGCAAGCAGTGATACCTTTAGCGGGATGTTAGATGCCCCTGTGATAGAAGCGGGGGCAGCCTATGCCGGCGGTATAATTGGCCGTTCCGAAGACGCCAAAACCATCAGCAATTGCTACAATATCGGTGAAATCAATGCCAATTCAACCGGTTTTTGTACTGCTGGCGGAATTGTCTCTTGGCTTTCTAGTAATGATGTTCTCAGCAATTGTGGGAATACCGGTAATGTCAGTGCCATCGCTTCGGATGAACTTGGTGATACTGAGTATGTCGGTGCGGGCGGCATAATCGGCTTTAACGCCACCAATGATGATATGAGTACCACCATCGCTTGTTACAATGCTGGCAATATAATCGCCAAGGTAACCACGGCAAATACCGAAACTGAGATTTTTGCCGGCGGTATTGGCGGCAGAACTCATGAACAAGTTTTAAGTGACTGCTATAATATCGGCTCTGTCTCGTCAACCAACTCGAATAATACAAACGGCTATGCCGGCGGTATTGTCGGAAGGAACTCGGCGAAAAGCAGTGTCAGAAGATGCTACAACGTCGGCAGCATTTCCGGTGCAAAGCCGGGTGCCGTCGTCGGCCTGGCAATATCGGGCGGTGTAATCCGCAACAGCTTTTGGCAAAGCGGCAGTGCCACGAAAGACATTGCCGAAGGCAACGGTGGCAATACAACTGCTATGACCACGGCTCAGATGAAGGCCGAAACCTCTTTTCCAGTCTTTGACTTTACCAAGACATGGGGCTATAAAAGCGGTGAAAACGATGGCTATCCGATTCTGCAAGCCTGCTATCCGGGCTGGAGTTACACCCCGACGGTGTCAGCACCTGAGCCAAGTAGAAGCTTCCTTGCGCCAATCGAAGCACCCAAAGAAGGGTCAATTCCGATTGGCAGCGTCGAGGAATTAAAGCTAATTGGAACGGTACTGCCGCTGTCACGGGATTACCACCTGACCGCCAATATTAACTTAATTGGTATCGACTGGGAGCCAATTGGAAATGCCAGTAATCGATTTACCGGAACGTTTGACGGGCAAGGATACGCAATTCATAATGTTGAAGTTGCTGGGGCGTATGAATCGGCTGGGTTGTTTGGCGAAATCGCCGGTACCGCAACCATCAAGAATCTCGGACTGGAGAACGTCTATATCAACGTCACCGGTCCATATATGAGTTCTTCTTATGTCCATACTGGTGGATTGGTCGGAAGGAATTACCGAGGGACGGTTACGATCAGCAATTGCTATGTCACCGGAGAAATAACCGCCACATCCTATAAAGTCGGGGTTGGCGGAATCATTGGTTATAGCGAAAGTGATGGTGCTCCTTGGATTAATGTTAGCGATTGTTACAACGCTGCGACAGTAACAGGAAACGACAAAAACGGCGATGCTTATGTTGGTGGTATTATCGGTCAAGCGTATAAAGGTCAAAATATCAGTAATTGCCACAACGATGGCACCATAACTGCTACTGGCTCATACAATTCTGTTGCTAGTGGAATTGTTGCTTGGCTTAGCAGCAATGAAAACATCAGCAATTGCAGCAACACGGGTGATGTGCTGGCATCTTCCTCGGGCGGAGAATACATTGGCGCTGGTGGCATTATCGGTTACAGCTATATTGCTTGGGCTTTTTCCATAAGTAACACCACAAACTGCTATAACACCGGAAACATCTCGGCCTTGTTGACTTCCAGCAACACATATACCGAAGTTTTTGCCGGTGGAATCGGCGGCAATACCAAACAGCAAGCGGTGAGCGACTGCTACAACACCGGAGATATTTCAGCCATGAATAATAACAACAAGAATGGCTACGCTGGCGGCATTGTCGGAAAAAACTCTGCCGAAAGCAGCGTCCGCAGATGCTACAGTACCGGGAGTGTTGCCGCAGCACCAAATGCAGGTGGTATTATCGGTCTTGCCGTAGCAGGCAGTTTTACGAAGGACTGTTTTTGGAATAGCGATGCGAATCAGACAAGAAGCAATGACACGATTGCGCTGGAAAATAAAAAGGGCGTTGGCTCGGGTGAAGATAACACTACGCCACTGACCGCAGCACAAATGAAACAAGAAACCGCCTTTGCAAATATTTTCAATCTGACCCAGACCTGGGGCTTCCAAAATGGAGCAAATGACGGCTATCCAGTGTTACGAGTATTTTATCCCAGTATGACCTATACCCCAACTACGCCTGCGCCAGTGCCAAGTCGAAAATTCCTTGTCACTGATTTTGCGCCGCCGGTGGAAGGTTCCATTCCAATTGCTACCAGAGCGGAATTAGAGAATATCAAAAATGGACTGGATGGCACCTATCATCTAACCGCAGACATTGACCTAACTGGAATAGATTGGACACCAATTGGTGATAAATCCGAAAACTCAAACTATTTCAGCGGCACTTTTGACGGTCAAGGACATGTGATTACCGGAATGGAAGTCGTTAGTACCAGCGGTTACAATGGACTGTTTGGTTATACGTATAATGCTAACATTCGAAATGTCGGAATTGAAAACGCCTGTATTTTCAATACCACCAGCACAAATATTAATGCTGGTGGATTGCTCGGTTATGGTTCCGGTGCGATTAGCAATTGCTACGTTACTGGGCAGATTTGGGCCGAAGGAAGTGCCGGTAATAACAACAAGATGTATGTGGGTGGAATTGCCGGAGAAGTGGGAAGTTCATCGGAAGTTGTTGATTGCTACAGTGAGGCAAAGGTGGGATATAACAGTGATGGTTCAACCGCTAGTGCAACCTATGGATATACCGGCGGAATTATCGGTTATGCCTCTTCATCACGCATCTTCAATTGTCATAATGCCGGGGAGGTAGTTGCTACTTTAGCTCAGCACAATGCCGGCGGCGTTATCGGCTACAACAGCGGCAGTACCATTTCCCAGTGTGGTAATACGGGCAAGGTAAATGCGACTGAAAGTGCTTATAACAGTTCGGCTGGCGGAGTTGTCGGTATAAACAATAGTGACGGCAGTATTACCGCCTCCTACAATACCGGTGATATACTTCTCACATCATCTTCTTATAAGCATGATGTCGGTGGGGTTGCCGGCTACAATTCGGGCAAAATAAACGATTGTTATAACCGCGGAAACGTAACCGCCGATGCGGTGGGAAATGATGTCAATGCCGGAGGCGTTGTTGGTAACAACTTCAATAAAGGCAGTGTTGACAATTGCTATAGCACTGGAAGTCTTTCTTCCGGCACCACCTTAGGCGGCGTTGCTGGAAATGTTGCTTCAACCGCCACCATAACAAATACTTTTTGGAATAATGAAAGCAGCCAGACATTGAATGGCTATCAGTTTACCCCAGCCCTCAGAATGGGCATTGGGATTGGAACCGGCTCTGCCACTGGCTTATCAACAGCCCAAATGAAACAGCAAGCGTCCTTTACAAACTTTGATTTTGATGCTATTTGGCAGATTGCAAGTGACCAAAACGAGGGCTACCCGATGCCGCGCAGACAGGCTTCGGTGTACATTGTTGAGCTGAAAAATGACTACGGCGGCACAAGCAATACCGGAACTGGCGGTGGCTGCCACGCCAAAGGTGATACGGTCACGATTACGGCCCCAACCGCCCTTACAAACTATCGTTTTAAAGAATGGGTATCTACGGATGTCACGTTTACAGATAAAAACAGTGCCCAGACCACCTTTGTGATGCCTGCGAAAAGCTTTACCGTAACAGCAACGTATGAGCAGATTCCTTACTATAAGGTTACATATGTAAAAGCCTCAGGCAGCACCTCTTGGCGAGAAGGGGATACGGTCACGATTACCGCAAGCACCGCAGCCGCTGGTAAGCAATTCAAGGAATGGAGTGCCGATGGCGCGGATATCGTGTTTGCCGATAAAAACAATAAAAGCACCACCTTTATCATGCCCGCCAGAGCGGTGACCATTGAAGCAATCTATGAAGATATCAACTACACCATCACCGTAAATGACGGCACTGCCAGTTCGAAAACGGCTACCTACACTGCCACCGTCACGATTACCGCCGCTGCTCCGCCAGCGGGTAAACGTTTCAACCGGTGGACGTCATCCTCTGGGGTCTCTTTTAAAGACACATATAGTGCTGTGACTACCTTTGTGATGCCAGCCAAAGATGTGACGGTAACCGCCACATACACCGATGCCGTCAAAGAATACCAAGCAGCGCCTTCGGCACCGACACTAGCAAGCAAGACTAGTACCAGCGTCACGTTGAAAACAATTTCTGGTGCAGAATATCGCCGTGGCAGCGGTGCATGGCAGGATAGCCCGGTATTTTCCGGTCTGTCGCCAGATACAAACTACTATTTTTATGCTCGACTGAAAGAAACAACCACCCATAAAGTTTCCTCCGCCAGCTCGTCCCTATCCGTACGGACAGATGCCAAAAGCGATACGACTACTACTCGTACTGTCACGGTAAAAGGTGGCTACGCCGGTTCAAGCTCTGGCGCCGGAACGTATGCACAGGGTGCAACGGTAACCATCAAAGCGGGAAAACGCAGTGGCTACACCTTTACCGGCTGGACCGTTAATGCTGGCGGCGTAACTCTGGCCAAGCGGACAAACGCAACTACTACATTTACGATGAAAACCAGTGCGGTAACTGTTACCGCTAATTGGAAACGAACTGCCGCGGTCAAACCAAGCATCAAGGCCCAGCCAAAAGCTCCTGGCGGAAAATTGAAACGGAACGCCAAATACACCTTGAAGATTAGTGCCAAGGCAAGCCCGGGAAAACTTACTTACCAATGGCAAAGCAGCACCAAGCAAAACAGCGGCTTTAAAAACATTGCTGGCAGTGCCGCGAAAAAAGCAAGCTATAGTGTTTCAACCAAGAAAAAAGGAACCACATACTATCGCTGTGTTGTTACCAATACCGATAGCACTGCGGTCACCAAAAAGACCTCGGTGACAAGCAAGGTAGCTAAGGTAATTGTTAAATAAAAGCAACAGAATCGGGGAACTACAACATAATTGTAGCCCCCGATATCATGTTAAGCTTCTTCTCAATTTATCCTTCGCCTATTTCTAAAAAAAATTATTGGAACATCTCATAAGATTTCTGCGCCGCCGTCAAAAATTGCTCAAGTCCAATATCATAGAACTTGGAGGTATATGTATTCCATACAGCATCGTCATGAATGTCGGCTTTCCCTGTGATAAAATCGTTTAAGCCTTCACTAATATGCTTGTCAATCGCGCCACGAATATTATTTATCTCGACCATATCATCGGAATTAAATATTAACGTTAAAACGCGCTCTTTGGGTTCATAAGGGGTATACAGCAACCGCGCTTGAGCATTAATATATTCACCATTTGTATCGTTGCCGTCCCAAGTCGTTTCGACATGATTTAACCATCGTACATAAGGCTCCAATTCCATCAAGTGTTTATTCTGATTCACTTTCCAAAGTTCATTATAAATTTTAATCGTAGCTTGCGTGTTATAAATGCTAACATCACCTTCGTCCGCAAAATCCCAATCTTCACCCTGAACCCCAAATCGCCTTAACGAAGCTTCTTCGGAGAGCATCAAATCAAACAGCTTAAAAACCTCTTCCGGATGCTTGCAAGCAGAGGTAATGACACCGTTTGGCTTGGGCAATGGGAAACTCAGCGTGCAAGTCTGCACACCAGCCGGACCTTTCAACGGTGCAACTGGTTCGTAGCGATTTATCACATCCGTGGACAATTGATTCACTGTATAGGTAAAACCGGATACCGAAAAGGAACCTAAAATATCGCGGGTATCATTTGCCATCTGAATCAAGGTCTGGTCGTCTTGTGTAAAAGATTGTGGTGAGTAAAGACCTTCACTACAGAGCTTATTCAAATATATTAATCCATTTCGCCATTCTTCAGTTATCGGTGCAAACTGGACATTTCCAGAATCAACATAAAGTCTGGAGTTCTTCGGGTCATTGTAAATGAAGGCATTCATAATATTGTCATAAGGCTGCTTGGAATAGGCACTTTCCGTCCCCGCCATTGGAATTTCATCCGCAATACCATTACCATTGGGATCATCATCACGAAAAGCCGTTAAAACCGCATACAGTTCATCGGTGGTCGTCGGCATATTAAGGTTCAATGCATCAAGCCAACCTTGATTAAGCCAAAGAATTTGAGAATAGCGGGTAATTGTGGAATAGGTAAATCCTGGCATAAAATAAACATTGCCATCACCTTGTGTCATCAGTTCTTTCACATAGAATTCTTTTAGATGCTCATAGACCTCCTTGGTATGTACGCCATACGCTTCAATATATTCCGTTAAGGGAATAATTGCCCCAGAATCAATATAAGTTTGCAAATTGGGCTGCTTAAAAATACTGTAACTACCAAACCCAATGTAGGCATCCGGTAAATCTTCACCACTTTGAAGCTGCTGCTCGGCAATTAGCT
Organism: Lachnospiraceae bacterium; assembly: GCA_031555935.1. GTDB lineage: Bacteria > Bacillota > Clostridia > Lachnospirales > Lachnospiraceae > Roseburia_C. The sequence continues at coordinate 34,750 of JAVBTX010000035.1, read as the reverse complement.
CGGCTTCCTCAGAAGAAAGCCATGTCATTTCAATTTTAAATCCCGTCTCTTCTTCCAGCCACAATTTATAGAGATTGGTATCAAAGTCTTCAATTTGATTGTTTCGTGGTGCGGCAAGCCGAATCACAATCGGTTCTTCCTTCGTCTCATCATTTGGCCGATTGAAAAATACAAGCCCTCCTGCAATGACAATGCAAAGCAGTATAACAGAAATTTTTCGTACTGTACGCATGGCATATCCTCACTCAATATTTTTTTTGATTGTACCATTTTGAAACAATGCCGACAAGCGTTCGTTGTACTTTATTCGGCTTTGAGATATAATGTGATAAAATAAGTTGAAGGGATGGGTGCAAAAATGAATTCAGTTTACATTGTTGATGATGATCCATTAAACATCGAGCAGTTTTTAAATCGACGAAACATCTTTATCGAGTGTGGCTTTGATATTGTTGGTGCGCAAACCAATCCCATCAAGGCACTTGAAGAAATACAAAAGCTTCGTCCTGACGTGGTTTGCAGTGATTTGAAGATGCCAATATTAAGCGGTATTGAGTTGTTGGAGAAATTGCATGAGAACGAGAATCCGCCTATTTTTGTAATGATTAGTGCTTATAATGAATTTAATGATGTTCGAAAATTTTTTAAAAAACATGGTTTTGATTATCTGATTAAGCCCGTTACAAACTACACATTGATTGAATTGCTCAATGGTATCGCGGAAAAAATGAATAAGCTTTCACCTGTGATGGAAGTTAAAACGCCATCGCATGAGCTAAATAAAATACTGATGTTTCTAAGGGAATATCCGGCCATGAATCACACATTGGAGGTAACTGGCGCACGTTATGGTCTAAGTCCGAAAATTATCTGTGGATTGTTTTCGCGGCATCTAAATACTACATTTATCGCATATCTGACTAATATTCGGATGGAAAAGGCGGAGGAGCTTTTACATTCTACCGATTTATTGGTCAAGGAGATTGCGGTACAATGCGGTTATTCTGACTATTTCTACTTTACACGCGTTTTTGCAAAGACACATGACGGCATGACACCAACGGAATTTAGGGAGGAAATGCGCGGTGAAAGTTGAAGTAAAACATAATCGAAAGCTGCGAAAACAATTTGTTATGACACTTGCTGTTTTCTGTGGCTTAATGATGGCTTTGTGGCTCCTATATCAGAATACGATATTTTCTTATATCAGACAGAATGCACAGGAAACAATTACATCGACCGAAAACAATATCCTGACGACACTTGATGACGAGTTTTCACGAATGAAATTGGCGGCAACCGTAATTGCTGGTGATGTGAATGTACAAAAATTCTTAATGGAAAAAGACGTGCCGACATATTATGAAAAAGCAGAGGTCGTTTCAGAGATTATCCGCAAAGCGGCTTATCCTCATTTAAGTGAAGACAATATTTTGACCATCACGGCCGACGGTTCTTTTTTCCAGTTTATTGGAAGTATCAGCAACAATGCCGTACAAACCATTCACGACGAAATTACCGCCGGAAGCATAAATACCTACACCGTTTTAGAATTGGACGGTTCACCTTTTTTTTGTATTTCCAATCCCATCTATTCACGCGGCCATGAAGCGTCCGCACCGGTTGGTTATGTTGTGGCACTATCAAACTTAACGAAAGCCCGCCGCATTCTAACCAAATTCGATACCTTGACTGGCATTGATACGGCAATGATTATTGATGATAAAATCTTGCTCTCAAGCAACCCCGAGATGGACGGACAAAACGTCGTTGGGCTTGACGATTTGTATGGTTCTGTGACCGTGATGCCTGTAAGTGGGGGCAACTTATATGCCGCAACCGCCATCACCAAAGATGCTCTGCACTATGGTGATCGTGCATTTATCATGATTTCGGCCGTATCGCTATTGATGTTAATGGTAACCATTACCCTGCTATACCGTAGGCTTTCGACGAGAATGGTTAGTCCAATGCTGCAAAACGCTGAAAATATGCAAATCGGGCTCCTGACCCTACAAATTAGTGCCCATTTTGTCGTCAACACCATTTCTTGCATCAAAGGGCTTGCCGAAAATGGTGAAAACGAAAAAGCCGCGAGAGCGGCAGAAAACCTTGCCGTAATGCTTCGCAATTTACATGAATCAGACGCGGAAGGCAATGTTTTTGAGCAAATAGAGAACCTGAATCGTTATGTTGAAATTATGAATATTCGATTTGATGATAAATATCGTTATGACATTGACGTCGATGACCGACTGTGTAAATACCAGATGCTAGAGCAGGTGCTGCAACCGATCGTTGAAAATGCGCTAACCCACGGGTTGGCAATGAAAACCGGTGATTGCCTGCTAACCGTCACGGGCGAATTAACGGCCGAGGGCATCTGTTTTACGGTATCTGATAACGGAATCGGTATGGAATGCAGCGACGTTGCTGCACACCAAGAAATGCTTAACAATGCCGATGAATGGTCGTATGATGAACACCTCTTGAAGGGTGTCGCACTGTTGAATATCCAAAAGCGTATCCGCGCAAGGTACGGCGAGCGATACGGCCTCACCCTCCAAGGCGCACCGAAAAAAGGTTTGACCGTTACGGTTCATTTGCCGCTGATAAAAGATGAATAGGAAAAAAGCTTGGACGTCTAAAAAGACTCTGAGCTTTTTTTGTCCCCATATTTCATCCGGAAGATAATCCATATATTAGGGAAGATAATCCATTTTGTATAAAAAACTTGTTTGATAAAATTAAAATAACAATTTTAAAAAGCGAGGAGACAATATGAAATGTAAAAACAAAAAAATTACTACGCTGGTATTAGCATTCGTGCTTCTATTTACCTTAATGCCAGCACAAGCCGTCAACGCGGCAACGACGGTCACTGCCCCCAAAATTCAATTTGACATTGATGGCAGAGACATCACCGCAACCTTAACGCTCGATTCGATTCCGACTAGTTTTCCCCTCAATCAACCCTCTTCACTGCCATATGCCGCAGAATACGTTTGGACTATCTTTTTTTCCGACGGAACAAATCTTTATGACGTCGGGGCTATGTATTTTAATGGCAGCAATACGAACTTATCGACCGGCACAATCCAGACAATTCCAAATAACCTGTGGAAATTTGACGGCAGTTCATCCTATGGCGTGTTAAACATTGGCGAGGTGGCAAAAACAATTAATCTTAACGTAAAAACCACTGACACTACAATTACATGGAATTTTACCATGCCATCAGAGGAGCCCATAAATCTTAATAATATTCAGTATTTAGGATATAGCATAAAAGATTCTCACGTTACAAATGAGGTCAAAGCAAACTATCAGATTACAACTAATGGCCCACAGCTCTTGGGCAGTGAATACATGGCCGATTATCTTTTTGGTTTCAAAGTACATTATTCATCATATGGCTCAACCGGAGGAACATCTCCAACCGACAGCAACCGTTACAAAAATGGGGTCAAGGCAACTGTTTTAGGAAACACTAGCAACCTAAAAAAAACCGGCTATACATTTGCCGGCTGGAATACCAAAACGGACGGAACTGGTACGACCTATCAGGCTGGGAGTAAAGCCACAATTGGAAATGTCCCTTTGTACCTCTATCCAAAGTGGACCAAAGATGCTACTCCAACCGTCACCAAGGTAACGGTTTCCCCTCAGACGGTAAGTGTCCAAAGAGGGAAAACGAAACAATTTACCGCCGCCGTAACCGGCACAAATAGTCCGGCAAAAACGGTCAAATGGAAAGTAACCGGTGCAAAGAAAAGTGGTACCAAAATTTCCGCAAATGGATTGTTAACGATTGCCGCCAACGAGACTGCGACCAAGTTAACCATCACTGCTACTTCAACAATCAATTCAGCCAAATCGGGCAGTACCACAGTAACCGTTGCCAAAGCCAAAACACCATCATTAACAACAAAAGAAGTTCCGAAGAACAAAACTGTCAAAAAAGGTGCCAAAATTGTACTTAAAGCACCTAAAAACACCGTCTTGTACTACACGACAAATGGCAAAAAACCATCAACAAGTACAAAAACGAAAACCAAAGCAGGTGGTACCGTAAGCATTAAAATTAGCAAGAAAACGACCGTTAGAGTAATTGCTGTTAAATCGGGATATACAACGAGCAATGAAGTTCAAAGAACATATAAAGTAAAATAGAGAATGGGGGAATCACATTATGCGTAACACAAAGTGTAAAGCAATAGATATCACAAAGCGAATCGTGGCGGTGGTACTCGCGCTGGCCCTGCTCCTTGATCTGTTGCCCGGACTAGCGCTAACGTCCACGGTACAAGCGGCAGCAGCACCGCAACAGCCGACAACTGTCGTGCAGACAACATTGGAAGGAAAAGGCTACGGCCAAAACAAGAAGTTTCTTGTACCTATTGACGAGCCAATAAAAGGCTCAATTCCAATTTCCAGTCTTGAAGATTTGAAAAAAATTGGTAAAGAATACTACTTAAATGCAAATTACCATCTGACTGCCAACATTGATATGAGCGGCATCAACTGGGAGCCGATTGATGATTTTACTGGTACGTTTGATGGCCAAGGTTATGTGATTGGGAACATGACGATTACCGGCGATTATGACAACGCCGGATTGTTCGGTATAATCAGCACCGGTATTACGAGAATCACACCAGTTCTTAAAAACATTGGTCTGGAAAATGTGAATATCAATGTTACCGCCACTACCCATACCTACGTCGGCGGTCTGCTTGGTTATAACACTCGGGGTTATGTCGACATTAGCAACTGCTACGTGACGGGGCAAGTGACTGGCAATAGCAACGCAGTCTACGCTGGGGGTATTGTTGGATTGACTTCTGGCTACAATCCGGCGGGTTGCCTTAATCTCAACGATTGTTATAGTACAGCCACGATAACTGCTAACGCGATTACGTTTAGTGATACTGAGGTGTTTGAGGGACTTACGCAAGTAGCAGGTTCTGCCTATGCCGGTGGCATTATTGGTTGTGGTGACGATGCAAAAATGATTAGTAACTGTTACAATGTCGGTGAAATTAAAGCTGATTCCACTGGCCTGAGTACCGCTGGTGGAGTTGCTGCTTTCCTTTACGATAATGATACAGTTAGTAATTGCAGTAACACAGGTAATGTAACGGCTATTTCTAACGATGAACTCAGCGATACCAAGTATGTAAGTACGGGTGGTATTATTGGTATGAATGCTACCAATGATACTATGAGCACCACCATCGCCTGCTATAATGCTGGAAATATATCAGCTACATTAACAACAGCAAACACTGTTACTGAAATTTTTGCGGGCGGAATTGGTGGCCGAACTCATGGGCAAATCTTGAGTGACTGTTATAATACCGGAACGGTTTTAGCGTCCAATTTGGACAATACCCGCGGCTATGCCGGTGGCATTGTCGGAAGGAACTCTGAAAAGAGCAGTGTTAGAAGATGCTACAGTATCGGAAATATTTCTGGTACTCTAACCGGCGGAGTGGTTGGTCTGGCAACATCCGGTAGTGTTACCCGCAACAGCTTTTGGCAGGAAGGCAGTGCCTTACGGAGCATTGGGGAAGATAAAGCTGCTGGTAACGGCGCTAGCAATACAACAATAATGTCAGCCGTGCAAATGAAGCAGGAAAGTTCCTTTCCGTTTTTAAACTTTTCACAGGTATGGGGCTTTAAAAGCGGTGAAAACGATGGTTATCCGATTTTGCAGACTTTTTACCCAGGCTGGACTTATACTCCAACTGTATCAGCACCTGAGCCAAGCATAGATTTTCTGGCACCGATTGAAGCTCCCAAAGCAGGCTCAATTCCAATCGGCAGTATAGAAGACTTGCGGTTGATTGGTAGCGTACTTCCGCTGTCAAAGGATTACCACCTGACAGCAAATATTAATCTAATTGGGATTGACTGGGTGCCGATTGGGAGTGGGCTCGGGGCTTCCCCCGACTCATTTACCGGAACTTTTGATGGGCAGGGCTATGCGATTCATAATCTTGAGACTACCGGTAGCCATAACATAGCTGGGCTGTTTGGCGAAATTGCCGGCACAGCAAGCATCAAGAATCTGGGACTGGAAAACGTTTATCTCAATGTTACCGGCACCTCTACAAGTGATATAGTCTATGTCGGCGGACTGGTTGGGGAAAATTGGCGGGGCAATGTCACCATCAGTAATTGCTATGTTACCGGAGAAGTGACCGGAGCAGCCCGTACCACCTATGCGGCTGGAATGATTGGTTATATGGATCCGGGCGGTGGTAAGCTGACAATCACTGACTGCTACAATGCTGCGGCTGTGACCGCGAGCGGCAGTGAAATCGACGTGGGTGGTATCATTGGTCGTGCATCAAACGCAAAAACCATTCGCAACTGCCACAATGCTGGAAATATAACCGCCACGGCAACAAATTTTTGCGCTGCTAGTGGAATTGCTGCTTGGGTTTCCAAGAATGATACAATTCGTGATTGCAGCAACACGGGCGAGGTATATGCATCTACTTCCGGGGCAGGAACGTATCTTAGTGCCGGTGGAGTTATCGGCTTCAATGCCATCGATGATGACATGTCTACCACCACAAATTGTTATAATACCGGGGATATCTCGGCCGTGTTGACCTCCAGTTACACTTCGACCGAAATCTTTGCTGGCGGAATTGGCGGCAGAACACATGGGCAGGCAATGAGTGACTGTTATAACACCGGAAATATCTCAGCAATGAACGCTAATAATGCAAGTGGCTACGCGGGTGGTATTGTTGGACGGAACTCTGTGGATAGCAGTGTCCGCAGATGCTACAGTACCGGAGATGTTTCGGCAGCACCATATGCGGGCGGCGTTATCGGTCTTGCCATGCCGGGCAGCTTTGCCAAGGACTGCTTTTGGAACAGCACCGCGAATCAAACAAGCAGTAATAGTGCCGTTGCACAAGGGGATAAGAAGGGGGTCGGCTCAGGCGAGGATACAACCACACCGTTAACGGCTGTGCAAATGAAAGAGGAAGCGTCTTTTGTCAATGTCTTCAGTCTGACGCAGACTTGGGGCTTTCAAAGCGGAGCAAATGACGGTTATCCCGTGTTGCGGGCATTTTATCCGAATATGAATTACATCCCATCCACACCGAAGTCGGAGCCGGTTCGGAATTTCCTTGTGACCGATTTTGACCCGCCGGCAGCAGGCTCAACGCCAATAGCTACGCGGGAGGATTTGGATAATATTAGGAACAACCTAAGTGGCACATACCATTTAACGGCCGACATCGACCTGACTGGAGTAGATTGGGAACCAATTTGGGACGATTCTCAATATAACAACCCCACCAATTTTACAGGCACCTTTGATGGGCAGGGTCATGTGATTATTGGGCTTGAGGTTGTCGCTTTTAAAATATCTACCTCGAGTGCATACACTGGGTTATTCGGTTGTGTCGGCGGGAACGCTAGTATTCAAAATGTTGGGTTGGAGAATGTCTGTATTTACAATACGGCTTGGAATAGCTATGCTGGCGGGCTGTTTGGCAGTTCTGCTGGTTCTGTTTCCATCAACAATTGCTATGTCACGGGAATGGTGCATAGTGGCGGTGCAGAGTCTCTGACTACCTATGGAGGCGGAATTGCTGGATATGTGGGGGGAACGCCGGAGGTGATTAGCTGTTATAACACCGCAAAGGTGACCAACCGCAGTACCCAGATGACATGCTCCGGATATGCGGGAGGAATAGCCGGTGCAATCAAAAGCGGCCATATCTCCAACTGCCACAACACCGGCGAGTTAATTATTTCTCAAACGGAAATCTTTGCCGGCGGGATTGTCGGTTCGATTAATAACAGCACTGATGTTTCAAACTGTCACAACACTGGTAATATAACTGTCGACATAAATAGTTCATTCTACGGTGGATATGCTGGAGGTATTGCTGGTCGTATCTATGACGCCGGCAGCAGCATTAGTGCTGCGTACAATACTGGCGATGTGGCTGTGTCATGCAACCGCGTAGACCAAAACGCTGAAGTGGGTGGAATTGCCGGGCGCAGCAGCGGAAAAGTAATGGATTGCTATAACCGTGGAAATTTAACAGCCGATGGACAGGAATCCACGGTATGCGCTGCTGGTGTTGTTGGTAATAGCCTCAGTGGTTCTAGCATCGCTACTTGCTACAGCACGGGAAATGTTACTTCTGGCACCACTTTAGGCGGCGTTGCTGGAAATACGAATACTGCCACCATCACCGATACTTTTTGGAATAATGAGAGTGTTCAGACCGTAAACGGCTATGCATTTCCAGCCGCGATAAGAATGGGTATTGGTGTCGGCACGGGGGCGGCCACCGGCTTAAACACGGCCCAGATGAAGCAGCAAGCGTCCTTCACCAATTTTGATTTTGATACCGTTTGGGAAATGGTAAACGGTCAAAACGATGGCTATCCGGTGTTGCGCGAAAAGACAGATATGTATACCGTTAAAGTGCAATACAAGCTTAGTGCCACCGCCTCGTATGGCACATCGATCAGCAGCGGCAGTTACGCTCGGGGTGAAATCGTTACAATTAATGGTGCCGGTCCTGGAGCAGATTATCGTTTCAAGGAATGGACATCCACCGCCGTCGGGGTTGTGTTTGCCGATAAAAATAGCGTTAATACCACCTTTGTTATGCCGGCTGGGAGTATCACGGTGACGGCAATCTATGAGGGCATTCCTTATCGTACTCTTACCGTTAAATATGGCTCGGGCGGAGGGAGCAAGCGGGAAGGAGCAGCAGTCTATATTTCTGCTGGTTCCCCAGCAAACGGTAAAAAATTTAAAGAATGGGTAGCAGACGGTGATGATGTCATATTTACGGATAAAAACAGCAGCAGCACCACTGTTATCATGCCAACCAGAGACACCATCATCGAGGCAACTTATGAAGATGCCGTCTATACGATTACGGTAAACGGCGGAACCGCCAATCCGAGCACCGCGACAGCAAACACTACTGTCACGATTACAGCCGATGCGCCACCAGCGGGCAAAGTCTTTGATCGGTGGTCGACATTAACCTCCGGGGTCAAATTCGGCAGCACGACTAGTGCAGTGACCACATTTACAATGCCAGTTAGGGATGTAACCATAACTGCCACATATAAAGATCTAAGAAAAGAAAATCAGGCAGCACCATCTGCGCCTACCTTAGCGAGCAAGACCAGCACGAGTGTTACGCTGAAAACAATTTCTGGTGCAGAGTATTGCCGCGGCAGTGGTGCATGGCAGGACAGCCCAGTATTTTCCGGTTTGTCACCAGATACAAACTACTATTTTTATGCTCGACTGAAAGAAACAACAACGCATAATGCCTCATCTGCTAGCTCGTCCTTGTCGGTACGAACAGATGCGAAAAGCGAAACTACTACGACGACTCGTGCGGTCACGGTAAAAGGCGGCTATGCCGGCACAAGCTCTGGTGCGGGAACTTATGCGCAGGGGGCAATGGTTACCATTAAAGCTGGAAAACGCAGTGGCTACACCTTTACCGGCTGGACCGTTAATGCCGGCGGCGTAACTCTTGCCAAACGGACCAATGCGACAACCACATTTACGATGAAAGCTAGTGCAGTAACCGTTACCGCTAATTGGAAACGCACTGCCGCTGTCAAACCAAGCATCAAGGCCCAGCCAAAAGCTCCCGGCGGGAAATTGAAACGGAACGCCAAATACACCTTGAAGATTAGTGCCAAGGCAAGCCCGGGAAAACTTACTTACCAATGGCAAAGCAGCACCAAGCAAAACAGCGGCTTTAAGAATATCGCTGGCAGTGCTGCGAAAAAGTCAAGCTATAGCGTTCCAACCAAGAAAAAAGGAACAATATACTATCGTTGCGTTGTTACCAACACCGACAGCACTGCGGTCACCAAGAAGACCTCGGTGACAAGTACGGTAGCTAAGGTAATCGTTAAATAAAAGCAATAGCTATGGGCCGCTACAACAGAATTGTAGCGGCCCATATATAGTGTCTGTTTTTGTCTATCTTATTTAACTTCTTCTCATCTATCCTTTCCATATTGCTGATAGAATCTACTCGCTTGTTCTTCACTCATATGAAAGTGTTTCGCTAATTTTCCTAGAATACGATCTTTTTCAATATCTTCTTCTAATAATGTTCGTATTAAAACCCGTATTCCTTCCTCACGGCCTTCCTCACGGCCTTCCTCACGGCCTTCCTCACGACCTAATTCAATTCCCAGTTCTCGTCCATCTTCTAAATATTCTCGGTATTTCATTTCTAATGTCATATAATCATGCCTCCATTCTCTATTACTTCGCGCCTTTTCTACTTCTTCGTCTATCTCACTAACAAATCCATTTTCCGTCTTTTCACCCATCAAATATTTTAAAAAGGCAGCTAAATCTTCACTAATATCATTGCCAGTTCCAGTGGCATTTAAAAATACTTTTGTTATGCCATCCGGTAGTATAATACTGCTATCCTCTTTACAGCAATTCTGAAACGTATAAATACTGCGTCCTTTTCCAAATAAATCAAACATACAGATAAAGATAATGTAGCTGTCATTTAGTGCATTATAGTCCATACCCTTTTTCAGTGAATCCAAATCTGACATTCCTTGATAATACCGACTTCGCCGCGGCAGGTTCTTTCGATTATATGCCTGCATTTCTACATCATAAATGGTATGACTTTCATCTGCCACATAAACATCCAATCGCACACTTTTGGCATTGGCTGTTATGTCAATTGTCTTTTGCGGCTCAAGGTAAACGATATCGGAAATCTTCACATCTAAAATAATTTCCAGTAAGTGCTTACAAATTTCTTTATTGCTCATTGTCTTAGCAAATAAGAAGTCATCCTTTAGCTCCAGTTGTTCGTACATCTTGATTTCATTTGTCATATGCTTTCTCCTTTTATTATAGTAAAAGAAACTTCATTTGACAATGACCTTATTTGTTTCTTTTACTTGCCCAATAATGTGGATTGAATAGTGGCTGAACCAGCCATGATACAATTAGAAAATTTAGAAGCAGATACTTCTAAAGATTTACTTTTAATATAAATTATCCCAGAATGGTTTGTCAATCATTCTGGGATAATTTCTTTTATTTTAAGAATATTTATTAAATTTTAATGCCTTTACTTCTTATTTCGCATTCACCAACATATCAACTGCCTCTTCCTTACTCGCCACAAAGAAGACATCCTTTCCATTATTACTTTCATAGATAAAATCCTTCAGCGGCTTGCTGGTATATCCTGAGAAATCGCCATAAATTGCAAATTTTACATCATAATTAATAAATTTTTGCAAAATCTCTCCGGCCAAGCGGGTACTTAAAATAAAAAAATCCTCCGTTATAGCTTCTTTATTTATGGCAATCCGGTTGCTTCCAGTCTCATACTGAATGGTCATGATTAAGTCCAAAGCCGATTGTACATCAGTAATTAAATATTCACTACTTTCAACATCAGCAATTTTAAGTTGATTCTTTTCAATTGTATTTACGTTCATATTTTTCTCCTAACTTTCCGCCGCCTGCCTTTGAGGGGGACTTTCTTTGGTCCCATCTTACACGAATTATCGCTTAATATCAATACTTTCATTGGCCGGATTGTCAAGTAAAATTCCGCCTTCGGTAAACCTTGAACCATGACAAGGACAATCCCAAGAGCGCTCGGCACTATTCCATTTTAGCGCACAGCCCAGATGTGGACATCGTTTGGCTGTTGGCGTTAGCAGGTTTAAAATTGCTTCACCGGCATTAAAAGCTAGCTGTGGCTTTAATATCGAACGTGACGGTGAGAATACTTTTGCATAAGGGTTATCTCTGCCCATTACCAAATCGGTCAATATCATCGCCGAAACCATTGCCGAGGTAATACCCCATTTATTAAAACCGGTGCAGACAAATAAATCTGGAGTGCGCTTTGAATAATTTCCGATGTATGGGATACTGTCTAAAGACATGCAGTCCTGCGCTGCCCAATGATATCTTATTTCATAATCTGGGTAGTATTTTCTCGCGTAGTCTTCTAACTCTTGCCAATTTCCACCTCTTTTACCCGTTCGATGGTCACCACCGCCAATCAATAACAAGTCGCCCGCATTTCGAAATGACATGCCTTTCATTGCCTCATCAACATACATACCTGATATATTTGGCCCATTTTCTAAGGCTATTACATACGAACGATGCTGATATTGCTTTAAAAAATAACTGCCATGCTTGTTGATAAATGGAAAATGGGTGGCAACAATTATTTTTCTGGCGGTAATTGTACCGTGCTCTGTCACCGCTTTTTTATCAATCATTTCGCCAACATGGGTGTGTTCGTAAATGTTTAAGTCCTTGGCAATGGCACTGATAAATTTCAGTGGATGAAATTGCGCCTGACGTTTTAGCTTTACCGCTCCGGCAATTGGAAATGGTAACTCTGTTTTGGTTTCAAAGGTTGCTGACACGCCAATCCTTCTTAACGCCTCCACTTCTCGTTTTATTTTTTCTGGCTTGTCAATGGTGTAGACGTAGGCATCCTTTTCCTCGAAGTCACAGTCCACTCCTTCCGACGAGCCTTGGCGCGCGACGCCCATGCAAAGCGTCCGGTATTTTTCAACAGCTTTTTGGTTGATTTCATAATAACGTCTCGCTCCCTCTACCCCAATATCTTTGAATAACTTGTCATAGATTAGCCCATGTTGAGCCGTTATTTTAGCCGTGGTGTTCCTTGTCACCCCCTGGCAGATGGTTTTCCCCTCGACCAAAGCATATTTTACACCGGCCTGCTGCAAAAAATAGGCACATAAAATACCAGCAATTCCCCCACCAATAATTAGCACATCCGTGTGAATATCCTTTTCTAACCGGGGAAACTCCGGCAAATTTATTTTATTTAGATGAGGTGACGTTACCTCATTATTCCATGCTGACTGCATTATCCAATACCTCCAATTGTCGTTTTTAGTATAGGATTAGCAGTTTGCACTTTTTTTATTTATGATTCTTACAGTTTTTGGCAATCCTCACATACATAGACTTTTCCGCCCAGATACGCCATCTGTTTTACCCAGCCGCCACACCGCGGGCAAAATCCTTCTTTATTTTTCTTGCTCATAGCAGTTGCGTACCGACCTGGATTGCCAAACAAATCTTTTTCTGTATCGCGACCACCGTTATCAACCATACTTTTCAATATCTGCTTGACAGATTGAAACATATTTTCTATTTCATCAGCCGATAATGTATTCATTTTACGCTTTGGATGTATTCTGGCATTCCAAAGAATATCTTGCAAAACGCCGTTTCCCAAGCCAGGAATTCGTTGTTCGGTGGCTAAAAATGCCTTTGCCGATAGTTTTAAGGTTTCCTCGGTTATGAGTGTTTCAAAGTACGTCTGATCAAAATCGTCTGTCAGGGGTGATGGCTTGTCCTTTGCCACTTGATAATAAAAATCCTGATTCTCACCATCTTTAAATACCCACATTCCACCATACATCTGAACCGTGCAGACAATGGCATCACCATCCTCAAATTCGATTAATAACTGATGCTTGTCGGGATGCTTTGTTCCTTCTGGCAAATAGCGGGTATTAACACCTTCACCGACTGATATAATCATGTCTTCGGCGTGAAGCTCCGGTCGGCAACCATAAGCCGCTACGCCGGTAATTTGTTTTCCCGCCAATAGCTCGTCATATTCCGCCGGCTCGCCAAAATACCACGCAAAACCATGTGGCGACTTGGCCGCAATGGTCCGACTAATTATTTTCCCCTTTAAGGTTTCCTCAAACTGTTTTGCAAGTAGATACGCTTCTGGTAACTCTAACATCGGTTTTCCTCCTTGTCTTTTCTATGCCTTTATCGCCCACCGCATTTTTGTTGAGCGGGCGCGGCCATTCCGATTACACTCTTCTGCTGATGGACGAATCACATCCGTTGCTATTTCTGAAAAAACACCTGCTCGATGAAGTTGTTTCAATGCTTTTTTGACAATCCGATCCTCACCGGAATGAAATGTTAAAATGGCAACACGGCCATCCGGAGCCATTACATCTGGTAGTTTTTCCATAAATTGATATAAAACCTCATACTCCTGATTCACATCGATACGTAATGCCTGAAATGTCCGCTGGCATGTTTTTTTGATGGTTTCCTTTTGCTCCTTCTCGGGAAGAAATTTCAGTACATCGGCAATCACCTCGTAGAGTCTGGTTGTTGTATCAATCGCTTGACCCTTCTTAATTTCCCGTATAACCGCTCCTGCAATTTCCTCCGCATAAGGTTCATCCGCATTTTCCATTAACATGCCCTGCAATTCCTCTTGGCTAATCGTTGCTAACCGCTCGGCAGCTGATATCCCTTTTTCAGGATTTAACCGTAAATCCAGCGGGCCTGCATTTTTATAAGAAAATCCTCGCTCCGGGTTATCTAACTGCATCGAGGACACCCCTAAGTCTGCTAAAATAAAATCAAATACTCCCGCTTCTTCGGCTATTTTATCAATCTCAGCAAAATTCAACTGGCGAATCGTTAGAATCTCCGGGCCAAATCCTTGGTCTTTCAACCGCTCTCTGGTTTTGACTATTTCAACAGGATCAACATCAAGGGCATAAATATGCCCTGCATAAATGTGTCCTTCCCCTTCTAAGCATTTCAACATTTCCCTTGTGTGTCCACCATAGCCTAAGGTTGCATCTAAACCCTTCTGACCCGGCTTTATCTGCAGAAAATCCAGAATTTCTTTTACCATAATGGAGATATGCATACCTACCGGCGTGCTGCCCTTGCCGATCACATGGTCGACCATTTCGGGATATTTTTCTGGCTGTAGTTCCTTGTATTTTTCTTTATAGCTGCGCGGATGTGTCCCACTGTAACGCACACGACGTTTGTGCTTTTGTTCCTGATTGTCCATACTTGTTTTCTCCGTTTCATTCATTACTTTTATGCTATCATATTTTTCACGGATATGCACCCAAAAAAACTGGGCAGCATCCTTATTCTTTGAATGCTGCCCAGCCATTATTCTTTATTTATTTTTTCCACAAACCATGAATATTGCAATATGCCAATGCTGCAACTGCCTCATCAGTATCACTTAATGCAAATACTGCTTTTGGCTCATCACCTGGCTTCAATAATTTTCTTTGATATCCTTCTTTGGTGCTTAAAGAAATCCACTCAATATAATGTTCATCTAACATTGGATGCTCAACCTCTCCAACACTTACAGTTACTAGATTTCCTTCTACCTGAATTACTGGAATATGTTTCTCCACTGCTGCATCGGTTGTTCCCGGAATAACTTCTTTCATTGGCTTTCCACAACACATCGTTGGAGCTGGTGTTTCTTTTAACACTGCAATCATTTTACCGCAGGTTTCACAAATGTAATACTTAACTTCCATAGATTAATAACCTCCTTATGTGACTCCGTTTTCATACCTAATTAGTATTGTTTCATTATACGCTGATTTTATTTTCCCGTCAATTTATTCCTAACTCGGTTTTCTGTTTTATTCAGAAGCATGCGCAGACAGCTTTATATTCTGCCAATCTTCAGGCAGCAGATTGACTGATACCCATTTTTCACCCTTCTTTATATTTTCATTGATTAAGATGTCATGCCCATTGGTCAGCCGAACAAAATCAAAACGGTATTGCTTTCCATTACCGTAAGCATAAATATATATCATGTCATCTTTTACCACCGTATCTGTTATCTCATCTACAATTTTAAGATTTTCCATATACACAATCTGAACCACTGCTGTGGCATCGTAGAACCAGCCATGATATGGCGCACATAAAAATTCTTCCGGGTAATAATCTATCTCTTGAATGCCCCAGTTTCCGCCGCTTTCTTTCACGGTAACAATTCCGTAGTAGTATGCAAAATAGCTTAGCTCCTCTTTATAATCCTCATTCCCTTCCTTCGGGCCGGTGATTACCTCTATTTCTATCATGTAATATTGCTCATCTATCGGGGCATTCTTCGGACTTGGCATTGAATGTAACTGTAAAAAAGTAATATGTCCAATGCCCCGAAAGGATTCCTCAAATTGTTCCAAAGTCATATTCTTTTTAACTTCCGGTGTAAGCATTTCAAATGCGTAAGGGTAGGGCTGGCTGGCATCTCCGATGGTGCCGCATCCGCCGGAATACCCCAGCATATTTGAAGCCTCCTTTAATACACCAAAATATGCGTAAATGACATCTTCTGGATGCTCAAACTGGTTCTTTGTATTGCTCTGGGAATAGGACTGAAATGTATATGGGTTTGGCAGCGGCAATTTTTTTGATGGGCGCTGAAACCGTTCACCGTAATCCTCTCTCTGTTCGTTGATAGCTGGGCTGCTGCCTTCTACTGTCGGATACACTGCCGTAAGAATCATGCCACCAGCGTAATGTGCCGCCTTCTGCGAATGACACACGAAAGTGCAGATTGCTAATATTGCCAGGATACCTATTATTAATCCAAATGTTTGCACGATTTTTCGATTCATGTTATATACTATTCATAATTTCTTTAAAAATGAGTAAAAAGGGTGTCCCCAAAGCTATGAACAAACTTTTAGAGACACCCATAGATGATGTTATAGATAAGCCGCTATTTCTGGAAATTTCTCTTTTGCATCATCCCTAAGCGAACCATCAATATTTAGGTCTTTCATACATTTTGCCGCACTATCTGGATGGACTTCTCCATCCCTGCTTTTAAGATAGAAATGTACACCGTCTCGCTCAATATCATTTCCGTTACACGTACAGCCACATTTATTTGCAAGAAATTTTACAAATTTACTTCCATCAATCATTCGAATTCTCCTTTCGTTGAATATTTTGTATACCGGTATAACGGAATCGTATCAAACAAATTAATCTGGGTAAATGAAATAAATAAAATATTTAGAATGTCTTTAAAATAGCGTTTTATAGATAGATAAATCGCTGGCTAATATGTTAAAATAACTATAACTAATTACATTATGGAGGTATTTATCTTGGAAAACCAATCTCTAGCCAACAAAATCAAAGAAAATATTGCTTCTGTTATTGTCGGAAAAGATGATGTCATCAACTTAATTATCACATCATTGGTAGCCGGTGGACATGTTTTGCTCGATGACGTTCCGGGAACCGGTAAGACTGTTCTCGCCAAATCTTTGGCCCGCAGTATGCAGGCAGAATTTTCCCGTATTCAGTTTACCCCTGACCTGCTGCCTTCTGATGTAACCGGATTAAATTATTACAACCAGAAGGAAGGGGACTTTGTTCTAAAAAAAGGACCTGTTTTTGGAAATATTGTGCTGGCAGATGAAATTAACCGTGCTACCCCACGTACGCAGTCCAGTCTCTTGGAATGCATGGCGGAACATCAGGTTACAATTGACGGTCAGACCCAGCCGCTAAAAGCTCCATTTATTGTTATTGCGACCCAGAACCCGGTCGAAACAGCAGGTACGTTTCCATTGCCAGAAGCTCAGTTGGACCGTTTTTTAATGAAGCTTTCGATGGGACTTCCAAGTAAAGAGGAAGAACTCTCCATTATGGAACGTTTTCTAAATGATACGCCTACTACCGACAAATTGGCGCACCTTGCACCCGTATGCGACTGCAAAGAGCTGGTTACCATGCAGCAAGAGGCGGCCACAGTATTTGTCCACCCGCTGCTCCTGGAATATATTGCGGATATCGTCTTGGCCACTCGGAAATCACCTAAGATTCGGCATGGAATAAGTCCAAGAGGAACGCTGGCAATGCTTTCATGTGCCAAATCTTATGCTTACCTTCACGACCGTAACTATGTTGTACCCGAAGATATTCAAGCACTGGCTGTACCTGTGTTTGCGCATAGGCTGGTTCTCTCTTCCGGCTTTAGCGGGGAAACTGACCGGAAAAAAACGATGGAACAAATTCTTGCCGAACTTTCGGTTCCGACAGAGGAATGGAGCAAATAAATGATTCTGATTGTTGTTAGCTTGGGAGTAGCATTGCTGCTTTACATCATTAACAAGACTTATATCAAGCACTGGCATAAAAACTTATCTGTGGAATTAAATTTTTCCGAAGCCGAAGTTTTTCCGGGTGATGAGGTCATTTTGACGGAAATTGTTTCAAACGGAAAATGGATTCCGGTTCCAATGGTGACAATTAAGTTTGCCATTGACCGAAGCCTTGTCTTTACAGATGTGGTTATGAATGTCAGTATTTCTGACAAATGTTATAAAAGCGATGTCTTTTCCCTGCTTTTTTTTCAGAAGGTAAGCCGAAGACTGCCTTTCACCTGCAACAAGCGTGGACTATATTTGATTGAGTCGATTGATTTGGTATCATCGGATATATTTTTAAGCGATATTTTGGGATACACAATTCCCACCCATCAGAGTTTAACGGTTTGTCCTGCTCCGCTTAGTGCCGAGGAGATTGACATTCCATACCACAAGATTATGGGAACTATTCTAGCCAAACAATTTGCCTATGAGGACCCATTCGAATTTCGTGGCATCAGGGAATATCAGACCTATGACACCATGAACTCGATTAACTGGAATGCTTCCGCCCGAACTGGTGATTTGAAGGTAAATATCCATGACTATACTGCCGCACAGGAAGTCTGTATCCTATTAAATCTTGAAAATGAAGGCATCCTGACATACGAAACCTTAAAGGAAAAAAGTATTTCGATGGCTTGCGCACTGACTTTTCGACTAACCCAGCAAGGCGTTGGCGTAAGTATTATTTCCGGCGGCGTTGATGCCATAACCGGTGAACGGTTATCCATCACCAGTGGCTGTGATGAAAGTCATCGCAAAGAAATTATGATTGGACTCTCACGCATTGACCTTGACAAAGATATGACGGACTTTTTAACTATAATGGAAGAAAAGAGGAACTCACTGGATAAAGGTACACATATTGTTATGATATCTACCTGCAAAAAAGTAAAATTGCAAGAAAAATATCATCTGCTCACACAAGAGTGTGCCGGTGGTCTGTGGCTTTTTCCGATTCATCCAGGTATGGATGGAAGATTTCGCGAAGTTAATGAAAATGATATCATTCGATGGGAGGTGCAGTACGGAGAATGAATTTCAGCAATCGAATCCCCATATATATCATTAGATTTACAGAAGTCACGATGCAACTACTCGTGTTCTTAGCATTTTTGCTGTTTTTTTTGTTTGGGTTTGTTCAGGCCAAGGATACTCGCGTGTTACCATGCCTGCTGTTTTTACTGCTTCCAGTAACTGCACTATATATTGCCAGACTTTATATCCAAAAAGGTGCTATTTTATTTTTGGTTCATATCTGCGTTGGCGTTTATATGTATTTCTTAGGTGATTCCATGATTGAAAAAACGGGATTCTTTTTTACTGGCGCCATCCTGATTTTTTATTCTCTCTACCAAAGCAGCCGGGAAACAAAAGAAAGTGCTGAAAATGTGTCGATAGTCTTTCTTGGTTTCTTTATTTTTAACTGCCTTGTGGGGAGTTACCAGTCGTCTGATACCCTGATTCAAGCCGGACTGGTTTCTGGCGAGCTGTTTCTGATTCTTAAGCTTTTACACTATAATTTTTGCAATGTAAATTCATTTATTATGCTGCACAAGGAATCTGCGGCACTGCCGGTAAAACAGTTGATTACTATTAACTCATTTATGATGACGGTTTTTATCACGCTTTGTTCCGGGTTAATGCTGTTGTTCGGCAATACCTATGTCGGCCAAATCCTTCAGTCACTAGGAAACTTACTCCGAAATGCATTGATTGCCTTCCTCCGGTTTCTCTTTTCCGGTCTTTGGAAGGAATATCCAGAAACCCTTGATACGGAAACACCGCCGGAAACTTCTACCATGATGCCATTTGCCGAAGATAACATTCCAGATAGCCTCTGGCGAGATATTTTATATGCTCTGGAACGGATTATCGGAATCATCGTTGTGATTGCCCTTGTCATTGCCCTTGTAACTTTATTGGTAACGTCCTTCTTAAAGCTGATTAAAAATATGTCCAGCACGTCACTCCCTGGCGACGATATCAGTGAATTTATTTTTCCAAAAGATTTAAACGGTGAACGCTTCCGTAAAAAGCGGCGTCAGACAATACCCAAAGGCGCTAATGCCAAGGCTAGAAGATTGTATAAATCAATGGTGACTAAAAATGCTGCGAAAGCAGATGACACCATTCAGCCGTCGATGCTGCCGCGTGACATTTCAAAACAATATTATCCCGGTGATGCCAAGCGAGCTACCGAAATCTATGAAAAAGCACGATACAGTGATGGGCAGGTTACCAAAGAGGAGCTTCAGTTTCTTAAAAAAAATCCATAATTCTATAATAAATTTCATTTAATAGTCGCATAAATATACTATATTTACAAACGGAGGTTGGCTATGGCAAAAGATCAGCGCAAACGAATTATTATTTATTGTATCTTATTTATCGGACTAGTAATTGGCCTAACCGCACTGCTATTTCCATATTTTGAGGAGCTTTCAAAGCCAGACAATCAGATTGCCATTGAAAACTGGGTAAATGAGATGGGCTTTATTGGTTTTTTGGTGCTGCTTGTCGGACAAATCATTCAGGTTGTCATTGCCTTTATTCCTGGTGGACCGATGGAAATTATTGCTGGTGCATTGTATGGAACCACCGGTGGTCTGGCACTCTGTGTAGCGGGAAGCATTATCGGTACAATGATTATCTTTGCGATTGCCAAACGATTTGGAAAGAAACTGCTTTATCGTCTTTTTAAAGAGGAAAATGTTCAAAATTGGAAGTGGCTGCATGATAGCAAGAAAAGTGAATTGGTGACGTTTATCTTATTTTTGATTCCGGGAACACCAAAAGATATGCTGACTTATTTTGTTGGCGTAACAGATATGAGTGTAACAAAATTTATTATTATTACTACCATTGCCCGGACACCGTCAATTATTTTTTCGGCAATGATGGGTTCTAACATGCGGCAAGGTGATTGGAAAACCACCTTGCTCACATTCTTAATTATTGGTTTTGCAGGCATTATTGGAATTAGTTTTAAAGACCGGATTATTAGCTTCTGCCGCAGAGAGTAGGACTTTCTCTTCTTTGCGCAGCTTTGACTGAATATAACAATAAAGTGTAACTGCGGCACTGACAATCATCAGAAAATAGAAATTAATTCCCCTCGTTACACACATCGAGGCGGTGAGATAGCTTCCCGGAAAGACCATCTGAAATACTCTTTTATACATCAGCTCAGTAATGCCCTGAGCGCCCGGCAATGGTAACATATCCACCGCGATATAAACAGATGCCTGTAACAAAATTACGGTAAATGCACTTGTTCCACTTAATTCAAAGCCTCTGTATATCACATAGGTCAGAACAAATACGCTGATTCTTTGGACGATTGTGATTAATAATGTTATCACAACCTTGTGTTTATTTTTCAAAAAAAACTGTACCGTTTCCTGGTAACGTTCGGTAAATCCGGTTAATGTCTGCATCCGCTTCTCAGATGGTTTTAAAATATGCAATCTGACTAACAGCTTTTCGATGCCAAGAACCGTGTTTCGAAATATCTTCGGCGATATCATGATAAACAAAAGCACTGCTACCACAACAACATTCAGTGTCAATCCCAAATAATACAAATAGACATAACCGCCTAGGAAATCAATCAAAGAATCATGGGCAAAGAGCAGAATTCCAAGTCCCATCATAACCAGCACCAGTTTATATAAGACTGCTACCGTCATCAAGACAACGGTACTCTCAGAAACCTTCAACTTATCTTTATTCATATAATACAACTGAACGGGTTGTCCGCCCGTCGCAGATGGTGTAATGCCGGAAAAGAAAAATCCGACAAAAGAATATTTAATGCATCGCAGAAGCTTTGCTTTTTTATCAATCGAATGCATTAAATACCATATCATCAATCCTTCTGCGGAGACAAAAAACAATCCCAGTACGGCTGCCAATACCAAATATCCCGGATGAACTCGAGCGATGGCTACGGCCACCTCACTCATATCATTGCCATGAAATATGACATAGAACGTCAACCCAGCTAATAAGAAAAAGATTGCCAGACTTATCACATTTTTCTTTACACTACGCTGTTTTTGGGAAGATTGGGTAGTTTTTATCGGCGCAGATTCCTGCAATACTTCCTTCATAGATAACCTCTTTTTCTTCTAATTCATAAAAATCCTTTGGTGTTACTAAGGAAAAATGCTTGTCAAACAATTGAATTCCATGAATTTCTAATATTCTTGCAACAAATGAGGAGCAGGTATAGCGCCCTTCCTGATAAAATTCCCGATTGAATAAAAGGAATGGCAACCCAAGAATGCAATAGTGGTATTTATATCTTCGCTGATAACATTCACGAAGTGTTTCCTGAATGGCAACTTTTTGTTCCGCCGTACACTCAATACTGTAAATCATATAGCGAGCAGTTGGAAATGCCTGAATAATTTTTTCTTTTTCCTCCCGCTCAAAACCTGCCAGCAACGGAACAGATGGATTTCTTCGACCAACACTATAGCATTCATCTAAAAGTTCATCCAGACCTAATACAACATGAATATAATCCTGCTTTATTACTCTTCTTATGATTGATGCAAATAATCCCGGGGTATCTACCAGTCCAATATATAGTTTTTCCATATTTATCACCCTTTTCCTTTGTAAGTAATGTATGCTGGCGCTACTGGAATCGATATATTTTTTTTGCAACCCGATAACCAGATACTGACAAAAATCCTCCCGTTCGACCCGGCAAATATGTTAATCCACTTAAGGTTGCATACTTTAATTTACGATATAGCTGCCGATTTTCGGAACGAATTGAATTCCACAACCGGGTCCGTTTCTCAAATGCATCCTTCGTGCCAATTAGCAGCAAATGAATGGATGAAATTGACATCATAATTGAAATATTCCGTGTCATATACTCTGCTAATTTCGGATACTGTGCCCGAACGGAATCTAAGTCAACACACTTTGAGACGATTTTTGTTACTTTAATCTGCTGGTCAATGCGTGACATCAATACCCGCTCGTTGACGGATTGATCGTCTCTGCCTAGGAAATAGTTATATAAATCCACATTTAAATAGCAGATACTCTTAACATACGGCAGTGGCTGATAAGCAAAGATGTTATCCACATAGAAGGTATGCTTCGGTAGCTCTATTCCACAATTTCTAAGGATTTCGGTACGATAAACCAATGCATGCATGACTAAATACTGAGATGGCCGGAATCGCTTAATCTGATTCCAATTGCAAACCTTTCCCTCTGGAAATACATTGGTATAACGTACAACACGTGTTTTATTCTCATATAAATGATTATAAATATAATTACATACGATTAAGTCGACCTTTTGTTCATCCCATTCCCAATCGCCAATCATTCTAAGTAGTTTGTGCACTGCATCTTCCGATAGCCAATCATCAGAATCTACTACTTTGAAATATAATCCCTCTGCTTCGGCCAGCCCCGCATTTACGGCTGAACCGTGTCCCCCATTTTCTTTATGTATTACTTTTATCATGTCTGGGTGCTGCTCTTTGTATTTATCGGCGATTGCGGCCGTGTCATCCGATGAACCATCGTTTACGATAATAATTTCAGCTTCCGAACCACATACCAATAAGGATTCGATACAGCGGTCCATATAAGCGGCCGAATTGTAGCATGGTACAGCAAATGTTATTTTCTTCATCTAAAATCTCCTCCTAGCTTTTGATTTACAAAAAATTTACCCCATTGTCACCAACGATATATTGAAATCTCTTTCATATGATAAAACGATTTTGTTTTGCAAAAATCTTCAACTATTTTATCTGTACTACAACAATAATACATTAATACAGTGAATGTCAATAAAAGATTTCTTAATATTTGTTTAAAAAATAATACAAATTTACATTCTTATCGACATAATTCGACATTTCAAAGTAACATTCTTATGCTATTATTTATTTGGTTACCGATATACCCCAAACAAGGCCTATTACCTAACATATTGGTTTCCCCTCCAGCGTGTTATTACCCAAATGTCACGCTGGTGGCTTCTCTTTAAAAAATAATAAATTTTAATTCTTGACGGATAGTGTCACCTCTGTTAAAATCTACATGATGAGGCGACATAGCCAAGTGGTAAGGCACGGGTCTGCAACACCCTTATCACCAGTTCAAATCTGGTTGTCGCCTGTATAGAACTCTAGGATGAGATTCCTAGAGTTTTTTTGTTTCATAAAAAAGACATTGACAAACCGGTTCTGTCCTTGATAATGCCAACATAGAGTTATATAATTTAAGAGTAATTCATTGACATTGTGTTGCCGGAGTTTCCGACAGAAGGAGGAACTAGAAATGAGCAGATTTACATTACCAAGAGATGTGTATTATGGAAAAGATTCTTTAGCAGAATTAAAGAATTTAAAAGGAAAAAAAGCAATTTTAGTATTAGGTGGCGGTTCCATGAAAAAGTTTGGTTTTGTGGACAAAGCAGTTACCTATTTAAAAGAAGCTGGAATGGAAGTAACATTATTTGAAAATGTTGAGCCGGACCCTTCTGTTGAGACAGTAATGAAAGGTGCCGAAGCAATGCGCGCATTTGAACCAGACTGGATTATATCTATGGGTGGTGGTTCTCCAATTGATGCAGCCAAAGCAATGTGGGCATTTTATGAATATCCAGAAACAACCTTTGAAGATTTAATTACGCCATTTAATTTCCCAGCGTTAAGAACCAAAGCAAAATTTGCGGCAATTCCATCTACCTCTGGAACAGCAACCGAAGTAACGGCATTTTCTGTAATTACTGATTATGCCAAAGGAATCAAATATCCACTGGCTGATTTTAATATCACCCCAGATATCGCAATCGTTGACCCATCACTGGCAGAGACAATGCCTAAGAGCTTAACGGCATATACCGGTATGGATGCACTGACCCATGCGATTGAAGCATATGTATCGACCTTAAACTCCGTATTTACCGACCCATTGGCAATCAAAGCTATTCAGATTGTAAATAGCGAACTGATAAAATCATACGACGGCGACATGGCAAGCCGGGAAGTAATGCACTATGGACAGTGCCTAGCAGGAATGGCCTTCTCCAATGCACTGCTTGGAATTGTTCATTCAATGGCACATAAGACCGGGGCAGCCTTCTCCACCGGACACATTACACATGGTTTGGCAAATGCAATGTATCTTCCATATGTAATTCAGTACAATGCCAAGGTTCCAGAAACAGCAAAACGTTATGCCCAAATAGCAAATTCGATAGGAATCACCGGTACCGTCGATGAATGTGTCACCGCACTGCGTGAGAAAATTGTATCCATGAATAATTATATGGGAATCCCGAATACCTTAAAAGATTTCGGAATTGTTGAAGACGAGTTTAAAGAAAAAATTGCCGAGATTGCCACTAACGCAGTCGGCGACGCTTGTACGGGCTCGAATCCAAGACCAATTGACCCAGCAACGATGGAAAAATTGTTTACTTGTATCTACTATGGTAACCCAGTTGAATTTTAAGTGTACAAAATAGAATGTTAAATAAAAGAAGGATGTCAAACGAATTTGAGCTTTGGCATCCTTTTTGGTAAAATAATCTTAGCAAAAATGGATAGCCTATCACATAAGAAGCTAATAAACGCAGGAGACACATAATGGACAAGAATGACAAGCAATATAAAAAAATGACCGAGACACCGATTCACAAGCTGATTATGCAGCTAGCCGTACCGACCATCGTGTCAATGCTGGTAACGGCAGTTTACAACATGGTTGATACATTTTTTGTGTCAAAGCTGGGAACCAGTGCATCTGGAGCGGTCGGCATTGTATTTTCGCTGATGGCAATTATTCAGGCGGTCGGATTTACGATTGGGATGGGCGCCGGAACTCAGATATCCAGACTGCTTGGGAAAAAAGAAAATGAAAAAGCTAGTCAGGTCGCATCAAGTGCGCTGTTAAATGGACTAGTAGTTGGAATTATCATTGCTGCGATTGGTATGTGCTTTATTGAACCGCTGATTCGTCTGCTGGGAGCAACCCAGACGATGATTCCCTATGCGGTCAGCTACGGACGCTATATCCTATTATCCTCGCCGGTAATGATTATCGGATTTGTGCTCAATAATTTACTGCGCGGTGAAGGCCGGGCAAAATTTTCGATGTATGGAATTTTGTTTGGAGGAATATTAAATATTGCCTTAGATCCACTTTTTATTTTTACCTTTAAGTTAGGAATAACCGGTGCGGCAATTGCGACCGCAGTCAGTCAGGTAATCAGTGCGCTGATATTACTATATCCCTATGTGCGCCGAAAAACGGTACTGCATATCTCACTAAAAAATATTGGCTGGCAGTTTAAAATCTATTGGGATATATTAAAATTTGGTCTGCCGTCGTTATTTCGTCAGGGGCTGGCAAGTGTAGCTGCGGTAATGCTGAATCGCAGTGCCGCCGGTTATGGCGATTCAGCCGTGGCGGCCATGTCAATTGTGGCAAAGGTCTTTATGGTATTATTCTCCGTTCTCATTGGCTTTGGACAAGGGTATCAGCCAGTCGCGGGGTACAATTATGGTGCGGGCATACCGAAACGAGTGCGCGAAGCATTTTGGTTTACCCTCAAGGTCGGAACGGCGGTGATGACCGTTTTCGCCATTGCAACGTATTTTCTGGCACCAATCTTGATACATGGATTTTTAAAAGATGATTCGCAGGTCTTGGCAATTGGCGCGCAGGCACTACGGCTGCAGTGTGCTGTCATGCCACTAATGACGCTGGGGGTAGTCTGCAACATGACCTTTCAGGCAATTGGGAAAACCGGTGCTGCAACAATTTTAACATCAATGAGACAAGGAATCTTTTTTCTTCCATTGATACTGATTTTGCCGCCAATGTATGGTATCTGGGGTGTGGAAATCGCGCAGCCGATTGCAGATGTTTTGACTTTTTTATTTTGTATACCGTTTACAATAGTATTTTTGAAGCGGAATCTAAAAGATTGTTAAAGATTATAAAAATCGGTGCTTGTTGCGTCACTTTTGGTGCTGTTTAGGCCCAAAGGGAGGGTTGAACAATTGACATGCACTCCTTCGAGGACTTATAATATAAGAAGAATATTGCGAATAATTTCATTGTTGGAATTGTTCGCATTTGTTGTTTTTATAATAAGTTAGAATACAGAGAAAGTTATGTAACGCTAAATACATATAGGAGGCGCCAGTAAGTATGAAACAAAGAAAACAATTGACTGTAATAAAATTAACTCTACTGATGACACTGTCATTGGTCGTGGGGATATTAATGCTCGGAACGAAGGAAGTTCGAGCTGCCGAGGTAGAGGAATTTCAATTTCAAGTGACCGTGGAGGCCAATGATACATTTTATGTTCCAACTAGTGGATTTTGTGGTGGAAAATATAGTAAAACATACAATTGGGTTATTGATTGGGGAGATTCAATAACGGGTAAATATAGTCAAACTGACTCTCAAAATGCGTTTAAAACAAGCGGGATTCCACATATATATACTGCGGCTGGAACATACACAATAACCATAACCCCGGATGGAAGCACAGACGCTTGGTTCGGATCATTTGGATTTTCTAGTAATACAACCGGCGCAAATGCAGGCGCGAATAAGCAAAAGGTGACAGCCGTAATCTCACCGCTTACCACCTTAATGACTCGAACTGCCGCCGAAATATCTGCCAATACACCACCGAACTATGAATGGAAGTTAACCTTTGTAGATTGCGTAAATCTTACGATGGGAGAGTTTTTTACCATGCCTCAGGATATAACAAAAGCCGGCGACTTTTATGCGGAGGAAATGTTTTGGGGCTGTAACGGAGACAATTTTACAATGGGAGAAGCATTTAATCTGCCACAGAAGTTAACAAGTGTTGGTCGTCAGTTTGCAAGCTATATGTTTTGTAGCTGTAATGGAGACAATTTTACCATGAACCAAGACTTTACCATGCCACAGGACATAACAAGGGTTGGAGAAGGGTTTGCATCGGCTATGTTTATGCTCTGTAATGGAGCAAGTTTTTCGATGGGAGAAGCCTTTAATTTGCCACAAAAACTGACAACACTGACGAGTGATTATTTTATTGATTTCATGTTTGAACGTGCAGGAGGCCCTAGCTTTCAGATAAATGATATTTTCTGCTTTCCTAAATTAGATCAGACCAGTTTGAATATGGAAGACGTGTATGAATCTGTTTTTAGTGAATTAGATTTAGCTACGAAAGCGCAGAATCGTCCGGCAATTTTTATCTTAAATGGAAACGACCCTCCGGGAGTCAAACGGAATACATTTTTGAGTTCAAATGCTTTATTCAAGGACGGTATGCAATTAGCAGAAAATTGGGGCGGGTCTGGCCTGCTAAAGGACAAAGGCGCCATTGTTTGGCGGGATAATGTGACATTTACCGATGCGGCTTGGGGTTACGACTCTCCAGCAGCAAAAACAGTATCACTTGGAAATATATGTAAATATCCAATCACAAATATAAATGTTGCGCTGAGAAATAATGATCAGCGTCCAAATGACAATGCGAATGCATTTGTCTTGGGAACAATTTCATCAGATAGCTTGGATACCTATAAGGTGGCGAGGATTGAGATTGAACCAAAACATGGTCTTGCTGTAGGTGAATATACCTGCGACTTGGTAATCAGTGGTGATAACATGGATCCTCTCATTCTTCCGGTTTCATTTCAGGTAACTACGGATGCAGATCTTAGTTCCATTACAACGACCAAGATAGATGGAACAACGAGTCTTGACTTTGCACCGATTTTTGACAGCGATATTTTGAACTATTTGATGGTGGTGGATTATGATCTATCACAGATAAAGGTAAGTGGGACATTGAGTGACGCGGATGATGCCACTATGACATTGCAAAAAGGCAGCGGAAGTAAAGACGAACTGGTGAGTCAAAGTCCAACGACCTTATCACTAGAATGCGGTGATAACAATTATACAATTGAAGTGACTGCCGCCGATGGAGTGACCACCAAATCATACCACTTAACGATAAAAAGACCGGAAGCTTTAACGACCACCTATGATCCGACGGGCAAGCTGGCGGACATTACCTTACCAACCGGATATACTTGGAACACGCCGTTGTCATCAGTTGGTGATGCCACCGCTACCGAAAGAGCATTTACGGCGACGTATTCAGATGGCTCCAATAGCTTTTCCATTTCACTTGGGGTAATTGTCGAAAAGGCAACGCCAAGCTATACCACGCCAACGAATCTGACCGCCGTATATGGAAAAACGTTAGCGGATGTTACATTACCAACTGGCTGGACTTTTAAGGATGCAGGCAGTACATTGGTGGGTAGTGCCGGAACGAATACATTTACAGTTGTTTATACCCCAGCCGATACCACAAATTATCTGACGGCCGAAGAAGATGTGGATATTGTTGTTACGAAGGCGGTTCCAAACTATACCGTGCCAACGAATCTGACCGCCGTATATGGAAAAATGTTAGCGGATGTTACCTTGCCTACCGGCTGGAATTTTAAGGATGCAGGCAGTACATCGGTGGGAAATGTCGGAACAAATACATTTACGGTGATTTATACTCCTACTGATACGACAAACTATCAGACAGTTGAAAAAGATGTGAATATTGTTGTTACGAGCGCGATTCCAAATTATACCGTACCAACGAATCTGACTGCGGAGTATGGAAAAACGTTAGCGGATGTTTCATTGCCTACCGGCTGGACATTTAAAGATCCGAAGGCATTGGTGGGTAAAGTCGGAACACATTCATTTATTGCTGTCTACACTGATAACGCAACCGGCGCGACTGTCGAGGTGGAAATTACAATCAATATAACCGCCAAACCCGTTGCTGCAAAAACAACAGACCTTAAGGCTACGCTTAAGACCAGCAGCTATGTCTATAACGGTAAAGCTAGAAAACCGGGCGTAGTGGTAAAGGATGGCAAACAGACCTTGAAAAAGGGCACTGATTACACCATTCGTTATAAAAATAATATCAAGGCCGGTACCGCCAAGGTTGTTGTAACGTTTAAAGGAAACTATAAAGGAACATTGACAAAGACCTTCTTGATTAAACCATCCGCTCAGAAGATTTCTGCTGTTCCAGCGAGCATTACCAAGACATATGGTAGCAAAGATTACACATTGAAGCCCAAGTTGTCTGGCAGCGGAACGATTACCTACCAGAGCAGCAACCGGAGTGTGGCAGCAGTCGGCAAGAAGAATGGTAAAATAACAGCCAAAGGCTATGGCAAGACCACTATTACGATTACTGTTACCTCTAAGAATTACAAAAAAACAACCAAGAAGGTAACGGTTAAAATAACACCGAAAAAAGCCGAACTGACGAGCATAGTATCGAACCAGCGGAAGCAAATGGATGTTTACTGGAAGAGGGACCCATACGCTTCGGGGTATCGTGTAACTTACAGCACGGATACTGGTTTCGCTAATAGTCAGTCTATGATAATCGCTGGCAATGCCATTACTAGTAAATCAATCGGTGCTTTAACACCAGGAATAAAATACTATGTTAAGGTTGAAGCATATACCATAATCGATAAAAAATCGGTCTATGGTGTGGCGAGTGAAACGAAAGACGTTACGATTATGACTGGCGGATATATTGTTAACTGTTACAGTCTAAATATAAGAAGCGGCCCATCCACCTCTTATCGAGTGATTGGATATATGCAGTATGGTGACAGCTTTGATTTATTAGAAACTTGTACCTATAACAATTATCCAGGCGGCTATGTTTGGTATAAAATCAGCTACAACGGTAAAATAGGATATATTTATTGTAAATATGGAGATATAGATTAGCAAAATGGGCGTGTCATCGATTCGATTGGCACGCCCATTTAATATTATTTTTATTGGTTATAACTTATATAAAAGTCACTTTTCGGAAATTTTTCTTTCCACGTTTTACAATAAGACCCTCACCGGATAAATCGTCCGCCGTATAGCTGGCTTTAATATTAGTTACCTTTTCGCCATCAATTGTAACACCACCTTGTTCAACAGCACGGCGCGCTTCCGAACGCGAAGCGGTCAGACCAGCAGTAACAAGCAATCCTAAAATATCAATAGAGCCATCAACCATATCATTTTCCGTAATCTCAGCAGTTGGCATATCGGCATGGATTCCGCCGCCGGCAAATAATGCCTTGGCACTCTCCTGCGCTTTGTTCGCCTCTTCTTCGCCATGAACCAAATTGGTTAATTCAAATGCCAGAATCTCTTTGGCTTGATTTAACTGACTGCCTTCCCAGCCGTCCATTTCGTTAATCTGCTCTAATGGAAGGAATGTAAGCATCCGCATACATTTTAGCACATCATCATCAGATACATTCCGCCAGTACTGGTAGAACTCAAATGGGGAGGTTTTGTTTGGGTCAAGCCAAACCGCACCGGATTGAGTTTTACCCATCTTTTTACCTTCAGAATTTAACAGTAGATTAATCGTCATGGCATAAGCATCTTTGCCCAGTTTCCGACGAATTAACTCCGTACCACCGAGCATATTGCTCCACTGATCATCGCCGCCAAACTGCATATTGCAGCCGTATTTCTGGAACAGTGCATAGAAATCGTAGCTCTGCATAATCATGTAGTTAAATTCTAGGAAGCTTAAGCCCTTCTCCATCCGCTGCTTGTAGCATTCTGCGGTTAACATGCGGTTAACG
Source organism: Lachnospiraceae bacterium (assembly GCA_031555935.1). Taxonomy (GTDB): domain Bacteria; phylum Bacillota; class Clostridia; order Lachnospirales; family Lachnospiraceae; genus Roseburia_C. The sequence continues at coordinate 2,993 of JAVBTX010000035.1, read as the reverse complement.
GAAAAATGAGAACCAACTTCACGTAATAAATCAACATAGTTTAAATCTAACAGCCAGTCAGCATTGTTTACCATTAACGCCTTTCCTTCGGAAAAATCAATAAAACGGCTCATCTGAGTCTTAAAACAGTCACAGTTATGCTGAATCATTTCAGTTGTCATCATCTGGCGCATGTCGCTGCGGCCTGATGGGTCACCAATCATTCCGGTACCGCCGCCAATAAGGGCGATTGGTTTGTTACCGGCCATCTGTAAACGCTTCATTAAGCATAATGCCATGAAATGGCCAACATGAAGGCTATCGGCGGTTGGGTCAAAGCCAATGTAGAATGTGGCTTTTCCTTCATTAATTAATTCTTTGATTTCTTCTTCGTCGGTTACCTGCGCGATTAGACCGCGGGCAACTAGTTCTTCGTAGAGGGTCATTGATTTTATCTCCTTTTTTGAATTTGATTGCATAGGGTAAGGAGAAAGGTTTATATAAAGAAAACCTCGTCCTTTCCCAGTATCGAAAGGACGAGGTATAAGCTCGTGTTACCACCTTTTTTCACAGCCAATTCACATTGTCTGCCTCAGCAAGTATCTAAAAATACTCATGCACAGTTAACGGATGCAAAACCGTCGCAGCCTATATTCAAAGAATCAAAATTCTTTAGAATCAAAATTCTTTAGAATCTTTGGTGCGCAGCTCCAGGATGTATTCATAAATAAGCTTATCATGTACCTCTCACCGACCGGTAACTCTCTGTTTGGTTCACTTATTACTACTTGTTCCTATCATAGCTTTTTCATAACGTTATTATATGGGGCAAATTAGAGTTTGTCAACTAGAAAACATTCTTTTTACTATGATTCTTTTTGAACGACCGAGCAAATTGCGGCAATTCCGCCAAATAATACACCAGAAATTGGCCATACAATCCAGGTAAATCCCCAGTCATGTGTAATAAAGCTCCAAGCAAGATAGATACAGGTTACAATCGGCCAATAAATACCAGCTATTACATCAATAATTTTCTTTTCATTTTTTGCCTTAACACTATATTCTTCCATCTGCAATAAAACTTTAATAGCTTCCTTCTCTGCACCGCCAGTAATAAAAAGCCAGACTGCAATACTGATTGCAAATAATATGAATATCACACCAAGGAACAATGCCATACCATCTTCCCAAATACTTCCGACAACAATAAGAGGTATCACACTACCAATAGAAATTATTACACCCAGAATCAGTTTAAAGGTAAAAGACTTTTGGATTGTAGTCCCGTAGTTTTCTAAATAAGTAACAATTGTTTTACTGAGCGAAAATTCTTCTTTTGTTAAAAATTGGTATTTCTCCATCTGCATTCCATTATAAATAAAGATGGCAACGGCAACGGCTATCTGTATCAGCAGCACGCTCAAACCGACAGAGCCTAAGACTGCATCTGATATCAAACCGTGCTCCTCCTGCAAGCCGCCAAGTATTAGCAAAACAACTGGAGAACAAATACAAAGCATTACCCCAAGCGAAATCCACTTTGAAGACTTTTTGCTGTCCTCAAGATAGCTTTTTGCCTCTGCATCCGACACTCTTCGCGGCACATTTTCACCATACTGCTGTCCTTCATATACTTCATTTAATCCCAGCTCAGCAGCTAACTCCTTTAAGTTTCCAAACTCAGATATGACAATACCAACGGCCTCGTTATCCGTACGGCCTTCCGCTAAAAGCTCGTTATACTTATCCTCCATCATGTTAGCCAGCTCGCGCTTTGCTCGTTCTACTGCATCTGTCTTTGGCAGATGCATAAACATATTTTCCAAATAATTTAAAATCGTATCCATGCAATCATTCCTTTCTTCTAAACAGTTTCATCCTAATTTTGAATAAACTTCTCTACTACCTCTTTGGTCAATTGCCACTCCTCGCATTTTTCCTGATAATAAAGATTTCCTTGTTCGGTAATCCGGTAGTAGGTTCGCCTTTTCCCATTTGTCTCATCACCATAGAATGATTCAATATGACCATTTTTTTCTAGTCTGGTAAAAGCCGAATAAAGCGTTGTCTCTTTGATAACATATTTTCCTTCTGATAATTCGCGGATTTTCTTTGATATTTCATATCCATAGGATGACTCTTCCAAAATTAGATATAAAATAATGGTGTCATTGTAGCCTCGAATTACGTCACTACTAATCAATTATATTCCCCCTCTCATTGATTAAATCCAGACATCAATGTATCACGTTTATCGTAGTACGATTATAGTAGTACGTCTGTCGTAGTATTACTATAACACGATTACTACGACAGGTCAAGTACATTTTAATAATTTATATGTGCCAAATTTTTTTAACACAAAATCCCATAAACATAATGTTTATGGGATTTTGTAGAGGCGACAACCAGATTTGAACTGGTGATAAGGGTGTTGCAGACCCGTGCCTTACCACTTGGCTATGTCGCCTTATATTATTTTATGAGTCTTAGAACTATGTATTCCAATTCTCAGTGACTCCTACGGGAATCGAACCCGTGTTACCGCCGTGAAAGGGCGATGTCTTAACCGCTTGACCAAGGAGCCATAAGTATTCACACTCAAATGGTAACAGTTAAGTGCTAAACTCCCCGAGTTGGGCTCGAACCAACAACCCCACGGTTAACAGCCGTGTGCTCTACCATTGAGCTATCGAGGATTATTTTAGTTAGAAAATGACGTTTACTCTTGATTTCCTAAAAGTAACGCCATCGTAATGAACTTATAACGTTCACTGGTAATTTTATTATATGCACGAATGCAAATCATATACCTTCAAAACTTCATACAGACTAATGATAGAGAACTAAAGTTCTCTGAACTAAAGTTTTCCTGAACTAAAGTTCTCTCCGAGTTTCTTTTTGGGTCAAGCCCTCGACCGATTAGTAACAGTCAGCTCCATGTATTACTACACTTCCACCTCTGCCCTATCTACCTGATACTCTTTCAGGGGTCTTACAATCTTATAGAT
>JAVBTX010000008.1:0-194796 GCA_031555935.1 Lachnospiraceae bacterium | reverse complement strand
CACTTTTTACGGCTTTTTGACGTTTTATCAAAAAGACGTTTTTTACTGTTTCTAGGTCGCATCTTTCGATGCAATTTTGTTCTTTGAAATCTCTTTACGAATCTTTCAAGGTTATTTCACTGTTCAGTTATCAAGGTTCTTGCTGTTATTGCTAGTTGTACACAGCTCATGTATTTTAACATGGTGCAAACTGCTTGTCAATAACTTTTTTACTTTCTTTTTACTGCCCTTTTGCTTTCGCGTGGTCAGCTTGATTATAATATCGCAAGCCAAGTCATTTGTCAATAACTTTTTCGATTTTTTTCAACCTTTTTCTTGCTTTATAATCGAGCGGAGAAGGAGGGATTTGAACCCTCGCGCCGCTATTAACGACCTGCACCCTTTCCAGGGGTGTCCCTTCGGCCAGCTTGGGTACTTCTCCGAATTAAATTCGTTCTAAAATTGTTTCAAGACTGCATGTCTCTTGCAGTCTTGGAGCGGAGAGGATGGGATTCGAACCCATGCGCCCTTGCGGACAAACGGTTTTCAAGACCGCCTCGTTATGACCACTTCGATACCTCTCCATAATATGAAAGTTATAATTCGCTTCAAATCAGCGCAAGAATGATTCTATCATCAATAGCTGGTAATGTCAATAAGCTTTTCCAATTTTGTTTTAATTTTTTTGTGCCATAAATGCACTTGCAACAATCAAGTCCTCTGGCGTTGTTATTTTTATATTACGATAGCTTCCTTCAATCAACGTCACCTTGGTATCACAAATCTTTTCTACCACCATTGCATCATCCGTAACAGATGCATCGTCTGTTTTTAGAATTGTCTCGTAAGCTCTATATATCAATTCATAGGAAAATGTCTGTGGAGTCTGAATCATCCAAACATTCTCACGGTCCGGTGTTGCTACCACCTGCTGATTTGCATCCGCTATTTTAATGGTGTCTTTGACTGGCATTCCAACCACACAGGCTTTTTTGCTTATCACAGCTTGCATGGAACGTTCGATAATGTCGCCGGTTAAAAATGGTCTGGCACCATCATGAATCAAAATATAATCACATCCTCCAGCCGCCTTCAATCCGTTAAAAACGGAGTGGTATCTTTCTTTACCACCCTCTACAATCTGTTTTACTTTCCGGAAACCATATTTATCGACAATTTCTTTTTGACAGTATTCGACTTCTCCGCTGCCAACCACTAGGATTACTTCATCAACTCGACTCTGTTCAAAGACTGCTAGTGAATATGCCACAATTGGACGATTTTCCAATAGCAGGTATTGTTTATGAGTATCACTGTTCATCCGACTGCCTTTTCCGGCTGACAATACAATTGCTGTATACTTCATATGAAAATTCATTTTAGCGCTCTCCCAATTTCAAATTCGGCACTGCGTTTAAATCCAGCCCCGACCTAGTTCCAGCCATATATTCATAATAAGCCGCCACCCCAATCATTGCCGCATTATCGGTGCAGAAAATTGATGATGGATGATAAAATTCTATCCCGCGTTCTTCACAGGCAATTCGCATTCCCTCACGTAATGTCTGATTGGAGGCCACGCCGCCAGCTATGGCAAATTTTTTCATGCCGTATTCTTCGAGCGCCCGCATTGCATTGCCAATCAGTACATCTGTCACTGACTGCTGAAATGAAGCGGCTACATCGGCTTGAACATAAGGAATGTTTTTCATCTGACAGCTATTGAGATAGTTGAGCACTGCTGATTTCAAACCGCTGAAACTAAAATCATATGGCCCGTCTGTTATTTTCGGACGTGGAAATTCAATTGCCTGTGGATTCCCTTGATGTGATACTTTTTCAATCTTTGGCCCGCCAGGATAGCCTAACCCGATTGCTCTGGCCACCTTATCAAACGCCTCACCAGCCGCATCATCCCTTGTTCTGCCAAGGATTTCATATTTTCCATAGTCTGCCACTTTGACCAGGTGGGTATGCCCCCCCGATACAATCAAACACAGAAATGGTGGTTCTAGGTCTTTGTTTTCTATATAATTGGCACTGATATGACCTTCGATATGATGAACTCCCACCAGTGGAATGTTTCTAGCATAGCTGATTGCTTTTGCCGCTGCCACTCCAACCAGCAATGCACCCACCAGTCCTGGACCGTAAGTTACACCAATCGCATCAATATCTTCCCACTGTACGTTTGCTTCATTCATAGCTTCGGCAATCACTTGATTTATCTTCTCAATATGTTTTCGTGATGCTATTTCCGGCACTACACCGCCATATAGCGTATGTAATTCAATCTGTGAGGATATCACGTTACTCCGTACATCCCTGCCATTTACTACTACGGCCGCGGCGGTTTCATCGCACGAGCTTTCAATTGCCAAGATTGTTATCTCTTTTTTATTATTCATCTGAATCGTTATCTCCTAATAAATGAAAGCCGAGTATTTTCCAATTTTCATTTACATCCATACGCAAAATGTATTCCTCAGTAGATCGGCTAAAATCTGCATCCCCTTGTCTGGTAAAATAGGAAGCATTCACATAGGCACACTCACTGCCCTTGATTGTTTTGAATTGTACCTCGGCACTATCGGATACATTGGTACTTACAAGCGTCTTTTTCAGCGTCTTATACATATCGACTTCACTTTTTAAACTTACTAAGTAGACTTCCTCTGGATTTTCTGCCAAAAGGTCCACGTCAAACAAAGCCCGTGCCTGGGCAGCCAGTTTTTCAAACTCTTCGTCGGTATATTCTTCATTATACAAGCACGTCATTATCCGGTTATAGAACTTGACTACTTCACGCGGTGTCTTTGGATATGAGTTTTCCAAATCCTTTGCCAGCACCTTTTGCAGCTCGGTCAGCTCTTCTTCGGTTTCGACGTTACGATTCCCCAAAGAATGTGTTAAATAATAATAGCCGCCGACCACCAGACTGATACATATCAGTGACAGTATTACAACCTTTACTTTCTTCATCAGCTTTCCTCCTCAAAATCCAGTTCTACCTGCATTCCATCCTTACCCAGAATTGCTCGTGGAAAGATTTTTTGTACCTCGTTCATATATGTTTCACCACGAACAAGTGATGGACTAAAATGGGTCAGCCACATTTCGGTTACTTCGGCCGCTTTTGCCATTTCTGCCGCTTCATAAAATGTCATATGCTTGTATTGTCTTGCTTTGGCTAATTTTTCTTTTTCTGCATACATACCTTCACAGATAAACAAATCAGAACCAGTTGCATGTTCTACAATGGATGGCGTTGGACGGGTATCGGTGCAATAGGTCAACTTTATGCCTTTTCGTGGTGCGCCCAAAACCATGTCTGGCGTATAGCGCACCCCATCTTCTTCAATAATATTTCCTTTTTGTAAGGGGCTCCAATATTTCTGTGGAATCCGATGTTCTTTTGCTGATTCTACCTGAAAGCGACCAGCTCTTAATATCTCCAAAGTATAACCATAACAAGCTATGTTGTGATTTACCCGAAACGCTTGAATTCGATATCCTTTGATTTCTATTGTCTGTTCCGGTTCGGTCAACTCGATATAATTGATTTCAAATGGCAGCTCCGGCGCAATCATTCGCAGTGCCGTAACGACCCGCTCTAGTCCCTTCGGACCAATCATCGTCAACGGCTCTGTTCGTTCTGCATTTCCCATCGTCAGCAATATACCCGGCAAGCCGCTAATGTGGTCGGCATGATAGTGCGTGAAGCACATGATATCAATCGGCTTAAAGCTCCAGCCCACCTCTTTGATTGCAATTTGGGTTCCTTCGCCACAGTCAATCAAAAGATTGCAGCCATTATATCTTGTCATCAACGAAGTCAGCCAGCGATATGGCAGCGGCATCATTCCTCCAGTTCCTAATAAACAGACATCTAACATTATATTTCCTCTCACTTTACTGCGACTATATCATTTCAGTCGCCTTTCTTTCCACTGGCGGAATGGCAAATTTTTCCAGCCAGTTATCATAACAAGTTTCGCACACAAAAAATTCGTGTACGATTCCATCTTTTTCTGAAAAATATCCCCATTGTTTTTTCACATTTAAAAAATCCGCTTCCACAACAGTTCCTTTTCCTTCGTATTCTTTCCCACAGCAATTACAAGTGATGATTTCTCTTTTCTCCATGACCGGCCTCCGCACATTTCCGCCACGCGCATTTCTTTACGCAAAGGAAACGCTCCATCTTTTTTCTTCATTATAAGTGAATCGATTTCTGTCGAATAGTGGGAATTAATGGCTTGAGGTGATTTCACCGCATCATCACCAGGGCATCTTCCTTTGGTTTTTCATAGAATCCGCGGCGGATTCCTGCTGGTTTAAAGCCAAGCTTTTCATAGAGTAAAATAGCACTTTCGTTTGACATGCGTACCTCGAGAATATTGGTGCAAACTCCGTAGATATGGCCTTCACCAATTAACCGACTCACGATTTGTTCACCAATGCCACGCCCTCGATATGCCGGTGCAACGGCCACATTAGTTATCTCGCCTTCATCGGCGGCAACATACATGCCGCAGTAACCACATAATGTATTTTCTTCCATTGCTACCAGAAATATTGTATTTTCTAATTGCAAGGAATCATAAAATCCTTGTTCACTCCACGGGTCAGTAAATACTTCCCGCTCTATGCTGGCAACTGCTGGAACATCCTGCGCTATCATCCTGCGAATTGTTATCTGCATAATAATAACCATGCCTTTCTCACAACCTGCAAATTTTGGACCGCAGGCACGAATTTGCGTGTGAAAAATCTATTTTTTCACACTATCCCCCTTGATATGCGTTCCATTCAGCCCTGCGCTGTGTGAGGGGGGAGATTCTCCATCCGCTCTCGCTCCGCCTGCGATAAACGTAAATAATCAGGCCGATGCTCTGCGGCAGTCTCGATTTCTCCACGTCGGTAATATTCTTCCGCGAGCGCACCAATACTGGCGGCCCGCTGCTTGTTCTGATGCGACAGGGCGAAACTATATGGCACCGTACAATTATTCTCTATATATTCACGATACACCGGAACACCATCACCCAAAAAGACGACCGCACGTCCCAACTGATTAATCGCATCAACAATCTCATCAATTCCAATTGCTGTCTGTTCTTTGACAATGTTCATTCCTGCTCTCGTAAATGTATACAAGCCGGTATAGGTCTGATTTCTTCTCGCATCCATAATTGGGCAGACCACGTCTTGATGCCCATACAAATTATAGGCCAGAGCATCCACGGTTGGAATGTGAATCAGCGGCTTGTCTAGAGCCTGCCCCAATCCTTTGGCGGTCGCTGAGCCGATTCGCAATCCGGTAAAGGAGCCTGGTCCGCCAGCTACAGCGATGGCATCTATTGTCTGTAAATCTAATTCTATCATTTTTACCAGTTCATCGAGCATTGGCAATAATGTCTGCGAATGCGTTTTTTTATAATTCATGGTAAATTCTCCGCACAAATTATCATCTTCCACAACCGCCACACTAGCAACTAATCCTGAGCTGTCTAATGCTAATATTTTCATCTAATCTCCACTCTTTTCTTCTATCGTTATGCGCCGATAATCAAATCCTTTTTCCAAATCTTTTTCAATGGTAATCTGCCGATAGGAGGGCGGCAGTATTTCAGTAATTAAATTTGCCCATTCAATCATCGTCAGTCCTTCACCATAAAAGCAATCTTCATATCCGATTTCATCCATCTCTTCGACATCGCCAATCCGGTAGACATCAAAGTGATAAAATGGCATCCGCCCCTCTTCATAGATTTGCACAATCGTGAAGGTTGGGCTGCTAATCGCCTCTTCAATTCCAAGCCCCTTGGCAATTCCCTGCGTCAAAACGGTCTTGCCCACGCCCAAATCACCGATGAGGGTATACACTTCGCCTGGTTTTGCTTCTTTTCCCAGCTTTTCTCCTAAGGCAGCTGTATCTTCTGCCGAATAACTTTCAAATATTTTCACGCTATTTCCCTCTCCGGATACTATAACGATACGTTTCCAGATTGTCTTTACCGATTTTTTTTAGATTCTCAAGTGTTTCCGCACTCAACTGTTCTTTGGGCAGTATAAATGCATTGATCCTGGTGCTGTAAATCAAAATATTTCTTTTGGTTTCTTTCATTCGGTACACTTGTGTCCAAGGAAGCTCTGCCACCTCTTCGGATTGTTTCACCGTCACACCTGTCTCGTCGACAAGATAATGTAAGGCCTGACGCAACTGCGCGTTTCTTGCCATCTGATGTTTGGTACTGATTCGTAAGGTTGCAGGCATGTATATCAAAATGGCCGCACCCAATATGAGATATAACAATGTATAGGTTGTTTCGACCCGGTCACGCGTAAATATTGCTGCGGCAAATGCTCCCACCCCAACAAATATTGATAGAAGCCCCTGCAACGAGGTATAGTTATGATACATACTAAAACGGTATAAATCCTTTTCACTCAGGTTTATATCAAATTCTACTTTCATTTATCTGATATCTCTTTCTTATTTTTGCGACTATAGGTTCCTTTGATAATTGGGGATATATGTTTGTATATTAGGAAGGTTACCAATACGCTGAGGATTCCCTTCACAAATGTAAATGGCATATTAAATACCACTAGGTATGGCAGCATTGTATTCCATGTGATTTCCACCGACAATACCGATGCGGCGGTCCGGTATGCATTGATAATCGTTTCCATTGGCATGATATTGTAATAAATCGGGTAGACCAGAAAATAATTTGAAATTATGCTCACCCCTGCCATACATGCTGCTCCGATTAATGAACCGAGCAAGGCACTCTTTCTTGATTTTCTCAAATGATAAATGATTCCAGCCGGTAACACAAATGCAGTTCCCAAAATAAAATTCGATATTTCACCAATACCACCAGTAGAAGTCATTGTTAAATGCAACAAATTCTTGATTAAACAAATGGCAATGCCACTGATTGGTCCCATCGCAAATGCACCGATTAACGCTGGCAGCTCCGACAAATCCATCTTAATAAATCCTGGCATCAACGGTACTGAAAATTCAAAAAACATTAATACAATGGCGACTGCTGATAACATTCCGGTCATGGTCATTTTGCGGATGTTGACGTTTCTTGCTGATATTGTTGTGCTCATAATTTCTGCTCCTCAATTTTTACAGTTTCATTGTCAGTTGGATTCGCTGTTTCTTCAAATCCACACTCATTACTTTTACTTCGACGATATCCCCAACGCTTACCACCTCTAATGGGTGCTTGATGTATCGCTCAGTCATCTGGGAAATGTGTACTAAGCCGTCCTGATGAACGCCAATGTCTACAAATGCGCCAAAGTCAATGACATTTCGTACCGTTCCCTTTAGAACTAGTCCTGGTGTCAAGTCCTTCATATCAAGCACATCACTTCTTAAGATTGGTTTTGGCATATCCTCACGCGGGTCACGGGCTGGTTTTTCCAACTCCTTCACAATATCCTGTAAGGTCATCGCACCGACTTCTAGTTCTGCTGCCAATTCCTTGTAATCACGTATTTTCTTTGAAAGTCCATCGAGCTTTCCGCCTTTGATGTCGGCGGTTGTAAACCCAAGCTTTGCTAATAGCTGCTTTGCCGCATCGTAGCTTTCTGGATGAACACTGGTTGCATCAAGCGGATTCTTTCCATCTATGATACGCATAAATCCGGCACATTGTTCATATGCCTTCGGACCTAATTTGCCGACCTTTAATAATTCATTCCGGCTTTTAAAACGACCATTCTCTTCACGATAGGCGACAATATTTTTGGCAATCACTTTCGAAATTCCGGAAATATATTCAAGTAGTGATGCTGACGCGGTATTGAGGTCAACGCCAACTTTATTTACGCTATCTTCCACTACACCGCCAAGTGCTTCACTTAACTTTTTCTGGTTCATATCATGCTGATACTGGCCAACGCCAATTGACTTCGGATCAATTTTAACCAGCTCGGCCAATGGGTCTTGTAAACGACGAGCAATCGAGGCGGCACTTCGCTGTCCCACGTCAAAGTTCGGAAATTCTTCGGTTGCCAGCTTGCTTGCGGAATATACCGATGCACCTGCTTCATTGACGATGATGTACTGCACTTTGACCGGAATCTCTTTTAGTAATTCAACAATTATCATTTCGGATTCCCGGGAGGCCGTTCCATTTCCTACTGATATTAGCGTGATATTGTATTTCTGAATCAACTGTTTTACGATACGCTTGGATTCTTCTACCTTATTCTGCGGTGCTGTTGGAAAAATTACAGTGGTATCTAATACTTTTCCGGTTGCATCGACAATTGCCAGCTTACAGCCGGTTCGAAAGGCCGGGTCCCAGCCAAGTACAACCTGACCAACAATTGGCGGCTGCATTAACAACTGCTCTAGGTTCTTGCCAAATACTTTGATTGCTCCGTCTTCAGCCTTCTCAGTTAACTCATTTCTGATTTCACGCTCTATCGCTGGTGCAATTAAACGTTTATAACTATCGGCAATTACTTCTAATAACACCGGTGTAGTAATCGGATTTTCTTTGGTGATAATCTGGCGCTCCAGGTAGGATAAGATTTCTTCTTCCGGTGCTTCGATTTTCACGGTTAGTATTTTTTCAGCTTCACCACGGTTAAGCGCTAGGGTTCGATGACCGGCCAGCTTGGAAATGGCTTCATCAAATGCGTAATACATCTCATATACACTCTCTGCTTCCGGGTCTTTTGCCACGGATACAATTCTTCCCTGCTTCACGGTCAGGCTACGGATGCGAATGCGGTAATTAGCCTCATCCGATATGTATTCTGCAATAATATCCTTGGCGCCATTAATGGCATCCTCGGCGGTCAAGACTTCTTTTTCTTCACTGATAAATGCGGCCGCTTCTTCAGCCAATGGTTTTGTTGTCATTTGCAAGGTAATGATATTTGCAAGTGGCTCTAAGCCTTTTTCTTTTGCAATGGTCGCTCTGGTTCTTCGCTTTGGTCGATATGGACGATATAAATCTTCTACCACGACTAATGTTTCTGCCGCCAGTATTTGATTTTTTAATTCTTCGGTCAGTTTGCCTTGTTCTTCGATGCTGGCGATTACCTGCGCCTTTTTTTCCTCTAAATTACGAAGATAGTTTAGACGTTCAAATAGATTTCGCAGCACTTCATCGTTCAATGCTCCGGTTACTTCTTTTCTATAACGAGCGATAAATGGTATTGTATTCCCCTCATCGATAAGCTTTACAGTTGCTTCTGTCTGTTGCTTCTTAATTCCCAATTCCGCTGAAATCTTACTAATGATATCCATGTTCCAAAATCTCCTTCATTTCTGAATTATTACTATTTTTTATCTTATCATTTTCTTGGCGGTGATACAAGTTGTTTGTATTTTTTTCACTCTCATGTTATACTCTTTCCATGCTTATTTAGGAGGTTTCTTATGGATTATCAACCATATTCAAATAAACGTTCCACTGGATTTACCACTGCCTCTTTGACTTTGGGGACTATCTCGCTATTTAGTTCCTGTTGTCTGTATCTGGCCATTCCATGTGGTGCCTTAGCCATTATATTTGCCTTACTGTCCCGCGGCGATCGGCAAATAATGAATAGCCAGGCCAAATTGGGATTGACCTTGGGCGGTATTGGAATGACTTTGACCATTGTACTTGTCGCTATTTCGTTCCTGTTCATTATTGCCACTGGCGGCACCAAGGAATTTATGAACTACTATAATAATTACTACGAGCAATATATGAATTTGTAGTAAAACGCCTCCTCTGGAGGCATTAGAATAAAGGGATAAGGGCAAATTGTTTGATACAATTCACTCTTATCCCTTATTTGACGTGAAGTTTTAACATTCCGCATAAAAGCCTTCCTGCTTATCTAAATCACCGCATAAATCTAAATAAAACATGGTCTGCGTCTGGATGATATATGGCTCAATCCACAAAAAGCCAATTCCCATTGATAATACACCAAGGAATCCCCATCCAATAAATGATAAATCAATATAAAATAGTCTTCCTTTATTTCCCTTCATCATGCTGGCACTTTTTTTCAAAGCATCGGTGATTTTTATTTCACTATCATCCAGCAAAAAATAATAAACAAGTGCATAACGCAGCATGAGATAGGTATTAACAATCATCATTACGATGAATGCCCCAATTAGCAGCCCTATCACCAACCAGCTATCGTCAACGTAGTTCAGTATTACAAGCAATACAATCGCCGGTATTGCTGCTATTAAATAAATGAGTGTCAGCAACAAATTAGCTAAAATATATCTATCAGGATGATGCTGAAAACCATAGAACAAATCTTTGAACTGGTACTCCTGCTGCCTCACCATCCGCAGTGAAATACGAATCATACCGACACTCAATACCGTCGCCAGCAAAGATATTACCAGACCGGCAATATAATAAATCGTCCATTCTTGTACCGATGAGTTCTTCGTCAAGCTCCAGGAAAATGGCATATTCAGCACTACTGCGATAACCTGCGAAACTACGAGTGCTGCCATCGGTATTCCATAACGCCCGGTCAGGCTTCCTCTTGCTAATCTTTTTAATTCTGCCGACTTCCTCTTCATGTCAAAATTGTTCTCCTGTTCTTATGCCACATAATCTATCTTAGAGCCCTTTAGACTCGCCGCATCCTGTGCCTTTTTTGCCTGCTGATACGGATTACTCTCATTCGCATACTTAATCATGGTATTCGTTGTGCCACCAGACACATAGCTTCTTCCGCACTCAGGACAAATGGAAGTATGAATGCTGACACTTGCCCGCACTACTTTGCCGTTGTCCTCTGAAGCTTTGCTGTATGCATTCGATACGTGCTCTCCTTCGTGTGCCCGAACCGCTGCACCGGCTGCCTCGGGTGCGATATGGGCCGCTGACTTAAAGGATACATTTTCATCGGAACCATCTACATATTTTCGTTCTTTACATGTCTGACATTCTGCACTTGAAGTTGCCTTATCAACCTTCCGTGCCGAATTCTCATCTTTACTTCCGACTCCTTGCGTAGAAAAACCATAGCTACCATAGGGGTCTTTCATTCCGCCAATTACCACAGCATAACCTCCTCTCGCAAAAATAGCCATCTTATTAACTTCATTCTACCACGTTATAATTTTAAACACAATATTTTTGGATTAGGGCAAATAATTTCTTCGGGTCGACCGGTTTCGATAAATGGTCATTCATCCCCGCCTGAACACTTCTTTCATAATCCTCAGTCATTACATTGGCGGTCATCGCAATAATTGGTATATTAGCGTATTCTGGTATCTGCCTTATTTTCTTTGTCGCTGTCAGTCCATCCATTTTTGGCATTTGAATGTCCATGAAGATTAAATCATATGATTTTTCGCCAACTTTTTCAATGGCTTCCAATCCATTTCCAGCGATATCCGCATGATATCCTTTCATTGCCAAAAGCTCTGTCGCAATCATCTGATTTAGTTCATTGTCTTCTACCAAAAGAATCTGCAAGGAACTTATCTCTTGCTCGCTTTGACAATCTGCCGCTTGCAGAACCTGTTCTTTGGTTTGTTCCGGTAACTCATTTTCCTCCGCCACGGTAAAGCAAACAGTGAAATAAAATGTACTTCCTTTTCCATACTCGCTTTCGCAGGTAAGTTCTCCGCCCATTGCCCGAACCAGATTTTTGCTAATTGCCAAACCGAGTCCTGTTCCGCCATACTCTCTGGTAATGGAAGCATCCATCTGGGTAAAAGACTGAAACAAGGACTGCATCTGCTCCTGCTTCATACCAATTCCAGTATCTTCAACCGCAAACTTTAACCATACATCGTTTCCCACCACTTGTTCCTGTAATAGGGATAAACGAATCATTCCACCCGGTTTTGTAAATTTAACCGCATTGCTAATTAAATTTAAAAGCACTTGATGCAAGCGAAGCGAGTCTCCGCGTAAAACTTTAATCCGATTTTGTTCGATATCAACCTCATACTCAAGATTCTGCTTCTGGATGGATTCTCTGACAATTAATTCGATTCCTTCAATTACCTGATGCAGCTCAAACGGCCGGCTTTCCAGTTCCATTTTGCCTGACTCTATTTTAGAGAAATCAAGGATGTCATTGATAATATGCAGTAACGACTGTGCCGAAAACTCCGTCTTTCGTAAATAATCCCGCTGCTTCTCCGTTAGCTGCGTTTCTCTTAATAAATGCACCATTCCAATAATCGCGTTCATTGGGGTACGAATTTCATGGCTCATATGTGACAAAAATTGACTTTTGGCTTCGCTGGCACTTTCAGCCGTTTGCAGGCTGCTTTGAGTCATTCTAAGCCGCCTGTTTTTTCGTACCATTGCAATACTAAAATACAAAAGAATCAGAATAATCCCAGCCCCAAACACAAACATCATCACCTGCATCCGATATGCCTGGGGATTACTTTCACGGAGGGATAGCTGTTTATTTACCCAATTCGTATCTGCCGGAAACTGCGACACCAGCAATCCTGACTGATGCACTACTGTCTCATCAAAAATCCACTGATTCAATATTTGTCCGTTCTTAATCGGTTCGATTGTTGTAACATCTTGCCCATCTAATATTTGTACTGCCATTTCAGCCGCTGCACTTCCATGCGCGATAGATGAGGCATGCTTGCCGCCAAGCTGTCCCTGCCCTATGATACTCGTGCAAAAAATCGGAATGGTGATGTCTTGGCAGATCGTCTCTAGCACTTCACTTCTGGTCATATAAGTGTTTGCTTCCTTGGGCACATAACGCCCAATCAGCATTGCGTAATCTTCTGGCAACTGCTTTACATAGGCAGCCATTTCTTTTAATGATAAATCCTCTCCATATAATAGCTCCACTTTGTCCTGATAAGGCTCAAGCTGTTGTTGCATCTCTTTTCGGATTTGGATTCCGCTCCCATCGTAATCATTCAGCACCAGAATCCCCTTCGTCTCTGGATACAGCTTCAATAGCAATTCCACCGTTTCATCCGCAGACATGTTTTCATAAGCACCCGTTCCATTACCATTTAATGACCATAAATAATTATCAACATTTCCATTAATCCCACAAAAAACAACTGGTATTCCATAAAACAATACACTGTAATAATCACAAACAAACTGCAAGGCATTATTATCCGATACCAAAATCAAATCAGGAGGTGTGGCCTGGTACATGGTGCGAATTGCCGAATATGCGTTTTTTGCCCGCTCCTGTGCTGATTTATAACGATTTGTATAGAGCGGAATATTATAACAAGTGATATCCTCGCGAGAGCTTAGGACGTCTCCAATTCCCTCATATACTCCCATATCCCACTCATCCTCCGGAAAATAGGAGGAAATATGTAAAATCTGTTTTGAATCAGAATCGTTGCTTTCCGCCAGCATAATCTGTTCATACAACTCGCTTGTTTTGAGCTGCGCAATGCTCTTTGAAATGTCAGACACCAGATCTGCCTGATTTTTATTTAAATATAAATACACCGGTTCTATTGCTAAAGTCGTCGCTCTTTTTACGCCTTCTGGGTAAATGGAACTATTGTCCGTTATCAGATTAACCACAACGACATCACATTCACCTTCCAAAAGTGCCATAAACAGCTCCCGATAGTTATCCTTTATCAAACGACCCTTTATGTCTGTAGGCAAATGTTCCGTTGTATATGTCTTAGGCTGCACTGTTCCGATTGTCAAACCCGATAAGTCTGACCATTCCTTTATTTCAATCGTTTCATCAGCACGCACAAATGCCTCAAATTTTATTTCCGCCAGACTTTCTTCAACCATAATTAAATTCGGGTATTCCACTTCCAGACCTGCCACATGGCATGCCATTCCGTCCTTATCTCCATTATCTGCCATCTGGTCGGCATACGTCATCGGAGCGGCATCCATTGTCATGTTATAACCAATCGCATTCAAGGCATGATATAAAATACGGTCAAATACCGATGACTCGTCGCTTGAAATCACCAAATCTAAAGTCTTATCTTCACCCGATGCTGCCGCTATTGTAGTTGTATGACTCACAAGTATACTAAAAATCAATACCATTGCTAAAATTCTTTTCATTGCAACCTCTTCTTATCCTTGAATTTAATTAGCGTCTAAATGCTTGCACACGATTGTTACATATACCATTTATAGTATCACATTTGTCTTGGTTCGAATATATTATTTTTTTATTTTTTGACAAGCATATCTTGTTCTTGTTATACTCTCTAAGAATACTTGGTAAAGGATTGCTGATATGAATGAAAAAAAAATTGTTTCAATGGAAACCACCTTTTATATTGCTGGTTGGTGTATTTTGGGCAGCATTATAGTGATTAGTGCATTACTATATATTACTAATTTTAATTTAGGACGTTACCTTCTGCCGTGCGTTTTTCATAAAGTAACCGGCCTTTATTGTCCCGGCTGCGGCGGCACCAGGGCGGTTACTTTTTTGTTGCATGGACGACTTTGGGCTTCTTTTATCTATCATCCTTTTGTGATTTACTGTACCGTTCTTGGTGGCTGGTTTATGATTAGCCAGACAATTGAACGGCTGACGAAACATCGGCTTGCCATTGGCATGAAATACCATGATTATTATCTATGGATTGTGCTTGCGATTGTTGCCATAAATTTCGTTGTCAAAAATCTACTTTTGCTGGTCTGGCATATTGATTTATTAGCCCTTTGATTTTACACAAATTTTACACTTAAATGGATTGACGCTAATCTTTGACTATGATAAAATTTCAATCATAAAATTCGAAAGAGGTAATTAATTCATGGAAGATGACGGTGAAACTCATACCGCCTATAATAATAAAAAATATAACAATCGTATAAAGAGCACGAACTGATATTACACTATCGGTCTGTGCTTTTTTATTATACAAAAATTCAAACATGAAAGGTGGAATAGTCTATATGGACTACCAAAGTAACATGCCTTGGCATTCTGCTGCCACAACTGATATTTACGAGGAACTAGGTTCCTCCGAAGATGGGTTAAGCGATGTCGAGGCCGCCGCAAGGCTAACAATTTATGGAGCAAATGAACTCCGCAAAAAGAAAAGTAAAAGTATTCTGCAAATGTTGTGGGAGCAAATCAAGGACCCGATGATTCTGATTCTGCTTGGCGCTGCCGCCCTTTCCTTTATTTTGAGGGAAAATTTGGAAGGCGGAGTGATTTTATTTATCATTATCGTCAATGCCGTTATCAGTATTATTCAGGAGAAAAAAGCCGAAGCTTCCCTGGAGGCACTGAAAAAAATGACTGCTGGAAAAGCGGTCGCGCTCCGTGAAGGTGAGGAAAGCATTGTCCCAGCAAGCGAATTGGTACCGGGCGACATCATTTTCCTAGAAGATGGTTCGATGGTTCCTGCCGATATTCGTCTGCTTGATTCTGCCAGCTTGAAGGTTCAAGAGGCATCACTGACTGGCGAATCTCTACCGGCCGAAAAGGATGCCGACGAATTATTAAACGAAGCTTGTGCTCTTGGCGACCGCTGCAACATGGCTTATGCCTCTACGATGGTTACATATGGCCGTGGCCACGGTATTGTTGTCGCTACCGGAATGCAGACTCAGGTTGGGCAAATCGCCAGGATGATTGACAATCAAGATGAATTTGACACGCCATTAAAAAGAAAATTGGCATCCGTCGGTAAAACCCTGACATGCGTGGGCCTGATTATCTGTGTTCTGATATTTGCCATTGGTCTTTTATATAAACAGCCGCTAATCCCGCTTTTGATGACCGCTATCTCGCTGGCCATCTCAATTATTCCTGAGGGACTTCCCGCCACCGCTACAATCGTCTTAGCGTTGGGCGTTCAGCGAATGGCTAAGCGCGGTGCGATTATCCGCAAACTGCCAGCAGTTGAAACACTTGGTGGCGCTACTGTTATCTGTTCCGACAAGACCGGAACCCTGACGCTAAATCAAATGACCGTCACGCAGATTGCCATTGCCGCTGATATCCAGGCGCGAGCTGCAATTGCAATTGAAAAAGCTTTGAAAATGAACGGCAATTACTATGAACTGATTCGGGCTGGTGCGCTTTGCAACAATGCCGATTTCGACCCCGACAATCCTGGCTGCATCGTCGGCGACCCAACCGAAGGGGCACTAATTGTATTATCCCAAAAGTTTGGCGAAAATCATGATGACCTAGAAGACGATTATGAACGACTTTTTGAGCAGCCGTTTGACTCAGACCGTAAACGAATGTCAACGATTAATGCGGTCGATGGCAAACCGATTGTCTTTACCAAGGGTGCCATTGATGAACTGTTGCCAGTCTGCACCAAAATACTTACCGCCGATGGCGAACGTCCGATTACCGAAACTGACATTGCAAACATCAAACACGTTTCCGATGCAATGGCCATGGATGCCCTGCGGGTCTTGTCCTTTGCCCGAAAAAGTATTGCCGTAGTACCAGCGGACGACGAGGAAGATGTTGAGTATGATTTAACCTTCGTTGGTCTGGTCGGTATGATTGACCCGCCGCGAACCGAAGTCAAAGCTGCAATTAGAACTTGTGCCCATGCCGGAATTCGCACCATTATGATTACCGGTGACCACAAAATCACGGCTGTTGCTATCGCCAAAGAGCTTGATATCTGGCAACCGGGCGACACCGTCTTTACCGGCAGCGAACTTGAGGAAATGAGCGATGCCGACTATGATAGAATTGTCGCTACTACCTCTGTCTACGCCCGCGTTACCCCTGAGCAGAAGCTTAAAATTGTGCAGGCACTCAAACGTACTGGTGAAGTTGCGGCCATGACTGGGGATGGTGTCAATGATGCTCCGGCTCTTAAAAATGCTGATATTGGTATTGCAATGGGTATTTCCGGCACCGATGTGGCCAAAGAAGCGGCTGATATGATTATTACGGATGACAATTTTACCACCATTGTTGATGCCGCCGCTGAAGGCCGACGGATTTATTACAACATTCAAAAGGTGATTCAGTTCTTGCTGGCTGGTAATATTAGTGAAGTGCTTACTATTTTTATTGCAACGCTTTTTAATTTCCCAGCTCCTTTGATGGCCGTTCATATTCTGTGGGTCAATCTAGCTACCGATACTTTGCCGGCACTAGCCCTTGGTATCGACCCCGCCGAAACCGATATTATGGAACGTAAGCCGGTTAAGTCTGGCACTTTATTTGAAAAAGCATTGATACAGCGCGTGATTATGCAGGGTATTTTTATTGCTGCCGCAACACTACTAGCGTTTTTCGTTGGGTGTCGGGATGATGTTGCCTCTGGTCAGGCCATGGCTTTTTGTACGATTGCTTTTTCCCAGTTGTTCTATTCTTATAGCCAACGCTCAAATACGAAGTCGATTTTTACAAAAGGCTTTTTTGAAAATAAATACCTATTAGGCTCTATCCTGGTTTCCGCCGCACTTATGCTTTTGCTGGTGCTGATTCCACCCGTTCGTAATGCCTTCCAGCTTTCTTCGTTAGAGTCTGTTGAATGGTTGATGATTATTGGTTTTTCTTTGATTCCAATGTTGTTAATTGAGTTGACGAAGGGGATTCGGTATTTGATGCGGAAAAGATAAGAGACTTTGAATATAACAATCCGAGGCATATCAATAACTGCCTCGGATTATATTTACAATATAAAATCTTTTTCAATCTTATAATATATCCCTTTATTCTTCCTCATCCTTAGCCCAACCAAACGCATATTTGACCGCCTTGTTCCAGCCCTTTATTTTCTTTTGCCGTTCCTCATCCACCATATCTGGATGAAAAACCCGGTCAAGCTGTTGATTCTTTCTGACCTCTTCTTTGGTTCGCCAATAACCAACCGCTAGTCCTGCCAGATAAGCCGCACCTTTAGCGGTCGTCTCAACACAAGCCGGACGATTGACTGGCGCATTTATCATATCTGCTTGAAACTGCATCAGGAAATTATTTGCACTGGCACCGCCATCGACATTTAGGTTGCGCAGTTCGAAGCCGGCATCTTTTTCCATTGCCTCGATGACATCGCGGACCTGATAGGCGATTGATTCGAGCGTGGCACGAATAATATGATTCTTATTGGTTCCTCTGGTGATGCCAACAATCGTTCCTCTGGCATATTGGTCCCAGTGTGGCGCACCAAGTCCGGTAAAGGCCGGTACAACATAACAGCCATGTGTGCCATTTACCTTGGTTGCCATATATTCTGAATCAGACGAGGAATCAATTAGCTTCATCCCATCACGCAGCCATTGAATCGCTGCCCCTGCCACAAAAATCGAGCCTTCCAGCGCATAATTTATTTTTCCATCGAGTCCCCAAGCAATCGTTGTCACTAGGCCATTGCTTGAATAGACTGGTTTTTCACCGGTGTTCATTAACAAGAAGCATCCCGTCCCATAAGTGTTCTTCGCTTCCCCTTCGGAAAAACAGGTCTGACCAAACAATGCTGCCTGCTGGTCACCCGCCGCTCCGGCAATTGGAATCGCGCAGCCAAAATAAGATGGGTCGGTGTAGCCATAAATATGACTCGATGGCAGCACCGACGGCAACATGCATTCTGGAATCTCTAGTTCCTCTAGGATTTCTTCATCCCAGCAAAGGTCGTTAATATTAAAGAGCATTGTTCTTGAAGCATTGGAATAATCAGTCACATGGACGCTACCCTTAGTCAGCTTCCAGATAAGCCATGTTTCGACCGTTCCAAACAGCAGCTTGCCTTCCCCTGCCAAGGCTCTGGCTCCTTCGACATGGTCCAGAATCCACTTCACCTTGGTCGCTGAAAAATAGGCATCAATAATCAAGCCCGTCTTTCTCCGATAGCTTTCTTCCAACCCTTTGGCTTTTAGTGCATCTGCTATATCTGAGGTTCGCCGGCACTGCCAGACAATTGCATTGTATATCGGCTCGCCAGTTTCTTTATTCCAAACAATTGCCGTTTCGCGTTGATTGGTTATACCAATACCGGCAATATCCTCAGCCACCGCACCTATTTTTGTCATTGCTTCCACGGCAACGCCTAACTGCGTGGACCAGATTTCATTTGCATCGTGCTCCACCCAGCCAGGATTCGGAAACATCTGGCGAAATTCCTTCTGTGCCATGCTGCAAATCTCGCCTGCTTCATTAAAAAGAATACAACGGTTGCTTGTCGTTCCTGCATCTAGTGCCATGATATACTTTGCCATATACGTCCCTCCCAAATGTAAACTACTTCTATTATAAAGCTCTGAATCCGATTACGCAACCGCATTGGTCCATGCAGACATAATGTTGTTTTATAATCCAAAAATGCGACATCACCGTAGCTTTGCCGCATTTTCTTGCTATTATCTATTGATTAGATAGTCTATTAATGTATGTCCTTCACTAATTAGATTTCCCGACGCTTCCGCCTCTTTTTCATTATAACACCAGCTATGTTCCTGCACCTTTGTACTGTCAAACAGTAAATATGGTACATTGTCCGCGGTGTGCGTCCGTAGTGCCACCGGCGTTGGATGGTCGGGCAGAATTACGACGCGGAAATCCTCTCCGGATGATTCTAAACCTTCAACAATTGGCCGGATGATTCTGGCATCCAGATTTTCG
Organism: Lachnospiraceae bacterium; assembly: GCA_031555935.1. Lineage (GTDB taxonomy): Bacteria > Bacillota > Clostridia > Lachnospirales > Lachnospiraceae > Roseburia_C. The sequence goes on along the minus strand of JAVBTX010000008.1, from coordinate 175,248 downwards.
ATTGCTTCTATTTTTCGCTCCAGACTGCCTTGATGACCCATTTCGTCGGGTCCTTCTAAATGCACATAGACGAAATCATAATTATCTTCGGTCAGCACGGTTAGCGCCGCCTTCGCTTTTCCTTCATAGTTGGTATGTAAACCGCCGTTGGCTCCTTCGACCTCAATAACCTTCATCGATGCACCGACGGCAATTCCTTTGAGCAGGTCTACGGCAGATATCATCGCACCCTTCAAACCGGTTTTTTCGGTAAATGAAGATAGTGCCGGTTTCGTTCCCGCACCCCAGAACCAGCAGGAGTTGGCTGGATTTAAACCACTTTTCTTGCGTTCGATATTGATTGGATGATTGACTAATATATCATAGCTCTTTTTCATCATTTCTTTTAAAGCTTCGTCCTGTGGCAGATTGTCGCCTGTTTTTTTACCCAAGACATCATGCGGTGGTACTAAATCTACCACTTGTCCTTTATCCCAGATTAGCAGATGACGATAGCTGGTGCCAACATAGTATTTATAGATATCGGTTTCTAATTCTTTGCGGACTGCCTCTAATAAAACGGCTGCATCCTCAGTCGATATTTCACTGGCACTATGGTCAACGATGGTACGTTCTTCATATGTGCAGTCTTCTTCTGACAATGTAATGATATTACAACGGATTGCGATATCAGTATCTGTCATTGGCACACCAATGCTTAATGCTTCTAGTGGCGAACGACCGGAATAATAAATCTTTGGGTCATATCCTAAGACCGATAGATTGGCAGTATCACTGCCCGGACTCATTCCCTCGGGAATGGTATGAACCATGCCAATTTCACCCTTACTTGCCAGTTCATCCATCTTAGGGGTCTTGGCATAAGCCAACGGGGTCTTATCGCCCAAATCAGGAATTGGCCAATCGGCCATTCCATCACCTAATATTACAATGTACTTCATCTTAATTCACCCGAATCATCTGCAAAATATTTGCTAAGTTCGCTGCTTTTTCCAAATATTCTGCTTCTGTCATTTTCGCTGTTACAAAACCAATTTCACCATTCACGCCTTCGGCTTTGACAAATTCCACGTCTGCAAAAGCGGCTTTTACGGCTGCTTCATCCGCTGATGTACGAACGAAGAAACGGCTACTGTTTATTTTATAACTAGCCAGTTCTATTTTCTTTGAGCTCCACTGTACCATAATGTTGGTGTTTAAATGCTTGGCAATATCGACCATATCTGCTACTACTGCACTTGCGGTTGGCAATTTTCCCGCACCGCTGCCGTAGAACATGGCATCGCCCAAAACATTTCCATGTACAAAAATGGCATTGAAAACATCATTTACGGTATATAGCGGATGGTCCTCTGCCAACATACATGGTGCTACCATTGCACAGTAGCTGTCGCCGACTTTTTTACTGCTTGCTAATAGCTTGATGACACGGCCCATTGCTTTTGCATATCTTATGTCGGTTGCAGTGATTTTGGTGATTCCTTCAGTATGAATATCATTGAAGTCTACCTGCTGTCCGCATACTAAGGATGTTAAAATAGCTATTTTACGGCAAGCATCATGTCCCTCGATATCGGCAGTTGGGTCTTTTTCGGCATATCCCTTATTCTGGGCATCCTTTAAAACATCATCAAACTCCGAACCTTCACTGGTCATTTTGGTCATCATATAATTGGTTGTTCCATTTAAAATACCAGTAATTTCTTCGATTTCATCCGCTGTTAAACAAGAGTTCAACGGACGAATAATCGGAATACCGCCACCTACGCTGGCTTCAAATAAGAAGTTTACATTTTTTTCTTTTGCCAGAGCAATCAGCTCGGCTCCTTTTTCTGCGACTAATGCCTTGTTGGAAGTGGTGACATGTTTTCCTGCTTCTAACATTGCTTTTACGAATGTATAGGCTGGCTCTACCCCGCCCATTGTTTCAACGACAATTGACACTTCTGGATCATTGACAATCGCCTGATAATCATGAACGATTTTATCCTGAATCGGGTCACCTGGAAATTCTCTTAAATCAAGAACGTATTTTACGTCTATCTCCTGACCGGCACGCTTCGCGATGCTGTCATGATTTGTTTCTAGTACCTCTACTACTCCGGAACCGATGGTTCCATATCCCATTACTGCTGCTTTAATCATTGTTTTATCCATTCTGCGCGTTGCGACGCGCTCTTAAATCAATAGTTGAACACGCATTTTTGTTCAACCTTCTCACTCTCTAGCTAGTATTTTCACATATTGTATACCCGGTGTTCCATTAATGACATCTACCATTAAGGCCGGGTCTCCAGTTTCTGGTAAAATATCAATGCTCAGCGTCAATGACGCGATGCCATTTACCGGTATCGCTTGATGGATGGTCAGGATGTTGGCATGAAATCTGGCAATGATATTCAAAACCTCTGATAGCAAGCCTGGCTCATCATCTAACTGTATCACCATTGTTATTGTTTTTCCTCTGACATTATCATGAAATGGAAAAATATCATCCTTATATTTATAAAAGGAACTCCGGCTAATGTCAACCTTTTCCGTCGCCTCTTGTACTGAGGTTACCTTTTTGGATTCGATTAAGCGTTTTGCTTCAACCACCTTTAACAGAACCTCTGGTACGGCTTTTTCCTTTAACACAAAGAATTTTGTATTCTCTGCCATATGATTCCTCCAATGATATACTTTGTATGTAACATACAAGCGCGCTTATATGTTACACATTGTATTCAACATACAGTGCGCTTGTTTGTCTGACAAAAACAACTGTGCTTATGTGGAAGATAATATCACAATTTCGGGAAGCCTGCAAGTGCTTTTCAACCTTTACCAAATACCAGATATGGACGAGCTGCTTCTGCAACTCGCCCATCCTTATTAATAAATTTAGAATTTCCGTCCGCCGCCTCCGCCATAGCTTCGCCCACCAGAACCGGTATGTACCGTACTGCGGCTGCCACTACTACGGCTACCACCAGAACTGATGCTATCATTCTTCGGAATATGACGTTTGGTTACAATCTGATTCACAAAACGGTCTTCTTTATTCGTCAAATCTATTATCGAATTTGCTCTGTAATCATATTTATGTTTTCCCCATTTCAAACGATATTTACCAGTAACAGCACCAAAGGTAATACCAAATGCGCCTGCTGCCAAGGCCACCGCAATCAATGCTTCGTACCACTTGATTTGTTTTGGCTCCTGATAAGGAACAATATTTCCGGTATCTGAATCATATGTATACTGGTCTTTTGGAATTCCCGCCTTGTAGTAACTTCCCGTTTTGTTCAACATTGCCAAAAATGTTCCGGCATAGTCACCCTCACTGATACAATCACCACCGGCATCCATGATATCTGAAATCCGCGTATCAATCAGATAGTATATCGCATCACCAGTAGTTGCCATATCGAACTCGCGGTTATCCATATCAATAATATAAGAAACACCATTATCACCCTGTAGATTTTCATCCAGCCATGATTCATTATAAGCAGTTGTGGTCAAACCATTGGCTTGTTCCGTCGTTACGACAAATATTTCCCAGCCGGTTTCATTTTCCAGCTCTGTTATTTTATCATTAATCCTCGATATTTCTGATTCTGACAACAATCCGGCATTATCGGTCACCTTACCTTCAGCCGCAAATACGTTCGTACCAAAGCTCATCACACTAATCAGTAAGGATAATACTATGATTCTGCTAATTTTTTTCATCATATGAAATACCCTCCTATCAGTCCTAGCGCTAAAACACAAGCCGATACAATCCCGCTTACCATTGCTAATTTTTTATAGTCAATCGGAAGCTCGCCAAACACTTTTCCGGTCTGACCATTTAACGAGAAGTAATATGTCTTGTCATTTCTGCCACGATAAGTCACGGTCCAGACTGGTAGCAGCGTATATTTCCAAGTCTCGCTTTTTACCTGAAAATTCTTGCTCCTAACCTTGACACGGCTATATCCTTGAATTGTATCACGTATCAAATTCTCACCATATTCATTCATTTCTGCCTTTAGCTGTCCCGCTATGCTGGCATTCTCGATGTCTCTTTTTTCGGCCTGAAAACCAGACAGGTAGCCCATCGTAAATTCTTTGGCAGCATCTAATTCATATGGAAGTACGCCTTCTACCAGTGTTTTATTTGCTTTTTGCAACGCATTTTCGGTTCTGTTTTTTAGTTCAACATCGCCTTCACGTTCCACATGATACAATTTTGTTTCGGTGTATTCCACATCACCGGCGCGCCATACCCGGACCTGAGTTGCCTCCGCCTGCATCTGACCTTTTAACTGAGTGTCGTATAACCAGTATGGGAAATACACACCGGTTATTTTGTCTATCTGGCTCTTATTAAAAAAGGCTCGTGGGACAAATTTCTTTTTTCCGACATACTCAAGGAACTTTTTCTCAGCCTCTTTTTTGTCAATTTTAAATGGAATAATCTTATCCGGCAGAAATTCTCCCGAAACACGGCCACCAAGCACCACTGGATTGTGGCAATAATAACAGAAGGTCGCCGCTGTTGTAGCATCAGTTACAACCTCGGCACCACAGCTTGGGCAGGTATATACAACCGCCTCGCCGGAGTCTGTCGCCGTACCATCCCGGGGACTATCCTCCGTATTTCGGGAGGAACTTTCCTCCGTGGAGGCCGCTGGCTGCATTGCATCTAGCTCTTGTTGGGAAAATGGTGAGGCACAATACTCACATTTATATTTTCCGCTGGCTGGGTCAAATATCAGTTCACCATCACAATTCGGACATTTAAAGCTTATTACCGACATGTATTTCCCCCTTGATTATGAACGTGACTTTCCGCAATTACCGCAGAATTTACCACTGTTAACAGTTCCACATTCACAGGTCCAGTCGCCGGCAGGTGCTGGCTTTCCGCATTCACTACAGAATTTACCCGTGTTACTTGCACCACACTCGCAAGTCCAGTTTTTGCTGACTGGCTGTGGCTTGCCACATTCACTACAGAATTTACCGGTATTACTTGTTGCTCCGCATTCACAAGCCCATCCACCCGTGGATGCTGCTGCCGGTGTCACCTGTGCCTGATTCTGATTCTGCTGCATCTGCATCTGCGCTAGATTGGTCTGGGAGGTTGCGTTCATCATCGTTCCACCAGTCTGCATACCCATGCCAACACCCATAAAGCCAGCCATGCTGCCATTCGCATTGCTGCCAGCTGCTTCCATGCCTCGCGCAACTGCACCTTGCACATATCCTTCACGTACAGTCGGGTCACTTAGCATTGCACCTTGGTTACGCATATTGATTAACTTGGTTGACTCTTCATCGTAGGAGATGCTGGCAATACCAACTGCCTGCACTTCCATACCACGCATCTGATTCCACTCTTCATCAAGCGTTTCTGCCATATATTTGCTTAGCTCACGACCTTTTGACGGTACAAATGAAATCCGTGTGCCTTCAGCCGAAAGCTGATTGATGGATGCTTGCAATGCCTCTAAGAACTCTGAGATATATTGCTCATTAATATCAGTAATTTCTACCTGTTCTTTATTACGTGGAATTGCTTCGGAATAAAATCGAATTGGGTCAACGATTTTTATGGAATATGTTCCATGTGCCCGCAAGAATAATTCGGCATTATAAAATGTATCAAAATAGTTGATTGGATTTCTGGTGCCAAATTTGATTCCCTTGATTTCCTGGAGATTGATGTAGAATACCTTCTGCATCGTTGGTGTCTGACCGCCAAATTTGATTCTCTGGAAAGAATCCTTGAGTGTGTCCTTTAGCTGTCCATTAAATAAAGACGGTAAAGAGGAATTGTCTACTTTGTAATATCCCGGCTCAGCCGTATAATCGACAATCTTTCCACCATCAACTAACATCATAAACTGATTGTCATATACATGAATCACAGAACCATTGGATATCGTATCCGGCGTTCCTTTGGTATTGCCATCACGGCGAATCATTTTCCCTCTGGCAAAAACGGTCTGGTCTCCCATATCATCCGGCTCATATACCTCTAGCCACTGATCGGCTAATGTTCCGCTGACTGCATCCACTACTGCTTTAATTAATCCCATGTTCTCTTCCTCCTATTTTCAGTTTCTTCTTGCGACACTTTTGTCGCGAGAAGGAATCTTATACCCGGTGGTAATCCACCTCATAAAAACGCTGCAAATTCCACACCTGTACATTCACAGGCGTGATTGCACTGCCGCAATACTCACACCTTTTTTCCCCTAATGTTACAACTGGCGCTCCGCAGCTCGGGCAGGTCATTCCAAGGGAACGGTCCATGTTGGCTGCTTCAGCATTTTGCAGATACATCAACTCTATATTATACTTGGTCTGCTCTAATAATTCGTGGGAACCTGATATTCGTTTCCCTGCTTGTTCCTGATAGTGAAGATGCTGCACCGCACTTTGCAGGGTAATAATACATTTGCCCTGTTTCTTCTCATACCTCGTTATCTCGGTTTGGTGAATATGTATCTGCTGATACACTTCCGTAATTCCCTCCGTCTGATTGGCATTGATTCGATTGGCAACCTGACTTCTTAGTTCCGGCGTGGATTCTTGCAGTAAATCTAAATTATTTTCGGAAATGGCTGTCAATGCTGACACCAGCATATTTTCAGCCTTATTCTTAAACTGAACCCAGTTAAATTCCGGAAAATCCCGTTGTATCTGCGGTTCTAATAGCCGTGTCATTCCTGATACCGACTTCGGTGTTACGGCCAGGTCCTTGGTCTGACGCTGCCAGCCCTCGGCAAGTGACTTTGTCCCAAACAAGGAGGTTGAAAACTGCTCAACCTTCCTTTTTATGATTGCAATTATAATTAAAATCACCAGCAAAAGAACCAGCAGAACAATGACTGGTATCAGAATTGCTTCCATTTATGCTTCCTCCATCTTATCCGGACACCCCAAGGAACACCATTTCAAATAGCCATTGATAAATATGTCAATCTTACCATCCATCACGCTATCGACATTTCCCGTCTCGGTACCGTTGCGGTGGTCCTTGACCATCGTATATGGCTGCATGACATAGGAACGAATCTGATTGCCCCAGCCAATCTCGCTTACCTCACCACGAATGCCCGCTGCCTTATTGGCATTCTCCTGCTGTCTTAACAGATACAGCTTTGCCTTTAACATCTGCATCGCTTTGTCTTTATTCATATGCTGGGAGCGTTCGTTCTGGCAAGTAACCACGATACCACTTGGAAAATGGGTGATTCGAATCGCCGAGGAGGTCTTATTGATATGCTGTCCGCCGGCTCCGCTGGCTCGATAGGTATCAATTCTTATGTCCTCATCCTTCACTTCAATATCAATATCATCTTCAATATCTGGCATAACATCACATGATACAAATGAGGTCTGGCGTTTGCCCGCCGCATTAAATGGTGAAATTCGAACCAAGCGGTGAACTCCATGCTCGGATTTCAAGTAGCCATATGCATTCTCACCACGCACCTCAAAGGTAATTGATTTGATACCAGCTTCATCACCATCTAAGGAGTCAATCACTTCTACCTCAAAACCTTTATCTGAGGCCCACCTGGTGTACATCCGGTACAGCATGGAAGACCAGTCGCAGGACTCCGTTCCGCCAGCTCCCGCATGAAGCGATACGATGGCATTATTGCGGTCATATTCACCTGATAGCAAGGTCTTGATTCGAATGGTTTCAAATGCCTCTTCGTATTCCCGTACCTCTTGCTCTACTTCGACAACAATCTCTGGATCATTTTCTTCGTCACCCATTTCGATTAAGGTGGCAATATCATCTAGCTTTGTTTCTAAATTCTGACATATTTCTACGTCGTCTTTATAGCCTTTTAGCTCTTTCATTTTTCGTTGTGAAACTTCGGGGTCATCCCAAAAATCGGGAGCTTCCATTTCACGTTCTAGTTCTTCTATTCGCTTTGCCTTATTAGCGAGGTCAAAGTGAATCCCTCACTTCCTGCAGTGGAGCCTTATAGGTTCCTAATTTTGTTCGATATAAATCTAGTTCTACCACAGTATCACCATCTTTCTTTTTTTATTTTATTGGGTGGATTTGAGGTTGAAAACAAATCTGCACCACTAGTTATCAGTATAATTGTTATGGAGGAATTCGTCAAATATTGAAAAAGAAAGATTCTGATTAATTCCAGAATCCTCCTTCGTATATTGTATATTTCCCTATTCCAACACTCTTTTCACAACATCTAATGTTACACCACAAATGTCCGCAATTTCTTCCGGTTTTTTATTCTGAAGATACAATTGAAAAATTTGTTTAGTTCGCTGTTCACCATGCTCTATACCACGTTCTTCCGCACTACTCAACTGGGAATTGTAGTCTCTCACCGCTTTCGCTCTGGCTTCATACTCCAACCGTTTACGCTCATCTGCGCTTAAGTTTATCAATGTCTGGTATGCTTCGTCTAAATATTCGTTTGTCTTTGCCATGCGCTTGAAATCCTCCTTGCTTTTCCCACTGAAAAACTGCATCCATGCAATAACATCCTCACCCGCTTTGACATTCTCTGGAAGCTTCTTCAATTCCAATACTTGAATTTCCAACTTATCCGAATAAAGCTCACCAGTCTTATCATCACGAAGATGAATGCTTCGATAACATTCTTCATCATCCGGGAAATGAACAAAATCCAAAATACTTACATGAATACATTTTTCGAGACTTTTATAGGAATCACCCTTTTTCATCTGCTCCACAAACATCTTACATAGGTAAAATAGAATTCGTTTGTCCCAGTATGCAAAATAACTTACCTGCATCTCCAAATCCAACTGCGTCTTGTCAACCAATAGTACATGAACGTCTAATATACATAGCTTATCATCTACGTAATGACGGTCTATAATGGTTGGTAAAAGAACAGTTTCTTCAATGTTTTCTGGATTGAGCTTCAAAAGCGCGGCAACAAATCCCTTCCGCACTTTTGGGTTTTGCATTAACTCCTTAAAACAAAAGTCTACGGTAGGTAACATAAAAAATTCTTTTTTTTGCATAAAATTCTTCTCTCCTTTGTGTGCTATATTACATACTTGCGAAAAAGTAAGAAAAAAATCTTATGATTACCTATAACAGTATCATATCATTTTAGATAACAAAAAACCATTCTTTTCTGTGTTTTTCCTCACGCTGCAACATATTCATTGTTTTGTTGTTTGAAAATTATTTGACGAAATGTCGTTAGAAAATAGACTCGCGAATGCTCCCTATGATCTTGTTTGAAAGTATAGCAGAATCCTGCCCAAAAAGCAATACAAATAGGGGTCATAAAGAAGTGGCACCCACTCCACAATGCAGAGAAGATACCACCTTCATTTATACAAATTCTAATAACTCTTTTGAAAAGTCTTGTTCGATTTTAATCAGTTTTCGAACTAAGTTTATGCTTGTTGTGTCGGCTTCTTTGTAATCGTTTAAATTTTCGGCTAGTGATTTTACTGCCATGTTGCAGCCATCAATGAGCATATCCGTAATCTGGTGCATATCATCATTTACCATTAGTTTGACCTCGGTGGTAAACCAGGAAAATGCTTTCGCCATCTTGGATGGGTCTTTTTCATCATGACCCGCTTCATTCAAAAGTTCGTGGCAATCCTCGCCGATTTTACGATTTTTTTCATCGTATGCTTCCATTATTTCCTTTAGCTTCTCATTTTTTACTTCTGGAAGCATCTGCTCGATGCTGTTGGTACCCATTTTACAGCCGGCATTACATTCCTGTAATAATGCGATTGTGTCTTCGTTCATGTTTTCTACCTCCATGTGTCCGCTCTTTTTCATAATTTGCCCAGATTGCTACAAATTATTCAACGTTTCGTTTCATGGATTTAAGAAATTCTTTCTCTTCTGCACTTACCTGATGGGATTCTCTGATTTTCTGAATTGCTTTATTATATGTCCAATCATCTATCTTGGTCTGCTGTAAGAAGCTCATCGTCTGCTTGGGAAATGCCACATAACACATCGACACATTCCAAGCAACTGCCATCTTGACGTAATAGTGTGGATTTTTTATTCGCTCCATCCACTCAAGCACTTGCGCGATGTAGTCGTCGTTAATGTAATAATTCAGCAACATCACAACGCCAAAACGAATCTCATATGCTTGTTCCGATGCCAGGTATGACTGCAAATATTCCCAAACCAATGCCGGTTCTTGCTTGGCATCCTTCATGGAACTGCATGTACTATCGCAAACGGACCAATTATCTATTTTAGGGATAAATCTCGTCAGATATGGTTCTTTATTTTCAAAATCTGCTTTGACATATCCTAATGTCATTCCTTGCAGCAAGGTCTCTTCCATTGAATCATCGGCCGCGTGTTGCAAGTATTCCTGCCAATCGCCTTTGGCTAGTTGCTTTGCTATTTTTCGTAGCTTGGGCAAGCGGACTCCCAGTACCAGAACCTCACCTGGTATCAAACGTTTGGAAAATTCACCATATTCTTTTTCCGCTAATGCTTCGAGCATCTCACGAATCTGTTTGTTATTCGGACTTGCCACTTGTTATTCACTCTCTATCTCAGTTTCGGTTGTCTGTTCCACAACGCTTTGCTCTGTTGCCAAACGCTTATCATCTTCCTTCGCCCTCTTAAACATTCCCGGCAATACAATTGCTACCAGTATCAGCATTACAATTGCAACGACATAACGAATCACCACTTCTTTAATCTGGTCCTTTGTTAATTTCATTTTGTTTCTCCTTTACCTTACGTATTACCAAAAATACAAGCATTAATCCAAGACATGCCCCAATACTATCAATTCCCACATCACTCCAGGCACCTGAGCGTCCCGGTATATAAAGCTGATGAAACTCGTCGGTCATCGCATACAGCGATGCCAAAAGCTGTGCTATCACGTAATACATCCAATAGCGAGCTCTGCGAGTTGATGCATTGAGCACTTGTAATATCAGTACCGCCAATATGGCATATTCACTCATATGAGCTGCTTTTCGAACCGGATAAGATAAACCTTCCGCTCTTTGTGCTAATTGTGCATCACTCCAGTTTTGCGAACATATTTTATTGATGGCGCTTACTATTTTATAGCAGATGGAACCAGAAATTTCGCTTGACTCCGCGGCTGGCTGATGCGAATAATAAAAGATAACCGCCATCCACAGTATCATTAAAAGCAACCATATTAACTGTTTCTTTTTTGCTTGTTTCATTTTAGTTCACCACTTTTTTCTTTACGGCAGAGTATATTCCATAGACTGCTTTTCCGTTTTTTCCCTTTGCATATGCGCGCACTTTGACACTATACACTTTTCCTTCTTTTAAGCCGCTAATCTTGGCTGTTCGAATTTTGGCACTTTTTACAGTTATCTTTCTACTGATATTCTCATTACCACTCTTATATGTAAGCACCAATTCATATCCTGCCGCCCCAGTTACCTTGTCCCAGCTTGTCATAAGATCATTATTGCTGCTGCTTAATTTCGTGATTTTGGTTTTGGTCGGTACTGGCGTGACTGATTTCACCGTTGAATATTTGCTGGTACTGTTGCCCATCAAATTTGAAACCGCCCGGATTTTATAATAGTAAGCTGTTCCTGGCACTAAACCCGTTGCTTTCCATGTCGTTGTCGCTCCACCGCTAATGGTTTTGACCTTTTTATATTTTCCGGTTTTTGAGGAAGAACAGTATATTTCATATCCGGTTGCAGTACCTACCTTTCCCCAGGTTAGCTTTGCTGTTGTCGGCGAGATGGTCCGAACACTTTTTAACGTTACCGCTCCGACCGCTCCAACATAGGAACTGCCAGTCATTGGATGCTGACTATAAAATGCTGTAGTTTTATAACCGGAAGAACGGGTATGATTGGTAAAGTCCTTGTCATTTTTCAAAAAGTATTGATAGCTAACACCATTTATCTGGCTGTCCCAAGTGGTGTCCACGTTGTACCACTTATTTCCGATTTTGACGATGTTCCACAGATGATTCTGATTTGAGCTTATTCCTGGAATACAGCGAACTTCTAAGCCCGCCTGCACACACATCGCGTAAAATAGTGTACTATATCCCTGACAGACTGCGGCCTTGGCCTTCAATGCTGCATGGGCTGAATGACAATAATTTGTGCCATCATTTACATAAGTCGTATTTTCACAAATATAGTCATGAATGCGCTTTACCTTCTGAACTTCGGAGCATGTTGTCAGATTTAAAGCGGATACAGCACTCTTAATTGCCTGATTCATGACATTTTCCTGCGCCGCGTTGGACATATAAGTCACCTGCCAAACCACATATGCCCGAGACGAATTATATGCAAATCCTTGCCGAACCTTGAATAGATGATAATACAAGTAATCACCCTCCCTTGGATTCGAGGTCACCTGACACGCCTGACTTAAGATACTTTTCATAACGCCTTTTAATTTTGCCTCCGTAAAATCAGAACCATTATAGCAAAATTCAATCTGTGTACTTCTCGCAACCATCTGCTTTCTGATGTAGTTTGCCGCTGATGATACCGACGAGTATTCGTTAATTCCGGTTGCCGGGACCGCCCCCTGCTCATCTGAAACCGCCGTCTCCGGTACATCCGTGACATTTTCATAAAAAGGATTTTCCCAAACGGTACTATATCCTAAGTTCAATGCCGCCGTGGCGGCATTTTCTGCTGCTGCGACATTTTTTGATGTTGCTCCAAATAGCAATAACAGCATTGCCATCACTGCTATTCGCAGTCCCTTTTTCCTCATACCGCTTCTCCTTTTCACCGGTTACAGCTGGTTCTTTAGTACCTCTAACGCTTTTACTATCTGGTTGTCTTGCATCTCATCATAATCGGCTTCTGCATCACCGTTATATTCATACTCAATCTCAATATCCGGCTTGATACCGGTTCCATGAATGTTCTCACCATTTGGCGTAAAATACTTTGACACTGTTACCTTGTATGCACTTCCATCCGATAATGGCTTGATACTCTGAACAACACCCTTTCCATATGTCTTGGTGCCGATTAAGGTTCCATATTCAAAATCATGAATCGCTCCAGCGAATATCTCCGAAGCACTTGCCGTATTACCATTTACCAACACGGCAATTGGTAATTTCATAAAGTGCTCTGCATCCGAATCATAGTTCTCGCGGTTCCCATACTTATCTTCCGTATATACAACGGTACCTTCCGGCAATATTTCGTCAAGCATCTGCTGGCAGGCTGTTACTAATCCGCCGCCATTACTCCGCAAATCAACAATCATTGCTTCCATCCCCTGCGCGGTCAAATCTTGGATGGCGGCATCAAAGTCTACCGGTGTCGTTGTCGCAAATTCTGCCACCTGAATATAACCAATGTTATTTTCCAGCATCTTATGAGCGACTGTCGGTATATTTACCTTGCCGCGAACTACGTCATATTCCAAGTAGTCCGTCTCGCCCTCCCGATAAACTTTCAGATGAACTGTACTGCCTTCCTCACCACGAATTCTCATTACCAAATCCGTCAGTTCCATCGAAGTTGCCATAATATCATCCACTTGGACGATTTCATCGCCAACCTTCATACCAGCACCCTCGGCCGGTGAATCTTCGTACACCCGGGTCACGAATACCTGCATGTTGTCTGGATTCTGCTGCAATCCTGCACCAATTCCATAGTAATTCGCATTGGTGCTGATTAGCATTTCATCGTACTCTTCTTTTGTATAATAGCTACTGTAAGGATCATCGAGTCCCTCAAATACTCCCTTGTACAAGCCCAGGGCCAAATCATCTGGCTCGACATCCTCATAGTAATATGCATCAATTTGGCCAATCAAATAATTTAATTTGGTCAACACTTCATCAGTCAGAACACTCTGCCCTGCTTTTGTCACTCCGGTTTTGCCACCTGTTTGCGGACCAAAATGCAGAAAACCTGTTAGCATCAATATCACCGCCACTGATATCACCACCACTACCGAGCCAATGATGCCTAGGTATACTCCTTTTTGATAAGATGGCTCTTGGGGCTCATCTTCCCGTCTCCATCGTTTTTGTCTTTCGTCTGCTTGTTCGTAATCTCGTTCGTCCATATAATTCCTTTCTTAGAGGCCCTCGAGCATAGATAAGAGGGACTTTCCTATTTGCTTAAATAATTCCAAGGGCTTACATAGCTGCCGCCACTTGACACGCCAAAATGTAAATGATTTCCCGTTGAAATTCCCGTACTGCCGATTTGTGCCACTGCCTGACCTGCTGTTACCGTTGCTCCTTGCGCAACGAGCAGCGTCGAACAATGTCCATAAACGGTATAAATACCACTGCCATGACCAATCATTAAATAATTACCCATGCCACTGCTGTACCCGGCAAACACAACATTTCCATCCGCCGCTGCAACAATCGATGCACCATAGTCTGCACCAATATCAATTCCCTGATGATTACTTGAGGCCCCGGCCGTCGGTGATAGTCTGACTCCAAAATCGCTTGTCACCCGCTTGCTGCTTGGTACCGGCCAGACAAAGGCACCGCCACTATATGTATCATCTGCTGGCGGGGTAATCGTATTATTATCTCCCTCTGATGGTTGTTCAGTATCATCTTGATTTTCGTTTGCCTTGGCTGCTTCTTCGGCTGCTTTTGCCGCTGCTTCATCGGCCGCCTTTTTGGCCGCTGCCTTCCTTGCTTCCTCAGCTTGTATCTGCGCGATAATATCTTTCTGGGCATCTATTTCTGCCTGCACCACATCCGCTGTCTGCTGTGCATCTGAGATATCATCCTTAATATCGCCTAATTCTTCCTCTTTGGCCGTCATCAGTGAGTGGACCACCTGTTGCTCAATTTGCACCTGCTCTTTTAATTCTGCTAATTCCTGATAGTCGTTCTCTAATGCTTCTTTCGTCGAGGCCACATATTCCTGCGTATTCTGATATTTAGCCAGCATCTCACGGTCATAATCGGTAATTGCCTTTATGTACTCCGCGCGGTTGATAAATTCAGTAAAGTTACCCGCGGTAAACAAAGAACTTATCAGTGACATACTGGCTTCTTTTTCGTACATATATTTTATTCGTTTTTTCATCAAATCATACTGATGATTTGCATCCTCCTGTGCTTGCGCTAACGAAGTTGCTGCATCCTCTATCGCCATCTGCTTTTGATCAAGCTGGTTTTCCAGCTCATTGATACGCATCGATATATTGGTGAGCTGCTCGTCTAACTGGTGCACCTTAGTCTCAATGTTGTCTTTTGAATTTTTCAGCCCCTTGATCAGTTCCTGCGCTTCTTTTAATTCTTGTTCAAGCGCCTGCTTTTCTTTCTGCGCCTCGGTCATGCCAGTCGCCAGAGGGCTGATGACAGGACTTGTTGCCATTAGCACTGCCAGAGTTAGGATTGTAACGATTTTTTTCCACATTCGCATACGGCTTTTTTCCTCTTATATGCATAAAGGGTGCACAGAAAACGTCATAGTCCCGCCATCCGAACACCCCTCAACTATTATTTATACGTCTAAATGTCTCCGGATAGTCAGACGACTGCCCACAAAACCGATACCCACGCCTAATATCAAGGATACTGGCATCAGAAAATGGAACACTTCTCCCACCGGAATAAAGTTTATCATATTGCTTAAAAAACTGAATTTCTCTGAGATATACACAATCACTCTGCTATACATGAAATACAGTAGTATCAGCGGAATAATTGAACCCAGCAGGCCAATCAGTACACCTTCGACGATAAATGGTGCCCGAACAAAGTAGTCAGTCGCACCTATTAGTTTCATAATGGCAATCTCTTCTCGTCTTACCGATATTCCCACCGTTACCGTGTTACTAATCAGGAAAATGGCAACACATAATAAAATCAAAATAATTCCCACTGATACATATCCAATCATGCTGTTAAAATCAGATAATGTCTTCGCCACTACCGCTAACTGTTTTACATCGCGAATGCCATCCATTGAATTTAAATAGGTAACCAATGCACTATGCATCGAAACATCACTTAGGTAGACAGAAAAACTTGCCGAGTTCGCCAATGGATTGTCATCCGCAAAACCGGCGGCTGCCTCTTCTGAGCCTTCGAAGTAAATCTCTTTATAGTATTCCCAAGCTGCTTCTGGTGAAACGTATTCACATTTCGAAACCTCTGCCCGCTTTTCGATTCTTTGCTGTAATTCGTCTATTTCTTCCTGCGTAATCCCGTCATTAAAGAAACAAGTAACTGCCATGCCTTCTTCTGCGGTTTTTACCATTGACTGAAAATTAGTTACAATCGAAAAAAACAGTCCAAACAAAAAAATACATGCTGTCATGGTTGCAATGGATGCCAGGGAAAACATCTTATTTCGCCAGATATTTGCTACGCCTTGTTTTAAGGAGTAAAAAAATGTACTTATCTTCATACCCGTTCACCCTGCCTGTCATCACTTACAATGACCCCTTTCTTCATTGTAATAACACGCTTTTTCATAGCTCTGACAATCTCCATATTATGGGTCACAACTACTACTGTTGTTCCCCGCTGATTGATTTCCTCTAACAGCTTCATAATCTCCCAGGCATTATGATTGTCTAAATTACCCGTTGGCTCATCTGCCAGCAATATCTTCGGCTGATTGATTAATGCTCTGGCAATTGCTACCCGCTGCTGCTCACCGCCAGATAATTCTTTTGGATATGATTTATATTTGGCCGCTAAGCCGACCATTGACAGCATCATCGGGACACTGCTCTTAATTTTACGATTGGCAATTCCAATTACACGCTGTGCAAATGCAACATTTTCATACACATTCCGGTCTTTGAGCAAACGGAAGTCCTGAAATACAACACCTACATTGCGGCGATACTTCGGAATTTGTTTTTTACGGATAATATTTAAATTCCTGCCATTTATTTCAATCATGCCTTCGGATGGTTCTAACTCTTTCAACAGTAATTTGATTAATGTTGATTTGCCAGAGCCGCTGTTTCCCACAATAAATACAAATTCGCCCTCTTCGATATTCAAGCTGACATCATTTAATGCTGGTATCCCCGCAGAGTATGATTTGCTGACATGTTCAAGCTTTATCATGTGTTCCTCCTAAGCGAAAATCTAGTAATCGAGTGACTCCATATATTTCATATACTTCACTACCATTAGAGCAATTTTAAATGTGATTGCATCTTCAAATACACGCAAGTCAAGACCGGTACTCTTCTGCAGCTTATCTAGTCGGTATACCAATGTGTTTCGATGAATATATAGCTGTCTGGATGTTTCTGAAACATTCAGGCTGTTTTCAAAAAACTTGTTTATCGTGGTCAAGGTCTCCTCATCAAAATCATCTGGAGATTTGCCATCAAAGATTTCTTTGATAAACATTTTACAAAGTGGGATTGGCAACTGATAAATCAAACGACCAATTCCAAGTGTTGAATATGCAATGATATTCTTCTCTTCAAAGAAAATCTTGCCGACATCAAGTGCCATCCGTGCTTCCTTGTAAGAGCGGGATACTTCTTTGATTTCATTAACAACCGTTCCGTATGCAATATAAACATTCGTTTCACTGTCCGTCTTAAAGAGATTAAGAATAACTTCTGCAGTCTTCTCTAAATCATCATAGCTTTCATTTTCAGCCAGTTCTTTGACTACGATAATGTTTTTCTCATCAACCGCAGTAACAAAGTCTTTGGACTTGCCGCCAAAGATACTTCTGACTTTCTCCAACTCATTACCATCTTTTTCACGGTTTGTTTCTACAATAAAAACGACTCGGCGAATTTCCGTCTCGATATGCAACTTCTTTGCACGGTTATAAATATCCACCAGCAACAAGTTGTCTAGCAATAAATTCTTGATGAAATTATCTTTGTCAAATCGTTCTTTGTATGCTACCAACAAATTCTGAATCTGAAAGCCAGCGATTTTGCCAATCATGTATTCATCTTCACTATCGCCGTTCGCTAACAAAACGTATTCCAATTGATGGTCGTCAAACACCTTAAAAAACTGGCATCCTTGTACCACCTGGCTATCTGCCGGTGATTCAATAAATGCTAATGCTGGATTTATGTAATTATCAGAATCTGGAAATGTTGTTGCCAACACCTTCCCTTCCGTATCAATCACACACAAATCCACTCTGGTAATACTTTTCAACCCATCAATTGTATTTTGAAGTATTTGATTTGATATCATGCATTCGTCTCCTTCTCTCCTCTATATTTTCCCTAATCATGGTCATCTTTCACAAAAAAAATGATGCCTTTACCCAAATTGTTTTTGACCTTACTATACATTTTAATGCAAAACGACAAAAAAATAAAGAGGAAAAGCGAATATTTTTATGCTAATATTCCAAAAAACCTTCTCCAAGCACTTCTCTGGCATCCGTCACAATTACAAATGCCTCCTTATCAAGTCTGATTACAATATCTTTTAAATCTACTACTTCCTTCTTAGACACCACACAGTAAAGCATATTTTTGCTTTCTCCTGAGTACATTCCAGTTGCCGAAATACCGGTTACACCACGGCCCAATTCCTTCATTATGACCGAAGCCACCGCATCTGGGTCACTCGTTATCACAAAAACAGCCTTTGAATACTTCAAACCTTCGAGTAACGCATCCGACACCTTCGAAGTAACATAAATAGCAACCACTGCATATAATGCCTGCTGAATACCAAATACAAAAATTCCCAGCAGCACAATCAGACCATCTAACACGACCATAATCTGAACAACGGAATAATGCCGCAAATAGTGCTGCACTAACACCGCAACCATATCGGTCCCCCCCGTTGTTGCTTTGGCCAGCAAGACCAGTCCGATTCCAACGCCTGAAATCACTCCGCCGTAAATAGCTGCCAGCGTATAATCTCCACTAGCAACGTCCCAATTTGGCAATACATAGAGCCAAAACGACAAAAGAACAGTGGCAACCGCTGTTCTTCCGACAAATCTCATTCCTTTTATTTTATAGCCCAAAACAAATACTGGTATATTGAGAACCAGGTTTGTCAGCCACAAGGGTATTCCACCGGTTATTTTGAAAAGCGTCAGTTGTTTGATAATAATGGCGACACCAGTAAATCCGCCTACGACAAGTCCCGCCGGGTCATAAATACACTGTATACCAAATGCCATCAATCCCGTTCCAACTACCAGTAATAAATACGTAACCAGTTTTGGTCTCTTAAAAGGAACACCCATTTATTTTTCCTCATTTTCATTTTTATATTTATGTAGTTGGGATTGCAGACGTTTGCGATGAATGATTTTTCCCGCTATCTGCGATAAGCGCACGATTCCAGAACGAATTCGATAAGAATCTCCCAAGCCATACCAGATTTTTGCATCCAGCTTCCCCTTATTCTCCAAAAGGAATTTCTGTTCATGTGGTGATGGCAGTACCGAGAAGACTACATCAACGTTGGCGCTATTGATTTCATTCACGACATTTGCCAAATCCCCCGCTTGTTCTTCAATGCTGCTCGCACCCTCGATAATTAATTTTTCGTATTCTTCTGCCAGATATGCTTTTAACCGCTCAATCTCTTCCGGTGTTTCACCCAAAAGAAATACTCGTTTGCGATTACGAATAATCCGTTTTAAAAATTCTTTTAAAAATTCATGATCCATCGTCTCTTTGATTCGCTGCGCAGAATGTATGCCCGCCGCCACCAAAATTTCTTTTTCACCAATCACGGCCAAATCCAAGATACTGATGTATTCTTTGATACATTCTTCTTCACTGGCAAGCCCCAGCATTTTCATATCAATCGTCGCGATTGTATTCATGACAGAATTATTCAGGTATACCTCTACCTGTGCAATTGCCTCACGAACCGTGTAATTATCTACTTGCATTCCTAAGATATCAATTTTCTTTAACATAATTTTTACACCATCTATTTTGCATTTCTTTCTGTCTTTTTATTCATGTAGTATAGCAAAAGCTTATTCATTTTTCAATACTTGGTTTTTATTCTGAATTTACTGACAGTTTATGACAATATACTACTTGTTTTTCACATTTGAAATGTCAAGGCTTTTTACGTTCTTTTTTCCAAAGATATCAACTTTATTATTTCTTCACAAAACAGATGTTCGCATTATTTACTATGTAAACCAGCTTTTTTATCCATTTTTGTGTGGATAATGTGTATAACTCCGTGTATAACTCCGTTTTTTCGATATTTCCACCTTTTTGGATGTGGATAACTTTTTTATCCATTTTCTGATTTTATGCTTCGTTTTTCGACATTTTTTTACATTTTGTGCACTTTGCTAATTTTCGACTCCTCTTTGTAATATGCTGATGAATTTAAATTGGATGAAAAATTGCATTTGTCAGAATCATGAATTAAGATGCAAAATAATGTCAAAATAAAAAAGAATCTCACATATGAGATTCTTTTTTGTTTATGTATTTCGTTTAGAAAATTCTTCTTACAGACAAGATTGTCTTATAACCTACGTTTGAGTATTTAATGCCAGTTTCCGGTGTACTTGCATGTACAAGTGTACCTCCGCCAACATAGATTCCAACATGACCACTATAGCATACAATATCGCCTGCCTGCATCTGATCTTGTCCCACTTCATAACCAACACTTCTCATACCACCTGAGGAATGAGGAAGGGATACACCAAATGCCTGATATACAGCCATTACGAATCCCGAGCAATCGGTTCCATTGGTTAAACTTGAGCCGCCATATACATATGGGTTACCAATAAACTGACTTGCATAGCCTGCAACTGAACCACCATCAGCACCTGCTGGTGCATTGTAACTTCTATTACTTCCTGAAGAGCTGCCGCCAGAGGAAGATTTTGATGCTGCCTTCTCTGCTGCTTTTCTTGCTGCTTCTCTTTCAGCTTCTTCTTTTGCAAGTCTTGCTTCTTCTTCTGCTTTGGATTCAGCCTGTACATATTCAGTGGATAGTGTAACATAATCCATTGATACATAACCTTCACCTTCTTCAATTGAAACTTTTACCCAGCCTTCAATCGACTCATCGGTTACGGTTAACTCATCCATGTTCGCTACCATTCCAAGCACGTTACATTCTGTGGTAGCTTCAGTTCTAACAAATAATGTCTCTGTATGTACGGTAGCAACTCGCCGGCTGACATTTCTTGCCAGTTCTTCGTCGCCGCAGACAACGTATTCACTTTTTACGTAGCCAGTTACGGAGCCTGAGGTTATCTTATACCAATCTCCGACGGTCTCATGAACCTCTGCCGCTGAGTTGTTATAAAGCTTTCCTAAAACTTCACTTTCAATATCTGCTTCACTTCTTATATTTACATAATTATCTACTTGTGCAATTGCTATATTATCATATTCACTTACCGGTTTCTTGTTTGTCTCTTCCCCTTCAGACTGCTGTACAACCGGAGTATCATTTGATTTCGATTTCGCTGGCTCTCCTTGTGTTATATAATTAGAAAAACAACGCGAAACACCTGATACTAATGTCGATTCATGTTCAATTGATACTATTTCTGAAACGCCTGCTAATGGTGATGCATATGGCACTATTGTTGTTCCTGTAATTACAACCGCACTCACAATGCTGCATGCTGTTGCCTTCAACCCCCACTTGTACATAAATACCTCCATTTATGTCTTTTCATTTGTTACGAAATTGTTACATGGCTAATTATATCGCAGCTACATTGGCATGTCAACCCCTAAATAGTACCACATTTTACCAATTTTTTGCGATGTTTTTATATAGATGATACATTTAGATAAGTTTCCACGGAAGTTATCGCATTTGCACCGTCGGCAGCAGCCGTAATTACCTGACGCAGCGGCTTTGTTCTGGCATCACCAGCAGCGAATATTCCTGGCACATTTGTGATACAATCCTCACTGGCAATTAAATATCCATTTGCATCCTGGTCAACAATTCCCTCCGCCCAATCTGTATTTGGGGTAATTCCAACCGCAATAAACACACCTGAGACGTCTAGCGTGGTATGCTGTTCGGTTTTTTTATTATAAATCTGCACTGCTTCAACCTGCTCTTCGCCAACAATCTGCTCCACGACTGAGTCCATGACCAGTTCAATATTCTCGGCCGCTTTCACTCTTTCCTGTAAAACCTTGGCCCCGCGAAATTCGTCACGTCGATGAATCAAATATACCTTTTCACATCCGCGTGCTAAAAACAATGCATCCTCAAGAGCCACATCACCGCCGCCAACCACTGCTGTTACCCGGTTTTTAAAAAATGCACCATCACAGGTCGCACAATATGATACGCCCATTCCCCGCAATTCTTCCTCGCCCGGCACCGACAGATTACGATACTGTGCACCTGTCGCCAGAATTACCGTCCGACTCTCAATGATTCCGTCGCTCGTATGGATTTTATGAATACCATTCTCAGTCACTAATTTTTCAACTGATGCAGTTTTAAATTCTGCACCCAGCTTGTCCGCATGTTCTCTAAATTTCTGCCCCATTTCAAATCCACCGATGCCAGGTAAACCAGGGTAATTATCAACTTCATAGGTATTGAGTATCTGCCCCCCGCTCATTGGCTGTTTTTCCAACACCAGCGTTTTCAGTCTGGCCCGCTGACCATAAATTGCCGCACTTAATCCTGCCGGACCACTACCCACTATTACTACATCATATAACATCGTATTTTCCTCCAAATATAAATCATAACGTTTATTATAACATGTTTCGATAATTTTATGACCTCGTTTGTAATTATTTCTTTGCTTTTTTTCATTTTCCATGTCATAATAAATGTAGAAATGAAAGGCGGTGAGGCCAAAATGGAAATTGGAGCATTAAACAGCTTGGCACTAAGTTCATTATCTGGTGCCACCAGCCCGACGGAGCAGGCAGTTGGAATGGTCATGCTGGGCAATCAGCTTGATGCAACGGATGAGATGAGCTCTCAGATGATTAAGATGATGGAGAATTCAGTCAATCCTGCTGTTGGCGGCAATTTTGATATGTCGGTATAATGAATTAGACTCAATCTACCAAAAAAAAGTTGTCGCACATATTCTTAGGGAATGTGCGGCAACTCTTTTTGTTTTACTCAATTTTATTTTAACGCAATTGCTTCTATTTCAAGCATGACATCCTTTGGCAGTCTGGCAACTTCAACACAGCTTCGCGCTGGAAACTCGCCGGTAAAGAACGTCTGATAGACCTCGTTAATCGCTGCAAAATCATTCATCTCTTTGATAAATACCGTAGTCTTAATGATTTGATTCATTCCGGTTCCTGCTGCTTCTAATAAATTGGAAAGATTGGTCAGTGCCTGCTTTGCCTGTGCTACAGAGCCTTCTGGAATCTCACCGGTCTCAGGTACTACCGGAATAATCCCTGATGTATAAACCATTCCGTTTACTTCAATTGCCTGTGAATATGGTCCGATTGCTGCTGGTGCTTTTTCGGTTGCAATTACTTTTTTCATGTTCAATTCCTTCTTTCTTCTATTCTGCTAATTTGTTTTCCTTATACTATTCTCGGTTAATTCAATCCGATGTTCTTTGTAGAGCCGCCCAATCGCTCGTTTAAAAGCTGCTTTACTCAGTCCCGTTTCGCGCTTGATTACCTCTGGTGAAGCCTTTTCACTAAATGGCAGGACGCCCGCGTATTCTTCAATGACCTGCATAATTTTCTCAGCATCATCATCCATCTGAAGGTGTGCCTTTTCCCGCAGTGTAATATCTAATTTTCCATCCTCTTTGACGTTCGTTACCTTTGCCTGAATCACATCACCAATACGCAGATGACTACCATCTTCGTGCTTTGGTATCATTGCCGAATATTTATCATCAACAGCAACAAAGGTTCCAAAGTTGTCACTAAATTCATAGACACGTCCCGCTACGGTATCACCAGCCTGGTATGGCGAGTTCTTATAAAGCAAGTCATATAAGCCCTTCATGCTGGCACATAAGCGGTGGCTTTTATCAATATATAAGGTCACTAGTACCTCATCACCACTTGAGACCCGATTGGTCATCTCTTTATATGGAAGAAACAAGTCTTTTTCCAGACCCCATTCCAAAAATGCACCAATCTTGCCAATCTCTAACACGCGCAGCACCGCAGTCTGACCAATTGTCAGCTTCGGTTCCGTCAAAGTTGATATCAAGCGGTCCTTCGAATCTTTATATAAAAATACACGCAGCTTTGAACCTACTTCAGTCCCTGCCGGAACTTGTTTTGCTGGAAGCAACACTCTTGTCTCATCTTCCATCTGTTCTGCCAGATAAATCCCAAATTCTACTTGTTTTACAACGATAAGCTCTTGCCAGCCTCCTAGATTAATCATACTTTATCTCCATTAAATTCTACTATAGCAAATGGTTTATCTTCTTCATCTGCCAACACAACCGTTACAATCTGACCTTCTTTTTTTACATATGGGCAAATGTTATCCCCAAGCACTGCTGACTTTCGATACTCAGCACGCATCTGCCGAATCGTAAAGTCGTGTGGCAAATACTCCTGCGCCATTTCAATATACTTCTCATTATTTACATGATGGTTTGTATCTATCTGTGAACGATGCACCACAAATGCCTCCATCTGCTTGGCATCCTCTGGTCGTTTCATTTTACGCGGCATCGGCTCCATTGGATATTTTTCTCCGAGCTGATACTTCTCCACGAACTCCGGCATTATCTTTTTAGGACGACCTGTTGCCATATCCATAAACACCCACATCGAGTTGGCATATGCAATCACTGTTCCATCCTTGTCTTCCATCGTAAAATTTCGGTAACCATAAAAGCCACCAAAATCATATGGCCATGTACAGATGCGAATTGTCTCCCCCATCTTCGGGGTTCGCTCGACAACAACATGCCAGGATAACAGTACCCAAGCTGCCTGCTCTGCTCCAAAAAACTCAATACCGACCCCCAAATCCTCGGACTGAAACGTACAACAATCCTGAAAATAGTTCAGCAATGATGTGAATTTCATATCCTGCTTCCAATCTACTTCACTGTATCTCACGCGCAAATCAATGCTGTACATTACAAACCTCCCATAATTCCATTCGTGCCAGTGCGTATCCTGCACGGAGTGCTTTTTTAGATAGGGCATTTTCTATCTAAAAAAAAGTACCACAAATGCGGTACTTTCTTAGTAGCTGGCCCACAAGGATTCGAACCTTGAGATGACGGAGTCAGAGTCCGTTGCCTTACCGTTTGGCGATGGGCCAATAAACTGTCAACAAATGATATTTTACACACTCGTCCATATAAAGTCAAGTGTTTTTTTACAATTCATGAGAAAACTTTAATTTTCAAGAGAAAATTAAGATTTTCTTTTGTATAATCGCAAATTCGACCTTTTCTTCCCATCGAAGTTCAGCTTGCCCATTCGTTATATCGGTAATCTTTTCTGCTATCTGCGCTTGTCTACCGGCTGGAATCACGGCTGTCATTTCGACTGCATCCGCATACTGAATGTCCATAACCTCGATTTGTTCATTCCCTAACATGTATTGGATTTTGCCCATTCCATTATAGTCCGTGTTGATTTTCAGTATTTCGCCACTTTGTTTCTCAATGATAACACAAGCCGCCAATCCCGCCTGAACACTTTTCTGATATGCCCTGACTAGTCCGCCGGTGCCTAATAAAGTACCGCCAAAATAACGCGTTACCACTACTGCCACATTATGAATCCCTTCTTTTTGCAGGACATCTAACATCGGTCGGCCTGCTGTCCCAGAGGGTTCCCCATCATCTGAACACCTCGTTATCTCCTGGTTCTTACCTATTATATGGTCAGCGCCTGTATTATAGATACTGCCTACTACGTGGTCCGTGTCTGTATTGTAGACACTGCCTACTACGTAGTCAGCGCCTACAACGTAGGCGCTGCAATTATGACGTGCGTCCCAATACTTCTTTTTCATTTCCTGAATAAAGCTCGTTGCCTCTGCCTCGGTTTCAACTGGCCGAATGGTTGCAATAAAGCGTGATTTCTTTTCCTCTATCTCGCCCTGACCACCCTCATAAACTGTTTTGTATTTAATCATTTCCATAAAAATCCCTTATTTTTCTCAATTAAAGTAATCTTAATAGTTCCTACAAACATCTTTCATTTTTTTCCGTTATTGTTTAGTGTACCATATTTTCCTTTATTATGTGGTATGTTTTTGGTATAATGAGAAAATAATAATTCAATAAGGAGGCACATCATGAATTATGGAAAGAAAGGGACCGCTCGCAAAGAAAAAGAGTTAACCTCTAAGGCTACTTTGGTCCGCAAGAAATTTACCGTAATTTTCTGCAAGACGCTCCTCATCTGCTTTTTTGCAATAGCAATTGTTGGCACCTGCGCAGGAATCGGTCTTTTCAAAGGCATTATTGATTCTGCACCGGATATTGAAACCATAGATGCAACACCTACCGGTTCATTATCTGTTGTTCTTGATACAGACGGAAAAAAAACGGCCACGCTTGTCGCTGCCGGCTCTAATCGTTTAGAAATATCCATCAGTCAAATGCCACTTGATCTTCAGCACGCTTTTGTTGCGATTGAGGACGAGCGTTTTTACGACCATAACGGCATTGATATTCAAGGCATTATCCGTGCTGGTGTTGTCGGCATCTCTTCCGGAAGCTTTTCTGAAGGCGCAAGTACGATTACGCAGCAGTTGTTAAAAAACAATGTCTTCACCGATTGGGTTACTCAGAAGAATATGGCCGATAAAGTTGAACGAAAAGTTCAGGAGCAGTACCTCGCAATACAATTAGAAAAACGCGAATCCAAAGACTGGATTTTAGAAAATTACCTAAATACAATTAACCTTGGCCAGAACACCTTGGGTGTGGAATCGGCTGCACTTAGATATTTTGGCAAGCATGCCGCGGAGTTAACCTTATCGGAATGCACCGTAATTGCCGCAATTACCCAAAGTCCAACGAAATACAATCCAATTACCAACCCAGATAATAACAAGCAACGTCGCAAGAAGGTCTTAGACAACATGCTAAAACATGAATATATTACTAAGCAGCAATATGAAGATGTGCTTGCCGATAACGTCTATGACCGGATTCAGATTGTGAATGCCGCAGTTGATGACAAAAGTATTAATTCCTATTTTGTCGATGAATTGACAGAACAGATTATTCAGGACTTAATTGATAAATTGGGATATACCGAGACCCAGGCTTATCACAGCTTA
Organism: Lachnospiraceae bacterium; assembly: GCA_031555935.1. Classification (GTDB taxonomy): domain Bacteria; phylum Bacillota; class Clostridia; order Lachnospirales; family Lachnospiraceae; genus Roseburia_C. The sequence continues at coordinate 148,075 of JAVBTX010000008.1, read as the reverse complement.
TACAATGGTGGTCTGACGATTCACTCTACACAAGATTCTTCGTTACAGAAAATATGTGATGAGGAGGTCAATAACATCGAGAACTATAATGGTGAGCCGCAATGCTCCTTCTCCTATCGTCTTACCATTCAAAAGGCAGATGACTCCATCGTAAATTACAGTGAGCAAACGATGCTTAGCTATTACCGCGCTTCTAACAGCGACTATAATATTGATTTCACCTCTGAAGAAGATGCCAATGCAGCCATTGAGCAGTATAAATTGGACATCATGGAAGCGGGTGATGAAATTGTTGAAAATGGCGAAAGAATTACCTTTACCATACAACCTCAGGCTTCACTTACACTGATGAACCAGTTTACCGGTGAGGTGAAAGCAATTGTTGGCGGACGTGGAGAGAAGGTCGCCAACAAAACGTTAAACCGTGCTACCAATACCACCAGACAGCCCGGCTCTACCTTTAAGATTTTAGCATCTTATGCACCAGCATTAGATGCCGGTGGCATGACCTTAGCTTCGGTTCAGGATGATGCCCCTTACTCCTACACAAATGGTACTTCGCTACGAAATTACGATGGCAGCTTCCGTGGTTTCACGACACTGCGAGAGGCAATCACTTACTCCGTCAATATTGTGACAGTAAAAACTTTAACTGATATCGGAACTGATTTGGGTTACAACTATTTGTTGAATTTTGGTTTTTCCACCTTGGTCCCAGATGACAACAATCAGGCCTTGGCCTTAGGCGGTATTACCAACGGCGTTACCAATGTCGAGCTGACTGCGGCTTATGCCACGGTTGCAAATCAGGGAACTTACACCAAACCTCGGTTTTACACAAAAATTTTGGATAGTGAAGGTAATGTTTTAATTGATAATACACCACAGACACATACCGTTTTGAAAGAATCCAGCGCTTGGCTTTTAACCAATGCCATGCAGGATGTTGTATCGCACGGTACTGGTACCCCAACCAACTTTGGCACCATGCCAATTGCTGGTAAAACAGGTACCACCACCAAAGACCGCGATGCTCTCTTTGCCGGATTCACACCTTATTATACTTGTGTCGTATGGGGCGGCTATGATGACAATGCCAGACTCGCCAGTACATTATATCCAAAGAAAATTTGGAAGTCTGTAATGGAACGTGTTCATGAAGGTCTTGAATACAAGGATTTTCCACTTGCGGAAGGTATCACATCTGCCACGGTCTGTAAAAAATCCGGCAAATTAGCCGTTGCTGGTTTATGTGACTGCGATCCACGAGGCAGCATGATTGAAACCGAATATTTTACAGTTGGCACTGTCCCAACCGATGTCTGTGACCACCATATTGGTGTTACGCTTTGTACTATTTCAGGCATGCTTGCGAATGAATTTTGCCCTGGTGAATGTCGTCAGGCTGGTGTTTATATCGTTGGTGGAACGCCTGGCTCGGCTGATGAACCATACCTGCTCTCAGATGACACCGCAAATAGCCTTTGCAACGTTCACAATGCTGAGCCTGTGATACCGCCGACAAATGATGATAACGAAGACACTGATAATAACAATGACAAGAAAAACAACGACAAGAAAAATAACGATAAGAAAAATAACGATAAGAAAAATAATGATAAGCAAAACAATGATTCACCGAATAATGAGGAGGACACTCCTCCAAATAACGAAGACGGTGATGATGCCGAATAGCAAAACAACGGGTATATCGTTTCGATGACGATATACCCGTTTTAGTATCTCGAGGCTTCAAGATTTTTTGTTCACAATTTATTCACCTGACATTCAAAGAAGTTTCACTTTATCAACATGGTTTCTTCAAATCTATTGCATATAATAAAACTATAAACAAAAGATAATCCCAAGTAATAAAATTACTTTGTAATTAAAATTACTTCGTAATTCGAAATTACTTTTTTTGAATAAACTTTTTCATAATACGCCAGGTAACGGATGTTACCTGGCATCCTCCCTTTTTAGACCTCAAAAATCAAATCGCCATAGGATGGCATTGGCCAAATATCCTTATCGACAAGCATTTCTAATTTATCCACTGGTGTCCGAAGTTCATCCATTGCCGTTTTTACCGCGTCACGATAATACACAGCCTGTTCTCTGCCCTCTTCCATTGCACTACCCGTTTCCGCTGCCTCAGCCAATTTCGCCATAGCCACCTTAGTTTCTGATAATAAATCAGACACTTCATGAAGCAATTCAGTCTGAACACTAATATCTGCATCACAAACAGTTTTTACAGCATTTGCCGAGTTTGCCAGATTGGTAATATATTTGATAACTGCCGGAATAATCTGCTTACCAGCAATATCAAGCATTGCTTTTGCTTCAATGTTAATCTCTTTTGCATAAGTCTCATACTCGATTTCAACCCGAGACTCTAATTCTGCTCTGGTAAATACTTTAAACTTCTCAAATAATGCGATTGATTTTTCTGTCGCCAGTGATGGAATCGCATCGACCATCGAGGTAATATTTGACAAGCCGCGTCTGGCTGCTTCTTCAACCCATTCCGCCGAATATCCGTTACCGTTGAAAACAATACGCTGATGCTCATTTGCATATTTTTTAATTAAATCATGTACCGCCAAATCAAAATCATCGGCTTTTTCGATGATATCACATACTTCTGCAAATGCTTCTGCAACAATCGTATTTAAAACTACATTTGGCTGCGCAACAGAATCATGAGAGCCAACCATACGGAATTCAAATTTGTTACCAGTAAAGGCAAATGGGGAAGTACGATTGCGGTCAGTTGCATCCTTCATGAAATCAGGTAATATTTTTACACCGGTTTTTAATTTCTGTCCGCCGATACTATGTGTTGCCTCACCGGTACTGATTAACTGGGTCAAAACATCTTCCAGCTGTTCACCAAGGTATACCGAAATAATCGCTGGCGGTGCTTCATTGGCACCAAGACGATGGTCATTCCCAACATCGGCTGCCGATTCACGTAGTAAATCAGCGTGAACATCTACTGCCTTCAGGATACAGGTTAATACCAATAAAAACTGGATGTTATCATGTGGTGTTTTACCTGGCTCTAATAAATTGATTCCATCGTCTGTCGTAATAGACCAGTTGTTGTGCTTACCAGAACCATTTACCCCGGCAAATGGTTTTTCATGAAGCAGGCACTGCATCCCATGACGTTCCGCTACTTTCTTTAAGGTTTCCATCGCCAGTTGATTGTGGTCGACTGCTACATTTGCCACATCATAGATTGGTGCCAGCTCATGCTGCGCTGGTGCGGCTTCATTATGCTGTGTTTTTGCCGACACACCCAGTTTCCACAGCTCTTTGTTGACATCCTTCATATATGCGGCAATTCGCTCACGAATAATACCAAAGTAATGGTCATCCATTTCCTGCCCCTTTGGCGGCATTGCACCAAACAGTGTCCGACCAGCAAAAATTAAATCTTTTCTCTTTAGATATTTTTTCCGGTCAACCAGAAAATATTCCTGCTCCGGTCCAACCGATGGAGTAACTCGTTTTGAAGTGGTATTGCCAAATAATTTTATCAAACGAAGGGACTGCTCATTGATTGCTTCCATCGAGCGAAGCAATGGTGTCTTCTGATCCAACGCTTCTCCGGTGTAGGAGCAAAATGCCGTCGGTATACAAAGGGTTGCACCAGCCGCGTCCTGTCTGACAAACGCTGGCGATGTACAATCCCATGCGGTATACCCTCTTGCTTCGAAGGTCGCTCTTAAACCGCCGGAGGGAAATGAGGAGGCGTCCGGTTCACCCTTGATTAATTCTTTTCCTGAAAAACTCATTAACACCCTGCCATTTGACATCGGTGCCGTAATGAAAGAGTCATGCTTTTCTGCCGTTACCCCAGTTAATGGCTGAAACCAATGGGTATAGTGGGTTGCACCCTTTTCAATTGCCCACTCCTTCATCTCATGAGCAACTACATCGGCTGTTTCTAAGTCTAAATCAATTCCTTCCTGAATTACATTTTTCAGTTTCTGATAAACCTTTTTCGGTAAACGTTCCTGCATTACAGAATCATTAAATACGTTTTCACCAAAAATATCAGAAACACTCATATATTCTGTTTCACTCATTTTCATACATCCTTTCGTTTTCTTTACTTTATCGGGAACGGAGTTTCCTATAAAGTAATAAAGGGCATTCCATGCTGAATGGAACACCCTTGTTGTTTAACATTATTACGAATTATGCTTTTCCTACGGAACCGAATAATTCCATTTTCTCTTTTACAGTTGCCTGAATTGCTTCTGCGCCAGGAGCTAATAATTTACGAGGGTCAAAACCTTTTCCAGCAATGTCTTTTCCAGCTTCGATATATTTTCTGGTTGCTTCTGCAAAAGTCAACTGACATTCGGTATTTACGTTAATCTTAGCAACACCAAGATTGATTGCCTTCTGAATCATTTCTTCTGGGATTCCTGTTCCACCATGAAGTACCAATGGCATATCGCCAGTTAACTGCTGAACTGCATCTAATGTCTCGAAGCTTAAGCCAGCCCAGTTTTCTGGATATTTTCCATGAATGTTACCAATACCTGCTGCTAACATATCGACACCAAGGTCTGCAATCATCTTACATTCATTTGGGTCTGCACATTCGCCAGTACCAACAACGCCGTCTTCTTCACCGCCGATTGAACCAACTTCTGCTTCAATTGACATTCCGTTCTTATGAGCAAGTGCAACTAATTCTGTTGTCTTTGCTACATTCTCGTCAATTGCATAGTGAGAACCATCAAACATAATTGATGAAAATCCTGCTTCTACACATTTTAAACATCCTTCATATGAACCATGATCTAAGTGTAATGCAACTGGAACGGTAATGTTCAGTTCTTCGATCATCGCTTTTACCATTGCTGCTACTGTTTTATAGCCGGTCATGTACTTTCCTGCGCCTTCAGATACACCAAGGATTACTGGTGATTTACATTCCTCTGCGGTTAAAAGAACTGACTTTGTCCACTCTAGGTTATTGATGTTAAACTGGCCTACTGCATAATGTCCAGCTTTTGCTTTTACTAACATTTCTGCTGCTGATACTAACATTGTATTGTCCTCCGTTGTTTTTTATTTACACAATTTGCATTTATCATAACATGTCTTTTAAAAAAAATAAAGTTAAAAATCTAACAATCATTTGCTTTCAGTTTTCTTATTCTTAATCATTATTTCCAAAGCCCGGTGACAGTTACGGATATCCACCACGGTATGCTCACCACCAAACTCGCCATCAAGTGTCCAGGGGATATCCTCGTTGGCATAAAAATGAATACGGTCAGTCTTAAAGGTATGGATGAGTTCCGTCTCGTCACGACCAGTCGTCAAGTTAAAGATAATCTCATTTAATTCAATTGGATTCTTTGGCATTTTAATTAAAGTCACTTCAAACACACCATCATCCAGCAAAACATTTTTCCCGGTCAGATTCTTAAAGCCACCCACTGAATTAGAGTTCGTTATCATTCCATAAATATACTCTTCTTCTAACACATGCTCCTCATATTCGACCCGCATCGGATAAGACTTGATGTCGACAATTCGCTTCACGCCTTCCAATATGTATGCCGCATGACCTAGAAAATTTTTCATTTCCTGATTCGTCTGATAGGACACATCCGTAAAAAGTCCAAACGCTGCAATATAAATAAATGAATCGCCATTAAAATATCCCACATCACACGGAAAGACTTTTCCACCTACGGCAATCTGAGCTGCTTTCGTCATCGTCTTTGGTATTTTTAACGAGGATGCAAAATCGTTGGTACTGCCTGCCGGTATATAGCCTAGCGGCACCTTGTGTTCCCGACGCATCATGCCGGTTACCACCTCATCTAAAGTCCCATCCCCGCCGCTGCAAACTACCAGATCATAATCGCCAGCCTCTTCCTCGACCTTATGTAAGGCATCCTCTTTATCCTGCGTTGGATAAACAGTCACCTCATAATCAGCCTTTACCATAATGTCGATAATTTCCATTAATTTATTTTTTATCAGTCCCTTACCAGAATGCGCATTAAAAATAAACAACAGTCGCTTCTTCAAATGTTTCAATCCTTCCTTAAATATTTGAATTTTGATGTGCGAGAAATTTTTCAATGACCTCAGCCGCTGCTGCCTCATCTTCCCCGTCAGTAATAATTGTTATGGTATCTTCATAATTCATGGCAATCGTCATCATGCCCATAATGCTTTTGGCATTCACTTTGTGATTGCCCGCCTCTAAGTAAATGCTACTTTGAAACTTGTTTGCGGTCTGCACCAGCAATGCCGCCGGACTAGCTTCAACCCCACCTGGAACATGAATTTTAACCTCTTTACGAATCATCGTATCTCCTCCTTATACCCTCTAAGTTCTTCTGCTATTGCACTTATCTTCCTCAACCTGTGGTTCACACCTGATTTGCCCACCGGCGGATTTAGGTATTCCCCCAACTCCTTCAATGGTGCGTCAGGATATTGCAGTCGAAGTTCAGCCATTATCCTCAAGTTATCCGGCAAATAACCAAGTCCTGCCCTCCGTTCAATGTACTCAATATCTTCCATCTGTTTTACCGCTGCATTCACCGTCTTGTTGATATTCGCCGTTTCGCAATTTACCTGACGGTTTACAGAGTTGCGCATTTCTTTTAAAATGCGCACATTTTCAAAATCCATTAGCGCCAAATGTGCTTCCATCACATTCAATACATCAACAATCTGCGCACCCTCTTTAATGTAAACAATATAATATTTTTTACGCTGAACAATCTTGGCATCAGTGACAAAATCACTTAGGATTATCTGTAACTGTTCCGCCTGCGCTCTGGTAATGCATACAATTTCAAAATGATAAGACTTCTGTGGCGCACTCATTGAGCCAGCGGTTAGAAAGGCCCCGCGAATATAAGCCCGCTTGCAACACACATTTTGAACCATCAAGCCATCCACTAACTCCGGCTTGCTCGTCGGAATGCCATTTGCATCAAGAAACTTTATCGCTTGTAAAATCCGTCTAACATCCTCCGGGTTCTGTAGCGGTAAGTCCCCCTCGCTAAACTCGGCGGAAGGTATCCGCACCACATAGCTTCCGCGTACAACAGTCTCCGCGCTGATATCAAACGCCCTTTTTATTAAAGTATAACATCTTTTCGCAACCGCTGCATGCTCCGTCGCAATTTCCAGCTCCGTCCCATTTTCACCGGTAGTTATCTTTCCAGCCAGATGAATCATCGCCGCCAGCTCAGCTAGCTGACAATGTCTGGATTTATTTAACTGTTTTGACAGTTCCTCTTTTACATCACTTGAAAACGACATGTCTCTCCCTGCTACTTGCACAGTGCGCAATCACTACTTGCACACTAAGCATCACTCTACTTGCGCACTGCGTCTTTATCAATATCCCGATGCTCTATCTTAAGCCCAAAGTCCTTTTGCTCACCCATTCGCTTATAAAGCTCATTCGCTAAAGTGACCGAACGGTGTTTTCCACCGGTACAGCCAATGCTGATAACAAGCTGGTTTTTTCCTTCTATTATATAATTCGGAATCAGAAAATCAATCATATCTTCAAGTTTATTCAAGAACTCATGCGCTTCTGGAAATTGCAAAACATATTCCTGAATTTCTTTTTCGTTTCCGCTTTTATGTTTTAGCCCTTCAACATAATATGGATTCGGTAAAAAACGAACATCAAAGACCAAATCAGAATCAGCCGGTATGCCGTATTTAAAACCAAAAGACAAAACTGTAATCATCAGATTCTTAAAATCCTGATTTTGGACAAATATTTTATTTATCTCACCCTTTAATTCACGTGTCAGTAATCGGCTGGTGTCAATAATGTAGTTCGCACGTTTTTTCAAAAAGTTCAAGCGCCGACGTTCTTCCTCAATTCCCTTATCAACCCGCTCACTGCCTGCAAGCGGATGACTGCGCCGTGTTTCCTTATAACGCTTGATTAAGACCGTATCCTCGGCATCTAAAAATAAGATTTCACAAGTCCGGTCATCGGCCTCAAGGTGGTCTAAGACATCTCGCAGCTCCTCTAATGCATTTCCATTACGAATATCGATTCCTACCGCAACCTTTTGTAATTCCGAATTTGGCAAATCAGAAAGCTCGACAAATTTCTCAATCAGCGGAATCGGAAGATTGTCCACACAATAAAAGCCGACATCCTCCATCATCTTTAACGCCGTACTTTTTCCTGCACCGGACATTCCCGTTAAAATTACAAACTTCATTCAAATTCCCCCAGCTTTCTAACTTCCGGCTCTAACACGACACCAAACCGTCGTTCTACTTCTTGCTGTATGTGATTCATCAGATTTACAACATCGGCTGCACTGGCTGTTCCCCGGTTGACAACGAAACCACAATGCTTTTCTGATACCTGCGCATCACCAACCGAAAAACCTCGCAGTCCGGCATCCATAATCAGTTTGCCCGCAAAAAAACCCTCTGGGCGCTTAAAGGTACTGCCTGCGCTCGGGTACTCCAATGGTTGTTTTTCAATTCGCTGCTCTCTTAACTCCTGCATCATATCAGAAATCTCCTGCATATTTCCCTCATGCAATATCATCACTGCCGAAAGAACAATATAATTTAACGCCGTAATACAACTATGGCGATAGGATAGCTCAAGTTCCGCCAAAGTTAGTTCTTTTATTTCTCCATCTTGGGTTAATACTGTAACACGGTCAATCACCTGACTCATCTCGCCGCCATAAGCTCCGGCATTCATTACCACTGCGCCACCAATCGTCCCTGGAATTCCTGATGCAAATTCCATTCCCGTCAGTCCTGCTTCGGCCGCCATATTGGATACCTTTGCCAGCATCGCTCCCGCTTCCGCCGTTATCCGACAGCCTTTAATGGTAACGGAAGACATCGGACGCCCCAGCTCAATCACAACACCGTCAAGTCCTTTGTCCGAAACTAAAAGGTTGCTTCCGTTGCCAATAATCGTATATGGAACAGCTTCCCGCTGACACAACAAAATCACCTCAGCAATCTGAGAGAGTCGCGGTGTTACCAACAACTTGGCTGGTCCTCCCACGCGAAAGGTGGTGTGCCGGCTCATTGGTTCGTTAAAGTGTAGCTGTTCACTAGATAGGATTTTTTTTATTTCTTCGATAAATGTCTGTGTCACGAGTCTTCCCCTTGCATGTTCGTCAAGCATCTTTTAAAAATGCCTGATATCCTTTAAATGTTTCATATAAATCGGCCTTGCTGATTATCTCCCAAGGAGCATGCATATTTAATACTGCAATCCCACTGTCGATTACCTGCATTCCATAATTTGCTAAAATATAAGCAATGGTGCCACCGCCGCCCTGGTCTACTTTGCCCAGCTCAGAAGTCTGGAAAAAGACGTTATTTTCATCCATAATCCGGCGTAAATTTCCAACGTATTCAGCATTGGCATCATTCGAGCCAGATTTACCGCGGGAACCGGTATACTTATTAAATACCATCCCTCTACCAAAGTATGCGGCATTTTTCTTTTCCATGACTGCCGGATAGTTTGGATCAAATGCAGCACTAACATCCGAGGATAAAACCTTGGAATTTGACAATGCCCGGCGCAGTGATAATTCACTATATTGTCCCATTGCACCCAGCAGCTCTGCCGCCATATTTTCAAAGAAGTGTGAGTGCATTCCGGTTGCTCCGACACTGCCAACTTCTTCTTTGTCCACCAATAGGCAGACACTGGTATATTCCGGTTTGCCCATTTTGGCAATTGCCGCAAAGGATGGATATGCACAGACCCGATCGTCATGTCCATACCCCATAATCATACTGCGGTCCAAGCCATAATCTCTGGCCGCGCCAGCCGGAACCACTTCTATCTCTGCCGAAAGAAAATCTTCTTCGCTCACATCATACTGTTCTTTTAAAATCGAAAGGATATTTTCTTTGACCCGTTCTTTGATGGTTTCTTCTTTTTGGTCTTTTTTCGCTTCACACGGAATACTGCCAATTAAAACATCAAGATTCTCACCTTCGATAATTTTGTTACCTTTTTTCTCCATCTGGTCAGCGGCCAGATGAATCAATAAATCGCTGACACCAAAGACTGGGTCTTCAGCCTTTTCGCCAATATTGACCTTCACTACCGTGCCATCTTTTTTAACAATCACACCATGCAGTGCCAGCGGCAGGGTCACCCACTGATATTTTTTCACACCGCCATAATAATGGGTATCAAGCATCGCCAACCCGGTATCTTCATATAGTGGATTTTGTTTTAAATCGAGTCGCGGTGAATCGATATGCGCACCGAGAATGTTCATTCCTGCTTCGAGTGGCTGCTCACCAACAACAAATAGCGCCATTGTCTTACCATCTTTTACGGCATAGACACGGTCACCTGCTTGTATTTCCTGCTTCCGTGAAATGACTTCATAAATATCCACAAATCCGGCGGCCTTTGCCATCGACTCAAATTCTTCAATACATTCTCGTTCGGTCTTGCAATCCGATATAAATTTGCGATATTTTTCAGCAAATGCAAAAACGTCTCGTTTCTCCTCTTCGCTGTATTTTTCCCAAGCTAAATCTCGTTCCATTTTCTGCTCTCCATTTCCGTCATTCCACTAGATTTTTCACTAGAAAAATTTATTCATCATCATCTTTTTTATTTAAATTGGCCTGTACACGACGATATAATTCATGCGCGGCGTTATAGCCCATCTTCTTCTGACGATGATTTACGGCTGCTGCTTCACAAATTACAGCCAGATTACGACCCGGACGAATCGGCAGTGAATGGCATACGACTTTATTTCCTAAAAATTCCGTATACTCCTCTTCCAGACCCAGACGGTCATATTCATTTTCCTTCTTCCAATCCTCTAGCTTAATGACTAAGTCAATTGACTGTTTTTCTTTTACACACTCTACACCATACAGTGTCTTCACATCAATGATTCCAATACCACGTAATTCAATGAAATATCTGGTAATGTCCGGTGATGTTCCAATCAATGTATGCTCATTAATTTTACGAATTTCAACAACATCATCTGTTACGAGACGATGACCACGGCGAATTAATTCAAGTGCCGCCTCGCTCTTACCGATGCCGCTCTCACCCATAATCAGCAATCCTTCACCATATACATCAACTAACACACCATGAATCGTAATGCAAGGTGCCAGATGCTCACTCAACGTATAGATTAGCTCTGCCATAAATTCGGTCGTGCTTCTTCCCGTTCCTAAGACTGGCACATTTTTTTCTTTTGCAATGCGTAAGAAGATTTCATCCGGCTGCATATTCCGGCAATAAATTACACATGGAATATCATAATCTAAGAACTGGCGATAAATCTCTTCTTTGCGCCCCTGCTCCAAACTCTCCAGATGAGTATATTCTACCATTCCGATAATCTGCACACGAGATTGTTCAAAATGCTCAAAATATCCACTCAACTGCAATGCCGGGCGGTTAACATCTGGTAATTTAATACTGATTTTCGCCAAATCCATTCCTTCTGTATAGGAATTTAATTGTAATTTCTTTGCTACCTTCTCTACACTTACACCTTCCATAGTATGCTCCTTTTCTGATTGTCCGATCGTGTCTTGTCTACAATTACCATTAGTTTAGCATAATTCCTATGCTTCATCAACACTTTCCGAATTGATGGGCGGAGGACTATCTGCTGAATGAAAAAATTTGTATACCGCCTCGGCCGCCTGCTCATTCATCGCCGAAGCCGCCTGCAATTCTTCCACGCTGGCGCTGCGAATTGCATCTAATGACTGGAATTTACGCATTAGTGCCTTTCTTCTGGCTGGACCAATGCCTGGTATATCATCCAATACCGAATGCACCTGGCTTTTGCTGCGCAGCGAACGATGATACTCAATTGCAAAACGATGCGCCTCATCCTGTATTCTGGTAATTAATTTAAAACCTTCGCTATGGGTATCAATCGGAATCTCGATATTATGATAGTATAACCCACGCGTCCGATGATTATCATCCTTTACCATACCACAGACCGGAATCGCGATACGCAGCTCCGCCAATACTTGTAAAGCGATATTTACCTGACCGCGGCCACCATCCATCATAATTAAATCTGGAAATTTGGTGAAACTGCCATACTCCTTTTCAAGCGCTTTATCGGCCATTTCCTGTTGTTCCTGCAAACCGTGAGTAAATCGTCTCGTCAGCACCTCATGCATTGATTTGTAATCATCCGGTCCGGTTATTGTTTTTAATTTAAATTTACGATAGTCACTGCGCCTTGGTTTTCCTCTTTCATAGACAACCATTGAGCCAACTGTCTCAAATCCATTGATATTGGAAATATCAAATGCTTCGACCCGGTTTAGTTGCTCTAAGTCCAGCCAGTCAGCAATTTCCTTTAAGGCTCCGATGGTCCGGCCTTCCTCTCGTTTTATTTTTTCTTTATCTTGATTTAGGACCAAGCGGGCATTCTTCTCGGCCAGCTCGACTAATTTTTCCTTCATCCCCTTAACCGGCACCTTTAAGGTCACTTTCTGACCACGCTTTTTGCTCAGCCACTCACTGATAACAAGTTCATCCTCGACCTTCTCTTGCAGCATGATTTCTTTGGGCAGGTAAGGCGTTCCGGCATAGAACTGCTTTACAAAGCTGGTTAATACCTGACTGGTGGTATCCTCATTGGCAATCCGCACATAGAAATGCTCCCGGCCAATCAGCTTACCGCCACGAATAAAAAACACCTGCACGACCGCATCACGGTCATCCGCCGCCAGCGCAATCACGTCTTTATCTTCACCATCGAACTGTGTGATTTTTTGTTTCTGGTCAACCGCTCGAACACTGTTTAACAGCTCGCGGTACTCAATCGCCTTTTCAAACTCCATTGCCGCGGAGGCTTCCTGCATTTTTGCCTCCAAATCCTTTAACATCGGTCGATAGTTGCCATTTAAAAATTCCAGTGCTTCACTGATGTTTTGACGATATTCCTCTTTGCTGATGTAACCCTGACAAGGACCATTGCACTGCTTAATATGATAGTTCAAACAAGGCCTTTCTTTCCCAATGTCTTTTGGCAGCGAGCGATTACAGGTTCGCAAATGGCAAATCTTTTGCACCAGCTCAATCGTTGATTTGACTGCTGCGGCACTGGTGTATGGACCAAAATAGCGGGACTTATCTTTTTTCATTTGACGACAAAAGAGGACCCTGGGAAATTCTTCTCCCAGAGTCACTTTTATATAAGGATATGTCTTATCATCCCGCAGCATCGTATTGTATTTCGGACAATGCTCCTTAATCAAGTTACATTCCAGCACTAAGGCTTCTAATTCTGAATCCGTAATAATATACTCAAAGCGACGGATTTGCTTAATCATCTGATCCTTCCGAAAGCCTTCGCTATGACTAGCCCTAAAATACTGGCGAACACGATTCTTAAGGCTGATGGCCTTACCTATATAAATAATCGCATCCTTCGCATCATGCATGATATATACTCCCGGTGCATCCGGAAGCTTTTTCAGTTCTTCTTGAATATCAAACATTCGTCTCGGTCTCTTCCTTTTTCTCTTCTTCAATCCCGGTTATTTCACGAAACAGTTCCATAAATTCTTTACCAGTAATTGTCTCATGTTCAAACAAATGATCAGAAATCCGGTCCAGTGCCTCACGATTTTCCTCAAGTAAATGAACGGCATCTTCGTAACATTTTTTTAGCAAAACCATCACTTCTTTATCAATCTGAGCTGCTGTCTCATCACCACAGTTCAAGGTGGCACGACCATCCAGATACTGATTCTCAACGCTCACTAAGCTCATCAGACCAAAGGTATCTGACATACCAAACTGCGTAATCATCGCTTTGGCAATGTGAGTCGCCCGTTCAATATCATTTGCCGCACCGCTGGTCGCTGACTGGAAGGCCAGTTCTTCTGCTGCCCGGCCAGCCATGAAGGTACGAATCTTCGCAATCAGTTCGTCCTTGGTCTCTAAGAACTTCTCTTCTTCCGGTGTCTGCAAGGTATATCCCAATGCACCCATTGTTCTTGGCACAATCGTAATTTTTTGGACTGGTTCGGTATTCTTCTGCAATGCCGATACCATCGCATGACCAACCTCATGATAAGCGACAATCTTTCGTTCTTTCTCACTCATGGCACGGTCTTTCTTTTCCTTACCGCCGACCGCAACGATTTCAAATGCTTCAAATAAATCACTCTGATTTACAAATTTACGACCTTGTTTTACAGCATTAATGGCGGCCTCATTAATCATGTTTGCTAAATCAGAACCAACTAATCCGGCACTCGCTAGTGCCATTGCATCCAAATCTACGGTATCATCCATCAAAACATCTTTGGAATGAACCTTCAAGGTCTCCAGACGGCCTTTTAAATCCGGTTTGTCAACGATGATGCGACGGTCAAAACGACCTGGACGAAGCAATGCTTTATCTAATACTTCCGGACGGTTTGTGGCCGCCAAAATCAAAATTCCCTTCGAGCTATCAAATCCATCCATCTCTGCTAACAACTGGTTCAAGGTCTGCTCACGCTCATCATTACCGCCACCGAAACGACTATCACGGCTCTTACCAATGGCATCAATCTCGTCAATAAAGACGATACATGGTGCCTGCTTCTCAGCTTCCTTGAACAAATCTCGCACCCTTGATGCACCTACACCAACAAACATTTCCACGAAATCCGAACCTGCCAGTGAGAAAAATGGTACCTTGGCCTCACCTGCTACTGCCTTGGCCAGCAAGGTTTTACCAGTTCCCGGTGGTCCGACCAGCAATGCCCCCTTAGGCAGCTTGGCACCGATTTCACGATATTTCTTCGGATTATGCAGAAAATCGACCACCTCCTGTAATGATTCTTTGGCCTCATCCTGACCTGCTACGTCACGGAAGGTTACACCGGTTTCTTTTTCCACATAGACCTTGGCATTACTCTTGCCAACGCCCATCATTCCGCCGCCGCTTCCCATTTTCCGCATCACAAAACCAAATACTACCCAGATTAATGCCAATGGCAGCAGGATGCTCAATACATTATAGATAATCGCCGAGGTTCCGCTTGGAATCTCTGATTGTATTTTTACATTATGCTCTTTTAACAATGGCAGTAGTGCATCGTCTTTCATCAGACCCGTGTAATACGTTACCTTGATCAAATCCTTATCGGTATAGATTGGCGTGATATTATACTGGGTTGAAGCAAATTCGACGCTCTCAATCTTATCCTCGCTAACCATCTCAATAAATTCCGTATAAGTAATTTCTTGTGTCCTTATCTCGGCCGTCATTTTATTCAGAAAACTCATTAGAAACAATGCGCCCAATGTAATAAACAGAAACATCAATACAACTTGGCCATTTTTACTATTCTTGTTGTTTCCGTTATTGCCATTATTTCCGCCTGTATTCTTATCCTTATTATTAAAATCCTGATTATCCATGCTATCCTCCGTGTCATGTCATCGATGTATCATCTTTATACCTTTTGATATACAAACCTTATTATATGTAATCCGCAAATATAAATCAATATGAACAATATGAACTTTTCGTTATTTTTATTAATTTTCTATAAAAAGTTGTGGATTTCTCGTCCGCAGCGTTGTATAATTAATTTCGATTTTAAAAAACGGAGGCCGGCGGGAAATTTGTCGGCCTCTCACTTTTTTGACATGATAATACACATTTGAAAGGAGGACTATCATGCCTGTAAAATACGTCTTTGTCACTGGTGGTGTTGTATCAGGACTAGGAAAAGGTATCACCGCTGCATCGCTTGGGCGTCTGCTGAAAGCCAGAGGTTTCAAGGTGACGATGCAAAAATTTGACCCTTACATCAATATCGACCCCGGCACTATGAACCCCATTCAACATGGTGAAGTTTTCGTTACGGATGACGGTGCGGAAACCGATTTGGACCTTGGTCATTACGAACGTTTTATTGATGAAAGCTTAACCAAAAACTCCAATGTTACAACTGGTAAGGTCTATTGGACGGTCTTGCAAAAGGAACGTCGCGGCGATTTCGGCGGCGGAACCGTACAAGTCATTCCACATATCACAAACGAAATCAAAAGCCGTTTTTATCGCAACTTCACTTCTGATGATACTCATATTGCCATTATCGAAGTCGGCGGAACGGTTGGTGATATTGAAAGTCAGCCATTCTTAGAATCAATTCGTCAGTTCCAACATGAAATTGGCCATGAAAATGCCATTCTAATTCACGTCACTCTAATTCCATACATTAAAGCTTCCGGGGAATTAAAAACCAAACCAACTCAGGCGAGTGTAAAAGAACTCCAGGGGATGGGGATTCAGCCAGACGTTATTGTCTGCCGCAGCGAGCTGCCAATCGACCAAGCCTTAAGAGATAAGATTGCACTCTTTTGTAATGTTCCCAGCAATCACGTTTTACAAAACCTGGATGTTGAATATTTATACGAAGCACCACTTGCTATGGAAAAAGAGAATTTAGCCAGTGTTGTCTGCAAACGCCTGCATTTAGACTGTCCTACTCCAGACCTGGTGGATTGGACTGAAATGGTGGACGCACTTCGCAATCCGATTCAGGAGGTTAATATCTCTTTGGTCGGAAAATATACGCAGTTACATGATGCTTATATTTCCGTGATTGAAGCATTAAAGCATGGTGGTATTGCCGAACGTGCAACGGTAAATATCAGTTGGGTGGATTCTGAATTGCTTACCGCTGAAAATGCATCCGAATATTTTAAGGAGATGGATGGTATTATCGTGCCTGGCGGCTTTGGTGACCGTGGGGTGGAAGGTATGATTACGGCTGCCAAATATGCGCGCGAAAATAAGATTCCATACTTAGGTCTTTGCCTCGGTATGCAGGTTTCCATTATTGAATATGCAAGACATGTCTGTCATCTACATAATGCTCATAGTATTGAGCTTGACCCTAAGACCCCCCATCCGGTCATTGCATTAATGCCAGAGCAGGATGGAGTTGAAGATATCGGTGGTACCTTGAGACTTGGTTCTTACCCTTGTCTTTTAGACAGAACTTCCAAAGCGTTTGAAGTATATGGAAAAGAAACTATCGACGAAAGGCATCGGCACCGTTATGAGGTCAACAATGATTACCGTCATGTATTGACTGAAAATGGTTTGAAATTATCTGGGCTTTCACCGGATGGACGAATCGTGGAAATGATTGAGATTCCTGAGCATCCTTGGTTTGTTGCGACGCAGGCTCACCCAGAATTAAAATCCCGACCAAACCGTCCACACCCGTTATTCAAGGGATTTATTAAAGCGGCTACACAATATCGTAAAAAATAAAAAAACCTCTCTTTTAAGCGGAGTCGGTATATATCTTACCGCTTAAAAGGGAGGATTTTTTACTAAATGTATTTTATTCGTCTTCCTTATCCACAAAACGCATTCTGCCTTCTTCTCCCGGTTGTGGCTTGGCAACACCTTGCCGCCCCTCGCCATTCAACAGTTTTAAACACTTCGCACACAACGTTCCAAAATTCACCTTCGCACCACAACGAAAGCACACCGAACCGCCAAGTGCACTCTTCTCATCACGCTCTTTATACTCCATCCGGCCTTCTTTTATCCAGCCTCTGACTTGCCGGACAGTTATATCAAAATGATTCGCCACATCATATTCATTTACCTCATATGTCCTTACATAATCACGTACTTTATCAAATAGCTGTTGTTCAATACAAGTTGGACATATTGCCTGCTTATATGACAATGCCATAAGTCGGCCACAACCCTCACAATAATTATGCTGGATAATATCTGTTTTTTCCATTTTTTCCATCTGCCGCTCCTCTAATATCGCTCTAATATTTTCCCCAGATATTTCGCATAGGCATCTGCCACTGCTTTCGGTTCCACAATTGATACTCCCGTTCCGAGTCCACACAGCCATCCATAAAACTGCGGACTTAGATTCACATGCAGGCGCGCTCTAAAATACTTGTCATCTTGCGGACGGATACTGACCTCCTGACCGAACCGGTCAACCATCACCCCAATGAAACTGTTCTCGCAAACCAGTGACACGGTCTGTTCTTCTCCGGCAAACATTCCAAATGTCTTTTTTGAATATGCCGCTATATCAAAATTCTCAAACTGCGCTTTCCCAACCCGCAGTTCATTTGTTAAGCCAATCTGTAACATTTTATCAACGCGAAAATGTTTTACAATTCCGGCCGTATCATCAAATGCAATCAAATAGTAATTCTCATCATCCCAAGTCAGTATCCAAGGACTAACTTGATAAAATTCGCCATTTCGTCTGGGCTTCATCTCTTTTTCAACCGTCCATTCGAAATATTGAAAGCAAATTTTTACATCCTGTGCTATACCATTATATATCATATCTACATTATAGTAAATGTTCTCATTCACTGCTTTATTACGGTTTGTTACCACCACCTGACGATTTAACTGTCTGGCATCACTAATACTGACTAGTTTTTCCAATTTTCCAATCAGTTCACGTGATTTTCTTGTTGTAATGAATTTTGATGACTGCACTGCATCTACCAGCAATTTTAGCTCCGCTAATTCAAACTCCCGACTGGCTAAATAATAGCCACCATTTTTTCCTTTTTTATGTAATATATCCATCCCAAAATCCTGCAACACTTGAATATCATCATAAACACTCTTTCGTTCTGCCGCAATCCCATAAGCCGATAACCCCGATAATATATCTTGCATTGATAAGATATTGTCTTCATCTGTTTTTTCGTATAATTGCTGCATTATGATTAAGAGCTTCCGTTTTTGGTTGTATGCTTTTGACATGATTTTATTCCTTCTCATTTGAATTATTAATATTTTATCACATTTTAACTCGTTTATCTATTGTAAAATAGGACTAAACAACTTAAAATGTAGTTTACGGGGACACAAAAGCTATTAGGAGGGGATTATGTATCATACAAAAAAGATTGGTGTGTTTATTTCACACATTTTTGGTCATTACCAGAAGCATGTCTGCCAGGGAATTATTGACAAAGCATTAGAATATGGCTACACTGCCGAAATTTTTTCTTCAATGGATGGAGAGAACTTGGGATTATATGGGATTGGCGAAGAGAGCATCTTACGCATTCCTAATTATGAGGATTTAGATGGCATTATTTTTGCCTCTGACACCTATCTTTCCACCGAGTTAAAGGATAAAATACAAAATACACTGCAACAAAAATGTTCTTGTCCAATTATCGAGATTGCTGTTACCAATCAGCATTTTCCTGCCATCGTGCTGGAAAACAATTCTACCACCGGCAAATTAACAGAGCATTTGATTACCAAACATAATTACAAACGAATCTGCTATCTTGGCAGCAAGGATGAAACTTATTTCTCCGACAGCCGCGAACAGTTTTACCGTGCTGCACTGGAAAAACATGGCTTATCTTGCACCCCTGATGACGTTTTTCTATGTACATATGACAATCGTTCCGCTAAGGAGGCTCTTGATTTCTTTACCAAAGACCGTAGCGTTGATGCCGTTGTCTGCTATAACGACCGGATGGCGCTGCTGTTTATGGCCGCTGCATTATCGGCTGGCTACAAGATTCCAGAGGATATTGCCATCACTGGCTGTGACAACACCGAAGAAGGCCATAACATTTCACCAACTCTTACGACAGTATCTTTTCCCGTCTACGAACTAGGTGCCGTGGCGGTAGAGCAGCTTTTGAACCTGATGCATGGCAAAACCATCGGCCAGGAAACCACCGTTTTGGCCAACATCATGCTTCATAATTCCTGCGGCTGCAACAATACTCCGGAACGCAGTTCCATTTTTTTCGAGCAGCAACTGACCAAGCGAATCGCCAAACTAGAGACCTCCATCTTAGAATCAATGAGTATGTCTGCTGCCTTTCAGCATATTAGCGATATTGACGATGGTGCTGATTTGTTAGAAAAATATATTCATGAAATTGAACATTGCAAAGAATTTTACCTCTGCCTATATGGCGACTGGGATTCTCTGTCTAGTCATATTTTGGAAATTACCGACAGCGAAGAAGTATCCACCGACAGCGAAGATACGATTTTGTTAAAGCTGGCCATTCGGGATGGCAAACGTTTACCAGAATGCAGCTTCCGTAAAAATTCGTTGTTGCCAGACCATATCTACAAAAACTCGGAGTGCGCTTATATTTTTACCCCACTCTTTTTTGAAAACAAGGAATTTGGCTATATTGCTCTTTCCTACGAAAACAATCAGATTGACTATCATTTCCAATTGGTTCACTGGCTGATGAATATCAATCGGCTGATTCAGAGTATCTGTGATGCAAAACGAACTGGTCTTCTGGTCAGCCGTTTGGAAGATATTTATATGAAGGATGCATTAACCGGCTTGTTAAATAAGCATGGCTACAATCACTATGAGCCACAGCTTTTAGAACGGGCAATTGTCAATCAACTGCCGCTCTCTTGTTTTCTCTTTGATTTAGATGGATTGAAGCAGATTAATGATAACTTTGGACATAACGAGGGTGATTTCGCCATTCAGGTCCTCGGTCAGGCATTAGAAAAGGCCGTGCAGGAATCTGACCTTTGCGCCCGTTTCAGTGGTGATGAATTCTATTTGCTGTCATGCAATTATTCTGAGAAGGAAGCCGAAGAGTTTATCAATGGTATTCAGAAATACCTCGATAATTACAATCGCTTGAGTTCAAAGGAATACAACATTTCCGTCAGCAGCGGCTTTGCCTGCGAAGTACCGTCAAGTGGATACTCTGCCGATAATATCCAGCAGTTGTTCTCTACTGCTGATGAGCATATGTATGAGATTAAGAAGCATAAGAAAAAAAATATTTTACGTTAAAAACGTGCGCTGCAGGGCGCACGTTTTTAAATTTTATCTGCTTATTGTTTTACTACTTTCACATTTTTACCCTGTTCTTTGTTCGCAAATAGCATTTTGTAAGCACTCACTTTGGCAGCAGGTACCTTGATCTTTAAATTATTCGTGTCGTTCATTGAATGATTGCCCACTTTTGTTAACTTTGTACTTTTGATAATCATCGTTCGCAAAGCCTTGTCCATACAAAATGCATGTGTTCCGATTTCTTTTAAGCCGGTTCCGATTGTTATTATTTTGAGTGAAGTGCACCGTAAGAAGGCGCCGCTTAATATCTTGGTCACTTTATTGCCAACAGTTACCTCCGTCAAACCGGTACAATCGCGAAAGGCATTTTTGCCAATCTTTGTTACGTTGTTGCCAATTACTGCTTTTTTCAGTAGCTTATTATGATCAAATGCCTTGTCACCGACTGCTGTCACTTTGTATGAAATACTCTGACACTTTACGGTCGTTGGTACGGTTAGTCTAGTCACTTTCTTACCTTTTACAATACCAGTTAAAGTTACAGTTCCTTTGCCGTCCGTCTTATCACTTGTGATGATGTAGGTAAAGTTTCCAGATGTAAATTTTGCATTTAATTTTGCTGCTACTGTTACCTTGGCTGTTTTTGATTTTGTTTTATCTGCTTTGGAAACTGCCATAACAGTCAGACTCGTTGCTTTCTCATCCGCACCTACGGTCAGCTTTCCTGCGGCAGTTATCTTGGTATTCTTTGATTTGTTACCACTGACAGACCATGTAACACTCTGTGATGGTGAACCAGTTCCGCTTACGGTTGCTGTAAATGTCTTGGACTTGCCTTGAATCATGATGGCACTTGCCGGAGTAATTTTCACTGCTGTAACTGTTGCTGATGGTGTTGCTGCATTCACCGTGATTGCCTGTGTAGCTGTTTTGGTAGTTCCATTCTCAGCATAGCTGATGGTCACGGATTTATTGGTCACTGCAAGCGCTACGGATGGGCTCACGGTATAACCTGTCACCACTTCTGTGCTATTGTCTGAATATTTTGCTGTTATCTCCATTCCCGTACTATCAAAATATTCTCCTACTGTATAGGTTGTCTTGCTTGGCGCATGGGTTACTTCAATGGAATTTAGCGATAAAGCAGTACCTAATAATCTAGGATTTTGTGTTACTGCGATTCCCTTAAGTGTAGGCAGCTTCGTACCAGTAATAAATTTATTCGTTCCCGTAAATTTCCACACCTCACTTGACCAGCTACTGCCAAATACCTCTGACATGGCAAGTGTTCCGGTAACCGAAATATCTGCACCATTTATTTTATCAGCATCCTTATTGTCAAGGGTCGTCACCTCTACACCACCTATCACAACGCTCATGTCGCTGCGCGCTACATTGTTGCTAAAGGCGCCTGTCACGCCACTAATACGCCCAACATTCGTGGTTCCTGTAATCGTTTCTCCTAGCGATACACAATTTGATACCGTACCGCCCATGCTGCTGCCAAGTATTCCTCCCATCTTGTCACCACCCGAAACAGATGCACTATTATAGCAATTTTCAAACGTTCCATTCGTGTTGCTTCCGGCTATTCCACCGCCTTGATTATCTACCTCAATTACGCCCACGTTGTAACAATTTTTTATCGTTCCCCCGTCAAGAGCTGCAACTATTCCAGCTCCGTGAGAACCACTTGCTGTAATCTCTCCCATGTTATAGCACTTTTCGATCACACAACCTGTCTGACCTGAAGCTACGATTCCACCCACATACTTGCTGCCTGTAACATTGCAATTATTATAGCAATTTGAAATTGTTCCCGAGCTGTAGCTTGCAATTCCTGCACTATATTGGCCTGTGCTTTCAATACTTCCTGAAACCCCCAAGTTTTTGATAACTGATAAATCTCCGGCGTATTGGAAAAGCCCACTATACGTCTCAGTAGAATTAATATATAGATTCTGGACTTCATATCCGTCACCATCAAAGGTACCACTAAAAGACCTGCCGGTCGCAGCCCTTCCGATTCCAGGCCAGTTTCCGAGAGACGCTGACTCCCCGCATACACTAGAGAGATCAATGTTCCCAGTCAGCTTCACGGTTTTCCCCCAAAAGCTATCTACCGACCTACCTCCACTAGCCTGCCCTCGCACAAGCAGGGCAAATCCCAACAATTCCTCTGCCGTACTAATAAGATATGTAGTACCACCTGCACCACCTGCATTATCATACCAGTTATAATTGGCAGTCGCCGCTGCCTGTACCGGAACTGTTGTCACCGGCAATAGTGATACGCTAAGTATCAATGCCATTATGATTGCTACAATGTTCTTTACCGTCTTAATTCTATTCATATCTGTTTTCTCCTTCATATGATATATTTTTTCGTTAATTCCTGATGCCATCCCTTACTGCGCATTGTTTTAAATCTTCACCTCCCAATTACCATTACAGATATTATACAAAACTGACTGCAATCAAACTGCAACCAAAAGCTCCAAAAAAGGGTACAAATGAATTTTTTACGCAAACTAATGATATTTTTAACTTTTAGAAAAAAATTGGAGCTAGGATTAAATCCTAGCTCCGCTTTCTCTACAGTCATACCTGCGCGTTATAAGGCTTGCTCTTTTATAACCCTCGCACCTTTAAATCCGCAAGTAAATTTACATAAAATTCCCGAACATCAAATTCCGGTATATTCTCCCGATTTAAATCAATCATGTCACCATGTGAAATGCCGCGTTTCCCTTTTGTCGTCAAAAAACGATAAGAGCTGCCCCATGAAAATGAGGCTTCTGATACTAGTCCATCATTGGAACCATCAAAATGCTTTACCAGTGGATAGGAAAAATTCAAAGGGAATTTCCCATTGCTGGCTTGATTGAGCTTTGAACCAACACTCTGGCAAAATATATCTTTCATATCTGCTGCATCTTCCATGACTTGATTCAAGGTGCCGCAATTGCCTGTCGTCAAATCCCGAACTGCCGCCATAAAATCCGGGGCCGTATCACCTAGTTTCTTTGACGCGGCATTATATGTATTGGCGATTCTCTGTTGGGCGGCGACTGGAACTTTTTTGAGCAGATATTCAGCAAATTCACAACCACGATGCGGCGTGTTGATGGTCGTCAAGGATGCCACATAAGGGGCTGCACCGCAGTGACTAATCGCGTAGCGGCAGTCAAGACCACCTTTGGAATGCGCAATAATATTAATCTTCTCACATCCCGTCTCTGATACGATTTCTAGAATACGCCGCGTCAGTTCTTCGGCACTGTGCTGCACCGAGGAAGCTGACTGGTGATTTCCATAAAAAATCTGTGCTCCGTTTTTGATTAGTTCATCGGGTATCCGTCCCCAATAATTTAAATGTTTAAAATCCCGAAAGAATACTCCATGAACAAATAGCACCGGATATTTGGTATGACAGACCTGTTCCTCCTGACGTGCCTGATTCTGCAATGCTTTGACCGTCTCAAATGCAACCTCCGCCGAAGCCGTGCGGATTATCTTGCTTAACATCACCAAATTTACAATTGGTATCATCCCATATAAAAGACCAATGAAGCGATGGTTTATGCCAAGCTGGACGCTCGTTGCATAGACACTGATCATTCCATTCCAGAAAATAACAAACAGGGCAACAAAGCTGACTAATATACTTCCCAGCCATAATCCCCATTGCGCTGGCAATAAATGAAACGCTATTACAATGTGATAAACAACAGATATTGCGCATGACCAGCTAAAAATCCGCAGACAGGCTACGCCGTGGTCGCATACCTTTAACTTAAAGTTAGGGATGTCTCGATTCGGCAGGGTGGGCAAAATATTAACCAAAACAAATATCATCAGCGACACTAGAATCAGATACCACTTCCCAGTGTAATGGATGATATAACAACAGTTTGTGCATAGGCTATATAATAGAATACTAAAAATAATGAACATGTTCTTCTCCTTCAAATCTTGATTTTACAAATCGTGATTTGATAAAATTATATCCATTTTTTTACTAATAAAACTTTTCCAAGAAATCTATAGGCTCTATGATTTCTACCTTTGAATTTGTAAAATCTGATGGATTTCTTGTAATAATGTAATCTGCACCAACTTCACATGCACACTCGGATTGCAGACAATCTTCAAAATCTTTAAATGCTTCATTCCCAAGTGCTAGCTTAATTTTATTCTTGTTATTATTTTAGCAGCTTCATCTGCATATGGTGCTCTATCTATTAAAAAGTCCATAATTACATTTGTATCAACTAAAATCTTCATATTTTTCATCTCTTGCACTTTCTAGTTCCGCCTTATAATCAAATTCTGCCGGCAATACCTTTTGATATTTCATCAATGTATCAAATGCTGCTTTTGTAGCTGAATTGTCTTGCACTGACTGACTGACTGATATGGCTTCTATATTTTGCAGAATATTAAACACATATTCCATTTTGTCATCAGGTATACGTTCTATCATTTCTTGTGCCCTCTTTTTTATCTGTGTCATATCACATCACTCCTTCCCAAAAAATATATTACACAAGTATTATACCCAATTTTTGCCCAAGTCGCAACAAGTCAAAAGAAAACCGATTGGTTTTATTACTAGAAACCGTACTTGTTTATAATCTTTTCAACAAATGCTATAAATTATAAAACTTCAAAAACTCGCAGAGGTCTGCGAGACTGAACCTTGCAAAATTGTACGTTTCAGAAAAAACATTGGCTGGTATCGTTATGATACCAGCCAATGTCACATTCCATTTTCTACTGTGTCAACCGCATATTCTTTCGATATTCGCTTGGCGATACGCCGCACGAGGTCTTAAATATCTTCATAAAATGCTTCTCATTGTCATAACCGACGGCCTGACTTATTTCAATCACGCGCATTTCGCTTGTGGCGAGCAGCTTTTTCGCTTCCTCCATCCGAATATTTTTCAAATAGTTCACAAAGTTACTGCCCGTGTACTGTTTAAATGAAAATGAAAACAAGGAATAGTTCATCGAAATATGATTCGAGACTACTGCCATGTTTAAATCCTCATCATAATGTGCTTTGATATATTCAACCGCCTGCTGAATCTTCTGTTTGTTCTTATTGGTGTCAAACTGACTGTTGATCCGATTATGAAGCTCCAGCACCCATTCCATAAACGCTTCTTCATATTCTTCCAGATTGGCATAGCGCCAGATTTCCTCCAATGACTGGATTCGTTCCACATCTTCTCCCAGAATATTGCGATATGTTTTCTTCACATCCAGAAAAAATTCATCGATGCTCGTCTCAAAGTTCCCAACGGTCAGCCGCCCCTTTTTCACGGCATGAAAAAACATATTCCAAACGCGCGCTACTTCATCGGTCTTATCCGTACCAAGGAGCTGTACCCGCTGCAATCTGGCCTCTGGTTCCAATAATTTTAAAGCATCCTCCCGCATCTGCTCTGGAATGCGTTTCTCATCCTCACCCCACCGAACATTCTCCCGCATCTGGCAAAATGCCACCTTTCGGCATTCTCTCGCTTCCACATATGCCTGCCGTAGTTCGCCAAGTCCATTATGGGCATTGCTGACACCAGTATAATCGCTAACCAGCTCGTTTTTCAAGAGCAGCTCAAGATTGTCTGCCTCAACAATAAAAACATCATTTTCCTCCAAGTTAGGCAGATAGATATGGCGTTCTCGACGTTCCTCTTCTTTGCCAGTATTCCGGCAGCAAATATTGTATGCCCCGATATAAAAAGTCTTTTCGTATTGCTCTTTTAAGGTCTGTAATTCGGTTTCCATTAATTTTTCATTTAACATTAAATATTTCAACTGCTGTTCACCGATTTTGCGGCTGGCCGAATCGCTCTCTTGATTGTCAACAATCTCCTGCTCTAATTTTTCCAGAATGGACTGTATCTTCTGACGTTCGACCGGTTTTAGAATGTATTCCCGCACGCCATGACGCATCATTTCGACGGCATAGGAAAAATCATCATAGCCGCTAATCGCTACCGTTAATGGCTTGTGCTCCAGCTCCTGCATCTGACGAACCAGCTCAATGCCATCCATTTTAGGCATCCGGATGTCAGTAAACATCACATCAATTTTCTGCTCCTTCAGAATATCCAATGCCATTTCACCATTGTTACATTCCATGATTACTTCAACTGGGACACCGCTGCGTTGAATCATTGTCTTGATTCCCTGACGTATCATCTTCTCATCTTCAACAATTAGTATACTTTTCATTTAATAACCATCCTTTTCCAACCAACTGCAAACTTTGAGCCGGAGGCCAAATTTGCGTGTAAAAAATTTTAATTTTTTACACTATCCTCCGACCTACGATTCAATGGTATTCGCACCATTATTTTGGTATAGCAATCCAGTTTTGATGCAATGCTTAGCCCATATTTCCCGCCAAATGCAATCCGAATTCGGTCCTGTACATTTTTTAGACCAATGCCATTGCCCGAGCCGCCGCCACTTGTCTCAATCTCGCCAGCAATTTTCCGCTCGAGCCGCCCCACCTCTTCTGTGGTCATTCCTTTTCCGGCATCGGTAATCTCAATGATGCAGTCTGAGCCATCAAATAGTCCCTTAATATAAATATTGGTATCTTCTGCCATCTGTTCAATGCCATGATAAATTGCATTCTCAACAATTGGCTGAAGGGACATTTTCGGAATTTCCTGTCTTCTGATTTCTTCTGGAATATTCAGCGATAAGTAAATCTCATAGTCAAATCGCAGGTTAATCAAGGCCAGATAGTTCTTGATATACTCTAGCTCATCCTCTACCCGGACATTTCCCGGCACCCACTTCATGCTATAACGAAGCAGCTTGCCAAGTGAAGTAATGGCATCACTAATTGCATATTCTTCATCAATTTCAGCCATCATTTTGATGGATTCTAAGACATTATAAATAAAGTGAGCATTAATCTGATTCTGCAACGCTCGTATTTCTGAATTTTTTGCCAACAGCTCGCGATTCAGGTTATCCTCCATCAGTTGCCGAATGCGTTCTAACATCTTATTTATTTGATTGCCCAGCTCACCCATTTCATCGGTTCCGCAATTTTCAATTGTAATATCAAGATTTCCCTGCTGCACCTTACGAATCGATTTTAAGATACTATAAAATTGCTTCAACAAACGCGTTACGGTAAAGTTAATGACAAAAGCCAGCAGAACAGTCAGCAATACCATCGCTACAATAAAAACATTTCGCATGCCGTAGACCTTGTTCAAGCTTCCGCTGATATCCTGTACGCAGAATAAGGTTCCGCCCGGTTCTTTCATGTAGAAATAAGATACCACCCATTTTTGTCTGCCATTACTTTTATAATAGGTGTATATCTTATCCTTTTTTATTCCATTTGCAATTTCTTCTTCAATTAATATTTGTGAATCAGCTTGTTCATTGCCACCAAAATACATACTTTCATCATTTGCAACAAAACAGCTCCATTCATTCTCGCGGTCTTCATAGAGTGATGGAAACATCGTCTCCATTGACATAGCAGCTTCAATAATCCCAATTGTTCCTAGCTCAAAGTCCTCAATCGGCGTTACCACTGATAAGATTTTCTTGTTTTTATTCAAGCCGGAAAAAATGACATCTTGATAATCATAATTCCAGCCCATGTAATCCTTTTTCTTTGCCCATTCTAATTTCTCCATCCGGGATTGTTTGTACAAAACCGGCATCATTTCCTGAATGGAATCATTTACGGCATACACCCGAACGCCATAAAGCAACGGGTTATTATTTACCAGACGTTCTAAGGCAGCAATGTCTGTATCGTAATATTTCATCAGCTCCACTGTGGTCATGGTTTTTCCCGTCACCGAATTTTTAAGTACCTCTTGCATCGAACTATCGCTCAAAAAAAACTGTGTTGTCATTGTAATGGAATCCCGGCTGGTCTGCACGTTGTCTTTATTTCGCTCCATCATATACTGCATGTAGGTGACATTTTCATTCACTACGTTACGTTCCATATTGCGAAATAGAATCACCGTAAGGATAGCGATTGGAACGCTGACAAAGAATACAATTACCATCGTAAACTTGATATTTAATTTTAATCCATCAATCCACTCTTTTAGTTTCATATTCAATCAATTCCAAGTCTTTCCTTTGCATCAATCATCAGTTCCGTTCTTACTTTCATTACATTTTCAAATCCCAGATTTGCCCGCTTTTCAATAAAATCTGTTAAAATTTCATCAAAACGTTCCTCTGTTTCAGCCAGCAATAATCGCGGCAGGGTCGCCCCCCACAGCTCAATTATTTTTGTATCCTGATTAAATACCAGTGAGTCTGCCGGCAGCAAGCTGTCATACTGACCATTGTAGATTACATATGGGTAGGTCCATTCCTGCAACTGCGCCATCGGCTCAGTGGGTTTTATTTCCCATTGCAACTGCATGACGTTATCTTGCAGCATCCAGTAGGCATCATCCGCACCATAGACTTCATCAAATGCTGTCCGGTCCGTATTTAAAAGCTCCTGCACCGCTTCTTTGATGACTGGTTCACCATCCACCATATCATAGGTCTCACCTTCCACCCCAAGGTACGTCAGCTTCTGCCCATGTTCACTCATGAGATAGTCAATAAATTGAATGGCCCGGTCTGGACGAGAACAGTTCTTGGAAATCAGTGTCACTGTCCACCCATTTGCACCAGCAGTTGGAAGTGTATAATCGTCCCCGTTATCATTTTTCGGTCCATCCACCGCGATATAGATACTGTCTGGGTCTTTGGCATACAATATTTTCTGCTGGTTGGCGATATCTGTGTTTTGATAAAACATACAAAAATATCGGCCCTTTGCTAGCTTCTCTTCCATCTGGGTTCGCTGGTCGATAAAAATATCATTGGCCAGATATCCCTCCTGCCCTAATTGCCGGAACGCCTTTAACCATTTGATATACTGCTCGTCTGTACAACGGTCATAATACTGACCATCCTGTTCAAACGGTACCGCCAAAAAATCCATCAGATAATCATCAAATGAGACACACCCCTCTGCATAGAAGGGATGCGCACCAATTGGAATCAACGGCTCTCCTTCTATCGTTGGAAACATTTCCACGGCCTTTTTCACCGCTTGCTGAAATCCTGCTGTAGTCGTCATATCCGGGCTGCCGATTGCTTCATAGATATCCTTGCGCACCAGAAAATTAATATTCGATGCGATATTGTCATTCTCCTCGACATCCTGCGGAGTATAAGAAGAATTCGGATAGCAATAGATATTTCCATCCTCTTCAGTGTACCAATTTCGCGTCGCCTCATCACTGACTTGCCAAAAATATGCATCGTATTCATCAGCCAGCTCATTCAATGCATATACCATGTCGTTTTGGATCATTTCATTGACCTGCGGTTCCCACCAGCCCAATGTAATGATATCTGGTAACGAATCTGATGCAATGAATGCATTTAATTTTTCCGAAGCTTTGCCTGAGGGTGTGATAAAGTTCACTGATACCCCCGTTTCTTCGGTCATGGTTCGGGAAACAAGATTCTCTCCCCACGGTGTCGCAAACCACGAATAATTGATATACCAATCAAGCGTAATCTTTTCCTCCCGGTGCTTCTTCCACCCTGGTTCGATTCCGCCTTCACTTTCATTTATGCCCCATTTACTTCCGTATGTACCAATCGCAACAAACGCCCCAAAAAATAAAATAATTGCCAATGTTGATGCAATTCTTTTTCCCATTTTTCACTCCTTATCTTTAAAACCCTTGTATCCTCTGTCTTAAAGTAGTAATTTCTGCTTCGTTTAAATAATAAGTCGGCGAATTTTCATCGCATGTGTTCTGATTCTCAACAATCAATACCTCGCCATGCTCATCTAAAATGTGATTATGCCACACACCTTTTTTAATATTATATAATTTGTGCGGTTCCATTTCAATAGCATTCATATTTTGGGGGCTTTCGCCAGCACCTGCCAAAATTAACCGACACCTGCCATCAAGCAGGACAAATACTTCATCGGTCTCCAGATGTTTTTGCATCCAGTTAATTTTTTCCAGCTTGGTATTCTCACACGCTTTTAGCACTGCCACCCGCCAAGCCTCATAATCCTTAAGTGGCTGATAGTCCTCTTTCGGAAATCCAATTATTTCTACTTCATTTTTCATCGTTATGTCCATGTCTAATCACCTTTCTTCTTTCTTTAATGTATCCTATTTGCTAGAAAACAGCAAGGCAATACTTGGGGAAAGTATTGCCTTGCTGTGCTTGTAAAACATGTGTTTGAAAAACACTTTTCACAATAAATTATATAAGGAGAGAAAATTACAATAATGTAAGTTGCTTGCATTTTATGCAATGTTATTCTTTTACACCACCAGCGGAAATACTGCTGATAATGTATTTGGAGCAGAAGCAGAACACAATCAGAATTGGAATGATAGAGATTGCTACGCCTAAATATATTGCTCCTTGGTTTTTCTGTAAATCAGTTGCTGCATTCAACGTTGTAATCATAACCGGTAAGGTCATTTTTTTCGGCGAATTCAGCAATATCAATGGTACCAGGTAACTATTCCAGTTTCCAATGAAGGAACCGATGGACATGGTTGCAACGCCAGGTGCCATAATCGGAAGTACAATTTTATGGAAAATATGTAACTCCCCGGCGCCGTCAATTCTGGCTGCCTCTAATAGTGCTGGTGACAAAGATGCCTGCACATACTGTCTTAAGAAAAATACAATTCCCGGTGCAGCGACTGCTGGTAAAATAAGTGGAATATAAGAATCTACTAAGTGTAATTTCATACACAGGTTGTAGAAACCGATTAAGCTTAACTGTGCTGGTATCATCATAAATATTACGATTACTTTAAAAATTAAGCCATTGCCTTTGAATTTATATACTGCTAATGCATATGCGGTAATGGATGAAAAATATGCAGTCAGCAAGGTTGCTGGTATTGCTACTTTCATACTGTTGCCAAATCCCAAGAACAGATTGACATATTCAAACAATGCTTCCCAGTTATTCTTTAAATGATTACTTGGAATAAAGGTGAAGGAGTGTGTGATTTCAACACCACTTCGGGTCGCATTTACCATCATTAATAAGAATGGGAGGAGGCAGGTTAATGCTAGTAATATCAAGCATATATAAAGTATGGATTTTTTGATTTTATAACTCATTTTATTCATACTAATCCTCCTTTCCGCCCAACAGCTTAAATTGAATAGCAGATACAATCAGGATAATGATAAATAAAGAGTATGCGATTGCTGCTGCATAGCCAACCTGATGTGTTTCAAATCCAAATTTATAGAGGTACATAACTGCTGTCTGCATCGAACCGGATGGATTTCCATTTGTAGCTGGTCCGTTTTCTCCAATTAAGAATGGTAAATCGAACAACTGTAATCCACCGATTAGAGAGGTTACAAACATGTATAATAAAATTGGCTTTAGTAACGGTATTGTGATTTTACCGAATACTGTCCATCTTCCCGCACCATCTATGGCTGCAGCTTCGTAATAATCCTTCGGGATTCCCTGAACGCCTGCCATTAGAACAATGAAAGAATTACCAAACCACATCCATGCTCCAAGAAATGCTACTACCATTGGTGCTGTCGATGTCGTACCTAGCCAGTGAATTGGTGTATGTGTGATTCCCAGACTTACAAGAATCTGGTTTACACTTCCGTATTTCCAGTCTAATAATGTTTTAAACAAAAATGCTACGGATGTACACGCAATCAAGTTTGGCAGATAATAGATTGCACGAAAGATTGCCAAGCCACGTATTTTGTATTTGATATCACTGAATACGATTGTTAGTAAGAACGCTACTCCGATCTGTATTACAATGTTGACGCCCCAGATTTTGCAAGTGTTACCCAATGCTCGCCAGAAAAACTTATCACCGATAACTCGTTTATAGTTATCTAATGCGGTAAAAACCGGGTCGCCGTATCCCTTATAGGTAGTAAAACTTAGATATAAAGTCCTTAATACCGGATACACACTGAATATCAGAAAGACTACAACAAAAGGTAACACAAAGAGATAGGCCATGTTATTTCTATTTTTCTTTTTTGTTTTTGCTACTGCTGTATTAGCCATTCTTATTTACCTCCATTCATATAGGGCCAGACAGACATTGCCTGCCTGGCCTTTTTTATAACTTCTAATTATCTATTTACAGTGATTTCCGGATATGTTGCTTCTACTTCATCATAGAATCCTTCAATTGCTTCTTCTTTTGACTTCTCGCCGCCCTTGATTGCGCTGATTGCATTGCCCCAAGCATCGCCGATTGCCTTGTCATATCTGGTTACTTTTGAGTAATCAACTCCTGCTGCCTGCTCTAACCAGAATGCGTATAATTTCTGACCACCGTAAACAGCGTTTTCATCATCAGCATGTTTCTCAAGTACTGGAATTAAAGATACTGTATCACCCTGAGAAGCTTCAATCCACCAATCTGCGGTGCTTTCGGTTAAGGTACAGAATTTGAGGAATTCCCAAGCTGCTTCTTTTTTCTCAGACTGAGCAGAGATACCGATAAATGTACCACCACCAAATCCGTAAGATGGTCCTGCACAAACGCCCCAGCTTCCAGATGTATCCTGAACGTTATCTCTTAATGTTAATACGCCCCAAGATGGTAATCCGTATGCAAATACGCTTGTTTTATCCATATCTGCGGTTGCTTCTGCGAATCCTTCTGCATCCCATACGTTTACAGAATCATCAGCATAGTTCTGAATGTCTGCGGTTAGGATTGGAACTTCACCAGCCATTGCCTGATACCAAGGTGTTGACCACTGGTTTGCATATGCGGTGTAATCGTTCTGGTATAACTCTACACAAAGGTCCATGTAATCAAGTCTTGCATCTGCTACGTTTAATGTATCATCAAGAACCCAAGCTGAGTCGCCGGAGAAGTAGTTCATCTCAGCGTCAGATGCGAAGATTCTGTAGCCTGCTGTTTTTAACTCTTTTGCTGTCTCTAAAACAGTTGCATAATCTTTGAATTTTGTGCCGATTTCGTCTGGATCATCGGTTCCAAATACTTCCTGTGCGATATCTCTACGATAGTAAACTCCGGCTGGTGTAATCTGATAAGAGATTGCTCTTTGAACGCCGTCTGCATCCTGACCAACTTCCCAAACGTAATCGACGATCTGGTCTGCGTAATCCTGTGCATTGTATGGTGCCTGATTTAAGTCTTCAAAATATCCTGCATCAAAGAAATCTTCTAACATCTGTGGCTCACCAACGATGATGTCTGGCTCTTTTGCACCGCCGTTTAATGCGGTCTGAACCTTGGTTACATAATCGCCTGGCTCGATAACTACAGTTTCAACTGCGATATCAGATTGTTCTTCCATAAATTTGTTAGCGAATGTCTCTAAGTCTTTAGCCAATGTCCATACTACGATTTTTTCACTTGCATCGTTGCTTACGTTAGCGTCTGCATCTTCACCTGATTCTGTTCCAGAAGCTGCGCTGTTGTTTTTTGCGTCCCCTTTAGTGTTTGCTGCGTTGTTATTGCTACCACATGCTACAGTTGATAAAAGCATAGTACCAACTAAAAGTGCCGAAACTACTTTTCTAAGTTTCATAAAAATATCCTCCTTTTGGTTCAACGTTTGTTTGTTGTTTGTTGATAATTGAATTATATCTTCTTTAAGTTCGCGTTATAATTATCCAAATTTTAAAAAGGTATCATTTTTTTAGTTTGAATATTATTTATAAATATATGTTTTAATCGTATGTGCCGCCATCGTTGTTTCCAAGCCGCAGCCCTTTTCCTTTAAGCTTACTGGAACATCATCATTTGATTTATTCAAAATAACAATCACGCGCTCGCCATCAGGATTCAAGAATGCGGTTACTTCGATTTTGTCGGTATGACGGGTCGTCGCAATTCGAACAGCACCCTTTTTAATAAAACGGCTGAAATGTCCAATGTAATAATAGGTCAATCGCTTCTCATAGCTTCCATCTGTCGTATCGCACATAATCGGTGCCGCACAGAAGTTGCCAACATGGTTTGGGCCACCCTTTTCATCGAGGATTAAATTCCAATCTATGGACGCGGTTATCCCTGCGTTTAAGTTACCCAGAATATCATGGCCATACATTTCAGCTTTCTGGACTTCACCAGAATCAGCAAAACGAGAATATTCTACACAGCCTTCCGTAAAGAACACTTCTTTGTCCGGATACTGTTTCTTGATTAACTCAATCGCTTCAAAATGGTCACCGGTGTACCAATGAATGGCTGCACCTTTAACATATTTATTTGCCGCTTCGTCAGCAATTACTTCCGTAAAACGCTCATAGGCAATCTCTTTGTTGTGATCCCAGACAAATATCTGGATATCACCAAGACCTGCTTTTTCGAGCTCTGGTCCTAAATATTCTCTGACAAACAGACTTTCTTCCTCTGAGGTATATTCGCAGGATTCCCAGGTCTGAGTTGCCTGTGTCTCGTTCTGTACGGTCAGATAGCCAATTGAAATACCAGCTTCACGATAAGCTTGAATAAACTTCACAAAATATTTTGCCCAAGCGTCATAGTATTCCCTCTTTAGGCTGCCGCCGTTGTTCATTTCATTGTTGGTCTTCATAAAAGCTGGCGGTGACCACGGCGACATCAAAAATTCGATGTTGTCACCGGTTTCTTTGATGGCATCCTTTACCATCGGAATAATTTCGTTAAAGTCATGCGCAATGTCAAAGGTCTTAAGTTCAACGTCACCTTCTTCGATATAAGTGTAATTGCCCAGACCAAAGTCACAGCTATTCATATGCACTCTTCCGAAGTTGTAGTTAAGACCTTCTTTGGAAAAGTAATCCTTAATAATAGACTGCCTTTTATCTGCGTCTAAGCCAGCATAGTTATGTGCGCTTGCTTCGGTAAATGCGCCGCCAAAGCCACGGAATTTCTGATACGTCACTTCTGGATATACGTTTACAACATGCATGCAATCGCCTACCTTTGCTGCCTCTAGCTCTGCTATCTGCCAATACTCTTTCCGGGCATCATTGGTGGTCATTTCGGTAATTTTATTCATGGCATTCTTTCCTCCTACGATTTTATTTCAGCGTTATTTCAATTCTTGTAATCCGGTGTTCTCTGATATCCTCGGCAATGCTTCCAGTTACAACCTGACCTAATATTTCGGCTGCATTTCCATTCTTATATTCAAACTGCATATTAGTGATTTCATAATTGCCTGGTACATAATCGCGTTGTTCCGGTATCGTGTATACTACCTCGATTTCACCTAACAAGGTTGCGATTACCTTACCATCCTCTGGAATCAGGTAAGATGGAATTGCTGGCTGTGGGGTAAATACTAATTCACCATTTCTCGCCTCAAATAGATGTTCACCAAACATCATCATTTTCCACATACTGATAAACTCAATCGTCGAGCCGCTCAGACGAGCTACAAAGCCCTTGCCATGAATTTTCTCGTTTGGATTCTTACTGCTGGCAATAAAGGAGGAGTTCTCATAAATGCTTCGTCCATAAACTTTTTCGTCCAGGAACGGAACTGCTGCCTTGTGGAAATCTTCAAAAAATTCCTCGTACATGCCACTGCGTAACAGCTCTAATAAATATTTGTATTCCATATGCAGCCAGATGGATTCGTTTTCTAACCAGCCTGGCGTAAATGCACGCGCCCGGCCAAGCTCATAAGATGCCTGCTCTAAGGATGCATTGACTTTATACATGGATAATTTCTGGTCATATAAATCACTGTTTTTGATGTTTTTGTATAATTCGCGTTTCTTTTCCTGCTCCTGATTCAGCTTCAGATAACGAACCGGTCCTTCCAGGAAATATGGAACTGGCTTAACGACAAATTCCAGTGGCTTAATACCATCTGCCATCACATCATAGCGTTTTACCTCATAGGTAAAATACGTTGGGCAGATTCCATCACCAATTGCACATGCCTTCTCAATCCCGTGGCGCACCGTGGCATGGAAGCCCTCTAACATTGCTAACAGCTCCTTGGTCTGGTATGCCACCTTGTTACCGGATACGCCGGCATAGGTTTTATCACGATAGATTTCTTTTGCATCGTTGATACTATTCCAAAAAGATAATACCTCGCCATCACCTTTTAAGGTTTCTTTTTCGATGCGGTTAATCAAATTCAGCTCATCCATCAGACAGCCTAATTCTTCAATTACATTTACCTCACCCGGATATTTTTTCAACGCTTCCATAGTATATTGAAGCATCCGGCAAAGCTCATACGTTTCTGCCATTGAGGAACCAAACATTCCCGGCATACCGTTTAATGCATCGTACCAGCCTGGCTTGCCGCCTTCCATTTCAATACCCATACCATAGGCATCTAAGGTTGCAAATTTTACGGTACATAATAATAACAATTTTTCTAGCAGACTGGCTTTCAATATTTCACCCTTGCCATAGGCTTCACGAACTAACTTTTCCGTCGTATTTCGTTTGCTCTCTTCATTTAAGGCATGGTACTGACGCAGTCCGTTTGGCGTTACCTCGTAGCGTTTGTGGCGGCGATTCACATTTATCTGAGCCAGGAAGAAGGTATAATCTTCTTCATATAACATCTCTTTTTCTTTTTCTGGATTGATTTCTAAATAATTTTCAATTAAGTCCAGATTGTAGGTCCAATGGTCACTCCAATAACCTTCTAAGAAGTTACCGTTAACCATGCATTCAGCAAAATCAATGATTTGGTAAAACAGTGATTCATTCCAGCCTTCTGCCATCACTTCATCCAGCTTGGCATATAATGCGCCCGGAGTGAACGGCTTGGTGACAAATTCAATCAGTTGATTAGCAATCGCTTTTTCAATATCAGCAAATAACGCTTCGGCTTTGAGCTTCTCCAACTGATATGTCAGTTTTTCCACACCTAATGGATTATAACCATCCAACTGCATCAAGCTGTAAAATTCTTTGATATTTTCTCGGCCGACAAAGGTCGCGAAGAATGTATCACAGCGACGGTTTTGATTGACATCGCGGAAGTTTCCATTACCCTGTGAATAAAATTCCGGCAGCATTGAAAAATAGTTGTAATCTCTTTCGATATCTCCATGCTTACGGGAATAGACATAGAAGATTTTGTTGCTGCCTAACTGCATTGGGTACCCCCCACGCAGAACATTGTCCATATAGGTATATTTGCAGTATGCATCAAATTCCTTCGAGGCTGTCTTTGTTTCAATTCCTTTGCACAGTTCATCCACCAGGCCGCCTGCTTCTTCTTGCTTTTCTTCAAAATAGGCACTGCCCTTTTCCTCTTGATAAAAATCATGCAGCAGCTCTTTGCGTGCCACCTGACCTACTAACTCGTATAATACGATTGACTCACCCGGCTCTACCTCTTTTTCCGTTCCAAAAAAACTACATGGAAGCTGATTCTGGGTAATCTGTTTTTCAGCAAGCAGGGTTGCCAAACCTTTTTCCTTAAAATTTACCGCGGTTGCCAGCGAGCAATCATAACCAAATACTAATTCCGGATCAACAATTGGCTGTAAGAGCTTTCCGTCTTCCAAACAACCGGTTGCGAAGTTTCCACCCTCAATGCTCTGTACCGACGCACTGTCCGCCATGCTGGCCCGAACACGGAAATACGGCATTCGAAGTGCGACATCCTCGACCTGCATCCAGGCCTTTGCCGTCTGAGTCATTTCCTTCATGCTGGATAGATTCACGCCGTATGGAATCACCGCTGGCATGCCATCTAGTACCTCTAAATGAACGGTCTCATCTGCTTGGTTGGTAATTGTTACCTTTCGCACCAAGGCACCTAATTTTTCACCCGGCAAGTTGAAATAATCGACGTTGGTCTGGATTTTCTTGACCTCATTTTTTTCTTCTAATGACAAGCCATTCATGGTAATTGCCATTGTATGTTCTAGACTTTCATCGGCAAAACACTCCATGTAGTCTCCATTTTTTCTAATAAAAGTACGGAAACCTGTGCGTTTTACATTTTGATAGGCCACATGAGCCGGATAAAATTCCATGATTGCATGGTCTTTATTATCTACCCCAAAGCTGACCACGCACTGTCCGCGATTTACATAATAACACCAGATTGGTATTCCTCGAATACCCGATATGCCTGGAAGAAAACTCGCGAAGGTGGACTCTTTTCCATAATTTTTCATCACATAATTTTCCGTCTTTTTCATTTCTGTTCTCCTTTACTTCCCGCCGACTGTCTCTGAGGGGGACTTTCCTTTTATTCTAATGTCAGGACAATTTCATGTACTGCTAATTCTTCCAAGGCATCAACCGCGGCCTTTTCTATTCTCACTTTTGCCACTTCCGACTGCGCAATTTCGACACCATCAAGAAGTGCCTTTGTTACTTTATAGTCACCAAACGCTTTACGATTTGGATTTTCGATGATAATATGAAATGCCTTGCCGGCAAAATTTAACTCTAAGCTGGCGATTCCGTCTTCATCATATTGCTGCGGCATCAGCTTTGGTTCGATACACAAGTCGCCAACCTTGCCATGAACGCCGAACACTTCGGTGATTACGGTCAGCATATACCAGCTCGCTGCACCCGTCAGATAGTGGTACAAGCCGCGGCCTTTCGCATTAAAATACTCTGGGATTCCCGGATATATTTTACTCGTTTCAAAGTTCATTGCCGCTTCATATAATGAATTTAATGCCTGATACCCTTCTGCAACAAATCCTCTTTTATATAATGAATTGGCATACATTACTGCCATATGGGAAAATACTGCTCCATTTTCTTTTTCGCCATAGGCAAAACCGAACATTCTGCCAAGGTCTGTTTTCACTTCTCCAAAATCAGTATTCAAGCGATAGCCGCCAACGCCTTTAACATACAGATATTTGTCTGCACTTTTGGTAATTGCGGCGACCTGCTCATCGGTTGCTGTTCCTGCCATAACCGAGAATACCTGACCGGTCAGCATCATCCGCGCGCCATCTTCATGAACACCTTCCACCTGACGACCACTGTTGTCATAATATCCGTTAAACCAACCATTTCCTTGGGCATCAGTGACCCACTCCGTCTGACGAATATGTTCCATCAGCCATGCCGATTTGCTGCGCAGGCTTTTGATTATCTCAGCAATGTCCACCATGACGGTCTGGCCGCTGATGTTATGCAGACAAGATGTGCCGTAGTCTGCCAGTAACTTTTCTTTTGCTTTGATATCTTCATATAGTTTGATGTCATCTTTTAATAAAATTGACATTTCTGTCGCTAGTTCAAGCTGAGTAATACCAGTTTGTTTCGCCAAATGTTCAATATACTCTGCCAAATCCCGCAGGTTACCCGCATAAGCATTGGTAAAGGCAACACTTTCGCCACGTTCTTCTGCCATATCAAGCGCATCGTTCCAGTCGGCACCACGTAACCGCATGTGGTTATGCTCACCCACTTCATAAAAGGCACAGAGATTCTGTAATAGTAAATGCTCACAAACGGTTCCATAGTAGACGTTACCGTCATTATCCTTTTGCATTTTGCCATAAGTATCATTCCAGTCCGTATCTGTGACACTGCCACGAGCGACTTGTTTATCTTTGAAATATGGAATCTTTTGATTCAGCAATTCTATATCTCCGGTCTGGTCCATGTATAATCTGGTTGTAAAAAATGGCCATACACCGTGGTCCATCCAAACTCTGGTGATGTTATTTCGGTCCGCGACAAACTCGCCTTGCTTTGCGCCGATGATGGTCGCATTTGTTCCATCCATGCGCACACCGCCGAAGTTGTCTAGCAACATTTGACGGACACCATCTGGATTCATGATTAGAAGCGCCAGGCAGTCCTGCCATAAATCACGCCAGCCGCGGCCACCCTTTCCATAATCATGATGTGGTAAGAAGGAGCATCCATATATTCTTCTCAAGATTGGCTGAAAGCTCACCCAATGCATATAGTTATTAAATGCTTGATCACCCGTGTGATAGGATACGTTTACCTTTTCCTGCCAATATGCCTTGGTCACTTCAAGGACTGCATCCACTTTCTCTTTGGTGTCATAATTCATGATTACATCATCAATGGTATCCTTTGCGGTGGCTGCACCGATAAACAGTGTATAGCTAACACTTTCCTCCGGCTCTAAGGAGACCTGCGGGAAACAGATTCCGCCTAATGCTTCCTGCCCCTCCTGCTTCGTTCCCGCTGGTACGCCTTTCGTATTTCGGATTACTGACAGTGGTCTGGTAAAGCTGCCGCCTTCGCCGATATAATCTTCCACAATTGGATAAAAACGCTCCGGTGCTTCGCCTTTTCCGGTTACGCCATACACAAAATAGGTCACTTCATTTTGCTGATGTCCGCGCTCATCAAAGGATAAGGTTGGCTTAACCTGCACCCCATATTCGGTGGTTACAGTGCGATGCAGCAAAGAGGTTACATGGCGATGGTCGCGAATGTTATCGGCACTTCTGCCATATAACGGAATCGCTGCGGTCGGTTGAAAGGTCACGCGCATTTTACCCTGATTGACAATTGACACTTGCATGATTTCGATATTTTCATTTACTGGCACAAAGGATAGCACCTCTGCTTTCAGTTGATATTTCTTGGAGCTTCTGGTTACTTTATGCCACATCAGACCAGCCATTAATTCACTGTCATCCTGACAATCGGTAAACTTTTTATTTTCCTCTTCTGCGGAAGCTCCGGTTACTGACCAGCTTCCGATTCCATCGACATGACACCAGAAATTTCTGGTCGAGCGATTGTTATGCAGATTCTCCGAACTAACCGGCTCCAAAAGGAAGGTATTCTGGTCGAGCTTAGAGTCTCCCCCCAGATTCGGTGTGATGGCACTTTTAAGTCCATTTTCACCAGCAATTGGAAAATATAAATAGCTATAATTCTCTGGTTTTTCCATCTGGAAGCCACCCAACTCGTCGATAAACTGATAATTACTCATTTTTCTTCCCATCTGCGCGCTGCGACGCGCAATCATTTCAATCGTTGAACACGCTTTTTTGTTCAACTTTTATCTTTCCTGCCTAATCTGATTTTGCTCTTTTTTTCTTTGCTTTTGATGCTTGCTTTTCTGGTTGCTGTCAGCTTAAAATGTGCCACCGATGCTTCCAGCTCTTTCATATTCTTTTCCAGCCTTTTTGCTTCTGTTTCCAATGTATCTGCCGACTGTATCTGCATTTCCAAGGAACCATTAACTTCATCTGCCGACTGTACGGTGTTTTCTGAAAGTTCATTAATCACCCGAATGGATTTCAGTGCCAGATGGCGTTTTTCATTCATCTCTTCCACATCTACGGTTACCTGCTGCATGCTCTGAGCTAGTTTTTCTACGAAATTTCCGATACTATTAAATACCTCCGCTGTATTGTTAACACTCTGCTCCTGCGACTCAACAATTTCTCCGGCATGATGCACCTTATCAATAACCTGATTAGAATAAGTTCTTATTTCCTCGATAACATCCTTAATCGAGGTTGCTGTCTTGGCTGAACCATCTGCCAGATTGCGGATTTCTTCTGCGACAACTGAAAATCCTTTGCCGTGTTCACCTGCTCTGGCAGCTTCAATGGAAGCATTTAATGACAACAGATTGGTCTGCTCGGCAATTTCCTTGATACTATCTACAAAGGTTGAAATATCATTTAACTTCGCCGTTAGCTCCATAACACGCTCTTGCACCTCCATCGTTACCTCTGAAGTGTCTTTCGACTGCTTTGTCATGTCGGTTACGGCATTAATGCCTTGGGAAATGACATTTTTTGAATTATCAATTTCTCCGATGGTGTCCATGACACTGGTGCTTACGGTCTTAATATGTACGGATAACTCTTCCATCTGCCCGTTACAGGCGGTGATTTCGTTATCTTCTTTTTCAATAATGTTTCGGATTTCTTCTATCTGGGTGCTCATGCTCTGCACCATCCGGCCCACATTTTTGCTGGAGTCGCTTACTCTTTGACCCGACTCTGATACCAAACCAATCATTCTTTGAATCGTTAACACCAGCTCACGCATACGCCGAATTGTATAGCTGATTGCACCATGCAATTTTCCAAACTCATTGTTTGGCATTTTTACGCCATACGGTTGCTCCAGCAATTCACCGTCAGACACCCGGCCCAGCTTCGCAACACTTTTAGCAATGTTTCTGGAAATACTGGTTATGATAATTGAACTTAATAGCAACGCCACCAGACAGGCTGCGGCAACCATAAAAATTGTAATTTGCTGAATCTGACTTGAGCTTTCTGTGATGTAAGATTCTGGAACCATAACCGCAATGTATCCACCTGTTGTTGAACTCTTACACATCATGAAATAATAGTCCTTACCTTCATAGCGAATATACTCTGAGATACTTCCTTCACCAGAATCTTTGCCGGCTGTAAAAAAATCTTTATCAGCGATGGGAACATCTTCTTCTGACTTGACTTCTAATCCTTCGGCGGTGATAAATGATACCTGGGCATCTTCACCAAAATCTAACTGCTGCAATAAAGCCATGACACTCGACCTGCTAACATCGGCAATTACAAGTGCGTGATTCGGACCACTTTTAAAGCTCCGGCTGCAAAACATGATATAATCATTTTCACTAATCCCCATCTGCTCATCAACATATGGGTGACTGCTGCCCCAGTGTACAAAACCATCCGCTAACATCCAAGCATCCTCAGATGTCTCTAAGCCATCCATAAAGCTCGGTATATCGGCTGCTTCCATTCGCTTGGTGGTGACCACCTTATCCGTGGACACTGGTATAATATGAAGTGCCTGAATCATCTCACTGGATGTTTCCTTTACACTCAAGCTGTTTCGCAAGGTTTTCTGCGCTTGCGATTGTTTGCTGGAATCGGAATCAAAACCGCCCAATGAATAAGACATAACGGTTGGATCCTGAGATAGTTCGGATGTATTCGTCACAATGTTTTTCATTCCTTCTTCCAATGTGGCGACCGTCATCTCTAACGCTGTCATGGATGACTTTTCATAGTTTGATGTTAAGCCTTCCGATGCTTTCGTATAGGATACAATTCCAACTGCAACAATAAATAAGATTGGTACAACAAAACCAACGATTAGCTGGACGCGAATTGACAATCCCAGCTTCTTCTTGTTTCTTACTTCTTTCACTCTCTTTTGTCTCATAGGTTACCCCTCCCTAATATGTTTTCATTTTATAAAATACAAGCGAACTATTTAAGGTTCCATTTATTAGTTTGGTATCATTTTTTTATTTTTGGGTGAAGCGATTAAAAATTTGCCTTTTTTACCACTTCATGCTATGATTGAGGTAATTAAACAATGAACCTACGAGATGAGAGCAAGGTAATGGAAGCGGATATCCGCTTTTATTTCCTTGCTTTTTTGTCCTTATTATGAAAGGAGTCTTTTATGTATGATGTCGCAATTATCGGGGCCGGTGTGGTTGGCTGTGCCATTGCCAGAGAATTATCCCGCTATCAAGTAAATGCCTGTGTTTTTGAACGTGACGAGGATGTCTGTACTGGAACCTCCAAAGCCAACAGTGCCATTATTCATGCCGGTTTCGATGCGGCGGTGGGAAGTCAAAAAGCCCAGCTAAATGTCGCCGGAAATAAAATGATGACCAAACTGTCCCAGGAATTAGATTTTCCCTTTACACAAACTGGTTCTCTGGTGGTCTGTACCAGTCATCAGGATGCTTCACTTTTAGAGCAACTGTTGAAAAAGGGCGAAGCCAATGGCGTGCCAGACCTACGCCTGCTCGAGCGGGAGGAACTCTTAAGAATGGAACCTAATCTGGCGGATGATGTTGTCAAAGCACTGTTTGCACCTACCGGGGGAATTGTCTGTCCATTTCACATGACGATGGCCTTGGCCGAAAATGCTTTTACCAATGGCGTGAACTTCTT
The DNA here is from genome assembly GCA_031555935.1 of Lachnospiraceae bacterium. Taxonomy (GTDB): domain Bacteria; phylum Bacillota; class Clostridia; order Lachnospirales; family Lachnospiraceae; genus Roseburia_C. The sequence goes on along the minus strand of JAVBTX010000008.1, from coordinate 103,293 downwards.
CTTGAACACTGAAGTTAACGAGATTATTAAAAAAGATGGTTTTTACGAAATCCGAACGAACCGGATACCAGTTCAAGCACGAACCGTCGTCAATGCTGCCGGTGTTTATGCGGATGTTTTTAACAATATGGTGAGCGAGCATAAACTTCACATTACTGCTCGAAAAGGAGAATATTTATTGCTTGATAAAACTGCTGGAACCCATGTCCATCACACAATTTTCCAGCTACCAGGCAAAATGGGCAAAGGGGTTCTCGTCACCCCAACGGTTCACGGTAATCTGCTCGTTGGTCCAACCGCTACTGATACAGATAATAAGGAAGGACTTGGCACCACCAGCGATGGTTTGGATTATCTTGCCAGAGTATCTTCGGGAAGTGTTAAAAATCTGCCGCTTCGCCAGGTTATCACCTCATTTGCCGGTCTCAGAGCTCATGAGGATGGCAGTGATTTTGTCATTGGCGAAGCTTCCGATGCCAAAGGTTTTTTTAATGCCGCCGGGATTGAGTCTCCGGGGCTATCCTCCGCACCAGCTATTGGTGTTGCCATTGCCGAGATGATTGTGGATGCGCTGAAGCTATCTGAAAAAGAGGATTTTATTGCAAGCAGAAAGGGCATTCTTCGGCCTGATAATTTAACAGTGGAAGAACGAAATGCTTTGATTAAAGCTCATCCTGCCTACGGCAACATTATCTGCCGCTGTGAAATGATTTCCGAAGGCGAAATTATTGATGCCATTCATAGACCTCTTGGCGCACGTTCCTTAGATGCCGTCAAGCGCCGAACCCGAGCTGGTATGGGGCGTTGTCAAGCTGGTTTCTGCTCGCCGCGGACAATGGAAATCTTAGCGCGCGAGGTTCCGATGGCGATGTCCGAAATCACCAAATGCGGCGGTGAATCTACTATTATATGTGGTTACAATAAGGCGCTTTAAGGAGGGAACACTATGCGTATGTATGATTTAGTTATAATTGGCGGCGGCCCAGCCGGTATGGCAGCGGCCATCGCAGCAAAAAAGAATGGTATTCATCAAATCCTGATGATTGAACGCGACAAGGAATTGGGTGGTATTCTAAACCAATGCATTCACAATGGATTTGGCCTTCATACTTTTAAAGAGGAGCTGACCGGACCGGAATATGCTGCCCGTTTTATTGCTGAAGTGCAGAACTTAGAAATCGAATTTATGTTAAATACAATGGTTATGGATATTTCGTCTGACAAAAAAATCACTGCCATGAATCGTGACGATGGCATTTTTGAAATCCAAGCCCAGGCCATCATCCTAGCAATGGGATGCCGTGAGCGCTCCCGCGGAGCATTAAATATCCCCGGCTATCGACCAGCCGGTATCTATTCTGCCGGAACTGCTCAACGGCTCGTTAATATGGAAGGTTACATGCCCGGCAAAGAAGTGGTTATCTTAGGTTCTGGCGATATCGGTCTGATTATGGCCAGACGAATGACTCTTGAAGGTGCTAACGTCAAGTTAGTCGCCGAGCTAATGCCTTATTCCGGCGGATTAAAGCGTAATATCGTCCAATGTCTCAATGATTTTGATATACCGCTCAAATTAAGTCATACCGTCATTGATATTGATGGCAAGGAAAGAGTCAAAGGCATTACGCTGGCAAAAGTCGGAAGTGATGGCAAACCAATCGCCGGGACAGAAGAATATTATTCCTGTGATACACTGCTGCTTTCCTGCGGCTTGATACCAGAAAATGAACTGAGCACCGGTGCTGGTGTTGCAATTCACGCTATCACCAGTGGTCCAATTGTTGGCGATAACTTAGAAACCAATATTTCTGGCATTTTTGCCTGCGGCAACGTCCTCCATGTCCACGACCTCGTAGATTATGTCTCAAAAGAAGCGCAAAATGCCGGTTCTCACGCTGCCACATATATCAAATCCCATCAGCGCCAAAGTACTCCGATGGAAAAAAATGCTAAACGCATCGAAATTATTCCCATCGACGGTGTCCGCTATACCGTTCCCGGTTACATTCGCCCCGATGTAATGGCTGATTCTGTTACCGTTCGTTTTCGGGTTGGTCAGGTTTACAAAAACCATGCGATTGCGACCTATTTCGGCGACGAACGAATCAGCAAACGCAAACGCCCCGTTATGGCTCCCGGTGAAATGGAAGAAATAACGTTAGAGCGCACCAAGCTTGCCGGTTACCCCGACATTACAGCGATTACGATACGCATCGAGGAGGATTAAAAAATGGAAAAACGTGAACTTATTTGTATTGGCTGTCCGATGGGATGTGCACTGAGTGTCACTTTTGAAGCTGGTCAGATTGCTGCTGTCACCGGCAATACTTGCAAACGCGGCGATGACTATGCCCACAAGGAGGTTACTCACCCAACCCGAATTGTCACCTCGACCGTAAGAGTGAGTGGTGGAACCGTTACTGTTGTTTCCGTAAAAACCCAGTCGGATATTCCCAAAGATAAAATTATGGATTGCATCCATGAATTAAAAGATATTTCCGTTACCGCACCAATTGCCATTGGTGATGTCATTTTGTCAGGTGTGGCCGGAACTGATGTCAATATCATTGCCACTAGGAATGTTCTCAATTCTTAACGTGACAAAATCCTACTTGGCATTATATAATATTCTTATTACATTTTGATTTGGATAAGGTGAAGGAAAAACATGAATAAGGATTTTAAAGCCGCAATTGAAGATTCTCCAATTATTGCTGCCGTAAAAAACGAGGCCGGATTGGAGATGTGTTTGACTTGTGACAGTAAGGTCATTTTTATCTTATATGGTGATATTTGCAGCATCGCCGATATTGTGGCGCGGGTGAAAGCCGCCGGTAAAATGGCTTTGGTTCACATTGATTTGATTACTGGCCTAAGTGCTAAGGAAATTGCCGTGGATTTTATTCACAAGTATACGCAAGCCGACGGTATTATCACCACGAAGCAGCAGCTTATTAAACGCGCCCGCGAGTTATCCATGTGTACTATCTTACGATTTTTTGTAATTGATTCGCTGGCTTATGAAAGTATTGAAAAACAACTGCCGATTATTCGGCCAGATTTTATTGAGATTCTACCAGCGTTGATGCCTAAGGTTGTTTCACGGATTTGCAAACTTTCCACTACTCCAGTCATTACTGGTGGCCTGATTGCTGACAAAGAGGATGTCATGTCAATGTTAGATGCTGGTGCTATTTGTATTTCTTCAACAAACCAAGAGGTATGGTTCCTATGAATAATGTTCTTAAGACATTGTTCATTTGAGCCATACCTCTTTTTCTAGTTCGCCCAACATGGGCAAACTCTTATGCGACTACTTTTGGTGTATCCTTCATTACTAATTTTAACAAAATCGGTGTAATCAGCGTGGTCACAATTACCACCAATACAATCGGAGCAAATAGCCGGTCATCCAATAATCCATATTGATATCCCTTCTGTGCTACAATCAGAGCAACTTCACCTCGCGAAATCATTCCTACACCAATCTGCAATGACTCCATATTTGTATACTTACACAGCTTCGCACCGAGACCGCAGCCAAGTACCTTGGTCAGCATTGCCACTGCCAGCAATATCAATGAGAATACAACCAATTCCCGATTCATTCCCGACAAGCTTGTCTTGATTCCTATACTGGCAAAAAATACTGGCGAGAAAAATAAATACGAAGCAATCCCGACACGATTTTCAACATACCCGCCGACCTTGGTTGTGCACAACATCAGACCCGCAAAATATGCTCCGGTAATATCTGCGATACCAAAGACGCGTTCCGATACATATGCCAGAATCAGACAAAACGCAATCGAAGCCACAGAAGTTCTTCTTCTTTCACCTTCATAGTTGATTGCTCGTTTTGCTCTTACAACAACAAATCCAACTACTCCGATAAAGACAAAATACAATGCTATCTTAGCGACAACAAACAATGGGTTTACTGTGGTATCTTTTAAGCTTGTCACAATGGTCAGAACAATAATACCCAATATATCATCAATTACAGCGGCTCCAAGAATTGTGGTTCCCACTTTTCCTTTCAGCCGGCCAAGTTCTCTCAGTGTTTCAACGGTAATACTCACCGATGTCGCGGTTAAAACAACACCAATAAAGATCGACTTCAATAATTCCTGATAGTCATTTACATCGGTATGGAAATACAGCACATAACATGCCAAACCGCCAACTAACGGCACTACAACACCGATTATCGCCGTAATTAGCGAAGGAACTATATTCGTTTTCAACTCTGATAAGTCAGTTTCCAATCCAGCCGAAAACATTAGGAAAATAACACCGATTTCCGCTGTCATTTCTAAGTATTCTCCAGCGCTTCCGCTCAAATTAATAAAATCAAATCCAGACGGTCCTAGAATAATTCCCGCCAACAACGCTCCTACTACTGCCGGCATATGCACCTTGCGCGAGAAAAGTCCCAACACTTTGGTTGATATTAAAATAATTGCTAAGAACAGTAAAAATTGATACGATTCCATAAAACACTACTCCTTTTTTCCTCTTATCCCATGTAATCATGCGTACCTAGGTAATTTACGCACGTCTTTTAGATTACACCTTCTTTTTCAAAATAGCAACCTTATTTTCCCCTGTTTTTGTAAAAAATACATGGATAACATGAAAAAACAGCCTTCCGGCTGTTTTTTCGAGGAGTTTAGTTATGAAAATGTTCTTCTATATAAAAGGAAATTGCTAACTCATTTGATAGTTATAGTATAGCCATCAAATGTGTCAAAAGTGTGTCGATATTCGAAAAGAATTCTAAAGTGTTTCTAAAGATTCATTTTATAATTTAGCAAAAATTGACATAGTTTCATCTTCTGCGGCGTGTCCTCACTATTTTCAAACCGTACAATACCCTCTTCGAGCGAATCATTTAATAACCCTCGCTGTTTCAATTGCCGCCATGTTTCACGTGCTGTTCCTTCGCCACCATCAAATAATATGACATGCTCTCCCAAAATTCTTTTCAATGTTTCTGCCGCAAATGGATAGTGGGTACAACCAAGAACCACCGAATCAATCTGCTCGCTACGATACGGTTCAAATATTTTTCTTAGAAATCCCTCAAGGGTCCCACTGTTCAACTCGCCTCGTTCAATATATTCTACCAGACCAGGGCACTGCAAAGGCAATATCCTCGCTTCCTGCTGATAACGCTGTAGCAAATTCCGAAATTTTTCCTGCTGGATGGTCATTGGCGTTCCCATCACCACCACCGTGGGATGTTCCTTCTGCAACACCGCCGGCTTTAGTGCCGGTTCAATGCCAATCATCGGAATATGTGGATACCGCTCCCGTAATATTGATATATCCGCACTCGTAGCTGTATTACAAGCAATCACTACCGCCTTAGCGCCCACTTCCAATAAATGAGTGACATGCATTTCGGTTAATTCACGCACTAACTCCAAAGGTTTCGAACCATATGGCGCTCGTCCAGAATCTCCATAATATATATAATTTTCATTTGGCATCAATTTCACCAGCGCACGCAATACACTGATTCCCCCTACCCCGGAATCAAACACCGCAATTGGCCGCCCGGCATCTTCCGGAGTGAAAAAATTATTTTCCACGCTTCTACCTCTTTTCCGAAAGGGGCTGCTGCAAAATAGAATTCTCTAAATTTCTATCTTGCAACAGCCGCTTTATCTATCTCTTACTATTATTTATCTAATGGGCATTTACGAACTCGCTTCATATTGCAGTCCTGAACATCACAAGGCTCACAATCAACCAATCCTTTCAAAAAACAAAATGCTTGTGGCCGGTCCGGCTTCTTTTGTTCATCATCTAGTGGACAGCGATTGAGTCGTTTCATATTACAATCCTGTATCCTGCCTGAATTACATTCTACTAACCCTTTTAAAAAACAAAATTTATTGTCCATTTACTTACCTTGACTTTCTTGCTCCCCAATTATAATCAAAAAGCTTCTCGTAATTTAATTTTAACATCCACGCGCTCTAATAGCAACTGGTTTCTATGCCCATATTGCAATCTTTTACGTTCTGTGCTAACCTAATTCCATAAAAAGCACGGAGGCCATGTGATGATTAGTCGAAACGCACTTTACCATATTCCATACTATAAAAAAGCAGCATTTACAGGAAGCTACGAAGGCATGCATTACCGTCTTGCGCTGGTCAAAAACGAAGATTCCAATACATTAGAAGCCGTTGTCTGGCCGGGCCCTTACTGCCACGATGCCACCCCGGACGAAAAAAAAGAATCCGAACGCTTCGAATTCTCTGAAAGTGGGATTGATGATGCCTGTAACTGGCTAAATCAAAAATATGAAGAAAATGCAGAAACCTACAAATCGGTTCATGTCTGAGCAACTGCCAGGGAGCCTTGTCCAGAGCCGGGGCATTCACAACCTAAATTGAACCAAACTGCATATATGCCCCGGCTTTTTTTACATCTGTTTTCTAACAATCTTATATTCATCATATAACTGATAATAGGGACAGTTGTCAAAAGAAGAACTTAAGAAACGCACCATATCATCTTCATCCAAGTCCATCTCACAGATATAACATTCATAATCATCGTCATATGCATAATTTACACATGTTTCACAATTACTGACGGTCATATTTCTTCCCCTCTTATTCAATGATAACCTTGCGGCCATAGCGGGATTTCATTGTATCCAGCATCTTTTCATCCGGCTCAAATTCCATCATCAGTAAACCTTCACCCGATTTATATACCACTTGATAAGTCTTCACGTCAAAACCAGAAGAACAATCCTTACGTGTAACCTGACGATTATTGTCGTAAGTCTTTAATTCTGCATGTCCCGATGGCGCAACCACTAATACCTCTTCCATCTCTACACGGACTAACTCTTTTCTTTTTCTCTTTGCCTTGATACGAGCCACTGATAAACGTCCCTCAATATAGGTATATTCATACTCTAACTGAGCATTCAGGTACAGCAAGTACCAAACAATTGCCAAGATAATTGCTGGTGTCATAAACAATGGATGGATTATAAATGAGCCAATCAATAAAATTCCCATCAGCAAAATGCAAACCACCTGTCCAATTTTATTTCCAGCCGATACCTTCTTATCTACTAAGATCGTATTTTCAAATATACTCATTCTTCTGTTCCTTTCGTCCTATCAAATTTCACTTTTTCGAATACCTAACAATGATTATATTACTTTTTCCAAAAATATACTAGTCGTCAATTATTAAATTTTTATATACTGTAGCTTTTTTTGACTTTTTTCGGTAAAATAATCTTATCAGAAACTTTACGAAACTTTTTTTTATTTATGGAGGTCAATATGAATTCTTACACTTTTACAGCCGCTTCCTTTTCTTCGTTTGCTGAGGCCATTAAACGCGAATGGGTACTAACCAATGGCATTGGAGGCTATGCCGGAAGCTCCATCATCGGAGCACATACAAGAAAGCACCACGGTTATTTGATTGCTAGTTTGCATCCGCCAGTGGAGCGATATATGGTTTTTTCGAAAATAAACGAATGCATGATTCAAGATGGACAGACTTACGATTTAACCACCAGACAATGGGAGGCTTTAGACGGCACGACGAAGTATCAAGAAGGTCAGAAATACTTAACCTCCTTTTCCTATGATGGGCTTGTTCACTTTTCCTATCAGGCGGGCTCTATCACACTGAAAAAAACTTTGGCTTTTGAACACGGAAAAAATACGATTGCGATTGGCTACGAAATCGAAAATACTGGTTCGGATGCCACCTTGCAGCTAACACCATTATTTAATTACCGCAATCACAGCGATGGCGCCACCTGTGAAATATTGAAGTTTGATACTGCTATTTCACCAAATACGATTCATGTTTCACCGGCTGCCAATAGCGACATATCGTTCCAGCTATTTACCAGTACCGGAAAAATCATTCCAAACAGTGAATTATTCGAAACCAATACACAACTCCAAACAGAAATGAATGTTGAAGCTGACTGCCTTGACAATAACTTTACACCTTGCCAGATTGAGATTGAGGTACCAGCCGGCAGTCGCCAGCAGATTTCACTGATTGGAAGTCTTGAAAATGAATGGAATAACGATGCCTTTGCAACCATTGCGGCAGAGTATGCAAGGTTACATAAGCTGGAGGAACTGGCCGAATGTCAGGATAACTTTAGTGCCACGCTGGTTTTAGCTGCCGACCAATTTCTTGCTTACCGCCAGTCCACTGGGCTGATGACGGTACTCGCTGGGCTGCCTTGGTTTACTGACTGGGGACGCGATACGATGATTGCCCTGACCGGATTAACGCTAGCAACGAAACGCTACGATATGGCTCGGGAAATCCTGACTACCTTTGCCCGTTATGTCGAAAACGGTTTGGTACCAAATATGTTTCCTGATGAAGGTACTGCACCGCTATATAACACCGTCGACGCTTCCCTGTGGTATTTTTATGCCATCGACAAATATCTGACGTATACCGGAGCACCAACCGATTATGATTTTATTGAGCAGACAATTTATCCGAAGTTAGAAGAAATTATTGGCGCCTATATCAATGGCACAGACTTTTCTATTTATATGGAAAATGACTTTCTGATTCATGCTGGAAGCGGACTCGACCAGGTCACTTGGATGGATGTCCGGGTTGGTGATTGGGTTGCTACCCCAAGACATGGCAAACCGGTTGAAATCAATGCCCTTTGGTACAACGCCCTCAAGGTCATGGAGAAATTAGCAAAACGCTTTGGTCATGACGAATCCTCCTATACCAATCTGGCGAATCAGGTAAAAGACTCTTTTGTCAAAAAATTCTGGTATGAAAAGGGTGGTTATCTCTACGATGTCGTTGATAGTGTCAGTGCCACCAGCAGTGGCACTGGCACTGGCACCGACATTGGCGACAGCGTCACTAACAATACCAGAAACAGCGCCACTGGCGTTACTAGTGACGCTTCCCTGCGGCCAAACCAGATTTACGCTGTTTCCCTGCCTTACCGAATGCTTTCTGCCGAACAGGAAAAGTCTGTTGTTGATACTGTTCACGAAAAATTGTATGTCGGCTGTGGCTTACGTTCCATTGCACCGGAAGATTCACAGTACCACGGTATTTATAGCGGCTGTCTGGCCAAACGTGATGAAGCGTACCATCAGGGCACGGCCTGGGGCTTTTTGCTTGGCGGCTTTGTGACCGCTTATGTCAATGTCTACGGAACAGACAAGGAAACGATCGAAAAGGCCAAAGCCTTGTTTGCACCGGTTGAACAGCATCTGTCCGAAGGCTGTGTAGGTTCCATTGCGGAAATCTTTGATGGTGATGCTCCCCATACGTCCCGCGGCTGCTATGCGCAAGCCTGGAGTGTTGGCGAAGTATTACGCGCTTATACCGAACTGAATACGAAGAACTCTGATAAATAGTAAATTAAACAAATGCCGTGGCGGTATCAATTAATTCTTGATACTTCCACGGCACTATTTTCTAGTTATGCGTTATTTCCATTGTCTCTTTCTCTAGCCATTCCCGCTCAGCTTCCGTCAGATATGGCGAAATCATCTCATAAACCCGCTTGTGATAGCTGTTTAAGCAATCCAGTTCCCTCTGACTCATACATTCTGGTTTAATGCAAGAACGGTCAAATGGTACTAAGGTTAATGTCTCAAAGGTTAAAAACTGACCATACTCATTCTTTTCATCCTTCTTACATAACAATAAATTCTCCAGACGAATCCCGTATTCTCCTTCCAGATAAAAGCCGGGCTCATTCGAAGTTATCATGCCCTCTTCAAAGACTCCGCCGGCTCCCTCGGTGCCCTTCATCCGAAATGCATTGGGTCCCTCATGAACATTTAATAAAAAGCCAACACCGTGACCCGTTCCATGATTATAGTCAAGTCCCATTTCCCACAATGGCGCTCTTGCTAAATAATCAAAATTTGCACCACTACAGCCATGCTTGAACTTCGCTGCCGCCAGATTCAGATTCCCGCGTAGTACCGCTGTATAATTCACCTGCTGTTGCTCCGTTATTTGACCGCAGGCTATTGTCCGGGTAATATCGGTCGTTCCATCCAGGTATTGCCCACCCGTATCCAATAATAAAAAGCTATTCTCCACAAGCGGGATATTATTTTTCCCGGTTGGCTCATAATGAACGATGGCACCATGTGCTCCCGACGCTGCGATTGGTGCAAAACTTGGCTCCACATATCCCTCACCGAGCTGCCGCAATTCCTCTAGTTTTCGGCAAACATCCAACTCTGTCAGCTTTGACTGCTCCGTCTTGAGCCAGTAAATTAATTTTGTTACCGCCACACCATCCTTGATGTGGGCATTTCTGACATGCTCCATCTCAACCGGATTTTTCACTGCTTTTGCAAGTGTCGTTGGATTGATCTGATTGATAACTGATACCCCCACTGGCACTGCACTGCGAAGTGCAACGTTAATCGCATTTTCATCAAGCATCAGCGCCATTCCTTTTTTTAGCTCTGACGTGTGCTGATAAACCGCCAGATACGGTTTCACCTCCACGCCGTCAGCTTGTAGCTGGGCCCTAACATCATCTCCCAAGGCTTGCTGATTCACAAAAAGCTCCGCCCGCTCGTGGGTCACAAGCGTATAAGCCAACGCAACCGGATTATAAGAAATATCATTTCCCCGAATATTATATAACCAGGCAATATCGTCCAGCGAAGCCAGCAAGAAGGCATCTGCTCCGCCTTTTTTTAGTTCTGCCCGCAAATCCTTCAGTTTTTCTACCCGTGATTTTCCGGCATATTCATCCGCCAATATCCAGATTGGTTCTGTTGGCATCGGCGGTCGGTTTGGCCAGATATTGTTGACCAGGTCCATCGTCTCTTCGTATTTTATTTTCTGCCCTTTTAAATGCTCTTTGATCACACCCGCATACGCCGCCCGAATCGTTCGGCCATCATAGCCGATACATTGGTTCTGACGCAGAGTGCTCTTTAAGTATTCTAAAATAGTTGGAACCCCTTCTTCGCCAATACCGCGTAATTCGATACCGGTTCCATCAAGCTGCTCTTTCGCTTGAATAAAATATCTGCCATCGGTCCATAATCCTGCCTCTTTGGCCGTAACCACCAGCGTTCCCGCAGAACCATCAAAACCCGAAACATATTCCCGACACTTAAAGTAATCGCCAACATACTCCGAAGCATGGTAGTCATCCGACACGATAATATATGCATCAATGCCATACTTTTGCATTTCACTTCTTAAACTTGCCAGCCGTTCCATGTCTCACTCACCTTTTCCAAATTCTAATATATTATCTGCCAATTGCTAGTTCTTATCCTTTTCATTCGATAAAAACAATCCGACCAATGTCAAAGCAATACCTGCAATCGCCATCGGCGTTATTTGCTCCTTCAAAATAAGTGCCGAAGCAATTGTCGTTATCACCGGAATGGCGTAAATATAGATACTGGCCTTGACTGCTCCAATATGTTTCACCGCAAAATTCCATGTCACAAAGCAAATTGCACAGGCCAAAATGCCTAAGAACAGAAAGTTTAAGATTGATTTCGCACCACCAGTCAATGGTGAAATCATTTCGAAATCCATCAAAAGCAGGGCCGGAGTCATGCACAAAATACCATAGAAAAAAGTCCGCCTGGTCACTAACACGGTTGAATATCCAAAGGTCGTAATTTTCTTTATTATGATGGAATAAATTGCCCACATCACCGATGCACATAAGGCCAGCAAATCACCGATGGGATTCACTGCTATTTCACCTGTTCCCTGAAAACTAATTAATCCTATTCCTAAAATTGCAATTGCAAATCCGCCAAAAAATCGGATGCCCGGACGTTTCCCACGATAAACCAGCCACGTAAAGATGGCTGTAAAAAATGGGGCAACTGATGTAATTACGCCTACGTTTGAAGCATAACTGTAGGTCAGGGCAATGTTTTCCAGCAGATAGTACAAGGTTACACCTGCCAAGCCAGCCGCCAGAAAATAGAGTTCCTGTTTTCTTTCTTTGATATGTAATATTCGTGGTGCAAGGAGCCATAACGCCAAATATCCAATTACAAATCTCACAAATAGTATTTCTACTGGTGCAAATGTTTCCAATAATACCTTCGTCGAAATAAAGGTCGTCCCCCAGATAAAAATAGTGATAATTGCCAAACCGTGCCCCATTGCTGATTTATTGTTTCTCATAATGCTCCTATACATCCCCACGAGCTTGTCGAGGGGGGACTTTATACGCTTGTATTGATGCCATTTACATTTACATGTTCGTCGTCAGCCATTGGAATAACCAAGCACTTCTGACCATTAATTGTTTCTGATTTAATCTGATTGACTTTTTCCGGCTTCACGCGAAGGATTACGTCATAAGTCTTGACGGTATTTTCTTCCTCATCACCGGCAATGAGCTTGCGCTCCTCAAGCTGTTGCTGCAATACCTCAACCTGCTGCTCCAGCTCCTGTTCTTTTTTCTTCTGTTCATTTACCGCTAATGCCTTGGTGTCTATCAAATGCTCTGCGACCGGCGGTTCCAGCCCAAATTCCTCGGTATATGCTTGTTCCATCTGTGTCATCCGTTCTTCCGGTACACCGCTATTGGTTGCTAGCTTCAGCATTGTCTCCTTGGTCAGCACCATTGGCTCGGCATCTTTTTCGCTAACTGCTTCGTGTTCTTCCACCAGCTCATTTAAGTTTTCCTGCATTTCTAAGAGGATTTTTTCACCCTCTTCACTATCCTCACCACAGACCTTTTTGATGATATTGGTAAACGTATTTTTCTGCTCTGTCGCCGTCCGCTTCGAAGTACAGCCTAGTCCAAGCTCCATAAACTCCGCATGAGGTTCCTTGGCATCCTTGGTATAAAATAGAAGCGAATGAATATCGGTGCTGCGGTCATTAAAGGCTGGGAACAAGAACCCACTGTCTGGCACATTGACAATCCAGTCACGAATCCGCGGCCCAATGCGGTTCTCATCCTGGCGATAGCCAAGCCCTGGCTTTGACAAGGTTACCGGACAAATCGCACACAGCATGTACTCAAACACCTCTTCTGACTCATCCAAATTGCTATTATCGCTCGTTCTCGTCATAACATCATAGGCATCATGGAAAACCAGAATCAGATAATGACCCGCATAGTCATAATTCTCCATCACCATCTCATAAAAGCGTTCCAATAAATCATCATTTTTCAGCTTACTATCACGCAGTCCCATCAAAAACTGCTGTCTGCCGCCGGTTCCTTCTTCCTCAAGCGGAAAATCTAACTGCAATAAATTATTTCCCAGCGTTCCCGACAATACCTTTTTGGCAATGTCCAGATATTTGTAGAATTCTTCATCCTCCAGATTTAAAAAGGTTTCTTTCAAATCCGTGACCCGATTTTTCTCGCCATCGACATAGCAGCCGCACATTCTCGTAAACGTACAGCTTTCTTTTTTAAAACGGCGTTTTAATTCTAATACTTCCTTATTTATCATTGATATACCTCATCTGCGCGTTGCGAAGCGCACTTAAATCAATAGTTGAACACGCATTTTTGTTCAACCTTATCCCTCACTTCTTTTGCTTTCAATTGCTTCTATAGTATAAAAACACATTGTTACCATTATAATAAGAAAAAAACTTTGTTGCAAGCAAAGTCCGAAAATTGTTTTATACTTTTCTTAATTTTACCTTAACTCACTTGATACGCTAAAACCGATTCACTATACTAATTTAATACTATACATTAGGAGCAGTGTGAAAGGCATGGTTATTTTATGAAAAAATTTATTTTTACAATTATCACTCTTAGTCTTTTTAGCGGCCTACTTTCCGGTTGCAGTTCAAATAACAATATTAATAATCGCGTCAACCAGGAGGAGCAGCTTTCTTCCGAAGTAGACAAGCTGCATCTGGAGATTTCTGATTTAGAGGCACAGTTAGCCGCTGCCGAAGCCAGCGTTTCCGGCCAAAAATCTTATATTAGCGAACTAACTGAACAACTGGCCGAATGTCAGACATTGATGTCCGATACCGATTCAGACAGTGATGGCAATGCGTCTTCAGATACCAGCTACAAGAATAAATATCCTGACTTATATGCATCAAAGGCCTACGATAATAAAGACTCCATTTCCGACAAAACTGTTTATCTAACTTTTGATGATGGACCTTCTTATCTAACCCCACAGGTGTTAGATTTGTTAGATCAATACAATGCCAAAGCCACCTTTTTTGTGGTCTACAAAGCCGAAGCAAAGAACACCGAATATCTTTCCGAAATTGTGGCGCGTGGCCATACCCTTGCGCTTCATTCTTACAGTCATGATTATAATAAAATCTATGAATCTGTAGATGCTTTTTTAAGTGACTTTGAAAAAGTCTACGACTGGGTCTATGAAGAGACTGGACAAAGACCAACCCTCTTTCGTTTTCCTGGTGGCAGCGCCAAAGGTGAACGTAAGATTACAGATGCCATTATTACCGAAATGGAACGACGTGGTTTTATTTACTATGATTGGAATGTCAGTTCCGGGGACGGAAGTGATTTGACAGAAACAGATATGATTATCAGTAATATTTGCGACAATGTTGCTTTTTTTGAGAATCCAGTTGTTCTGATGCATGATGCTCCTGGAAAGCAGGCTACCTTTGAAGCGCTCCCAACGGTGTTAGAAACGCTTCATGGTAAAGGATATGCCTTTGAGTCATTAGACGATGCTTTGGAGCCAGTCCATTTTTCAAGAAATTAACCGCTGCTATTTCAAGATTAAACTGGTATATGCGCCAAGCACAATTTTGTCTCCATTGATTTTATATTGACCACCGCTGACAAAAGCAGCATCCCTGACATCTGCCCCAGCCAAGGAAATAGTGACATCACTTCCCGAAAGATTATGTAATACCATCAATGTTTCCTCTTTATAGCTTCTGGTATATGCCAGCACTGCATCATTTGAGACATCAAGTGCTTGGAAATCACCATAAAGCAATGCATCATTCGCCCCTCGAAAGGCAATTATTTTTTGATACGTATGGTATAACGAATCATCTTCCTTCTGCTGTTCGAGCAATGACTTTGTTTTGCCATTCTGGTCATCCTCAATCCAGCTTGTATTATAGCTGCTGTCATCTTCCCACAAAAATCCGGTTCGCTTATATTCATCATTTCCGCTTCCAATCATCCCGATTTCTTCACCATAATAAATAAATGGATTCCCCGGCAGGCTCAGATAAATATTGGCAGCTAATCGGGATTTTTCTGTCGTTCCTACTTGTGACATCAATCGGTCCTGATCATGATTCGTGGCAAATACTGCATCCAAAAAATTTTCATCATATTCATCATATGCTGCGCGGATTTCTTCCAGACTTGTTCCCAGACTCTTACCATCAATAGTTTCCGCCTTCTCCTGCGAAATAGCATAAATCATATCTTCCTGAAATGAAAAATTAAATTTGGAATCAAACGGTACGGCATATTGGGCAAAGATATTATCATCCTCCCACGCTTCACCAACGATGTAGGCATTTGGATTGATGCTCTCACAATACGCGGAAAATTCATTCCACCATTGTAGATTGGCACTTTCGCGGTCCTTCATCTGAGCAAATTCACCTGCCCCATAAATATGGATTGCCGCATCAAGTCGGAATCCATCAACACCCATCGCTAAATATTTTTCAGCAATTGATTTTACTTCTTCACGAACTGCTTCATTGTTGTAATTCAAATCCGGCATCTGATTGGTAAATATCGCATAGTAATAGGCATCTCCAACTTTTCTCCAGGCACTATCACCATAAAGACTCATCGCATTACTGGAATAATCAAGTGTATCGTCTTTTACCGTCCAGCGATAATAATTCCTGTATTCACTGTCGACTCCTGTCAGTGCATCCTCAAACCAGGCATTATCTGCCCCCGTATGGTTTAAAACCAAGTCCATGATGATCTTGATATCACGCTTATGCGCCTCTGCAATCAGATTTTCAAAATCAGCCTCAGTACCATAATCAGGATTTACGTTATAGTAATCCTTCACATCATAACCATGATATGACGACGATTCATTAATTGGCATCAGCCAGATTCCATCTACACCCAACTCCTTTAAATAGTCGAGCTTCGCTGTGATACCATTAAAATCACCAATTCCGTCACCATCCGAATCTGCAAAGGCGCGAACAAATATCTCATAATAGACTCCCGTCTTTTCCTCTTCTGCGGTTTTATTTCGGTAAACTTCCGGAAAATCGGAGGTATCATACTGGTCATAGGTAGCGCCCTGATATTCTTCCCCCAGAGGGGAATCGCCTAGAGGTGAATCTCCCAGAGGGGAATCCCCTTTTTTTATAGCCTCGATAGAAAGCCCACAAATGACAGATTGACTAACCAACTCTGTTGGATTGAAAAAAACATATAGTAGACTCTTTCCATCATTCGACAAGCCAGAACGGTAAAATTGATCCATACTATAAGTCTCTCCATCCACTTCACACATCAGGTTTTGGATCTTTGTATTGGCAATATTATTAACCTTATTTTTTTCCAAGTCATATTCATAAATAACCGCCCATGTTTCCTCTGACAAGGCCTTATACACATATAACGCCTCTATATTCCCTTTTTCATTCGGATAAAATTGAGACACATAAATAAGACATTTTTCATTATCGTTTTCATAATTTTCTAAATCTGAAAAAAGCTCAAACTCAGTTACATCCGTCGTTGCTGTTATTTTATTTGTATCCACATCCAGTTCCGCAGCAATAATCTGCGTATAATCCTCTGAGTGAATTGTTACATAAATGCTCTGGTTCACCTGACCCGCTAAACTCATTTCACACTTATCTTTGTTCATGCCATATTCCGTTTCCAGCAATGAACTATTTTCAACTTCCGCCAGAATAAATTCTTCTCCTGCACTAATTCCCTCTTCCCCTATATATGATACATAGATGGCTGTGCTATAGTAGCTGTCTCCATCCTCGGATGTCTGCATGGTTGCTATATCAGTTATAAAGGTTAAACCATCCTCGAGTAGATAGGCATTCAGTAGAAATTGGTCTTCGCCAAGTTCCGGCAGCTCGTATTGCTCCGTGAGAATCCATGCATCATCGGATTTTTCCATCAGGCAAAGCAGGGTCAATGTTTCCTCATCTTCTGGTCTGCTGATAACTAAATACATTTTTTCATTGTCATTAAATGTACCCACGTTATAAACCCAATCATTTGGTTTTAGGATGTTTCCAAAATCATATGTTTCATTTGTTAGATTTTCTTTTTTTGATTCTCCCAAAAAACTACATGCTGTAAAAAGGCATGACATTACACTGAAACTTAACACCATTAAAACAATTAACTGTATTCTTTTCACCTTCATGTTTTGTTCCTCCTATTTGACTTTTCATACATGAAAATCTTAACATAATGTGGTCTTGTGCAAATTAAGATTAGATTAAGAATAGGCGCATAATTGCACAAAGATATTATAAAAAAATGACCGATTCAATTGAATACAATTAAATATGATGTGATGGTATTGCCACATGTGGATACTGAACCGCAATCCGATTCTCAGGATTTACGTCAACTGTATACAAAATAACAACGAATAACCATTCCAGTGGTTTCATGATGAAATAAATGATATCCGCAATAATCTTAGAATGAATATGCTTGGATATCGGATACCCTGTCCGGTCATAGATATTCCTTATTGATTTGTGAAATGCCGGCATCTTTTCCATTAGCACTTGCTCAAAAGCATTTGCCACACATAGCTGCCGGTTGACAACAACACGATGTCCATGACGCATGCCCGTTCTAAGGGGCTTTACTATCTTTCTGTGTCCGCCTGCCGCTACCGTACATAAATAATGTTCATCATAGTGTATATTTTGAGGCGGAATCTTTTGTGACATCGTCCAATCTGCTGTTTCTGTCCACGCTTTTATGATACTAGCAGGCTCTTGCCCCACTAGGAACAATATCGCTACAATAACTCCAAGCAATGGAATCACCAAAATAAGCGCTATCCAAGGGAGGTTGATTGCTCTATTTAGTACACTCATTAGTTTTTTGTGTTTTACACAGGATGCTCCACTCTGCAAAAGCTCGTTTTTCTGATACACAATGATATAAATGGATTTTATCCATATAATAATACAATTAATCGGCACCAGAATTAGAATGAAATCGCTGATTGTTTGAATACAAAATAGCACACAGATTCCGATTCCTAAATATACAGCCGAAATTCCAAATGCAGTTACGATGGGTGATTGTTTAAACACTGAAATAAAACGGATTAATAAGTAACCAATAAAAGCTACCAATAGAATAATGATGATGGTCAAACAATAATCTGAAGAAATAAAACTATGCTTTTCTGCATTGTAAAGCTGAGTGTTCCAGCTCGTCAAAAAGTCAATATCTGAAATTGCAATATATATGCTTAAATAAAGCATTCCAATACACATTGCGACCACTTCAATTATCTTGAAATAGTCAGCCTCCTCTTTGTATATGAGGTACCATATAAATGAACAAATATTCCATCCGGTTAACAGAAATGGAATTAATACTATTATTATTCCTATCATTGAACTCATTTGTTTTGTTCCTTAACTTTTGTTTGCTTATATTATAGCTGGAAGAGATAATATTGGACTATGGAATTTATTTTGGAAAGTGTTTTTTAATATTACTAACACCACAAATATAATTCATATCAACATTATAAAATTCAGCTAGCTTAATTATAGAATCAAGAGGTATCCTTGTTTTACCATATTCATAATCGGCATAGGTACGCTGACCAATATTCAAAACATCCGCTATTTCTCTTTGTGTATAATCGTTGTCTTCACGTAATGCACGTAATATTTTAATGTAATCCATAGTTCCCCCTTTTTTTATTCATTTTATCCTAGAGTTATAAACTCTATTTGCTTTTAGCGTTATAAACTCTAAAATGATATAATGACGGAAAGATGAGGGACAAATATGGATGACCGAATACGAGAAATATACCAGACAGCTATCACCCAACCAGAATTTACCCAGTTGCTAAAAAAGAACGACTTTAATATTTCATGGTTGAAATCTAAGTTAGAATATGAAGACTACGAGAAACTGGAAGAAATGATATTTGAATACGGAAACAAAAATGATGAAATTATGTTTAAAGCTGGTTTTCAATATGCATGGGATTTGTTCCTACAATGCACGAAATAATCTAATGAATTGTTTACAAATACCTACAAACATGATATATTTATTTTAGAAACATAATTAGAAAAGGAACAACCGCCCACAAGGGGTTGACCCGTTTATATGGTTAGAAACTCCACCCTTTACTGGTCAAAGTATATGAGGGTGGTTTTTCTATGTAAGGCTACTTACCTAAATGTAAAAATAAAGGTAAGGAGTGCCAAAAGAAACAGACCAAAGGTCAGTATATCTTTTAAATCGTAATGATTTTTCATAGGCGTTCCTCCCTTCTCTTAATGATGGGAGGGTCAACGCACCCTGCTACACGGTTATTCCTAAATTGATTTTAGTATATTGGTTCGTATATGTCCATGTCGTTTGACGAAAGTTTTTATTCTGTACTAAACAAAATATAACTAGAATCCATTGAAAAAAACATTGAAAAATCCAAAAAAGGGTAAAAAAATAGATTCCGGAAATCTCCGGAACCCTTCATTTTACTAGAGAGCGATAGACGGGGCTCGAACCCGCGGTCTCGACCTTGGCAAGGTCGCGCGTTACCAACTACGCCACTATCGCATCAAGCGGGTGATGGGAATCGAACCCACGTATCTAGCTTGGAAGGCTAGTGTTCTACCATTGAACTACACCCGCAAATGTGACCTGATTTGCTTGCAACTTTTCTTAGCTGCCTTACTATAATATCACCGCCAACAATTCAAGTCAACACTTTTCCTCATTAAATTCAATTTTTTATTTACTGACCGCTTTGTGCTGATATACTCTGTGATTTACTCTGACCGCAGCCACAAACCCCGGTATGGTTCATATTTACTTTGCCGCAGCGACTACATCTCCAGGCTTCACCTATTTCTAACTTTTTTTGATCATCCGAATCACTTTTCATTTCTGTTACTGCACGTTTTACTGTATAAACGTCTGAATTCATATTTTCAAGCTTCTCTAGTATCTCTGCCATGCCCAAGAATAACGTGGCTGAAAGTGCGGTACTAAACAAACCGACTACAAACCAAAGCAGTGTCATAAACATACTCCGTTCTGTATAATACCGGTTTTCTACTATTCCGTTCGTGTATGCCATTGCAATAGAGCCTAATACTCCCAGCACAACAACCGTCCACCCTATCCCTTGACAAATCTTTTTCCAATCCATAGTTTTCCTCCTCTTTAGCACACCCAATTGTTCCATCATACATCGTTTTCTAAAAACAAAAAGCTATTACAACTAAATTGCAACAGCTTCTTTAAGAAAACTGCCTGGTTCCGGAATCGAACCAGAGACACGAGGATTTTCAGTCCTCTGCTCTACCAACTGAGCTAACCAGGCATTTGCTGCAAACTATGTCACAGCAAAGATAATTTTACAAGATATAACATGTTTTGTCAAGATTATTTCTACTTAAAAATTGCTATGGAGTAGGCTGGCATTACCAGTTCACCCTTTTCATATGTCACTTCATTTTCACCAGTCAAAAGGGTGCCGCGCATTTTCATATCGCTCGATAGTGATATCGTATTTTCATTTTCCGAAATATTGAAGATAATCATGATTTTCTCATCTTCGTATTCTTTGGTAATGGCACAGATATCTTCATTAGACAAATCATCTAAGAACGTTACTTCTCCGCGTGCTATTGACGGATAGGTATTCCGCATTTTAATTGCCTGCTTGAAGTAATGATAAATGGATGCTGAATCCTCCTGCTGTTCCTCAAGGCTGCCATATTTCATTTTCACTGAATCCATGTCAATCGGTCCATTACACATGCCCTCAGCATCTTTATTCGTCTGCCACTGCATCGGTGCCCGCTTGTTCTCGTCTTTTCCTGCGCCCTTCATGCCCAGTTCTTCACCATAATACACAAATGCCGAGCCATTCATCATCAGGTTCATTGCAGCGGCAATTTTCGTCTGGCTCTCACTGTTATCACCCGAATAGTAGCCTGCACTTCTGCCTAAATCGTGGTTAGTATAAAATGGTGCATCAATGTAGTTTTCATTATATTCACCAAATGTTTCATCCAGTTTAGCCAATTTCTTGCCATAATTTTCAGCCGTTACACCAGATATTTTCTTCACCGTATTGGCAATAATTCCATCTGTATCGGCAAATGCAAAGTCAAAGCAGCTATCAATTCCGCTTTCATAATACTGCGAATACGTCGCCATATCTGACCATATTTCCGCTACGATATAAGCATCTTCTTTTTTGTCCTTCACCATTTCATTAAACCACGTCAACACCTCAACATTGGCGCTATTTTGGCCCGAATAATATTCCTTTGCCGCATCCAAGCGGAAGCCATCCACACCCAAATCTAACCAAAAGCCGGTTATTTCCTCGATTTCCTGACGTACCGTCTGATTGCCCAGATTTAAGTCAGGCATTTCACTCCAAAATGGCGCTTCGTAATACCATCCCGTTTCGCCGACCTGATAATAGGTGCCACCTGTTTTCTCCTTGGTAAAATTGTAATAACCAAAGTATGGACAGTCGGCTTCTGATGGTTCTGCATCTCCAAGACCTTCAAGATATGCACATGCCTGTTTAAACCACGGATGCTTTGACGAAGTGTGGTTGATAACCAAATCAATAATGACATTCACACCACGCTCATGACAGGCTGCCATCAGCTCCTCAAAGTCGTCCATTGTTCCATATTCAGGGTCAATTTCCTGATAATCCATTACATCGTATTTATGATAGGTCGTTGATGGCATAATCGGCATCAGCCATATACCATTACATCCCAAATCAGTATCGGTTGTATCGTCGCCATCGTTGATATAATCCAGCTTCTCAATCAACCCTTGAATATCACCAATACCATCACCGTCACTATCATAGAAGCTGTACAAAAATACTTCGTAATAAGTACGATAATTGTCATCAATGATATTTAGCTTGTCTGCCGTCGCTTTTCCCGGTGAATCACATCCAGCAAATAATGTCGTTGCCGCCAGACAAAGTGCCAATAATAACGCTTGTAATCTTCTCTTCATGTTATACCTCCTCAACATTTCTCTATAGCGTAAAAGAGAGGCTGTTGCAAAATATATTCACAACAGCCTCTCTGAACTTACTTAACCCTTTACCGAACCGGATAGTCCATCTACATAGAATCGCTGCATATATACAAATAGTGCTGCAATCGGAATCGAAATACATACCGCTCCCGCTGCAAATGCTGTAAACCAGTTATCTATATACTCTTTTTCTAACATCTTCCACAAACCAATCGCAACGGTATAATATTTTGCATCTGCCCGGCAGATAACCTTCGCAAAAATGAAGTCCAACCAAGGTGCAATAAACGCTGTTAATACCGTGTATACAATAATCGGTTTACTAAGCGGAACCGTTATTTTGGTAAACACCTGAAACTTTGTACAGCCATCTAAAATTGCTGCTTCATCCAAAGCCTTTGGAATCGTGTCAAAAAATCCTTTGGCAATGTAGAATCCGGTACCAGTACCGGCCGAGTAGACCAGAATCAAGGCCACTCGAATCATCGAGCCTTCCGATAGTCCCACTGCTTTTAAAATATAGTATACTGCGATCATTGACATAAAGCCCGGGAACAATCCCAAAATCATAGCCACATTCATAAATGGCTTTCTCATTTTAAAACGCAACCGTGACATTGTATATGCCACTGATAGTACAAAGAATGATGATATTATACATGAAAATACCGCAATAATCAATGTATTCATAAACATCTGTGGAAAATTCAAAATCGTTGTATCCCGAAATAGTCTGATATAATTGTCAAATGTATAATTCTTTGGGAAAAAGGTTGATACATAGGAACCTCTTTCCTGCCGAAAACTGGTTAAGATTACCCAGAATATCGGAAATAACCATACGACTGCCAACACTGCCAAAAATGCATGCACAAATACGTTTGCGACTGTTTTCTTTGCTTTTGCTGTATTCTTAATCTGTTTGCTCATTATTGGAATCCCTCCTCATCTTTGTAGGAACCTGTATTCCGATAGGTAATTAATGCCACAATTGCCAACACGACGAAGGTCATGATACCAATAACCGCACCCAGGTTGTAGAACTGCTTATCAATGGTCAACTTATACAGCCACGTCACCAAAAGGTCCGTCTTTCCCGCCGTTCGGCCAACCGGGGTTGGACTTCCGCCAGATAATAGGAAAATTACGTTAAAGTTATTTACATTACCGGTAAAGCTGGTAATCAAATATGGTGCCGTTACAAACAGCATGTATGGCAAGGTAATCTTAAAGAATGTCTGAATCGCTGTTGCTCCATCAATTTTAGCTGATTCATACAGCTCGCCTGGTATATTTTTCAATATACCCGTTACCTGCATCATGGTATACGGAATACCAACCCAAAGGTTAATGATAATAACCGTCACACGCGCCCAGGTTGCATTGGTCCAAAATGGCAATGACTTATCAATAATACCAAGATTTTTTAATATTACATTGACCGGACCGTTTTCATTCAGCATCGTTCGCATAATCAGCAATGACACGAACTGAGGTACTGCAATCGATAATACAAAACAAAACCGCCAGAAGGATTTTGCATGAGTTTCTTTCCGATTAATGACAATTGCCAGAATCATACCAAAAATATAGTTCAAAAACGTTGCAAAGAATGCCCATATTATCGTCCAGCCCAGAACCGCCCAGAAGGTCTGACCAATTGAGTCGTTCATGCTCAGAACCTTACGGAAATTAGCAAGACCAACCCAATCAAATAATACGGTATGGTCATTTTGCTTACTGTAATTGGTAAATGCCATTGTAATCATAAATATCAATGGTAATATTGTAAATATCAAGATACCCATTAACGGCAATGACAGCAAAAATTTATGTAAATTTTGATTAAACAAACTATTAATGTCTTCTTTAAATGTATTCAGATGGCTACCCTCTTTTGCAAGAACCTCTGATTTGTAAGAACTTTTGACCGCTTCTTTCCATGCCACGATAAAAAGTACCGTGATAAAGACTGTCGTCACTCCATAGAGCAATAATAGCAATGAATTATCACCTGCTACATACTCATATACGCCCTTTTTCTCATTCCATACTTCTTCCTGTGCTCTCGTTCCCAATGATGGCAACATTGACAGATTATAGATACCGCTGTTTACCATATATGCGATATAACCGATTTCAACTGCTAGAAACATCAGCCCCTTCAAAATCTGCTTGTGACAGATATTTCCCAGACCCATAATTAACATTGAAAGCTTTGTTAAAACGTTTCCTTTTATCACCGCATTTGCCAGTGTATAAGGAGTTTGAAAATCTTTTCCTTTTTTCTTCTTTTCCTTAAATTCCTTGGACTGCATCTTCATGCTATAGCCTCCTCATCAAAACAGGCAAAGGCACTTTCGGGGTGTCACATGATATAACACCCCGATTTTTGCCTGTTACCTATATTTTTGCACTGTCAAATTATTACTCTGTTGCATTCTCTGCTTCAGATGTATTCATTGATGTGTTAAATGCTTCTGTCTTTTCTGCTGCATTGTCATGAGTTACTTCTTTGTTAATGATTGCTCTACCCATGTTTTCTGCTGGTGTCCAGTAGTTATCCATTGCTTTTACGAATGGCTGTGTAATAGAGGTGTTATCAAATGCTGCATTCTGTGCTGTTACAACTGCGTCAGCCTGAATAGATTCCTGAGATAATAAATCAGTATTACATGGAACGATACCTCTTAACTCATAGTGAGATAACTGTGCTTCTGCACCTGCTAAGAACTGTGCTAATGCGATTGCAACCTGCTGATTTTCACAGTTAGGATTTACACCAATTGCTTTTGAACCAGCGAATGCTTTCATCTGGCAATCTACACCGTTAATTTTAACAGTTGGAAGTGCTGCTACGCCCATGTTATCGCCAAATGCTTCTTTTGCTACTGCTGCATCCCAAGAACCTGAGAATAATACACTTGCGCTGCCATCACGGATTGCTGCTTTTCCAGACTCTGCGTCATCAAGAACGAAGTTTGGATTTGCTGCTAAATCAACTAAGTAATCTGTAACCTGTGTTCCTTTTTCGCCGCCGAAGTCGATACCAGCTGCTTCATCCATCTGATCATCGCCGAACATGGTACCACCGTTAGCTACATAGAAAGATGCATTATACCAAGAGTTTGCTAATGGGAAAGATACTTTTCCTTTTTCTAACATGGTATCAAGGCTCTTGATATCATCTTCTGTGAATACACTCTTGTCATAGTACATATACCAGTTATTTGTTGTAAATGGAATTCCGTAAACTGCTCCATCAATGGAAACGGAATTAATGATTGCTTCTGAGTTTGTTGCCTGAACTGCTTCTAATGCACTTCCGCCCAATCTTGCTAAAGCATTATTTGCTACTAATGTAGCAATGTTATCGTTTGCAAACATGTAAACATCTGCTGCACCTTCAACGTCCTGAGTTACAGTAGCTTTTGCTTCACCTTCTGCACATACGCCATATTCAAATGTGATATCCCAATTTGGATGCTCTGCTGCAAATTTATCACACATCGTTGGAAGCCAGTTGCCTAATTCTTCTGACTGATCATCCTGAGGTCCCCATACAGTAAGAGTACAAGTAATTGCCTCTTCTTCCCCATCATCTGCTACGTCATCTGCTGCATCATCTGCCTCAGAGTTTGCGCCACCGTTATTTGCTGCTGGTGCGTTTGTTTTGTCATTGTTGTTGCTGCCACATCCTGCCATAGAAGCTACCATAGCGGTTGCAAGAAGTAATGATAATGCTTTCTTTTTCATTGTTTCCTCTCCTTTTAGGTGTTGTTTTCTTTTTTCATAGTTTTTATATAAAATGATTGCTCATCTCATACCACATTCCGCCGCCTGCTTTTGAGGGGGACTTTCCTTAACATTCGCCTATCAATGATAGGTTTTTATCGACGGTAGACCGTTGCCATTGTGCGAATCCACGCTCGTCGTTCTTCGCTCAGCGTATCCTGGCCGACCCGCCAGCGCCAATTGTGCCCCACTGTTGAAGGCTGATTCATCCGGGCTTCGTTGCCCAGTTTTAAAACATCCTGCATCTGGACAATCACCACATCGGCAACACTGCCATATGCCAGCCGGATAAATGCATCCGGTATTTCATCCTTGGTACTAATATCCATATATTCATACAAGTACGCCAATTCATACTCGGTCTTATCTCGAAAATGTCCGACAATCGTTTCATTGTCGTGGGTACCTGCATATACTACCTGATTTGTCTCACTATAATTATGAGGAAGATGTTCATTTGCCGTATCACCATCAAAGGCAAACATCAAAATCTTGATTCCCGGCCAGCCAATTCTGGCAACAAGCTTTTTTGCTCCGGGGATTAGATATCCCACATTTTCGGCAATTACCTGACAACTGCCTAGCGCATCTTCAATGGCATCGGTTAATTTCTTACCGGGACCTTTGTTCCATTTGCCACCTCGTGCCCCAGCTTCATCCGCTGGAATACTGTAATATTTAATAATTCCGAGGAAATAATCAATGCGAATGGCATCGTATAATTTTGCGCTTGCGCTAATTCGCATTTTCCACCAGGAAAATTCTTGCTTTTCTATGTAATCCCAATCATACAATGGGCTTCCCCATTTCTGACCGTCTTCCGAAAAATGATCCGGCGGGCTTCCCGCTACATTTTCCATCACACCATCGCTGGTTACCTGAAACTGTTTTCTGTCTGCCCATACATCGGCACTATCAAGTGCGACATAAAATGGAATGTCACCGATTATCTGGACCCCTCTGGCATTGGCGTATTGCTTTAGTTGCTGCCACTGTTCAAAAAATTGATATTGTGCAAATTTCCAAAAGCCAATCTGGTTATGTAATTTGCTGCGGTACTGACTTAATACTTCCGGCTGCCGATTTTTCAAACCGTCTTCCCATAATGTCCATTCCTTATTATTAAGGTGCGTTTTGATTGCCATAAATTCGGCATAATCATCCAACCAATATGTATTCTCTTTTACAAATGCTTCATAACTTAGCTGATTCTGGTCAAATCGCTCATATGCTTGATTCAGTACCTGAAAACGATGTTCGAAAAGACTTGCGTAGTCAATATCTTTATCATCGCTACTCCACTTAACACTCAATACCTCTGATTCTAACAGCAAGCCGGATGTGACCAGATGGTCCAAGTCAATCAGATATGGATTCCCGGCAAAGGCGGATAAGGATTGGTAAGGGCTATCTCCAAAGCTTGTCGGCCCTATCGGCAGTACCTGCCAGTATCTTTGTTTTAAATCCACCAGCAAATCAATAAAGCGAAGTGCACTGTCTCCCAAAGTACCGATTCCGTATGGCGATGGCAAACTCGTAATGGCCATCAGAATTCCGGCTCCCCTAGTCAACTCCTTTGCTTCCAACTTATCTTCCCCCACTGCTTCATTAATTTTCGTTAAGTTTCGTATCTGATACTAATTCTACCCTTCGTTAGCACTTTTGTCAATGGAAACGTTACCATTAAAATCATTTTTGACATTTTTGACGTATTTTTAGTTACAAACTTGTGAATATTGACAACTGTTTTTCTTAAAGTTTTCGAAAATATTTTGTTAGCTATTGTAAAGCATGTATTTTTTCTATATAATTCGTTATATAACAACTTACGAATATCGGAGGAAGCAATGGTTACAATTAAAGATATCGCCAATCGATTAGGCGTTTCCGTCAGCACCGTTTCAAAAGGATTGAGCGGAGCGAGTGACATCAGCGACGATTTGCGGCAAATGGTTCTTGATACCGCCGTTGAAATGGGATACAAATCGAAGAAAATGAAAAAAGATGAAAATAAGAAGCTTTGCCTTTTTGTCGAGAATATGGATTATGAGACGGTGAACCAATTCGGCTATGAGATTATTTTAGGTTTTAAACAAGCTGCCTTTCGTGACAATTGGAGCGTCAGTGTCGTTCCTATCACGCCAGCCTTTCAGTTATCCGAGAAATATGATACCTATATGTTAAAGAATGGCTTTTCTGGCGGCTTCCTCGTTGGCTTTGCTTTACACGATGAATGGATGCGGCAATTAGCCTACACCTCTATTCCAACCGTCTTGTTCGATAACTATATTAAGAAGAATCCCCACGTCTGCTGTGTCGGTACGGACAACCTCGAAGGCATCGAGATTGCGATTGACCACCTGCATCAGCTCGGTCATAAGAAAATTGCCTTTTTAAATGGTTCACTCTATTCGATGGTTTCCGAGCAGCGGCATCAAGCTTTTTTAGAGCATATGAAATCACACGACTTAGAAATCAACGACAACCTCATCGCCCACGGCTACTACGTTGCTGACACAGCGAAATATCATGTGCCAAATTTTCTTGCCGAAGGCGCTACCGCCATTCTCTGCGGCAATGACTTAATTGCTTCCGGCGTGATTACTGAATGCCAGATGCGTGGTTTTTCTGTTCCCGAAGATATTAGCGTGGTTGGGTTCGATGATTTACCGATTTCAACCTTTTTAGACCCGCCACTGACCACGGTTCGCCAGGAACGAACTGAGTTAGGAAAATGTGGCTACGCGGCTCTAACCAACTTACTGCACCACGTTTCCGTCAGCAAAACACTGCTACGGCCACAATTTATCACCCGGGAATCAACTGCCCCATGTCGCAAGCCGAAGAAACTCGTTCCAAAAGCAGAGCCAAAAACACCATAATTATAGAAATGTGCGTCACTTGTGACGCACGTAAGAGAGCCAAATGTCTTTCCGTAAGACATCTGGCTCTTATTACGTTTTGCATTTATAACGTTTAATACGCTTCTATTTCTTTTATAAAAAATTCATCACCGCTAAGCATTTCAAATTCTTTTTTGCCGCAGCTTGGGCAAATGCCATGCCCTTCCAATAAATTGTAAACTTCTCCGCACGAATGGCATTTACCATTGCCCGGTATTGTCTCAATCACTAGCTGAGAGCCTTCTAAAATCGTACCATCAACTGCTGCCGGATATAACTGCTTCATATACCGCGGAATCATCGAACACAGTTCACCAACCTGTAAAACTAGTTTTTCAATCTTCTGTACGTCATTTTCCGCGGCCACCTGCTTTACTTGTTCCACAACCTCCAGAAGTACACCAAGCTCATGCATATTATTCTCCATTCTTCCAAAGTAGTGTGAAAAATTTTAGTTTTTCGCCGTGTGAAAAATTTTAATTTTTCACACTACTGACCGCGTCTTTAATTTTTCGAACTACAATTTTACCCTGACGTTTTAGCATTTGTTTTACAACAACTGGTTTCATCTCAAGGAATTCTACACCTTCACCATCATAGATACGTTCCAGTTTAATGGCATCGAATTTACACTTGGTGGTACACTGGCCACAGCCAACGCACATATAGGAATCGACAACTGTTGCGCCACAGCCTAAGCAACGCTCCGTTTCCTTCTTCATCTGTTCCTCGGTAAATGTTCCACGTAAATCACGGAAGCATTCCTCGGCCTTCTTCTCCGCCTTCACATCCGCTGGACGCTGACGACTGGCATTATCAAAACCGTCTAACAAGGCTGCCTCTTTGTCAAGCTCCTTGTACTCACGGCGGTCACGACCATAAATCAGACTCTGCCCCGGCTGAACAAAACGGTGAATCGAGACTGCTGCCTGTTTGCCTGCCGCAATTGCATCAATCGCAAAACGCGGTCCAGTATAGACGTCGCCGCCGGTAAAGATATCCTCTTCAGCAGTCTGATAAGTAAATGCATCTGCCTCGACCGTTCCATTTCCACGCAGCTTTACATTTGTTCCTTCTAATAAGTTATCCCAGATAATCGACTGACCGACTGAAAGCAATACATAATCAGCTTCTACCGTCATCAGTTCATTTTCATCATATTTCGGATTAAATCTGCCATCCTGATCAAATACGGCGGTACATTTCTTAAACTCAATTGCTGTTACCTTGCCGTTCTCAGTAATGATGCGATTTGGTCCCCAGCCATTTCCGATGATAATGTTCTCTTCCTCAGCCTCTTCGATTTCATCTAAGGCGGCCGGCATCTGCTCACGGCTCTCTAAGCAAAACTGCTGAACCTTCGTTGCACCGGCACGAACTGCTGTCCTTGATACATCAATTGCAACATTACCACCACCAACGACTACTACTTTGCCTTCGAAACGTTTGGAAGCATCGATATTCAGAGTTCTGAGGAAATCGATTCCGCTCATAACACCTTCGGCGTTCTCTCCTTCAATGCCAACCTTACGTCCACCCTGTGCACCAATCGCCAGATAGAACGCCTTGTAGCCTTGTTTTCTCAAGTCGTCAATCGTTATGTCTTTGCCGACCTCAACACCAGTCTTAAAGGTAACACCCATTGCTTTGATAATCTCTATTTCAGCGGCAACGACATCTTTTTCCAAACGGAAGGATGGGATTCCCATCGTCAGCATTCCACCGAGCTGTTCTTCTTTTTCAAAGACAGTAATTGTATAGCCATCCAATGCCAGATAATAGGCGCATGCAAGACCGGCTGGTCCGGCACCAACGATGGCAATTTTCTTATCACTATAATCATGACGTTTCTCTGGGACAAAACGGTTGTCTTCTGATAATTCCTGCTGGGCAATAAATTTCTTGATTTCATCTATTGCAATTGGTTCATCAACATCACCACGTGTACAAGCATCCTCACAACGACGATTACAAATTCGTCCGCATACTGCCGGCAATGGATTTTCATGTTTAATCAGTTCTAACGCTTCCTGATATCTTCCCAACGAAGCCAGCTTGATGTAACCTTGAACCGCAATATGGGCCGGACAATTCGTCTTACATGGCGCTGTTCCTGTCTCAACAACATCCTCACGATTAATTCGGTAATCGGTGTTCCAATATTCTTCACCCCACTTACGGTCACGTGGTGTTATTGTCGTCGTGATATCCTCCACAATCGGCTTGGATGAGCATAACTTCTGACCTAGTTTCAGTGCATTAACCGGACAATTTTCCACGCACTGGCCACATGCCACACACTTGTCAGCCGTCACCTTTGCCACATAGTTCGAGCGGACCATATCATTATTTTTAAACATTTCCGCAGTCCGTAGTGACAAGCAGCCACAGCCACAGCAGTTACAAATCGCATGAGTTTTACCATTTCCATCAACGTTTGGAATCTGATGCATCAAACCATTTGCTTCAGCTTTGCGAATAATTTCATATGCCTCTTCTCTCGTTATCTGACGACCACGGCCGGTCTTAATATAGTATTCTGCCGCATGGCCCATCTGAATACACATATCTTCTTTTAAATGACCACAGCCTTCGCCCATCAGTTCACGGTCCGTTCGGCAAGAACAAGCAGTTACCGTAAAGATATCATTTTCTTCTAAATACTTTGACACTTCCTCATAAGATGCCGCATGGCTGTTGCCATCAAGCGCCGACTCAATTGGAATCACACGCATCAGACCAACGCCAACTGGAAATGCACCGGCACTTTTGGGTCCACGCACACGTCCGTATGCTTCCATCGCATAACCAATAATCGGATACTTCTCGCAATTCTCCAGACTATTGACAATTACTTCCATTGTTCCCGGTATCCATGTCTCTGCCCAGAACACGTCCTCATTACGCTCTTTGTCTGTATTCCAAAAAGCCACTCCGTAATATGCCAGCTTCTTCAACTGTTCATCCACATAGTCCAGTGGCTTATTCATTTCCGCCGCAATCTCTGCTGTGGTCTTCTTTTCATAAATTCCAAGGTGACATCCCACCTCAGCCATCTCATTATCGACGCCAGCTTCCAGAATGACATACTCCGGGTCGTCCCACAGAAATGTCTCTTTTCCCTTTTTTCGTCCCAGATGGTTTGCCAGCTCAAGCACCTTTTGATTGAACTGACATTTGTACCAATCGGGGAAAATCATTTTCGTAATGTCTTTCATTTATTGTATCCTCCGTTCATCCATGTGGTTCGTGACTATTGGTTCCATTCCTCTGCCTGTTCAAGCAACCATTCCGCCCATCTGTCAATTCCCTGACCAGTTTTTGCAGATATTGGGATAATCGTAATCTTCGGGTTCAACTTCATCACTCGTTCTTCCAATGCTTCGAAATCAAAATCAAAGTATTCCATCACGTCTATTTTATTAACAAGCAACACATCCACGATGGAAAACATTAGTGGGTACTTAAGTGGCTTATCGTCACCTTCCGGCACACTCAAAATCATTGCATTTTTAACTGCTCCGGTATCAAATTCCGCCGGACATACTAAATTGCCGACATTTTCCAAAATTGCCAAATCCACATCTGTCGTTCCCAGTGCTTCTAAACCCTGCTTCGTCATCCCGGCATCAAGATGGCACATGCCACCGGTATGTAATTGAATTACCTTGACACCTGCGGTTGCGATTGTGTGGGCATCTACATCTGAATCAATATCTGCCTCCATTACGCCAAGGCGCATCCGTTCTTTTAACAGTGGTATTGTCTGCATCAGTGTCGTTGTCTTACCCGAGCCCGGGGAAGACATCAGGTTCAACAAAAAGGTCTTATCTGCCTTCAACCCCTCGCGAACCTTGTCAGCTTCTTTATCATTATTCTCAAAAACACTTTTCTTAATTTCTATTACTCTGAACTTTTCCACTTACTTCGCTTCCTCTCTTTCTGTGGTCATACCAGAAAACACACATATTCCTATTCAAATTTTATCACAGCGCCTCATCAAGTGTCAATTGATTCACGACACCCTTTGTATTTTCTATATTTGCCACAGTTTAAAGAGGCTCGTTTTGTGAAATGTTACCTTGTCCATTTTCGTCGTGGTATCTGTACATACCAGAGCCACAGTTATTCTTTCTCAGACAAATTATACACCAAAAAGGTCCTAAGCCCACATTGGACCTAGAACCTTTTCACGATTATCCCCTTTATTTTACAGCGTCGTTACTCAAATGGACTCACTATCATTGCATTGAGTCCGTTGCCACTGCTGGTCTTACCACATTACTTAAACGAAGGGCTTTCCAAACTGCCACTGAGATTCCAAAATCAACCATGCTGTGTACCACTGTTCCAGCACCAACTAGCAGTACTACGGACATAAAATATCCGCTTTTTGTATAATCTGTCAAACTACCGCCGACAAAGAACACTGTTACAATTGCCACTTCACAAATCGCATGGACCAAACCAATCACTAACGAAAAAACAGTTGACTGAATCGGCGATTTCAAAATTGCTGGTAATTTTTTTAATACCATCGCTCCGCCTAATGCAAATACCACATGGGTTAATGCCCGTAACACGATTACCAACGGAAATCCACCCAAGAAAAATCCTAGTGTTGTTCCTAATGAAACCGCTACTGCTACTGACGGCGAAATAAACATTGCAATCATAATTGCCACATGACTTCCTAATGTAAATGATGCTGGTGGCAAAACAACTTTAATTGGTGAAAACATTGGTATTACAATACCAATTGCGCATAAAAGCGCCGCGCTGACTACCTTAGATAAATTATCCCTCATATTCTTCACTCCTGTATAATTGATTTGCAGCTGTCTTGTCAGCTGTAAATACAATTATACAGTTTCTGAAGTGGTTGTCAACATTTTTTTATATTTTAAATCCTTTAACCAGCTCACTCAATGCCATTGCACTTTCTTTTGTCTGAGCTAAGTTCTTCATTACATTATCTGCATTCAAGGTTACATCACCCACCTGCTCTGCAATATTGGTTGTGGTTGTTGCACCTTCTGTTGCTGCTCTGGAAACTTCATTAATTGTCTGTAAAATAGTCTGAATGGAAGCTTGCAATTCTTCTGCCGTTGCACTTAAATCAGAAGTCATATCATTAACGTCATTTGCTGCTCCGCTATAATCATCGGTTGCATCAAGCATGGTGTTATAATCACCGGTAACATCTTTTTCTACGAAATCCAAGAGTTTGTTCGCATCGCCTACTAATAGGTCAACAGACTTCACTACTACTTCTGCTACTTCCAAAATCTGGGTTGCAGTTCCCTTTGAGTTCTCTGCCAGGTTTCTAATTTCTTCTGCTACTACCGCAAAACCTTTTCCTGCATCGCCAGCTCGCGCTGCCTCAATTGCGGCATTAAGAGCCAACAAGTTGGTCTGACTAGTAATACCTAAAATAGCATCTGCCAGAGAGTTAATCTGCTCTACTGCCTTAGCATCTTCTAATGACTTCAACAGACTGCCCTGAATGGTTGTAAAGGTGGTATCTGAGTTGTGTTTGGACTCGGTAAAGTTTACCTTTAAGCCGCCAGCTCGCTCAGCAATTCCGTCTGCCATCTTAGCGCCATCCGTTGCCTTCGTCGAAACTGTTTCTACGGCATTGTCAACTTCCTGCATGGTTGCATTCAATTCTTCGGATGATGCTGCTGTCTCTTCCATTCCAGCTGATAGTTCTTCGGTTGCTGATGAGATTTCCTGAATATGGTCGTTCAACTCAACAAATCGTGCATTTGAATCATCAACCATTTTTCCCATCTCTTGACTGGAAACTACAATTTGAGAAATGACCTTATGCATATTTTCTTTCATTACGTTCAACGAACCTGAAAGCTCTCCCACTTCATCCTTACGTTTCAAAATCTTATTGCTAAATTGTATCGTCAAGTCTCCATCTGCAACAACGCCAGCCGCTACTTTCATCTCGCTCATGCCGCTGGTAATGCTCATTGTAATTATGAGTGCGAAGAAGATAACTATAACAATTGCAACGATGATAACGATGATGATCAACATAACAGAACTGTCATACTGCGCGGTACCATCATCCGCAGTATTCTGCATCTGCTCTAAGTTCCAATTAATCATAACGGTCGTCTTATCAAATGCTGCTGCCCGCGCATTCTGATAGTCTGCTCCAGCAATAAGATCCGCTGCTTTGTCATAATCACCAGCCTTTGCTGCCTCCTCAATTGGTACAACGCTGTTCTCATATGCCGTTATGTATGTTTCTAATTCTGTCAGGTTAGCTGTGTCCTCCTGATTGCCATTCAGATACCCTTTATACTCCTCAAGGTAATCACGAATCTGCTGCTCATTAGCCTTTATGCTTTCCACCTTAGCATCAAGCTGATCCGCAAAGCTTTCCATACACATATTCGCTAAATCTCCGCGAATATTACGCAAACATGAGTCTGCATTACTAATGGCCGCAATGCTCTTACCGCAAATATAGATGGAATCCTGTCCAGTATTCAGTTTGTCAATGCTGCTATAGCCAAACAAACCCAATACTAGCATTGCTACCATTGCAATACCAAAAGCCAAAGAAAGTTTTACTCCAATTTTTAAATTATTCATTTAGTCATCTCCTTAAAATAATAATTTCCCCATTACTGTTTTCAGCGAATCCCCTAAATGAATGTATTAACTCCATTATACATACAATTTTTTTTTTTACAATACATTTCGAGAAAATTCATACCCTTTTTGTAGATATTATTTACCAATAAAAAGCAGGCCAAAAAAATCAGCCTGCCTTCCGTGTTTTTGGGTGTTTTTGGCGTTTTAGCTTTTTAAATTATAAAATCTTTTACCAGTTCACTCAATGCCAATGCATTGTCTCTGGTCTGATTCAGATTCTTCAATACATCATCTGCGTTAATGGTGACTTCATTCACCTGTTCAGCGATGCTGGTGGTCGTCGTTGCCCCTTCTGTGGCCGCTTTCGAAACCTCATCAATGGTGGTCAGAATTGTCTGTATTGAAGCTTGCAATTCCTCTGCTGTCGCACTGAGGTCAGAAGTCATATCATTCACATCATTTGCCGAACCATTATAATCATCGGTTGCACTCAGCATGGTATTATAATCACCAGTTACATCTTTTTCCACAAAGCCCAATAACTTATTGGCATCACTTACTAATAAATCAACTGACTTTACAACTACTTCAGCCACTTCAAGAATCTGAGTTGCCGTTCCCTTTGAATTCTCTGCCAGATTCCTGATTTCTTCTGCTACTACGGCAAATCCTTTGCCTGCTTCGCCAGCTCTCGCTGCTTCAATTGCAGCATTAAGTGCTAAAAGGTTCGTCTGACTAGTAATACCTAATATAGCATCGGCCAAAGAGTTAATCTGCTCTACTGCCTTTGCATCATCTAATGACTTCAACAGACTGCCTTGAATGGTCGTAAAGGTGGTATCTGAATTATGTTTTGATTCCGTGAAGTTCACCTTCAGCTCACTCGCTTTTGCCGAAATACCATCTGCCATCTTCGCGCCATCAGTTGCTTTTGTCGAAACAGTTTCCACCGCATTGTCGATTTCCTGCATCGTTGCATTCAATTCTTCCGAAGATGCCGCTGTCTCTTCCATTCCTGCTGATAATTCCTCTGTCGCCGAGGAAATTTCCTGGATATGGTCATTCAGCTCAGCAAACTTTACATTTGACTGGTTCGCCATTGTTTCCATCTCACTACTTGAAGTAACAATCTGCGAAATAATTTCATGCATGTTGTTCTTCATTGTATTCAATGCATCAGAAAGCTGTCCGATTTCATCTTTTCGCTTCAATAATTTGGCACTAAACTGTACCGTCATATTCTTGCCAGCCACTTCTACCGCCGCTTTTTTCATTTCTGTAATACCCGAAGTGATACTTCTGGTAATAATAACCGCAAATAATACCGTTGCAATCACCGCAAGCACTATCACCGTAATAATAATTGTCACAGATGTATTAAATTGCTGGGTTCCTTCTGTCTCAGTTTTTTGCATTGCCGTCGCATTGTAGTCTAACATTGTCGACAAATGATCATAGACTGCCGTGCGGGCTTCACGATAGGTTCCACTTGCAATCAGGTCAGCCGCACCATCAAAGTCCCCTGCCCGTGCTGCTTCTCCAATCGGATCAACACTGTTCACAAACTCTTCCACCAAGCCTCTAAGCTTCGCTAAATTTTCAGCATCCTCTTGCGCCCCATCTAAATACTTTTCGTATTCATCCATCAATCTGACTGCCTCAACTTCATACTCTGCTACCTTTGTCAAACGTTCTTCTACCTCATCCTCAAACTTTACATTTGACAAGTTTGCAACCTCGCCACGGATATCTCGCATCCGTGAATCCACATCACTGATGGCCTGCACACTGACGCCACACATATACATGCTTGTTTGTCCTGCATCCAGGGAATTTAGATTCACATAACTTGCTACACCTAAAATAACCAAACATGCAACTGCCACACCAAACGCTAAAATTAACTTTACTGAAATTTTTAAATTGTTCATAGACTTCTCTCCTTTGTTTTTTCTTTACTCTTTACACTCCTATTCCCATACTCCAATCCAATTTTTGTAGATTTTTTACAACTTTTTTCGCAATAGAACGTGATTTATGTTTAATTATAACAATCTTCACCTTTAAGTTCAATGTTTAATTCTAAAATAACTGCATAAAATTACTGTTAATTTTCACCATTTGTTTATTATAAAGCCTTTTGCGTGCAAAATTGCCACAAAAAAAGAAATCCCTCACGGAATTTCTTTTTAATGGATGGAGGTGGATTCGAACCACCGAAGCAATTTGCAGCAGATTTACAGTCTGTCCCCTTTGGCCACTCGGGAACCCATCCATTTATAGCTTGTATTTTCGCTCTACGAGAATAGATTATAGCACCTTTTTGCGCTTTGTGCAAGACTTTTTATATCACATATAATAATATTGCAAAAAAATGTAAAATACTTCCAGCCAGAACAAAGAAATGCCAGATGGAATGCATGTATTTCACCTTGCTCCCAATGCCGTAAATCACCGCTCCAACCGTATATGCAACACCACCAGCCACGAGCAAAATAATCCCATTCTTAGGAACCGCCGTTGCCAATTGACGAAAATTAAAAATGATAACCCAGCCTAACGCCAGATATGCCACCATCGAAATCGCCTTAAATTTTTCTACATTAACGGCATTTAGGGCTATTCCTACAATTGATACACCCCAGACCACGCCAAACAAAATCCAGCCAGTCTTACCATTTAATGCTACTAATGCAAATGGTGTATAGGTTCCCGCAATCAACAAGAATATACTACAGTGGTCAATCACTCGCAGTACGCGTTTCCCCTGACACGGGATGAGGCTGTGATAAATCGTTGACATTGTATATAGAATTATCAAAGATGCCCCGTAGATAGCCGAGCTGACAACAGCATAGGCATTATGATGTCTTGCCGACATAACGACGCAAAGCACTAATGCCGCAATACTCAGGCCGGCTCCAATTCCGTGCGATATCGCACTGACTAATTCTTCACCCAGTGTATATTTAGGAATTGGAATCCGACTTGTTTTGACTGTTTCATTTATTTGTTCCATAAATACGCCCTCTCTTTTCACATAGTTTTCATTACTATGTTAAGACATATTTATAACGATGTCAACTCAAATTTAGGAAGAATGCGTCCATTGCACTCTTCTGGTGCGAAGTTTTAGAATTTCTTAGTCGGTGTTCTTCAGCGCCTTAGAAATTCTCTTCGCACTTTATATCTTCTAATATCACCGCCGAAAATTTCGGCAATGTAATATTGAGCCGACCATTGTTGATTGGATAATCTACCCGGCCTAAAGAATAGCCATTTTCACTCGTAAACATAATCTGACGCAACTTGCCATATTGCTGGACACCAACTGCCCATACCGACAGCTCAATATTTCTTGTAACGGTATCATTATTAACAATTATAACAAAGCTCTGGCTGCGATTAAAACGGCCATAGCAAAGCAGATTATCCTGGCCATTTAAGAATTTCACCGAACCGGTTCGAAACGCCGAATTGTCCTTGTGGATTCGAATCATCTCACGATGGAACTCCAACAATTCCATATCTTCTTTTCCCCACGGATAGGTGCGGCGGTTATCTGGATCGGTAAAACCACAGACGCCTACCTCATCACCATAATAAATCGTTGGTGCCCCCGGCCAGGTCATCTGAATCAGTACCGCCGAACGCATCACTGCCATATTAATATCCTCGCTTGCCGCCCGTACGCCTAGCTTTTCCGCCCGGCCAACCTTATGATTGGTTCTGGTCAAAAAGCGGGAATGGTCATGGTTAGACAGCTCATTCATGGCACACTGCAAGGATGGTGTCAAAAAGCTTGCCATATAATGCTCCATTGCCCCTCTAAAATTCGAAAGATTCCCCTGGTTCTCTGCCTTACGCTCGTCACTATGTTTTTCCATGCCGGTTAAAAACCAAGTGACAGGTTCCATAAAGGCATCGTAATTCATTACCGTATCCCATTGGTCACCTTGCAGCCAGTCGCGCGGATTTCCATAATGCTCCGCCAAAATGATTGCTTCCGGATTCGCTTCTTTAACAGCGTTTCTAAAATCTCGCCAGAAGCGATGGTTCATTTCCGGGGTATGCCCAAGGTCTGCCGCCACATCCAGGCGCCAGCCATCGGCATTATATGGTGGTGAAACCCATTTTTTCGCAATTTGTAAAATATACTCATATAACTTGGTGGAGCCTTCGTAATTTAGCTTTGGCAGGGTATCATGTCCCCACCAACCATCATAGGTGGTATTGTTCGGCCACTTCTTTTCATCCCGGAACTCGAAGAAGTCACGGTATGGACTGTCTGCTGAAACATACGCTCCCGGCTCATAACCAGCCTCACGGCTATATATTTCTTCTCGGTCTAACCATTTATTAAAGGAACCAGAATGATTAAAGACGCCATCTAATATCACGCGGATGCCGCGGGAGTGTGCCTCTTCCACCAAAGTCGCAAATAGTTCATTGCTGGCCTCTAAATTTCTTTTATCAGTGACACGGCGGATATAGCGACTCGCCTTTTTATTGTCACTACTTCCACTCCCTAGCAGTTCTCCATCATCTACCACAATTTTTCCATAATGCGGGTCAATGTAATCATAATCCTGAATGTCGTACTTATGATTGGATGGAGAGACAAATAGCGGATTGAAGTAGATTACTTCAATGCCAAGCTTCCGCAGATAGTCGAGCTTTTGACGAACGCCCTCTAAATCACCGCCATAAAATTCTGCAACCGAAAAGTTTTCCGGGCATTTATCCCAATTATCTACTTTCTGACTGGTTGTCTTGATGTAAAAATATTCATTTGTCAGGACATCATTTTGTTCATCTCCATTATAGAAGCGGTCCACCAAAATCTGGTACATCACTGCGCCCTTGGCCCATTCCGGCGTCGAAAATCCCGGCACGATGCAAAAATGATACTGTGGCCTAATATCCTTAGTTACGCCATAGCGGTCATAATAACAAGCTAACATTCCCGTTACCACTTCAAAGTAGTAATAATATGGCCGGTCCGTCAAACGTACTTTTACCATATAATAGTCAAACTCATTCTCCGACTCGCATTTGACCATTTCCAGCTTTTCGCCGCCGTGACATATCCAGACAATGTCAACATTGTCACGAGCTGTTCGAAACTTAATCGTCACCATTTCGTTTACATCTGGTTCTGGTGGAATTCGGTAATCGGAGGTTCCGTCACTAAACAACGCCCGCTTACGTAGTATCGGGCGCATTTGCATCATATATTGTTGTATCTTACTTAGTTCATATATAGATTTCATAGGATTCCTTTCCTCTTGCTTTTTTCTTTATTGATATAATTTTATACTGTTTTCTTGTCTATTACAACCACAAAAGTTTTTATGCCATGACGTTAAAAAAGACAGCTATCGATCGCTGTCTTTTTTAGGAGAAGGTATTTTTACTATGGGGTGTAGCAAAAACTATATAATGTATTGGGGGGTTTTTACTCTCTTATTGTAGCACCAGCCTCCAAATAAGTGTGCACAAAGTTTACAAAAATGAGTGTTTACTTTTGTTCATTTTGTATATCCATTTTTCAAAAACCTCTTTTCCCATAAAAAACCGCACAACAATAAGCACATTTTTTTGTCCTTTTTTGTTGCACGGTTTTTTCCGTTTCCCTTGTATGCGCAACGTGTCCACCCGGTTGCGCATACAATTAATTCATTCTCTTAATTTAATTTCTACATCTCCGGTGAAATGGAGGCGCTATTATCAAACAACGCTTCGAATTCATCACGATTAATTTTTTCTTTTTCTAACAATAAGTTTGCACAAGCATGAAGAATCGTTTCATTCTCCAGCACAAGCTTCTTCGCTCTTGCGTAGCATTCATCAATAATCCTTTTTACTTCCTGGTCGATATGAGTTGCCACACTCTCGCCGTAACCTCTGGTATGAGCCAAGTCTCTGCCGATAAACACTTCACTATCATCATTATTATAATTAATCAGTCCCACTGTTTCAGACATACCATATTTTGTTACCATTGACTTCGCTAACTCTGTTGCCTGCTTGATATCCTGCGAAGCGCCTGTGGTTATATCATCAAAGATAATCTCTTCCGCTACGCGGCCGCCTAAGTCCACGACGATTTCCTGCAGCATCTGACCTTTGGTATTAAACATTTCATCACGCTCTGGCAATGGCATTGTATAACCTGCCGCGCCAGCTCCGGTTGGTATAATTGATACTGTATACACCGGTCCCACATCCGGTAAAACATGGAATAAAATTGCATGACCCGCTTCATGATATGCGGTAATCCGTTTTTCTTTATCACTAATGACACGGCTTTTCTTTTCGGCACCGATGCCCACTTTGACAAATGATTTGCGGATATCCTCTTGCTTGATATAACCGCGATTATCTCTTGCAGCAACGATTGCTGCCTCGTTTAACAAGTTCTCCAAATCGGCACCGGTAAATCCAGCGGTCGTCTGTGCTACTTGTTTTAAATCGACATCATCGCCTAACGGCTTATTTTTTGCATGAACGCCAAGAATCTCTTCGCGGCCACCGACATCTGGGCGACCCACATATACCTTGCGGTCAAATCGACCCGGACGCATAATTGCTGGGTCTAAGATATCGACCCGGTTGGTTGCTGCCATTACGATAATTCCTTCATTAATTCCAAATCCATCCATCTCTACCAGCAACTGATTTAACGTCTGCTCACGCTCATCGTGGCCACCGCCCATACCGGTTCCCCGCCTTCTGGCAACGGCATCAATCTCGTCAATAAAAACAATACATGGCGCATTCTTTTTGGCATCTTCAAACAAATCCCGAACACGGGAGGCGCCAACACCGACAAACATTTCCACAAAATCAGAACCGGAAATACTAAAGAACGGTACGCCCGCTTCACCGGCAATCGCTTTGGCAAGAAGGGTCTTACCTGTTCCCGGCGGTCCTACTAACAGTACGCCTTTCGGGATTCTAGCACCTAGTTTGGTATATTTTTTTGGTTCTTTTAGAAAATCAACAATTTCTTCGAGTTCTTCTTTTTCCTCACGCAGTCCCGCAACATTTTGAAAACTGACTTTCTTGCCTTCATCCGTGCTCATCTTGGCACGGCTTTTGCCAAAGTTCATCATCTTGTTGCCACTGCCGCCACCGGCCGCTTGATTGTTCATTATGATAAACAGAATAAACATTGCACCAAATACTAATAGCAGCGGAAGCAGGGTCATCAACCAATTTTCGGCCGGAATATCCCGCAAACGGTATTGCGAAAATCCCTTTTCCTGCATTGTCGCCAATGCTTCATTGACATCTGCTACATTAAGCTTTACTTTTGAATTGTCACTTTTGATAATTTCCAGTATTCCGGTCGGTACTTCCCGATTCGGATTTACTTCTACCGACACAATTTCCTTTTCCTGCAAATCCTCAGTAAACTGTGTATAGTTATATGTGTTGTTCGCGTCCTGCTGATTATCCAGAAAATACCATACAAATACCAGTATCAGCACCAGTCCGATATAAAAACCAAAACCTTTATAATTTCTTTTCACCTAAAGCTCCTTCCTATGCCAGCTCCAATATTCCAATGTACGGAAGGTTACGATATTTCTGATCATAATCCAGTCCATAACCAACTACAAATTCATCCGGTATCTCGAATCCCGTATAATCGGTGTCCACTGTTACCACCCGGCGATCCGGTTTATCCAGCATCGTACATAATTTCAAACTCTTCGGGTTACGTCCCTGCAAGTCCTCTAATAAATATTTTAATGTTCTTCCGGTATCTATGATATCTTCTACAACAATTACATTCTTATTCTCTATGGATTCGTCTAAATCCTTCTTGATTGTTACTGTTCCACTCGAAACTGTTGACGCACCATAACTGCTAACATACATAAAATCAATTGTTACAGGAACGGTAATCCGTTTCGCCAACTCACAGGTAAAAAATACTGAGCCTTTCAATATGCAAATCAGACATACTTCCTGCCCCTCGTAATCTTTACTTATCTGCGCCCCTAGTTCAGCTATTTTGCGATCTAGCTCATCTTCGCCAATTAGGACGCGAATCGATTCACTCATCTTCTTTTCCTCCATTGTACCTTATTTCCAGAATTTTTCTTGTGTGTTTTGTTACTTTGTAATATGCACTCAGACGATACCCGACAATCCAGGCAATATGTGCGCCATCCGCAATGAGCGGAATCTGTTCACGCATTTCCTGTGGTATCTTATTATCGACAAAATACTGTTTTAATCGTTTTGAATGTCCCTGCTCTTCCAGCCAAAAGTAGTCTCCCGGTTGGCGGTTTCTCACACAAAGGCTATCTTCTATCTTATCATAATCCAACCATTTCGTATACTTTTTTTTCGGAAATTCTTTTTCTTCCCCGGTACAATCAATTATCCGACAGGTATAATCGGGATTTCCCGCTAGTGCTGTACTTGCGGGTGCTTTCTTTTCGTTTTCTTCCGTCTGGATACAGATTCCCTCATAGACACGGTTCGCCACCAGCTCGTATGGAAGCATCACTTGCCGCCCTACTTGTTTGGCAAACAGAGCCAGAATCATGTTGATATGAATTTCACCAATATCCTTACTGCTGCCGCTGCAACGTTCAAGCACAAGGTGGATTAACATACTTTGTAAGATTTCAGGCACATTTTGCATCTTTTTTGCATCTAGCAGCGCACCTTTCCCTCGATATGTCACCGCTAATTCTTCCAGCT
Organism: Lachnospiraceae bacterium; assembly: GCA_031555935.1. Lineage (GTDB taxonomy): Bacteria > Bacillota > Clostridia > Lachnospirales > Lachnospiraceae > Roseburia_C. The sequence continues at coordinate 59,004 of JAVBTX010000008.1, read as the reverse complement.
CTGCCACTTGGGTATCCATATATTCAACGGTTTTTCGAAGCACCTCGGCGGCCTGCCCCATATGAGCAATTGCCCCGGCATTTACCTCTTGTAAAACCGGAATCACCTCACCACGAATACGATTGCGGGTATACAGTGGTTCAAAATTCGTTGCATCCGTACAATATTCCTGCCCTGCCTCGGCTAAATAGCGCTCTATTTCCGCCCGCTCCACCACCAGCAGCGGACGAATTATCACACCGCGAACCGGCGGGATTCCAGCCAGCCCCTGCAAGCCACTGCCGCGCGCAAAATGGTGCAGCATCGTCTCAGCATTATCATTCTGGTTGTGAGCAACTGCTATCTTGCCACTTTTTTCCTTCGCCGCTTCCGCTTCAAATACCTGATAGCGCAGTATCCGCCCCATCTCTTCGACCGATTGCCCCTGCTCCCTGGCTAACTTTGGCACATCAAAAGCTACCTCAGTACAAGGTACGTTCAGGCGCTCGCACAATGTCATCACGAATTTGGCATCGCTTTCACTATCTGCCCCGCGCACGCCATGCTCGATGTGAACCACGCGGAGGGTAATGTCCATTTCCTGCTGCAATTCTTTTAAAACCATCAGTAAACAGACAGAGTCCGCCCCGCCAGATACGCCCACAATGACAGTATCGCCATTTTCTATCATATGATATTTTTCCAGATTGGCTTTTATCTTTTCAATCATGTTATTTCTCCCAAAACGCTGACACTAACACAGTCATGTCGTCCGCCACTTTTCCCCCCGTAAAAAGCAATACCCGCTCCAATATTTTCTTGGCTAAGGTACTTGGATTATTCGTATCAATACTTTCGATTATCTCCTGCATTGTCTCCTCCGGGTGGGGAACATGTAAGTATTCTAGCACACCATCTGTCACCATGACAAGAAATTCTCCACCGTGCAGCTCCTTCCTGATGTGCTCTATTTCCAGTTTGTGATACACACCCACCGGCAGACTCGTTGACAAAATACATTCTACATCATTTTTATGCTTGATAAACGTTGCCGATGCACCGATTTTATAAATATCACATGCGCCGTCATACAAATCCAGCACACTGATATCAACCGTCGAAAATAAGTCATCCTCACCCTTGATGACCATCGTTGAATTCATCATCCGAATTGCTGTCTCCACGCCAAAGCCAGCTTCTAAGAATTTTTCCATTAATTCAATGACCATTTCGCTTTCCTTGCAGGCCCGGCTGCCTGAGCCCATCCCATCCGATAGGCTCAATATAACTTGTCCACTTTCGCGCTCTAAAAAGGAAAAGTTATCCCCAGAAATAGCCGCTCCATCTTTTACGAGCCTGGCCACCCCCTGAACGCTTTCATAAATCGTATCCTCCTCATATACCAGTGTCGCTTCTTCTTTTCCGATTAATGCTTTGACATCCCGATGCGGCATCATCGGTTTTTCCAATGCCAGCTCCACCGCTTTGGTCATTTCTTTGACCGAAACACAGTTGGTCTTGGCATCCGCCTTTAAGCATAGCTGCAAACGCCCATCCGGCCGTTCATACAGCTTTGACTCCCGCAGATTAATGCCCCGCTCTCTGGCACGATATTTCAAATCCAGCAAACTGCCCCGATAAGTCCTGCTTACATCAACATCTGGTCTGGCACAATCCTCCATGATATATGCCATTGCATCCAATTGCTCCGCGATTACCTCACGGTTTTCCAGCAAACGATTGTACCACGCCATATTTAGTCTGGCCCGCTCAAACACCGTCAGCGTCTCTTCAACCATATCATTGATATACGGACAGTATTCCTGCATTTTTAACTGTGTATCGCGGTCCGCCCGTCCGGCACTGCGAATTGATTCGATTAGCTGCGACAAATAACCATACATTGGCGAACTCGGAGTTTCCCAGCATAATGCGCACGAATTGCAGGAGGCACACATCCGATTGGTCACTTCGTTTTGGATTCTCCCCATTTCCTCAGAAGAAAATTCATTATGCTCCGCATTCATTTTATTGAAAATGGCGGACAGCCCTTGAAATGACTCTGCGTAATTTTTTAGCCGTACTTCCCGCCCCTCCGGCGAAGCTGTTTCTTCTACGGTGGGGAGCTGCCACTCCAAGACCATATGTATCAATCTGCTGATGACCATTGTTGCCCCAAATACAAACATTCCCTCTAGCAGTCCCGCAATCATTGTTGTTTGATTTTTATAGTTCATAAATCCGCCAAAAATGCTAATAATGGATGTTGCACCACCAGCCGCTAATGCGCCTACCCATGTAAAACACCCCTTATTCGCCCACTCCGCCAAACGGACCACTACCACGATGGTGATTAATGCCATCGCATATTTGACCATTTCCGTCATTGGTAAAAATACTGCCATTCCCACAAACATTAAAATGGTAAGCAGCGTTCGCCCGGTTCCTTCTAAATACACGGCCGCAAAATAAGCCGGAATCATTGGAAAGCAACCCGCAAAGGTCACTTTGCACATCACCAGTCCAAGCAGTGACAGTACGATTTGTTTTGTTGTTTGTCTTTTCATTTCACATAATAACCTCCATTCTTCTGCCCCTTTTTGGTGACAGCAAAGGCTATTATACGGTCAGATTAACAAAATCTTTGTCAAACGCTTGTACTGTTTTTAAAAACTTTTCGCCATTTCCTCCGTTCGAATGACGAATTTACGGTTTTCTATGCGGTTCATGAATTTTAATATTTTGACGTTAATTCTTTCTATTTTTTTCACTTGAATATGCTATACTTGTTTCATGTTTGTTGATTATGTTTATTAAATAATATTTTTTCAAGGAGGTTTTATTATGTCTTACACACCATCAGAACATCGTTATGATTCGATGCAATATAACCGTTGTGGTAAAAGCGGTCTTAAGCTGCCAATCGTTTCTTTAGGCTTATGGCACAACTTTGGCGATACCGGCGTTTACCAGAACATGAAGGATATGTGTTTTACCGCTTTCGACCGCGGCATTACCCACTTCGACCTAGCCAACAACTATGGCCCGGCACCGGGCAGTGCCGAACGCAACTTTGGGCAAATCTTAAAGGATGGCCTCGACGCTTACCGCGATGAGCTAATTATCAGCACCAAAGCCGGCTACGAAATGTGGCCCGGACCTTACGGTGACTTTGGCAGCCGCAAGTATTTAATCGCCAGCTTGGACCAGAGCTTACAGCGGCTTGGCTTAGATTATGTTGACATTTTCTACCATCATCGCATGGACCCTGAAACGCCACTTGAAGAAACGATGGGCACTTTAGCTTCAATCGTGCACAGCGGCAAGGCGCTTTATGCTGGTATTTCTAATTATGACGGCGAGACGCTTTCAAAAGCTACAGCCATTCTAAATGACTTAAAGTGTCCCTTCGTGATTAACCAGAACCGATATTCTATTTTTGACCGGGGGATTGAAAATAATGGTTTGAAAAAAACTGCGGTGGCAGAAGGTAAAGGTATTATTGCTTTTTCGCCTTTAGCTCAGGGTATGCTGACCGACCGTTACTTGAATGGTATTCCTGCGGATAGTCGGATTCGTACCGATGGACGGTTCTTAGGCGAAGGGGCTTTAACCGAGAAAAAGCTTGAGCAGATTCGGGCGTTGAATGAAGTCGCTAAGAAACGTGGCCAGACGTTGGCGCAGATGGCATTAAGCTGGATTCTAAAGGACGGTGAAGTTACGTCGGTGCTGGCTGGGGCTTCGAGGGTTTCGCAGCTATTAGATAATCTTGAGATTGTGGGGCACACGAGTTTTACGACAGAAGAATTATTGGAGATTGATAAAATTTCATTAGGGTAAAACCCATAACACAGTGAAAACGAAGACGGCACCCCGCCAATTTTTCTTCCGTTGCACGAAGCATTCCGCCGAGCCAAAGCAAAACATAAACTCGTTTCAGCAAAGGCTTCACGAGTTTATTTTGTCTCGGCTCCATCGTGCAAAAGTCAGAAAAATTGGCGGGGTGCCGTCTTCGTTCCTCTATGTTTTGGCTTCTCTAAGTATATTTTTTCAATGCAAAATCTTTGTTGTGAAGGGAGCCACTGTGTGGAGGGACAGATTGGCTTCCGCGGTTCGATTTTGTGACTTGGGAGGACATTAGAGCTTCTTAGTATCCCGTCGTAAAACTAGTAATGCCCCGACATGGAAGTCGGGGCAAGCCGCAGGACGCCACGGATGGCGTCTCTAAGGCGTTTACGGACGGATTCACATATATAAATGTCAGGATACTTAGAAGCTCTTATGTCCGGACAGCGGAGCAAAATCAAACCGCGGGAGGCAAGCTGTCGTTGCCGTATAGTTCCACCCATCAAACACATTATTTTTTATGATATAACAACCGAATTGAATTAAGTATACATATTACAGCGACCCCCGTATCCGCAAAGACCGCCCACCACATATTCGCAAACCCAGCCAACCCAAGAATCATAATTAATGCCTTGATTACCAACGCAATCACAACATTTTGCATCGCTATCTTGCTCGTGCGGCCAGCTAGGGATATCGCTTGCGGAATTGCTTCCATATTAGAGTTCATAAATACTACATCGGCGGCTTCTACCGCGGCATCGGCTCCGCTGCCCATCGCCGCACCGACATCGGCTCCGGCTAGGACTGGGGCATCATTGATGCCGTCACCAACGAATATGACACTGCCCCATTCGGCACGGATTTGTTCCAGACAGTTTAGTTTATCTTCTGGTAATAATTTGGCATATATTTTGTCGATGCCAAGTTGTTTTCCGACGTATTCAGCATTTTCCTGCGCATCACCGGTGAGCATTACGGTTTTTAGATTCCTCTTTTGTAAGAATTGGATTGCTGGGTGTGCGTCGTCTTTGATGGTGTCGGAGATGATAAGTTGACCGGCATAGGCTCCGTTAACTGCAACGTATACAATAGTGCCATAAGTACTGGCTTCATCATTTATTATGGTAATGTTGTTTGCGGTCATTAGGGCTTTGTTGCCGCAGAGGATTTCTGCTTCGCCTACTGTTGCATTGATGCCTTTTCCGGCGGTTTCCTGGACTGCGGTCGGTGTCTTTAGGAGAAGTCCTTGTTCTTTTGCGGCCGTTACAATGCTGACGGCGATTGGATGGGTTGAGTTTTGCTCAGCTTCGGCACAGTTTTGTAGTAATGTTTCAGCGGTGAAGCCTGGGGCTGGTAATGTTTTTTGAAGAACAAAGTTGCCTTTGGTGATGGTTCCTGTTTTGTCCATTACAACTGCTTTTACTTTTCCTAATGCTTCGATTGCCGAGCCGCCCTTAAATAGAACACCGAACTTGGAACCAGCTCCGATGGCGGCGAAGAATGCTAGCGGAACACTTAGCACTAGGGCACATGGGCAACTGATTACCAAGAAGGTTAGGGCGGTATAGGTCCAATGATACCAGTCGCCGGTTATTAAGGACGGAATGATTGCGGTTGCCAATGCCAGAATCACGACAAATGGGGTATATACTCGGGCAAATCTGGTGATGAATTTCTCCATAACTGGTTTGTGATTGGCGGCATTTTCTACCGAATCTAATATTTTTGTTACGAGTGAGTTTTCCAGCGTGTTGGTTATTTCTATTGTTAGTAAGCCACTGGTGTTGACGCAACCGGACAATACTTTCTGACCTTTGGTTACGCTGACTGGAACTGGTTCACCGGTGACTGGTGAGGTATCAATTCGGCTTTCGCCTGATGCAACGATTCCATCGAGCGGAATTCGCTCACCGGGACGAACCTGCATGATTTGCCCAATCTGAGCTGACTCTGCTGGTATTACTTCAATATTATTTCCACTAATGATATTTACGGTTTCTGGGCGCATATCAATGGCTTCTAATATCTGACTGCGGCTCTTTGCGACTGCCCGGTCTTCGAACCACTCACCAACGCGGTAAAATAACATTACGCCAACCGCCTCTGGGTATTCGCCGATTACAAAGGCACCAAGGGTAGCGATACTCATTAAAAAATTTTCGTCAAATACTTCACCACGAAGTATCCCTTTTACTGATTTTAATAATATTTCACTGCCTAGGATTAGATAGGCTATTACGTATAATATAATTCCGGGTATCTCTAGCCCCAAAAATCTACTTACTACTATTCCTGCGGCAAATACTGTGGTTCCGATAATAATTTTCGGTAGGTCATTTTCTTCTTTTTCTGCTTCTGGCTGCACTGCCAGATTTTCACCGCAGTGACAGCCAGATGATGAACAACTGCTGTCATCATGGTCGTCGCCATGCTCATGTTCGTTCTTGCAACAACAGTCGCTGTGTTCATGTTCATTCTCGAAACAGCAGTCGTCGTGCTCATGTTCGTTCTCGTTATGATTTGTTCCCATATCTATGTCTCCTTCAATAGTCTTTATATGATTTGTTCTTCATATGAATATCTAATCATATATTCATTCATTTGTCAATAGAAAAAATGAATAGTATGAGCTCAAATTCCTCAGAGAATAAAACAGCCGATGATTTTCTATCTAAGAAAACCACCGACTGCCTATATTTACTGTGCATATAGTCTAATTTCTTTCGCTCACCTGCACTCCGTTTCATCAATGCTTGGTACACTTCATCGCGACGTTGCCTTTAATTATTTTTCCACTTGATGGCCGCTCTTTGAATATTCACTTAGATACGTACCCGCCTGTTCACTTGTGACATTAAAGTCAGTGATTAATTTTTGGATAATTTTACCATCTGATACTCCAAGTTCTTGACCGAATTTTATTAAGGACTCTATTCCGTGCTGTATTCCTTGTTGTATTCCTTGTTGTATTCCTTGTTGTTTGCCTAAATCTATCCCGCGCTTCTCCGCACTTCTCATCTGCGAATTATAATCTCGCACTGCTTTTTCTCTCGCTTCATATTCCAATTTCTTTCGCTCATCTGCACTCAGTTTCATCAATGCTTGGTATGCTTCGTCTACATATTCGTTTGTCTTCGCCATACGTTTGAATTCCTCCTTGCTCTTTCCACTGAAAAATTTCATCCACGTTATGATATCTTCGCCAGTTTTCACTTCTCCCGGCAACTTCTTCAATTCCAACACCTGAATCTCCAGCTTATCTGAATAAAGCTCTCCCGTTTTATCATCACGTAAATGAATTGTCCGGTAGCATTCCTTATCATTTGGGAATTGAATAAAATCTAAAATACTGACATGAATACACTTCTCCAGACTGTCATAATCATCCCCCATTGCTATCTGTTCCGCATACATCTTGCTTAAATAAAACAGCACACGCTTATCCCAGTATGCAAAATAGCTCACTTGCATTTCCAAATCTAGCTGGGTTTTATTAACTAGCTGCACACGGACATCTAAGATGCATAGCTTATCATCAATATAATGACGGTCCATGATGGTTGGTAATAGGGTAGTTGCTTCAATTTTTTCGGGGCTGATTTTTAATAATGCGGCGACAAAACCTTTTCGCACCTTGGCATTCTGCATCAGCTCTTTGAAACAAAAGTCTACTGTTGGTAACATGATAAAGCTTTCTTGTTGTTTTTTCTCCATAAAATAGTTTCCTTTCCTGTGCGTTGCATGTTGCTGGCTGTATAAAATCAGAAAAGGATTTCATGCGAATGTAGATTACTACAATTCACTTATATGTATCATAGCACGTTCGAATACAAAAAACCATACTTTCCTTACGTTTTTATGCAAGCGGCAACATATTCATTTGTTTTTGTTCGAGAAATATTTGACGAATTGTCATTAGAAAATAGAACCGCGAATGCGTTCTATGATCTTGGGTAAAAGTATAGCATTTCATTGCCTAAATGGCAACAACGTTTTTTACTCAAGATTGGCCAAACAACTTATGCTAACGCAGCAAAAGAAAACAGCCAGATGAAACAAGCAATAGGTAATGCGCTCACCTATTGCTTGCTTTCTTTCTTCGAATCACACGTTATTCTATAATTTCATCTAACTGTTAAAAATACATTTGATATCTTTTTAACTTACATTTTTAACTTATATTTATTACTTACACTTCACTTTCTTCATTGCCGACCAAGCACCATATACCTTCTTGCCATCGATTGTTTTATAAGCGCGGACGTGACCATAGTAGGTCGTTCCTTTTTTCAGCTTGGTAAACGTGTAGGTGATGGTGTTGTTCTTGTTGCTGGTTATCACCTTTGATTTGTTTCCCGATTTGAAGTTGCTTTTCGTGGAAATCTGCACTTCATAGCCGGTTGCTCTGGTGTCTTTCTTCCATGTAACGGCGACCTGTTTCGTCTTTGGCGTTTTAACACTGGACAGCGTTGGCTTTTTCGGGCTGACCTTGATGGTGATTTTCTTGGTTGCCTTATTGTACTTCTCACTGCCCGGAGCGGTGATGGTGATGGTGGCTTTGCCGGTTCCTTTTATCGTTATTTTGCCGGTGGAGGATATGGTACAAACCGCTTTATTGTTTGATGTATAGGTTAGCTTCGTACTTGATACGCTGCACTTTGCACCTAGGTTAAAGGCCTTATCACCGTATGCCTTGGTGAAGTTCTTCGCCGTGATGGTCTGGTTGGTCTTGACGATTGGCTTTGCTGTGATGTTGGCTTTCACGCTGGCCGGCTGCGCTGACAAGGTGTAGTTGCCGGCGTCGGTTCCGGATAGGGAGAAGCCGCTGAAGATGACGGTCTTGCCGGTGCCGGCATTCGCATTGTCAAAGGCGGCGGTTCCATTTATTACAGTCAGGTTGTCGCCTGCGATTTTTCCATTGAGCACTGCGGTTCCGGTTATGCTGGCTTTGGTGGTGCCATCGTGTACCTTGCTGCTGGCTGATAGTCCGGTGATGGTTACCCCTCTGGCGGTAATCGTAACGGTAACATTGGTTGGCTGGGTCAAAATGTAATCATCGCTATCATCCCCGGTTAGGGTGATGTTGGTGGTAACGGTCTTATTTGTGCCGACGTTTTTGTCTGCGATGGTTCCGGTGCCGAGGTTAAATTCCACGTTAGCGTCGTCATCAACACCGACTAAGGTTCCGCCGGTTAAGGTCACATTGGTGGTACCGTCGTAGCTGCGAGTAACTGCGGCTACACCTATAATTGTAAGACCTATTTTGATGTTTGCTGTTACATCGGCTGGCTGGGCTGACAGCTCATAATTCCTTGCATCATCACCGGATAGGGTGTAGCCGGAAAAGGTTACGGTCTTGTCTTTGCCCTTGTCAGCACTATCGAAGGCGGCGGTGCCAGCTTCTACGGTTAAGTCATCGCCATCAATTTTACCATCTATTACTGCCGTACCGGTTACTACTGTGTCCGTCGTTCCATCATGTACCTTATCGCTGGCTGATAGTCCGGTGATGGTTACCGGTCGGGCGGTAATCGAAACGGTAACATCGGTTGGCTGGGTCAAGGTATAGTTACCTGCTTCGCTGCCGGTTAGGAGGATATTCGTTGTTACGACTTTTCCATCACCGACATCTTTATCATCCATTTCACCACTTCCAAGTGTGAAACCAACCGATCCTTCATCGGCTGGCAGTACACCGAACAGCTCGCCGCCGCTTAGGTCTACTGCTGTTGTTCCGTCATAGGTGCGAGTTGTTGCGGTTACATCGGTAATGGTAAGTGTTTTTGCGATGATTGCGGCATCGGCAAAGACAGGCTGTAACGCTGGGGCATCATAGTTACCGGTTTGGTCAGTTATTCCATAACCTGTCGCTGTAATGCTAACGCTGGCTCCTGCATCTACGCTGTCAAAGGCTGCAGTACCGGCATTGACGGTAACATTGTCCCCTTCGCAAATGCCGTTTAGGGTAGGTTCTGTGGTAACCTCTGCCGTATTGGTTCCATCGTAATTCTTGGAATTCACAACACCATCCTGATTCCATGTGAGCGTTTTCTTTTCGATGGTGAAATCTGCGTTCCATGTACAAGTATAATCATCATCATCCTCAAGTGTAAGGGTGACGGTATAATCTCCGACATTTACAGGTGCTTCAGCGCTTTTTTCATAAACGGTTCCGGCTCTTCCGGCATAGTTGACGGTGAGGGTTTTATCGGCTGGTTCTTTACTGAAAACAGCCGCTCCTGTATAGCCGCTATGCGCCGTTTTGTCATATGTACCATTCTGTGCCGATAATCCGCTGATGCTGATTACTTCTTTTTCAATACTGTTCACTGTGATTGCGGCGGTAAATGTCTCATGGTAATCACTCGATATCTCCACTTCTATCACTGCTGTTTTTCCTACACTTAAAATAGCCTTTGCCGGAATAATGAGGGTATCACCGGAAACATAGTTCAGCTCATCTAAAATGTCATCACTGTTACTTTTTATGGATGGATGGTAGGTAAGGTTTGTGAACGGAACAGCACCCTCCGCAATACCCGGCAGCAATGTCTTTAAATCAAAGATATAGTTTTTTGCCTTATCAAGTATCCCAACCACTTTGATTTGGTTCATTCCGGTTGCAGGTATCTTGTTAATGGAGTATGTTTTTGTTACGGTACCACTATAATTTCCTTCTCCTGTAATTTCAACGGTTACTGTTCCAATATTTATCCCCGCGCTTGTGCCTTCCGCTTTGTTATCTACACTGATTATCTGATAACTGTAATCCTCGTTTTCTATAAGTGTGTTACTTTGAATGGTTTCTTCCACATTTGGTATCTGCAATTTGCCCGTGTATGTGAGTGTATCTGTGTCAAATGAAATATGATTGTCTGTCAATGCTGTTCTTTCAAGATGTGTTGGAATTGTACCGTCCTGATTAGCAGCCAGTACCGGGAGTTTTCCCTCTGTGCATATCCATGGCGATGTCCAGTTCATGGCAACGTCCCAGAAGGATGGCGTTACTGCTTGCAATTTATTTATGTCAAATCCATTTATTTTATTGGCTTCTTTTACACTCCATGTTTTGTATCATCTTTATTTAAAATCCCGTTATATGCGGCGTTGTTTGACATTGTTGACTTTAATAACCAGTCATCGCCGACAACACGACCGGCATCAGAGGTTGTTTCTGCTACTTTTTCGTTCAGGGCAGCACAGTTTGATACCGTACCATAGGATGAATTGCCAACTATGCCCCCAACCTTAGTAGCTCCGCTAATTGCTCCAGTTGCGTAGCAGTTTAAAACACTGCTATAGTCTAGAAATCCGGCAATACCTCCGGCCCCATTTGTATCGCTATGAATATTACCGGTTGAATAGCAGTTCGTAATCTTACAATTTGTGTAAACATGTCCGGCAATACCACCCACACCGTAACTACTTCCGCTTACATTACAGGTTGAATAGCAATTTGTAATATCACAATCTGTATAAACCATTCCGGCAATACCACCTACCACTTGATGTCCACTTACAGAACCAGTTGTGTAGCAATTTGTAATGCTGCTGTTCTCTAACCAGCCTACTATGCCGCCAGACCTGCTTCCTATTGTTAACGCCACATCAGTAACACCAAGATTGGCAATCGCTGCTCCGTTCGTTTGTCCAAATAAGCCTTGCGCGTAGCCATTAGAATCATTGATGGTTACATTGCGAATGGTCTTACCAGCACCGTCAAACGTACCTTTGAATGGGTAAGTATCGCTTCCGATTGGTGTCCAGTTGTTGATGCTGCTTAGGTCAATATCGTCTCCAAGCCGATAACATGCCGCATTATACGCTGCATTATTTGCATTTACCAACGCAGCCAGCTTCGCCAGCTCTGCCGCGGTTGTAATCACAAACGGTAATGTCTCACTGCCGTTCCCATTGTCTGTCGGGAAGTTTGCATCTGTTTCTGCATCTGCTGCCATTACTGTTACGGTCGTATCGAACATTAAGTTCGTATCGAACATTAAGTTCGCATCGAACGTTTCTCTCGTCCCGAGCAGACCGGTCGGTATCACACCGGTGAGTAAGGCAATTGTTAGTGCCCAGGCAATTAGTTTTAAGGTTATTTTTCTTTTCGTTGTCATCCTTTTTCTCCTCCTGCGTTACTTTTTACTACATACTATATTTATAACACAATCTAAATCTTTTGAAAGAAAAAAATTCATTTTTATAGATTTCTATAAAAACAAATCACTGTAACAGATTATTGTTCTGTTACAGTGACATCTTTTCACTGCTTATTCTTTTTCCTCTTTAAAGACTATTTCATTATCATATACCATGCCCAGCTTGCTCTTGGCGGCATCCTCAACGTACTCTTGGGAATGGACATATTTTTCGTATTCTACCAAATCTGCCTGCCGTTCGGTTTCATCGGCAAGCCGCTCGGTCAGGTCTTTTTCCTGTGCGGCATAGGCCTGGTCTTTTTGATATAATCCCACAATCTGAACAGACATCACGCCCAACAGTGTTAATACCATCAGTGTGATGCACAATTTACCCATTCGATTGTTGTATTTGTTTCTTCTTGTTCTTCTACGCATTATCTACTCCTAGCGAGTTTAATGTTTACATAAACCCATTTTAACTATTTTGTAGGTTTTTTTCAATAGCTTTTTTGCTTTTTTATGCAAACGTCCCACCGGCTTTTTCAATTTTCCGACTAGAAAGCGAATGGGAAATGTAAATATCTTGATTAACCATTGTACTAAAAAGACGATTCCTTTCACGACCCGGGGACTGATAAAGTGATTGTACACCAGCATTCCAACGACGATTCCAGCGATTGCAAAACCACGTATCAAGCCATCGTTTTTCTGATACAGCATGGCAAATATCAGCAGTGCGCAGGATACCCAATACAATATGTCCTCGATTGCTACCCAGACCACGCCGTGCCGGATGAGGCGCCGAAATACCCGCAAGGCATCATACACAAATACCATAAAGCATCCTGACAAAATTGAGATGGCAAAAAAATCTGCTTCTGTCAAGATACTTTCACTGACACTCATCATTTAAACAGCCTTCCGAAAAATGATTCTGCCGATTTTGCATAGTTATTTACCTCTGAATAATTCAAACTGTCGATTCGGCCTGCTACATCTATTTCACCTTTTTCGAGACTGAGACGGTTTACGTGAAGGTCATTTCCCTTGATTAGTAACATCCCCTGCTCGGTTTCTAGCAGAATTTCCCCCACATCAAAGGATAGTACATCTATGACTCCACTGAAATTTCCGGTTTTACGATTTGACAAAAGTACCTTATGTACCTTCATCGGCTTATTTTCTTCCATTATAAAAAGCCTCCTAACTACTTATGAATTATGTTCGTCCTTCATTAAGTATATTAGCAGACTTTCTATTTTATGAATGCTACAGATATTTAAATAGTTCTTTCGCTTCATCCTTCTTGGTTGTGTCTTGGATATCAAGCACTTCAACCTTGACTGTTTTGGTACCAAAGACAATCTCGATGACATCACCTACTTTGACGCTTACTGATGCCTTAGCCGGTTTGCCATTTACCATCACGCGTCCAGCATCACAAGCCTCGTTGGCGATAGTCCGCCGTTTTATTAATCTTGATACTTTTAAAAATTTATCTAATCTCATCTATTTTACCTCCCGAGAAGAAATTAATACATCCATGTTAAGGGTACACCCTTTTTATTGGGAAATGCATTTATTTAAGGGTACACTCTTTTTATTGAAAAAACGTCCAATAAAAAGAGTGCGCGAAAACAGAAATTAAACTCTGTCTCCACCGCACCCTTTGATCTCACATAATTGAAATTAAGCGTTGATCATATCTTTTAAAGCTTTTCCTGCTTTAAATTTAGGAGCTTTAGAAGCTGGAATTGTCATTTCAGCGCCGGTCTGAGGATTTCTTCCTGTTCTAGCAGCTCTTTCAGAAACTTCGAAAGTTCCGAATCCTACTAACTGGATTTTCTCACCTTTCTTTAACTCTTCAGCAACTACATCTGTCAATGCTTTTAAAGCTGCCTCTGCGTCTTTTTTGGATAATGCTGTTTTCTCAGCCATTGCTGATACTAATTCTGCTTTGTTCATGTTAAAATTCCTCCTCTGGATATTTAATTTTCTTCTTGAGGTCTACACTCTCTAAGATTACCTACGAATATATTTATACTTGTTTTCACCTTATTTGTCAAGGAATTTTGGTAAATACTGCTTATATCATTGCATTTATCTTATCGAGTATGGATTTTCCGAGTCCTTCGTACTTGTTTTCGGCCTCTGTCATGGAGTTTCCTTTCACTCCAATGTAGAATTTTACCTTTGGTTCTGTGCCGGATGGTCTGACGCATACCCACGCTTCATCCTCTAGTTCATAGTACAGTACATTTGAACCTGGCAGCCCGGTTGTTTCTACCTGGCCGCTCGCCAAATCGGTGATGGTATCATTGGCATAATCACGTACCTTCAGCACCTTGGTACCGCCAATTTCGGTGAGGGTATCACGTCTTAAGGTGTCCATAATTTCTTTTATCTTGGCAAGTCCTTCAATTCCTTTTAGAGTAATGGACTCTACATGGTCTTTGTAGTAGCCATATTTTTCATACATTGCTATCATGGCATCCCAAAGGGTCATGCCCTTGGTCTTGTAATATGCGGCTGCTTCACAAAGTGCCATTGATGCTACGATGGCATCTTTATCTCTGGCATAGGTTCCGGTCAGACAGCCATAGCTTTCTTCCATTCCAAACAAGTAGGTTCCTTTGCCGGTATTTTCAAATTCTAATATTTTCTGTCCGATAAATTTGAAGCCGGTTAATACTTCGATTAACTCGATACCATAGTATTTCGCAATTGCATCAGCCATATTCGTTGATACGATTGATTTTATAAATGCGCCATCGGCTGGCAATCCTTCTAATTCTTTTTTCTGGCCAATGATATAATCGCCGATTAAACAGCCTGACATATTTCCAGTCAGGGTATGATATTCACCGGTCTTTGCATCTTTTACATAAACACCTAAGCGGTCTGCATCCGGGTCAGTTGCCAATACTAAATCGGCATCCACTTCTTTGGCTAACTTAAGGCCTAGGGCAAATGCTTCTTCCGCCTCTGGATTCGGATAGCTTACGGTTGGGAACTCACCATCTGGCAGCTCCTGCTCTGGGACAACATAGACATTTTCAAAGCCTAATTCTTTTAACACGCGGCGAACCGGGATGTTGCCAGTTCCATGAAGCGGTGAATAAACAATTTTTAGTTCCGATGCTACGGCATCAATGGCATCCTGATGAACGACTAATTTTTTCAGTTCGGCAATGTATGGGTCGTCAATGTTGGCACCGATTGTCTCATACATTCCGGCCGCCTTAGCATCTGCAAGCGACATGGTTTTTACGGTATTATAATCGGTTACGTTTAATACCTCATCCATGATTCCACTATCGTGAGGTGGTGTTATCTGCGCGCCATCCTCCCAATATACTTTATAGCCATTATATTCTGGCGGATTATGGCTGGCAGTTATGTTAATTCCCGCGATACACTTCAAATATCTAACGGCATAGGATAATTCCGGTGTTGGGCGTAAGCTTTCAAATACATATGCTTTGATGCCGTTTGCGGCCAGGCAAAGTGCTGCTTCATCGGCAAATTCCGGTGACATCCGGCGGGAATCGTATGCGATTGCGACGCCTTTGCTCTCAGCTTGTACCTTCTTGATGTAATTTGCCAGACCCTGAGTCGCCTTACGCACGGTGTAGATGTTCATGCGATTGGTTCCTGCTCCGATGACCCCGCGAAGTCCTGCCGTGCCAAATTCCAGTTCCCGATAAAAGCGATCTTCGATCTCTTTTTCATCCCCGGCAATTGCTTTTAATTCTGCCTTAGTTGCCTCATCAAAATACTCATTTGCCAACCATGATTCATACATTTCTTTGTAACTCATATTTCTTCCTCCTATAATTCAATAACACTAATATACTTAAACCAGCCTTAGATTTTTTGTATCTAGTCTGATTTCCCGCCTGTTAAGGTGTCAATAATATCTGACAATGTCTTTATATAACTATCCTTCGAAGAATCCCAAGTAGAATCTTGACTGCTTGTACTCTCTGTGGTCTTGCTGGAACTCTTTTTTTCTGATGTTTTTTCAGTTGCCTTTTCAGTTGATTTTTCCGTCGAGTTTTCCGTTGAGCTGCTAGTCCCCTCGGTCGTCAATTGGATTTCGATGGTTGCATCCGGTGAATTAACATAGAGCCTTCTAGACCATGTTTCATACCCTTCTGCATCAATGACGAGCTTATGGATGCCGTATTTTATCTCAATTGGTTCACTGATATCAACGTATTCTCCGTCGATTTTCACCAGTGCATCTTCGATGCCTAAGTCAAAGGTTATCTTGCAATATTTCGGCCCTTCGCCTTTTAGCTCGTCCAGGTCAATGATTAATTGTTCCCCACGATTGATTGTTATTTCTCTGTTATCACCATAACCATCATTGGCAACGGACAATAGATAAGTGCCTTCCGCTACTTCCATCTGCATGTCCTTCGTGATTTGCATGTAAATTTTGGTTCCTAGGCTCAACCAGCCGCCTTCAAATAGTTCGGTGTTTTTGAACTGTATCGTTGCATGACCCGAGGTGATGGATACGGAATAGATTTTTTTGTCAATTCCGATAATCCGCAGGATGTCTTTTTTACTGATATCACTTAACCTCGTCCGCTCCTCATCAGAAAATACATTTAAATCTTCTTCATAATAGTATTTTGTATCAGCAATGATAATCATGTTCTTCTCTTCATCGATTGAAAAACGCTTGATATCATCATATTCCCACGCCACATCTGATATCTGAACATTAAGTAGCGGTCCGGTCTGACGGGTTAGCTCTATTGATACAATTCGGCCAGGCATCATTTGGGAAATTGCTGTTCGATTCCCGTATTTATCCAAGAAATTCGTCATCTCGTCATACGCATAGTCATCCCTGCGCTCTCGTTTTAAGTCATAGAGCTTAATCGTACTATTTTTCGTATTCCACTCAATGATTTCATATAAGCCTGATACTGCCGTGGTCGATGCGGCATTTTCCGAATCCATCTCTGTATCCATTTCCAATTGCGATGTTTTCGGTTCTGATACCGGCGGCTTATCCCCGGTTCTCGCCGGCATTTTCTGACACCCTGCCAGCATCATGCCAAGACCAACGAGAAATATCATAAAAGACCATTTCATTCGTATTTTCACTGTTATACCTGTGTCCTTCTGATTTGGTTTTACATCTTTTCACAGTCTACCCTATTATACAATATTATTTCACAAAATAAAATAACATTCTTAAAAACTGTTCTCTTTGTGCTTCCTGTTCGATTACTTTATTCAGCTTCTCGATGTTCCGTCCGGACACCCAAGCCTTATTGGTATTGTAGTAATGATTTGCTATTTTCCAGAATTTTTCCGGATAACAGAGGCGGATATACAACTGTTCCATCTCAAGCGTGCTCAGCTTTCTGATTTTTTCATATGCTCCAATCATATCTACGGCAAGACCAATGTTCCAATTATGCTTTTCCATGATTTTTCGCAAAAAATTCGCTACATCCCGCATAAAAACATCATAAACGGCTGTTTCAAAATTGGTTATCCATGTGCCTTCGCGGGTAAATACCACATTATGCTGGTTAAAATCGCCATGACAGATGCCCTCCATCTGCTCCAGCTCGGCTCTTGGTACTTCTTTGAGCTGTCTATGTAATTTTTCAGTTACTTCATCTGCCTTATCAAGAAATGCCGCATGATTTTGCAAAAAAATCATTTCAAATTCATTCTTGCTCTTTTTTCCCCGAATATAATTACGGACCTTTTTCAATTCGCGATTATGCTTTTCATATTCATGCAGCAGCGTATCCGCAGAAACCCGCATCCCATCCGGTATTTCACCCTGATATTTTTCCATCTGCTGATGAAAGTGGGCCAATGCCGTTAATGCTGCCAAGATATCCTCGCGATTTTTTGTCTCACATTCTCGTCCTTCAATATAGTTTCTGGCATAGTACGTTGTACCATCGATATCTGTTGCCAAGACGGTATCACTCTTTGTCCGTACAATCCGGTCAGTTAGTATTCCCGCTTGCTCTGTTGCTTTCAAACACTGGTACAAGGCCTCAGCTCTGATTTCGGAAGCTTCATATCCTTTTACTATTTTTTTCCCCTCTGCGGTTAGGCAAATGTACGCGCCACGCCCTTTTTGTATATCAGATACTTCAAATGAGTACTGTTCTAATAGCTGTCCCGACAAATTATACACAAAAACCCCTCCATATGATTCATTCGCTGGATTTCTCCTGCGTCCTTCTATCATATGAAGAGGTTTTTTAAAGTATACCCCAACAAATATTCTTTTGTGTTCTTTTTTGGCTCATCAATGACCAGCTCTAGTAATTGACGCAAAACATCGCCGATTTGTTTCCCCGGTTTCATCCCCAGTTCAATTAAATCCGCACCGGTTACTGCTAAGTCTTTTAAGGAAACGCATTGCTCGGCTGCCAATATTTCCTCGTATAGACGTTCAAATTCTGTTAAATCAGCTAGCTTTTGCTTTCGCTTGTATTCACTTTGCGCCAATATATCGGCCCGTTTTAACGTAAATAATGCTGGATATATCTTGGTTCCGCTTTGATACATCATGCGGCGAACACTGCGACTGTTTAATTGTGGATTCTGGTCATGATACAATACCAGGGCACAAACACTGTCAATTGTTGCATTGTCCATTTTCAACCGCCGCATCACCTCACCGGCCAGCTTCGCACCGCTCTTTGGATGTCCGTAGAAATGGTCGACACCTTCCTGGTCGGTTGTTTTACAGTGCGGTTTTGCCACATCATGAAAGAGTGCGGCATAACGAAGCACCTTGTCTGCGGGAACATGTTCAAGCACATGGAGGGTATGTTCTCCGACTGTATACTGGTGATGTTTATTGCGCTGACGCGTTTTCATCATTGCATCCCATTCCGGCAGAATCACCGCCGAAATACCGGTGTGGTATAAGCTCTGCATTGCTTCCGGATGCGCCGATGTCAGCAGCTTGGTTAATTCCACCTGAATGCGTTCGGCACTGACCTTCGCCAGATTGCCTGCCAATGCTTCGATGGCATTTTGGGTTTCCGCTTCTATTATAAAGCCTAGCTGGGCGCCAAAGCGGACTGCCCGCAGAATCCGCAAGGCATCTTCGGTAAAACGTTCCTTTGCTTCTCCAACACAACGGATGATACCTTTTTCCAAGTCGCCGATGCCATCAAAGGCATCAACCAGACCGTCTTTTTCATTATATGCCATTGCATTGATGGTAAAATCACGACGCTTCAGGTCCTCAATCAGACTGCCTGTAAAGGTTACTTCCTTGGGATGACGGCCATCTTCGTATTCGCCATCAATCCGATAGGTCGTCACCTCATAGCCGACATGCTCTACTAAAACAGTTACCGTACCATGCTGGATTCCAGTATCTATTGTCCGCGCAAAAATGCTCTTGACCTGCTCTGGCTGTGCCGATGTCGTAATATCCCAATCCTGTGGCTCTCTTTTCAAGATGGAATCCCGCACACATCCGCCAACCGCATAGGCCTCATATTCATTTTTCTGTAGTTCGTCTAAAATCCATTTTACCGCAGGCGGTAAAATCACTGCTTGCGGTAAAAATTTCTGTGAAATCATTTTATGCGAAAATTGTAATGCCATATATCCCCCTATATTACATAAAACAATAGGTTCCTTTGGTGCTGGTCTTGACCGTATAAAGTAAGTCGTCCGCTTGCTTCACCATTTTATCAATATCTTCTTCACTCTGAACACTATCATTTGTGATAATTCCGATGGAGCACGATATTTTTCGCTGCTCATCAATCACAACTTGCTGCGTCAACTCCGCTGCAATCAATTCCTCAAAGCCATTGGTTGCACCGATTTCCGTGTAAATCTGCTTCGCCATATTTTCGACAATGGTTCTTTCATCGGTATACACGAGAATGATATATTCATCTCCGCCATAACGGAACACCATTCCATATTCTCCGCAAACCTTCACAAAAATATCCGCCATTGATTTCAAAATCAAATCGCCAATGTCATGTCCGAAAGTATCATTATACCCTTTAAAGTTATCTAAATCAATAAACATCAGGCTAAATTTTTTATCCCTTTTACCAGTACGGATTTCATGCAGAATATGTTCAATATTCTGATAAAAGCCTTTTCGGTTATAAACACCAGTCAACTGGTCGGTCACTGCTGACTCATATAATTTCTGATTCATTTCGTAGATTTTTTCATAGGCATCCAGCCGGTTCAGCGCATTCACCACCTCGCGGAACAACAGCTCATAGATGTTTAAATCATCCTCATCAAGCATATAGCGGTTCACCGAGGAATGCCAGTTGTCCTTCATTAATACATAGGTTATCATGATTGATTCTACTTTACCGGCATTAAAATATGGAATTGCGACCATTGAGCAGACATTATCCTCGCCAAACATCGAAACTACATCGAGATGTTCGGAGTAATTACTGCTGATTTTGGAAACTGCAAAGCCACGCTGGCGTTCCTCAAATATCTTTGCTAAGGCTATCACCATCTCACTTGAAACATCTTGTTCGGTATTATTATAAAGCACCTCAACCTCATCCCCCTGATACTGGAGATATACCGCTTTATCAACGGTAAAATGATGCAGGAAGGTCTTCATTACGGTATCTAACAACTGCTTAGAATTTACCGCGGTGGTATCAAGTAGTTTCTGCCAGGTCGAGATAAACTCCATCTGGCGTTTTTTTATTTTGTACGCACGGCTCATGCTTTCCTGGCGTAATAATGTGTCTAGTACGTGCTGATCAATTTTGCGCGGCGGTTCTTTTTCCAGATACGCATCTACCACAGCTAGAATCTTTAAGCTCTCGTCCCGATTTTCACGGCTCATGCTTTCCTCAAATTGGGCCAAAACGGTCTGTTCGTTTTCCATTAATTCGATTCGCCCGGTCTGCTCATAAAAAGCAATCCGGCTGCTGCGAAACAGCGGGTAACAGTAGAACTGGTTGCCCTCCGCCCGTTCTAAATGTGTCTCAGCGGTTGCGAAATACGCAAATGCCGCATCTTCATTTCCTTCTTCTATTTCAAGTAAGGCATGAGAAAAATAATACAAAAACATGTCATCATCACATTTTGCATAATCATGAACAATACCGATTTCATTATCAACATTTTCTTTTTCGATTACATAATTCAAAAACTGTTTACAGTTATTCAAATACTGCATACAGTTAAAACGATTGCCCGTCTTTTGATTACATAGAGCCAGCAGGCCATATAGTTTGGACAGATTACACACGCGCAGGCTGTTTAGATTCAGCTTCTCAATTACCTTCATACACAACATCAAATCTTCGCAGGCTTCTTTAAACTCACCCAGGGCAATACAGTTAATCGCATGATTATAGTATACCTCGGCAATATCTTCGGGCAGATTTAATTCATAAAATACCTGAACCGCCTTTACCATATAGATTTTGGCTTCTTCGTAGTAGCCTTGGGCGCAGAGATTATAGCCCAATCCGCAATATACCCGACCGATTTCCAATGACTTTTTATTGCTCATTGACTCAAAGGTCCGCACGGAATATAAGATGGATATTTCATGCATTCCATTGGTTGAAGCCAACATAATATTTTTCTGATATGCACTGTAAACCAACTGCTCGTTGCCGATTTGCTTAGCGATGGCAATTCCCTTGCTAAAGAAAATTAGCTGCGCTTCTGATTTATATGCTTTGGCTACCATTTCTGGTTTGTTATCATAGGCATAGATATAGATGTAGGCAAGATGATTCTTGTAATTATACTTAATCAGCTTTTCGATTAGCAAATCGCTGATGGCAACATTCTGTGCACAGAAAAAGATGTTGCACCAGCCCGACATTTTGGCTTGCACTTCTAATAACTCGGCTTCAAATTGCAGAAATTCCTGTTCTTTTTCAATCGCATATTTCCGGCATTCACGAGCAGCTCGAACCGCCTCGGTCAGCTTTCCTTGATACATGTATATCGTTGCAATCGAATGGGCGGCAAAAAATTCACCGATTTCACTGTATTTTTGTAATTTTAACTGCTTGATGTCCTCACAGAGTTCTAATGCCTTCGCCAAATCTCTGGAATAAATCGATACATAGACATAACAGCTCCAAATTTCATATTTTTGGTCGTCATTGACAGTAAAGTTTTCAAATCTTATTTTCCGTTCGATTCGCTGTAAATAATAGCCGGCCTGTTCGAAGTCAAGAAAATATGCCAGATTCCACAGTCGCTTCAAGCCCGTTTGAATGGTACGCAAATCAAGCCCATACGCCTTGCTGAAAACGTTACCGGAACCAGCATTACCAATACAGTATATGCCATTCAAATCCTCTAACCGTTCTTCCAACAACTCCCACACCGATAGCATATGCTCCGGCAAACGCTGAAGTTCATTGATTCCCAGCACTAAGCCGATATTCTCAGTCTGCTCTGCCGCCAGCAAACTGTTTAGCAATACGATTGTACTTCTGCCGGCCAACTGTAATCGATTTAAAACTAACACAAATGGATGTATTCGTGATAAATACACCAACATTTGTAAAATCGCCTCGGTCAGCTTTTCCTGCTCGTATTCGGTTTCGCCCATCAGCAGTCGTTCACTCCGCTTCGCTTCGTCAGTTTCGAAATAGGTCAATATCAGCGGACGATGCAGATAGTAAACGCCGCAGTCAACCATAAATTCTTCTAATGTTTTTGAGCAGTATTTAGAAAACAGTTCACGAATGATATCTAAAAATGGTTCGTAAGCTCCCGCCCACTCCCCATTTTTAAATTCATAACTAGCGAAGTAAATATCTCTTCCCTGCGTTATTTCTTCAGAAATATTCAAGCTTGCCAGTGAAAAATCATTGCTATACTTAGCCAAACTAACATTGTGTGCCTGCTTTCCAATTACATCATAAACCTGCTCGATAATGCTGTTATAATATTTTTGAATCATTTTGTCACCCCACAAATCCATTCAATCACTTACATTAATATGCTTTTCCCCAGTACACCAGCCTTTTCGCCGGTTTTCCACAGCACACGCATACATCTGATATTGCATCTTGTTCAAATGGCATACATCTTGATGTCGCGGTTGTATCTTCTTTTATTTTCTCTTCGCAAGCCTGGTCTTCACACCACATTGCTCGAATGAAACCTGGTTTGTTTGTTACCGCATCCTGAAATTCCTCGTAATTCGTCGCATCACTGATATGCTCTGCTAAGAATTGTTTCGCGCGGGCCAGCATATCGGCTTGTATCTGCGTCAATACTTCACCTAATTTTACTTCCACTTCGTCTAAGGAAACGATTATTTTTTCTCTGGTATCACGACGAACTATGACACATTGATTACTTTCTATGTCTTTTGGTCCTAATTCAATCCGAACTGGGATGCCACGCATTTCCTGTTCCGAGAATTTCCATCCCGGGCTCTTATCGGAATCGTCTAATTTAGTCCGATATTCCTTCTGTAAACGATTCTTGATTTCCTGCGCTTTTTCTAATACGCCTTCTTTTTGCTGTTGAATTGGTATTACCATGACTTGGGTCGGTGCCACCTTTGGCGGCATTACCAGTCCTGAATCATCACCATGAACCATGATGATGGCACCGATCAGACGGGTTGATACGCCCCATGAGGTCTGATGGACGTGCTGTAATTTATTTTCTTTATCGGTATATTGAATCTCGAAGGCCTGCGCAAAGCCGTCGCCAAAGTTATGGCTGGTTCCTGACTGCAATGCCTTGCCATCGTGCATCAGTGCTTCAATTGTATAGGTAGAATGTGCTCCCGCAAATTTTTCTTTATCGGTCTTGCGGCCCTTCGTCATCGGAATTGCCAGCACCTCTTCACAGAAATCAGCATAGACATTCAACATCTGAATCGTCCGCTCCTCTGCTTCTTCGGCGGTTGCATGAGCGGTATGACCTTCCTGCCATAAGAACTCGGAAGAACGTAAAAATGGTCTGGTCGTTTTCTCCCAGCGTACCACAGAACACCACTGATTATATAATTTCGGTAGGTCACGATAGGACTGAATGATATTTGCATACAAATCACAAAACAGTGTCTCAGAGGTTGGTCGAACGCAAAGCCGCTCCTGCAATGTCTCATTTCCACCCTGAGTCACCCATGCTACTTCTGGTGCAAATCCCTCAACGTGGTCTTTTTCCCGCTGCAATAAGCTCTCCGGAATAAACATTGGCATGTATACATTTTCCACGCCAGTTTCTTTAAATCTTGCATCTAACTGCTTCTGGATGTTCTCCCAGATTGCGTAACCATTTGGTTTAAAAATCATGCATCCTTTGACCGATGAATAATCCATTAATTCTGCTTTTTTCACTACATCTGTATACCACTGTGTAAAATCTTCTTCCATTGATGTAATGGCTTCTACTAGTTTCTTGTCCTTTGCCATTGGTAAATCTCCTTTATTTCATGAATGCATTTATTGTAAGCTATAGCGGTGTTTTTGTCAATAAAACAGCGGTTTAAAGCAAGATGGAGCCAGCCCACATTTTTCGTTTATGCGCCTGACCCCATCTCATCCTTTATAAATTTTCTTTTGTTGTTGAAATCTCCATATTTGCAACATATTTACGTTCCATTTGGTGCCTGATTTTGCGATTTTCGACCGTATCAAAGACGATTGAAAAATCATAATCGTCGGGATACAATTCAGCCGCTGCCACTTGGAGCTTCACCCGCTTATGATTAATCCAGATTTTTTTATCTGGTAGCTGTACTCGCAGGATGCCCTTTTCATTTACTTTTTGACAAACAATGCCGATTTTCTTATCAGGATATATCATCACACTGTCGCCTAGTTGGTATTTCTCAACTAAATCAGGTTTGGGCTGATGTGTTTTACGCCGCTTTATTTTAGCCGTATATTCGTGCTCTAATTCTGTGACAGCATCCAAAAATGCTGACGATGTCTCACCATAAGCAGCCTGGCTGGCGCAGAGTAGCATATCTCGTGGCATCCCTAATTTTTCAGCAATATACAAGGCACAGCTTTCGCCGGCCTGCCCAATCTCTAACTGATACAATGGTTTTAAGCTTTCCCGGTCAAATGACATTCTCGCATTGATTAGTCCAGCAGCACGCTCGGCATAATTTTTCACCTCTGGGTAATGTGTGGTTACCAGATATAAGCAGCCTGATTTACGCAGTTCCTCTAAAATTGCTATTGCAATTCCCATCCCTTCGGCTGGGTCGGTACCTGAGCCTAATTCATCCATAATAACCAGACTATCCGTACTGATTTTTTTCAATATTGCTAACACATTGGTTATATGCGCCGAAAAGGTGGACAAGTTCTCCGAAATATTTTGCCCGTCACCGATATCGCATAGTATCTGATTGCTGATGCCTATCTCTGCTTCTTCACAAGAAACGTGCAGGCCGCACTGAGCCATAAAGCAATTCATTCCTACTGTTTTTATCGCAACTGTTTTCCCGCCGGTATTCGGACCGGTGATAACAACACCCTTGGTCTCCCCACCAATCGTAAAGTTCAATGGCACACAGATTTTCTTATCCATTAATGGATGGCGGCCGTTTTTCAAATGGATTCTTCGCTCGACAGTAATCACCGGCTCCGCCCCATCATATTCAAGACTTATTTTTCCTTTGGCAAAAATAAAATCAAGCTTTTCAATGGTTCGCCGGTTCTTCTGAAATACTTCTAAGGCGTCACTCAACATTGCCGTTAAGGTATAGAGTATTCGGCGCACCTCGTTATCCTCTTCGATATTTTTTATTGAAAGTTCTTCACTTAGTCGAGCCACTCCGGCTGGTTCAATAAATAACGTACTGCCGCTCGCCGATTTGTCGACTACACTGCCTGGTATCTTGTGCTTGCATTCCTTTTTTACCGGCAGACAAACATGCCCATTTCGCATTGTTGAAAACTGTTCACTCATACATTGTTTATTTGACCGCAAAACACTGTCTGCTTTCTCCCGCATCTTCTGTTGCAAATGCTCGATATCAGCACGTAGGCCTTTCAGCGTTTTGGTTGCGTAATCATCTACTTTACCACCCCGAATCATTTTGCTGATTTCGTCCCGAACCGACTCCATCGAATCTAAATTTTCTTCATAATAAGGAAGGCTAATCTGCAACATCTTTGCTCGCTCGAGAAAATCTTTTAACCGCTTGACAGTTGTCAACACCGCCGCAATGTGTTCTAGCTGCTCCGCACTCAAACAGCCACCCTTTTCTGCAATCTGCAAATATTCTTCCATATTCTCCAATGCTGTAAGTGGGGGATTGCCCATTTTTTCTAATATTATTTTTGCCTCGGTTGTCTCACGTTGTGCGGCAGTTGCCTCTGACTCTGATAAAAATGGTGATAATTCCATGATTTTACTTTTGGCTGCCTGGGTATATGCTAATTCTTGTATTTGTATTTTTAATTGGTTGATTTCTAAGATATCGTTCACTTTTATTCTCCTTTAAATAAAATTAAGTGTCCGGCTTGCCGGACCCTCGCGCTGGAGCGCGGTCGCTTCAGCGGCCATACTTCCTTAGCGCGGAGTGCGCATCCATAGTGGAGCGGTTTTTGCCCATGCAGGGCATTGCCCAAAATGGGCAAACAAAAAAGCATGGCAAATGCCATGCATCCAAATAATATTGTATCTTAATATCTAAATTTAATGATACAAAATATATTTATTCGAAGTGTATTGGTATTTAGCTCGGTGAAAAAAGGCGCAGTGATAGCGTAATAATTATCACTCCCTTTACAACTATTTAGTTGTTTTCTCCAATTCTAAACACACGTAACAAACACTTCCCTCATTTCTGTTTTATTCCAAATAAATCTATCTTCTTCCATTATAGCAGGATTTCAGATACTGTCAATAAAAATTGAAGCCAGATACTTCGCAATATCTGGCTTCCCTAAATATTCTATAATAGTAAAATCTATATAAAACTCTCTCACAAGTTTTCTTACATTTTCAATATGTACATGCAATCAAGTTACATATTCATTACGTATCTTGAATTTACAAGCTCTTTGATTTTAGCTTGCTGAAGATTAAGATAAACTTCCTGTGCCGTCTGTTTTGCCATTACATCCTCTGAATTCTTGATGGCCATGTTTAATTTCAAGTCCAGATTTAAATGGTTTTCGGCAACAATACGAATATTTCTGTTGGTCTCATTCTCAAGAATTATTTTCATAACCTTTACTTCTGCCTCAACATCGCCAAGCCGCGTTTCAACTTCATCTAGCCGCATTTCAACTTTGTCTAGCCGCATTTCAATATTGTCTAACCGCATTTCAACTTTGTCTAACCGCTTGTCCATAGCAT
Organism: Lachnospiraceae bacterium; assembly: GCA_031555935.1. GTDB lineage: Bacteria > Bacillota > Clostridia > Lachnospirales > Lachnospiraceae > Roseburia_C. Next base: position 31,705 of record JAVBTX010000008.1, on the reverse strand, counting down.
CAAAACGTGTATCCACTGCGTCAAATCGTGCATCCATTGCGTCAAATCGTGCATCCATACCATCCAGCCGTAAATTAATTTGAGACATTCCTTTTAAAATCAAATCCAACTTTTCATTTTCTGACATAATTTCGCCCTCCTTTCTGCTACCAATTATAGCATAGGGATGGCAAAATATCCATATGTTTTTCTTACTTTATAAGAATTTTTTTTCTTGGAAAGTTTCTTCTAAATAATTAATCTTCATGAAAATATTTCTTTCTGTGTCCGACTATTCAAGATTGCTTCAACTACATTTTCACAACACGTCAATAGCTCTTCCTCGGTAACTACACCGTTCGCCAAATCCTGCTGCAATGCTTCCATATATTCCGGTCCACCCGGCATCAGTAAGTCATTACCAGCTTTCAATGCCAATCCGTTACTGCCTTGTCCGGGAGCGGTGGCAAACCAATCTGACATTACAACGCCATGAAATTTCCATTCGTTACGAAGCACTCTGGTACAGAGGTCATAGCTGTTACAGGTGTATTCACCATTAATTTTGTTGTAGCTGGTCATCACACTCTTGGCACCGCCTTCACAAACGGCGATTTCAAATCCTCTTAAATATATCTCACGCAATACTCGTTCCGATAAATTAGAAGATACATGAATTCTGTTCGTCTCCTGGTTATTCGCAGCAAAATGTTTTATGGTCACATAGCAACCCTCATTGCTTTGCACTCCACGGGTTAATGCTGCCGCAAGCTTGCCAGTAAGCAGTGGGTCTTCACTGAAATATTCGTAGTTGCGGCCACATAACGGATTTTTCTGGAGATTCATACCTGGTGCCAGCCAGAAAGTCACCCCGTATTCCACCATTTCGGTGCCGATTGCCTGCCCCACTTCTTCTAATAATTCTGTGTTCCAGGATTGAGCTAATGCGGTTCCGACGGGAAATGCTGTGGCATATTGATAAAGCAAGGTATCCTCAGCCGCATTTCCAAACATCGCCGCCTTGGCTTCATCGGGAATGTAGTTGAAGCATTCCATCATTGCCTCCATCGGTTTTATCATGCCATCTTTCGTTAGTGCACTTGTGCGTTGAAGCCGTAAGCCGGCTGGACCATCACAGAGGGCTACATTGCAAAGCCCCTTCTCATACAAATCGTAAGTTGTATTTCCCGCTGCTCCCGGCGCATTGAAGGTTGGATTGGTCACAAATCCGCCGATTCCGCAAACTAGCTTTAGCTGTTCTTCTTGCGTCAATTTTGCAACCATCTCTGCTACCTTTGCCGCTGGAGCACTTTTCACTTTTTCATATTGATGATATACCATCACAATATCGGCTGGGTCTAAGGTCAGTCTCACAATGTCCTCTGGCAGTTCATTTTTGTTTGCTTTTATCGACAGTGCCGTCAGCTCTTCAAATGGTTCTACCGTTGGACAAATATTGATACATTTTTCGGTAATAACGCTTTCCGCAAGTTTTATAACTGCACATGGCTGATGCTTTCTTGACGATTCTCCAAGATACAGCACAAAGTCTCCCGCTTCTAAAATATAGGCTGCCTTTTCTTCATCATAACCAGCTAGTTCGGTCATTCCAAATGTCAAGGTGATTCCCTGCTTCTCTCCTGGGGCTAGATTCTTCGTCTTGGTAAATGCCGCCAAATGTTGATATTCACGGATTAATTTTCCACTTGGACAGCTAGCGTATAACTGAACTACTTTTTTCCCTGAGTATTCCAATCCTACATTGGTAACCTCAGCCTTAACGCTAACCAGACCGTCTACTAAGTTCGCTGCCGAGAAACGAATTTCAAAATCTGTATACGACAATCCATAGCCAAATTCATACTGCGGCGCTACCCCAAAACTATCAAAATAGCGGTAACCCACATAGATTCCATCCTTGTAATATTCCTGCTCCAACGCTCCATTTAAATAGCTGTACTCGTTAGCAAATGGAATATCCTCATATTTTTTTGCCCAGGTACTACTTAAGCAACCCGATGGATTGACCTTGCCAGTGATGATATCGGCAAATGCATTGCCGCCTTCCATGCCCTGCTGGCAGAAAAATAGAACTGCATTAATGCCAGGAACTTCTTCCAAAAATCCCATATCTATGGATGCCCCAACATTAATGACTAGAATCACGTTCTTGTAGGCAACTGCCGCTTTTTTTAGACTTGTAATTTCGATTTCCGATAAATGATAATGGTGTTCTGCCAGATTCCGGTCTGAACCTTCGCCTGCTTGACGGGAAACAACGTAAATACAAGTATCAGTTTCACTTGCTGCAATGTCTTCGTCAGTAATGCCGCGACCAAATGGATATTGAAATGGATTGCCCATAATATTAATAATCACGTCCATATCCATATTTTTCAGATTTTTTCTCGCTCGAATACCATATTCTTCCTTCGCAGCCGCAAATTCCGCCTCGTAATCGTCCAGCCATTTGCGGGTGGTAATGGTGAAACCAGCATGTTCTAGTCCCTCGAGAATAGAAACGCTGTAACGTTCATTTACCTCACCACTGCCGGTACCGCCTTTGATGGTTTTCGCCGCACCGACACCATACAGGGCTAATTTCCCTGGGGCAATTGGGAGCACACCTTCATTTTTTAGTAGAACAATGCCTTCTGTTGCTGCTGAATATGCTAATTTGCGGTTTGCTTCTTCTCGGGGAGTTACTTCGTTATGATTGGATGCTTTGGTAATTGTTTTCATAGATGTTCCTCCTGCTCAGTTTACCTACATTTTCTTTATCTTATCGAAATTAACTTTCTTTAGATATCAAAATTGTATCATTTTTGTCATAATTGTCTGTAAACCGATGTGTCACACCATCTTTCTTATATGCGATTATCGTACTCAGATTGACATTCTCAACACTCTTGAAAATATTTCCCTCCACATACGGATTGATTTCCTTTAACTGCTTAATCAAATGCTTAATTTCCATCCGCTTCGAAACACTGCGTCCATCCGGTTCGCAGGTCGTGCAGGTGTCCGTAAATTTGCAGGCACACTGGATAAAATGCAGGTCGTTATAATCCCGCCAGTGCTTAATGTCATCCTCACGAATCAGATACATCGGGCGGATTAACTCCATCCCTTCAAAGTTGGTACTATGTAGCTTCGGCATCATCGTTTGGACTTGCGCACCATACAGCATTCCCATCAAGATCGTCTCAATCACATCATCATAATGATGACCTAAGGCAATTTTGTTGCAGCCATACTCCTTGGCTTTGCTGTACAAATAACCGCGGCGCATACGGGCGCAGAGATAGCAAGGCGATTTCTCGATTTCATAGACCGCGTCAAAGATGTTTGTTTCAAATACAGTGATTGGAATATCTAGCAGCTTGGCATTTTGCTCAATGACCTGACGATTCTGCTCATTATAACCTGGGTCCATTACGAGAAAGACCAGCTCAAAGCGAAACTTGTTGTGACGCTTTAGCTCCTGAAATAATTTTGCCATCAACATCGAGTCCTTGCCGCCAGAAATACAGACCGCCACCTTGTCGCCTTCCTGCAAGAGCTCATACTCGTTAATGGCTTTGGCAAAACGGCTGAAAATACTCTTGTGGAATTTCTTGCGAAGACTTTTTTCGATTGTTTCCAGATGTTCTTCCTTACTCGTCTCTTCCTGAAAGCTCTGAACCAGCCAGTCGCCGTAGCCACTCGCCAAGCTAAACGCTTGATAGCCCATTGCCCGAAGCGAATCCGTCACCTTACCACTAAGAACGCCCTTCGTACAGTAGGATATGATTTTTTTATCCATTGGCAGTCGTTCTAGGTTTGCTTCTAATTCTGCTCTTGGGATATTGATGGCCCCGGGAATGTAGCCATGCTGATACTTCTCCTCTTCCCGGACATCTACTAATATATAATCGTCTTTCGATAGCTCTTTTAATTGTGTTAATGTAATTTTAATTTCCATTGCCTGAACTCCTAACTTGACTTTGCTGTGTTAAAATCTCATCTAAGTTCCACATCTCATATAACGGTAGATTGAGCAAACCTGCTTCCATTCTAAATTGTTTTAAAGATGTGCGAATGGCTATCTTCGGTTGATACTTATTACAAAAAAGCTTAAGACTCTGGGCATGAACAACTAGTCCTGCCTTTGCCTCTACCGGAATTATTTTATTTTGATATGAAAAAATATAGTCTACCTCGGAGGTCGCACCTTCGCTCCAATAATATATTGTCGGCGCAATTTCTATCGCCTGCAATTCTTGAAGAACAAATTGTTCTGTCAGCGTCCCCATATACTCTTTGAAAATAGACTCTGAATCCAAAATGGCACTTGCATCTATTTCACACAATGCACATAGCAATCCGACATCCAGCAAATATATTTTGAATGCTTTCAAATCCTCATAAGCCTTAAGTGGTAGTCTCCCACCGTTTACGCGTCCAACTTTACGAATCATGCCACTGTCTTTCAGCCATAGCAAGGCATCTTCATATTCCCTAGCTCTGGCACCTTCCTTCGCCAAACCATATACGAATTTTTTATTTTCTCTGGCAAGCTGTGAAGGAATTGAATTCCATACATAATGTATTTTGGGTATCACGTTTGAGGGTGCATGTTTGGAAAAATCATTCTCATAAGATAATAGCAATCTATTATGTTGCCCTCTTACCTCTGAAAAATCCCTTGTATTCAGCCACACTGCTACCGCCGACGGCATTCCTCCAATCCAAATATATTTTTTTAATAACTCTATATACTTTTCACCAAAAATTTCTGGCATTGGTTCATCATAATGCTCTTTGGTCCAATCAACTAATCCCTTTTCCTGTTCTGCAAATAGAAACTCTAAAAAAGACATTGGATTCAATGTCAGAAAATCTACTTTTCCAACGGGAAATGATGTCCCCTCATGTAGCGTTACTCCTAACAGTGAGCCAGCGCAACATATTGCATATTCTGGTGCTTCTTCAGCAAAATATTTTAATGAGGTGAGCGCTCTTGGAACTTCCTGCACTTCGTCAAAAATCAATAAGGTCTTATCTGGATGAATTTTCTTGCCATGATATGCACCTAATAGTTCAATAATGCGCCTGGGTTGGATTGCACCTGTAAAAATATCGGCTACCGCTCCAGCATTTTCAAAATTAATATAGCAAACATCTTCGAATTCCTCCTTGCCAAATTCCTTCATGAGCCAAGTTTTTCCCACCTGTCTGGCGCCCATTAAGATAAGCGGCAAACGGTTTTTCTTTGTCTTCCATTCTCTTAATTTCTCGATTGCAATCCGATACATCAACATGACCTCCAATTTCCTTCTGGATATAGCATAACTCTTTTATCCTATTTTAATCCAGCTTTCACATTTAGTCAATCTTGATTCTTTATTTCAACACATTTTCCCAACCATTATCCAGACTTAAATTCACATTTTCCAAACCTTGTCAAGGTGTTTGAACATCAATATGACTTGAGTAAAATCCTGATGGCTCCAACTATGAAATAATACATTTATAATGAGAGTGCCCACAGTCACAATATCACTGCGGGCACTTTTTTCTATTCAAAATCTACGCTCTTACCTGAACTGGCATCGCATAATTCCATTTACTTTCATAACAGTTCTCCTACATTTGCTCCATCAGCCCTTTTATCCCATACTCCTTAAATATCTGCCGATAGTAACTAATTTCCTCGCCAATAATACCATCGATGACATCCATGCCAAGAAGCTCCACCGGAGCCTTATCATCGGTTAACAAATATGTTCCTTTTTCATATGTCTGCATTGACTGGGCCACCTCATTCATCAAATCTTTAAATTCACCATCCTCGCAGCCAGCTATTTGTTCTGTTAATACGGTAATCGCCTGCGGATTGTTCGTTGCATATAATTCTCTATTTGTGGAATAACGAACATCTGTGGTATATACGCAGTCAAATACATTTGCAATGGTATCGGCAAGATACTGGTTAATATTCCCCTCTTTTTCGGAATGCATATTCATGTTAACAACCATTACACCATTTTCCGTCAGATGCTCTTTTACCAACGTAAAAAATTCCAACGACGACATCTGAAATGGAATTGTGATATCCTGATATGCATCCACCATGATGACATCGTATTTCTTATCAATTGCCTGTAAATATGCCCGGCCATCATAAGTAACTACCTCAACATCCTCCGGTAAATTAAAATACGTCTCGGCGAGGTTTGTAATTTTTTCATCAATCTCTACCCCTTCGATATTCATGTTGTCAAAATATTTCAGGCACTGACTGGCAAAGGTTCCGGTTCCCATTCCCAAAATCAACATCTCCGCCGATTCCTTATCATTTGTTCCCGCTACAAGCGGCATTTGCACTGGTATCTTTGCCATCAGTGGCGCCGCCATCGCATAGTCATAATACATGCCGGTCAGACTGTCGTCCTTTTTCATAATCGACTGCACCCCAAACAGCACATTCGTCGATAAGATAACACTGTTGTCGGTTTCCTTCACCTGCAAATAATTGTAAATGGATTCTCCTTCATAAAGCAAATTCGTTTCCCAGAACGCAAAGCTGTCAGAAGCACCAAAAATACTGCACACTAAAAATACCACCACCGCGGCTGCACATTTAATGGCATTGCTCCGTTTACTGATAAAATAGGCCAGACTAAGCACCAACAGAATGCCGGAAAAAATCAAAAAAGTGATTGATGTTCCCACCGCTGGAATCGTTACAAAGGTTGGCAAGAACGTTCCGATAATACTACCAATCGTATTAAACGCTCCCAGTGTTCCAACTACCTTGCCGCTGTCATCGAGACTTTCTACCGTATATTTTACTAACGATGGCGTTACCGTTCCAAGCAAAAATAACGGATATACAAATACTATCATACATGCTAAAAATGCTGCCACCACCAGAAAGTTATTGCTTATAGTTACCACCAGCAATGCTGAGACACCAATAATCACATATTTTCCTAATAGCGGAATGGCTGCAATCCAAATAGCCGCAATGAGCAAACGCAAATACAGCTTGTCTGGGTTTGGGTTCTTGTCGGCACTTCTGCCTCCCCAAATATTTCCCAATGCCATCGCAATCATAATTGTTCCAATGATAATCGTCCAAACAATCTGCGAGGAACTAAAATACGGGGCAAGCAATCGGCTGGCTCCTAATTCTACCGCCATTACCGAAACACCGGCAAAAAATTCAGTCAGATATAAATAATACTTATTTTTCAAAATGTTATGATTCATCTTTTTCCTTCCCTTTTCTTATATAAAATATAGTCTTGCTTCATGCGTAAAGATTATATCATACATTTTTTTAGTTGTCCTCTTTTTTGTGCAATTCCAACATTTTTTATTTGTCTTTATGATACAAAAACAGACATTTTACACATATTTTATTGACCATCCGCTCAAAAAGTTTTATACTATAAGGAAAGGATTTTATAAGATAATGGAGGATTTTTTATGGGGCTTAAAGTACTTGAAAATGAAGAAAAACAAATGAATCTAATTATGTTTATCGTTAACATCGCCGTGCCCGTGGCGGCCTTCGCTTTTGTCATGCTCTTTCTGAGCGGAACTGCAAAGGATGCCAGTGTTTTTTTAATTAGTATTGTCGCCATTATTGTCCGTTTGTTCGAAAAACAAATTGGTCAATATGCAAAATATATTTACATCAGTCTATTACCCTTATTTGGCACAGTCGTCATCGTTTTTGCCAATGACGGAAAATTTGGTGCGATGACCCAAGCATACTTTTTATATTTGATGTTTTCCATTGCATACTACAATCTCTCGGTTGTTATTGTTAATGTTGTAGTGACCATCGTTGCCAATGCGTTGGCAATGCTAATCTTTACTGACTCATATCATTTGATGCATAATACCGTTATATGGGTTTTTATTATGATTGTATATCTACTGGCGGCTGCGGTTGCTACGATGATTACCACTCGGACCAACAAGCTGTTTTTTCAGGTTGAGGCGAAGGATGACGAAACAGCAGAGGTTATTAACAATGTTCGGGACTCCTTTGAGAACTTAAGAAGTTCTTCTGACCGCATTTATGATACACTTGATCAGTTCCGTGATTTAACTCAGAAAATTGCCGCTTACTCGCGCGAAATTGCGGATGGTTCAATTACGCAAACTAGCGAAGTAGCTGAGAGCTTAGAAATGTACCACGAACTGGCTGACAGCATTATCAGCTCGGAAGAAAAGGTTAATAAGACCGTTGAATATATGGACCTCTTGAAGAAAAATAACGAAACCGGACTTGTTTCCATTCAGGAGTTGTCGCAGAAGTTTGGTGAAACCACCGTGTCTACGGACATTGCTTCTTCGGAAATTGCGCACTTATCGGAGAAATCAAAATCCATTGGAACGATTATTGGTGCCATCAATGAAATTGCTGAACAGACGAATCTGCTTGCCCTGAATGCGGCGATTGAAGCCGCCCGCGCTGGTGAGGCAGGAAAAGGTTTTGCTGTGGTTGCTGATGAAATCAAGAAATTATCCGAACAGTCCAGCGAATCAACCCAGCAGGTTGATAGCATTTTATCAGAGATTGTTGAAATCGTTGAAAAAACGCACCAGACTATGGCGCAGAGTAAAGCCATTGTGAAGGAATCCAACACTAAGCTGGATACTACTGTAAATGTCTTCCACAATATTCTTAATTCCTCCGAAGAGGTCGTTCAGATTACCAACACTGTTGCGAACGAACTGGAAAACATGCGTGGAATGAAAGACCAGCTCCTAGATTCAATAAAGAAACTAGCCGATATTTCTGAAAATTCAGTTACCACCACCAAAGAGGTTAGCTCCTCGGCCGAGGAACAGGTTCAGTCGATTGAGAGCATCTTAGGTTCAATGGAATTGGTACAAAACAGTATTTCCAGTTTATCTGGTATTTTAAATCAAAAAGCGTAAATATTAATGGAGCCTCAAAGTATCTGTCATGTATGATACCTTGAGGCTCCCTTTGTTCCATGCGCTTCTTTTTACTCGTTTGCTAGTTCATAAACTAATTTGTAGGTATCCCCCTCTGTCACTGGCTGCTGCGAAATACTATGCATCCCATATTCATCATTTACATAGAGTGACCAATACGCTCCATCAATTTCATAATCCGCCTGAAGTCCATTTACGGCTGTGATGTAATAGCCATAATCGCCTTCATAACCATCTAATGTCAGACCATCCACGTCTGCTACTGCATCATACAGAAATTCTTTGTCTGTATTAATTTCATACGGTGTGGTGTCGCCATTGTTGTCAACAACCTCCAGCGTAATTGATTTCTCGTCAGCTTTTTTTTCACTGTCACCCTTTGTTTTGCTTGAACCACATCCAACTACGGTCAGTAACATCACCAAGCAGAGTGTTACCAGTAAGCTGCTTTTCCTCATAAATCCTGTTCCTTGTTTTCTCATAATGTTTCTCCTTTTTGTTTGTTTTGCATTAAATTCGGACACGCACAAAAAACCTCCTGCCACAAGGACAAGAGGTTTCAATCACACAAATTAAACACTTCACAGACGAACTGCGCTTGTGTATTTATGGTACTACCTTTTTGCTCGTGGTATGGAATCTTCTTCCGTGTACCGGACCATAGGCAGGTCTCCTGGCTTATAGTTCATCGTATGATTCCGCCTTCCCGGTCTCCCAGTGACTTTCGCAAAATACTACTGCGTGGAATCATACTCCCTAAATACAGTGACGAGTTCGTACAGGATTCTCACCTGTTTCCCTTTTCACTAGTTCTATCATAACGATAAACTAGCACCTACTCCGTTATATTCTTCTTCATTTAATTGCATGGTTTGGATTATAACATTATTTTAAAGTTATGGCAACCATTACCTACATGTAATAATCAACGCTTTGCCCCATCGCCTGCTCGCTCTGGGTACGAACATTATCAGTAAGGTAATTCTGCTCATAATCCTGAATCTTTTGTAAAAGTTCTTCGACACTATTGGCGGTGATGGTCACTTGGTCCTCATCCCTGACTCGGCCCGCTCCATTTCCATCCTCGGAACGCCTAGCGGCTCGATCCTTGGCAGCTTTCTTTTCCTCTGCTTTTTGAGTTTCTCGTTTCTCTTCTGATTTTTTCTCAATACGTGCCTTTTGTGCTGCAAGTGATTTGTCAATCACGGCAAACATGGAAGCCGTACCATCTTTATTAATTGTCATGCCATACGCCGCAACATTTTTAGTTCCACCGAGACTTGCGGCTAATTTAGAAACACCATTTACCGCGTTGTCAATGGTTCCTTCAATCTGCTTACGATAATTTTCATCTTCTGCCATCTGCTCAATTTTGTCCGTATCAATCAGCACGGTAAGCGCGTTACCTCTGGCAAAGCTACCCTTCATCATTTCCGCTTCTTGCTTTTTGTCTGATGAAACCAGCACGAAATTCAGACTGCCATATTTCTTCTTTAATTGGTTGTAGTAATCTAGTGCCTTGTCACTAAGCTTCGGGCTGCCATACGTTCCCGCTCCCTTGACTTCAGTCTTGTCACTAGCTGCCTTAGTGGTACTTGTTGTACTCGTGGATGCTGCATATGCTGCGGATGTTGCATTCGTTGATTGATTCACTTCATTCATCTCTTTTTCCTCCTTGAAAAAATATTTAGAAAATCCGTTTTCTAAACCTTCCGCCGAGCGCGTAAGCGCGAGGGGGACTTACCTTTACCTTCCGCCAAGCGCGTAAGCGCAAGCGGGACTTATCCAATTTATATATCGGCCAAATCAGGTGATTTGTTTATACTATTTTCCAGATATTTCAAATGCACTACTCAATGACAACGTGTCGTAACCGCCACTATTATTGTCGATATTGAGATATTTTATTATCATATACAATCCCTCTGGCAGCTTTCCATATAGCCATTCCCAATCTACTCTCATTTCTGCGGATGAATTTGCCTCCAATAGATAGCCAATGTCCTCAAAGCCCCAGTCATCAATTACATATGGTACATCAACCCATGCGCCATCTTCTTCTCTTTGTAGTTTATAGTAAGCACCATATGTTAACTGTTGACTGGAATTATTGAATATTGTAAATACCCCTCCCGTTGACTTAACCTTCATTGTCTGTAACGCATACAGACCAGAGTCTAATAAATCATTTTGGAAGTCATCATCGAAAGGCGTGTCTACCTCTGTTCCCGAAGGACTCTGAGTATTTTCTTCCGGCATGGTTTCACTTTGGGTATCCATCTGTACCGCGGTATCCGGCTGTTCTTCCGACTTCGGATTGGTCAACAGGCCAATTGTCAGACAGATAAATAATAACATTGCTATTATGACAGAAATTGTCACTGTTTTTTTGTAATTCATAATATTCTTAATTCGGTTTTTCGTATTTCCCTCGCCGAATGCCAGCGGTATTCCAGCCAGTCCGCCTCTGCCAGTTGTCAGATTCAGCAACGTGGCTGCATATTTTCTTTTACTCTCTTCACCATATGTTTTCATCACTGCTTCATCACAGGACATTTCCATATCACGTCCCATCAAAATAAAGGCTACCCATGCCAGTGGATTGAACCAATATACAGATACCACTAGAAATGCTAACATTTTAAGCACATGGTCGTGGCGGCGGATATGAGTCTCTTCATGGGCGATGACAAACTCCATTTCCTGTTCCGCCAGAGCATATGGCAGATAGATACATGGCTTTCGAATACCCATTACAAATGGCGTCTGAATATAATCGGTATAATAAATATTTTCCCGAACATAAATACGGCAATGCAACTTTCTTTTCAGCCATAGGTACGAGCCCACACTATAAATGAGTAGTAACACCACGCCCGTCAGCCAAATCCACTGAACTATTAGCAGATAAATTTGCATTGGATTTACGCTTGCAGTTGCTGTCGCTGGCGGCAGTATTTGCGCTACAGCAGCATTGACCGCTTCAATTGAGGTGTTAATCTGTGGCTGTTCCATCAAACCAATATCTGCTCGTATTGGCGAACTTTTTTGTGGCAGCAAGCTAAATATACTTTCCCATGATACCGGAATCATCATCCGAATAAATGGAATCACCCACAATGCATATGCATATTTTTTTGGTGCCTTTACAAATCTCAATATCAGCCTTGCCACGATAACAAAACAGATCACTATCCCTGCCTGATACCCCATATTTAAAATCTGAATAAACATACCTTCCATATTAATAACCATGCCTTTCTCATAACCTGCAAAATTTGGGCAGGAATAAAGTTAATGCTTGTTTACGTCATTCCCCTCAATAATTGCACGCAATTCTTCAATCTCATTCTCACTTAGTTTTTTTCTGGAAGTAAATGCTGCCACAAATCCCGGCAGTGAACCACCAAATGAATTTTCCACATACTGCTCACTCTGTCTGGCATAAAATTCTGATTTGGAAATCAATGCCACAACTGTACCATTCTGATTTTCAAAAATGCCTCGTTCGCTTAATTTTTTTAAAACAGTATATGTAGTTGTCCGCTTCCAACACAGCTCCCGCTCACAGGCTTTCGTCAGTTCAGAGGTTGTAACCGGCGCTAAATTCCAAATAATCTCTGCAAATTTTCCTTCGACTGTTCCCAACGTATACTCTTCCATGTATTCCTCCTAATTATAGTCTTCACACGTGTTGTCTATTCATTGTAGACATTTTCAGTCTATACCCAATAGACAGTTTTGTCAACAAAAAAAGCCTTATTTCAAAGGCTTTTTACATGGTAATTTATGGGCACTTATTTCAATCTTTTTAATCGCCATAATTGCCTTTTCCAATAGCCGCAAGACCAAGATTCCTTCTACTGCAAGAACAACTGGATAAGCACTGGATAAATACATATAAGCCATCGATGAAAAGGCCGATATGTGAGTATAAGATACACCAGCGATAAAAACAATATAGCTTAGTATCAACCCCGACGTTATAACTAGTGTCGGAACGTTGTCGTATTTCTTTTTTCTTAGCCCCAGTATGACTTCAATTATCAAAATGATAAAGCAAACAATTGACAGTTTATACACCAGCGACGCAAATTTTCCATAGATATCCACAATTACATTTAACATACCTACGGTGGAATCGGCGGCATTCTTAAAATGCTCCTGTGATTTCTCATTCGCTAATACTTCGATGAAGATTACATACTCCTCTGGACTCTCATTTATCACTGAGCCATCCAGCGGAATTTCATGGAGAATCGCACCTTCCTCATTTACGACCTGAAGCATTGCGCCAGACTCAAGCGAAAGTTCTTCCAGAGTCGTAGCAAAGCGGCAGTTTTCCGCCATCGCATCATTGATGCCTTGCAAATGGGGCACTGCTATCACATCAGGACTCGGCGTAAATTCAATCAAATCAACACGTTCATCTAACACCACTTGCAAATGAACCGTTTCTGATTCGTCGGCCCAAATAAACCAACCCGAAAATATTAAATTTGGTGTCGTTGGATAGATGGCTTTCTGGCTCGTCATCGTCTCCATAAATTCGATGCGATCCTGCGTTCCCGCCCAACTTACTGCAATACTCCCACCGGGGCCAATGCGGTCAAAACTGGTGACAAAACGGTTTGCCTCACCCATTGTTGTTAGTAATTGTTCCATGTACCCTTCTCGCCACGGTGACATCAGTGCTGATGGCATTGTGCCACGCGTTTTTACTGCACCGGCTTTTTGGGCTGCATCTATTTCATTGGCTACGCTGCTCCAAAATTCTTCTGCGCTGCGACCACTTGAATAGTAGCCTTCTTGTGCCACCGCTTGCCTGATTGCCCAGTAAAACCAACCGTCCTCTACCTCTCCATCACCCGGGATTCTACCACTGCCTTCCCAATAATCGAGAATTGGCTCGAGGGTATCTTTGATTCCTGCCAGCGTTGGGCTAACCGTGTAAAGTGTTTGCATTTTCTTGCGTGAAACACTTACATATGGAACATTTTCTTCATCTTCCACCGCATACATCGCCTTTATCGCTTTGGCAAAATTGGTCCCACTCGTTTCGGTAACGGTGTATACTCCATACAGTGAATAGTTGATGGTCGAAATTGCTGTTGATACTAAAAACAGCATAATAAATGGCGTAAATAAAACAACAATTTTTTGTATAAACGGTTTTTTTAGACCTTCTTTTTTGGCAACCATAACAAGAATAACGATAGAGGCCACTACGATAAATGGTAGTATCCAAATGGAATCATCACGGTTATACCACATCGTAACGAGTCCGATTCCACCAATCACCATCCAGAATACCCATTTTTTTACCGGCTCATAGACCTTTAAAAATACGGCAATCATGGCACCTAAGACAAATAATTCCTGAGCCATAACGATTCCATTTCGGTAAACCCGTTGAAATGTCTCGCTGGAAAAGGTTACTGGGTTGAATAATAATATTAAATACATCACATATAAAATCTTTTTTGTTTTGAATAAATCCTTGCAGGCACAGACAAAAAACATACATGCCAGCATATAAAAAATATTCTGAGCCATCAAAAATGGCAAGCCCGTCCAATGGCAAACCGCTAGAAAGAATGGAAAGAACGGTCCTTTTATTAAGGTTACATGAGAATAGCCGCCGAGCCATTTAAAATGAACCAGACTGTTGGCCAGGTTGACCATTAAACCATCATCATAGCCCGCATCCGGCTGCGCGATAATCGGCAGGTTGCTGGTCATTAACAGCTTTATCGCGCCCATTATCAGCATAAATATCATCAGTGTTTTTTGTTTCTCTAAGACACCCTTTTTCATTATCGCATCCACCCTATCGATGTTTAATGTTAAGTATTCCGACAAAGAAGCTGCCAAAAATCAACTGCACGCCAAGCTGCATAAATACCAAGGCCGGAATCGTGATTCTCATCACATATTCTGGATTGAGATTGCCGAATGAGGTTCTTCCCCACATGGTCAATGCAACGATTGTTGCTACCAAACCGATAACGGTTAAGATGACACCCACTAATGCACCTCGCTCGGTGGTAATTTTACTCATTTTTTCAATCGACTTTGTCATCGGAATGTATTTTGTATTAGCCGCATATATCTTCGTAAATACGGCAAACTGAACCCCGCCAGCACCCAGCAAAATAAACGCCGCCGAGTACATCATGGTATGAATATCAAAAGTGATTTTCCCGATTGTCAGCGGTCCGCCAATCAGCAGTGCCATCATGACCACGCCAATTGCCATTAATATCATTCCTGGATATAGGAACAACCAATTCGGGCAATGCATCAGCAAAAATTTGAGATGCCGCCAGCCATCGCTCCAGCTTCTCAAATGTGGTGCACGGGTTCGTCCATCCGGTGATAAGGTGGTCGGAACTTCGGCCATATTATATTTGTTCAGGGTACATTTTACAACCATCTCACTGGCATATTCCATGCCGGTTGTCTGTAGCTCTAATGCCTGTATTCTTTCTTTGTTATAGCCACGCAGACCGCAATGAAAATCACCGATTTTACTTGGATAAAAAACTCTGCCCAAAAATGATAACACCGGATTGCCCAAATATCTATGTAGTGGTGGCATTGCTCCTTTGGCAATACCGCCTTTAAAACGATTACCCATAACTAAGTCATAGCCTTCCCGCAGCTTTTCAACAAAAGGCATCAGATGTAAAAAGTCATAGCTGTCATCGGCATCACCCATGATGACATATTTTCCATTGGCTGCACTAGAGCCACCAATTAGCGCTGCGCCGTAGCCTTTTTCGGGGATATCTACTACTCTCGCACCACAGCGGACTGCTATTTCCTGGGAGCCGTCGGTACTGCCATTATCAGCAATTAAGACCTCTCCTTCCACGTTATTTTCACTCAGAAATGTCTTTGCTTTTTTAATACAGATTTCTAATGTCTCGGCTTCATTGAGACATGGCATCAATATTGTTAATTCCATGATTTTTCTCCTATCGTAACATCTTTTTATTTATAACAACATTTGAACATTTTCCTTCAACCATTTTGCAACCCCATCTTCATCATTACCGCCAATAACTCCCGTCGCTATTTTCTTCAGTTCAGCGACGGCATTGCTGACTGCATAACATTCATCCGAGATTCGAAACATCGGCAAATCATTAATGGCATCCCCAAATGAAACAACCCAGTCACAGTTCCACATTTGTTTTAAGGTCTTAATGGCCTCCGCCTTGGTCGCCTTCTTTGGCATTATTTCAAACCAATACTCGGTCCGATATAGCTCTTGCTGCAATGTGCAGGTATAGTGCTCGTCCTGTGAAAAAATATCATAGATTGGCTGTAGCTGCGCCTGCTCGCCGATGCAAGTAAAATAGAACATGTTTCCATCATATAAGCCCTTGCTATCCGCTAATGGTCTTAACCGCTTATCTCCTTGACGCTGGCTTAAGTAGCGTCTGATGCCATCATTTTCTTTGCTCGTGACCCATGAAACTTTTTCAATACCATCAATGTATGAATATACCAATGGACTAATTTCATGCTCATTAAGAACAGCCTTTACCTTGTCCGTTTCCCCTTGTGCAAAATTGGCAGAAGCCAAAACCTCATTCGTTGACGGTTCAAAAATAAATGCCCCATTATATGCAATCACTGGAATTTTAGTTGATAGTCCTTTTGTGACAACTGATGCCGATACTAGCGATCTGGCCGTTGCATAAGTAAATAACATCCCTTTGTCAACTAGTGCGTTGATCACCTCGATACTATATGGATTAATGGTATCGTGTGAGTTTAATAGCGTTCCGTCTAAATCTGTAACGTAAAGTGTTTTCATATGCGTTTACTCCGATAATAGGATGGTGTTACATTATTTGCTTTTTTAAATACCTTGGTAAAATAGTTTGAATCCAAAAATCCCACTCGTTCACTGATTTCACCAATAGGGAGCTCGGTTTCTGCCAGCATTATCTTCGCTAAATCAATTCTCATTTTTAATAGATAGTCCAGACAAGTTGTGTTCATCTTATCCATAAACAACTTATTTAGGCTGTTTCTGTTAATGCTAAATTTTCTTGTGATATCCTCTAATAAAATCCGGTCATTGATATGCTCATTAAAATAATTTATGATATCTGCAATTAATGGCTCCGAAAATGCATTTTCCATATTATCATTTTGGGCACAAGAGTAGTTTATAAAAAATAGTAATTCAATAAAATAGGAACGGCTTCTGCAAGGCCAATATCCATCATATTGTTTTGTTAATTCATCATTCATTTTAGCTATTTTTTCTATAATTGAACGTAATGAATTGCTATTTAAATAATTCACTTTTAGCTTAGCATGTTCTGTTGAAACAAATGGTTTGATTAATAGATAGTCTTGATACAAGGCTGTCCCCAGCATTTGCTGATCAATACTCTCTATTTGGGAATAGGTAAAACTATCATGTATCACCGTCGGATTAAAATAAACGGTAACTGCTTCGAAACTATTCCCGTTCATGACTTCTATGTAATCTGCATTGGAAAGATAAATAAGTGCCGGAGCAACTATCGATAGCTCTTTATTATCTGAACATATCGAAAGGATTCCGCTTTTCAGGATCAAAAGTTTAAATGTATCGGTATCATTTATTGTCAATTGAATATCATTGTTATCACTTACAAACAAATCAACTCTTCTTTCCCAAGTTACATCTTTACTCTCGGTGTATAAGCCCATTATACTTGCGCCCCCGCTCTTTTTCTTTAAAGTTTATCACACCCAATGTATACCGTCAAACTTTCGTTTTTTATTAAACTATGCAGATTTTACTATTTTTTGTGTATATATTTCTTATCCTTTTATGGGAATGCCGATATGATTATATTTGAAAATTATACATTTTACTTTATGGAGGGTTTGATTAATGATAAGAATGATCAAGAAGTTTCTGTCATGTACTTTTGTTACTTTACTAATGGTTACCTTGTTACTGGGATGTAATTCTACTGATTCAAATGATGGCACTGCCAACCTAGATTCAGATTCAGCAACCGATGAAAGTGAAGTTAATTCTGACTCTATTGCCACTGAAACTGAAAGCAGCCAAGAGGATTCCTATGATGGTATGACCACCTTAACCTATATCGGTCACGCCAGTATCAAATTAAAATCCAGTGATGGTACAGTCATTTACATTGATCCTAGTTTTTCTGGTGATTATAGCGAGCCAGCCGATTTTATTCTAGTCACACATGCGCATAGCGACCATCAAGCTTCATCAAATCAGGTTGAGAAAAAAGAGGACTGTATTAAAATAACCCAAAAAGAAGCTTTGGTTGATGGAGAATATTCCACCTTTGATTATGAAAACATAAAAATCGAAGCTGTGGCCGCCGGCGGCAATCCAAATCATGACATTAAAAATGGCGTTGGATACATCGTTACGATTGACGGCATTACTGTTTATCACGCTGGTGATACCTCAATGATTGACGAAATGAATTTGCTGACTGATAAAAATATTGATTACGCAATGTACCCAATTGATGGTACTTACAATATGGACGCCGTTGAAGCGGCCGAAGTTGCTGATTTAGTTGGGGCAACGCATAATATTCCGATTCATGAATACGACCAGGGCAAAGTAAACAAATCGGATAATTTTAATCCGAACGGCCGATTAATTGTGGCATATGAGGAGACGATTGTGTTAAGTAAATAGCATGTTTATGATTCCTTTCGATAAACAATTCGACGGATACTATTAATCGAAAGGTTGTACTGCTCTGCTATTTCATCAATTGTTTTGCCATCTACATATTCTGAGCGGATTTTTTTATTTCGGTCTTCATAATATATTCTCGCCCCAGAGCCTTCGCCCCATTTACGCTTAGCCTCTTGCTTGGGTATATAGATGGCCTCTCCCTCAGTGTATTTCTGTATCTCCCGAAGTAGTTCATCCGGCAGAATATGTGCAGCATTGCGATATTTCATGCCGGATGCACCTCCGTTTCTAGTCTTGCTGGTGTTTTTCTAAAAATGCCTCTAAAGATTCATACTTATTTAAAACCACATCATGCGCCTCAATGACATCCACAAGATTTTTCTCCACTCGCTTGGCCTGAGCATCAAATTCTTGAAGATTGTTTGCATCAAATGCTCCCATCAGATTCATTCCTTCCAATCCAAACTCTTCCTGAATTGCATCAAATTCGATTTGCAGATAACAACCCAGGGAGTAGCACTGTGGCGCATCACCTTGGTCGGCATAATAGGAAATCTTACGGAAGGTATACCTTGCCTCTTGATACCAGAATGCCAAATCCTCGTAATTGATATTGTCTTCCGGCACTTCTTCTGACTGTGTTATCATCGTCTTTGCTTCTGCCAACAGTGTTCGCACCCCTTGTATCAGTTTTCCACAAAGGATACGAATGGCTTCCACTTTTGATGCGCCAATAATGTGTTGATACAATACCGTAAATGTATCTGGCTTCCACTTCATCTCATCTACAACCCTAATTAGATTTCCATAGCCATCCACGAGCGCTAAGCCATTTATCATCGCAAGTGAATACGCCAGCATACTGCTCACTCCACCGGCTGCCTTACGTATCTTACAAAGGTTTTCCTCAAATAACATCGTATTGTATACCTCCATCGCCACATTCATAAATTCTAGTGCCTGAGGAATTGTCTTTTCTTTATTTTTTAGATTCGAGTGTAGTGTTTCTTTTAATTGTTCAAAGCGTTTTCTGTCTTCTTCATTTCTGGCATAGAGCACTTCACTTTTTTCCAAAACCCATATCATTCTTGGTTCGGCAAAATTTGCAATTCCATCCAGCCGCTCAAATGACATCGGATATAAATCGTACCCCATATCTTCTATTATAAAAGTCTCGGCCAGTTGATACCCCCGCTCTGTTGCCGGTACGTAATAATCAAATGCCATCTTCTGTTCATCCGTTGGAAGCTTACAAGCGCCGAATTGACCGATTAACAATGATACATCATCCTTGTATTTTTTTTCAATGGTATCAATCGCCCAATCAATTAATTCTTTATCAATATTAATCAAGATAACACCCACCTTTTTCTGATTATTTCTTCCTTATAAATTCTTGTTCGTAGTTTCGCTCAAAGGATTCCTTCTCCCATGAAATAAATATTTCTGCTTCCCAAACATAATTGATACTGCTGCCACGCTTTTCAAATCCGATTCGTTTATAAAATTCCTGGTCACCGCCGGTAATTCCTTGACAGCTTGGATATTTTTCCAGGATTCGATTTACGGCTTCATGAATTAACGCGGTTGCAATCCCCTTTCTACGTTCCCACCACACGACAGCTAATGGTTCCATCTCACAGTACGGCATCAACGGGTCATACCATATGATGGTCATTGCCACCGGCCGTTTTTCGTTATCCAAGACACACAATGTTAAGTTGTTGTCACAATGCTTCTGTTGTCTTAGTTCATGAAATGCTTCGGCCCCATGCTCGGTCGCAGTTGGCTCACTTTCAATGCCATAGGAAAATGACATGCGGTGTACATTTGACAAATAAAAATCTGGAATGTTTGTTCCGTCCACTATAGTATAACCTTCCGGCAAGCAAACCTCCATCTTTTTTGAAATCGGCAGGATGTAAGTTGCATCCTCCCAGTCGCCAAGATTGAAACCATGCTCTAGCGCAACTTTTTTCAAGGTATTATGCCATTCCGGAATAAATATGCTGACCGTTTTTGTCCTGCTATCCTCTTTCAATCCGGCTGCATAGGTCTTTGAAAATTTTATCATATCTTCGAGTAATTCAATATCCTCTGCCCGCTCTCTGCTATCAAATAGTAAAAATACGTCTCCGTCATAATTCCCTTCATTCCATACTGCGGCGACAATTTTTCCATCCAAACGATAGACTCCAGTCGTATGCACCCAGGCATTCCGATTTCCTTTAAAACCTGGGTGAAGTCCCATTGCAAACTCAATTCTGCAAAGTCCAGCCGTTGGTACACTCCATTCGTAGGAAGCTAGTGCCATCTTGATAATAGCCTTATAATCTGTTTTTTGGTAAAATTCAAACGTATACTTCATATGTTCATCCTCCTTATAAAATAAGGGTAAATGAAATCTGGCAAAAAAAATATACCAAGAATGGATATGTCTATTCTTGGTATATTTTTTGATTATACCCCACTAAAAAAACTTTTTCTACAAATTTTGACATTTTTCGACTTTGTGGTTATGTTAGAATACTACCCGTAACTTATTTACTATATGGGGAGTGAGAATGCACCTCACCATTATTTTATTTTTGAAAGGATGCAGAAAAATTATGACTAACAAGTACCCAGTTAACCCAGATTTTCAAGCAGTATGCGACATGATGGAACCTGTTTTGGCCGGCGACCAAGCCGTCATTCAGGCTATGATTGAACAGTTTTTTCAGGAATGGAAGAACAATTCTTCGGATGAAGAAATTAAAGTTACCAAGTTATCGATTCCCAGCTCTGATGGTGCACAATTAGAAGTGCAGGTTATGGAACCGCAAGCGGATTCCAAACAGCCAGCTCCATGTCTGGTCTACTATCATGGCGGCGGATTTATTTTGCCAATCAATCCATTCCAGCTTGCACTAATTCGCGAATATATTCGTGGAACTTCCTGCAAAGTAGTTTGTGTTGATTACCGTTTGGCACCGGCCGTAGCGTTTCCGACTCCGGTCGAGGATTGTTACCAGACTTTGTTATGGACCTATCAAAATGCCGCTTCTTTAGGCATTGACCCTGATAAAATTGTCTTGGGCGGTGACAGTGCCGGTGGATTATTTGCCACTGTTGTTGCTCTGATGGCTCGAGATAAAAATGGCCCTAAGGCTGCTGCCCAGATGTTGATTTATCCTACCACTGATGCGCGGTTAGAAACCGAATCAATGAAAACCTTTGTTGATACTCCAGTCTGGAATGCTCCAATTACTGATATGGTTTATAAACTTTATTTGCGAGATGGCAATCAGGGACTGCTGGCCTACAGCTCGCCTATGGAAGCTGATTCTGTAGCTGATTTGCCGCCTGCTTATATCGAAGTTACTGAGTTTGATTGTCTTCGCGACGATGGGCTGCTCTATGCCAAGAAACTTCAAGAAGCCGGCGTTGCGACGGAGCTGCGAAGGACTGAGGGAACTGTGCATGCATTTGATTATGCATTAGAAAGCAAGATTGTTGCAGAAAGCCTTGTGCATCGTGTTCAATTTTTGAAACGGGCTTTTGGATGTAAAGATTAATAATTGATTCCACGGGAGAGTCGTCGATTAGATATTTTGATATGCCCCCTTCTAGGTATACAAGTGAAGTAATAAAACACTTGGTACTTAGAAGGGAGTCACCAATAGTAAAACAATAAAGCTTCCCAGCGGAATATCCTTTAATAGATTGCTACTCATTTGCTACCTCCAATTTTTACTCAATTATTTTTAGAGCAATTTCTTTTGCAGTATTACCAGATATGTTTTTTCCTTGTGCGTTATCGCTCAGGTATATTGCAAAATAATTGTTTTCATTATCTTTCTCTTTAAATCCAATAAACCAAGCTTTCCCATTGGAACCTGAGCCAGTTTTCCCATATATTTTTTGTTTGCCATCATCACTAACTAACATAAGCTCTTTCAATATGTTTATTTCATCAATGCTATATATGGTGTCCCCCTCAAATATCTTTGTCAAAATTTGCACTTGTTCAAATGGAGAGATTCTCAATGATGAGTCAAGCCAGAACCCATTCAGTTCTGCTAATGGATTTGTATTACTTCCATTCCACTCTGACACATCACAATTTCCATAGGAAATTTCTTTTAATTCTTTTTCTATCTCATCTGCTCCTACCGCATCAATAACTTGACGAAAATACCAGATACATGACATTTGAAATGCATCCTTCAATCCCAGATTATCATTCCAACCAGTGACTGCATATTGCTCGCCTGAATAATTCATTTTTGATGCTTCATCTTTAATTACTCCATTATGTAATCCTGCTAATGTTGATATTATCTTGAATGTTGAATATGGTGATACTTCCTGGTCACACATGTCCGAATTATATATAGAATACTCTTTATTCTTTGAGTTATATAATACCGCACAGCCGCTTATATCATTAAATTCATTACTAAAATCAATATTCTTCCTTACTACATCAGGAATGAGCATTTCTGGCTGTTGCTCCGTTTGAATTTCTGTTTGCATCGGAAGATTCTCTATTTCTGTAGCCGAATCCGCATTGCTCTGTTTGTTATTTGCACATCCTGATAGGCAAAGCAGAGAAACTGCTGTCACCATGTAAATTGTTCTTACTACTTTCTTCATTTCTTGTACTCCTCAAATTCCATTTTGTATTATTGTATCATAAAAAACTTGACATTTTATTCCCTATTCAGAACTACAAATTTAAGAATCATCCACATAAAGGAATACTCCCACGGAAAAAATATTCTCTACATTGGTAATCTTCATATAACCTTTATATTTCTCTATCGAATGCCTGACATTCTTTAATCCATAGCCATGATCCTCACCGCTCTTTAATGTATTTATAAACTTTTCTTCGTTAGTCTTTTTCTTCGAGTATTTTATCTCGCTGTTAAATGTGTTTTCTATCTTTATGAAAAGACTGCCCTTGCTAGATTCAATATCTAGTTTTATTGCTTTTTCATTTACCTTCGCCACAGCTTCTAACGCATTGTCTAATAGATTGCCCAGTATCGTTACGACATCGGCTACCTCCACGTTTATAACTGGCGGAACAAATATGCGCAAATCCACTTTAATATTGTCCTTCTTAGCATCTCGGAGCTTATAGTTAATAATACTGTCAAAGGCTATATTTCCTGTGTCGCTGTAAATCTCGCTTTTACCTACATCTTCGAGCAAGCTGTTTAGATATTCTGTCGCCGCTTCATTTTGTACGGTATAACCTTTTAGTGTAATTAAATGTTTTTTTATGTCATGCCGAATGGATTTTACGCCTTCCACAGACTCTTGCATAAGCTGACATTGAGCAGATAGATACTCTTTTTCTTGAGAATGCAGCTCTGATTTTAGTTTTTCTTCAAACACAGCCGAAAGCGTGTACCTTAGATAGAAAATCAAGAATAAGGCTCCAAACCACATCAATACAATCCAGATCTCTTGAATATGCGATGTTCCAGCTAACAAAAAAATACCAAGCAATAATACCGAACCCGATATAACCAATGTTGGAACCCAAATGGCAGGTATTTCATCCACTTTTTTATTGGTTTTAGCACGCCTAAGCAACAGCGCCGCTAAAAAGAATATTATGATTTTTATGATTAGGTTTGCAAACGAAGTGGCCCAAGCACTGATTTGAAGTCTAGGAAAGAGAATAAAAAAAAGGCTATAAGAATTATCAATTACATTCATCAATATAAAGATGGAACCCACGGCTGCAAATCTTTTGACCATGATAGACTTATAATTTAGTGTTATTACAAATACTGATAATAGTTGAACGGAAAGCTGAACAATCGGATGTACCTGAAACCAAAGATTAAAGCCAATCGCTGAAATCAGAAATGGTACACAGGAAAGTATTAGGACAATTGCAGGTGTACTCCGCTCTTCAAAAAAACCATCCATTACCTTTACGAAGGCGAAGGTGAAAAAGATAAGACCTATGATGGATACAATAATGAGACCCATATATCACACCCTCCTTCTTTCCATTATTGTATAATACGCTCCCCTCACCTCTTTTCTCCGATGTTGGCTGATCGGCAAGGATTCATTATTGCTTAAGATGAGTTCGTTATACTTTACTGCCGCAACATAATCATAGTTTACCACATAGGAGGCGTGGATAAAAAGGAAGTCGGATTGTTGAAGCTGTTCCTGATAAACGACTTTTAACGTTCCGTAAAATTCTTCCTTTCTGCCGTCTGCTAAATATAGGGTCAATTTCCGCTTAGCGCTCTCCAGATAAATGATATCTTTCATCTGCACTTTGAAATTATCATGTCCAATTTTATATGTGAAGCTGCCTGATGAAGTTTGGTATATTTGTAAATATGTTTTTACAACCTGCTCAATCTTGGCGTTATTAAGCGGCTTAATTAAGAAATTCAAGGGGCGTATATCGAATAATTTCATAGAATGTTTCATTTCCCATGAAATATAAACGATTGATACCGTTTGATTGTGATGCACTTCCCGAATATGCCTACCGACTTCGACACCGTTAATAGCATTTTGAGCAAACTCTATATCAAGAAAAATAATGTTGTAGTAAGCCCCGTTTTCCATTTTTTCACATAACTCTTCTCCGGTAAAATATACATCAAACTCATAATTGACGTTTAATTTGCCAAGTATCTCTATTAGAGCATTTTCCAACTCTGCGCCTATTCCTCTCTCATCGTCGCAAATTGCTACAAATAATGTCATAATATCATTTTTCGCCTCCTACAATTTGATATAGTCTCAGTGTATATCAAGCTTGTTTCCGGGTCAAGCTCCATACCAAAAAGCTGATTATGTTTAAGTAGGTTACTTCAGTAGTTACAAAAATCCTGTCAGTTCTTACAACTTCTCGCAGAGACAATTTTTTTGCTAAAATGTAATTTGGTTTATTTGACAAGCATTGAATTAAGGAGGAACATTTATGAGATTACTTGGAAATTTGGGAACAGTTCGGGTTGGCGCTACGGCTGGAATAGAGTTTTACTGGAATCGCCAATGGACTGTGAACTACAAAGCGGCAAGTTGCACATTGATAAAAACAGTCAAATTAAGCAATGAGGATTTGTCCGCCTTTTATATTAAAGGGAAGTGTGAGTCTGGTAGTCTGGATTTGAAAATGACACAGGACGGTATAACAAAACATTTTAACATTTCAAGTGGATTTAACAAGGCGGTTGATATGACGGAGTTCAACGCTGGATTGATTAAGTTTGTGCTTACCATTAAATCCGCCAGAAAAATAAAAGTATTGGTCGGTTGGCGGAGGTAGAAAGGAAAGAATGAAATGAACTTAGGTTATACATTAAACTAGGATGAATTTATGGAGTTTACTAATGGGGATAGCCGGCTACAGCATGTTTGTGGCATTAAACCTCTGGAACTATTATTTATTCTATTAACCTTTTTGTGAACTAAATAAACCGATGGTAGACTATGATATATTCTCAGTCAGAACCATCGGTTTTCTTTATCCCAATATCTGTGATACTTTAGGTCTATACTAGTGGCGTTCATATTCGTATCCTAATCCTGGTTTAAATGGCTGCATTTTAGCAAGATTTTTTAAAGCAAGAAGCTGGTGCTCCGGTGATAATCCTTCCTTTATTGAGGTAGAACCATCTTCATTAAATACATATAATATCGGTGCTGCTTGGTTTTTAAAATATTCATTAGCCGCTTCTCCCACCATGCCGATACCGTCTGGCAGTACCTTGGCTTTGGTATGTAAAAACTCTTGAACTTCTTCATAATCAATCATCGTAATACGATCTTTTACAGGTAGCTCAGAATCAGCAGCAGATATATCCTGTTGGTTTGGAAGGGCAAAAACATCGGCTGACTTTCCACTTTTAGCTGCTGCTGTGTAGTTTGGGATGCAGGGATTGTTGTTGATATTATTAATCATTGATAAGCTCCTTTCTGATTATATTTATGCTGTACGATTTTTATATCGACATAAATCAAAAAAATATTAAATAAATCAGATTTAATGATGATTTAATAGGATAAAATGAATGTAAACACAGTTTGCCTTGCTCAGAGCTAGTTATCCAAAAAAAATAAATTTCAGCGCTTTTCATAATAGATTAATACACTAATTAAATGATTTTATCTTTACCCAATTTGCCAAAGTGGAGCCAAAAGTCATAAAGAGACCTCGAAACACATCTAGAGTGAAGTCTGCCTATTTAAATCCTACAGTAAATTTACGCTATCCAATTTAGTGAAAGCACTTGATTTATCCCACATACAATGCTATTATTTAAGTACAAAAGGAAAGTACCCACTCCAATAGTGGATGCTCCGAGTTTAGATGGTTTGTCCTTATGGACTTCGCCGATTCTGTGGTCAGACAGGATTGGCATTTTTATTTGCGCTTATATTGCCTCAATTTATCTCGTGTCAATTTCTTTTTATTTTTTCATTTTGGGTCATATACAATATTTGTAACACTGTCAGAATGGAAGCCTGATTAACTTCCATTATTAAAAGCAAAAGAAAAGTGAGGTTAAATATGCAAGCAAATTACTATTTAAAATGTGATATTTGTGGTACAATCTGTAATCTAAAATATCAAATGGGGTTTTCCAAAAAACATCCTATTCGATATAAATGTACATGCGGTATCACAATCAAAGGCGAATATCAAGAAAACCGCGGTATCTCCGTTACTAATGTAAAGATGATTGAATCTTGTGTTCCTGCTTTTGTTGTTCATTCATCAGGCGAACTTCTTACCCGACGCCCCCACGAAGTAAACAATGTACTTGATACTATAGGATTTACATCATTCATCTTAGCAACGCGAACTATGGATTATGATAAGTTTAGAAAAGAATTTACTACTGTTGTTAATTATCGTGACCATCATAGTTCTATTGTTAAATCAATAAATGAGCTATATGAAGCTCAAAATATAGAAGTTCTTAAAAATGTCATAAGGAAAACATATGATTCAAATGCAAAAATATTTCCATTAAACAACGAAGCTGATATTTTGCGCGCCGTAACGATGATAAATCAATTCCAATTTATAAATTTGGGGAACACTACTAAAAAAACCACTGATTTATTTATGTCTACATTTCAAAAAAATGCAAATGAATGTATTAATTATATAACTTTCATTTCATTACTAAGCAGAATAACCGAATGGAAACGAAAAATTTATAATATCTGTGATCAGATTTACACAAAAATTGATTTATTAATTCCTGCTATTGGAATTGATTACTATTACAATAAGATTCCAGTATTTAACGGAGAACTCACAATTACTACTACTTCATTTGAAGAGATTAAGCAATTATATGTCGACTTGTACGAACTCATATGTAGTTTACTAATTCTGCCAATTGGTTTTGATAATATATTACAACGAAACTCATATAATACAATTGCTAAGATTGACGGTATAAAGGTAAATGATTTATCAGAAATGGCAAAAATGAGAAATAGAGGTAACATCATTAAATTTCTAAATATGAATGAACCTTTTGAATCATTGTTATGTGACTGTCTAAATTCGGATATAAGAAATAGCATCGGACATTTCAGTTATAAATCCGAAGAAATTGCTAATAGTAACGGTCAAAGCATACGTTTTTACTCTATAAACGATACATCAAAATATTTCGACATTTCTTTAGTAGAAATATGCTATGATATTTGGAAAATGTATAAATGTCTTGGTGTATTTAATGAGTTAATACATCATGTTGAATTACAAATCTTAACTAAGACCAAAGGAATCTCTCCTTCTTTTATTACTGATACTAGTATTCTTAATAACATGTATGGCTTTGAACATAGCAACAAGAAAATTTATCCAAACGAACAATGTCCCTGTGGAAGTGGCTTTAAATACAAAAAGTGCTGTGGACATAAAATATAGAGTCTGGGTACGGATATTTACGAGAGCGTTTCAAGTTTTGTGTAAACACAAAAAACTAATATAAAATAAGTTGAAGTTACGTCAGGACAGGATCGTTATTTAGCGATTCAGTCCTTTCCTGTATAATAACGCTGCTTTTGCATGTCAATAAAAATCGGTTTATTGGGGCCATCTTTTATTAATAACCAGACGGTTCTTCGAAGAAAATTTCTAACTGAGAGTGAATTACACCCAAGTCTTGCCGATGGCCTGTCCACTTTTTGGTGATATCCATCATGGTCAGGTACAGTATTTTTAGTAGGCTGTCATCGGAAGGAAATATCGTTTTACTCTTGGTTACTTTTCCATATCTCCATAAGAAGTGTGCATTGTTTTCGATGAGTGACCATTTCTGCTATTATCGGTATACTTATTTCGATAATCGTACTTTGAGTAGCCCCTTTCTGAATGCTCCTTCTTGCCTGTGAATAAATTGGGACGTGCCCAGATTTTTCACCATCCTTTCACTACTCCTCTATCCAGTCTTTTTAATTCTAGCATCATCTTTTATTGCCTAAACATATTGTAGATTTCCATCATTTCTTCCAATGGTGTTGAGTATAATACATGTTCGCCTTTCTCATAATCAATCAAATACTGTTGAGCGTCCATAATTATTTTATTTCTTTGAGAATAAATATATTCAAATAAATTATTATAAGAATCGTCTGGATAATTAAATTTGTTCAGAAATTGGGTCGGTATAGGAAACATTTTTACATAATGCAGACCATGTGTATGCAATTGTCTTGTTTTATCTAAATCAGGAAGAGGAAAATAATGTTTAAAAGGTAAATAATTATTAGAAATATTTGATCGAAGCGGAACTGCAAATGTTGTCGATTCTCCTCTGTAATCCAACCTTTTAATTAGCAAGTATGGACGCATATCATTATTCATTGTCTCTTCTCTATATACATAAAACTGTTTTATATCTTCTTTTATAGTTACAAAAAACATATGCTTTTCTCCTTAAATAAAATTACTATCACCATCAAATGGATTAATAGTTCCGTCATACTCGCATTAATATAAAAAAGCCTCCATTTGTAATGGAGGCACTTAACAATGAGTAATATTCTTAAAACCCTTACTCTTGGTATGCCATTATAATAACATATAATTACAAAAATGTCAAACAGCCTAGAATTAAGCACCTCTAAAACAAAATACTATTCTAATAAATCAGCTTTTTTCTTTACTTATAAACAAGAGCAGTTGTTTTCGCTTTGCTAATTAATGTTTCTATTTAATTATTCAATCTTAAAGCAACCGCTAATTTTAGCTCCTTGATATTTTAATGTGATATCTCCTTTGGTTTGTGTCGGTGCACGATCTGTAAAATATTTTCCTTCCAACGTTCTATTAATCGGGCAATACATCAAAGTAGTAAATCCATAAAATCTTGGACTAGGTTGCAATCCGGGTTGAATATTTGATTTGGTTTCACCATCCCAGTAGAATAATAGTTCATAATTCCCATTAGTACAAATTATCTCTGCCATAATACTACTAGAACTACTATGATTAGTATAGGTATTGCACATTATCTCAGTGAATGTTTGTTGAATTTCCAAAACAAAATCATGTTTCTTACCGCTTCGCTTCAACTCTCCTTCCCACCGTCCATACAATACCGGAGTCTTCCATTTACCCGGTAATTTTTCAGGAAAAAAATGAACCCACAAATATTTATCAAAAATATCCCAGCATATCATTGCTAAACTAATAAAAGTTCCTATTATACTAAATAAACTAGGTGCCGAATTTGTTATCAATCCCTTCACTAACATATATATAATTAACAAAATCAATGCACCATAAGATATGATTTTTATTATTGATCTTAATTTTTCCTTATTTGGTGTATTTCGCCTCATCTTCCCGCCCCTCTAGATTAATATAAATACTTCTAAGGTAAACTCAAAATTTCATCAATTTGAAGTATATGCCCTCGATTCAAATCACCTATATTGCTTATCCCTATCTCTCTAATACATCACTCTACTTAATTTGACATTATATCATAAACACACAAAAAAAGATAGATATGCTTTACTTCATGAATGATACCAATCTTAGTACAAAAGAACACAAAAAAGCTCGCAATGACTAATTTCTCTAGCTTTGCAAGCTTAACATTTTCGCTTTCAAATCAGATACCCGGCGTACTTTTATCTTAACCACGGAGATTTCACATGGCATTAAACCTCCGGAACTATTATTTACATTTATTATCGTTATTCTATTAACCGTTTTATCATGTGTTTTTATCCATTCGTTTGTTAAAGACACAGTAAATTTAAGAAAGTTCTTATCTATCGTTTTACTTTACTCTAGCACTACATCTTCTATGAATGCAAGTCTTGGCTGCCTCCATAAATTGTAAAGTATTATCAATATGCCATGGATGTAAGCAGTGAACACCACATAGGATATTGTAAATATCCGCCAATATTAGCATATTCCAACAGAATTGAAGGAATTGGCACATAAAGTAAAAAACAAACGGAATCTTTATTGCATCATAAGAGCTCTGTAATATCAACTTCTAAATAATAGCACAGTTTACACAGCAAAGAAGCATCTAATCGCTGAAAATCGTTGCGACAATAGCGATTAAAATCGTTCTTGGAATATCCATGTCCTTACATATCTTTGTCTTTGAAATATTTTTTTCATTTAGTACTTCCTCAATGTTCAACGTCAGATCACCATACTCCATACCTATCAACCACTTTTTAACTTTTTTATTATTATAAATAATTTGTAATTTTAAAAATACTAACTATATAGTTAGTGGGCAGATACATATTCCATTTCTCATGAAAATACTATTCGTAACCAATCGAAAATAAAATTCTACCTTATTCTATTTTTGCAAGTAGAGCCAATGGGCAAAAAACAACCTCGAAAATGCCCATTTCATCAGCATTTCCGAGGTTTCGTCCTATCCCCCGACAACCTCACTTTCCCTCAAAAGGCAAACTTAGATTCCCCCAAGGATATATTCAAGGAGATTCATTTCCGATATACAAATATATCAAAAATCGGTTCTCTCTAAATTCTCCAAATCATCTTCAATCGTCTAT
>JAVBTX010000007.1:0-59961 GCA_031555935.1 Lachnospiraceae bacterium | reverse complement strand
TGTGCAGGTGGTACGGTAACGCTTCCACCAACAGAAACTTTTTACAGCGTATTTCATGCAGCCGTAACAGATAAATTTGGTGTGAACTGGAACGTCGTTGCACTTGAAGCGCCAGCAAGTAAGGAATGAGGAAAATCTGAGATGGACAATCGAGAAAATTTGCAACTGAGAGAACGGGATGTGATGCCGACAAGAGGAGTTCTGGAACAGGTATTAGCAGATAGTTTTGGTGCATATGATATATTTCAAGATGAGTTAGCAAATTTAGAGATCGAACAAGACTGGCAATGGTACACCCCTCATAAAGCATGGTATGCGAAAGGACAGTATTTCTGGACGTCAGTAAGGGGCGCAAGGAAAGAGAAAGTCCTTTATTGGCTTTATGTTTATGAAGGGTATTTTAGCGTGGCAGTTTGGTTTAAGGAAAAGAATCGCACGCAAGTATTAAATTGCGATGTGAGTGAAAAAGCAAAGAAGATAATTCGTGATGCTAAGACCGAAATGGGGCTGCCAACGTTTCCGATACTGATTGAAGTAACGACCAAAGAGCAGCTCGCTGATATTTATACATTACTGGAGTGCAAGAAAAAATTAGAAAGTAAATAGTGTGCGCATATTCAAATTTGTCGGGGAAAATCGCAGTCATCAAAATCACTAACACAACACATGTTGAGACCGCCGTGCTTCTCGTTAAAAAACCTTGATTTTATACGGGATTGCAGGATTGTTTGAATAAAATGGAGTTGTGTTTTTTAGGAAGATAGAATGGATAAGTTTCCTTTGAAGTGGTGATGGGGTAACGCTGTGTAAGTATTATTTTGATTGAAGATGGGTTTTGCCGGTGGGAAGTGATATTTTCTCTTTAAAGCAGGTAAATGCAAAGCGATTAGTTTTTTTGCTAGGAAATTGACTATAATAAGAGGAGAGATTATTTCGGGTATCGGAGATTGGATGAAATGGATAATGAAATAACCAAAATTGCAATTGAGATTAATAAGATAAGCCAACAGGCGTATGCGGCATATTTACCTGTGGTTGAGGAGTTGTGCGGCAGAAAGGTATCAGAAGAAGAATTGTCTCATTGCCTTGACTATTTGTTGGATTTTGCTGGAGATGAGCGTATATTGAAATTATACAAAAAATTATGCAGAACATTTATATGCACATATCCGAGATGCATAGAATTTTATGTTAAAACCTATAAGGAAATGTATGAAAATGCAGAATTTTGAAAGGGGTCTGTATGAATCAACTTACGAAAATTGATGAGGAATATAAAAATTGGATTGAAGATATACAAAAACGTTATAAACAAAACCAAATTAAGGCAGCTGTTTCTGTTAATCAGGAAATGATTGGATTCTATTGGTCCATAGGTAGAGATATTATAGAAAAATCAGCTGAAAGTAAATGGGGAAGCAGTTTTTTTGATAGCTTAAGTAAAGATATGCGAACAGTATTTCCTGATGTTCAAGGATTGTCGAGTTCAAATCTTAGGTATATGAAGAAATTTTACGAAATCTATAGTTCTCCAATTCTCCCACAACCTGTGGGAAGAATATCAGATGAGGAGAAATTTACAAATTTCCCACAACTTGTGGGAGAATTATCCGGTGAGGAGTTATTTTCAATTCCCTGGGGTCATCACAGAGTGATCATTGATAAGTATAAGGGAGATAAGGATAGAGCAATATTTTTTGTCAAAAAAACAATTATCAATAATTGGTCAAGAGCGGTATTGCTAAATTTCCTTGAAACTGATTTATATGAGCGTCAGGGAAAGGCGATTTCAAATTTTGAATATGCGTTGCCTGCACTGCAAAGTGATCTTGCTCAGGAGATAACAAAGGATCCATATAATTTTGATTTTCTAGCAATCAAAGAAG
The DNA here is from genome assembly GCA_031555935.1 of Lachnospiraceae bacterium. Classification (GTDB taxonomy): domain Bacteria; phylum Bacillota; class Clostridia; order Lachnospirales; family Lachnospiraceae; genus Roseburia_C. The sequence goes on along the minus strand of JAVBTX010000007.1, from coordinate 58,075 downwards.
ATTACAATGAAAAGCAATTAAAAGATGCCTTGATGGACAATATTACAAAATTTCTTCTGGAATTGGGGAAAGGATTCGCTTTTGTTGGCAGAGAATATACGATACCGATTGAAGGCACGGAGGAGAAAATAGATCTTTTATTTTACCATCTATATTTGCATTGCTATGTTGTTGTAGAGGTTAAGATTGTTCCTTTTACATCTAGGGATATCGGGCAGGTTGGTACATATGTGAATATTGTAGATGATTTAGTAAAGACAGAGCTTGATGCAAAAACGATTGGCTTGATTATATGCAAAAGTAAAAACAACGTCCTTGCTAAGTATGCAGTGAATAGCTCAAAGGAACCAATAGGAATATCAGAATATGAGCTATCTAATTTGTTGCCTGTGGAATACGAGAAATCTATGCCAACAATAGAAGAAATTGAAAAGCAACTTGGATGAGTGTTCTTCAAGAAAGTCCAATTGCAAGAGTAAAGAAAAAAGTATATTATATTTCCATTGATGCCATTATTAAACGTATGGAAGCTACAAGCCGAATGAAAGATTTTTTTGATATTTATTATCTGTCGGGAATGTTCAATTTTGAGGGAAGAAAGTTGCAGGAGGCTATCTTTCACACATTTGAGCATCGGGGGACAATTTATGAGTCAGATAGTTTCGGGCAGAAATGGCTTTCAAGTAGTGAAAAGCCGTAATGCACAAAGGGGGGAGTTAAATGCTAGAGCTATTACAAGCAATGAATGATAATAAAGATGCAGTGGATGCCATCATAGCGATTCTGGGAGTATTTGGAGGGCTGATTGGTGCAGCAGTAGCATGTGGTAAGTATTTTGCAGAAAAAAAAGAAAAGCAAATAGCTGATTGGCTTCAATTGTTTGCCGAGGAAAAACCGGTAAAGAGATTAAGTGCGGTTAGTGGACTGACGAAAAGTGCAGATAAAATATTTGATGAGATATTTTTTATCTCAAATCAGGAAACAAACTACTACATAAAAGAATTATTAATAGAAGCATTAAAGTTATCGAGTAAAAATAAAGCTGAAATATTAATTAAATATAACACTTTTTTTGTCAGGCGCTTACTGGAAACGTTTCAGATAATATGCTTATTGCCAGAAGAAGAAAAAGCAAATGTTAAATATTATGAGCAAACATTAATGAATGAAAGTGAAGGGAATAGAGTCTGCGAAAAAGAATTAATATTAGAAGATAAGATAAAAGCAGAATTAACGAATTTTGTGTTTTTATCTTCACAAGTCTTGCCATATGGATTGAAAAAAAAGAAGAAAATGGTATTAGATGGCGTGTTTATATTGAACACAAGTATGCATTCGTTGGGACTAAGACGAAAAGAAATTAAAAACAGCATTTTACTAAATAATATTATGAGACATATGAATATCATCTGCTCTAATTTTGAAAAAGTGGATATTGTCAGATGCAATTTATTTGATACGATGTTTACAAAAACAAATTTAAATAATATTCAGATAAGAGCGTGCAATCTGGAAGAAACAAAGTTTGCTGAGTTAAGATTGGAAGCGGTTGTTTTTAACAATTGTGAAGCAAAGAAAGCATCTTTTTCAGATACACAATTGAGTATAGTGATTTCAGACTCGATTTTTAATGGTGCACAATTTAACAATGTAACGTTTAACTCAATTCAGACAACTAGCCTAGAAGAACTCAATAAGAAATGCTATTGCTCTTTGAAAGGGACAAATTTTTTGAATTGTACATTTATTAATGCAGAGATTAATCGAAGTAATGTTGTGGGAGAATTTCGACGATGTACTTTCAATCATATATCTTTTAAAGGCTCAGATTTAAAAGGGTCAATATTTATAAACTGCAAATTTGAGGATTTTAACTTTAGAGGAGCCGATTTAAAGGGCGTTAAATTCATTGACTGTCAATTTGAAACGCAAGATGGTTTTTTAAAAGCAAAAAATTTTAACTCTTCGCAGCTTATCAATGCAAAAATAAAATAAATGTTATATTTACAGATTACCATTTCATTCGTCACACTTTTGATGTAGAATAGACATAAAATGTATGCAAAGTCGAACGGAGAAAAGAAGATGTCGAATTTTAAATGGTATACAACATATAACCGAATAAATGCACTAGTTTATATCGTGGACCCACAGACGCATGAGATTCTTTATGCAAATGAAAAAACAAACAAGAAGCTGGGTAATATTGTGGGACAGAAGTGTTTCAAGGCTCTTGCTAATCTTGACGAGCCGTGTAAATCCTGTCTGCCAATGAGCACCCTTGCAGAAAGTGACGGATACGTAGAGAAAAGCTGGATATGTAATGAACTTTTCGATAATCATTATAACGTTTATGAGCAGACTGCCGAGTGGGATGATGGGCGCAAGGTGCGATTTTGCATTGCCACCGATGTTGTGGAGCCGGAAGTCGTCGTTCAAAAAAAGAAGGATATGCAGTCGATGTTTTTTATCCATGATGCAATCAATAAATCATCGGATATTCTTTTCTTTGCAGTTGATGAAAATTTAAAAGTGCTTTATGCAAATAATTATTATAAATCGGTAATTGGTATTGAACTGAAGGTTGGAGATGATTTTCCAGTTGGTGAGCTCTATACGAAAGAGTATGTTGATGGCTTTTATGACAAAGTATTTCCAATGGTTATGGCGGGAGAGACGGCTAGTGGCGAGGTGGTATTGCTGGATCGAAACAAGCAGGAGATACCGCTTCGGTTTAGTTCGTTTCCAGTTGTGAACGAAAATAACCAGGTGATTGCGTATGCTTCATTTGGCATAGATATTGCCAATGAGGTTGAGATGAAGCAGATGGTTGACTGGCAGCGGGGCATTTTGGAAAATACGAAGGATATGCTGGCGAGCTTTGACAACAATCTAAACGTCGTTTATTGTAATCCTTCATTGAATCAAATTACTGGCTGGATGGATAATCCGAAAAATGCAGTTGCGAGCGGAAAACGATTGCTGCCAGAATCACATCAATATATGAAGGAAACAGTTCTTCCGCTGTTGCAGGCGGGGGAATCTCATTCCTGCGAAATAACATTGATAACGGATGAGAATGTGATAATTCCAACAAGTGCTGATTTCTTTCCCTTCTGGGGAAATAATCACAAAATAATTGGTTTTGGAATGACATTACACGATATCACAGACCAACGTAAATTTGAGACTACCAATGAGCGGTTGGCAATTGCTTTGGAATTGGCAAACGCTGGCTCGTGGGAGGTTTCAGTTCCGGATAAAATTCTCTATTATGATGAGCGTTTTGAGAAAATGATGCATTTGCCGAAATCACCAATAACAATTGCTCAGTGGGCAGACCATATTGAGGCAATTATGGATAAGGAAACATACGGTGGTTTATTTGATTATTTGCGGAATTACTTTGATGGAACCCGTTCCTCGGATTATCGAAATATGTATACAGAATTTTCAGATGGAACATTTATGTACACGAATTGTACCGCCACAACACTTTACGATGCATATGGCCGGCCGGAGCGTATTATTGGTGTCACTTGGGATATTACGGAGGATACCTTAGAGCAGCAGTCCTATGAAAAAATGAAAGAACAGCAGTTAAACTCACAGGAATTTATTTCAAATTTTTCGGTACCGTTCACACAGCCGTATGATGATTTTGGAGTTTTGATGAGGAGTGCATTGGTTAAACTCCGCACTTTTTTTAAAGCGGACCGGGTCACTGTTTTTGAGTTCGCGGAAGACCGCTCATTGGTTTGTAAATATGAGAGCCTTTCAGGTGATGATATCCCGTCCATTTTAGGAATGTCGTATACCTACAGTCAAATCAAAGATTTAAGTGAGGAATTTGACCAACATCCTTACCAGTATTATAAGTCGACAGAAGCGTTGTGCAATAAATATCCGCAAATCCAGCTGGGTTCGAAAGGAGCTTGTTATATTCCGCTTATGGTCGAGGGAAAAAGTACCGGATACTTAGTTTTGGCAGACTATCACAAGGAAGCAGATTGGACGGAGTATGAATTCCGGCCAGCGGTAATGGCCAGCTCAATTATTGCGGGAGCATTTTCAATTCGCAAGAAGCAAAATGCCCTGATTGGTGCTAATGGCCGCTTGCAGATGGCATTGGAAACAGCGAATTCCGGTGCATGGGAAATTACGGCACATGACCGGATGATAAGCTTTGATGATAATTTTGCCAAACTCATGAAAGTGCCTTTTAAATCTCCGGTACCATTGGAACAATGGGCGGATTATATCATGCAGATTGTTAAGGCACCTGAATATAAGGAATTTAATAAGTATCTTCGTGACGGCTTTGATTGCTCAACCGAAGTGATGTTTCGTGAAAAACGTTATGATTTTCCAGATGGAACAATGAAGTATATCAGTACAACTTCAAATATTCATTACGATATCAATCGGAAGCCGCAGAGTGTTGTTGGAATGAGCAAGGATGTTACGAAAGAAACGGTTGCCCGCGGAAAGTATGACAGCTTAAGAGAAAGACAGCTTCGTTCACATGAATTTGTTTCTAATTTTTCAGTGCCATTCACCCAGCCTTATGATAACTTTGAGGATTTGATTAATGAATCGCTTCTGGATTTGCGGGAATTTTTTAAAACAGACCGGGCGACAATTTTTGAATTCCAAGAAGACCGTGCGCTTGTATGTACCTATGAGAACAGTATTGGAAATGACCTTCCGCCGATATTGGGCATGAGGTTTGAACATGACCAGATTAAGGAAATATGTGCTGAGATTGATAAGTATCCATATTATTATCATCAATCCACAAAGAACTTATATGAACGGCATCCGGTTGCATCCTTAGGGGGCAAAAGCACTTGCTATATCCCGATTGTTATGGGTGGAATGAGTGCTGGATATCTAATTCTTACGGACTATCATTACGAAGCTGACTGGAGCGAAAATGAATTTCGACCGGCTGTGATGGCAAGCTCGGTGATTGCCGGAGCATATTCTATACGCAAGCGAGATAGTGAACTTTTGGCGGCAACAATTGAGGCGCAGAGTGCCAATATTGCTAAGAGCCAGTTCTTATCAAATATGAGCCACGAAATTAGAACGCCGATGAATGCCATCATTGGCATGGCTAATCTGTCAGAAAAAGCACAAACCACTGAAAAGTATAAAATGTATATGGATAATATCAAAAGTGCGTCAGAGCATTTGCTGACCATCATCAATGATATTTTAGATATTTCAAAGATTGAATCTGGAAAGCTGGAACTTAGCGCGAATACATTTAGTCTTGAAAGGGCCGTGTTAAAATCTTGTACGATGATGTCCACGAAGGCAGTTGAGAAGAAGCTGAAAATAAAGATAAACAGTGGTAATAATTTACATCTGCGATATGTCGGGGATGACATTCGGATTTCACAGATTTTGACCAACCTGCTATCAAATGCGGTGAAGTTTACGCCAGATGGCGGTGAAATTGTGGTATATGTAGATGAAATTAGTCGTGAAGATAATCAGGCGCAGATTTTGATATCGGTTGAAGATAATGGTATTGGCATCTCCCAAGAACAGCAGGAGCGTATCTTTAACTTCTTTGAACAGGCAGATGGCAGTATTTCAAGAAAATTTGGTGGAACCGGCTTAGGTCTGGCAATCAGCAGCTTATTTGCCCAGATGATGGGTGGTTCGATTAAGGTAGAATCAGAGCTAAACGTTGGCTCCAAATTTACCATGACAATTACGTTAGGCTGCGCAGATGAGACGGAGCGCGAGGTTTACAGTATTATACAAAATCAGTTGGCAGGCTTGAAAATACTTCTCTTGTCAGACGATCAAGCAGTAATATCTAAATTTTCGAAGTGGTCAAAAAGTTTTGGTATTCCATGTGAATTTTCAAAAAGCTGTGATGAGGCCAAACGGAAAATTATAGCAGCAGACCAAAAAGGAGAAATATTTGATGCCGTTTTCTATGACTTTGCACTTAAAAATGGTAGCATGATTAGTAACTATTGCGCGATTGAAAAATTATTTCCGAGAAAGGCATTAGTACCAATTGTTGAGTTTAATTCCTGGAATTCACAACGGGATAGTATTCAGGAATATAATAGTGAGATATATCTGCAAAAACCAATTTTTGCATCACCGTTTTATGACTGTCTGATGGAAATTGTTTACGATACCAAAACAGAGGGAATTCAATCATCCACGAAGTCACCTGATTTTTCAATGATTAACTTGCTGTTAGCAGAGGATGTTGAGATTAACAGTGAGATTCTAAAATCGTTGCTTGAGGATACGAACATTAACATAGATGTTGCTGAAAATGGCGAAGTGGTGGTTGATATGTTTGATAAAAATCCGGATAAATACGATTTGATTTTTATGGATGTCCAGATGCCAATCATGAATGGCCTTGATGCTACAAAGGCAATTCGTAGCATGACTCATTCACGCGCGAAGGAGATTCCGATTATCGCTATTACGGCCAATGTCTTCAAAGAAGATATTGACACTTGTATTGAAGCAGGAATGAATGACCATCTGGGAAAACCATTTGAATTGCCATTGATTGTTTCTAAAATTACAAAATATACTGAGGGCATTACTTAAAGCTAGGTCAAACAGGGGGTTATATGGAAGGTATTCTTTTGTACTGAAAGAATGCCTTCTTTTTGTATCTTTGAAGTCTACAAAGTTATTTGGAAGTTATAGGTTTTTCCTATAAATAACAATAGCTTTTTAAAATTATACAAAATATTTTTGCTATGGTAGTATACTAACATAATTAAACCTATATAAATGGTAGGAAAAGTGAGGCGATAATGTATGAGTAAGGCAAAATGGATTAAGCGGTTCGAACCAGTGAGTGCTCAAAGGTTAATGGATACAGCTTTTGAAACAGCTCAATGGATTGAACAATATAGTCACATTGATGGGGAAAATGAATGGTGGGATGTCTTGCCGGGAAAACAAATCGGAGAAGATGAGTTATTGCTGAAAAGTACAAATTTATATGCAGGTGCGGCTGGTATTGCATTGCTATATCTGAGATTTTTTGTTGCTACAGATGATAAAAAATGGTTGGATAAAGCAAAAGCCGGAATTAACTATTGTATATCGAAGTATCGTGGTAAGAGTGAGTTTTACACGAACAAAGAATATCTTCCTGGTGCGTATATTGGATTCTTTGATGGAGCGGCAGGTGGAGCTTATGTTTCAAACCAGATATATAAGCATACCGGCGAAGCAAAATATAAAGATTTTGCCAGGAAGGTAGCTGATGATGCAATTGATGCGGCAAAGGCGGAAAATGATTCTTTATTCTGGTACGGATTTTATGGGATTCTTGGCGAAGGTGGTTTGACCTTGTTTCTGCTGGATATTTACGAGAGCTATGGTGATGAACGGTACCTGATAGCAGCAGAAAAATCAGCCCGATATATTGCCGAACAAAAAGAGGACAGCCCTTGGGGCGGTTACCGATGGAATGTAATGCCTACTGAAAAGTTTCCAACAATCAAAAAGGCTGGCGGTTATTTTCCTGGATTTGAGTATGGTGCAGCAGGATGCGGGTATATTTTAGCCAAAATATATGAATATACAAAAAAGAAAGAATATCTGGATATTGCAACAAAAGCAGCAGAATACATATTAAAAATTGCGGATTATTCAGAAGATGGAGAGGCCGCCTTGGTCAGATATAATGATACTTATTTAACTGATTTGTATTACTTGGGAGTATGTCAGGGGCCGGTGGGAACCTCAAGATTGTTTTTTAGTCTGTACCAGATAACTGGAAAACATGAATACAAGGATTTCGTGATAAAGCTAACGAATGGATTATTAGCTTCAGGTGCGCCCCAAATACACTCAGAGGGATATTGGCGAACGAATTGTTATTGTTGTGGTGGGGCAGGGATGCTGGAGCATTTCCTTAATGTACATAAGTTTACCGGAGATGATAAATACTTACGAGCGGCGTTTGATGCGGCCGAAGCAATGATTGGCGAATCTACGATTGATAAAAAATTAAGGAATTGGTATACAAGCTGGAATAGACACGAGCCGGAGCGCTCGGACGCCTATACAGGTTTATATCATGGAAGTGGTGGCTGTGCATCGGCATTACTGTCGCTTAGACAGTATATGGAAGGAAAGGCTTTTCTTCCGCCATATTTAGAGGACCCATACAAAGATTTATATTAAAAAACATAAGAAGGATGAGGAAAAACAAATGGGAAATATTATAAAAAATATCGAAGAATTAGTTGGTCATACACCATTATTTGAGTTTGTAAAATATGAGGAGAAACACCAGATAAAAGCAAATATCCTTGGCAAGCTGGAGTATTTTAATCCATCAGGCTCAATCAAAGATCGGGCAGCATTAAATATGATAAAAGCAGCTGAGCGGGATGGGATTCTTCATCCGGGTGATACGATTGTTGAGAATACATCGGGAAATACAGGTATCGGATTAGCAGCATTTTCCGCGAGTCGTGGTTATAAGCTGACCGTGTTTCTGGAACCGGGACAGTCTGAAGAAAGACAGAAAATGCTTAGAGCCTATGGTGCAGACCTAAAGAGTATGTTTGATGTTCCAGGTGTGCCGGAGAGCATGGCGAATGGGACCTTTTCAACTCAGTTTTACCAGGATGCGATTCAAAATTATTGCGATGCACAGCCGACAAATCATTTCTTCATTAATCAGTTGGCAAATGAAGCGAATCCGGGGGTTCATTATGATACAACCGGACCAGAAATATGGGAAGATGCCGATGGAAAAGTAGATATTCTTGTGGCAACATCTGGTACCGCAGGAACAATAACTGGACTTTCAAAGTATTTCAGAGAGAAAAATCCGAATGTTGAAATAATAGCAGTTCAGGCAGACCAGACATCGCGTCCAGGCGGTTCAGAAAATCCGCAGACAATTGACGGAACAGCGCCATTTGGTGACCCGGGGTTTCCAGATGCGGCTAAGGCACCATTTATAGTTGGTTTTGATTATGATGAGTGCATTGATGTGAAGGGTGAAGATGCCTATGCGGTAGGACGTGAAATTGCGATTACGGATGGAGTATTCTTAGGACAATCGGCGGCAGCCGCCGTTTACGCAGCTACCTTAGTTGCCAATCGTCCTGAAAATGAAGGAAAGAATATCGTAGTAATACTGGCTGATAATGGAATGAAGTATCTCAGTACGAATATGTATCCATTGGATAAAAGGGTCCAGTAGATAGATTTTGCGGAAAATGTTGCTTTTGTCCGCTCTTAAAAAATATGGAAGGTATTCTTTTGCACCGAAAGAATGCCTTCTTTTTGCATCTTCGACAATTCATTTGACATTGCACTGCGGTCTATCCCCAAGTAGTCGGCCAACTGCTGGCGGTTAAATGGAATGGTAAATTGGTAACTGCCGTTTATCTTGGCTTGCTGTGACAGATAAGATGTCAGGCGCCCGCGAATGGATTTAGACGCAGTATGAAAAATTCGCTGCGAAAGATTTAAGTTTTTGCGAGCGGCAATCATTAATAAGTTACGGATAACCTTGGTATGGAAATCACAATTGCTCGAACAAGTCTTGATAAATTTCCCAATATTCAAAAATAAAATCTGACAGTCCTTGGCGGCAACCACATTTACCATCAGCGTCTCGCCCGGAATCAGGGCATACGTTTCGGCAAAAATCTGACCATTATCAATATGGTCTAAAATACTTCGGTTTCCCCAGATATCATCGCTTTCGATATGAACACTGCCATGAAGAATCAGACCAATCGAATCAACAGTATCTCCGGCATGGTAAATCATGTCGCCTTTCTGATAATCCTTTGATGTCGCTTGCAGGCATTGCAGAATCGCTCTTATTTCATCATTTGTTGTCCCGCGGAATAATAATGTATTTGATAAAAAAGAATAATCTATTTCCATATTTTCTCCTTTTTTGTTGTTATAACAACATACTTTTTATAAAAATAATATTATGATAGCTTCAGAAAGTCAAGTAAACATATCAATTCAGCAAAAGGAGAATCAATTATGAAATCAAATTTGGTAAGAAAAATTATAGAGATTAATGAAGCAGAATGTATCGGTTGTGGACTTTGCGCAAGTGCTTGTCATGAAGGTGCAATTGGAATGGTAGATGGCAAAGCAAAATTACTTCGCGATGATTATTGTGATGGATTAGGTGACTGCCTGCCGACCTGCCCAACAGGAGCAATATCCTTTGTTGAGCGAGAAGCAGCAGCTTATGATGAAGCGGCTGTACAGCAAAACATGCAGCAGAAAATGAAAGCACAGGAATCAAAAAAATCATCCGAGCTTCGGCAGTGGCCAGTGCAAATCAAGTTAGTACCAGTCCAGGCCCCATATTTTCAGGGAGCAAATCTGTTAATTGCAGCAGATTGTACCGCTTATACGTATGCCAATTTTCACCAGGAATTTATTCACGGTAAGATTACCTTAATTGGCTGTCCGAAGTTAGACGAGGGTGACTACGCCGATAAGCTGACCGATATCATTAGTCACAATGACATCAAAGGAGTCACAATCGTTCGGATGGAAGTTCCATGCTGTGGTGGCTTAGAGCATGCGGCTGTAACGGCGTTAAAAAATAGTGGCAAATTTATTCCGTGGCAAGTTGTCACGATTTCAACCGATGGGAAAATTTTAGACAAATAGAAAGGATGTTTAGTAGAATGGAGAAAAAAATGTTTTGTTATCAATGCGAACAGACAGCTGGTTGTACCGGTTGTACAGGAAGTGCCGGAGTATGTGGAAAGGATGCGGGGGCCGCTGGGCTTCAAGATGAATTGACCGGCGCTTTAATCGGCTTAGCCAAGGCTTGTGGGAATGGAACAAAAACAGAAGACACAACTCGTATTATCATTGAAGGTTTATTTACAACCATTACCAATGTCAATTTTAATCATGAAACCTTAACGGAAATGATTCAGAAGGTCCATGCAGAAAAACAAAAGGTAGTTCCAAATTGCAGTAGTTGCACATCCCGTTGCGGCAATACCGACGACTATGAGATGGCGCAGCTCTGGAATGCGGATGAAGATATCCGTTCCTTAAAATCGGTAATTCTTTTTGGTATCCGTGGCATGGCGGCCTATGCATACCATGCAATGGTCTTAGGTTACGAGGACGAAACAGTAAATGACTTTTTCTACAAAGCCTTGTCAGTCATAAGTTATGAAATGGAAATGGCAGATTTACTGCCGGTCGTGCTAGAGGTCGGTGAAGTGAATCTAACATGTATGGCATTGCTTGACCGCGCCAATACCGAAAGTTATGGTACCCCAGTGCCAACCAAAGTGCCAATGCTGATTGAGAAGGGACCATTTATTGTCATCACCGGTCATGATTTAAAAGACCTTGAGCTTTTATTAGCTCAGACCGAAGGAAAGGGAATCAATATTTATACGCATGGTGAAATGCTGCCAGCTCATGCATATCCAAAGCTGAAAAAATATGCACATTTAAAAGGCAATTTTGGAACGGCATGGCAGAACCAGCAGAAAGAATTTGCGGAGCTACCGGGGGCGGTATTATTTACGACCAACTGCCTGATGCCGGTCAAAGAAAGTTATGCCGACCGCGTATTTACGACCGAAGTAGTTTCTTATCCAGATGTGGTGCACATAGGTGAGGAAAAAGATTTTACGCCGGTAATCGAAAAAGCACTTGCCTTAGGCGGATATCAGGAAGACCACCAGCTAACCGGAATAAACGGTGGAACAGCGGTCATGACCGGATTCGGACATGGTGCCGTCCTAGGTGTAGCCGACAAGGTTATTGATGCCGTTAAGGCGGGAGCAATCAGTCACTTTTTCTTGGTCGGAGGGTGTGATGGAGCCAGAACAGGGCGAAATTACTTTACCGAATTTGTCAAGCAGACTCCTGCGGATAGTGTTATTTTGACACTGGCTTGTGGAAAGTATCGTTTCAATGATTTGAATATGGGTGAAATCGGCGGCTTGCCACGAATTATGGATATGGGTCAGTGCAATGATGCTTATAGCGCCATTCAGGTTTCCGTCGCGCTGGCAGGGGCATTTGAGTGTGAAGTAAATGAACTTCCATTATCAATGGTATTGTCGTGGTATGAGCAAAAGGCTGTATGTATTTTGTTGACATTACTTCATTTGGGTATAAAAAATATTTATTTGGGACCAACGTTACCGGCATTTATATCGCCAAACGTTCTTGCTTTTCTGGTTGAAAATTATCAGATTGCACCAATTAGCACCCCAGAGGAGGATTTGAAAAAGATTCTGGGATAGCAGTTGCAGTGAATAGAAAAAGCCTCGGTTTGCATTAGAAACCGGGGCTTTTGACGATGAATGGTACTTACAGAAAATTGTAATTTTTCTCATTAATCCAATCGGTCGATACGTTCATTGCCGCCCGGCAGCCATTGGTGCGGTCGAGAGAATTTAACATAACGAAATCATGGATAATGGCATTAATGCGGACCGAGGTCACATTCACGCCGGCTTGCAAAAGCTTTGCAGCATATGCTTCACCTTCGTCCCGCAATACATCAGCCTGGTCGGTAATAATCATCGCATCAGGCAGACCGCATAACTGATTAAGGGAGGCCCGCAGTGGTGAAGCGGTAATCTCTGCCCGGTCCTTTGGACATTTTGTGTACTGATTCCAAAACCACATCATTCCCGCCCGGTATAAGTAATAATCGGTAGCAAACTGACAATACGAGCCGGTGTTAAAACAAGCATTTGTAACCGGATAATAGAGCAGTTGCTTATGAATTTTTGGCCCGTCTCGGAATTTGGACATCAGTGTCATAACAGTTGCCATATTGCCGCCAACACTGTCACCAGCGACGGTCAGCTTATCGAGCTTTAAATTAAGCCCGGAGCATTTAGAAATCTCAGGCAAATCGCAAATGACTTGATAACACTGCTCAATGGCGGTTGGATATTTGGCTTCTGGGGACAGACTGTATTCTGGAAAAACAACAATTGAGTTCGTCCGCGCGGCCAATTCTCGAACCAGCTTCTCGTGCGTATGGAAATTGCCAAAAACCCATCCCGCTCCGTGGATGTAAAAAATTGTTTCCGGGGGATAGCCGCAGTCTGGCGGGCAAACAAAGTAAACTCGGATAGTGCCCCATTTACCAGTGTTGGCATCCATACTCATGACATCGGCAGGATACTTATAAACGGGCTGGTTTTGAGCCTGATTTAACTTTCGGCGGCCTTCGGCGGGTGGCAGTTGAAAAATAAGAGGCGGCTTGGAACTGGCATCACAGACAGCCACAGCGGCCTTCTCAAGGGGAATTCGTTTCTTATTCATAAGGCGCTCCTCATTTTATGTATGCTACTATCATATGAAAAACATTGTCGGTTGTGCGTGTACATGATATAATAATATGAATAAATCTTATTGGCATCATGATGACAAGGGGAGCGGCAGTATCATATTTTAAGCAATCGATACTAGCCGTTCTTTTGTTATATAGAGGATGCGTATTTGATAAGGAGGACGGTTTATGTACAAAACATTGATGCGAAGAGCGTTATCGGTTTTTCTTGTGGTAGTGATGTTATTTGGATGCGTACCAGCATCTGGTATATCAATGAAAGTTTCGGCTGAGACTTTGACAGAGGGAGATTGGACGTATGAGGTTCGTGAACATACGCTTTCACTTCAACCGCTTACTTTCACCGCTTATGGTGCAGTGCTGACCGGATACAGTGGTGCTGGCGGTGATGTTGTCATTCCCGAACAACTGGGCGGGTATGATGTGATTGCGATTGGCAGTAAGCTGTTTTATAACAATAAGAGCTTAACATCGATTGTGATACCGGACAGTGTTATTGATACAATAAGTGGTGGCTTAGGTCAGGGGATTGGCTATAATTTCAGTGGCTGTTCAAATCTACAATCCGTAACATTTGGCAATGGACTTGCTCATATTGGGCATTACACCTTTGAAAATTGCACCAGTCTGACCGAAATAGATATTCCCGATAGTGTAATTTACCTAGATGGAATGGCGTTTCAGGGATGTTCCAATCTGAAAAAAGTAACAGTTGGATATGGGGCGGGCAATTATGGAGTCGGAACGGCAGTACAATTTCAAGTCTTTGCAAATTGTACCAGTCTGGAAAGTATAACATTTAAAAATCCCGGTAAATATGGTATGTACGGCGAAGGATATGCAATGAGTCCGTGGTATAGCAATACGCCCAAACTAACAACCATATACGGCTATCCAGGTTCTACGGCAGAGGATTTTGCAAAAGATAAGGGAAAGACCTTTGTTTCACTTGGTGATGTGACAGAACAACCATTGACCCTATTTTTCAGAAATGACCAAAGGGCATACAAAGGCATCCGTGTAACGAATGAATTTGGTCAAACCAAGCGAACTGACGCACAGGGCAAGGTGGTTTTTACCGTTGCAACCTATGATCCTCAAAAAACATATTCCTATGTCGTTAATAATGGTAGTGCTTCTTATCAATGCGAAGTCAAAGGAACAAAGGATACAACGATAGATTTCCGGTCTTTCAAAGTTCATGTGGTGCAAGACGATGGCAATCCAGTCGCGAATGCAACGGTCAATATAAATGCACAAAATGCAATTCCGCAGAAGACAGATGCAAATGGCATTGCCCAATTTGCAATCCTAGATACCACTGCGGACTATCTGATTACAGTGGAAACAGATGAAGTGGTCGGACAAACGGAAATCAAGAATCACGAGATTTTGTCTGGTGATGTATATATCGATATTAGTCAGCCAAGTATTGCGAATCCAACCATAACCGGTAAAATAACTCATAATGGCAGTGGAATTAGCGGTGTGGTTTTAACGGCACAGACAGAAACGGGAGCGTTATTATATGCTCAGACCAAGATCGATGGCTCGTATCGTTTTGTTTTACCAAAGGAAGACGAGAATGACTATAACATTAACGTAATTGACTTAGGTGGATATGAACATGGCATTATCAAAGAAAAGCAGAAATTTGCCGTTCGCGCAGGCAGTCAAAACAATGATTTTGTTTTTGAAAATGGCATTACATTAAATGGTACAGTAACAGACACAAAGAATAACCTTTTGCCAGAGGTGAGTCTGTATTTGGAAAAGGATGGAAAAACGTGGTCCATTCAAACGAATGAAACCGGACAGTATCAGTTCCCAGCCTTGGAGAGTGGAACCTATAAATTGTCCTATGGAAAGACCGGCTATATCTATGCCAGTGGTGAATCCATAAAGCTCGACAGCGACACCGTGAAAGATATATTATTGACCGGTTACAGTGTGACTTATCAACGAAATATTACCTATGATATCAGCGCGAGGAGCCCAGTTGAATTAGGCGAAAAAGGACGTGTGTCGGTTCGCTGTCAAAACATGGATTATACAGACTACAACAACTTGATTTTAGAAGTTAATATCCCAGACGGTGTCATCATCAATGATGATATGCTAGGAGCCGGGCAACACTATGACGCGGCGGAACGCAAGGTGATTATGAGTGTTGATCTAAGTGGAAAAGGTGACCCGGACGGAAATGATTTTGCAGTATTTAGTTTCATGTATATGTTAGAGAGCGGATATGCAAAAAACAAAGTAATATTTACGGCATTTGCCCGTGAAGAAGCAGCGGCGGCAACGGAACCAATGAGTGAGTACGAAATCACCGATTTCACCTGGAGCCGTACCGATGAAAGCAAAACGATAACACGCAAAACAAGTGACCCGGTGTGGAAATGGTCAGACCTATCGGGACTGACGACAACACTTACCGACTCGAAAAAAATCTGGGATGGGCAGAATACAAGATATTTTTCGATGTATGCAAGTGGTTCCAATATTACAAAAGACTATGCGACGTGGCAATTACATGCAACGAGTGGAATCGAATATCGTAGATTCAAATCAGGATTTACAAGACCAAATGAAGTATACGAATTTTCACATATATTAAGTGAAAATTATGAAGCATATTCGGGCAGTGGTGCAGTATTTCCAATCAATGATGAAGTATTTATCTTTGTCTATCCAAAAGGAACCACCATCACCGACGCGAATGCCAAGAATTATCTGGCCTTCTGGGGCAGTACCCAATATGATAAATACTCTGGCGGTAAATTTATGGGTGTTGCTGGCAATAAAGCGATGTGGTATAAAACAACAGGAGTCATTCCGGCCTTACAGCATACTGATTACTGGGTGCTTGATGGAACCAAGAATCGGATCAAAGAAATTTTGGAACAAAATGCCGCTAGTACCGAATTTGTCATTGATGCATTTGCCAGTGATAATGCACAGGGCGGTGGAATGGATAAGTTCAATCTGGTCTTTACCAATACGGAGATACCAAGCTTGGATGCAAAAAAACCGGTCATGCCATACAAAGACTTTATTGGTGTCGCACATGCTGATTTGTTTCAGCCAACGCTGACCGGTGCAGAATGTGTTACGGCTGAATTCGCCAGAAACAGTGAATATGAACTAAGCGGACAGTCGATGCAAAAATCAGACGTTAAAATATACAACCTAAGTACTGGAGCGGTGGCGGTCGATACATTCCAGACCGAAGGGTGCTATAGCAATAAAGGAACATCCTTGCCGCCGGTCGGAGGAACCTATGCATTTATTGCAGAGAGTACGAAAGGAGATGCCAAGCAATACTCCAATATCCATGTAGTTGAAGTAATTGAAGAAGTAGAAGTTTCATCACTGCGTCTTACCAGTGCAACACTAAAGGGAGTGACAGAAGATGGCGCAAAACCGTTTGTTACCGCATCAACATTAATCGGCTCACACTCGGATAATTATATCAAGGTATCAGCAACCTTTAATGATGAATTGCGAGAAACGGATGAGGTCTATTATAAGATGACGGACGTCAGTAATTCGTTCCCAGCGGATTCGAGTTTGGGTGCGCTCCTGCCGTTAAATGATGTCAAAACAAAATATGTATCAGTAGTCGTGATGCGAGAGGGTAACATCATTTTCAGTCAGGTAATCGGACGCATATTTATCGGTATAGACCCAAGTGGATATGTATATGATAAGCATACGCAGAAGCGGATTGAAGGTGCAGTTGCCACCTGTTATGTATTAAATGAGAATAGTGAATGGGAAATATGGGATGCCAAAGTTCATGGTCAGCAGAACCCGCAGATTACAGATGCAGAAGGTAAATATGGCTGGGATGTACCAGAAGGCGTGTATAAAGTTACGGTTAGCAAAGATGGTTTCGAAGATTATGACACGATGAATGATGTAAAATATGCCGATGTTGCGGGCAATGAAAGTCTTATTGTAATTCCGCCGCCACGTATGGATATCAATATGGGCATTAAAAATATATCCAAGCCGGAAATCATTAGCAGCTTCCCGGAAAATAGTGCAGCAATATCACCGCAGGATGTTCTTAGCTTTGAATTTAACAAAGCAATGGACATTAATTCATTAAAAAATGGGATTCAATTAAGCAACGAAAGCGGCACTGTGGCACTTGCGATTAATAGTAACAAGACTCGGGATGTTGTAACGGTGGTACCACAGACACCACTTGTGGACGGGGAATATACGGTTACTTTTGCTAATACAATTGAGGACTATGTAAAAGAAAAGAATTTGGATTCGGCATCATTTGCATTTACAGTATCCGATGGCACACCGGTGCAGCGGGTAGTATTTACCGCTGAAGAAAAGCAGTTGGAAACAAATAGTGACGGTGCATTCACAATACACTTCAACCATGTGATACACTTCGCCGTGAATCCAGAAGGAGAAGCAAATAAGTATGCAACCTTAACCTCTGATGCAAATGAGGAAGTAGCTGTTTCACTGTTTCTTGGAGAAGACAAAAAGAGCCTAATTGTGAAACCAAAGGAACCACTACAGCCATCATCTGAGTATACGTTGGTATTATTCCAGCTTGAAAGTGAAGATGGTCAGGCATTAAGTGCAGATACGATTACGATCACAACATTATCAAAAGCAGCGGCACCGACGGCAGATACACCAAACGGCACTGTTGCAGGAGGTAAAAAAGTAACGCTAACAACGAGTACCCAAAGTGCTGATATTCGATATACGACCGATGGCAGTACCCCGACTGAGGATAGTGCAAAATACGATGCGGCAATCGAAATCGACCAGAGTACCGTCATCAAAGCGGCGGCATTTAAAGCAAATATGGCATCAAGTGATGTTGCAATATTTGAATATACGGTAGGAGCAATATTTGATGAAGCGGCGATTTTGGGACCGGCCAGCTTGACATTGAAGGCAGGCTACGCCGCCGCCTCAACAGGAGCTTATAGCTTGGCAGGAACAGAGCCAATCACAGTGACGAAAACGAGTGGAAACAGTAAGATTACATGGAACAATACGACCAAGAAGCTTGATATTGCAGCCGGCCTTGCCGCGGGAACCTATCCCGTAGTATTAACGGCAAGTAACGGTGGTGAAAGAGATGCGACGTTGACCTTTACCCTGACCGTAACAGCGGTCACTCAGCCGCCGACCATAACGGTTAAAAGTGTTACTGTTTCCCCAAAGAGTGTGAGTGTTCAAAAGGGAAAGACCAAGACCTTTAGCGCAGCAGTAAGTGGCACCAATAATCCCGATAAATCAGTGAAATGGGAGATAACTGGCAACAAGGCGAAAGGAACGAAGATAAGTGCCAAGGGAGTTCTGACAATTGCGGCAAATGAAACGGCAAAGAAGCTGACAATTACGGCAATTTCGAAGCAGGACAAGACAAAATCCGGTAAGGCTACAGTCACCGTGAAAACACCGAAGACATCGAAACCGGACACCAAAGCAGTGCCGAAATCAAAAGCTGTCAAAGCGGGCACAAAGATTACCTTAAAAGCACCAAAAGATACCATTTTGTATTACACCACAGACGGCAAAAAACCAACTACGAAATCCAAGTCAGTTAAGGCTGGAAAATCGTTCAAGCTGAAGATTAACAAAAAAACCACGGTGAAGGTATTGGCGGTAAAGAAGAACTGTTCGGCTAGTGAGATTGTGACCCGGACGTACAAGATAAAATAAGGCAGGAAATGCTTGAAAAGCGCTACAACCATACAATCTTGTAGCGCTTTTCGCAACGTGCGTATTGCGCCCAGCATGGGCGCAATCTTAATTTATTTTCGAAACTCAATCCAGTCAAAGACCATTCCCGGTTTTACCACTTCCATAGAAAGCTCATAAACTCCCGCTGCCAATTCAATCCGTTCCAGCTTTTGTGTAATCCACTGGCCGTCAGTACCGTTGGTATTGACTAAGGTCATCATTTCACCATCAAGTAATAGCTTGCTTGTGCTCTGGGCAAGATTGGTTTCAGGTGACATAATTCGGACAATGAGCAGATAAACACCTGCTTCTTTCACATCCAACCAGATTGAGCTGTTTGCATCCGGCAGTACCTGTGGCTGTTCAGGCAACTGATAAACCACTCCATTAGCTGGCTGAGCAGCATTAGGTAAAAACTTTTTAACCTCATCCCGTGGTCTTGGTTCGCGGGAAAAAACTGGTGCATTCATGATAAATTTACAAATATTCATGGCACAGCGCTGCAATTCACCCAAAGTTAAATCGCCAGCGGCAAGTGCCAACAGCGTATTATCATCATTGGAATTAATCTCGGCACCGTTATTATTAACAACCATATAAAGGTCATTCTGAGAACGAATCATGGCAGCAGTATTCGCCTTATCGGCTTCACCGCCGGTTATCGGATCATTCATTTTTGCCCACCAGTCACTCATGACAATGCCGTCAAAGCCCCACTGTTCCCTGAGAATGGTGGTATTTAAATCATAGTTCGAAGCAGCCCAATGACCATTAATCGGATTGTAGGAGGTCATAATGCAATTGGCATTTCCTTCTTTGATAGCAATTTCAAAGCCCTTTAGGTAAAGCTCGCGCAGCGCTCGTTCAGAAACGGCGGCATCGACAAAAGCACGTGCTTTCTCCTGACTGTTGCAGGCAAAATGTTTCAGCGTGGCATTGGCTCCACCAGCCATGATACCGCGGATAATGGCGGCGGCAAATTTGCCGGTGACAAGCGGGTCTTCGGAAAAATATTCAAAGTTTCTGCCGTTTTGTGGGTCACGTCTAAGGTTCATGCCAGGTCCCAGCAGGGCATCAATTTCATTGCGGGCTAATTCTTTTCCTTCCATCACATAGAGAGCTTCAATTAATGGAACATTCCAAGTTGCCGCAAGTAAGGTTCCAATGGGCAACTGGGTAGCCTTTAAGCCGCCCTCCATCCGAATCCCTGAAGGACCATCTGCGGTGCAGGCAATCCTGATACCATAATCAAGAAGGCTGTCACCAACACCACCAAATACCGAAGCTGTGCCCGGTGTTCCCTTGGGACTGCCCATTCCCTCGCCACGAACAAGAGTAGCCAGTTCATCATTGCTAAGCTGGGCAATAAAAGCTTCCATTGTTGCCGTCCCGGCTTTGACATCTGCTAACAGAATGCCTTTATTTCCTGTCTGCGGAAGGGATGCAGGCAAATTGCTATTAATCCGTTTTGCCATTGAAACGTTGCTAAGCGGGACATCTTCATAACAAACGTCATACATGCCGTCCGCATTGTCTACGTGAATGCCGTCTGTTTTCGCAAACGGTTTCATGCGCGTGAAAGCTTCTTTTGGTGCAAGTGCTTGAGTTAGTTGTTCTGTTACAATCAAGTGGTCTAAGCAAAAGCCATCTTTTCCGTTAATACTTACAGCCGCGGTCTGGCGAATGCTGTTACCAAGATGGAAGCGATACATGCCTTCCTCGAGAACAAAGCAGGAGGAATGCCCGGTTGCGCCGCTATCGTCATAGGAAGCCAAGTCATAAAGGTTAATGTCGAAGGTCAACTGCTGTGTTTCACCACAAGCTAACAATTTAGTTTTGGCAAAGGTCGCCAGTTCGCGGACCGGTTTGCCAAGTTTTCCTTGTGGTTTTTCGACATAAACCTGCACCACTTCTTTTCCTTCAAAGGTAGAGCCCGTGTTGGTGACAGCAACCGGAATGGATAGATAAAGACCATCCGTTTCTTGACTGATAGAGGCATCGCCAGCGGCAATCGCAAAGCTGGTATAAGATAGCCCATAACCAAATTCATATTGAACCTTCTGCGGGGCAAAGGTTTCGAAATAACGGTAACCCACATAAATATCTTCCTGATAGAAATTGCGAACCTCACTGCCGTAATTTGGGTTGGCTGGGTAGTCAGCCATCGTGCCGGCAATCGTATCGGTGAGATGACCGCTCGGGTTCACTCGTCCGGTTAACACATCAGCCGCCGCTCGTCCGCCTTCGATGCCGCCTTGCCAGGTGTAAAGCACGGCCTGAATGTGACTTGCTACAGATGTGTCATTTAGCCAAGACATATCAATAATATTAGAGACATTAAGCACAACAGCAACTTGTGAAAAAGCTTGGCAGACCATTTGCAGCATCTTTATTTCTTCGGCGGTCAGTCGGTAACTGCCCGCAACATCAGCATTATCCTTGTCCTCACCAGCCGTCCGTCCAATCACCACAATAGCCTTGGTGGAATGCTCGCGGGCATTTTTTACCAGTTCATCACTAAGTGGCATTTCTTTTTGAAACCACGGTTCAGCGGCCCAGCCACCCCCACCATTATCAAGTGGATTCTCCTTGTGCCATGCTTCATAAATGCCAGCCAATTCTTCATTTACCACAATCCGTTCACTTTCTCGCAGACCCTCCAGCAAATTAGTTGTGTATGCAACATTGACCGCACCGCCTGAACCAGTACCACTACGGTAATAATCCAGTTGACAGCGCCCGAAAATAGAAACCGTATCGCCATTTAAAAGTGGCAGCATCTGAGCTTCGTTTTTAAGCAAAACAGCGCCTTCTGCGGCGGCGATTCTTGAAAATTCAGCAAAACCTTCTAGTGGTATACCGATTTTTGTATTACCCATTATTAAACCCTCCAGATAAAAATTATTTGCGATAATATGGTATTTTTATTTGATGGCATCATTGTAGCAAAAACTTTTTAAGCATGCTATAATATCTTTATTCAAAAATAGAAAAATTTTGTCATGCGAGGTAATCATCATGGAATATGTGGAACAACAACGAGAACTTGTTGATGGCATTCCATCGAGCTGTTTGATGCATATTCAAGCAGTGGAAGCGGCAGGGAATGTCTATCCCTTTCATTATCACAATTATATCGAAATTTTGTACAGTATTGAAGGCGAATATGATGTCGTTATCAGTGGTCGGCATTATACATTTGGTGTGGCGGACATGCTGATCATCAATTCGAAAGAAGTGCACCAGATAAATGCAATATCCCCGCATGGCGGCAGTTATTTTGTGCTGCGTTTTGAACCGGAAATTTTATATAGCAGTATGTTTCACAATCACCGGGAATATCGTTATGTATTGCCATTTTTATTTGAAAATGACTCCCATCAGAAAGTGATTTCGGCCAAGGACCTTAAGGACACCTTCCTACCAACATTGCTGTATGAGATTTATGATGAATTTGAACACAAAGAATATGGTTACGAATTTGCCCTCAAGAATGATATTGGTCGTATTTTTCTGTGGCTGCTGCGCTATTTTTATAAATCTGGTGCAGGCTATACCATTCCGGCCGTGCAGGATGAAATGATGAAACGCCTGCAACCAGCATTTGCATATGTACTTGAACATTATGATGACGAGATTAAGACGGAAGAAATGGCAACTTTATGCAATATGAGCTTTAGCTATTTTTCGCGGGTATTTAACCAGCAGATGAAGATGAACTTCAACGAATATGTCAATCGCATTCGGTTGATGGAGGCAGAGAAGTTATTGGTTTCAACAACGATGACGGTGACTGAGATTGCTTCGGCAGTCGGACTTAGTACAACGAGTTATTTCATTAAGCTGTTTAAGGAGCATAAGGATGTTACACCGAAACAATTTCGTAAGGGCGAGAGTGGATAAGCTATCTTGACAAACCGAAGTGAATATGATATTTTGACTACAATTGAATAATATCTTCAGGGCAGGGTGAAAATCCCTACCGGTGGTAAAGCCCACGAGCCGTAAGGCATGATTCGGTGAAATTCCGAAGCCGACAGTATAGTCTGGATGAAAGAAGATTAAAATGTGAATCTAAGTGCAAAACCTGCACTTTATGTACGTCATATTTTTTGTACATCTGCTCTGGAATGATTGTATCATTTCAGAGCTTTTTTATTTAGTAGATAATCTTGCTAAATAAAAGACATGTGCATAAGGTCCTGAACATATTATCTGTGTTTAGGACTTTTTTAATTTGGAGGAAAGAAGCATGACAGACGAACAATACATGCACAGAGCATTAGAGCTGGCTGGGAAAGGCTGTGGTTTTGTAAATCCCAACCCACTGGTCGGTGCTGTCATTGTCAAGGCAGGAAAAATAATTGGCGAAGGATACCATCAGCGGTATGGCGAGCTTCATGCGGAACGAAACGCATTGGCCGCATGTATCGAAAGTCCTAAGGGGGCAACGATGTACGTAACGTTAGAACCGTGCTGTCATCAGGGGCAGACCCCGCCTTGCACTGAAGCCATTATCACGCACGGTATTTCGCGGGTGGTGATTGGTTCATCCGACCCGAATCCGCTAGTTGCTGGTGGTGGGGTGCGGATTTTGCAGCAGCACGGAATAGAAGTTACTACCGGTGTTTTGACAGCAGAATGTGACCGAATAAATGAAGTGTTTTTTCATTTCATTCAGCACAAAACCCCTTATGTCGTGATGAAGTATGCAATGACAATGGACGGAAAAATAGCAACTTCAACCGGCAGCTCGAAATGGGTGACAGGAGAAGTGGCGCGTAACCGAGTCCAGGTGGACCGCCATCGTTATATGGGAATTATGGTTGGCGTGGGAACCGTGCTGGCTGATAATCCAATGTTGA
This sequence comes from Lachnospiraceae bacterium, assembly GCA_031555935.1. Lineage (GTDB taxonomy): Bacteria > Bacillota > Clostridia > Lachnospirales > Lachnospiraceae > Roseburia_C. Next base: position 34,129 of record JAVBTX010000007.1, on the reverse strand, counting down.
CCTGTCGCTTGCCGAATGGAAAGAATCCGGTCCGAATTATCTGCGACACATGGCTTCGGACACCGGTGGCAGCAAATGTAGTTCAGAGCGCAAAAGAAGTGCCAACGATTCTGGCGACTTGTTGCACGGACGAGAAACGGATGCAAAATTATCGTGCCGACGGTTGTGAAATCATCGTACTGCAACAAAAGAATGATGGTATCGACCTGCAAGAGCTGATGGTCGAACTAGGTAAAAGAGGTATCGACAGTATCTTCTTAGAAGGCGGTGCGACTCTGAACGCATCAGCCTTACATAGTGGAATTGTAAAAAAGGTACAGAGCTATCTTGCACCAAAGCTAGTCGGTGGAGTATCTGCAAAATCGCCAATTGGCGGCGAGGGCATTCAGGAAATGGCGGCTGCTGTTCAGTTGGGAAAGCCAATGATTACCGTGCTAGGTGAAGACATATTATTGGAAAGCGAGGTGATTTCATGTTTACCGGAATCGTAGAAGAAATGGGAACGGTGAAGGCTATCAAAAAAGGAGCAGCGCTCCCAAAAGGAGCACGGTCGGCTGTTTTGGAAATCGGTGCCATGAAGATATTAGAAGATATCAACATCGGCGATAGCATTGCGGTAAATGGGGTGTGTCTGACCGTTACTTCCTATACCAAGGCAAATAATTCCTTTTTGGCGGATGTAATGCATGAAACGGTAAGACGCACCGGACTTCAGCAATTGCAACACGGCAGCCGGGTCAATCTGGAACGAGCGATGCCAGCAAATGGACGTTTCGGCGGACACATTGTCAGCGGTCATGTAGATGGAATGGGGGTCATTCAAGCAATCACCAAGGATGACAATGCCAAATGGTTTACGATAAAGGCGGCGCCGCAGATTCTGCGCTACATCATCGAAAAGGGTTCCATCACAATTGATGGTATCAGCTTAACGGTTGCCGCTGTCACAGCGGAGAACTTTAGCGTATCGGTGATTCCCCATACCGTAGCGCAGACGACACTTGGCGAGAAGCGAGTTGGAGATAACGTCAACATCGAGAATGACTGCCTGGGAAAATATGTCGAAAAGCTGTTAAATCAATCAGCCCAGCCAGCAACAATGACGCGGGAGTTTCTGATCCAAAATGGATTTTAGCGAAAAGCCCCCACAAAGGCAGGCGGCGGAAAGTAGAGGAAGAATATATGTTTAAGTTTAACAAGGTCGAAGAAGCACTGGCGGACTTAGCGCAAGGCAAAATCATTTTAGTAACGGACGATGAAAATCGAGAAAATGAGGGTGACTTTATTTGTGCGGCGGAGTTTGCCACAACTGAAAATGTGAATTTTATGGCGGTTCACGGAAAAGGCTTAATCTGTATGCCAATGAGTCTGGAGCTGTGTAAAAAGCTGCAATTTCCACAGATGGTATCGGAGAATACCGATAACCATGAGACGGCATTTACAGTGTCAATTGACCATGCCAGTACAACCACTGGAATCTCAGCCGAGGAACGTGGGATGACAGCGCGCTCATGTGTCAGTGATGATGTCAAACCGGCGGATTTTCGTCGGCCGGGACATATGTTTCCGCTGATGGCAAAGCCAAACGGGGTTCTTGAGCGTAATGGCCACACCGAAGCGACCGTCGATTTAATGCGGCTCTCCGGGCTTAAGGAATGTGGTCTGTGCTGTGAGATTATGCGGGAGGACGGCACGATGATGCGTTTGCCGGAGCTGATGGAGTTAGCGGCTAAGTGGAATCTTAAAATAATAACGATACAGGCGTTGCAGGAGTATCGCAAACGCAATGAACAGCTGGTGGAATGCCAAACCGTGACCAAGATGCCAACGAAATACGGCGAATTTCGGGCATACGGTTATATCAATAAGTTAAACGGCGAACATCATGTTGCGCTCGTAAAAGGAGACATCGGCGATGGTACGGATTTACTATGCCGGGTTCATTCGGAGTGTTTGACTGGTGATGCATTTGGCTCACTGCGCTGTGATTGTGGGCAGCAGTTTGCGGCAGCAATGACGCAAATCGAAGCTGAAGGGCGGGGTATCCTGCTCTATATGCGGCAGGAGGGCCGAGGCATTGGTCTGATTAATAAATTGCGGGCTTATGAATTGCAGGAACAAGGCATGGATACCTTAGAAGCGAATCTGGCGCTTGGCTTTGCCGGGGATTTGCGCGAGTATTTTATCGGTGCTCAGATTCTAAAAGACCTTGGTGCCAAAACCTTGCGCTTACTGACAAACAATCCTGATAAGGTGTACCAGCTCTCTGATTTTGGCATGGAAATCGTTGCGCGTGAGCCAATCCAAATGAGCGCAACGGCGCATGATTTATTTTATCTGAAAACAAAGCAAACCAGAATGGGACACATTTTAAACTATTAACCCCTCAAAGCCAGGCGGCAGAAATTTCCGCCTCAAAGGCAGACGGCAGAAATTCCCGCCTCAAAGACAGGCGGCGGAAAAGGAGAAAACAACATGAACGTATTTGAAGGAAAATTAGTATCAAAGGAAATCAAAGTAGGAATTATTGCAGCTCGTTTTAATGAATTTATCACCTCTAAGTTATTGTCAGGTGCACTGGATGGACTAAAACGCCATGACGTCGGCGAAAGCAGTGTTGATGTGGCATGGGTGCCAGGAGCATTTGAGATTCCTCTAATTGCATCTAAAATGGCAAAGAGCAGAAAGTACGATGCCATTATCTGTCTGGGTGCGGTTATCCGCGGCAGTACAACACATTACGACTATGTTTGCAGCGAAGTGTCAAAAGGAATTGCGCAGGTATCGTTAAATGCTGATATTCCGGTAATGTTTGGCGTAATTACCACGGAAAATATTGAGCAGGCAATTGAACGAGCAGGCTCAAAGGCTGGAAATAAAGGGTATGAGTGTGCTGTTGGCGCAATTGAAATGGTAAATTTAATTCGCGAAATGGAATAATCTAGAGCGAAAACGCTTGACAACGCCCCCTTTACCATATATAGTTTCAAAAGTGAACAATGAAAGGAATATATATGGAAAAAATAAACGATGCCCTGTTAGATGCATGGTTAAAGACAACATCAGTGCTGATTAACCGGCGGATGGTAGAAGGACTGTCCTTCAACGAAGCATTTGTATGCAATCTGTTGAATCGTCCGGAAAACCGCGTGAGTGAAGAAATGGTAACAGCAACATATTTGTGTCAGGAAACGGGAATGCTCAAATCACAGATGAATAAGACCTTAAATTCATTAGAGAAAAAGGATATGATTCGGCGTGAGCGTTCAACAAGTGACAGACGTAAGGTCTATATTCATTTAGTGGAAGAAAATATGGGCGTATATTGGTCGTCACATGAAGATATCTTGGCGTTTGTAGACTGCCTGCTAGACGAAATAGGTTTGGAAAAGGGCAAGCAAACAATCGATATCCTGAACATGGCATCAGATGTTATCAAGCGGACAGAAAAGGGGGAACAGGGATGGCAATTCAAATCATAGTAGATTCTGCGGCTGATTTTGAGAAGCAGGAATTAGACTCAAAAAATATAATCTGTGTACCGTTAACCATAAATGTTGGTGACAAAAGCTACAAAGACGGCATTGAATTAACGAAGGAAGAGTTTTATCATAAGCTGATTGACGAAGGAGAATATCCGAAAACATCGCAGCCATCACCAGAAGATTATTTAACGCATTACAAAAAGGCAAAAGAAAATGGTGATGAGGTAGTCGTAATTACCCTTTCGGCGGGCCTAAGCGGAACGTATCAAAGTGCCAATATTGCGAAACAGTTAGCAGATTATGAAAATATTTACATTGTCAACAGTGATACAGCGGTAGCCGCAATTCGAATCTTGGTTGAGCAAGCCCTCTCCATGCGCGAAGCAGGCAAAGGTGCGGCTGAAATCGCACAACAACTAGAAGCGATGAAGCATCGTGTGAAACTATATGCAGCGATTGATACCCTAGAGTATTTGTACAAAGGTGGACGTGTCACGAAGGCACAGGCTGGGGTCGGTGAGCTGGCAAAAATAAAACCACTGATTACCCTGAATGAAGAAGGCAAGGTAGATATCTGGGGTAAATGCATTGGCGGCAAAAAAGCCATGAATCAATTGTGCAAAAAAATGGGTGACATTTGTCCTGACCCGGAATATCCACTCGTATTCGTCTATACCCATAATCGTGAAAATTGCGAGAAATTTAAATATATGCTGGTTGAAAAAGAATATGATGTGACAACAGCTCCCATCTATAACATTGGTTCGACCATTGGCGCACATACTGGCAGCGGAGCATTTGGCTTCGTATATGTAGAGAAAGCAAAATAGAAATTAAATAAAAGAAATAACCTTGGCGGATTGGAGATATTCTGATTCGCCGCTTTTTTACCAAATATTAACGTACAGTTACAATGAGACTTTCTTTGGTACCATCTTCGCTGGCATAAATATAAGCCTTGCCAGATTGTCTGGCAATAATTTTGCCATTTGCATCAACGGTGACAATATTGGTGTTACTGCTGGTAAATTCAGGTGTAAGACCGGATGAGACGGTGACGACGGGCGTATAGACCTGACCTTTATTTAAGGTCAACGTATCTGGCTTAAAGCGGATGGTGGGTTTTTCCACAATGATTTCACAAGTTTTGCTAACCCCATCGACAGTGACGGTAATCATGGCGGTACCGTGCTTAATCGCGGTAACAAGGCCATTGGCATCGACGGTGGCAACACTTTTCTTGTTGGATTTCCATTTCGGGGTACTTTTAGATGTTGAAGAAACAGAGAGCTTCAAAGCTTGTTTGCGATAGAGCTTGGCAGAACTTTTGCTCAGCTTGACACTTGGCGCCTTAACGGTGACCTTGCAGGTAACCGCGGTCTTGTCGCTAGTGGCAGTAATCGTTGCCGTACCCGGCTTCTTAGCAAGGATTTGACCGTTACTGTCAATCGCGGCGACACTCGTCTTGTTTGACTTCCAAGTCACCTTATGACCGGTCGAAACGACCGCTTGAAGAGTAGCAGAATAACCGTTTTCTAAGGAAATAGAAGTGGCGCTTAATTTGATAATTGTTTTTTCAACTTTGATTTTGCAGCTAGCCTCGCCATTTTTAATCTTGACAGTAATTGTTGCTGTACCAGCGCTTTTGGCAGTTACTTTGCCATAGGTATTGGCGGAAGCAACACTGGTATTGCTCGAGGAAAACGTCGGCTTGCTGCCATTTAAGGCAATTGCCAGTAAATAAAAAGAGTCGCCGATTTTCATTGTTTTAGAATAATCACTTAAAACAACAAAAGAATACTCGGAACTGGCATATACATCTGAAACCCTGCTAGTGGAAAAAGTAAGCATGAAAGTCATGCAGAAAATAAGTAATGCGGATAAAAAAGATTTGATACAAAAATTCTTTCGTGACATAGAATACCTCCCAACATTCCCAAGTGTACGAGGGAACTTTCTTGATTAAGGTAATAATCACGGCGAATCAGAAGCGATTTTATTAGAGTCAATGGCACAAGACACCAACAGTTAGCTTAGAAGGTTGGAGTACCGTCGGATTGAATTGAACTAAATTATAACAAAAAATTCAAATCTAAGACAGGTCGCCAGTGTCTTGCACCAAAACTAAAAAATAAAATCAACATTATAATATCACATCGATTAAGAAATGTAAACACCTAATTTCTTAAAAATCAAGAAAACTTTAAAAAACTTTCCATAGACATAAAATTTATATTTTGTTAATATGAAAGACAGGCGTAAAAATGGTATAGAAGGAGGGAGTGAAGCAATGCGTCAGATGGAATTTAAAATGGAGCGGATGGGATTACTCGAGATTGGTGATGTGCTTCCGGTATCAGAAGGAAAGCTGCCGACCTCTTATTACTATACCTTGGGAAAGGCATATGCAATGTCGGCAAATTATACATTTCACGAAAGACTAAAGGTCACAGAGGGAAAAGTAATCGACATCAAAGAAACGCCCAAAGGATTTTTTGTAACAGTAGAATTTGATGAGTAAAAAATTAAAAGATAGGATTTAGAAAGTTGGAAAAACAGATGGAAAAAGAGAATGTGGCAGTACAGGGAAATAAAATGGGGACGATGGATGTCAATAAGTTGTTAATCAGCATGTCGGTGCCAATGATGATATCAATGCTGGTGCAGGCATTATACAATGTTATCGACAGTATTTTTGTTGCCCAGATTGATGAGTTTGCCTTGACGGCGGTATCGTTGGCGTTTCCGATACAGGCGTTGATGATAGCAGTGGCGGCAGGAACCGGAGTCGGAGTAAATGCATTGCTGTCGAAGCGGCTTGGCGAAAAAAGATATGAAGAAGCAAATCAAACGGCAAATGTGGCGCTAACGATAACGGCAATAGAATATGTCTTCTTTTTATTGATTGGAATATTTTTATCAGGACCATTTTTTGCCATTCAAACGAGTAACGAAACAATTATTACATATGGAAAATCATATATGACAATCTGCCTCATCATGAGCTTTGGTATGTTTGGGCAGATGATGTTTGAGCGGTTACTGCAATCAACCGGCCGAACCCTCTATACCATGTTTACCCAGATGACAGGGGCAATTATCAATATTATCTTAGACCCAATCTTAATCTTTGGTTTGCTTGGAATGCCGAAAATGGGCATTACCGGTGCCGCAATAGCGACCGTAATTGGTCAAATATGTGGAATGATTCTGTCATTTATTTTAAATTTAACAGCAAATAAAGAAATAAAACTCCATATTTCGGAAATGAAACCAAGGGCGAATATTGTCAAAGAAATTTTTGCGGTAGGAATTCCGTCCATCTTAATGCAATCGATTGGTTCCGTTATGGTATTTTTGATGAACCGCATTTTACTTGGCTTTACGTCAACAGCAACAGCGGTCTTTGGGGTATACTTTAAGTTACAAAGCTTTATTTTCCTGCCAGTCTTTGGCTTGAATAATGGATTGATACCAATTGTGGCATTTAACTATGGTGCGGGAAATAAAGAGCGTATCAAAAAGGTAATGAAGCTGGGAATGGTCTATGCCGTATCATTGATGATGATTGGTTTACTAGCCGCCGAAATCATTCCGGGACCAATGCTTAGACTGTTTAATGCGTCAGACAGTATGATTGAAATCGGTATTCCGGCGATTCGGATTATCTGTATCAGTTTTGTGTTTGCCGGTTTTTGTATTGTCGCAAGTGGTGTATTCCAAGGCTTGGGAAAAGGGGTTTACAGCTTGATTGTGTCAGTTATGCGTCAGCTTGTCGTATTGCTGCCGGTAGCATATCTGTTGTCACTGACGGGAAATCTAAATCTAGTCTGGTTTTCCTTCCCAATTTCCGAAGTGGCATCTATTATCGTAACGTTGTTATGCCTTAAAAAAGTGATGAACCATTTGAATAAAGAATTGTTGTAATCGACGACGAAGTACGATAGAATAAATTAACAGTAAAAGAGCAAAGAACAAGGAGTTGGGGCAATGCGTTACCTTCCAATGACAGAAATAAAAGATGGCATGGCACTCGGGCAGGATATATTTGATGGCGAAGGCAGAATGCTACTAGCGAAGCATCAGATTTTAGATGGAAAATATAGAACCGATTTGGAAAAATTGGGATTTCAGGGAATTTATATTGATGATGAATTCTCGGAAGATATTGAGATAGAACAGATTATCAAACCAGAGATTAGAAGTCAGGCTCTGTCGGTGATTTATGCTTTGTTTGTGGAAAATGAAGCGACCGAAGCAACCGAAGAGTGGAGGCTCCGCAAGCTAGTCGTTGATGTTGTAGAAGATATTTTGAATCATGGCGATGTGATGTATAATATGATGGATATGAAATCATATGATGACTACACCTATTTTCACTCGGTCAATGTGGCCGTGTTGGCGGCGGTAATGGGTGCCAGGTACGGCATGGAAGAATATGAATTGAAGGTGCTGGTGACAGCGGCACTTTTACATGATATCGGTAAGAAATTCATGGAATCAGATGTGATGAATGCCAAACGTCCATTAACCGAAGACGAAAAGCGGATGATTTTGCAGCATCCGAAGCTGGGTTATGAATTTCTAAAAGAAAGGTATGATATTGAACCAGACATCTACACGGCGGTATTAGAGCATCATGAAAGCTATAACGGTGAAGGTTATCCGATGCGAAAGTCAGGTGACGAAATCAGTATCAATGCCAGAATTATCCGGGTGGCAGATGCGTATGATGCAATGACATCCGAACGTCCATACCGAAATTCAATGTTGCCGGGAGATGCCGTAGAGTATTTGATGGCGATGTGTGGCGGTGAGTTTGATCCGCAGATAGTTGAAATATTTTTAAATTGGGTAGCAGTATATCCGGTGGGAACAACGGTATTGCTATCAGATGGAAGGCGCGGCATTGTGGCGCGAAATTTCCCGCGATTTTCATTGCGGCCATTGGTGAAGCTTTTAGACACCGGCGAGATGTTGGATTTATTCCAAGATAAAGAGGCAAGGAATATTACCATTGTGAGGCTAGTAGTATAGCTGAAAAAATAACAATTATAGAAATCACTGACAAGGCGGGCGTAATTCGCCCGACTTTTTATAATCATTTTTAAGATAAATATGAGGAGTAAAACGATATGAAAAATATTGCCTTTTTAGGTGTTGGTGGAGTAGGGGGTTATTTCGGTGGAAAAATGACCAGGCTGCTAAATGGTAGCGAACCAGATATAAATATATTTTTTATCGCAAGAGGAAAACACTTAGAGGCGATAAAAGAAAATGGATTAACTTTAAAAACAAAAACCGAAGGCATTTTAAAATGTATTCCAACACTTGCTACAGATCATTGCGAAGAACTGCCTAAACTGGATATCTGTTTTATTTGCGTAAAACAGTATGATTTAGAAGATGCCATCAGAAAAATTCTCCCAAAGTTAGATAATAATACGAAGATAATACCTCTTTTAAACGGCATTGATATATATGACAGAATCAGAAAAATAACGGATAAAGGAATCATATTTCCGGCCTGTGTTTATGTCGGCACACATATTAAATCCTATGGCATTGTTGAGCAAAATGGGGGGGCTTGTACAATTACTTTTGGGCAAGACCCAAATCACAAAGATATTAATGCTGACGATGTATGTGAATTGATGAGCAAAGCAAAAATAAAGTTCGAATGGAGCAGCAAACACATTGAGGCCATTTGGAGTAAATATATGTTCATTGCTGCTTATGGGCTTGTAACTGCCAGTGAGAACAAGACATTAGGCGAAGTGTTAGACAACGAAGAATTGTCAAAAAAAGTAAGAGGAATAATGAAAGAGATAGAATCAATTAGTAAGGCCGAAAAAATCAGATTGCCTGAAAACATTGTAGATTTTTCATACCGAATGGCTAAAAATTTTCCTTATGAAGCGAAAACCTCGTTACAAAGAGATTTTGAATTAAAAGATAAGCTGGATGAAAGAGAACTTTTCGGGCAAACCATTATTGATTTAGGAATAGAACATGGTATTGATACCCAAGTTACAAAAAGCGTATATCAAAAGCTAAAGTGAGAATAGAATGAGCGAAAAAGAATTTATCTGTACCGACGGCGGAAACTGTAACGTGTGTGGACGTTGTCTGGCGGGCAGCCAAGACGGTCCGATTCGCAGTATCGGTGCAGAGCAAACGATAGCAGAATATAGAGCGGTGAAGGCAGCGGCAAAGTACCATGTTGCCGTTGATATCGGTACAACAACGATTGCAATGGCTCTTGTGGATACGGCCGGAAACATTTGTCTGGCGCTGACGAAAAATAATCGTCAGCGCGCTTTTGGTGCAGATGTTCTAAGCCGTATTCGCTATGCCATATCTGGTGGTGCAGCAGAGCTGCAAGACTGTATCTGGCAGGATTTAATGGATGGGGTAGCGGCATTGACACAGGGTACCACTGAGATTGAAATTGGACAGATAATCATTTCTGCCAACACGACGATGGAACATCTGCTGCTTGGTGACTCTTGCGAAACATTAGGTGTGGCACCATTTATACCAGCCGATTTAAGCTTGCGGGAATATCGCCTTAAGGAACTGGTACAGGCGGTACCAGCAGCTTGTACTGAAACAATGTTAGTGATTCTGCCGGGAATCTCTGCCTTTATTGGTGCTGATATTGTTGCCGGAATGTATGCCTGTGGTATGGCTAGTGGCGGGAAAATGCCAACGCATTCAAATATTTTATTTGTTGATTTGGGGACGAACGGTGAAATGGTACTGCAAACAAGCGATGGATTTTTGGCAACCTCAGTGGCGGCTGGACCAGCGTTTGAAGGTGGAAACATTACTCATGGCTGTCCCAGCATCGATGGTGCCATTTGCAGTGTGTCGCTGCTGGGTGAACGAATTATCACTCAGACAATCGGCAACCGTCCCCCAGTGGGACTTTGCGGAACCGCCGTGGCAGAGCTTGCCTATGAGATGGTGAAGACGGGAAAGTCAGATGTAACCGGCAATTTCGTGGGGGAGTGCCATACCCAGGGATTGACCGTTGCACAGACCGAAGACGGCGAGCAAATTGTCTTCACCCAGTCAGATATGCGCCAGCTCCAGATGGCGAAAGCAGCGGTAAGGGCTGGAATTGAGATTTTATTAGCCGAGCGGGGATTGACGGCAGGAGACGTTGACACGGTATATCTAGCAGGTGGTTTTGGCTATCGGATGAATATATATAAGGCAGTGGAAATCGGTCTGCTGCCAAAGGCTTTGCGGGAAAAAACGAAAGCGCTTGGCAACACCTCCTTGCAAGGAGCCATAAGGTATCTGGGCGAAAAAAATGCAGCTAGTCATTTGATGGAAATGATAGCTGCATCCTCGGAGATAAATTTGGCCAAACATCCTGCCTTTGAAGAAAATTATCTCCACTTTATGAACTTTTAAAATTCGGTAAGTTCTATTCCCGGATATGATTGAGACCTTGCTCAATAATTGTAACAACATGAGTATCCAATAGGGAATAGTAAATCGTTTTGCCATCGCGGCGGTTCTTGACTAGACGGCTCTGCTTTAAGATGCTAAGCTGATGAGAGATGGCGCTTTGCGACATACCAAGCTCATCTGCAATGTCATAGACACACTTCTCGCCTGCGTAGAGTGCATACATGATTTGAAGCCGGGTCGGCGTTCCAAATATTTTAAATAACTCGGCGAGTTCTTGGAATTCTTCGGTATTCATAAAAAACCATCCTTTCAATTGAGACATATATCTTATAAAATAACACAAACTACAGTTTTTCGTCAATGAGAGAGAAAAAAGGAGTAAAGGAGTACTGCGTGAAAATATTATTAACAGCAATTAATGCAAAATATATTCACTCCAATTTGGCAATCTATAATCTGCGCTCTTATGCACTTGGGTACGTGAAGGACATGCAGCCGGAAGATATTGAGCTGGCTGAATATACGATTAACCAAAAGGTCGGCGACATCTTAAGTGACCTCTATAAAAGAAAACCAGCGGTGCTGTGCTTCTCTTGTTATATCTGGAATATTGAATATGTGCGGGAAGTGGCTGCTGAATTTCATAAGATTTGCCCAGACGTACCAATCTGGCTGGGCGGGCCAGAGGTTAGCTATGAGGCGACAACATTCCTAAAAGAAAATCCTTATGTGACCGGAATAATGATGGGGGAGGGTGAGCAGATTTTTGCGGAGTTATGTAGACTCTTCTCAAAGAGTTTGCTCTCTGAGACTTGGAACTATGCGGATATTCTAGGAATTGCATACCGCACCGACCAAGGTATTTGCCAGAACTCACCGGCTGAACCACTTGATATGAGTACCATCCCATTTTCCTATCATGACGAGGTAAGTCCCCCTCACAGCAGAAAGAAGTGTTCGGCGGAAAGTTTGAAGGACTTCAAAAACCGCATTATTTACTACGAAACCAGCCGCGGCTGTCCGTTCAATTGCAGTTACTGTCTGTCCTCAGTTGATAAGCATTTACGATTTCGTGACCTTACATTAGTGAAGCAGGAGCTAGCCTTTTTTATGGAAAACGAAGTACCGCAGGTAAAATTTGTTGACCGTACCTTTAACTGCAACCACGACCATGCGATGGCAATCTGGAAATTCATCAAGGAGCATGACCGCGGTATTACCAATTTCCATTTTGAAGTCGCCGCAGATTTGTTGACAGAGGAAGAAATTGCCTATATCAATACGATGCGTCCGGGCTTGATACAGCTAGAGATTGGGGTTCAGTCGACACATGAACCAACCATCACCGAGATTCATCGGCGGATGGATTTAGCGCGCGTGAAACAGGTGGTACAAGCGGTAAAAGAACCTGGTAATATTCATCAGCATCTCGATTTGATTGCCGGATTGCCATACGAAGATGAAGTGGCCTTTGCCCATTCCTTTGATACCATCTATGCCTTAAAGCCAGAGCAATTACAGCTTGGATTCCTCAAGGTGCTGAAGGGCTCCTATATGTACGACCATGCCAGCGAGTATGAGCTATTGTATATGACGCGCCCGCCGTATGAGGTGCTGCAAACAAAGTGGCTAAGCTATGAAGCAATTTTGCAAATCAAGCTAGTCGAGGAAATGCTTGAGGTGTATTATAATAGTGGACAGTATGGCAAAAGTATCACGTTATTAGAGGAATGTTTTACAAGCGCGTTTACGATGTTTTATGAATTAGGACGATTCTATGAAGAAAATGATTTGCTCGGATGCAGTCACACCAGAATCAGAAGGCTTGAAATCTTTTTGGAGTTTGCCGGGCAAGTCGATTCGAATTATCTTGAAGCGTATCGGGAAGCGGCAATTTATGACCTTTACAAGCGGGAAAATGCCAAGAGCCGACCGGCGTTTGCCGCCGATTTGCAGGAATGGAAGCTGCTTACCAGAAGTCATTGCAAAAAAGGAAAGCTTTCACATGTGGAGCGTTTTTGGTATGAAGGAAAAAACAAACAGAGCGAACCATACTATTTATTATTTGATTATGAACGGCGAAGCCCGTTAGACCATCAGGCGTGGGAGGAACGGATATGACAAAACGAACGAAAGAAATATTGGCGCGGCTCGATATGGCCTATGGAACGGAATATGTCTGCTATCTCAACCATGAGACACCGTGGCAGCTATTGATTGCCGTAATCCTCAGCGCACAGTGCACCGATGCCCGCGTCAATATTGTGACGAAGGACTTATTTAAAAAATATGATACACTTGAAAAGTTTGCGCAGGCAGATTTGGCAGAGCTGGAACAAGACATCCATTCAACCGGATTCTATCATAATAAGGCGAAAAATATTATTGCTTGTGCGCAGAAGCTGATTCATGATTATGACGGCGAACTGCCACAGACAATTGAAGAACTGACCGGTTTGGCTGGTGTGGGACGTAAGACGGCAAATGTAATTCGCGGAAATATCTATCACGACCCAAGTATTGTCGTTGATACTCATGTCAAACGAATTTCCAAGCGGCTGGGTTTTACGAAGGAAGAGGACCCGGAGAAAATCGAATACGATTTGATGAAGGTACTGCCGAAGGAACACTGGATTCTCTATAACATTCAGATTATCACCTTTGGCCGGAACATCTGTATTGCCAGAAGCCCGAAGTGCAGTGAGTGCTTTTTACAGGATTTGTGCAAGGCCGCTGATAAGAGGAAATAAAAAGGTGTATAAAATGGAAAACTATGTTGTAATTGACTTAGAAATGACCGGACTAAATCCCAAAACAGATGCCATTTTAGAAGTTGGAGCAGTTCGGGTGCGTGACAAGAAGGTCGCCGATACGCTTGAATTTCTGGTGAATCCATCGGTGATACTGCCAGCCAAGGTGGAAGAAATTACCGGCATTACGCAGGCAATGGCGGATTCGGGCATCAGCCCACAGGAAGCACTAAAGCAGGTGCTCGATTTTGTCGACGACGATATTTTAGTTGGTCATAATGTTATTTACGACTACAGCTTTTTGAAACAGCTAGCCGTAAATGAGCGCATTACATTTGAAAAAAAAGCCGTCGATACCTTGAAGCTGGCACGAAAATTTCTTGCCGTACCGGAACAAAAATCGCTTGATAGTATTTGTGATTATTACCGCATTGAGCGGAAAAATTGTCATCGGGCCTTGGATGATGCGTTGGCTACCATGCGCTTATATGAGTTGCTAGAAGCAGAATATGGTTTGGGAAATGAAAAAGATTTTGCGGCGAAACCGCTGATATATAAGCCAAAACGACAGACACCAGCAACCCCTTCACAAAAAAAACACTTGAAGGATTTGCTTATTTATCATAAAATAGACGTTATCATTTCCTTTGAGAGCCTAACCAGAAGTGAGGCCTCAAGGACAATTGACAAAATTCTGACCAAGTATGGCCGAATACCCAAAGAATGAGTTAGGCAAGTTTCTCCAAAATAATACTTTTACGCGGAGAATCAAGAATCTCAGCAGTGGCAATCAACGAACGGATTTTTTGTTCCTGATTTGTTTGCTGATATAATTGGGCAAGTAGGGTATAGCTACCTACGATATCGCTTCCGCAGTTGATGGCAAATTGCAGCACGGTAATCGCCTCGGTGAGTTGACCAAGCTCCACTAACTGACGTCCATAATCATCCAGAATTGTGATTAACTGGATAAAGTTATCATCGTATTGGGTCAGAAATTCGAAGTTGGCAATACCATACTCGATTTTCAAATCAGTATTGGATTTACCTGTTAAGTTTAGTATTTTTTTCTCGGCCAGCGCAGTTAAAGCAGACTCCGTTTGACGTAACTGCTCATTCGAATTCATTCCGATGGGAAACGTATCAAGTGGAATGGAAAGATAAGGAAGATTGCTAATATCCTTTTTCCGGGTGCTGGTAGCAAGTCGTTCCCGCTCGTGGAACAGGTCAATTTTTTCTTGCTCAAGCCGTGAATTTTTTTTCAAAGAGTAAGTAACAACAACTAAAAATGCCACAAAAATAATAAAAAAAGGAATCATCACACAGTCCTTTCAAAAAATAATAAAATGGAGGTATCAAAATGATTGATTTTACAAATTCCAAAAAGAAAAAAATAATATCAGCAACAATTATAATAATCTTAGCATTATCACTGGTAGTGCCAATGATTATTTCTGCTTTTGTTTAAAAGCAGTGCCTATCGCTACACGTCATAATATACAGAAAAGGTTGAAATCTGTCAATTATATTAGTGGATATGCATCTTGAAAAACGGCATAATTATGATAAAATAGCAAATGAATAACTAGAATAGGCATCTGCCCGCGAGAGTGTGGGCTAGTAGGAGAGATATAAAATATGAAGAAAATGAGAAAATTCCTTCCCATCATGGCGCTGGCACTTGTGGTAGCAGGCTTTGCAGCAATGAACTATGTGGTGGAAGCAGAGGAAAATCAGACGAATACAATTCCTGGTCGGGTTTATATTGGTGACATTGCCATTGGCGGCATGACCGAAGCAGAAGCAGAGGTAGCAGTAGAGGAAAGTGTAGCGGCAATGATGAACGCAGAATTTACGCTGAATGCCGGAGAAAATTCTGCTACTGTGACGGCTAGCGAATTAGGCGTATCTTGGACCAATACCCATGTTGTCGAAGAAGCGATGGGAATTGGCAAAACTGGAAATCTAATCGAACGCTATAAAGCACGTAAAGATTTAGAAGTTGAAGATAAAGTATTTGAAATCGAATATGGAATTGATAAAGAATTGACGAATGAATGGCTGGTAGAACATGCACCACAGCTTGACCAGGAAGCGATTGACAGTACCTTAAAAAGAGAAGATGGTGGATTTAAGATTATTGATGGTCAGTCAGGAATTGCGATTGATGTGGCAGCATCCGTGCAAAATATTGCTGATTACTTTACCGATGGCTGGACTGGCGAAGGTGCAACAATTGCGCTTACGGCAGATGTTGTAGAACCACGCGGAACGAAAGAGGAGCTGGCCAAGGTAAAAGATTTGCTGGGTGATTATGCAACTGATTTTAGCGATTCTGGTGCCGGACGTGTTGTCAATGTTCAAAATGCTGCTGGCAAGGTAGATGGAAACGTAATCTATCCCGGTGAAGAATTTTCTGTATATGGTGCGATTGGACCGCTTGATGCTTCGAATGGATATCAGAATGCTCCATCCTATGAAAATGGAACGACCGTAGATTCTATCGGTGGTGGTGTGTGTCAGATTTCATCCACACTTTACAATGCTGTCATTAAGGCGGAGCTTGAAATTACCGAGCGTTCGAATCATTCCATGTTAGTTTCCTATGTGAAGCCATCAATGGATGCGGCGATTGCAGGAACATATAAAGATTTGAAGTTTAAAAATAATACCGATGCACCAATTTATATTGAAGGCTACACGAGTGGCCGGACGCTTCACTTTAATATTTTTGGTCATGAGACGAGGGATACCGAACATCGTAAAGTGGAATATCTCAGTGATGTACTCAATACAGAAGACCCAATCACAAAATTCGAAGCAACCGGTGATGCGATTGGATATAAAGAGGTAACCCAGAAGGCACATATCGGTACAGTGGCACAGCTTTGGAAGATTGTGATAATCGATGGTCAAGAAGTGAGCAAGGAAATATTTAACAAGAGTACCTACAAGGCATCACCAAAAATCGTAGCAATTGGTACCGCCTCAGCGAGTGCAGAAGCAATGGCGGCAATTAACGAGGCGCTGGCGACGCAGGATGAAGCAACCATTATGGGAACCATTGATTATTGGAACGATGCGGCAATTGCAGCACGAGCAGCAGAAGCAGCAAATGCACAGACGCAGGAAAACAATAACTCGGAAGAACCAGACGAAGGCGACTCCAAAAAGAATAATCCCGAAAAGGATGATCCAAAGAAAGAGGATGAGGATGATTCCGAATCTGATAACGAATAAAGCAAGAAAGCAACATAAGGCTGCCTCATCAATGAGACAGCCTTAAACTGATAAAGGACTAGACGCATGAAGATTGGGAAAATACCGGAGAATGTTTTAAAACGTTCCGTCATCAGACAATTGCATACAAAAAGAGACGAGGTGATTCTTGGGGCCTCGATTGGCGAAGACTGTGCAGCACTAAAGCTAGCAGCAGATGAAATCTTTGTGCTTTCGACCGACCCAATTACGGGCACTGCGCATGACATTGGCAAGTTGGCGATTTTGATTACGACAAATGATTTGGCAAGTTCTGGAGCAGAACCAGTTGGTGTAATGTTGACGATTTTGTTGCCATTAGAATTCACCGAGCCAGATTTGAAAAAGCTGATGCAGCAGTTAGAAGAGGCCTGCGCCGCCCTCAATGTTCAGATTATTGGCGGACATACAGAAGTTACGACAGCGGTGAATCAACCGATTGTAACTGTTTGTGGAGTTGGCAAGGCGAAAACGGAGCAGCTTGTGTCCACTGCCGGGGCAAAGCCGGGCATGGATATCGTTGCAACGAAGTGGATTGCCTTGGAAGGAACCTCAATTATTGCGAAGGAAAAAGAGGAAGCGTTATTATCACGTTACTCCGAAAGTTTTATTCAAACGGCAAAAGATTTTGACCAATACTTATCGGTTATGAGTGAGGCCGCCACCGCGGTTAAGTCTGGCGTGGGGGCAATGCACGATGTAACAGAGGGGGGCATTTTCGGAGCACTCTGGGAAATGGCAGAGGCATCCGGCGTCGGACTAGAAATTGATTTGAAGAAAATACCGATTCGGCAGGAAACAATCGAAGTCTGTGAATTTTTTGATATCAACCCATATGAATTGATTTCCAGCGGTTGTATGCTAATGGCTAGTACCGATGGCAATGCATTGGTGCGGGAAATTGAAAAAAGTGGTATCAAGGCGACGGTGATTGGTAAAGCAACAGGGGGCAATGACCGCGTGATTTATAATGCCATTGGAAATAGCAACGCCATTGGGAATAGCAACGCCATTGGGAATGGCGTGGAAACACGGTTTCTCGAACCGCCGAAGACGGATGAATTGTATAAAGTAATCAAATAAGGATTTGGAGGGAATGACATGCGTCAGAAAATATTAACTCATATAGAAAAAAATAGCCGAGTGGACATCAAGGAGCTGGCAATTGTACTTGGTGCTGATGAGGCAACGATTATCAGTGAACTAGAAGCAATGGAAAATGAACATATCATTTGTGGTTATCACACCTTAATAAATTGGGACCGAGTTGGTGTCGAAAAGGTGACCGCCCTGATTGAGGTGCGCGTAACACCACAGCGTGGCATGGGCTTTGACAAGGTAGCCGAGCGGATTTATAATTATCCCGAGGTAAATGCAGTCTATTTGATTTCCGGCAGCTTTGACTTATTAGTAACGTTAGAGGGAAAAACTTTGCGGGAAGTATCGCAGTTTGTTTCCGATAAGCTGTCGACCTTGGATTATGTACTCAGCACCAAGACGAATTTTATCCTTAAAAAATATAAGGACCACGGCACCATCATGGCCGAACCAACAAGAGATGAAAGGATAATGATGACCCCATGAGAAATCCACTATCAAAAACAATTACAACAATAGAACCATCCGGTATCCGTAAGTTTTTTGATATTGTCAGTGAAATGAAAGATGCAATCTCATTGGGTGTTGGTGAACCGGATTTTGATACCCCTTGGCATGTTCGGGACGAGGGTATTTATTCGCTTGAAAGAGGAAGAACATTTTATACCTCCAATGCGGGATTAAAGGAATTAAAAGTAGAGATTGCGGCCTATTTGAAGCGCCATTATGACCTTACCTATCATTACAATGAAGAAATTCTAGTCACCGTTGGCGGCAGTGAAGCAATCGATATCGCGATGCGCGCAATGCTAGACCCAGGTGATGAGGTGTTGATTCCACAGCCAAGTTATGTCTCGTATCTACCGTGTGCAGTGTTGGCAAATGGTACACCGGTAGTCATTAATTTGAAAGCAGAAAACGATTTTCGTTTGACGAAGGAAGAATTAGAAGCGGCAATTACTCCGAAATCAAAATTACTGGTACTTCCATTTCCCAACAATCCGACTGGAGCGATTATGAACCGTCAGGATTTAGAAGCAATTGCTGAAGTAGTCAGAGAACATGATTTATTTGTTTTAAGTGATGAGATTTATTCGGCGCTGACTTATCAGGAGGAGCATGTGTCAATTGCTTCTTTACCAGGAATGTGGGAGCGGACGATAGTAATTAACGGTTTTTCAAAGTCGCATGCAATGACTGGCTGGCGGTTAGGCTATGCTTGCGGTCCGCAGATTATAATTGAACAGATGCTTAAAATTCATCAGTTTGCGATAATGTGTGCACCAACGACATCCCAGTACGCAGCGGTAGATGCACTTCGTGCCGGTGATGAGGATGTGGAACAGATGCGGGAAGAATATAATGGCCGCAGACGGTATTTGGTTCATCGTTTTAAGGAAATGGGACTACAGTGCTTTGAGCCATATGGTGCATTTTACATGTTCCCATGCATTACCGAATTTGAGATGACCTCGGATGAATTTGCAACCAGATTTTTGACCGAAGAAAAAGTTGCAGTTGTACCAGGTACTGCATTTGGTGCTTGCGGCGAAGGATTTTTACGAATTTCCTACGCATACTCTTTGGATAGTTTAAAAGAAGCGTTAGACCGAATGGAGCGATTTATCAAGAAATTGCGGGCAGAAAGTTAGGTAGTAATATGGCGAAACTGAATATTGTTTTATTTGAACCGGAGATACCGGCAAATACCGGAAATATTGGACGGACCTGCGTGGCGACGGGGGCCAGATTGCATTTGATTGAACCATTAGGATTTCGCCTAGATGAAAAAGCAATTCGTCGTTCCGGGATGGATTATTGGAAAGATTTAGACGTAACAACATATATTGATTATGCCGACTTTTTGGAAAAGAATCCGGAAGCAAAAATTTATATGGCAACCACAAAAGGGAAACATCTGTATTCGGATGTTTCCTTTGAAGCAGACTGTTACATTATGTTTGGCAAGGAAAGCGCGGGCATTCCGGAAGAAATTTTAGTGGAGCACCCAGAGGAATGCATTCGCATTCCGATGCTGAGTGAAATACGTTCATTGAATTTGTCTAATTCGGTGGCAGTTGTGCTATACGAGGCATTGCGCCAGAATCATTTTGAGAGTATGCAGATGGAGGGCGAATTGCACCGGCTGCATTGGTAAGACAAGCTTCTTGGAAGGATGAAAAATCAGATGGGAATTATTAAGGCGAGAAAATTAGTTCATGAATATATCAGACGTGATGAAGAAGGCAATGTGGAATCCATTCAAACGGCCTTAAATCAGGTTGACCTTGATGTCAAACCGGGAGAATTTATTGCCGTGTTAGGACATAATGGCTCTGGTAAATCAACCTTGGCGAAGCATATCAATGCCATTTTAGAGCCAAGCAGCGGCAGTCTGTGGGTCGATGGTCTGGATGTATCCGACGATGAAAATATTTGGAATGTCAGACAGACGGCTGGGATGGTTTTTCAGAATCCGGATAATCAGATTATTGCCAGTGTGGTTGAAGAGGATGTCGGTTTTGGACCGGAGAATATTGGCGTTCCAACCGAGGAGATCTGGCAGCGTGTTGAGGAAAGCCTAAGGGCAGTCGGGATGCTGAAATACCGCACCCATTCACCCAACAAACTATCCGGCGGACAGAAACAGCGCGTGGCAATTGCCGGCGTAATGGCGATGCAGCCGAAATGTATTGTGCTTGATGAACCGACCGCGATGCTTGATCCGAATGGGCGAAAAGAAGTGCTAAAGGCAGTTCATAAGCTCAACAAAGAAAAGGGTGTAACGATTATTTTGATTACCCACTACATGGAAGAGGTTGTAAATGCAGACCGTGTTTATGTCATGGACAGCGGCAAGGTGGTCATGCAGGGAACACCACGCGATGTATTTTATCAGGTCGATGAGCTGAAAAAATATCGTCTTGATGTGCCACAGATTACCTTGTTAGCACATGAACTGCGGCAGGCGGGAATTTCAGTACCGATTGGGATTTTGACGAGAGAAGAGCTGACGGAGGCAATCAGAACGATATGGCAATCATCTTAGACAAAGTAAATTATGTATATAGCACGGGAACAGCATACGAAATACAGGCTTTGAAAAATATCAATCTGCAAATTGGTGACGGTGAATTTATTGGCATCATTGGTCATACCGGTTCTGGCAAATCGACATTGATTCAGCATTTAAATGGATTGATGAAAGCGACATCGGGTGGAATCTATTATAATGGCGAAGATATTTATGATCGTGATTTCTCAATGCGCAGCTTGCGGCAAAAGGTTGGCCTGGTGTTCCAATATCCAGAGCATCAGTTGTTTGAAACAACGATTTTTGATGATGTTTGTTTTGGCCCGATTAATCAGGGCCTGCCGAAGAACGAAGCGGGTTTGCGGGCCTTTGAAGCGTTGCGTAGCGTTGGCATCCCGGAAGAATTATATTATCAGTCACCGTTTGATTTATCTGGCGGACAAAAACGTCGGGTGGCGATTGCCGGTGTGCTGGCAATGAAACCGGAAGTGTTGATTCTGGATGAACCAACCGCTGGCTTGGACCCCAAAGGGCGCGATGAGATTTTAGACCAGATTGCCATGATGCACAAGGAACGCGGAATAACAGTAATCCTGGTTTCTCATAGCATGGAGGATGTGGCGAAATATGTTGAGCGCATTATCGTAATGAATCAGGGCGAAGTGATGTTTGACAACATGCCAAAGGAAGTATTTAAGTACTACAAAGAATTAGAAGCAGTCGGACTGGCGGCACCACAGGTTACGTATCTGATGCATGAGCTAAAAGAAATCGGGATTCCGGTTGGGACGGATGCAACCACTGTGGAAACGGCAAGAGATGCAATCTTAAGTCTGTTTGGCAGATAGAAAATCCCCCATGTTAGAGGGAATTAGAGAAGACAGGTAGATGGAATGTTAAGAGATATTACATTAGGACAATACTATCCGGCGAACTCGCCGATTCATAAATTAGACCCGAGAGTAAAGCTATTTGGAACGATGATGTTTATTATTTCGCTGTTTATTTTCCGCGGCTTTCCAGCCTTGATTCTGGCAGCCCTTTTTTTGGCTGGCGTAATTAAGCTGTCGAAGGTACCATTTTCCTTTATGGTAAAGGGTTTGAAGGCAATTATGGTGCTGATGGTGATTATGGCGTTTTTCAATATTTTTATGACCGCAGGAGAACCACTGGTAACTATCTGGGTACTGAAAATAACGCGTGAGGGTCTGGAAAATGCCGGACTGATGTTGGTGCGGCTGTCGTTTCTAATTATGGGAACTTCAGTGATGACTCTGACAACAACACCAAACCAGTTGACCGATGGATTGGAGAAATCCTTTCGGCCGTTTGAAAAAATTCGTGTTCCAGTTCATGAAATTGCGATGATGATGTCAATTGCGCTTCGTTTTATTCCCATTTTAATAGAAGAGACCGACAAGATTATGAAGGCACAGATGGCTCGTGGCGCTGATTTTGAAAATGGTGGTCTGGTAAAAAAAGCGAAAGCGATGATTCCGCTGTTAGTGCCATTGTTTGTCTCGGCATTTCGTCGTGCCAACGACTTAGCGATGGCGATGGAAGCCAGATGCTATCATGGCGGCGAAGGACGGACGAAAATGAAACCATTACGCTATCAGAAACGTGACGTCATCTCGTATCTGGTGGTCATGATTTATTTTGCCGCAATCATTGCACTACGGATTGTTTGGACAAGATTTGTTGTAGCTGTGTAAAGTCAACAGATTTTAGCAGGATGGAGGTTGTTATGGCGAAACGGATTATGCTGAGAGTGGCCTACGAAGGAACGAACTACTGTGGCTGGCAGGTTCAGCCCGGAGTTGCAACCATCGAAAGTGTTCTGAATGCGGCGTTGTCAAAACTACTTGGCGAAGACATTATGGTAATCGGTGCCAGTCGTACCGATTCCGGCGTTCATTCCTATGGTAATGTTGCAGTATTTGACACCGATACAAGGATTCCGCCAGAAAAGATTTCCTATGCGCTAAATCAACGTTTGCCGGAGGACATTGTGGTGCAAAGCTCTTGCGAGGTAGCACCGGATTTTCATCCAAGACATTGTGACAGCATAAAGACATACGAGTACCGGATCTTGAATCGACAGTTTCCGTTACCAATGCATCGACGGGATATGTATTTCTATCATCACGATATTGATGTAGAACGGATGCAAAAGGCGGCGGCGTATTTGGTCGGTGAACATGATTTTAGAAGCTTTTGTTCACCAGCGACATCAGCGGAGACAACGGTCCGCACGATTTACCAGCTAACGGTTAAGCGCGACGGTGAGCGCATTAGTATCAGGGTGAGCGGCAGCGGCTTTTTATATAATATGGTCCGAATTATTGCTGGTACGTTGATTCAGGTCGGCGCTGGCATCAAAGAGCCTGAAGAGATTCCTGAAATGCTGGCAAAATGTGAGCGCAGTGCGGCTGGTCCGACGGCTCCGGCGCATGGGTTGACGATGATTGGGATTGAGTACTGACTTTCCATAATTTGGAATTTGTTAATTTGACACATTGCTTAATAAATAATATACTAGGTATATAACTATATCAAAGGATGTGGAGGAAAGTACAAATGAAAAATTTGAAAAATGTTTTAAAAAGGGTAACAGTGGCTCTGTTGGCCGTAATTTTAATGAGCACCATAGTACCTCCAATTACGGGAGTGGACGGTATATCTCTGGTTGCGGAAGCAGCGACAGTGAAGTTAAGTGCGAATAGTTTAACGTTATTCAAGGGTCAAAACAAAGTGCTTAAGGTTTCGGGAACTAAAAATAAGGTAACATGGATATCAGGCAACTCTAAGGTGGCTTCTGTTAAAAAAGGAAAAGTTGTTGCTATTAAAAAGGGGAAAACAACAATACTTGCAAAAGTTGGTAAAAAAACATATAAGTGTGTAGTCACAGTAGAAGATCCAAAGTTAAGTAAAACAAGTGTTACATTAGATGTCGGCGGCTCAACAACTTTAACATTGTCAGGGACAAAACAATCTGTAAAGTGGACCAGTAGTGCAAAGAATGTTGCAAGTGTAAACAGTAAAGGAAAAATCACGGCATTAAAGGAAGGAAAAACTACAATAACAGCAACATCGAACAATAAAAAATTTACATGTAATGTGAGGGTGAATGAAGTAGTTAAGGAAGATGTTGTGGTGAATGTTTCGAATATAACATTGAACCAGACCATGTTATCAATATATGTTGGAGATAAAGCTCAATTGACAGCTACGTTATTGCCAAGTAATGCTACGGATAAAACGGTTAAGTGGACATCCTCAAATAGTAGTATTGCATATGTTTCAAGTACTGGAGAGGTTACTGCAATCGGTGACGGAAATGCGACAATTATTGCAGAATCCGGGGGGAAAACGGCAACTTGTACAGTGAGTGTTTCAACTAAAAAACTAACTCCTGATTTTACAGCCAGAATGTTCGCTAATTATACTTATGATTCGGCTATTCTCATTATCATACAAAATAATGGCACAAAGCCAATGGTATTGGCGGATTATGTCTTATTGCAGACAAATGGCGTTCAATATAATCTTTATACTGTAAATGCTCAGGCTGTTTTTGTTTATAATGTGGTAATTCAGCCGGGTGAGACGGCGAGTGTTCCGCTTTGTCAAAAGTCATATGGAAAATTCTACATGAGCACGTCTTCAATCTGTGCATTTTCATTTGCATATGATGGGATTATGTATATTGCTGGTACGAATTATTATGGCAGTAATACACTTTATGAGGAGATGGACACAAGTGCTACGTCATTAAATATGAAACATGTATCTGAAGAAGCGATGTTATCAGAGTGTATATTTGATTTGAAGAATAATCAAGAAGCAAACAGTATGGATATATTTGAGGCTGATAATGTTCAATCAAAAAAAACAATAGATAGCTTAGTAGAGATGATTGATAATATAAAATAAATCACCAAGGTGCTTTGCAATAGTAAAGCACCTTTTTATACAAAAAAGTATACGAAAAATATAAAAAAGTAATTGACACACGCGGGAACGTGTACTATACTATTTAAGTCTGACATAGTATGCAAATATCAAGCCAATGCCCCGGATTGATATTTTGACTATAAAAACAAATAGCAGAAGCGAAGGAAGATGTGTCCGGTACATTCACATGAGTTCATGGCTTCGGGTTCAATTTATCAAGGAGGAAAACCAATGAAAACTTTTATGGCTAGTCCTGCTACAATCGAAAGAAAATGGTATGTAGTAGACGCTGAGGGTAAGACATTAGGACGTTTAGCATCCGAAATTGCTAAGGTATTAAGAGGAAAAAATAAAGCTATCTTTACACCACACATGGACACAGGTGATTATGTGATTGTTGTAAATGCAGAGAAAATCCACGTGACAGGTAAGAAATTAGACCAGAAGGTTTACTACCGTCATTCCGATTATGTTGGTGGATTAAAAGAAACCACATTAAAAGAAATGTTAGATAAGCATCCGGAAAGAGTTATCGAATTTGCTGTCAAAGGCATGCTTCCAAAGGGAGTATTAGGAAGAGAAATGTACAAAAAATTATTTGTATATGCTGGACCAGACCACAAACACGAAGCTCAGAAACCAGAAGCTTTAACATTTTAATAGGAGGTAAACTACATTGGCTAATACAAAGTATTACGGAACAGGAAGAAGAAAATCATCTGTTGCAAGAGTATATTTAGTACCAGGCACGGGTAAGGTTACAATAAATAAAAGAGATATCGATGAGTATTTAGGATTAGAGACTCTGAAAGTTATCGTTCGTCAGCCATTATCAGTAACAGATACTGCTGATAAATTCGACGTTTTAGTAAACGTAAAAGGCGGCGGTTACACCGGCCAGGCTGGTGCAATCAGACATGGTATCGCCAGAGCTTTATTACAGGTTGATGGTGATTACAGACCAGTATTAAAATCAAACGGCTTCTTAACCAGAGATCCACGTATGAAAGAAAGAAAGAAATACGGTCTCAAAGGCGCACGTCGTGCACCACAATTTTCAAAAAGATAATATTATCTGCGGAATGCAGATATATAAAAGACACATTGCAAGTTTATTTGCATATGTGTCTTTTTTATACGCTAATCCATAGGAATTTCAGATGGCCGAGGATTTGCGTAGCAAATTCGAGGTTAGCTGAAAGTTCTGCAGGCAGGGTAAACGGCAAGAAAAACATATAATCAGCATTTTTAGTTCTCAGTAATCTGTGGCCAGCCAAAACTAAAGAAAATGAGAGAAATATTATAAACCATAATTATTATCATGCAGGATTGACGTCGATTTGATATATTAAAGATAAGAGGTGATTGGTATGAACAGTATGAAAAAGATAATGAAGGCAATTGAATATATTAATATGCATTTGGAAAACGAGACCGTTCTTGAAGATAGTGTAGCGTTTGTCGGTGTGTCAATGTCACACTATATTTTTTTGTTCAAAAGTATACTTGGCTATACACCAGCAGAGTATATTAGAAAAAGACGTTTGGAAAACAGCACAAAAAATGTTCTTCAAAGAAAAAAGGTAATTGATATCGCCATTGAATCAGGATATGGAAGCAGTGAAGCATATTCAAGAGCTTTTAAAAAAGAATTCGGAGTCTCCCCAATTGAGTATCAAAAATATGGAGTAACCTGCTCAATTGATGAGCTGGATGATTTTGAAAAAATTATTGCTTTTTGCCCTGCGCCTGCACATAAAGAATATTTTGGCGATTTGTATTATACAGAGTACAAAGAAGTGTATGATAGGTTGGCTGATAAAGGTTATTTTAAAAAAGAAACACTTGAATATTCTAGTGCGAAACAATTAACAGAAAAATATTCTTATGATTTTGAATATCTGATAGCATACCTATTGGATTCAGCAGAAACATTGGAAGAGCTATATGACAAGGTTATTAAGAGCAAATATATACCTCGTCAGTTATTTTATATGTTTGTAGAAGAAATGAGAGAAAATGGTATGTTGCAAGCAGCCAAGTTTGAGCAATGTGTTTATGATAAGGAATTAGTTTTTTTGGGAGATGATTTCATAAAGAGTCATGTTGCACTAAAAATATAAATTAGCGTCTGTTGAATAGATAAAGCTGCAACGTCAAATTTCATAAGTATTTATTTAATTCAACAGAAATTTGAGCAATGAAGCAGTGGACGGTGCTGAAAAAGCTTGTGGGTAACTAACACATAACTGACAAACATTTATCAAACCCCGCATAATCAGCATTTTGAGTTTTCAAAAAGATAAGGATTACTGCGAATTGCAGTATATGGAAAGAGTTCCCGAGTTCACTCGAGGAACTCTTTTTATATGCTGCAATTCCCCGGAAGACAAGAAATGACCGAGATGGAGCAAAGCGGAATCGAGGTTATTCCTTGGATTCGCAGTAATCCGCGGCCAGCCAAAGTTTTTCAGTTGGGTTTTAGAGCCAAGATAAAGATGTGACCGTAAAATGTTGTTGTATCTTTTAATATCTTTGATATAATATATCTGTAGAAGCGTACATATAATTGAGGTGTTTAAATGATTTTAAGTGTCAGCAGAAGAACAGATATTCCAAATTACTATTCAGAATGGTTCTTAAATCGAATCAAAGAGGGGTATTTGTACGTCAAAAATCCAATGAATACTCATCAAATTAGTAAAATAGACATTTCTCCCGAAGTAGTTGATTGTATTGTGTTTTGGACAAAAAATCCAGAACCAATGTTGGATAAACTGGGACAATTGAAGAACTATAAGTATTATTTTCAGTTTACGCTTACAGGATATGGTAAAGACATTGAGCCATCGTTACCACATAAAAGAGATAAAATGATTCCCGTATTTCAAAAATTATCGGAAATGATTGGCAAAGAAAAAGTGATCTGGCGATATGACCCAATCCTAATTACAGAAGTGTATTCTGAAGCATATCATTTGAAGGCATTTGAAGAAATTGCATCCAGTTTAAAAGGATATTGTACAAGAGTAGTAATTAGTTTTGTTGACTTATATGCCAAAACAAAAAAGAACATGAAAGAAATTCAAACAATAGATAGAAAACAAAAAGACATAATAGATTTTTCGACAAAACTAGCTGAGATTGCAAAAAATAATGGTATGGAAATTGAAACGTGTGCGGAGGTAATTGACTTATCTTCCTGTGGAATTAAGCACAGCAGTTGTATTGATAAAAACTTAATTGAAAAAATAGTAGGATGCCCTATTAAAGTAAAAAAAGATAAAAATCAAAGAGAAGAATGCGGATGCGTAGAGAGTGTCGAGGTTGGTGCATATAGCACGTGCTTAAATGGATGCAAATATTGTTATGCAAATTATAGTGACGAGAGTGTAAAAGCGAATAGGGCGTTATATGATATTTCTTCACCAATACTTTGTAGTAAAATAACGGGACATG
The DNA here is from genome assembly GCA_031555935.1 of Lachnospiraceae bacterium. Classification (GTDB taxonomy): domain Bacteria; phylum Bacillota; class Clostridia; order Lachnospirales; family Lachnospiraceae; genus Roseburia_C. Next base: position 5,663 of record JAVBTX010000007.1, on the reverse strand, counting down.
AAAAAATAACAGAAAGAGTAGTCAAATCAATTAAAGAAGGGCAAATAAGCCTATTTGACTTGACTTAGAGCCAAATTTCAAAGCCCACCAATACATCGTATTCAGTGGGCTTTTTTAACCAATTCTTCATGATAAAAATAATTAATATAGTTTAACCTATGTTCCATACAATAGTCATTGATAGAGCCTGATAAATACCCCCAGTAATCCTTGTTGCCTTTTACATAAATGTTTTCGTAGAGCTCTTTCAAATGAGGATAATTTTCATTGATATAAGATAATATAATTGGTTTATAACTACCTCGTAAATTTAGGTTTTCAAACCAGTATTCATCAATGAAGTGATGCGATGCTTCAATAATTGCTTGATAATCAGTAATTTCAGGAAAGATAGGAGACATAAAAAGGACGGTATATATTCCTTGCGAATGTAATTCTTTTAAGGTATCTAACCGCTCTTGAATGCTGCTTGCATTGTCCATATCATTTTTAAAATCTTCATTCAGAGTATTGATTGACATGGAAACTTTCAGATTCTTGCATTGCTTTAGCAAATCAATATCTCGTAATATGAGCTTTGATTTTGTTGAAATTTCCAAATGGCAATCAATAAAAACTAACTGCTTTAATATTTTTTGGGTGATGCAATATTCCTCTTCAAATGGATTATAGCAGTCGGTTACCGAAGATAGAAATACGGATTTGCCAGTTAATCTAGCTGGACTGATTGGCTTATCACAATGCTTAATATCAATAAAGGTCCCCCATGCTTCATGGTGGCCCGTAAAGCGTTTCATAAAACAAGCGTAACAATATTTACAGCCATGTGGACAACCAACATATGGATTTATCACAAAGTCACTAGCTGGTAAGTTAGACTTGGTTACATAGTCATTTACCAGAATTATCTTTTCACTAATACAAGCTATAGCAACACACCCCCATGATAAAAACATTCATATACTTTGATATCCCGCCAAAATATTTCTTCATATCCTTGGAACCAATCGATAGTACCAATTACCTTGGTTTTATAGGTGTATTGACCGGATTCATAAAATTCTGGTCCGCGATATGGGAGCTCGTGGGTCGCCGCTCTTAATGCCTCTTTTAAAAAGTCTCCGCTAAATCGTTCGTCTAAAGTTCGTCCACAATAATTCATTGAATAGATTGGGACGTCACTTTTCCAAATGGCTTCTTCGCCTGAAAAATTTTCGCCACCAAGCCAGCTATCGTAATACAGATACCCGTCCTTTTCAAATTGATAATCATGTGATGCCAGCCTTGAAGGATTGCAAGAATTGGCTGAGCCCGCATAAGTATTTTTGCTTGCCTCCATTTTGAAGGTGACAAGTGCCTCGATATCATTATCCAGTGATGGTGAAATGGATTTGCCACACTCATTATCTTTCACAAGATAGTCAATGGTAATATGAAATAATTCGCTTAGCTGGATTAGATTCATAATATCAGGATATGCCATTCCACTTTCCCATTTTGCGACAGCCTGGCGCGAAACATTTAGTTTTTCGGCTAAAACTTCTTGGGTAAAACCATTGGATTTTCTAATAATCTGTAATTTATCGGAAAAAATCATAATAGTAACTCCTAATTGTTAGATTTTGTTTACAACAATATGATATCATGATTTACATAAAAGAAGTATCAATAATTGGTTGCCAAAACGCAATGGCTGGTTGCGCTAAACTGTACTAACTCAAATTAAAAAAATGTTACATATGCAGCTTTCGGACATATATATATGAGGTGAAAAAATATGGCATTATTTGATAAGATATGTGAACAAAATTATGAACGGATTTACAAGTATGTTTTAGGTATGACGGGAAATGTTGAAACTGCAAAGGATATCACCCAAGAGGTCTTTTTAATTGCATATCAGAAAGGAAACGACTTTCTGAAACATGAAAAGCCGGAAGCGTTTTTGTATAAAACGGCAAAAAATCTGATTATGGCAAATTACCGAAAAGGACAGCGGGAAATCTTCCTTGAACCAGATGAAAATATGGTTGGCACTGGACGCGATGTGTTCGAAGAGATATGTCGCGTTAAAGAAGATTCGATTGCAATCGAGTGGTATCGGGAAATAATCCTAGAGCAATTATCAACCACAAAAAGACAGTTGTATAACATGTACTATATTGAAGGGAAAAGCATGAAGGAGATTGCGGGAGTGCTTGGATTCAACGAATTTACGTTACGTATGCGGTATGTCAGACTACGTCGGGAAATCAAAGAGCAGGTGAAGGAACTGCAATTAGGAAACTTTTAAATAGCCACATTTTTATATGTTACATATCATCGCGTTTGGCATATATAAATGAATGGTCTGCGCGGGTCATAACAGAAAGGAGCAACTGCATGGGAAAAATAAATCTTAATGAAATTGCAGTTTTAAAAAGTAAAATTGATGTAGAAATTGAGCAAGGAAATTATCAACGTGTGGATGAGCTGACTTCACAATTATGTGAAATGCAAGGCTTAGAAAGTAAGCACAGCATGCCGGAAGATTTTTCCTTCCGGATCAGAAAGCAGTGTCAAAACGAAAGGAGAATGAAGATGAAAAAGCAAATTGCAAAAGTGGCAATTCTTGTATGTGCATTAGGGGTTTCGGGTGGAACAGTGTATGCAGCGGTTTCACATTTTCAGAATGTCAGCTTTCATAAATATGGATTTGTTGCAGGCGATGAAATGAACCTGGCAGACAATGATTCCAGCATGGGGCTGATGACCGATTTACCACTGGAAGAAGAGGATATTGTAAATGTTATTTCGAGCGAAAAAGGAATCACAGATGACATCTGGCTGTCAAAGGAAGTGCGCCAACAGATTACGCCAATCATGACATCAGATGATGGAAAAAATTGGCAGGAGGGTGAGCCTGACGTAGTGGATGTTACAGAATATACTTATGCGGATTATGAGGCGGCTTGCCAGGATAGTGGATTGAAGCAACTATTTTCAAATGCTTATGAGCAGGCAGGGACAGTTACTTATACGGAATATATAAGTGATGATGAAATAGTTGAAAATGAAAATGGTGAGATTACTGCAAAGTTCAAATATGGCACTGGAAGCTTTACGGTGCATGAGCAAAAAATCTTGAATTGGGAAGGTGCACAAAGAGTAACTGGTGTTATAACTAGTACAGAACCAACATTTAACCAGCGCGAGTATATGGCAGCATCAGGTGAAATATACCAGTTGAGTGATGATACAGAGAATGGCGAAGTGCGCACAACGGTATTTGCATCTTGGAATGAGTATGATGTATGTATTATGTTTACAGGTTTAAGCGATGAACAAATTCATGAGATTTTAGATTCAATTACCTTCTAACAACATGTTTATAATCAAATCCTAGAGCGAGAAATGATTTTCGTTCTAGGATTTTTTTGATAAATACCTTGTGCGAATATTCTAAATGATGTATCTTAAGAGAGGACAAGAATATAGAAATGTAGCTTTTAAAGGAGCATACAGTTTTAGGAGGAAACGCTTAATGAAGCAGGATATGATTGTGATTTTAGACCTTGGAAGTACGGAGAATACAGTATTAGCAAGAGAAATTAGAGCATTGGGAGTATATAGTGAGATTTACCCTCATGATATTACAAAAACAGAACTGGAAGCATTGCCAAATGTAAAGGGTATTATTATTTATGGTGGACCAAATCACATTGTTGACGGCATTCGTATTGATGTAATCGAAGACATTTATAAAGCGGGCGTTCCGGTGATGGCAATTGACCATGAGCTTGCAAAATGTGACGAAACATACACCACTTGGGAAGTGGCACAGAAGAATTTAAAAGCATTTGTATTTGATCAATGTAAGGCAGAAGCAAACTGGAATATGAAAAATTTTGTTGCTGACCAAATTGAATTAGTGAAGCAGCAGGTGGGTGACAAGAAGGTCTTGCTAGCGTTATCTGGTGGCGTGGATAGTTCCGTTGTAGCGGCACTTTTACTGAAAGCGATTGGCAAGCAGTTAGTCTGCGTGCATGTTAATCATGGCTTAATGAGAAAAGGTGAATCAGAAGACGTAATCGAAGTTTTTAGCAATCAGCTAGATGCAAATCTGGTCTATGTGGATGCAACTGAGCGCTATTTAACGAAACTGGAAGGTGTTGCGGACCCTGAGGAAAAGAGAAAAATTATTGGTACGGAATTTATTCGTATTTTTGAAGAGGAAGCACGTAAACTCGAAGGCATCGATTTCCTTGGACAAGGTACGATTTATCCAGATATCGTAGAGAGCGGAACCAAGACGGCAAAAATGGTAAAATCACACCACAACGTTGGCGGTCTGCCAGAGGATTTAAAATTTGAATTGGTAGAACCACTTCGCCAATTATTCAAAGATGAAGTTAGACAGTGTGGCTTAGAGCTTGGACTGAAAGATGAAATGGTTTTCCGTCAGCCATTCCCTGGACCAGGACTTGGTGTTCGTTGTCTTGGCGAAATCACCAGAGAGCGGCTCGAAGTAGTAAGAGAATCAGATGCAATCTTGCGTGAAGAGTTTCACAATGCGGGCTTAGATAAGACCGTATGGCAGTACTTTACCGCTGTGCCTGATTTTAAATCGGTGGGAATGCGTGACAATGCAAGAACGTTTGAGTATATGGTAATTATTCGGGCGGTCAATACGATTGATGCAATGACAGCGACGATTGAGCAGGTGGAGTGGCCGGTGCTGTTGAAGATTACGGATCGGATTTTGAAGGAAGTGAAGAATGTCAACCGGGTTTGTTATGATATGAGTCCGAAGCCTACGGCTACGATTGAGTTTGAGTAATATAGAGGATAAAAAGAAGCCAGTATTTATGCGGTTTCCAAACAAATTTGTTTAGGTTTTGGCAACGATTTGGCAACATTTGACTCCAACTCAAAGAATAATTTTATCTTAATATGACATAAAGGAACCTTACTGATTTTCAAACAATGAAAGTCGGTAAGGTTATTTTTATGCTCATTTCTTCTTTCTTTTTTCGCTTTTTTTTTCTCTTGTGCTTCTTTTTCCTTCATCGCTGCTATGAGCATATCACTAATACCTTTCGGAATGACCTTTGCAAAATGATGGGATGTTTCAAGTTCTGGGTACTTGTACCGCCATTCGTCATATTCTTCTCTTGTGATTTCTACAGCTTCCAGTTTGGCGGATTGAGCCTGCCAAGATTGAAGCATATTGAAAAGCGTAGAACCAGAGGCAGTAACAGACTTATCCAGATGCAGACAAAGTTCCCCATCTATCTTATCGATTTTCAAACCGTACATATCTTCCAATGCAACTATTAATTGAGCAGATGAAAGAAAAGCAGGGCGTAACCGAGCAACTTAAATCGGAGAACCAGATGCAGTGGATTGGAATGATGAATAATATCAGATATTCAGCGGAAGAAGTAGTGTTGAAGGAAATTGTATATCGGTAATAAAGATACGGAGCAGGAAACTGCTCCGTATCTTTATTGCCTTTTACGGTTTTTACGGTTTATAGATTGTCTGAATTGTAATTCAAAAATCCATACCTGAGCTTCGAATCAGGTTGATAGTCATAGTAATTAGATATTGGGAAGGTGGTATAGACTTTCCCTTGCAAAGAAGATTAACAGATGTTGGTCTTCTTTTTTGTAGATGTTATA
>JAVBTX010000017.1:0-13248 GCA_031555935.1 Lachnospiraceae bacterium | reverse complement strand
TTAGAGCTATATTATACCATGTGTTGAAGAAGAAAAACGGGAAAGTCACTACAAAAGTGGAATTTCGAGTACAAAATTTGAAGGTTGCTTTCAAAATGTGAATCTCGATTACAAAACGGGAAGGTCGGATTACATTCGAGCAGAAAATTATGGCGTGGATGGAAAAATTAACCATCCGCGCCATTTTTTATGCCCTTCGCGCCAAACTTAAAACAAAATAAAAAATTATGATAATATTATACAGGATTCAACAATATTTAACAGCAAAAATTAAGAATTTATTTAAGGAGGATGGGTCATGGATTATGAATATTATTACAATAATGCCAAAAACAGATATTATAATGCTTGTTCTGAGATTAATAGCTGTGAAAATAGAATAAATGAATTGAAAAATCAAAAGCAGCAAAAAATTAATCAGATCAATCAGCTTAAAACTGATATCAAGAATAATCAGGAGGCTCTTGAGGGCGTAAATAAAATAATTAAAAGTGATGAAAGCCTGAAGAGTAAGCTTACTGGTATTACCAATAAGACCGGTCTGGCATCTACGAACTTTAGTAAAATGGTTAGTTCCAGCAATGTCACAAACAAAATCATAACTGACGTTTTTCAAAATGAGTCAACAAAGACAAAAAGCACATTGACGAATATCATGCAGACTCTTACTACTAAAAAAAACGCTTTAACTTCAAAAATAACACAATTGCAAAGTCAATTGCGCAGTGCTGAAACACAATTACAAGACATTGGAACTGCAATTAATTCAACCGAATCAAGCCTTCAAAGCTGGCGGGGAACGAAGTCGAGTGCTTCCATAGATATGGAATATTATCGGCGGAAAATGAATGCAGCGGTATAAAATGAATGCAGATTTACTAAAATAGAGGTGATAAATATGTCAACGATTGCGTTATATGCTGGTAAAGTCAATCAGATGCCAAGTCTGATAGCGGATGTCAACAGACGGTAACTGATTATAAAGCGGAGTTAGCCACGCTTAAAAATAAGACTTTGGCGATTAATAAAAGCGTATGTAATTTGGATGATATCATCAGTTCGATACAGACATCATCCCAAACGCTAGAGCAGAAAATCAATACACTCAATACCTTTAAACTGGATAGCGAAAATTTCACATCGGATGTTATTCGCATTGACGGCGATGTGGCAGATCTTGTTAAGAAACGGAAAGATGATTTTTATAGTATATACAGCTACTTGAAGCCGGAATATAAAAAAAGCGCATGGGAAAAAACAAAAGAATGGTTTGCTGGGGCTGGAGAATGGTGTAAGGAGCATTGGATTAGTATTGTGGCGGCTGTCGTTGTAGTGCTCATTGCGGTAGTAGCCGCAGTTTGTGGTGTTGCAATTGCGTTCATTGCTGCGGTGGCTGGAATAATTGCATTAGTCTTAACCATTGCTGATGTAATCTGTATGCTTGCGACAGGCGGGAAGGGAATTGCTGATGTCCTCCGTGAAAATGGGCTTTATGTTTTGGCAGATATATTTCAGGGCGTGTCATTTGGTGCAGATCTTGTTTCAATAGTATTTCCTCTTGGAGCGGCGTTAAAGACAATGGCTAGAGTTGGTGTGAAAGCTTTTGCGAAGGGAACAATAAAAGCGGCTAGATTAGCATTTAAAGAGACAATTGAAAAAGTATTTAAAAGTGGGTTTAAAAACGGTCTGAAAAATTTAGGTGATATTCTGTTCAAATCTTTAATTTTTGATATAGACGATTTCTCAAAAGTAAAAAATGGTAAAAGAGTGTGGGATATATGGGAACCTTCTGTGGACATGAAAGGACCTACCCAGAATTGGAGTGTCAAAGATGACCAATTGATACCAAGCTCTGATATCATACCGGGAAAGTACAATTCCGATAATCTTACTATGGAAGGAATAATGAAACAAGACAAGTTTAATGATTTTCCGGATTCAGTTCCATATAAAAATGGCGAACCAGACCTATCTGGTTTCTCAGTTGCTAATGTAGATATTAGTATGACGAATCCTAATCCGAAAGATATTGATGCTTTTCTTAATGGTGAGATTAGTCCGAAGCAATTAAAGGAGCGACTTAGAAATATGAACTTTAAAAATGCAAATACGCAATTAAAATTAAATTTTGATAATTCTTTAGTTGATTATGCAACGAAAGGTGATTTCGAAAAAGCTTTGGGCTATCAATTAACTTGGCATGAAGACTTAAATATGAAGAAATGTTGGCTAGTCCCTACCGAGATACACGGGAATATAGGTCATACAGGTGGTATAGGTAATTATAACTTTAATTTTTTAAATATACCAAACATATGTGATCAAATTAGTGAAAGACTAGCAGGATTTGGATTACGATCTGCATCAGGCTGGGGAGTTGAAGTAGCTACCAACAAATAAAAGGAGAGGTTAAACATGTTTGGCAAGAAAAAGACGATATTTAATGAGGTCTTCGGTGAAATAGAATATTGGGATGGGTGGGCAACTACTGCTAAGTTAGAGATAACTTTATGGGATAAAACATATGATATCAGGATTCTTGCTATAGCGGATTCCACCAAAGATGATATTAACGAAGAACAGGAAAAAACTTATAAAATGTTCAAAGAAATAATTGTTGAGAGAAGAAGTGAAATTGAAGAAATGATTGAAAACCATTTTGGTACAAGAGATAAACAGGCAGTGAGTTCAAGATTTATTCCGACCCGACTTCTGTTCAGCAGGATTGGTGAATGCGCATTATATGCGGAAGATGATGAGGAGGAGTACGATGTGTCTGATGACTATGATGAAGGTTTCGTCTTAGGTATTATTCCAGAATTAAAGATTTACTCAAAAGAGTTATATAGTGGTTATATATTTGGAGGAGGAATGCTATAAAGAAGAGATTTCTTGATGTACGCAAATGGATGGAAGGGGTTTTATCAAACGGTAGATGAAAAGGGAGCAAGTGATTAAAATGATTTTGAAGTATAACATAAAAGCTGACTATATTGAATTTTGGTGTACATCAGTTGTTGATGAAAATAACGCAGTTGCGACGTTATTTAATGATTTTCTTTTTGATATCTCAAAAGAAAGAAGGGTATATTTTTATGCTTATCGCTTACCATGTGAGGATGAACACAAAATGATTGACGCTACTGTGATTTTAGCCAAAACGGGAATATTGCTAGATCCTTTCAAAACATTTTTTCATCTTAGTGATGCAAAAGTAAATATCGAACGTTTTGATTGTGCTTGTGAGGCTATGATGTATTATTTCAAAAATGAAGTCAAATGGTCAGATTTTTTGGCATCTTCAGTTATCTCGCGACCGGAAGAACTAATAAAAAAGGGTATATTATCAGCATGTTTTTCAACTACAGATCAAGGGGCAGATTTTTGGTTTGAATGTAACAAAACCTATGAAAAAAAAGTATTGCAATTATTTGAGTGTTTGTCAAATCGGGGTTGTGAAATCGAACCCTCTTCTCGTTTGTCATTTCCGGATTCTATTTGATTTTGGAGAGGGATGACTTGGAAAATAACGTGGCTTTATATTTGGAGGAGGAATGTTATGACATGACTTTAAATTATAAGATAAAATCTAACTTAATTGTTTTTTGGTGTTCATCAGCGGTTGATGAAAATACCGCAGCGGCAACTTTACTTAATGATTTTCTTCTTGATATCTCAAAAGAACAAAAGGTGTATTTTTATGGGTATCACTTACCAGATAAGGATGAGCAAGAAATAATTGATCCCGCTGTAATTTTAGCCAAAGCAGAAGTATTGCTTGAACCTACCAAAACATTTTATCATCTTAGTGAAGCAAAAGTAAAAGTGGAACGTTTTGATTGTGCATATGAGGCTACGATATATTATTTTAAAGATGAAGTTGAATGGTCAGAATTCTTGGCCACATCTGTTATCGCACGACCAAAAAAATTAATAGCAAATGGAATATTATCGGCACATTTTTCAACAACAAATCAAGGTGCAGACGTTTGGTTCGAAAGTAACAAAAACTATGAACAGAGGGTATTACAATTATTTAAAGATTTGTCAGATTTGGGGTGTGAAATCAAACAACCATTTCATTTGTCGTATCCGAATGCTAACAGTTAGAAAGGAGAAATAATGTTATTTATTCAAAAGAACAATATAACGGAGGAGGAACATTATGAACATTAAAGACATCATCGCTGATTCCCACTTGGCATTTTTAAATCAAGAAAATGACACCGCATTGAATCTGGCGAAGCAGGCAATAAAACTAGAATCCAATAATTCCAACGCCTACAAATGTGCTGGCAATGCCTGCATGTCGTTGGAGCGTTATGATGAAGCGATTAAGCATTACAGCATGGCCGTTAAATACGATTCGAATAACGGCAACAGATATTACGATTTGGGTTTTGCGCTGGCCTCTACTGAAAAGCTGGCAGATGCAATGAAGAACTTTGCCAAAGCGGAAGAACTGGGATGTATTCCCGAAAATATTGTCCAGCTCTACAATTTACTTGGAATCATTTGTTTTGACATCGGAAGATACGATGATGCCCTTGTCAATTTAAATAAAGCGGAGCAGCTCATCGGTGTTGATATAGATATTATGCAGCGCAAGGCAGTTATTTACGGTATCAAGGATGATATTAGAAACGGACTTCTGACAGCAAATCAAATAAAGCTGGTTGCACCTTCGGAATATCGCGGGTATCAAATTGCATTCAAGCTGCTAATTCAGGCAAAGCGCCTAGAGGATGCACAAAAGGAATTAGAAAAAGCCGGGAAGTATACCGTCCCATCAATGGATTACTACTTTGATTATATGACATTTGAGCTTGAGCAATATCAAACAGATAAAAACAGAGCACATTTTGATTCGGCTCTTGCCATAATTGAAAAAGCTTTAAAAACAGTAAAACCGACGGTAACCAACGTCATTGATAGTTACATAAACGCTGCGGAAATATATCTGCAGCTCGAAGAACCAGAACAAACGCTGACATGCCTTAGTGCGGCACAGAATCCCGTTGGAGCATACAATAATGGATTTGAGATAGTTGTTAATGAACTGGCTCCCGTTGAATTGACCGATTATGATGTTGAAGACATGATTGAAATGGATAAGGCTAAGATTGCGGAGGACTATGGTGATTATGGCTTGGATGAAATGGTTGAGAACATCGAAGCCGACGAAGATGGAAATAGAGAATATTTTACCGAGATTGAGGACGAGCCACAGGATATAAAAGCAGACTACAAGTTAGCAGAACCGGAGAAAATCGAATATTCGCAAGAAAACGTAGATCAAATCAACCGGCTTTATATCGGGGCCTATACCCTGAAGAAAGATTTTGATAAAGTAATCGAGTACGCTAGAAAACTACAAGCTAGTGAAAGCGTTCAAAATTCATACATCGGTATATATAGCGAAGCAAATGCGATGAAGGAGATGGAGTTGCCAGACACCAAGCAGAAATACGAAGAGATAATTAAGCTCTTCAGAAATGCGATGATCAAGGATCCAACAGATATATTGGCGGTGACTTTCCGAATCCAATGCTATATCGATATCGGCAATTATGATGAAGCGGAGCAAATGTGCAATCTCTTGGCACAAGAAATGAAAGAACCGTTACTCGAGCAAATTCAAAAAGCAAAGTCAGGGGGTGATAAAGATTGACGCTGTCACAAGATATACGCCTGGATGATACTGCATTTAAAACTGCATCATCTGAACTGAATGCTTTAAAAAACAAAACAGAAACGCTTAAATCAGATCTCATAAAAATGTACAAAGAGCTTACCACAGCACTGGATACGCCAGCTGGCAAACAAATTGAAGTAACCGCTGGAGATGTTCTGATTAAGCCGATTGACGATATGCTGTTTGTAATTAAGCATGTCTCGGATACGCTAACCGAGATTAATGGAAATAGTTATTATAAGGACGTATTTACAAAATTTGAACAATTAAATCAAAGCATTAAATTTAATTAAAAATAGGAGGAATTAAATATGGCAATGGGAACTACTGGTACAGTGAATATTACACCAGAAATGATGAACAATGCATTAAGTGTAATTGAAGAGTACAAAACAAAAACAAATACTTTGCACACAAGTCTAACGGATACGGTGAATTCGTTAATCCCCACAAATTTCAGTGGAAATGCAGCGGAGGGCTTTAAATTTTTCTATGATGATAAAATTGAGCCGGCCATTGGCGATGGATTAACACAGCTGATAACGGCGTTACATGATATCGTGCAAGGAACCCTAGAAGCTATTCCGGACACAGATGGTTTAGATGACCAGCTCGCCGAAGGAAACAAAAAATAACAATAAGGAGAGATTAAAATGGCAAGTTGTAGAATAGTTAATGCAAGTGTAGTAACAGCCGTAGAAGCAGTTAAAAAGAGTTCAGATGACTACAGAACTGCAGGAGAAAATTTTGTTAAGGATTTGAACAGTGCAATTTCTGAAATGGAAGGTGAAGCCAAAGATGCCTTAAAAAAATTTATTGATGGCGATGTAAACCAATTTGTTGCGACAGACCTTCCGGATGCAGTCAAAGGAATGTCTGAGCTGCTAGAAGCCAATAGGACTAACTTTGTGGATGTCGATAAGCAAATTGCAGACAGCATAAGCGGTAGCTAATAAAATTACAGGGGCTGTTGCAAGCATTTTACAACAGTCCCTGAAAGCTTTTTTGAGAATAGGAGGGTTCATTGTGGCATTTAAAATACTGAATGATGATGAAATATTTTTGCTTAACGATAATCAGCGCGAGCAATATGAAAAGGAATTGGATATATATCAGCAAAGGGTCGCTTTTGTTGAACAGCTCGAGGCATTTGAAAATGCTAATATTGAGCCATATGAGCCAAAATTAGAATCAATCGCCGTTATAAATGAAATTGAGGTCAGGCCTTTCAAAAAAACGGAACACACGTTATCAATGTGCGAGCCGATTGAAAAACCAGAGTTAAGCATTAACCCATTTGAAAAAATGGAACAAACAAATCCTGTTTTACCTTTGCCGGCAAAACGGTCTGGCGTTCGGGTGAAACATATCAAGAAGATAGAAAATGTGCAGCCGGATTTACCAGCGGTTGTGAAGCCCGCTGCGGTGGCAAAACGTATCAAAAAAGCCAACCCCAAAAGCGTTGATTTACCTGCAGTTGTCAAACCCGCTGCGGTAGCAAAACACATTAAAAAAGCCAATCAAAACCGTGTTTATTTACCTACGACGATTAAGCCGAATGTTGCAGTCAATACATTTAAATATACGGAAACAGCATTAAATTTGCAGACCACGGCGAAACCGTCTGTAAAAATAGCGAAGTCCCATAGACAGCTAAAAAATAAACATCATAATATTCCGAAAAATATACCAAGTGTTATTACACCGGGTATTGATATAAATCCGGTTGTCAAGCCAGCAAAAATGCCGCTTATTTTACCAGAGATATCTGTTCAATCGGCCAAGAAGGTAGATTTCAGCAAACCAGAGCAGCTCAAGCTAGAATTGACAACAGTTTCTAAGCCAATGCTTAAAAAGAATCATATTAAAAAAGTAAAAACTACATCTCCAAATTTACCAGAAGTATCTGAAATTATTGAAGTAAAAGCAGTATTTCATAAACCAGAACAGTCCAATCCAGAATTGCCAGCGGTTGTCAAACCAGATATGAGCGTTCGTTCTTTCGAGAAAAGAAAACCGGCGAAGCTACGCTTGCCGAAAGTATCTAAGCCAAATATTCAACCCATGGATTACAGCAGACCAGAACAACGAGGTTCTGATTTGCCAACTGTGGGAAAATTAGATGTCGCAGTAAATGCATTTGAAATGCCGATAAATAGAAAGCCAAGCTTACCAAGGAATGCGAAAGTGCATATGAAAGCAAAATTATTTAATCAGCTAGAGAAAAATCAGCCCAATATAGCCTCAGTTGATATTCCAAGTGTAGATGTAAAGGCATTTACAAAACCAGACAGAAAAAGCCCTCAGCTGCCGGGGAGAAGTATTTTGCAAGTTCCTGATAGCTCTGAGTTACAAAAACTGCTCTCCTAATCAATAAAAAACTGGAGATTTGAAAGGATAGAGTTATGAAGAATAATGAGATAATGATTGCAGCAAAGTTCGTAAGTAGTAATATATCCGAAGAAATATCTTTTCTTGTGTTGAAGGATATCACTCTTAAAGCACTCATCGAGTCCATATATTATGGAGTGAAAAAAGATGGCAAACGAAAAGAAGTCTTTGAGCTTTTGGAAGAATATCTAAAAACCCGAAAAGAAATACAAGTCCTATATAATTCGAAAGGCAGCTTTAATACCATTGATTTAACCGACGAAATTGAGGACAAAAAAGTATTTGATATGAAATTAGACGAGCTTGGCTTTGTAACGTCTAGTTGCATTTTATTTACCTTAGACATAAATGTAATGCCATCAGCATTGTTTGATAGGGTTGAAAATAGCTACATATTAAAAGCTGGCAATTCTCTGGAATACAATATCAGCACACGACGGTTGAACGTCATTGAGTCATCGGTAATTGACATTATTCCACCCAATGAAATGCCGAAAAAGGACAAGTCCTCCATCCTTGACGTAATCATACCGACGTTATTGTCTACCGGTGGAATGTTAGTTGCACGTTATCTGGTTATGTTGTTTGCGCCAAGTGCCGCCAGCATGGGAAATACAATGATATTAATGTCAGGAGCGATGGGTGTTGTTGCACTTGTAACTTCTCTTTATGCTTTTATGAAACAACGAAAGGACTATAAAAATGAAGTTGAAGAGTGGAAGAATAATTACGAGAATTACATTCATGGAAAAATCAAATTAATCAATGAATGGCAAAAAAGCGATATAAAGTACTTGAATAGCGTATATCCGAGTATGGGTACGCTGTTTAACAACACAGCGGAAATAAATAGCACTATTTTTTCACGTGCCCAAAACGACAACGACTTTATGAAGATATCTCTCGGAACGTCCAATGAGGTAAAGCCGCTTTTTGAAATAAAAAGTGAGAAAAAGGACAACATTTTTTATGATATAAAATATAAAAAGTATGGTGATAAAATTAAGATTTTACTTCCATCTAAAAAAGAAGAAAAAAGACGTAAAAAATTAACCCCAGCGGAAAGAGCCGAAGAAGATAATAATCAATTTCTGCTTACTGACCTTGCCTATGTCTTTGCAAATAAAGGTGTGGACAGTAAAGACAATAACGAAGTGATTGGATTTAATTATTTAAGAAGTGATGATGATAGTAAGCCGCCTCTGCTACTAGATTTAAAATCGAGCGGAGCCTTGGGTGTCATCTCAAATGATCATCAAACTTCTAGAAATTTTATTAAGCATATTATCTTTGAATTAGCCTATTATCATTCTTCAGAAGATTTGCAATTTGTATTTTTCTTTGACCAGGAAGATAATGCTACAAAGCAAAATGAAGTTCTGGAAAACTATAAATTTTTACCGCATGCGAATGAGCTTTTTGACGGAATATCCCAGTTCGTATTTGATAAGGACAGCTCTGGTATTGTTTTCGGACAACTGCTGAGCATCATGAACGAGCGTTCCAAAGCCAATGACGAGGACAAGGAAGCAGAAGCAGCAAGCCAAAAGCTGACTCAGATTGTTTGCGTTGTTTTTTATGACTATGATATTAAAGAGACTGGTTTTTCTAAATTTTTACCAGAAGTACCGAAAGAAGGGGAGCCATATGTAAATGCGATGGGACTCACCTTTATTTTCATACAATCGGTAAAAGATAAGCTGCCAAAATACTGTGGCAACATCGTCAATATTGATAAAGATAATGCGAATGGAAGAAGAAGCAGTCTGAGATACAACATTCTCAGCCGTGAGACGCTTAATGTACTAAGCGAAAATAATGACGATAAGAGCAAAGCAAATGATACGGATAAATTAATTGAGTATAAGCATTTCCAAAATGAATATATTTTTGACGAGAAAAAGCACAAAGAAAAATTTGATTTAGCGTTTAAGCAATTGAGTGCAATTTATTATACCAGAATAGCTGAAAATGGTAAGGTTCCTTCCATGGTGACGCTGTTCGAGCTTTATGGAAACAATGATGTAAAAAAGAGTATTTTAGAGAGTTGGGAAAACATTGATAAAAATGACGTCACCAAAAATCTCTGTGTAGCGATTGGGAAAAATGAACATGGTCCGATGTACCTTGACTTATATGAAAAAGCAGATGGTCCACATATGCTTGTGGCCGGAACGACAGGATCAGGTAAATCTGAAACAATCATCACATACTTGATTGGATTATGCATGAAATTTTCTCCGATGGATTTGAATCTAATGCTTGTTGATATGAAGGGCGGCGGCTTTTCGGATCGTCTGGGAAGCTTACCGCATTGTGTTGGTGAAGTAACTGATACTGCCGGTGAGGATGAAGGAACATCTGCCGAATATATGCTGAAGCGTTTCCTGGAAGCCCTAAATGCCGAGATAAAAAGACGGAAATTACTGCTTTCAAGTCTGGGCGTTGATAATGTGGATTCCTATATCAGAGCGCTTCGAGTGATTCGGCAAATAAAGGAATTAGAGAATCAACCAGAAAATCATGAGAAACTGGAGAAGCTTAAAAAGAAACTAAATGAAAAGCAAGTGGGGGTTCTTGATAAAGACTTAAAAGAGTTTTCAGCACTTTCTCATCTGATTCTAGTGGTGGATGAGTTTACCGAGTTAAAAAGATTTTCAAATGAGAGCAGCGATGTTGACTTTATTGCTGAGATTACCACAATTGCGCGTGTTGGCCGAACCTTGGGATTTCACATTGTTCTTGTTTCACAAAATATTGAAGGTGCGATTACAGACGATATCAGAGTAAATTCAAAAGCCAGAATATGTCTGAAAGTGGCATCCAAGCAAGCTTCCAAAGAAATGATCGACAGCCCCGTTGCAGCGGCACCAACAATGCCGTTGAATGGACGTGCTTATTTATTGGTCGGAACAGGAACCAGATTTGAATACTTCCAATCAGCATATACCGGTGCAAATAAAAATCTGAATATTGAACCGCCAGTTATTGTTACCCAGGTTCCAAATTCAGGAAAATTTAACGATGATTTTTACTCGTCAAAAAAAGATAATGAAATTGAAAAGAAAAAAAATGAACACATTAATGAGCATGACACGCAGTTGGCATATATCGTTAATACAATTATCGAAATGAGCAAAGAGATGGAAAAACCGCGTCAGATATTTTTACCACCGCTGCCAGGCAAAATAGCGGATGAAACAGAGTGGAGGAGCTAAAATGAGTCTTGAAAAAATGTTATGTACGTTAGGCCGATTTGATATTCCAATCATTCAAATGCAGCCGCCCTTTGTGGTTGATTTGCTGGATTCAAATATAGCCTTATTTGGCTCTGCAATGAGCGGAAAGACGACGTTTGTTAAAACACTGGTAAATATTCTCCATAAACAATATAACGAAATGCAGGAGCAGATTTTTATTCTTGATTTTGGCGGGACGTTATCCGAATACAAGGAGCTGCCCTTAGTATCAGCTTATTTTGATAACTCGAATGAGGAGTATGTGAAGCGTGTTTTCAAGATTATGGACAACATTTTAAAGGATAATATCAAAGATTTAAACGGGAAAAATTATCGAGATTCTAATGTTCAGCCTTTACATACGACCTTTATCATCGATAACCTTAACGCATTTATTGATGAACCCAGATACATGTCATATCAAGAAAAATTGGCAAAGCTATGCCGTGATGGGTTATCAAAAGGGATTACAATTGTTGTAACAGCCGTTGAAACGAAAGGTGTTACGTCTTATCTTGGAAGCTTTAAGCAAAAGGTGGCATTTGATATGCCTCAGGATAAATATCCGGAAATCTTTATTGGAAAGGTGGGCTTAATTGGCAGCAATCCAGGTCATGGTTTTGCCAATGTAACGGTTAAACCGGATGGTGTTACTGGAACCTTCCGAATGAATTTGCCATATGAGGTTCAGTGCACCCTCCCATTTCGAAAGGAAGATGCCTCAGGGAACGCTGATACAGAAGAAATATTCATTGCAAAAATCAAACAAAAATTTGGTTATGCTGAAAATAAGTATTCAAGATCTGTGAAAAAATATCAGACCTTTCCGAAAGAACTGACGAGGGCGGAATACGAGGAATTGACACCGTACTCTAAGGAACAAAGTTCCAAGGTCAGTGTTGGTCTGGATTACGTCGATTTTTATCCGGTAACGGTTGATATGGAAAAGGCGCAAGTTATCGCCATATATGGCAAGAAGGAATTTGGCAAGACTAATTTGCTACAGATGATGATTAGCGGTTTTATTGAAAATAAAAAAGATGCCAGGGTGGTTCTCTTTGATGATGGGCGTAATCAGCTGAAACCGATATACGAAAGTATCCACGGCACCGTAGATTCTGTTTTGATTAACCAATTCAAGGAAGTAGAATTGCTCTTGAATGATGATACAAGCAAGGTTAAAAAGTTATCTCCGCTTCAACAATTTTATGTGTATCTAAATAACAATTATTTAAGTATAGATAAACGCTTTTTGGCGGGAATGTATGGCGTAAGCAAAGAGCTTTCAAAAGAATTTAACAAGATTCCAGATTGCCAGGTGGCGCAGATGCCATTTACGATATTCGTAATCCAAAGCAAGCTGGTATACCTAAATGCAAATGAAAATAAGTTTTTTATCAATAACATATTACCTCAACTGGCAGCGGTAGCCGAAGAACAAGGCTTTTTATTCATCTTTTCGGATGTTCAAAAAATCAGCGACGGCGAGCAAAATTCGTTCTTCAACAATGTTGTTTCGAATGTCTTTTTGCTTGATAATATTGCTGAATTTGCTGGCGAACGTGGACAAAAAACCATTTTCGGAAACATGGACGTGAAAACCTTAAAAGAAGATTATGCCAGATGTGAACTAGGTGATGGATACTCCTATGACGTTGAGGCAGATAATTTGTTAAAGTTGAAATTTATTAAAAATTAAACGGGGAGATAGATATGGCAACGATTGCGTTATATGCAAATAAAATTAATCAGATGCCTGGATTGTTAAATGACGTCAAACAATCTGTAACCGATTATAAATCTGAGTTATCGGTGCTGAAAAAGAAGACATTGACGATTAACAAAAGCGTATGTGATTTGGATGATATAATCAGTTCCATAAATACGTCTTCACAGACACAGGAAAAGAAAATCACTTCTCTT
>JAVBTX010000001.1:0-129649 GCA_031555935.1 Lachnospiraceae bacterium | reverse complement strand
TTAGAGCTATATTATACCATGTGTTGAAGAAGAAAAACGGGAAAGTCACTACAAAAGTGGAATTTCGAGTACAAAATTTGAAGGTTGCTTTCAAAATGTGAATCTCGATTACAAAACGGGAAGGTCGGATTACATTCGAGCGCTACCGCCCCACCTTTAAATATTGCTAAAAATGTATGTTGTTTCCGTGCGTTTTCGTGCGCACCTAATATAATGTATTTAAAATGATGGTATAATAATTAAATGTTTTAAGTTACATTAGCGTATATTAGGAGGAATTTGCCATGTCACATAAGAAATTAAACACATATCAAGGCTGGCGTAGAAAAATTGCATTATTATTGGTCCTGGCATTGTTTCTGACAATGTTTCCGGAAGCTTTTTTTGTTGAAACATTCACCCAGACCGAAATAGTACAGACTGTAAAAGCAGATGAGCCACCCACGCCGGATGAATGGGATGGCACGTATCCGTCGGCCGGAGCCGCGCCGTGGGAGCAAGGGCCTGGTGATGGTACGGCGGACAACCCTTATCAGATTACTTCGGCGGCAATGCTGGCACAGTTTTCCGTTAATGTCAGCAGCGGGGAAAAATATGACAGAGTTTATTTCATCCTGACAACAGATATTGATTTGAAGGGGTGGTCATGGATTCCGATTGGTTATAGTACGTCCGAATCTGTTAATAGTAACGACGAATATATTTATGTATGCTATTCCTTTAATGGTAGTTTTGATGGCGATGGACATAGTATTATTGGGCTAAATGTGGATGACCCAGACAAAAGATATAAACACGCGGGACTTTTCGCCAAACTTGGTGAGCAGTTCAATAGCATTGCAGAAATAAAATCATTAAACGTATCTGGCAGTGTGGAGAGCAATTTTGTGAAGCTACAGGGCCGTGTGAATGGTGATGTAACCAATGTGGATGAAGTATCTGTGGGGGGGATTGTAGCTTACTTATATCGCTCCACCATTCGCAACTGTTCCGTCAATGTAACTGTTTTGGCACCATATGAGGGGTACAGTGAACGAGAATACGGTTATGGATATAACAAAGCGAACCTTGGTGGTGTTGTTGGAACCATCTACAATGGTGGAACACTCGTGAATTGTGTTACGGTAGGAACGGTATCTGGTCCGGCATCTTACGCAGCTTTACAATACAACCAATTTATGTATAATGTCGGAGGACTGGTTGGAAAGATTGACACGCTTTATGATATGACGATTACAAATTGCTATGCATTGGGAAATGTTGCTGGTCCTACCAATTCTAATAATAATTCTTATATCGGCGGATTTTTAGGTAGATATGTATCTTATGCAAGATATGGAAAATTAAAACTAGAGAACTGCTACTGGAATAGTGCGGCAACCCAGCAAAGGGGCAATTCTGATAAGGAGAAATACGGATATGGTCAAAGTGATATAGCCACCCTTAAAACGAATCTGGAACGGTCTTTATATCCGCTTACTGAGGCTCAAAAGGACTCACCGCTTATCTTAGATGTCTTAAATGGTTTTAGCGGTTTGAAAGATTTTTGCTGGGAACAGGTAAACGATGTTCCCGTATTGACAAAGGGGGAGAACGCGAATCCGCATTATGGGTTATCGGAGGGGGTGTTTGATCTAAATGGTGGCGATGGTACGGCTGAACAGCCCTATACAATTAGTGAGCCGTTCCAAATGATTTTGCTATCCTATTGGTGTAATCAGACAGCCGGATTTATGGCCGGAAAACAGATCCAATTAAAGGCCGACCTTGATGTTGAGTCATTGCTTTTAAGTCCGATTGGAGCAGATGCCTCGCACTCCTTTGAAGGCAAATTTGATGGCAATGGACATACCATCAGCGGTTTGAATGTGCAGGGAATAAATACATCAAATACATATGTTGGCTTGTTTGGTTATGTTGGTATTGCTGGTGAAATAAGTGCACTGGTAATCAAAGGTGAAGTCAATCCGGGCAGCTTTTTTGAAACGACCCTGCCTGATAATATTATAATTGGCGGAATTGCCGGTTATTTGGAAGGAACCATTAAAAACTGTTTTGCCGATATCGAGGTAACGGCTAGTGTAGCGGACTATGCTGGCGGTATGATTGGCTCCGCCAGAGGTGCAACCATTGTAAACTGTTTTTCCAAAGGAACCGTTACATACACGAAAAAAGCGAAGAACACAAATTACTGCGGTGGATTTGTCGGATATGATGAGGGTTCATACTATGCCAACTGTTATGCCTTGGCAGATATCAAGCAATTTGAGGCGGCTGTAAGCGGTATGTTTGCTGGCGCGATGGTGGAATATTCATCGAACTTAAGTACCGTTAGGAATTGTTTATGGGATGCGAATGTACAGTTGATGAAGGAAGACGGCGATGCATCAACAAAACAAAAAGTCGGGGTGGGCAGCAGTGCCAGTACAGCCTCGGTTCCAGCGGCGGCATCATCTGACTTACAGTCGCAAGAGGCAATTGAACTGCTGAATGCCTGCAGTGGTTTGACCGATTATGTGTGGGTCAACACGAGCGAATATAATCACGCTGGTTATCCATGTCTGATCGCGGGAACGAACCCTTTTGCCGATTTACCATTGGGCTTTTGTGATGCGGGGGATGGTGATGGCACGAAAGCAAAGCCATATACGATTTCGACACCATTACAGCTACAGATATTAGGATATAAATCCGAGTTGGAACATTCACAGCTTCAAGGAAAATATGTGCAATTGGCAAATGATATTGATTTAGAAAATGCCAATTTCACCCCAATTGCGGCGGGACGAAGCGATGGCATGAATTATATCTTTGATGGCGCCGGGAATGCGATTACCGGATTAAAGGTAAATGGTTTTTATCAATCAGCCGGTCTGTTTGCCGGGACGGATACGAATGGTGTCATTCAAAATCTAAGTGTGAAGGGTACGGTTACGAATTTGTTTACATCGGCAAGTAACACGGGCGGAATCGTTGGCTCCAATCACGGAACACTTAAGAACAGCAATACGGAGGTAAGCATTGACCATCAAGGAACTGGCGCATCCGGTGGTCTTGTGGGCAGCAATAGCAGCAGTGGTGTGATTTCGGCCAGCTACTCGCTTGGAGCGGTGGCAGCAGCAACTGGTACTGCTGTTGGCGGCTTGGTTGGAACGAATGATGGTGCGATTCAAATCTCATTTTGGAATAAAGATGGGGTTCAGAAAGTGAATCAAGTGGTGCAAAGTCCGGCGCGCGGAATCGGCAATCAGATTGGTGATGCAATTGCCGTGACACCAAGTGAGTTGAAGAGTACAGCCGTATTAAATATTATGAATGCTTGCGGCGAAATGAATCATGAAAGCTGGCAGATAAACGGAACAAAGAATAATGGTTATCCCTATCAATCAGCAGTGCCAAACCCATATGCTTCCTGGGTGGATGGTGTGTTTAGTGATGGTGATGGCAGTGTAGATAATCCATATACCATTGAAACAAAGGAGCAGTTATATGCGCTGGCGGCAAAGGTCAGCCGGGGCGAAGATTATTGCACGAAATATATTCAATTAGCGAACAATATTAATGTCAGTGGTTTGCCATTTCTTCCCATTGGAACAGATGCATCCATAGGCTTTCTCGGGGATTTTAATGGTCAGGGCTATACCATATCCGGTTTGACTATCGAGCGAACAGGAGCAAACACGGGTTTATTTGGTTACGTTGGAAAAGCTGGTGTGATTCGCTGCTTAAATGTCAGCGGAAGTGTGCAATGCATCAATGTCGATTCTAATGTCGGCGGCATCGTGGGCTTATTAAGCAGTGCCACAATGAGCGGTTGTAGCTTCCGGGGGAGTGTCATTGGCGGTAAAAATGCAAATATTGGCGGTCTTATTGGCATGCTTGAGAAAAGCTCATTCGTCAAAGGCAGCTATGCGTCGGCTAATTTTATTGGTGGAACAGGGGCATCTATTGGTGGTGCAATTGGTGCTGGCAATGCTGCTGCAACGTTAGCGGGCGTTGTCTGGTGCAGTCCGCTTGGAAAGGCACAAGTAGGTATTGGCAATGGGGTTGGTGAGGTCAACGTGAGTACGGCAACTGATTTGAAGACTACGGCTACATGTAAAATTTTAAATGAGGGATTAAATAGTCGTGAGATTTATTGGGGACAGGCAGGCTCAACGAATGACGGCTTCCCATATCTAAAAGAAAAGGAAGAACTAGGCGGTATGGTCAGTATCACGGGCTCCTTCATCTTTGACGAGTTATTAATCGCCAATACCGACGGCTTAACAAAGGCGGCTGATGCGGGTGAATGGAATTATCAGTGGACCAGAGACGGCAGCGAAATCGAAGGCGCTGATGCAGAGGATTATACGCTGGCGCAGGCGGATATTGGTACAGTAATAAATGTGACAATGTGGGCGGATAATTCAAAAGCAAAGAGTTCAGCGCAGACGGAAACGGTAGCGAAGGGGTTACAGTTCTGTTCAGTGCAGCCGCTTAGTACACGGGCAGTGACAAGTACGATGATTGTCTTAGAGCCAATCGCCGGCATTGAATTTTGTATCGAGGGAATTGAGGAATGGGTTAGTATTCCAATCTTCACCGGACTGTCGGCCAATACGGAATACCGTTTTTTGATTCGTAAAGCAGAAACCGATACACATGATACATCGACTCCGGTTCCGGCGTTAGCGCCAATCCAAACAGCCGCATATTCGGATGCGAAATACGAGCAGGATGCGCCGGATGCACCAACGATTTTGAATCAGACAACAACGCAGGTAACATTAGTGTCAATCGAAAATGCAGAATATAGCATTGATGCAGTTACCTGGCAGAGTTCGGAATGCTTTGACAATTTAACCCCAGGAGCAACCTACGTATTCTATGCTCGTTATCAGGAAAATAAAACGCATTATTATTCAGAACCTAGTTCGTCGTTGACGGTAACACTGAATAAGCAGAGCCAGAGTACACCATCAGCACCGATGCTGGTCTCTAAGACATCAAATACAATTGTGCTAAAGCAGAACGATGGCATGCAGTATCGAATCGGCAGTGATGGCGCGTGGCAGGAGAGTTCAACATTCATCGGCTTGAAAGCAGATACCCAGTACCAATTCTATGTCCGAGGGGCAGAAACAGCGACCAGTTATGCTTCGGCAGCAAGCGCAGTTCTTACCGTCCGCACCGATCAGGCGACCAGCGCATTGAAAACATACCGGATTACTTTTGATTTGAATGGCGCAAAGGGAACTGCACCGGCGGCACAGAGTGTGCAGCAAGGCAAGGGCGTAACCAGTCCCAAAGCACCAAAGCGGAGCGGATATATCTTCAAGGGCTGGTATCAGGAAAAAGCATGCAAAACAAAATGGCAGTTCGCAGGAAATCTTGCCAGCACAGATATCACACTATATGCTGGCTGGGTGAAGATACCGGGGAAAACAAAGTTGACGGTAACCGGAGAATATAAGAGTGTGAAGCTGACCTGGAAGAAGGTGGCTGGAGCAAATGGCTATCAGATTTACCGTGCCACCAGCAAGAATGGAAAATACACCAAAATAAAAACAATTACATCCGGAAATACAGTAAGCTTTACCAATAAAAAGCTAACCGTCGGTAAGACCTATTACTACAAAATTCGGGCCTATGTAAAAGTTGATGGAAAGCAGAAGGTTGGCAGCTACTGTGTGATTAAAAAAGTCAAGGTGCCGGATTTGAAGAAAATAACATTTAAGGCGAATGGCGGAACAACAGTCAAGGCAAAATATGTAAAAAATAACAGTAAACTATCAGCACCGACAAAACCACTCCGAAAAGGCTATACCTTTGCCGGTTGGTATACCAATGCCAGCAAGACGAAAAAATATGACTTCAAGACGAAGGTAGCGAAAAACTTTAAGCTCTATGCCAAATGGACGCCAAACTGGAAGAACCCACCCGAGGTAGCGTGTTTGACATCAAAGAATCAGGTTCGTCTAATTTGGGATGAAATAGAAGGTGTGAGCGGGTATGAAATCGTTCGTCGCTCAGACAATGAAAAAATGGTCATTGATTGGACCGAGGGTCAAGACGGCGTCGTCATCTATACGGATGGTGATGTAGAAAAAGGGCAGACCTATTCATATCAGGTAAGAGCATATAAGCTTGTCAAGGGTAAAAAAGTGTATGGCAAATACAGCGTGGCCGTTCAGTTTGAAAAGTGATTTTGGAAAATGGAGGAATAAGATGCAGTTTAAAAATAAAAAGAACAGAATCCTTGCTCTTATTTTAATAGGTGCGATAGTAATAACCAGCTTTTGGAATCCGTCCCTGGTTGGTGTCGGAGAAGTGAAGGCAGAGGAACCGGATACAGCCGATATTTGGGATGGCAGTAATGAGGCATGGGCTGATGAATTAGAGGTAAGTGACGGCTCAAAAAAATATCCGTTTAAAATCACATCAGCAGCGCAGTTTTATCAGCTAGCCACCCGGGTGAATGCTGGTACGAATTACTCAGGCCAATATTTTTCTTTGGAATGTGATATTGATCTGGATAATCGAAACTGGGAGCCGATTGGTGTAAATAGCAGCGCTTACTTCTCCGGCAAGCTCAATGGAAAAGGACATACCATCCGTGGGTTGAACATCGATGGTTCTTATCAGTATGCGGGCTTGTTCGGATATATCAAAAATGCGGCTGAAATAACTTCTCTGGTGGTCGAAGGGTGTGTGAACAGTACATCTCCCGGTGCTTCTGTCGGTGGTTTGATTGGTTATCTGAACGATGGAACCGTAAAAAATTGTTCCGTAAATGTAGCCGTCACCGGTACGGAGGTATCTTATGGCGGTGGCTTTGCCGGCTATATAAATGGAAGCACGATAACAACCATCGTGAATTGCTTTGCCCGCGGGAATATTGAATGCAGTAGAACCGGAACTGGTAATTTCGGTGGGTTTGCGGGATATTTAGAGGAAGTCAGGTCAAATTTAGAGGAAGTAGGGTCAGATAACAGCATCCTGAACTGTTATGCAGTAGGGGATGTAGCAGGAACGGCAACTACGACAGCGAATGTAAATGGATTTTTAGGTACTACGGGAAAGGTTGCTCTTGCCACTTCTAGTGAGTCAGGTGCACCCTATCTTGAGCTAGGACTTTGCTTTTGGAATCGTGATGCCGCGCAGAGCAAAAATGGAACTATCATTGACGATTCTGATAAAATGGGAACGTCGGTTAAGATTACTTCGGTGGGAACGCACCCGTTGTCAGCGGCCGAATTGAAATCAGATACGGTGGTAGCGTATTTGAATGGTATGAATGAAGCAGAAGATATTTATTGGACGGTGGATCGAAGTGAGGAAGACCCAATCAATGGCGGATATCCCTACATCGTAAGGTGGACCAGTGAAGACCCAAATCCATATCTGATCCAGAAACTGGCGGGGGTATTTGACGATACCGATGAACAGACGGACATTGGTACAAGCAATAATCCATACACGATATCGTCGGCTCTGCAGCTGCAGTTATTAGCTTATTACACAAATAGGACGACATATTTTACGCGCGGGATGTATATCGAATTAACAAACGATATTGATTTAAAAGAGATGCCAATGGTACCAATCGGCCTTGCCAAGATGGGTAACGATGGTACCTTAGGCTTCGTTGGTAGCTTTAATGGAAGAGGGCATACCATCCGCGGCTTGAACATCGATGGTTATTATTGGTATGCGGGCTTGTTCGGATATACCAGGGCTGCAACTGTAATCACTTCTCTTAATGTCGAGGGAAGCGTTCACACTACGTATAACGAGGATAAGTTCACTATTTGTGCCGGTGGTTTGATTGGAAATGTGTGTGGTGGAACTGTGAAAAACTGTTCCGTTGATGTAACCGTCACTGCTGATATTCCAACCGAGACAGCGAATGTCGGAGGCTTTGCTGGCGCTATCAACAACGGCAATACCATCAGCAGCACTACCAACACCGTGACAATCGAGAACTGTTTTGCGGCAGGTGATGTGAACATAAATAAAACTAGCGGTAACCTCCGTTGCGGAAGCTTTATCGGATATCTAAGTGTTTATGGGACAGGTGGCAGTGTCATGAATTGCTATGCAGTAGGTGATGTGACGGGAATAACAACAGGAGAGCTTTTGATGGGGGGATTTTGCGGTTATTCTTACGCCGCAAAACCGACCGAAGTGTTATTTGACTACTGGAATCAAGAGGCAGTGTACAAAGCGAACGATAAAGTAATAGCAAGTCCGCTTGGCTTTGGGTCGATTAAAAGTGGAGGTGTGTATTCCGAAACAGTACAATCGTTATCTGAGAATGCTCTGAAGTCAGAGGGACTCTTAATTTGGCTCAATGATTTAAACATGGAGGCTCAAGCATACTGGACGAGCGACCAGGCTGGAATTATAAATCAAGGCAATCCATATCTGGCGCATTGGGAGGGCACTGGCGAGAATCCATATGCCAGAGGGAAGATACTGGCACAAAAAGTATTTGACAGTGCGACGCAGAATGGCTCGCGTGAGAATCCATATACCATATCAACAGCAGTGCAATTTCAGCGGCTTAGCCACTATGTCAATAGTACATCATCCTTTGTGAGTGGTAAATACCTTAACATCGCAGCCGATATCGACTTAGGCGGCATGTCAATGATACCAATCGGGATTGATGATGCACATCCGGTTTTGTTTCATGTGAATGGGATGGGGCATATCATCAGTGGCTTGAAGATAGATACTTCAGAAGCATATGCCGGACTGTTTGGACTGGTAAAAGGAGTTACCATCAGCAATTTGAGTGTCAATGGTCAAGTTTCCGGAACGGAAACTTTTTCCGGAACGGGAACGGCGGCTGGTGGAATTGCCGGACGGCTGATTGATGGTGCGGCCATCAAGTATTGTTCGACAAATGTGGCTGTTAAGAACCCAACAACAACGGGAACGGCTGGTGGTATTGTCGGTACCATCACAGCGGGAACGGTGCAAGGTTGTTATACACTGGGGAATGTAAGTGGAGCGACCGCAGCAAAGCTCGGCGGCGTTGTCGGAAATAATACCAGTGGTACGATTTCCGGCTGCTTCTACAATCGGGAGGCGTTATTACGACCGATGGGAGTTGGTGCCGGAGTTGGTTATGCTGGGGGATTAACAGCAAATGAGTTAAAAAGTGAAGCATTCGTTACGATCATCAATCGGTATTTAGCTAAGGCTAATATCTGCTGGAAGCAAGATGTCACGAAAAATAATGGCTATCCATTTGTCAGCTTTGATCCAAACCCATATGCATCGCTGGCAGATAACGTATTTGAGGGCGGGGCGGGAACCGAGAGCAACCCATATATCATCGCCAGTAAGCAGCAGCTATATGCATTTTCCCTTAGCGTCAGCGATGGCAATAATTATCAGAATCAGTACATCGCGATAGATGGGAATATTGATTTGAGCGGAATGACATTTTTGCCGATTGGAGTGAGTAAAGAATGCTCATTCCGCGGCAATCTGATTGGCGGTGGACATACCATCTCCAATCTTTCGCTGGCACAAGCAGGTAACTATACCGGACTGTTTGGCTACATCGGTGAAGATGGTGCCATCAATCAGCTGGCAGTCGAAGGAACCGTGGCAACCTCGGGCAGCAGTGCCAATGCATCCATCGGACTGCTGGCCGGAATGGTGGATTATGGTACGTTAAATTACTGTAAGGCTGATGGCAACATCACTGATACCGGCAATAATTCGAATGCATCAATTGGACTATTGGCCGGAAATATAAAGCTGAGTAATGTCGAGGGCTGCTATGCCTTAGGTGAGATACAAACAACGAATCAAGCAAATGTTGGCGGTCTGATTGGAAGTAACCAGTCGGCCACCAATGTCAATAGCTGTTATGCGGCCGTGGATATTACCGCCGGAGCAGCATCACTCGTTGGCGGGATAATTGGACAGCGAAGTAACAGCGAATCTTCGGGGCTGTATTGGAGCCGTGACAACAACCAAGTTGTGGGTGGAGTCGCAAAAAATGCCGCGGCCCGAAGCGGAACCGGCAATGCCAATGAAACGGGTGTAACGGCAATGACGACAAGTGAAATGAAAAAGGCTTCGTTTGCCAATTTATTATCAGCGGCATTGACAACAGATGATTTTATCTGGAGTGTTGATTTAAAAGCGAATCCAGTGAATAATGGCTATCCATATCTTATCAGCTTAGTATCACTTACTGGTACTGTCACGGTCAGCGGCAGTCATGTCTATGGACAGACGCTGAGTGCGGATACGACAGCACTGGAAGCAGACAACGGACTCGGTACCCTGACTTATCAATGGCTGCGTGACGGCGATGCCATTAAAGGGGCAACGCAGAGTGAGTATACCTTAACAGCGGCAGATATTGGAACGGTTATCAACGTCAAAGTGGCTCCGAGCGTAACCGGCGGCAGCATCACCACGACGCAGACAACACTAGTGGCAAAGGTAGCCGTGACAACAGTACCATCGGCACCGACGGTAGAATCAAAGACCGATGAAATGGTTAGCTTAAAAGCGGTGCCAGGTATGGAATATCGTCTTGGAACCGATGGAACGTGGACGAAATTATCAGTATTTTCAGGTTTGACCAAGGAAACCGAATACACCTTTTATACCCGCGAGGCCGAAACAAGTACCCACAGTGCATCAGCCGCAAGCGCAGGTCGAACCGTGACAACATCAGGCGGACCAAAGCTAGCGCAGAGTGCACCGACCGAACCGGTGCTGGAATCCAAGACGACCACGAGTATTACGGTTGAAGCTATCACGAATGCAGAGTATAGCATTGGTGGGATTGACTGGCAGTCACAGGTGGTCTTCAGTGATTTGACACCGGGCAGTACCTATCACGTTTATGCTAGACTTGCGGGTAATACAACGCATTATGCCTCACCAGCGAGCGAACCGTTAGAGGTGAGGTTAGAAAAAGAAACACAGGAGGCGCCGGCAGCACCGACCATAGCAAGTAAAAGTGATACCACGGTTACCTTAAATACCGTGAGTGGAACACAGTACCGCTTAGGTGAAACTGGCACATGGCAAAACAGCGGGGTATTCAGCGGCTTGCAGGTAAATGTGGAATATAAATTTTATGCCCGCTTAGCCGAGAGTGCAACGCACACGGCTTCTGAACAAAGCACGGCACTGGCTGTGACATTAGAAAAGGCAGCCATCATATTGGCAGAATATAAGGTTACATTTGATTTAAATGGAGCCAAAGGCACTGCACCGAAGGCACAGACAGTAACACAAGGTAGTAATGCAACAGCTCCTTCCAATCCAGTTCGAAGCGGCTATAACTTCTTAGGCTGGTATCAGGAAAGTACTTGCAAGAGCGAGTGGAATTTTAGCGTCAATGGAGTCACTAAGAACATCGTCTTATACGCTTACTGGGAGAAGAGTCCAAGTAAGCCGACGAAGCTGGCAGCAACGACTGCTTATCGAAAGGTCAAGCTGTCATGGAAGGCGGCTAAGAATGTTGATGGTTACGAAATCCACCGTTCCACCACAAAGAATGGAACATATCAGAAGATTAAAACCATCACCAATCCCAAAACAATCAAATACACCAATAAGAATCTGACCAAAGGACAGACTTACTATTACAAGATTCGTTCTTACCAGACCGTAAATACGAAAAAGGTCTACAGTAAATTCAGCACAGTAGTCGAAATTAAGGTGAAAAAGCTTCATAAGATTAGCTTCGAATCAAACAAGGGCAATAAGAAAAAATCACAGTATATTTTAAATAAGAAACGTGTCAGCGAGCCGAAGGAACCGCTGCGTAAGAACTATACCTTTGTGGGCTGGTATACGGACCCAAAGCTGACCCAGAGATATAATTTCATGACCAAGGTGAGAGCCAATCTAAAGCTATATGCAAAGTGGACGAAAAGTTTGAGTCAGACGACGGAAGTTCGTGCGAAGGTTTCATCAAACAGTGTTACTTTAAGCTGGAACAAGGTCAAGGGTGCTCATGGATATGAGGTTCTCCGTGTGACGGCAAACGATGCAGACATCTTTACCGCCGAGGTAAGCGGCAGTGACAAAGAAGCATTTACCAATTCGAAGCTGAAAGCAGGCCGCGTGTATTTCTACAAAATCAGGGCCTATAAAATCATCGATGGTGAGAAAGTGTATGGCAAGTACAGTAGCTTGACCACAGTTAAAATACAAAAATAAATCATTTATAGCAAATCATGACTAGATTGTAGATGCGCACCACCGAGCTTGGGAAGCTCGGTAGTGCGCATCTATGCTAGGCGAATAAATGCATTCCTATTGTATTGTTTCACTCACTTCCAACAAATCCTCGGGTCTGCAAAATAGTATCCGAGAAAGAATCACAATATACTCCGCCGCTGCCTTGTTAATATTTTTCTGCCGCTGCTCGTATTGCTGTATTGTTCGTAAAGGGATGCCCGTTTGCTCGGCTAATTCTTTTTGGCTGAGTCCCACTTTTTTCCTTATTATCTTTAAATTTGTTTCTGGTTTTGCTATTTTGTATAATTCATTCATCTTATCGACAAACTGACGAATATCCATTTCATGATAAGGGGTATACAATGCTCTTATTTCAATGATTGGTATATAGGATATAATTTCCGCGAAGCTAAGTGCCGTTTCCCATTGATAATAGGCCAGTGCCCAACCTGTCCAATATTCCATACTACGATTACTGGTATAGTTTGGCTTTACTCGTTCCGCATTTTTTTGCATCTCGGCTAGCACTTCATAAGTAAGTTCAACTCCTGATTTTCCGACAAGAATTGAAGATTCCCCACTCTCGAATCGTTTAGCCAAATCTGATTTAACAAAGATGTCAAAGAAATCGGCTATATCATATTTCAAATCATTAACTGCAAAGTCAAGCATTCGCGCAAGCGCCACCCTTGCCTTATCAAGGTATAACTTATCGTAAGCGTGAATCATTTGGTTTTATCTCCTCATCCATAATCTGAGTAATATAAATATCACCTCGTTGACGTTTATTACGGTCCATGTCAAAATATTCTCTCCGTGCGGATTTGTCACGCATTTCTTTTTTCAAAAACCATTCATCATTTTCAGCGACTTCATAACCAATATATTGTATTCGCTCAAATGCTCGCGCACTCTTAATTACAAATTGCTGCCCCAGTTTGCCAAGATACATCGCACGATTTAACTGACGATATGAAATCGCACCATTAATAAAATCTTGCGCAAACGAAAAATAGCTGTCATCTGCACGATATCCTGTAATTATATCGTAGTCATTGTAACTGACATTAAAATGTTTCAAAATATACTCCTTCGATTCTGCCGCCAATGGTGTTGGAATATCAAACTCCCTATTTTCTAGCAAAATACCAAGCCAGTGCAAGATACCATATTTATCTGCATTTAAGTCTAAAATTGTAAGCCCGGTGCAATCAATCTCATATTCATTAGCATACCCGCTCCGCTGCCGGTCTACTCCCCATTCCTTTGCTAATTCGATACTGTCCGTACAATAAAAGCCTTGACCATAGTCATTATATTTTTTACCCAGTCCAAATGTTGGCTTTTGTATGATGTCCTTTGAGCCATGATATATTTTTTTCATTTAACGTCACCTCTTTGATTGATTGTACTCCCTCGGGAGTATAGTGTCAAGTAGGAGTGAATAAATCAACAGTTAAAATACAAAAATAAATCATTTGTAGCATATCATGTCGAAATGTAGTAAAATTAGAGCAATAACTTAAAAAATGCTGACTAGTATTTTGGACAGGAAAGGGACATGGTATGGGTGCAGATGATTTTGAATTATCAGACAATATAATGAATATCAATACGCAGGTGAAATTGATTTTAGATGCCTGCCCAATTGCTTGCCTTGTTTTTGACGAGCAATTGGAGGCGGTTGATTGCAACAGTATCACCGTGGCACTTAGTGGGGCGGCGAGCAAGGCAGAACTTCTGAAGGATTATCAAAAATATTTTCCCGTGCAGCAGCCGAATGGTGAAAAAAGTATCGAGATGTTACAGCAATATATGACAGCCGCAGTGACAAGTGGCGAGCAGCAGCAGACGGAGTGGCTGTTTGAACTGCCAAGCGGCCAGATTATTCCTTGTAAGGCGACCATCTCGAAGGTTCAATGGGAAGATACTTTCCGTATTTTTATGTTTGCCGAAGATTTAAGTGAATTGACGGAGGAAATGAAACGAATTCAAGATGCCGAGAATCGTTCCCAGTTGATAATGGATAATACGCTTTTAATCACATCACTTTGGAATAGCAGGGGTGAGATGGTAGATTGCAGTATGTATGCACTTAAGGTTTTTGGACTTGAAAATAAAGAAGAATATATGGAACATTTTTTTGAGTTGAACCCAGAATATCAGCCGGATGGTATGTCCACGGAAGAGGCGACGCAGTATCATATCAATAAGGCATTTACCGAAGGTTATGATAAATTCGATTGGATGTACTTAACCGCGAAGGGAGATAATCTGCCAGTTGAGACGACCTTAATCCGAGTATGGTGGAACAATGAATTTCATATATTGGCGCATTCAATTGACAAACGTGAGCTGGAAAACACAAGTGCGAAATTGGCTTACCATGAGAAATTATTACGGGCTGTAAATGAATCCGCGAAGATTCTTTTGGAAAATAATGAAAAACAGAATAACGATTCGATTATTCAAGCGTTACAAATTATCGGTGACTGCGTGGAGGCCAGCAGTATTGGCATTTGGAAAAATAATAATAGCGAAGATGATGCAGTACCAGACAGTGAGCGTTTAGCTTTCTGGTCCATCGGGGTCAAAGCAGATTTTTTAGAAGCCGTTATTTTGCCAATTAATTTAGATGGTGAATTTTGGGGGTATGCCAGATTTTCATTTCTGGATACCGGTCATGTGCTCAGTGATGAAGAAAAAGATATTTTACAATCAGCGAACTTGATGATTGCCAGTGCCATCATTCGTCAGGAGACGAATCGCAAGCTAATGGAAGCAACCGCACGGGCAATTGAAAGTGTTTGCGCCAAAAATGAATTCTTGGCGAGAATGAGCCATGAAATCAGAACGCCAATTAATGCGATTATTGGGATGACAACAATTGCCAGAAAAACGGATGATGAAGAAAAGGTAATTAATTGTCTCGACACGATTACCAGCTCATCGCAGCAGTTACTAGCGCTTGTTAATGACGTGCTGGATATGTCAAAAATGGATTTGGGCAAGATGGAAATTGTCAATGAAGCATTTGACTTTGAGATAATGCTCTCAACCGTCTTAGAAATGTTACGTGATAAAATCGAAGAAAAGAATCTAAAATTCCGTTATGAATTTGAAACATTGCAAAAACGTTATATCATCAGCGACGAAAAACGTTTGATGCAGGTCATTGTCAATCTGATGACAAATGCCATCAAGTTCACGCCAGTGGGCGGAGAGATAATCCTGAGCGTAAAATGGTGGACAAATGCGTCAGGTAAAACAACGCTCAAAATAGCTGTGATAGATAATGGAATTGGCATTTCCGCCAATGCGCTGCCATCTATTTTCAATCCTTTCGAGCAGGGCGACGGCGGCATTACCCGTAAATACGGCGGTACTGGTCTTGGTCTGGCCATTAGTAAGAATATTATCACCTTAATGCGGGGAACGATTCGCGCCGTGAGTCAGTTAAATGAAGGCAGTACCTTCACCGTGGAGATTCCAATTGTCTGGGGCGATAGCACGAAAATTTCTGACAAAATGTCAGCATTTTTGCAGCCAATACCAATTTTGCTGGTGGAAAACAATGCCGAGGATAAGCAGTATTTTAGCCACGTATTGCAAGATCTTTCACAAGTGTGTGATTGTGCAGCCAATGGTCGGGAAGCAGTACATAAGGTGCAGGAGGCAAAGCAGCCATATCATATTGCATATGTTACAATTGATCTGGTCAAAGAATCAGGTGTGGCGATTGCAGAGAAAATCTGTGAACTGTCACCAACAACTCAGATTATTTTGTTATCGTCAGTAAGTACCTTATACTTGGCAGAAAAGCAGAAGCGGGTGAAAAAATGGAGTTATATTATGAAGCCGCTGATGCCAATTCCGATTTGCCAAATGCTATATAACAGTCTTTCACCAAGGATGTTAGAGGAGAAGGATGTGAAAAAGCAGGCGTATGATTGGCACAATCGAACCATTTTACTGGTGGAGGATATTGCGATTAATCGCGAGATTATCGAAGCGTTGCTAGAGGACAGTAAGGTAAATATTATCAGTGCCCAACATGGGCAGGAAGCGTTGGAACTGTTTGCGGCGAACCCAACGCAGTATGATTTTATCTTTATGGATATGCAGATGCCGGTCATGGATGGCTTGACGGCGACACGAAAAATCCGGGAGTTGTCAGTTGCCGAAGCCAAAACAGTGCCGATTGTGGCAATGACGGCTAATGCGTTTCAAGAGGATGAGGAACAATGTCTGGCGGCGGGGATGACCGGTTACCTATCGAAGCCGGTAGATGTTGTTAAAATGTATGAAGTGTTGGCGGCGGCATTTGAAGGATAGAGAAACAATTCAAAAGGAATGCATTTAATATAGGAAGATAAGTTTGAATCGTAAGGGAGGCATTTTGGATGGGAGTCATTACATATCGGAAAGCAGAAAGAGACGATGTTACTATATTAGCAAAAATGCGAATTAGCCAGCTACAAGACGAGGGGGAAAAGCCAACGTTTGATTTAACACCAGACTTGTTGGCATACTACGACCGACATATGAATGCGGGAACCTTTGTGGCATGGTTAGCGATTGCGGATGGGCAGATAATT
The DNA here is from genome assembly GCA_031555935.1 of Lachnospiraceae bacterium. Taxonomy (GTDB): domain Bacteria; phylum Bacillota; class Clostridia; order Lachnospirales; family Lachnospiraceae; genus Roseburia_C. The sequence continues at coordinate 112,838 of JAVBTX010000001.1, read as the reverse complement.
GCTACAAGTGGGATGTCATTTACCGAGAAACCACCATATTATAACAATCCAAGCGGTAAGATTGGCTTGTTAAACAGTGTCTATACTTCGCCAGAATACCGGCGTCAGGGAATTGGCAAGGTTTTGCTTGGCAAAGTGGTTGAGGAAGCCAGGCAGTATGGATGTGCCACCGTACAGTTGACGGCCTCTGATATGGGGATTTTGCTATATGAGAATTTTGGCTTTCAAAGGTATGAGAAATTTATGCAGTATAGATTATAATAGGAAGGAACAACATAAATGAAGTCATTAGTAATTGCGGAAAAACCCAGCGTAGGTCGTGATATTGCACGGGTGTTAGGATGTAAACAAGGTGGAAATGGATTTCTGGAAGGAAAGGACTACGTTGTCACATGGGCACTCGGACATCTTGTCGAGTTGTCAGACCCAGAAAGTTATGGTGAGCATTGGAAGGAATGGAAATTAGAAACCTTGCCAATGCTGCCGGAAAAATTAGAAATCCAGGTGATTAAAAAGACCGGCAAACAATATCAAACGGTCAAAGCACAGATGTTTCGTAAGGATATTAGTACCATTATTATTGCCACTGATGCTGGTCGGGAAGGTGAGCTGGTTGCCCGCTGGATTATTAAAAAAGCTGGTGTGAAGAAGCCGATGAAACGTCTGTGGATATCTTCGGTTACTGATAAAGCAATCAAAGAAGGATTCGCGCATTTAAAAGATGCGAGAGAATATCAAAAGTTGTACGAAGCCGCGGTTGCCAGAGCAGAAGCTGATTGGCTAGTTGGCTTGAATGCAACCAGAGCGCTGACAACGAAGCATAATGCGCAGCTTTCCTGTGGTCGGGTGCAGACCCCGACGCTGGCGATGATAGCCAGCCGAGCTGAACAGATTCGCCAGTTTAAGCCACAGAACTACTATGGCTATAAGCTTCAAGGGGCAAGTGTGACTTGGAACTGGGTATCAGCAAAAAGTGGCAGCACAACAACCTTTGATAAAAAAGAAATTGAAGCAGTTGTATCAAAGACAAAGGATGCTAAGGGAACGGTAACTGAGGTACAAAAAAAGGCGAAAAAATCCTATGCGCCGTCACTCTATGATTTGACGACATTGCAGCAGGATGCAAATAAAAAATATAGTTTTTCGGCAAAACAGACCTTAAACTATATGCAAAATCTGTACGAGCATCATAAGGTCGTGACCTATCCGCGAACGGATTCTCGTTATTTAACAGATGACATCGTCGGCACGTTGGCAGAGCGGGTAAAAGCTTGCCGTGGTGGAGACTATACTGCTATCTGTACAAAGATATTACAAGCACCAATCAAGGGCAACAAGTCCTTTGTGGATAATAGTAAGGTATCTGACCACCATGCGATTATTCCGACCGAAAACAGTATTCGTTTAAATGAACTGGAATTTGGTGAACGCAAAATTTACGAATTGGTAGTTAGTCGTTTCTTAGCAGTGCTTTTGCCACCATGTGAGTATGAGCAGACGGAAGTAATTGCTAACTGCGGCGGTGAGAAATTCCGAGTCAAGGGCAAGACCATTATTCAGGCGGGCTGGAAAGCTGTTGCCGAACGGACCGCAAGCTTAGGTGTAGAAAATTCAGATGAAGCAGACGGTTCGAATGAAGTGTACGAGGGTCAGGAGAATCTGCCAGTCTTTTCAAAGGGTCAGCAAATCACTTTTACTGGCGGCAAGATTACCGAAGGACAGACCAAACCACCACAGCCGTTTACCGAGGCGACCTTGTTAGCCGCAATGGAGAATCCAGTCAAATACATGGACAGCAACGATAAGAATTTGGCAAAAACGCTTGGCGAAACGGGGGGACTTGGAACCGTGGCCACCAGAGCAGATATTATTGAAAAATTATTTAACAGCTTTATGATGGAAAAGAAAAACGAGTACATTCATTTGACTTCAAAAGGTCGTCAGGTGCTTGATTTGGCGCCACAAGGACTGACTTCACCCGAGCTGACGGCTCGTTGGGAGCAAAAATTTTCAGATATTGCAAAAGGCAAAGCCGACAAAAGAGAATTTGAAGCAGAAATTCGCAGCTATACAGTGGACGTTGTTGGTGATATTAAAGCCTCATCGAAAACCTACAAGCATGACAATCTAACCAGCAAAAAGTGTCCAGAGTGTGGCAAGCTGATGTTAGAGGTGAACGGCAAACATGGTCGGATGCTGGTCTGCCAAGACCGGGAATGCGGTTATCGCAAGAGCCTATCCCGGGTGACCAATGCCCGCTGCCCACAGTGCCACAAGAAGATGGAAATGGTCGGTGATGGCGAGGATAAGAAATTTACTTGTGTTTGTGGTTTCAGAGAAAAACTGTCAGCATTCGAGAAACGTAAAAAAGAAAGTGGCGGCGGGGTTTCGAAAAAAGACGTTGCTACTTACATGAACAAGCAAAAAAAAGAAGCAGAGGGACCAATCAACAATGCTTTTGCGGATGCTTTTTCGAAGCTAAAATTATAGGAAGACAGTATACTAATGAAAAATGGGGGCTGGACTTAAGTGGCGAAGAATACCTTTGAAAAAATTTATGATGTTGTGCGCACGATTCCGTATGGTCAAGTGGCATCATATGGGCAAGTGGCAGCGTTGGCCGGAAACCGACGGTGGTCGAGAGTGGTCGGTTATGCACTAAACGTATGTAATCCCGAAGAGCTGCCATGTCATAGGGTGGTTACGAAGGAGGGAAAGACATCCCCAGCATTTGCCTTAAATGGCGTAGACAGACAACGTGAGTTGCTCGAAGCAGAAGGTGTGGAATTTCTTGGCGATTTTGTGGATATGAAAAAGTACCAGATGGAAACAACGTGGGCATACTAAATTTAATTATAAAACCAGAATAAAGTAGCTTATATGGAAAGAATAGGATATAATATATACATGTTATCAAAAATTATATTAAAAGGAGAAAGCAAATGAAAAAAGTATGGAAATTGATGGTGGTATGTATTGGTGTGCTGATGATTGCCGGCTGTGGCGGCAAAGAGCAGACAGTGAAGCTTGCAATAGAGCAGAATGGTGCAAAGGTAGAGTCAGAACTCGAGGCCAAAGGTGATATTGTAACAAAGATGACTCAAACAACAGTATTAAATCTTGCTGATTATTCTGAAGAACAAATTGCAGCGATGGAACAAACAGCCATGAGTTATGAAGAAACATTAAATGTAGAAGGTGCTGAGTATACATATGAAATAACAGATACAGAGCTTAAAGAAGTAATGTCATTTGATTTTACCAACAAAGATATGATAAAGAGTTTGGCAGGTACCGGGATGTTGCCAGTTGATGGTGAAGGTGATGTGGTTTCATTAAAATTGACAGTTGAAAACCTAGAAAGCTCAGGCATGGAAGTCGTAGAATAAAGAAGTGATGCGCTTTGCAGATGATGAATCTGTGAAGCGTATTTTTATTTTTTATATTTCAAATCAGAATCTTAAAATTGGTTGAACTTAGTAACAAACTAAAGTATAATTTAGAGAAACATAGTCAAAGCGTGGATAAAATAATGATAAAAAAGAATTCTATTTACATAAAGCTCTTATTACCTGTGATTGGTATCATGATTTTGCAATCGTTGCTGATTGGAACGGTTTTATTTACCAATGGAACAATTAGCTCCCTAAAGAACAATGCCATTGAAAATCTTCGGGGTAATGTTGACAGCCGGGCGATTGCACTTGAGAATAAAATGGTGCGAAATTGGTCAAATATTGATCTTCTGGAAAACAAAACAATCGAAGTCATTGAAGCCTACGCTGAAAGCGAGAGGGTAACAACCGAAGAAATTTTAGCGAATCCAGTAGCAGTTAAGGAAATTTTAAGCGAACTTTCTGATTCAGTCCTTAGTACCTTGCGTTTGACATCATCGACAGGTACCTTTATTTATTTCATTGACAATAACGATATCAACAATACCGAGCCGGTTGCTTGTCAAGCGGTTTATTTTCGTGACCTTGACCCCATTTCCACGCCAGCAGATTATTCAGATGTTCTCTGTCTGAAAGGAGCGAATGACATTGCCAGAAAACATAAGATTTCACTCGATAGCCTTTGGGAGGAAGCGTTCGTTATCACACCAGAAAACAAAGAACAGTGGGATATTTACCATAATCTGCTTTCATTTTCAGGACAGGAGAGCGAACTTAGCTCTTCGGATATGTCCTATTGGAGTCGCCCCTATTATATCAATTCCCAGTCGGCTCAGGATTCTAACAGATGTATTACCTATTCACGTCCCATACTGATGAATGGACAGGTGGTTGCCATCATCGGCTCTGAGATTCAGGATAAGCAGCTGATGAGTTTTTTTCCATATTTAGATTTTGGCGAATCCGGGCAGGGCGGTTATATGCTCATTAATTATGATACCGATTCAAAATCAAACGACACACTTGTCTGCGATGTGAGCGAAATCAACGGCAGCTATTTAAAGCGTATGCTGAACTCCAGTGAGGAGGTTACAATAAAAGAAAGTGACACGCAAAACAACACTTTTTCATTTGCAAGTGATAGCCTTGACCCTTCCCAGCTTGTCCTACACCCAATCAAGTTATATAATTCAAACGCACCTTTTTCAAATCGGCAATGGGCCCTGGCTGCGGTTAATACAGATAGAGTGCTCTTCGCACCGGCGCAAAGCGTGCTCACTGGCATCCTGCTAAGCTCTGCCTTAGCATTTGTTTTAGGTGTCATCGCACTGGCTTTTATCATCAAGACAATCACCTCACCGCTAACCAAAATCGGTAACCAGATTGAGAACAATCTCCCCGACGAACCAATTACCCTAAATGGAAGAAATGCTTATGAAATATCCCTCTTATGTTCTACGCTTAACGAAATGAAGGCGAAACGGAAGGATATGGATATCGCTCTGCGAGAAGAAAGAGAGCGATATTTGCTGGCCTTGGAAAATGCAACTGAAACATTCATCGAGTATGAGTTTGAAAAAGATCGTTTCTTACTATATTTCTTCACCGAGAATGATGCATCACGGCTTTCAACAAGGACGGCAGACAATTTCTCCGAAAAAATAAATCAGGGGTTCATCTTTCACCCCATGGATATCGATACGGTCAACAACTTTTTACGCAATCCGGTAGAGACGCCTTTGGAAATCCGGGTTACGGCTAATCTACTACCTCATATAACTGACACCGAACCGGAAGAGGGATATTACTGGATGGTTTTTAAGGTCTCCCTGATCTTTGACGATGCCGGAACACTTCAGAAATTAATCGGAACCGCTAGAAACATCACCAATCAAAAGCGTGAACAGATAGCTGAGATGGAAGCAAGTCGACGCGATTTGACCACCGGATTTTATAATGCAGAATATGGCAATGTTCTATTGGATTCATTTATAAAAAAGAAAGACCTCATCCATACATTTAGCATCTGTTATGTACGTCTCCAGCTTCTTGAGGAGTTGGAAGCATATTATGGTCGTGTTTTTGCCGGGCTGGTTCTTGGGCTTCTCAGCCGCCATGTCAATCAGTCTCTGGATGGCAATATCAGTGTAGTTCGCCTAAGCAATGAAGATTTTGTGGTTTTTCTTCCCGATACACAAGAGAATATCGCCGCTATGCTCTGTCAAAAGTTTTGCTCCTATATTGCCAGGGTCTTCCCAAGTGAAGCATTCAGCCGCTATGAATGGAAGCCTCAAATCGGAATTGCATCCGCTTGCAATACCTCTGATTATAGAGCAATCCTGCGTCAAGCAAGTGTTGCTATGCTCAGTTCTACTGATGGAGTGCCGGTATTACATAGTACATTAAGTGGTGACGCATTGAATCGTCCATTTACAATATCTCCGAAACCGGTATTGATTTCATTAAACATTACAAAAGAAAACATTGTTGGAATTACCTTTGAACTATTTGAGAGTACCGGAGATATTCCTAGTGCAATCCGGCTCCTGCTCAGATTAATAGGCTCTTTGTTTGATTTAAATGAGGTCTTAATCTGTAGCTATGATAGTGATTTTAATACCAACCATATTGCATACCAATGGAGTGCCGATTCACAAAATGAACAGTCCGACCATATTCAGAAAATAGACCGTGCTGATTTTGATTTCTTTGACACACTGACCTGGGAGAACGGCACACTATTGTATGATAGTGATGATGTCGGGTCCTATCCTGAAGGACTAAAAAAGTTATTATGTGTGAAACCAGAAGAGCTCTTTAGCACCTTCTGCTGTACTTTATATGAAAACGGTATCCACACCGGCCGTATTTTGTTCAAGAGTACATACGGCCGCGTATGGAATGATGCTGAACTTTACAATCTACAGGAAACCAGTAAAATTATTTCGGCGCATCTCAATATAGAAAAATCAAATAATGCAAGTAAATCGAAGAGTGAATTCCTTTCCCGCATTTCTCATGAAATTAGGACGCCGATGAATGCAATTATTGGTATGACTAACATTGCCAAAGAAAAACTTGACGAAAAAGAGCGTGTCAGGGACTGTCTCCAAAAGATTGATTTTTCTGCCAATCATCTTTTGCTATTGATCAATGACGTATTAGATATGTCTCGCATTGAAAGTGGTAAAATGAAAATTGATTGTAAGCCATTTTCACTCGATACCTTCATCGAAAGCATTGAAGTATTAATGCGTTCACCGATTGAGACAAAGGGCTTACAATTCACTGTTGTCCGCGATTACACCAATGCTGGTATTTGGGGTGATGAATACCGCTTACGCCAAGTCATCATCAACCTGCTTAGTAATGCATCGAAATTCACCGATACCGGCGGGCAAGTAACATTAACCATTCGACAAGCAGCAAATGACGGAGATTTGGGAACGTATTTATTCTCTGTCCGAGACACTGGCGTAGGAATCAAGCTTGATGAACAAATGCTGATATTCCAAGCTTTCGAGCAATCGGAATCGGGAATTAGACAAAAGGGTGGCACCGGGCTGGGATTAGCCATCAGCAATGGAATTATTAATTCGATGGGCTCTAAATTTGAATTGCATAGTGCTTTGGGAGAAGGCTCCGACTTTTTCTTTACACTAACGCTTCCCTTTGCCGACATTCTTCAGCCAGACTCTAGTCCTCACACGAATCAGCCTCCAGGCTTCTTTGGTAAACACGCTTTATTGGTAGAGGATAACGAGATTAATATTGAAATTGCGGAATTTATCCTAAAAGAAATGGGATTTTCCATTACCGTGGCAATGGATGGACAGCCAGCGGTCGACATCTTCCTTCAATCTGCACCAGGTAATTTTGATATTATCTTTATGGATATCCAAATGCCGGGAATGGATGGACTGACTGCCACTCGTGAAATCAGAAAGAGTAAAAGTCATCCGGATGCTGCGACCATACCGATTGTCGCAATGACTGCCAACGCCTTTAATGAGGATATGAATCGCTCCATTGAAGCTGGCATGAACGGGCATGTTTCTAAACCAATTGATATAGAAAAATTGCAAGAGTTACTTAATAAAATATTTTAAAGAGAGGTATCATTATGAAAAAGAAAGCACTTTCCTTAATCCTACTCATTTCACTTTTGTTGACATGTTTGAGCGGATGCAAAAAAGATACAAAAACCGTTACCTTAGACCCTAGAAATCCGATTGTTATTTCCGTATGGCATTATTATAACGGTGCGATTCTAAATGCATTTGACAGCATGCTGCAGGATTTCAACGATACGGTTGGCAAAGAAATGGGTATCATTGTTGAGGGGCATAATTATGGAAATGTCGCCGACCTGGAGAAAGCCGTTCTTGCGTCTGTTAAGCAAGAGGTTGGTAGTCGTGATATACCTAATATTTTTGCTTCATATGCTGATACTGCTTATGAAGCAGAGAAGATGGGGATTCTAGCCAATCTTGGTGACTATTTTACAGAAGAGGAACAACAGCAGTATTTGGAATCTTACATCGAAGAAGGTAAGATTGGTCAAAACGGCGAGCTTCGCATTTTCCCGATTGCTAAGTCAACCGAGATTATGCTGTTAAACGGTACCGACTGGGAGTCTTTTGCACAGGCTAAGAACCTCACCTATGATGATCTCTCGACATTGGAGGGACTTTCACAGGTAGCCGCGCTGTATTATGATTGGACAGATGCGAAAACGCCTTCTGTTCCTGATGATGGAAAAGCTTTCTACGGCCGCGATTCGATTGCGAATATGTTTATTGTATCCTCAAAAGAATTTAACACCGAGATTTTTCAGGTCGAGGCTGGAAAATGCACACTGAACGTCAACAAGGATGTGATGAAAAAGATTTGGGATAATTATTATGTTCCGTATATTAGTGGTTATTTCACTTCCTATGGTACGTTCCGCAGCGATGATGCCAAGGTCGGAGATATTTTGTCCTATGTTGGTTCCACCTCCTCCGCAGCCTATTTCCCGAGTGAAGTTACAACAAATGGCGAAACCTATGCCATTGATTTTGTGGTCTTGCCAGCTCCTCATTTCAAGGATGGGAAGAATATCATGGTACAGCAAGGAGCCGGCATGACGGTTACCAAGTCCACACCGGAGGAAGAGTATGCCAGTGTGGAATTTCTAAAATGGTTCACCGACACAAATAATAACTCTACCTTTGCTGCCCTCAGCGGTTATATGCCCGTCAAAAAAGAGGCGATTGATTATGACACCTTGAAGGCCAAGATTTCTGAAAAGGATCAGTCCATTAGTGAAATTGCGGATAACGTGCTAAAAATTGCGCTGGAAGAGATGGATACGGCTGAACTTTATACCAACAAAGCCTTTGATGGCGGAACCTCCGCTCGTAATATCCTCGAATATCATTTACAGGATAAGGCTGTGGCAGATAAAGAGGCCATTTTACAGCTGATGCAAGAAGGTATGAGCCGCAAAGAGGCCATTGAACTGTTCAACACAGACGATAATTTTGAGGAGTGGGTAACTGACTTTGAGGCAAAGCTGCAAGACGTTATTTTGTAAAAAAGTGAATTGAACATGAAATACAAATTAGAATAATACTGTGCGAAAAGCGAAAGGAATATGAATATGTGGTTTAGGAATATGAAGGTAAAAGCGAAGTTTTCTTTTGGCTTTTCTATTATATCAGCGTTATTGTTAACCGTGGGAATTATCGGGTTTATTGATTTGGCAATTGTGAATACGAGCAGTGATAAGCTGTATTTTGATGCATATCTGGGTATGGCAAATATGCGGCAGGCTGAGATATTACTGAATAATGACCAATTAATATTATATAAAATGTCATTGGAAGCGAATCAGGAGCAAGTTGACAGCCTACTGGCGGAGTTAGATGAGAATTGGGATAAGATTCAGGAAGTACTAAAGGCTTATGAGGAAGTTCTGGTTGAAGAAGAGGATAGAGCAGCATTTACGGAGGTACAGAACATATCCGAAGCATACATACAGTCCAGAACAGAAATAATTGAGAAGTACCGGCAGGGTAATCTCGATGAAGCAATTAACTTATTAAATGGTAAATATGGCGAAAGTGTGGCATCATTTATGGCGGTCTTAGAGAACTGCTCTGTCTGGAATGACAGCCATGCGGCCAAGGTGAATGCAAGAATAGATAAAGCAGACCGGAATGGTTCGATTCAGATTATTTCAGTTTCGCTTGTGGCGCTTATTTTTGCCACTGGCATTGCGGCGGCATTGGGAACTGGGATACTGAAACCAATCGAAGAAATAAAGGTTTTATCTGAGCATGTGGCGGCCAAGGATTTGACGTATCGGATTCCTAAGAAGTATCTCGAGCGTAAGGATGAGATGGGAACGTTGGCGAATGATATCGTGCAGATGCGAGAAAATATGCGTCAGACCGTGATGGAAATTAAGCAGGAATCAGAGGCTCTTGATATTCAGATTCAATCAGCGAATGTAACGTTGGGAAGTATTAACCGAGAACTGGTTGATACTTCAGAAGCGACCCAGAAATTATCCGCCGGAATGGAGGAAACCAGTGCATCTGCCGAGTATGTGCTGGATGTATCCAATGAGATGGAGGAGTCCATGGGAATGTTGGCTCAAAAAGCAGATTCCGGATATACTATGGCTGAGGAAATCCATGAAAGAGCCGTGACATTAAACCGGAATATTATGGATTCCAGAAATAAGGCGAACAAGGTTTTTGGTGAGATAAAAGAAGGACTGGATCAGGCACTGGAAGATTCCAAGGCTGTGGAAGAAATCAGCCAGTTGGCAGAAGCTATTTTGGAAATTACGAGCCAGACTAACCTACTGGCATTAAATGCATCCATCGAAGCAGCAAGAGCCGGGGAATCCGGAAGAGGCTTCGCAGTTGTTGCCGGTGAAATCGGCAGTCTTGCGGAAAATTCAGAAAATACGGTTTCCAAGATTCAGGTGATTACAAAAAAAGTAAATTCAGCAGTTTCCAATCTAACAATGCGTTCCAATGACTTACTGAATTATGTTGCTACGGATATAATGGATGATTATGAAAAAATGTTAAAGGCGACAAATAGCTATAACAAAGATGCGGACTACATGAGTGGGATGACTCAGGATTTTAATGGAGCATCAAAACAGCTATTAACGTCCACTCAGGGGATTATTCATTCAATCCATGAAATCAGTGCCGCCACTCAAAACGGAGCCGGAGAAACTTCGAACATGGCTGGTTTAAGTGCTGATATATCAGGGGAATCACATGGACTGGTACAAAATATGAAGGAAGTGGAAGTATCATCCCAAAAGCTATCTTCGATTACAAAACAGTTTAGTTTATAGTGAATTTTATAGGGGGTTAATATGAAAGTGAAACAATGGCTAAAAAGAATCGGGGCAATGACGCTATTTTTGGTGGTGTTCAAGCCAGTTTTTTTATCTATTGGGTATTCGTGAAAATGTGACAGATTTCGACTTGTCACTGGTGTCATGTTTTTAAAATAGACTAAATTTTGAATACATAAAGCTGCTTATTTTACAATAGGTGGCTTCTTTCAATCTCAAAAGTATTTGCGGAAATAGAGCTATCTGGGTATAATAATAGTGATAGTAGTATTTTTTTATTGGGAGGTAAAGATATGCATAAAGAAGAAATCAATAAGATTAATTATATAGTAGTCTGTATAAATGAGTTTGCGGGGCTAACTGAACTTAGTGTGACTGAGGCATTTCGATATCTTTATAATTACAAAGGAATCGAATTCTTAAAAGAACATTATGAAGTAGAACATACCCTCTCCTTAGAAGATACAGTTGAGGATTTGATAAAGATATGTCAGAACAATGGGGGGAAGATAGCATGATTTTATACCATGGTTCAAATATTGAAATAGAAGAAATAAAGCTTGAAAAGTGCAGACCATATAAAGATTTTGGACAGGGGTTCTATCTCACACCCATAAAAGAGCAGGCTCACAAAATGGCGGTACGTGTATCTAGAATTTACGGAGAAAACCCTATTGTTACAATATTTGAGTTTGAAGAAGAAAAAAGCCAAACACTAAATGTAAAAGTATTTGATTCACCAATAGAAAGCTGGGCCAAGTTCGTATTAAATAATCGAAGTAGAAAGTATGAAGATATCGGGAGTAAAGAATGTAACCATGATAATAAATATGATATCGTAAAAGGTCCGATTGCGAACGACGATTTGGCATTGTTGTTTCGCCAGTTTTCTTCAGGCTTGATAGATGTACATACATTGGTAAAAGGAATGGAATATAAAAAGTTAACGAATCAATATTCTTTTCATACAAATGATGCTATTTTGTGTTTGAAAAAGGTGGGTGTTTTGAATGAATAAAAAGAAGCAATTGATAGAATACATTATTCAGGATATTATCGTATTTATCATTGAGGACAATCATATAGAGATGGACGACGCTTTGATTCAATTTTATAATTCTAAGGTATTTGAAATGTTACATGATTTACAGACAGAATTGTATTTGGAAGGTTCAGCATATGTTTATGACTTGTTTTTGAATGAAAAAGAAAATGGGAAGTTAATTCAGAAGGAGATATAGGTGTTGAGTTCAATCTTTGGCGGGGAAAATCCCCGCCATTTTTAATCCATCGATATTCTACCCTATGCGCATAATGCCATCCCCATCAGCAGACTGGGTCACTCGTTACCTCCGCTAAGCAAAGACGAGATAAAATTATTATTGACAGCATAATTTGGAAACGGGAAGGAAAGAATATTGAAATGAAAATAAACTTCTTATAGAAGTAATCGAAAGGTGGTGATGCCATATGAAACATTCATCTGAAGTACCCAATAGATTAAAAGCCAACAGGTTGGCTAACGAAAAATCTCCTTACCTATTACAACACGCATATAATCCAGTGGATTGGTTCCCGTGGGGAGAAGAAGCCTTTGAGAAAGCGAAGTCTGAGAATAAGCCCGTTTTCCTATCTATTGGGTATAGCTGACATGGTCTATTTTACGTACTTGTCACTGGTGCCACGTCATGGAAAAAGAAAGCTTTGAAGACAACGACGTCGCCAATATATTGAATGAGAACTTCATATCCATCAAGGTAGACCGCGAACTGCGCCCAGACCTTGACAGCATTTACATGTCCATCTGCCAAGCAATGACCGGAAGTGGCGGCTGGCCGATGAGTATATTTTTAACCCCAGACCAGAAACCATTTTTTGCCGGTACCTATTTTCCTAAAACTGCGGCATACGGACAGCTTGGCTTCACCGAGTTACTGCACACAATTAGCCACAAATGGAACACAGAGAAAGCCGTTCTACTGGCTTCTGCCGAGGCCTCAGTAACATATTTACAGCAAGAGGCTCAGGAGACAGATGAAGAAGTAGCCGAAAACAATGATTTGCTCAAAACAGCAATTCAAAATTACCAATATATATTTGATAAAGAAAATGGTGGTTTTGGAAATGCTCCCAAATTCCCAGCAGCCCACAACCTGCTTTTTCTTCTGGCATATCATACTCATCCTATCGGTCTGGACAAGCCGACCGCCTTAGAAATGGTCGAGCTAACCCTTGAGAAGCTGTGGAAAGGCGGAATCTTTGACCACATTGGCGGCGGCTTTTCGCGGTATTCAACCGATGCCTATTTTTTAGTACCGCATTTTGAAAAGATGCTTTACGACAATGCTTTGTTAATGATGGCTTATGCGAAAACCTTCCAGTTAACCGGAAAAGCAATCTATCGGACTGCGGCAGAACAGACTGTATCGTATATTTTGAATGAAATGACGAGCCCGGAAGGTGGATTTTACAGTGCCTTGGATGCCGATAGTGAAGGTGAAGAGGGAAAGTTTTATACATTTACAGCACCAGAAATTATCGAGGTATTAGGACAAGAGGCTGGGGAAACCTATAATCGTTTTTACGGAATTACCACATCCGGTAACTTTGAAGGAAAAAACATTCCCAATTTGCTGCACCATCGGCGCGAAACTGATGTCAGCCAATTTACCAACGCCAACAAGGCGCTGTATGAATACCGGAAGAGCAGAACCAAGCTGCACCTCGATGATAAGATGTTAACCGCTTGGAATTATCTGATGATTGGTGCATTGGCGGCGATGTACCAGGTCTTTGAAAAGGAAGAGTATCGGATGGCCGCCGAGCAGGCAGCAGTGTTTATTGAGAAGAACCTCATCGAAGAAGGACAGCTATATGTTGGCTATCGAGAAGGCGAGCGGATGAACAAAGGTTTTCTTGATGAGTATGCCTATGGCATATTTGCAATGCTAAAATTATATGATATTACGCTGGAACGGAAATATTTGAGACAGGCAGAAGCGTTTTTGAAGAAGGTACTGACGGATTTCGCAGACCAGGATGGCGGCGGATTTTTCTTAAATGGCAGTAATAACGAGAAAACGATTGCAAGGCCCAAGGAAACTTATGACGGAGCAATCCCTAGCGGAAATTCCGTGATGGCGTACAATCTGGTTCGAATGGCAGAGCTATGCAATGATGATAAAATCCGGCAGCAGGCTAAAAAACAGTTGCGTTTTATGGAACGTAAGGCCAATGCCTATCCAACGGGGTACAGTTTTTTTCTGCTGGCATACCTAGCGGACAAATATCCCGCGGAACATCTTGTCTGTGTCTTGAAGGAGCAAGAAGACTTGAGGAAACTGAAGAAAAAGGCAGGTCTGCAATGCAATATTATCATATATGAACAGCCCACCGCAGAATATCCATTGGTAAATGATCAAACGACGTATTATATTTGCCGGGATTATGCCTGTTTGCCGCCAACAAACGAATATGAGTAAAGGCTATAAGCCTCCGAATAAAAAGTCATAATAAATCAACAATTCTAGTTGACAAATGGTCACAGTTATGACAATATGAACATATGAAGCGATATTCATTTGATTTGACGTTCATATAAAAGAGGAGGAAATAGCGATGATAAAAATAACAAATTTGCAAAAATTCTATGGTAACGGAGATGCCCGGGTTGAGGTATTAAAAGGTCTTACCTGTGAGGTGAAGGCTGGCGAAATCTGTGTTTTGTTAGGACCCTCTGGCTCTGGTAAATCCACACTACTAAACATTATTGGCGGAATTGAGTCAGCCGATGGTGGTGAACTACTAGTAAATGACAAAGCCCTCTCTGCGCTCGGCAAAGGTGCTCTATCGGAGTATCGCCGGAACAGTTTGGGCTTTGTTTTTCAGTTTTATAACCTGATACCGAATCTGACGGTTCAGGAAAACATTGAGGTTGGTCAGTATTTAAGCAAGAATCCGCTGCCAATGGATGAGCTATTACATACGTTAGGTTTATACGAGCATCGTAATAAGCTGCCGAATCAGCTTTCGGGCGGACAGCAACAGCGTTGTTCGATTGGCAGGGCCTTAATCAAAAATCCACACATTCTGCTATGCGACGAACCAACGGGAGCCTTGGATTACAAGACTTCAAAGGAGATTTTGGCTTTGATTGAGTCCGTCAATGAAAAATTTGGCACAACCGTAATATTGGTAACCCATAATGCTGCCATTGCCGGAATTTCTCATCGGGTGATGAAACTGCGTGATGGACAAATCACCAAAAATGAATGTAACAGTGACCGGATTCCGGCGCTAGAACTAACTTGGTAAAAGGAGGGCGGCCGATGTTGAATCCATTAAGAAAAAGATATAAACGAGAAATAAAAAACCATGCCGACCGTTATCTGGCGATTTTTATTATTTTTGCAGTAATGGTAATGATTATTTCCGGTTTCTTGGTAATGGCCGAAGGTGTTCGCGATGGTGTAGAGCAGGACCATCTGAAAAATCAAATCGAAGATGGTCAGTTTGTGGCAAAACAGCAAATCCAAATAACGCTCCTTGCCGATGCAGAGGAACTTGGGGTAACAATTGTCAAGAACTATTATGCCGACGCAGAGTTAGCGAGCGGTCAGACCATTCGCATATATGAGAATCGCAGTGAAATGAATCTGCCATCCTTGTGGGAGGGGAAATTGCCAGAGCGCCCAGGTGAGATAGCACTCGACCGGCTGTTTGCCGAAAAAAATGATTTTCAGGTAGGGGATATCTTTGAGACTGCGGAATGCAGTTTAGAAGTTGTGGGGCTGATTTCGGTTCCCGATTATTCCTCACTCTTTAAAAAGAATACTGATTTAATGATGGATGCCTATGATTTTGGAATATGTATCACACCATCTTTGACCCTTGATGAGTGGTATGCCGAGGATATTACATATAGCTACTCTTACCGCTATGCAAATCGTGACTTGACAGATGGTGAGCAGAAGGATTTATCCGATGATTTAAAGGCTTATCTGGTAGAACAGCAGATTCCATTGTCCGCTTTTTTGATGGCGCAGGAAAATCAGAGTATTTCGTTTTTATTAGACGATATGGGCTCGGATATTCCAATGATGAAGCTGTTTCTATACATCATTCAAGTGATTATGGCATTTGTATTCACTGTAATCATATCAAGTACCGTGGAAGAAGAGGCGGCTGTCATTGGCACATTATTTGCCAGCGGTTATAAAAAATATGAGCTGGTCAGGCATTATTTAATGCTTCCGGTATGGGTGACGCTATCAGGAGCAATTGTTGGCAATATTTTAACGTATACAGTCGGCACAAAACTGTACTATGGTTTGTATTACGGTTCTTATAGTCTGCCGCCGACTCAGCCAGGCTTTTATCTGGAAGCATTTATGCTAACCACGATTTTGCCGGTAGTTATGATTTTCGTTATCAATGCGTTGATGTTATGTTTTAAATTATCGCTTTCACCACTGAAATATTTGCGGCGAGATTTGAAACGGACCAAACAAAAGCGGGCCATCCGTTTGCCCAAGGTGTCCTTTTTACAGCGATTTCGCCTGCGGGTCATATTGCAGAATAAAGGAAATTATATCATGCTGTTTTTCGGAATGCTGTTTGCCAGCTTTATTCTGTTGTTTGGTTTGACAATGAAACCGATGATACGTAATTATCAAGAACAGATTGCAGAAAAAGCCGTCAGTAACTATCAATATATAATAAAAATGCCTTATCAAGTGGACGTAGACGATGCAGAAGCATTTTCCTTACAATCATTGGAAATCTTCTTTGAACGAGCAGATAAAAATCTGGAGATAACCTTTTACGGAGTGGCAGAGGATTCAGCATACTGGAATCTTGAAGTTGCTGATTTGGCAAAAAATGAAGTAATTATATCAGAACAGTTGGGCAAAAAAATAGGGGTTGGAATTGGCGACACACTAACATTTACGGATGCCTACGGCCAGAAAAGTTACCAGTTAACAGTCGCTGGTTTGAAGGAGTATCCAGCAGGATTTGCCGCCTTTATGGAACGCTCATCACTCAATCACATGGTCGGAAAGCCGGATGAGCATGTCAGCGGTTATTTGTCAAATACACCACTTACTATTCCAGAAGAATATATAGCGGCAACAATTACTCCGGAGGACTTAGCGGATGCGGGCGAGCAGATGTTGGCAACGTTTGGCCAAATGTCATCCATTTGTCTCGGCGCAGCATTGGTTATTTATTTTGTGGTTATCTATATCTTAACAAAAATTGTTGTGGATAAGAACACCCAGAGCATCTCTTTTATGAAGGTGATGGGTTATCAAGATAAGGAGATAAAGAAGCTGTATCTGAGTGCAACCACATTAGCCGTTGTGGTGGCATTGCTAATTTCACTACCAATTATATGCAATGTTTTGAAGTGGGCCTTCTTATTGATATTCGTTCGGATGAACGGCTATCTGGAACCCTTTATCCCGATACATCTGCTGGGACTGGTAGCATTGTTTGGCTTTATTGTCTATCTGGCCGTAAATTTTCTGCATTTGAAACGGGTGCAAAAAATTGAAATGGCGGAGGTGTTAAAAAATCGAGAATAGACGGAAATAAATAAATTTATAAAAAGTGATAGAAAATACGTTCCAGTTTTCGTAATATAGAGTGTAAGACAAAATACAAACCAGCGCGCCGGTTCGTAAAGGATGGTTACTATTATGAAAATTGGAGAAAACAATTACATTCAACAGTTGCAGCGGCATAATGAAAATGCCCTTGCCTATGTGATTGACCATTATGGGGCACTGCTGATGGCAGTCATCCGTAAGAATCTATTTACTCTGCCAGAACGGCAAGAGGAATGCTTTAACGATGTGCTTTTAAAGATATGGGAAAATAGTTCCTATTTTGATGAATCAAAAAACAGCTTTAAAAATTGGGCAGCCGCAATCGCCAGATACCGGTCCATTGATTATTTGCGAAGTTACCAAAAGGAGCTTCGAGCGGTCAGCTTGGAAGAAACCGAGATAATGAGAGAAGATGCCACAATCATGCAGTTGTTAGAAGAAGAAATTTCAGAAGAATTGGAAATGATGCTTAGTTGTTTGAAACCACAAGACCGCCAATTATTTATGCGGCTCTATGTGGAAGAGGAAAGCATTGAGGAAGTAAGCCGGGAAACCGGTTTGGAAAAAGCGGTCATCTATAACCGCATCTCCCGTGGACGTAAAAAAATTCGAAAGCATTTTTCGCTGGAAAGAGGTGTTTGATATGAAAAACATATATGAACTGTTGAATGACGTAGAAACAGATTTTCTGGAGTATGAGATTGTTGAGTTATCCATGAATGATAAGCAAAAAGCTAAGGACCAAGTTCTTAAGGAGGCGCGCAATATGAAAACAGGATTTAATAAAAATAAGAATATTAGAAAACAGATTGCCAAGGCGGCAGCAATTGTATGTGCATTTGTAGTTACGGTAGGTGGCGGAACAGCTCTGGCATCCGGTGTATTTAGTGATACCATTGATAAAATGGTGGGTACCGTTAAAGGCACCAAGGATGAGCAGACTTTAACCGATAAGTATACCGTAATTGGTGAAAAAACATCTGCGGTACAGACAGCAGGTGATTCTTCGGCAGCGGTTACAGAAGTAACAGATGCCGGTGTGACAATTACAATGAAGGATATCTACTGCGATGGCTATCAACTCTATTATACAGCGGTATTAACAAGTGATGATGCAAAGCTGAATGAGTCTGACTATATTTTGATTGGCAGCGATGCATTGACAAACAGTACCAGTGTGAATGGAATTATTGCCGACTGTGGGATGGGATTTCGTAGAGCAGAAGATGGCACATTTGTTTTGTTCGGTGAAACATCACTTGGTTATATGAAGTTGAATCAAGAATTAAAAATTGCAGATGGTGAAGCATTAGATTTTAGAATTGTAATCGACGAACTCTGTGGCTATGATGCCGATAATCATGACAGTTCTGGTGAATATATGACCACAGCCGCTGTTTCCGGAGATTGGAAGTTAAAATTCCCAGTAACAGTAGATACTTCGGATAACATGGAATATGTGCTGAATCAAGAAGTAAACGGAGTGAAGCTGTTAAAAGCAATCGTTACGAAAACGGGATTAACACTTGAATTTGAAACACCAGATTTCACCCAGGCACCATACAACGACCCATATAATGACCCGGACATTTTCTTAGTGGATGGCGAGGGGAATGACATCCAGTGGCTCATGGGATTCAGTCCAGAGAACGAGGACGGTAGCCGGACACATGAAATCACATTTTTATATCAAGGTGAAAAAGAATTAAAACTATGTTTAACAAATAAGAACGTTGATGATGAAGTTATTGCAGAAATTGATTTTCAAATTCCATAGGATATGGGATTTCCATAAAAATTGGAATAGTAAAACCTGTGTCATGAATATAATGCCATATCTAGGAACACAGGAGGTATTTATTTGCCGCAGGGGATAGAATCAGAAAATGTAATTATAGGTTTTTTATTTGAATGGGAGTCAGGTAGCAATCTGGCTTCCATTCCGTCTGGATATAATGTTGTCTGTATTGTTTTCTCGACCGATAATTCGGGAATGCCAAATCTTTCATCCTTATATCTTGCCGATGCCGAGGTTGCCGAAGGAGTGCGGGACTTAAAGCGGGAAGGTCGGACGGTGCTGGTAACACTTGGTGGAGCAAATACTTATGTCGCCTTATCGGAAAATGACCAAACCGCTTTTGTAAATCAGTTAATTGATGTCGTCAACACCTATGGATTTGATGGTATCTGCCTTGATTTGGAAGGGGCGGCGGTGACAGCGGCTGATAATCAGGAAGTGATTCCGGAAGCATTATTGACGGTGAGACAATATTTTGCCGTGCAGGGACGGCCGTTTTACATAACGATGACACCGGAGTTTCCACTATTGCGTGGGGAAGATGCTCCATATGCGCCATATCTGGAGAGGTTAGAGGGGAATTATGATTTAATCTTTCCACAATACTATAATCAAGGAGAAGATGGTGTCTGGCTGGGCGATTATTATTTGGCGCAGGATGATGATGAAAATAAGGCCTTATTTTTGTATACACTAACCGCAGCGATAATAAATGGCGAGCAGGAATACTATCAAATCCCGGCAGGTAAGCTGGCAATTGGCTTGCCGACCACTGAGGATGCGGCCTTTAATGGCTATGTTCAGGACCCCGCGGATGTAGCCTGGGCGTTAGACCAACTGGCGAGTGATGGGACTCCGATTCGAGGGCTGATGGGGTGGTCGATTAATCATGATTCTTTTAATGATTATCAATTTATTGATACCTACACACCAATTGTACATGGAGTATTGTGACAATAGTTAAATTTAATAATTAATTTCCTCTTTATTATGATACAATAATGGAGAGGAAATTTTTTTGGTAAAACAAGAAAGAATAGGACAATCCTATGTTAAGGGCGATAAGGAGAAAGCATATGCGTAGTGAAAAAGAAATGTATGATTTAATCTTGAAGGTAGCAAACGAGGATGAACGAATCCGTGCGGTTTTGCTGGTGGGTTCAAGGGCCAATCCAGAGATACCGAAGGACAATTACCAAGACTATGATATCACCTATTTTGTGAAAGACGTACAGCCATTTTATAATAATATGGAATGGATAACACAGTCGTTTGGAGAGCCAGCGATTGCCCAACTGCCTGAGTTAAACAAGCATCCGTTGCTGCCGCCGATGAATGATGGCCACTTTACCTATCTAATGATTTTTGCCGATGGCAATCGAATTGACCTAAGCGTTGTTGACCAGCCCTATGGAGATAGCGGTGAACCGGCGATGATATTGTTAGATAAAGATGGATATTTGCCACATATTGTCCCAGATAATGCATTTTTCTATGTGAAACGCCCAGACGAGCATGTCTTTGGCAATACCTGCAATGAATTTTGGTGGTGTCTCAATAACGTCGCCAAAGGAATCGCCAGAGACGAACTGCCATATACAATGGAGATGTTCAATCGCTATGTGCGGGACATGCTCAATCAGATGACCGAGTGGTATATTGGAATCCAAACAGACTTTGGTGTTTCGGCGGGTAAAATGGGTAAATATTTTAAAGAATATTTACCATCAGAGCTTTACAATATGTATACCAAAACATACTCTGACAGTGACTATCTTCATTTATGGGAAGCAGTATTTACAGCTTGTGAGCTGTTTCGGATTATGGCGGTTGAGGTGGCTGATTTCTTTGGGTTTGATTATAATCAAAAAGAAGAAGAAGGTATGATGCGTTATCTTGATTATGTCAGAAGTAAAATGATATAACAAGCGCAATATAACAATTTTAAAGGAGGTATTTATGAGCAGCGAAGAGAAAATACAATACACCACAGTGGCGGAATACATTGCCGCATATGAAGGCGAGGTACGGCTACGAATGGAAAAGTTACGTGAAATGATTCTTTCGAGTTCGCCAGATATAACCGAAAAAATCTCATGGGGAATGCCAACCTTTGTTTTAAAAGGGAATCTGATTCATTTTTCAGGAGCGAAGAAACACCTTGGTCTATATCCAGCCCCAGGTCCAATCGAGGCATTTGCCGACCGGCTAACCGAATATAAATGCTCGAAGGGAGCAATTCAATTTCCGTATAATAAGCCCTTGCCATATGAATTGATACAGGAAATAATCACATTTCGCATTCAAGAAAATTTAAATGAAAATTGACAAATGTAATCAGATTTGATAATCTACAAGCAGTTAGATGAAACTAACTGCTTGTTTTAATATATAATATTATAACCGCAAAAAAAGGAGGACTTTGATGAGTGTATCACCGAGTATTATTTGTGGGATATTGCTACCGCTTGTGGGTACAACACTGGGTTCGGCAATGGTGTTTTTCTTGAAAGAAGAAATGCATATGGCGCTGCGGAAGGCGTTGCTGGGATTTGCTTCAGGGGTAATGATTGCCGCTTCGGTTTGGTCATTGCTCATTCCTGCAATTGAAATGGCAGAAGGGCAAGGGCGTGTGGCGTGGTTGCCAGCATTAGCAGGATTTTTGCTGGGAATTGGTTTTTTGCTATTACTAGATGTGATAATTCCCCACTTACATGTGGATGCGACAACCGCGGAAGGAAAGAAATCTGGATTAAAAAAATCAACGATGCTGGTGCTGGCTGTTACGCTTCATAATATTCCCGAAGGGATGGCCGTTGGAGTGGTGTTTGCTGGCATCCTTGCTGGTGGAAATGCGCTTTCGCTGGCAGGAGCATTTGCCCTGGCACTAGGAATCGCAATTCAGAATTTTCCTGAAGGAGCAATCATTTCGATGCCGCTGATTGGCAGTGGGTTGTCCAGACAGAAGGCCTTTGTCTATGGCTTTTTCAGCGGACTAGTGGAGCCTGTCAGCGCAATCGTAACGATGGCATTGACTACGTTGGTCTTACCGGTTTTGCCATATATACTGGCATTTGCCGCCGGCGCAATGATTTATGTAGTGGTTGAGGAGTTAATACCAGAGGCACAGGCGGGCGCGCATTCTAATCTTGGTACGATAGGAGTGGCAGTTGGATTTGCGCTGATGATGGTTTTAGATGTGGCATTAGGATGAAGAAATGGGAATCGCAATCAATTATAGCGATTCCCATTTCTTGTAATTCGCCCTTGGTTTCCAAAGAAAAGGGCAAATTGCTACTTGACGAGAGCCTAAATAAAAAATTATAATTATATCTTATTAACAGAATAGGAAAAATATAGATGAACATTGAATATATACCAGCGAAAACGATGCTGTCACCAGTAAAAAGCAGTGATAAATGGTTTACATACGATTACAATATGAATATTTACCGCGGCTGCTGCCATGGCTGTATTTACTGTGACAGCCGCAGCGAATGTTATCATATCGAGGATTTCGACCGCGTGCGGGCCAAAGCCGATGCCCTTAGCCTGCTGCAAAAAGAACTAAAGACCAAGCGGAAAAGGGGTGTTGTGGCAAGTGGTGCAATGAGTGACCCATATAATCCACTGGAAAAAGAATTAAAGCTGACCAGAGGGGCCTTGGAATTGTTGGCTGAGCATCAGTATGGTGCGGTTATCTTTACCAAAAGTGATTTGGTGACCAGAGATATTGATGTTTTAACTCGAATCAACCAGCATCAAGCGGTCCTTGTTTGCATCACAGTAACTACTGCGGATGATGAACTGAGCCATTTGATTGAGCCGAATGTCGGAGTGTCCTCCAAGCGTCTGGCGGCGATTAAGCAATTAACCGATGCCGGTATCTTTGCCGGGATTTTGATGACACCGATGTTGCCGTTTCTGACGGATAGCGCGGAAAATGTCCGTAACATGATTCATTTGGCAAAGGAAAATGGCGCCAAATTCATCTATCCAATGTTCGGGGTAACGCTTCGGTCAAATCAGCGGGAGTATTACTATCAGCAGTTGGACAAACATTTTCCCGGGCTGAAGAGGCGATATATTGAACAATATCACAACGATTACTACTGTAATTCGCCAGATGCCAGAAGCTTATGGAAACAGTTCGGGAAGGGCTGTCAGGAAAATGAGTTGCGGTATCAAATGAAGGATATTGTAGCGGGGTACCTTGAGGAAGATAGTTATGAGCAGTTGAATTTTTTGGAGAATTGGTTTACATAAATTGGAGCGTGTCATTTTTTAAGGAATCATGTATAATAAAAAACATCAGAAAACTTGACCGAAGAGAGGTTATTGGCGAATGAGAAAGAGATGGAGATTGTTGGTAGCAGCAGTGTTTATTAGTATGACACTAGTAGCACCGTGCTTTGCTGGTGTCGTTGTGGCAGAGGAAACCGAATCGACTGAAATCGTTGAAGCGGCCACAGAAGACGAAATATCTACGCAAGCTGAGATAGCTACGGAAGACGAGATAACTACGGAAGACGACGAAATAACTACAGAAAATGACATAGCTGCAGCAGAGGGTGAACCGGCGGCGGACAACGGAATTCGGCTGGTCGGAGAAAATATTTCAGCCGAGGGCCAGCAGGCCCTCCAGGACATTCTAAGTGACCATCCAGTGCTGGCCTTAGTTTATTTAAGTGATGAGTACGTGGTCCGTGGCGAAGCAAATGCTGACGGCAGTTTCATCGCAACTGTACCAAGCGGACAGCCAGTCGAAATAAAAAACGTTACTATCAATGAAAATCAAGAAGTGTGGGTTGAAGTGTCATTTGCCTATCAGGACCAGATGTATCAAGGCTACGTGCTGCGAAAAAATCTGGCCTGTTCCGATGAAATGTTCCTGAATTGGGAACAGGAGTACATGACCACTACACCTCAGCGAGTCATGCGCGTATTTGCAGCAAAGGCACAAAGTTATGCGGACATTGACCAATTTCCAGACAGCTACAAAGATGCCCTAACGGCTTTAAAGCAGGCACATCCAAAGTGGACCTTTGTAAAAATGAACACCAATCTGGATTGGAAAACTGTTGTGGCGGAGGAATTAAAAGAGGGGCGAAGCCTGATTGAGTCCTCATTCCCTGCTTATATGTATGATGGCCTATACAGTAAAGGCTGGGCATATGCAACCGAGGATACGCTAGAATACTATCTTGACCCAAGAAATGGATTGACGGAAAACTATATTTTTCAGTTTGAGCTGCTGACCTATAATAAAACCTACCATACCGAGGCAGCAGTAAAAAGTTTTTTAAACAATACCTTTATGACCGGAAATGCACCCCAGACGAGTCAGAATTATGCGAACATTTTCTGGAATGTCGGAGCCGGATTGAATGTCAGTCCGTTCCACCTCGCCAGCCGAGTGTTTCAGGAACAAGGACGGGGAGCATCACCACTGATTTCGGGAACATATTCAGGGTACGAGGGCTATTATAACTTTTTCAATATCGGAGCAACCGGAACAACCGACAAAGCGGTCTATGAAAGTGGACTAGCGAAGGCGAAGCAAGAGGGCTGGAACAATGGGTACAAATCCATTTTAGGCGGCGCGCAGGTAATCTCAGCCAACTATATTTTGAAGGGACAAGATACCTTGTATTTACAGAAATTTGATGTGGATGCCAGCTACTATGGCACCTATTGGCATCAGTATATGCAAAATATCTGTGCACCATCGAGTGAGGCCACCAGTACCAGGAAGCTATACAGCAATGCCAATTCATTAGACAATACCTTTGTATTTAAAATACCAGTTTATAATAATATGCCGACCAAGGCTTGCGCGAAGCCAACCGAGCCTGCGGCAACTGTATCCTACAGTATCTCTCTGAAGCCACCGGCAGGTTATGCGGATGCCAATATTTATCTGGATGGTGTTTGCTACTCGGCAGAAGTGAAGAGTGGCAGTTATACCGTTAAGGCGAAAAATGGCAAGGCCAAAACAGCCGTTATGTATCAATATAATGATGCTGGTGTTCCGACCGGAATGTATGTCTGGACGTTAAGCCATAATGGCAGTCAGTACAAGGCCACGGCAGTTTCAGAGCTGGAAGATTTGCTGACCTATCATGGTTTTTCAATTAGAATCACTGGGAAGGCAGGAATCCGCTTTAAGACCGGAATTTCCAAAAGTTTGCGAAGCAAGCTGACCTCCACGGACGGCGTTGCCGGTTATACCTTGCAGGAATACGGAACGCTCGTGATGAACAATGCCAACCGTGAGCAGTATCCACTCGTGAAGGGTGGTGAAAAGGTTCTGGAGGGAATGTCATATGGTAAGAATGACAAAGGTGTACTAGAGGACAATATATACGAGACGGTATCCGGGCGCTATCGCTATACATCAGTGCTGGTTGGATTGCCGGCGAGTCAATATCAGACGGATTATGCCTTCCGTGGTTATATTACCCTGAAAAAGGATGGCAAGGAGTTCACGCTATATGGACCAACCGTGTACAAAAGCATTTACTCGATGGCCAAGCAGATAATTTCAGCGGAGCAGTATAAAAAGGGAACAAGTGCAGATAAATTCTTGCGCAAGCTGATTTCCGATGGTGATAAAGCGGCAAATTAATGGAAAAGAGGACAATCATGAAAAATAAATGGACAGCAGTATTATTTGCCACGGTGCTGGGGATTGCGCTGATGGGATGTAATAACGCCAAGGAAAAAGATGGCAGTCTGGAAAATACGGAGCTTCAGGAAATGGCGGAAGTGACCTTGAGTGAAACGCAGCAGGCAATTGCCGACTATGAAGAAAAATATTCTGCCGGGGAATTTACGGCGGAAGATTATCTGGTTCTAGCCGAACTGTATGGTCAGGAAAATAGGAAGAAAAAACAGCGTGACATGTTAGAACAATGTTACCGGCTGTTTGATGATGCACAATGCCTAGCGGCGCTGAGTGAAATTACGGTAAATGTAGCCGAGGAGAGTCAGACGGTTCAGGAAGAAACAGCGCGACTGCTGACCAATCTAAATACGGATGGTTACTTAGATGAAGCCGCCTCGATGTTAATTAGTGATGACTTTTTCCAGCTAATGATGCCAAAGCTGCACGAGGGCAGCCGCCGCTATTATCAGGCGGATGAAGCTGGCGATTTGGTGTTAGTAGTGGAAGCTGGCTACGACAAAGCCGGTCAGGATTATATGACGGCTTGGTATTTGCCAGCGGCAGATCAAGTTCAAGTGATGATGCGCAGTGAAAATAGTGTGCAGTTCGTTGAAACCGGATTGAAAGATAACCTTTATGAAGGAGATTTTACCTCCTGGCTGTGTCTGGCTGATAGTGGCAGTATCTACTATGAAAAAGGCAGCTTTGAAAAAGGTCTTTATGAAGGCAGTTATGAAGCCGGTGTAAAATATGGCACCGAAGGTATTGACTTGTTTGCGCTATGGAGCAGTCGTGAGGAGATGGAATTAACCACATATACCGGCACTTTTGCGGCAGGCATTTCTCAGACAGAACAGCCAGAAGCTGAAAAGATGGAAGCAATCCATCAGGGACAAGGCGATGGCAGTCTGGTGGTCTATGCTTATACGGAAGATAAAAATCAATACCTGTATTTGAATACACCGGGCGGAACCGAAGAACGCGGATTCTTGTTTGATTACGCGGTCCTTGGAATGGATGCATACCCTGTGATTGCATTATATCAGCCAGGAACAGCAGAAGTTCAGGGGATGAACGGACAGATAAAGGCAGAAGATGTAAAAGTAAGAATATATGATGGCAATGTAGAATGGTTTGACGGCAAGATTTGGCATGTCATGGATGAAGTATCAGAGTTGATGCAGGCGGACCCATTTCAGGCTTATGCGAATCAGCATTTCGAAGTTGGTGAGAACGATGTGACCTCAGATAAGTCGGTAATCTACCAGATGAAGGGAAGCGGAAAGATAAAAGTGGTTGCTCCAAACAATCCGTCGGATGACAAAAAGCCGGAAACCCCAGCGACCCCACAGACCCCATCAACCCCGCAGACACCATCAACCCCGCAGACTCCGTCAACCCCACAGACCCCGTCAACCCCACAGACCCCATCAACACCACAGACTCCAGAAACTCCAACACCGCCAGAGACACCAGCGACTCCACCAGCAGATAATAATGGTGACGTCGACATTGAATGGACGGACGATATTCTGTAACCAACGCCCCAGGTTTCCTGGGGCGTTTTTACCCTCAGGTTTCCTGGGGCGTTACTATCAAGATAGTAAAACTATCTAGAGAGTAAACTCCCTAGACAGTAAACTATCTAGGGAGTTTGATGGTAAACGTGCTGCCGCCACCCGGGGTATCCGTGACAGAAATTTTCCCGTGATGTGCAGTGCAGATTTCCTGAGCAATGGATAAGCCTAGGCCAAAGTGCTGCTTGTCGCCATGTGATTTATCGGTTTGATAAAAGCGGTCAAAAATCTTGTCCTTTTCATCATCCGCCACACCGATGCCGGTATCAATAACTTCGATCGAACATTTCTGGCGGTTGGCATAAAAATTCAAGGTGATTTGATGACCGGCAGGAGTATAAAAAATAGCATTATCAAGTAAAATAATAATAGCTTGTGTAATTCGCTGTTCATCACAGCGGCAGTTACACGATTGGAATCCGTTTATGGTTAAATTAAGCTCTAGTTGCTTTTTCGTGGCGATGGAAGTATATTTTTCATATACGGATTTCATTAATTGTGGAATGTCAACATCGGCGAATTGATACCCAAGAGCAGCCTCTTCTGCTTTCGATAGGAACAGCAAATCACTAACCAGACGTTCCATTCGCAGTACCTCGTCATTCATCATATTAGAAAAATGTTCGGCCTTATCAATTGGTGGCCGGTTCTTTAAAATGGAAATTCCGGTTTTAAAAACAGCCAGTGGCGAGCGCAGTTCATGAGAAGCAAGGGCAATGAACTGCTTTTGTTTATTATTGTTTTGAATAATCGGTTTCAGCAATTGACCGGTAAAAAAATAAGAGAAGACGTACAGCAGCAAAATCGCTCCCAGCCAAATCATAAAATAATGGAAGCGCTGCGTGTTCACTTTGCTTAAGTAATCATCCAATTGATACAGATAAATAAAATCAATGGCGGAATCCCGTTTGGAAATAGTTGCCGCCATGACCAGATATTTATGCTCGGCGTCCTGATAAGAAAACTGCGTTTGCTCCGCTTGGAACGCATAAACATCATTGGATTGTAAGGGCACATGAAGCTCTCGATAAGCTTTGATATCATCAATCAGTAAATAGTCCTCCGCTGAAAACACTAGAGAAGTAAAGGCAGAACAGGCCTGATTTACTTCAATATAAAGCCGGTTAGTGGAATGGTCATTGTTTTTCAGATACCAATCCATCGTAATATTTGGCGCATTATAAAGGTCTGAGGTAATCGCATTCGCCCGCATTGAAAACATCGCCTGCTCTTGCCCGAACATATTTTTTTCGGAAATAGAAAGACAGCAGACAATAATAACAAAGACAATAATAGCGGTAATAATGCAGCAAATGAATGCCAGCTTAAAATGCAATTTTTGAAACATTAGGACCTCCTTTGTTTGTCCGACAGACAATAGCCCTGACGGTGCTTCGTAACAATCTGCACCTCTGTACCAATCGAGCGTAGTTTCTTACGAAGCAGGTAGATAAAATTATCCAGATTGCCATCCTCAATTTCGGCCCCCAGCCCCCACACATTTCCAATAATTTGACTGCGGCTCAGTGTTTGTTCGGGATTGCGGAAAAAGTAGGACAATAATTCATTTTCTGTTTTGGTCAAGATGGTAGGCTTACCCTGATAGATTAAAGTAGATTCTTTTTCAAGAAAATCCAAATCACCATAATGCAGACAATTGGTACTGGCACTGCTCGTAGCCCGGCGCATGACACTGCGAATCCGGGCTAATAATTCACCAATATCAAATGGCTTAACGAGATAATCGTCAGCACCTAAATCCAGACAATTAATTTTTTCCTGAGCATCATCGAGTGCTGTAATAAATATGACTGGTGTAGTAATACCATGTTTACGGATGCGGGTCAAAATCATTTCGCCAGCAATACTTGGCAGCATTCGGTCTAACAGAATCAGGTCATGGATGTTTTGTAAGGCCATCAGCAATCCGTCATTGCCGTCTGGACAGCAGTCAACAATGTAGCTTTCTGCCTCTAAGCCGTATGTCATCAGCTCGGACAGATTTTTATCATCTTCAATCAATAAAATTCGCATAAAAAACCCCGTTTCTATCTATATAAAAGTGTTTTAATTATAGCATAGTATATCTCTAAAAGTTCTCTAAAAATGTGCTCTGCGATTAGAGGATTTCTAGAGGACTTGAAAAGAATAAATGTGATAAAGTGAAGTCAATCAATCAGATTGGAGGCAAAAATGAAAAAACATTATTTAATAGTATTCATTCTATTAGTATTGGCATTTATAGCGGGATGTAATACGCCGGCGAAAAAAGAGCCAGTGCAGGGCGGGAGCGAACAAAGTGACTCAAACACAACCGGGCGGTATGAGGAAGGAAAACTCTCATTTCCCGAAAACGTTCAGAAGATATTCGATTGTCGTCGGGAGGAAGATGGGACAATTCAATTGTTATTTGAAAATGAGCCAGGTGATATTCATTGCTTCAAGAGTAGTGATGACGGAAAGACATGGGAAAAGCGGGAAGAAATAAGCGCATCGCTATTGCCAGAAAACAAACGGGTCAATTCTGCATGTATCGATTCACAGGGAAATGTGATTGTCTCGATGGGAGAACTGTCAGACAACCCACTTGTCGGAATGCATCCAGTGGGTAAATACATGTACTACTATCTGGAAATGTCAGAGGGGCAGATGCAGATCAGGGAATTATCGTTATCCATTCCTACCTCGGAGGCCGATTATTCGGAAGTGGGATATGGACTATCCCATCTGGCAATATCAGACAGCGGCCTTCTATATGGGGTGCTGGGCACCAGAATCGATTCAGAGTCGACGGAGTATAAGCTCTATTGCTTTAACAGCAGTGATGGTAGTGTGGTGTGGTCAAAGGAAACCGGAGTGGCTGAGATTGCAAGGCATGGAAACCAGATTTTCCTAAATGAACATAATGGGGAAATCAGTATACTGGATGCCGAAACAGGCGAGCCGTCAGGCAAAATCAATCTAGATTTAAGAGATGGTCTATTGGCGAATCTGAATGTTGATATGGAACAGGAAAAAATCTATTATTGCAATCCATCCGGCATTTTTGCAACAGATTTTCAGGAAACGCTAACGGAACAGCTATTGGATGGGGGCTTATGCAGTCTAGCCAACAAGGAAATGCGTGTCCAAGGGTTTTATACAGTAGGTGAAACCGCATTTTTGGTCTTTATGCAAGGCTCTGGCCAAAATGCGATGGAGGTATTTCGCTATGAATTTAATCCAGAGCTGGCAACACATCCGGAAAATGGATTGACGGTTTACTCTTTAAGAGAAAATGCGACCATCGAAAAAATGATTTTTGACTATCGGGCGGCACATCAGGATGTCCAGATTAATTATGAAATCGGCATGGCCGATGAGAGTGCAAAAACGGTTTCCGATGCAATAAATTTGCTTAATACGCAGATTGTTGCGGGTAAAGGACCAGATGTCATAATTTTAAATGGACTGCCGTGGGAATCGTATCAGGAGAAAGGCATTCTGGAGAGTTTAGAAGTAGACGAAGCAGTATTTAATAATTTATTTGAAGCATATCAGGTTGATGGAAAACAGTATTGTGTTCCGATTTCATTTAAAATTCCGTTGCTGGCAGCAAAAGGGCAGGAATACAAAGATGTAAATACATTGGAACAATTGATTGAAGCGGCTAGGAAAGTTGAGGGGACATTACCTTTCGTCAGAACCCGTCTGGAGTTGTTGCGTTTCCTTGTTAGTACCAACTGGAACCAGGTGGAAAATGATGGAAATATTTCGAAAGACGCGCTAAAGAAGCTGTTAGAAGAAATCAAGAAGCTCAACGATGTCCAATTGGAGGGTGAAAAGCAGTTGAATATGGAGATTGGTACTGGTTCAGGGATGGATGAACCATTATATGATGCATTTGCAAATGATGTATTCTTTGACGGCTGGAACGTTGATGTCGGCACTTGTGCCATCGATTTGGGCTATTTAAGTACAGTCCAAAATCTGGTCAGCATCTTTAATTATGGCTTGACCATCCAAGAGCCATCCACACCTGTTTTTAGCTCTTTGATGGCAGGAGTATCGGCTAGTTCCACCGCAAAGGAGTTAGCAAAGGATTTCATCGGATTTATGATAAGTGAAGAGGAGCAGGATATTTTTTCAGATGGTATCAGCGGTGCGGTCATGGGACTTCCGGTAAACAGCAATGCGTTCCATAAAATGATTCAGCCGCTTTCTGGGGAGCAGCTCGAAAAATTAAAAAATAGTCCCGATTTAAACGACTTTGAATGGCCGTCGGAAGCATATTTTGAAGAGTTTGAAGATTTGATTCAAACTTTGGACACACCGGCGATGGAAGAGGGCGTTGTTATTGATATTATTATGAATCATGGATGGGCATACATGAATGGAGAAACCGACGTAGATACAGCAGTGGCTGACATTACCAGAACATTGGAACTATATTATGCCGAATAGATAAAATAACCGGCGCACGATAGAGACTGACCGACAAAAGTTAGATATAATTTAACTCTTGTCGGTCAGTTTTATTTCGCTAGACGTTTAATTGCATCAAAGCTTTCTTTACTTATAATATGTTCGATTTTACAGGCATCCTCGGAGGCAATTTCTTTTGGAACACCAAGGCTTTCCAGCCAGGAGGACAGCAGCTCATGCCGCTCATAAATCATATCTGCAATTTCTTTGCCAGAATCAGTCAGGTAAATAAAACCGGCATCTGTTACCGTGATGTGATTTTTCTCACGCAGATTCTTCATTGCAATGCTGACACTTGATTTTTTGAATCCCAATTCATTGGCAATGTCCACTGAGCGGACCACCGGAAGTTGCTGGCTAAGCATTAAAATCGTTTCAAGATAATTTTCAGCAGATTCATTTATTGTCATAGCAATCTCCATTCTCCAAAGTAGTGTTACATCCCGTTAAAGCATGTTTTCGTTTTAATTGCAGTAAGTATAACATACAAATAGATGCATTTCAAATTTTTAGAAATACAATTAGCGAATTGCAATAAAAGTTCTTGACAACTAATAGTGGTTAGCATATACTAACTGTGAAGCAATTAATAATGCATGGAAGAAAGAGGATGAGAATATGCCGTTAACAATGATGAGAGAAGGAGAAGCCAACGTCATAAAAAAGGTTGGTGGAAAAGAGGAAACTCGCAGATTTTTGGAAAACCTTGGATTTGTCACGGGCGGACTTGTTACGGTTGTTTCAGAAATAGGCGGAAATATGATTGTCAATGTCAAGGATTCCAGAGTTGCGATTGGGAAAGACATGGCAAACAAAATAATGGTATAGAGCAAAAAGGAGATATTTATGAGCACATTAAAAGAAGCTGCCATCGGGCAGACAGTCAAAGTAAAGAAGCTTACCGGTGAAGGCCCAGTTAAGCGTAGGATAATGGACATGGGCATTACCAAAGGCGTTGAGTTATATGTCAGAAAAGTAGCACCGCTTGGTGACCCGATTGAAGTTACGGTTCGCGGATATGAATTGTCACTGCGCAAAATGGATGCTGAAATGATTGAAGTAGAATAAATTTTTTTTACCATACGGTTAGTTATTGCTAACAATGGTGTTGAAAGACTAACAAAGGAGACTGATTTAAGAAGAGGAGCAAAGAAATGTCAATTAGAATTGCATTAGCAGGAAATCCAAACTGCGGAAAAACAACGTTATTTAATGCCCTGACAGGTTCTAACCAATTTGTCGGAAACTGGCCAGGAGTAACGGTTGAAAAAAAAGAAGGCCGA
The DNA here is from genome assembly GCA_031555935.1 of Lachnospiraceae bacterium. GTDB lineage: Bacteria > Bacillota > Clostridia > Lachnospirales > Lachnospiraceae > Roseburia_C. Next base: position 79,674 of record JAVBTX010000001.1, on the reverse strand, counting down.
TTAAAAGGTCATAAGGATGTAACAATCATCGACTTACCGGGAATCTATTCCTTATCACCATATACATTAGAGGAAGTGGTGGCGCGTAATTATCTGATTACAGAGCGTCCTGATGCGATTATCAATATTGTTGATGGAACGAATATCGAGCGAAATTTATATCTGTCAACGCAGATTATGGAGCTTGGCATACCGGTTATTATGGCGGTCAATATGATGGATATTTTGGAGAAAACAGGCGACCAGATACATATTGACAAATTAAGCAAAAAACTGGGCTGCGAGGTTGTTGAAATCTCCGCGCTTAAGGGAATCGGAATTCAACAGGCGGCAGAGAAGGCAGTGGTATTGGCCAAGAAAAAAGACATCAACGTACCGGTTCATGAATTTGCACCAGCAGCAGAAGCAATGATTCATATCGTTGAAACAAAAATCGGGACAGAGATTAAAGCCGAGCAGAAACGTTTCTTTGCCATCAAGCTGTTGGAACGAGATGATAAAATTGGTGCTCAGATGAAAGTTATTCCAGATGTTTCGGCTGAGATAGCATCAATGGAAGCTGAGTTTGACGATGATACTGAGAGCATCATTACCAATGAAAGATACGTCTATATCTCATCTATCATTGGTGAATGTTGTACGAAGAGTAATCGAAAAAAGCTGACAATATCAGATCAAATTGACCGCATCGTGACCAATCGTTTTCTGGCCCTGCCAATCTTTGCCGTAGTAATGTTTCTGGTTTATTTTGTCTCAGTAACGACGGTTGGAGCATGGGCGACCGACTGGGCCAATGATGGCTTGTTTGGCGACGGTTTTAGCTTGTTTGGCTTGGAAGTACCGGGGGTTCCCGTATTACTTGGAAATCTGTTAAATGCGATTGGTTGTGCCGACTGGCTGCAATCGTTGATTTTAGATGGTATTGTGGCTGGTGTTGGTGCAGTACTTGGCTTTGTGCCACAGATGCTGGTGCTGTTTATCTTCTTGGCATTTTTGGAGGCTTGTGGATATATGGCGCGTGTAGCATTTATCATGGACCGTATTTTTCGTAAATTTGGACTGTCGGGAAAATCATTTATTCCAATGTTAATTGGCAGTGGCTGCGGTGTACCAGGGATTATGGCGAGTCGTACCATTGAAAATGACCGTGACCGAAAGATGACAATCATGACCACCACCTTCATTCCATGCGGCGCAAAACTGCCGATTATCGCATTAATTGCCGGCGCGATGTTTGGGGGCGCCTGGTGGGTAGCTCCAAGCGCATATTTTGTGGGCATTGCCGCAATTATCTGCTCTGGCATTATTTTAAAGAAAACAAAAATGTTTGCTGGTGACCCGGCCCCATTTGTAATGGAATTACCAGCCTATCATCTGCCAACGATTGGAAACGTGCTGCGGAGTATGTGGGAGCGTGGCTGGTCTTTTATCAAAAAGGCGGGAACGATTATCTTGTTATCGACGATGGTGCTATGGTTTATGATGAGCTTTGGTTGGGTGAATGGCTCTTTTGGAATGTTAGAAGCAGAGCAATTAGATGCGAGTATTCTGGCCACAATCGGCAGTTTTATTGCACCAATATTCGCACCGCTTGGCTGGGGCGATTGGAAGATGGCAGTAGCGGCAGTGACCGGTCTGATTGCAAAGGAAAATGTGGTTGGAACCTTTGGCATACTCTTTGGTTTTGCCGAAGTGGCCGAAGACGGAGCCGAAATATGGGGTTCCTTAGCGAGCAGCATGACCGCAATTGGGGCATACTCATTTTTGGTATTTAACTTGCTTTGTGCACCTTGCTTTGCGGCAATGGGTGCGATTCGACGGGAAATGAATAATGCGCGCTGGTTTTGGATTACGATTGGTTATCAGACTGGTTTGGCATATGTCGTATCGCTTTGCGTATACCAGATAGGCAATTGGATATCCGTTGGGGTATTTGGATTTGGAACGGTGGTAGCATTTTTATTAATGATCGGATTTGTATATTTACTGTTGCGTCCATATAAGGAAAGCAAGACGTTGAAAATGGCAGCATGAAATAAATTTCGCGCGGTCAAAATAGAAGGAGATAGTGATGGGAACAATTATAACCGGACTTGTTATCATCGGCATTGTCGGTCTGATTGTAAGAGGCATGATAAAAGATAAGAAACAAGGGAAATCAATTCAATGTGGAAATGACTGCAAGCATTGTGGTGGGCATTGTCATTAACGAAATTATCAATAGAGACTGTTGCAAAACGTTACTTCCTTTTATGGGATTCCAGAGAGGTTGGGTATATGTTTTGGATAGTCTCTATATTTTTGTACAAAAGTTTGTTATAATTTAAGAAATCAGATGGAGTTGCAAGGAGGCTATAAATGGGTAAAAATAATATATTTACAATGACGGTACAAAGTGTATATCCGCTCTATGTTACCAAGGCGGAGCGAAAAGGGCGCTTCAAGGTAGAAGTAGATGAAATCATTTGCTGGCTAACTGGCTATAGTCAGGAAGAACTAGATGGTCTATTAAAAACAGACGTTGATTTTGAAACCTTCTTTTCAGAAGCACCAGCGTTAAATCCAGCCCGTAAATTAATCAAAGGTGTGGTCTGTGGAGTACGGGTAGAAGAAGTAGAAGACCCGTTGATGCAAGAGATTCGTTACTTGGACAAGCTGGTTGATGAGCTGGCAAAAGGCAAGGCAATGGAAAAGATTTTGCGAAAAGTTTAGAATACAAAAAAATCCCGATAATCTGTAAAGACTATCGGGATAAGTTAGTGCAGGAGATGGGACTTGAACCCACACGATATTGCTACCACAGGCACCTGAAGCCTGCGCGTCTGCCATTCCGCCACTCCTGCAAGCGAACTTGCAAATGCTAGTATAGCGGTTTTTAAGGAATAAGTCAAGGGGGAAATTAAGAAACAAAAAGCTATTGACAAAAGCCCAGCAATTTGTTATTATTTTAAAGTCGTTGTGACAGAAAAGTTAATACGATATGCGGAAGTGTCGGAACTGGCAGACGAGCAAGACTAAGGATCTTGTGGGCAATGCGCTCGTGTGGGTTCAAGTCCCATCTTCCGCAGTAAAATTTTTGATAAAAGAAGTTGATTGTTGTTAGACGATTGACTTCTTTTGTTTTATATGTAGAAGGAAAGTTGAGGTAAAGACTATGCTTGGAAATATTCGTATGGCATCTTTGGATGATATAGACAAACTCATAAAAGTAAGATTTGATTATTTTGCAACTGAAAAATGGGAGGTATCATCGGAACAGAAAAAAGTGATTGAAGCCAACCTCAGACAGTATTATTCAACATATCTAAATACAGACTTCTATGTTGCCATTGTGGAAGTTGAAAATGAAATCGCTTCTGTGGCATTTCTGGCAATTTCAGCGAAACCCGCTAATTTATCATTTCCAACTGGAAGAATTGGAACTGTTTTAAATGTTTTGACCTATCCGAAATATCGTAAAAAAGGATATGCTGCCAGTGCAATGAAAATGCTAATTAATGAAGCAAAAAAACAAAAACTATCTTATGTTGAGCTTTCCGCATCAGAGTTAGGAAAACCATTATATCAAAAACTTGGTTTTGAAGAATTAAACCCATCTACGCATTTTACGGAAATGAAGCTTTCGCTATTATAACGTGAACCACCAGCCAATCATAGCAAGCCCTGCACCAATCATACAGCAAATTGTATCATTCATCGTGTCAACCAGTCCGGCTGGTTGAATTGCATTAGGCGAAACGTGATTCACCGAATTATGGTTTTTCTGCCATCTTTGGGCATTGCTGTGAGCAAGACAGTCGGTTAAATACTCAAGCACTTCCCAGAACATATGAATAGTAACTGAAAATGTAAAACCCAAAAGCAAAATGCTAAATTTGTTGATGCCATTGTTGCTACGTGCGATGGCAATTCCAAAACCAACAAATCCAACCCCCGACAACGTATGGATATAGCGGTCCCAGTTTTTATACTTATCATAGAATTTGAGCGAGCTGCCGAGGTACATCGCCATTAGTAAAATAATCAAATAGATTAGATTGCTTAATGTGTCAATCTTGATATCAAACAGTTTGTTAATAAAGAATGATAGGTAAGATAAAACGTAAATCATTACAACTGTAGCAACGATTTTTATCTGGCGTTTAAAAATATGATAAATACCGAATGCAATTAAAATGCACCGAAAAATAATCTCATAGATATCTGTAAAATTCATACTGGTAGCTCCTATCTGTTTTGCCATTTCACCTCTTTGTAGTATGCCAAAAACCGATTAAAATATGTATACATAAGTTGTATACACACCATCAAAAAAGAATGGAAATCCTTCAACACCAAGGCTTCCCATTCTTTTTTAGAAGTATTATGATTTTTGTTTTTTCAACAGTTTCTTTTCCTTCCGTCGCTTACGAAAAGCAGCAATCTTTTGACGAAATACAATGCACAGAACAATTGTCGGAATTGCCCAGAGCGGCGAGGTCACGAGCAGAATAATTGCCAGCCACTGTACAACAGATACAATAATATTTACAATCGATACAAATCCTGACCGAATCAGATACCCCATATCACCAAAGCTTAAAGCGTTCCAATGAATTTCACGCCGTGTCAGTGATGGGTCGACTTTTTGGGAAATGGTAAAATGCACGGTTGATTCAGCAACCAGCTTATCCCATTTGGACAGTCGCCCCTCTAGCACTTCGATTTCTGTTATTAAGCGGTCAATCTCAGTTTGAACCCTAAGCATTTCCTCGACGTTTTTGGTGTTTTCCAAAAAGCCATTATACTTTTCCAATTGATTGTTGAGTGAATCCAACCGGATTTTACTGTCGTAATAGCTGTCGGTGATGTCCTCACTGTCAATTCTGCTAGCGACAATGTCGCCCTTGGTTCCCGCGAAATGAATCAGACTATCAAGGCTTTCCGGTTTGATTTTGATAGTTACTTCAATCGTTTTGCTGGCTTCGTAACTATTTGAGGTCTGGCTAAATTCATAACCGCCATTTTCTTTTGCAAACGCTAGGATAGTAGCATACACATCAGTCACGTCGTTTGCTTCAATAATAACCTCTGCTGTTTTAATCAGTTTCTTGTTGACATCAATGGTAGTGTCAGGGGTAGCAGCTCCTGAATCATATTCCTTCATCTCCTCATCTGCATAGCCATCATCGTAATCCTGCTCCGCCTTATTGTAAGAATTGTAGGAGTCAGAAGAATTGGCGGAATCGGAAGACGAACAGCCGGTCAAGGTAAGTGCCACCAAAATGCATAGTAACGTGTTGCAAATCTTTTTCATAGAAAAACCCTCCTTGTATATAGTAAAAAATTCTATTTCAGTATAACATAAGAGAATAGCACTATATTTTATTTTTTTGAATAATTTTAAAAGATTTAAGGATTCTTTAATAATTGGCATGTAATAATCACAGCAGAAGAAGGAAAGGAGACATGAAATGTATTTAAACATATTAAAAAAAGATTTCAAACGAAAGAAATCGATGAACCTGATTCTGCTGATGTTTATTATTCTAGCGGCGACCTTTGTCTCAGGCAGTGTCAATAATTTGGTGACAATCACGACGGCAATGGATGATTTTATTGAGCGGGCCGAATTGGCAGACTATAATAACTTTTCACTTGATTCAGCGGAAGTAAAACAGAGCATGGAGAAGTTTCTCGAGGAAGAACCAAGTGTGAAGGAGTATCGGAGTTATCGAATGCCATCATTGACCGAGAAGGACATTACCAAAGAAAATGGTAAAATCTTTGAATACTCAAATCAAATCATGCTAAGCAACATCGAAGAAATGCAAACCCTGTTGTTTAATCATGAAAATGAAATCATTACGACGGTCAAGGCCGGAGAACTTTATATGCCGATTCAGATGATGAATCAATGTGAAATCGAATCTGGTGAGAAAATTGTGATTGAAGTAGGTGATTATCGAAAATCATTTGTTGTGCACGAATGCAAGAATCTAATCTTTGGTCCCCTAATGACGGGAATGTCACAAATAACCATGAATGAGCAGGAGCTGCAAGAGCTGACAGAGGCAAGTGATTCATATACATGGCTGGGTTATGAAATTAAAACCTTTGATGCAGAACAATTTGAAGAAAACTTCAATCAGTCTGGAATTCCGATTGTAATCAGCGTCACAGCACCGCTGGTCAAACAGATGTACATGATGGATATGGTAAAAGCGGGCGTGTTACTAATTGTCAGTATATGTTTAATCCTAATCTCGCTAGTGGTTTTGCGGTTTACGATAAGCTTTACATTAAATGAGGAGTTCCGTGAAATCGGTGTGATGAAAGCAATCGGTATCAGAAATGGAACCATCCGCTTACTTTATTGCAGTAAATATTTTGTGATATCAGTAGTCGGTTCCTTGGTTGGTTTGGGGCTAGGGCTCCCATTTGGTCAGCTGATGCTGTCCGAAGTCAGTCACAATATACCAATTCATTTAGAAGGAAGATACTATCTCAATATTATTTGTGCAGTCGTCGTCGTTTTAGTTATCGTAATGTTTTGCTATCTTGTGACCGGTCGAATCAAGAAATTGACGCCAATTGATGCAATTCGCAGTGGTTCGACGGGGGAACGGTATCAGAAAAAAGGAATCTTACACTTGTCACGCGGCAAAATGTCAGCAGTCTCATTTCTGGCGTATAATGATATTTTGAGTGGCATTCGTAGATTTAGTGTCATGATACTGGCATTTACCTTAGGAATTATTTTAATCATTGTTCCGGTGAATACAACGAATACACTTAGCAGTGATAAACTGGTTCGTTGGTTTTCAATGACGGAAAGTGATGTGTATCTATCCAGCGAAGCGATATTTGGCGATGGCAAAGAAAATGACAAGGTAATTGGTAATCTGGCGAGCATCCAAAAGAATTTGCAGGAACATGGTATCAGGGCAGATGTATATCAGGAAATGGTCTTTAAGTATAACGTATCGTTTGGTGAGAAAAGTTATAATTCCCTTGCCTTCCAAGGTGTAAATACAAAAACTGACGAATATGCCTATATTGATGGAACACCACCGCAGCAGAACAATGAAGTCGGAATTACCCATTACATTGGCAAGAAAATCGGTGCTAAAATCGGTGATACCATAACAATAAAGATAGATGACAAAGAGCAGCAGTTTATTGTCACGGCGTTGTTTCAGACGATGAACAATATGGGTGAAGGAATACGTTTCTATCAAGAACTGCCGCTTGATTATGAAAGCTCCTTTGGTGAATTTGGGGTGCAGATTCGTTATACGGATGAGCCATCAAAACAGGAAAGGGCAGACCGGTTAGAGGAAATCGCCAAATTGTATCCAGATTTTAATGTGTATACCGGCGGTGAATATATTAATCAAATGATTGGTGGAATCAACCTTGATAGTATGATTAATATTATTACGGCAGTGGTATTGGTGATTAATGCCCTGGTAGCAATTTTGATGGTGAAATCCTTTATCGCCAAAGAAACCGGCGAGATAGGGATGTTAAAAGCAATTGGTTTTGCTAATTCGGCACTGATTCGCTGGCAGACATTACGGATTGGTATCATATTAATAATCTCAACGATTCTTGGTTCATTGCTTTCAAATATAATAGCAAAGCCGACCGTTGGCATGATTTTCCAAATGATGGGAGCATACTCAATCGAATTTGAAATAAAGCCACTAGAAGTTTATCTGTTCTATCCGCTGTTAGTCTTTGTGGTAACAATCGCAGCCAGCTTATTGTCCACCCAGCAGGTCAGACGGATATCAGCATCAGAAACCAGCAATATAGAATAAGGAGAAGGAAAAATGAAACAGAAATTTGAAGTAAAAGATTTGTGTAAAACATATATCGTAAATAAAAGACAAAATAATGTTCTGAAAAATGTCACCTTCACAATCGAAGCAGGCGAGATGGTGGCAGTGATGGGACCATCTGGTTCAGGAAAGTCAACCTTGCTATATGCAGTATCCGGCATGGATGATATTACCACCGGAAAAGTGGATTTCTTCGGTCGCAGCATTCCCGGGATGTCGCAAAAAGAACTGGCTGATTTGCGGCTGGATGAAATGGGATTTATCTTTCAACAGATGTATATGTTAAAGAACTTAACCTTGCTGGATAACATCATTTTACCATCTTATCAATCTAAGCGAAATGCCAAGAGCAAGAAGGAAAAAGTGCGCTATGGTCAGGACCTAATGCATAAGCTGGGCATTAACGATGTAGCCGACAATGATATCAATGAAGTATCCGGCGGCCAGTTGCAGCGAGCTTGTATCTGCCGCAGCTTAATCAATCATCCGAAGATGATATTTGCCGACGAGCCAACCGGTGCCCTAAACCGCCAGTCGGCCAACGAGGTGATGAATGAGCTGAATAAAATCAACGAAGAGGGAACCACGATTATGCTAGTAACCCATGATGTTCGCGTGGCGGCAAAATGTACCCGGATTATGTATATTGTTGACGGCAACATCAAAGGCGAGTATAGTTTAGACAGATATCAGAATGAGAACACACTGCGGGAACGTGAGCGGGCGTTAAATGGCTGGCTGTTGGAAATGGGTTGGTAGGGAAATCATATGACGGATATATTAATAGTTGAGGACAATCAAGAATTAGCAGAATTGCTGAAAGATTTTTTAGAAGCAGAACAATATACGGTAAAAGTTGCTGATACTGGCGAACGGGCCCTTGCGCTTTATTTGGAAAAGGGTGCGAAGCTGGTCGTCCTCGACATTATGCTTCCGGGAATGGATGGGTTTGCGGTCTGCCAGAAGATTCGCGCGACCGACAATACCCCCATTCTCATCGTCAGTGCCAAAATCGGAAAAGAAGACAAGCTAAATGGATTGCTCTTAGGCGCCGATGATTACATTGAAAAGCCATATGATATCGATTTGCTCTTAGCCAAAATCAACGGCATTTTCCGACGTCGGTATGATACCGGACAACTGGTTGAAGGTGAAATTATCCTAGATAAACAAGCGCATCAGTTGTTCGTGCATGGTCAGGAAGTTGATGTCACAGCCAAGGAATGGGAGCTGTTGCTGTTGTTGATGGAAAATAAAGGTAAGACCTTATCAAAAGAAATGTTGTTCCATAAGGTATGGGGCTTTGATAGTTTTTCCGAGCCGCAGACGTTAACCGTTCATATCAAATGGCTACGTCAGAAAATCGAAGCCGATGCCAAAGCACCAGAACATATTAAAACGATTTGGGGGGTGGGTTACCGTTTTGAATAAAGTAGATCGACTATTTCTTTGGTTGTTACTGATTATCGGAGTGGTATTTTTCGGTGCAAATGTGTATCTTACCAAGACAATGCACAGTGAGAATGGCCGGCTCTATCGGGTTGAAATTAATCGGGTCGTCAGTCGGATTGCCGAAGGACTCCCGGCCGATATGTGGCAGCAGGGCTGTACCACGATAACCGCCGTCGTACCAGGTGTAGACATCACCGAAAATCCCAAGCAATTTTTAGAAGGCAATAATCAGGATTATGTCATTCGGGAAGTCGCGGGAGAGTATTATCGCATTGACTACCAAAGTCAGGGAAACGAAATAAATAGAAAAACCAGAGTAGTAGTGAATCTGGGCATCGGCGTGATGGCATTGACCATGATGCTGTTTTTTGCATATATCAGAACCCAACTGTTAACCCCATTTCATCGACTAAAAGAAGTGCCATATGAACTTTCAAAAGGTAATTTAAGTGTGCCGCTAAAAGAAAATAAAAATCGTTACTTCGGTAAATTTGTCTGGGGGCTGAATCTGCTGCGGGAAAATTTAGAAGACCAGCGGATTCGTGAATACGAGCTGCAAAAAGAGAAGAAGACCTTAATCTTATCCGTTTCACATGACATCAAGACACCGTTGTCAGCGATTAAATTATATGCCAAAGCATTGTCGCGGAATCTATACGAGGGAATCGAAAAACAGCAACAGATAGCCGAGAATATCGACCACAAAGCAAATGAAATTGAGAGCTTTGTGGCGCAGATTATTGCGGCTTCCAATGAAGAATTTCTGGATTTAGAAGTCCATAATGGCGAGTTTTATTTATCAGCGCTAATCCAGCAATTGAACCAATACTACACTGAAAAAATGGCATTGTTACAAATTGAATTTGTGATTGAAAAATATGCTGATTGTATTTTAAAAGGGGACCTCAATCGAGCTGGTGAGGTGCTTCAAAACATGATCGAGAATGCCATTAAATACGGCGATGGTCGACGAATCCGCATATTGGTGTCATCTGAGGAGGACTGTCGTTTGGTGACCGTTGAAAATAGCGGCAGTACCTTATCAACGAATGAGCTGCCCCATATCTTTGAAAGCTTTTGGCGCGGCTCAAATGTCAGTGGTAACAGTGGCAGTGGTTTAGGTTTATATATCTGCCGCCAGTTGATGAATAAGATGAACGGAGAAGTATTTGCCAGGTGTGAAGATGACCAGGTGAGAGTAACGGCAGTATTTCAGACGGCGTAAAAGATAAATATGCAGGAGGTGTAAAGTGCAATATCGAATCAATCAAAAGAATGGGAGGCAGCTATCGGTCCTTGGCTATGGCGGTCTGCGTTATACCAAAAAAGGAACCGCAATCGACCAGGAGAAGGCAGAGCAGGAAATGCTGCGGGCTATCGAAGCCGGCGTTAATTATTTTGATACGGCTTATACCTATGCAGGCAGTGAGGTTTGCATTGGCAAATTTCTAGCCAAGGGTTATCGTGATAAAGTTAATATTGCAACAAAGCTGCCGCATTACTATATCAAGAAAATCGAGGATATGGAACGTTATTTTAATGAGCAGTTGAAACGTCTCCAGACGGACCACATTGAATATTACTTAATGCACATGCTCAATGACCCGATTACCTGGAAGCGTCTCTGCGATTTGGGTATCACCGAATGGATTGCGAAGAAAAAAGAAAAGGGGCAGATTCAAAATATTGGTTTTTCCTTCCACGGTGGCAGTGAAGCTTTCATTCAATTAATCGACAGCTATGACTGGGATTTCTGCCAGATTCAGTACAACTATATGGATGAGTATCATCAGGCTGGACGGGCTGGATTAATCTATGCAAATCAAAAGGGCATACCGGTCATTATCATGGAACCACTGCGTGGTGGCCGGTTGGTGCAACATTTACCAGTTGGTGCGCGGAAAATATTTGAATGTGCGAAGCCGAAACGCAGTCCTGCAGAATGGGGACTGCGCTGGATTTGGAATCATCCAGAGGTAAATGTAATTTTGTCGGGAATGAATGATACCTCACAGGTAGAGGAAAATACCAGAATTGCCGCAGATGCAAAAGCAGGAGTATTTACACCGGCGGAGCATGAAGTAATCGCTAAAGTGCGGGAGGAGATAAATCGTCACATCAAAGTACCGTGTACCGGCTGTGGCTACTGTATGCCGTGTCCGCAGGGGGTGGATATCCCGACTTGTTTTGCAGCATATAATCTTCGCCATACCGATGGATTTATCGAAGGTCTGCAAACATATTTCAGATGCACAACGATGAAAAATAAGCATAGCAATGCCGGAAAGTGTATTGGTTGTGGAAAATGTGAAAAACATTGTCCACAGTCGATTGTTATTCGTGAGGAATTAAAACGAGTAAAGAAGAAAATGGAAACACCGGTATATAAGGTTGCTCGGTTTGTATCGGATAGAAAAAATAAGTATTAGGGAGTAGCCTCCCCTTGTTATCTTTCCACAAGAGGGGGCTCGCCGTTTTTATCGATAGAGTACCACCGAACTCTTCACCCCATAAAATACCTTCCCATCAATCACTCGATACGCCTGAACCCGATAATAATATTTCTTATTCTTTTTCACCTTTTTATCGGTATAACTTTTTTTCTGATTCGAAGCTAGTGTTGCCACCTTTACAAATCCAGAATTCTTGCTCGTTGAACGATATATAATGTAACCAGTTGCTTTTGAATTTTTTGCCCAGCTAAGATAGGCGTATTTCTTACTCACTTTCTTTACTTTTACAGTTGGCGTCTTTAAAACGATTGCTTTGGTACTTACACTGAGTTCACTGTTACAATTTGTATATGCATTTCCAGCAACTACTTTATAAAAATAATAGCAATTTACCCCTGCTGTCTTATCAGTATAAGTAGTCTTATTTGCAGTGCCAATTTTTTGATAACTGCCGTTTTTTTTGGTGGAACGATAAATATCATATTTTGTTGCACCAATAACGCTTTTCCATGTTACACGGATATTAGCGTACTTAGCCCCAGCCTTTGGTGTACCAGTAGTGCTGGCTTTCAATCCGGTTGGAACCCGACACGCGACATAGATAGTATAATTGGCGGCATCAAGAGCGTCTGTTTTGTTTTTCACCGTAATCGTGGATTTTCCTGGCACAACTGCGTGTACCAAACCAGATGTTGAAACAGTTGCGATACTCTTTTTACTTGTTGACCAGCTAATCGTATCTGTGCTTGAATTTGGTTTTACATAGATGGAATCCCCCGGCATCATGGAATAGTAGTTTCTGCCAAAAGATAGCGGTGCTCTGACCGTGACATTGCAGGATGCCTGCAGCCCATCTGATGTCATTGCCATAATAACAGTTGTTCCCTCACCCACAGCGGTGATGGTTCCGGTAATTGAATTAACTTTGGCAATACTTTCATCAAAGCTCTTCCATTTAATAGCTGTTGTGGTACGATTCCTTATTGAAGTCAATAATTTGGCACTTTTATTTATTTTAAGTTCAATATTTTTGGCACTTAAATCGATCTTTTCATAAACAAGCGATTCGATACTTTGTAGCTGTTCTTCGGTCAGATTGCAACCGGTCAGCGTTTCTACATTTCCACTGGGCAGTTCACCAAATATCTGATAGTAAAAGCAGCATGCGGCAAGATAATATCCGGCATATGAAGGGTGTTTCCAATCTGTTCCAATCAAATTAATTCCCGGATAATAATTTCCGCATCTTGCAAACTGCATTCCTACTGGTACGACCTCAAGGCCAAATTTATTTCCTAAATATCCATACGCCGAGGAAATATTTTTCTGCATTTCATTGATTGTCAGATATTTCTTGACACCATTTACGGTCGCAAGTGTGCCATCCTGATAGCCATGTGTCATATACAGTAAAATCTCGGCATTTGGCTGATAGCGGTTTATTAACTGCTGCAATTTTTCCACTGCTAAACCGGTCGATGAATCAATATTTGTCATGGTTGCCATACTTTGCTCCTGAAGCACCACATAGTCCCAATTTCCAGTAAGGAGTTCCGATATCAATTCTTTATGATATGATAAATATTTTGTTGAATCGCCGGCATAATATTTTAGGTAAGCTAAACCATGTGTTAAGGAAGTTATCTCAACTTTTTGCCCTGCACTTTCACATAATTCCATAAAAGGCGTTTCAATATTTCTGCCGTCGCTTTTATAATAGGTAAAGCTGTTTCCAACAAACAAAATCTTTACGGATTTTATTTCTTCCATATTATCATTTCCATCATTTGCCATTACCGGGAGGCTTATCAGACAAAACAATGCCGCAAACCATAATAGAAACCTGATTTTCTTCTTCACTGTATTCTTCTCCTTTGTTATCCTTCAAATGTGTGTCCGTTATTTATTCTACCCGAAATCCATAAAATTTACAAGAAAGCTGAAAATTTCAATAATGCATGAAAAATTTCATTTGCATGAAAAAATTTCATTCACGAATGAAATAGGAAAAATCCGGAAACAATGATAGGAAATAATGGAAATAAAGGAGAGTGGCATGAAACGAGAAATGAAAACAATGGACGGCAATCATGCAGCAGCGCATGTTTCCTATGCATATACAGACGTTGCGGCGATATATCCGATCACACCGTCCACCGTTATGGCAGAGGTGACAGATGAATGGTCGGTAATGGGGCGGGAGAATATTTTTGGTGAGACGGTAAAGGTAACCGAGATGCAGTCCGAAGCGGGGGCGGCAGGCGCTGTGCATGGTTCATTGGCGGCGGGAGCACTGACTACCACGTACACAGCTTCACAGGGATTGTTGTTAATGATACCAAATTTATATAAAATCGCTGGTGAGCGATTGCCGGGAGTATTCCATGTGTCGGCCCGGGCGATTGCCAGTCATGCGCTTAGTATCTTTGGCGACCACTCCGATGTCTATGCTTGCCGTCAGACGGGAGTAGCAATGCTTTGTGAGTCATCAGTCCAGGAGGTGATGGATTTAGCACCGGTAGCTCATCTGGCAGCAATTCGGGGAAAAATGCCGTTTATCAATTTCTTTGATGGCTTTCGAACCTCGCATGAGATTCAGAAAATCGAAACATGGGATTATGAAACCTTAAAAGAAATGATGGATTTTGAAGCAGTCGAAGATTTTCGGAAACAAGCTTTGAATCCGGAACATCCATGTGAGATGGGTTCGGCTCAGAATCCGGATATCTTTTTTCAGACCAGAGAAGCATGTAACCAAAACTATGACCGGTTGCCGGGAATTGTTCAGGATTGCATGAATCAGATTAATCAGAAAATAGGAACGGACTATCATCTGTTTGACTATTATGGTGCAGTTGATGCCAAGCATGTAATTGTCGCGATGGGCTCGGTATGTTCGACAATTGAGGAAACAATTGATTATCTTAATGCAAAAGAAGGCGGCAGCTATGGCTTATTGAAAGTCCGGCTGTATCGTCCATTCAGTCGCGATGCCTTTCTTTCAATGATGCCAAAAGCAGTTGAGGTAATCACTGTGTTAGACCGCACGAAGGAGCCAGGGGCAGCAGGTGACCCGTTGTATCTGGATGTGATAGCGACACTAAAGGGAACTGAATTTGAAAAGATACCTGTCAATGCCGGTCGATATGGTTTGGGTTCAAAGGACACGACACCGGGACAGATTATTGCTGTTTATAAAAATTCTGCGAAGGAACGATTTACAATCGGTGTTTTTGACGATGTGACAAAGCTGTCGCTTGATGTTGGTGAGGAGCCAGACAGCACGCCAGCGGGAACAACCAATTGCAAATTTTGGGGACTTGGCGCGGATGGAACGGTGGGTGCAAATAAAAACTCCATCAAAATTATTGGCGATAGCACGGATATGTATGTTCAGGCGTATTTCGATTATGACTCTAAGAAATCTGGTGGGGTAACGATGTCGCATTTGCGTTTTGGTGAAAAAGAAATTAAGTCCACCTATCTGATAAAAAAAGCAGATTTTGTTGCCTGCCATAATCCGGCGTATGTTAGAAAGTATGATATGGTTCAGGAGTTAAAAGAGGGTGGCACGTTCTTGTTAAACTGTCCGTGGAAAAAAGAAGAGTTAGAGCATCATTTACCAGGTCAGTTGAAACGCCATATTGCTGAAAAAAATATTCAGTTCTATACCATTGATGGTGTAAAGATTGGTATCGAAACGGGAATGGGGCCAACGCGAATAAATACAATTCTACAATCGGCATTCTTTCAGCTAACGGGCATTATTCCGCCGGAAAAAGCAAACGAGCTGATGAAGGCAGCAGCTCAGGCAACATATGGGCGCAAGGGCGAAGATGTCGTTCAGAAGAACTGGGCCGCTATTGATGCAGGAGCCGGGCAGGTCGAAAAAGTCGAGGTACCGGAAAACTGGAAGGAATGCTCCGATGAAGCAGTCGGTGCAGATGCTGAGGCAAACGTGGAAATAGAAACCAGAGAAGATGTCAAGGATTATGTCAGAACCATTCAAAAAGCTGTATCCTCTCAAAAAGGTAATGAGCTAAGGGTATCGGAGGTCAAGCAATATGTAGATGGAAAGACTCCGTCTGGCACCTCTGCATACGAAAAACGGGGAATTGCAGTTAGTGTGCCAGTATGGCAGCCGTCAAAATGTATTCAGTGTAATATCTGTTCCTATGTCTGTCCGCATGCCGTCATCCGCCCAGCGGTTCTTGATGGTGAGGAGCTGGCAGGAGTACCATCAGATATGGCAACTATTCCGATGAATGGTATGGATTATCAATTTGCAATTACGGTATCGTCGCTTGATTGTACCGGCTGTGGGGCTTGCGTAGAATGTTGTCCAGCCAAGGGCAAGGCAATTATTATGGAGCCATTTGAGGAAAATAGGGAACAACAGAAATATTTTGAATACGGCCGGACGTTAAAAGAAAAACCAGAGGTAATAGCAAAAAATAAAGAAACAACAGTCAAAGGCAGTCAGTTTAAAAAGCCACTGTTAGAGTTCTCAGGAGCATGCGGCGGATGTGGTGAGACGCCATATGCAAAATTAGTGACCCAGCTATACGGTGACCGGATGTATATTGCTAATGCGACCGGTTGTTCCTCTATCTGGGGAAATTCATCACCATCAACACCGTATACAGTAGGCAGCGATGGTCGCGGACCAGCATGGTCGAACTCGTTGTTTGAGGATGCGGCAGAATTTGGTTATGGTATGCTTTTGGCTCAGAATACAATTCGCGGACAGTTAAAAAACAAAGTGGAAAAGATGACAGAGGTGTTGGCCGTAGGTGACAGCAATGAGCTAAATCAAGCAGCACAAACATGGCTATCAACTTATCATAATGGCACTGAAAATAAAGAAGCAACAAGAGAACTGATTGCTGAACTTGAAAAAATAGACTGTGAAATGACTCAGCAAATCTTGCAGCGAAAAGATTATCTGGCCAAGAAATCACAATGGGTTTTCGGCGGTGACGGATTTGCTTATGATATTGGATTTGGCGGAGTTGACCATGTACTGGCATCAGGGCAGGATATCAATATTCTTGTCTTTGACACCGAAGTATACTCTAATACTGGCGGCCAGTCCTCAAAAGCAACACCAGTTGGGGCAGTAGCGCAACTGGCGGCAGCAGGAAAAGATATCAAGCAGAAAGATTTGGCGGCAATGGCAATGAGTTATGGCTATGTCTATGTTGCCCAGATTGCGATGGGAGCGGACTATAATCAATGTATCAAGGCGATTACCGAGGCAGAGAACTATCCAGGCCCATCATTAATTATTGCCTACGCGCCATGTATCAATCATGGTATCAAGGTCGGAATGGGCAAGGCTCAGATGGAAGAAAAGTTGGCTGTGGAAGCGGGCTATTGGTATAACTTCCGTTTTAATCCACAGAAAAAAGCGCAGGGTGAAAATCCATTTACCTTAGACAGTAAGGAACCAACCGGAGACTACCGGCAGTTCTTAAATGGTGAGGTACGATATAGCTCACTGGCGGCATTGGATCAGGAACGGGCCGAAGAATTGTTTGCCAGAGCGGAAGGATATGCGAAAGAGAAGTACCAGTATTTGAAGAGATTAGCAGAATAAAGTAGACGACAGACAGGCATCCAGGGGAATGGGGTGCCTGTTTTAAGAACATTTACTCTTGCATGCAAGGATAACAATGTGTAAAATATTACTTAAAATTGATTTTAGAAATGTTTGAGGTAGTATTATATGCAACAAGAATTTATCAAGCGAATCAAATTGCACGAAGCTATCATAAAAAAGCACAGCGCTATTTCTAGTATTGTTGGTTATATAAAGCTTTTTTTTGTACTGCTTTTTTGCATATCACTCTATCATATGTTTACAAAAGAATTTCCGACTAAGCTGATAATCGTGGGCACATTGGAGTTTCTGATACTGGTCGTATTATGGATTTATCATCATAAACTACATGAGAAAATTGACTATTCAAGCGGTATTGCCGCCATCAATAAAAAGCATTTAGAAAGATTATCAGGCAAGTGGGTAGATTTTACCGATATTGGAGAAGAGTTTATCGACCCCAAACACCCCTATGCCTGTGACCTTGATATAGTTGGTCAGAAATCATACTTTCAATTTCTGAATACCACCCATACTTGGTATGGCCGACGAGCGTATGCAAATGACCTTTTGCAGCCGCAGTATTCGAAAGCGGAAATAAGCAGACGGCAAGAAGCTGTTTCGGAATTAAGTGCGGACATAGATTTTTCAAATCATATCGAGTATCATTTTTCAAAAATCGGTACGGATTGCGCGACACAAAAACTGGTTGATGAACTGAAGGATACGCATTTATTTATAAGAAGCAAAGTCATTAAGTTGATATTAAATTATGTCCCGATGCTGACGTTCCTTTTCCTAACTGCCATATTCATATTTCGGTTAAATAGTCTGTATCTAATTGGCTTATACCTTGTAGCCATACAAATAATTATTTGGGTCGCTGGGATACCGAAAACAAAAGCGTATTTACGAGCGGTTTCACATTTACCACACAAACTAAATGCATATAGCATCGTGATAGAAACACTTAGAAACCGCAGCTTTACATCTGAACGACTGAAAGAAATTCAAGCGCAGCTCGGCGTTTCTGAGCTGTCTGCTGAGCGAGCAATAAAAGAGTTAAGCAAAATATCTGACCGAATCGGGGCAAAACATAATGCTATTATATATTTTGTTTTAAATGCGCTTTTGCTTTGGGACTATGAGAATGCCATTCGGTATGAGGAATGGAAAATAAAATATGCAGGTGTTGCCGAAAGCTGGTTTATTGCGTTGGGTGATTTTGAAAGCTTGCTGTGCTTTTCCAACTTTCCGAACCTTTGCGGCAATGCCAGTCTGCCTGACATAGCAGGTGTCAAAACAATAAAAGCGCAGCAGTTGGGGCATCCACTGATACCAAATGATATCCGTATAAACAACGATATTACTTGTCAGGATAATATTTTCATAATATCCGGCTCAAATATGTCCGGCAAAACCACTTTTCTGAGAACGGTTGGTATTAACCTGGTGTTAGGCCGCGCTGGCAGCTTTGTTTGTGCGAAGCAAATGAGTTTTTCACTCATGGAGATTATAACCTCGATGAGGATAGCAGATGATTTGAATGAAGGCATTTCTACGTTCTATGCAGAATTAAAACGGATAAAATCAATTGTTGAACTAGCCGAAAAAGAACAGAATATGATTTTTTTGATTGACGAAATATTCAGGGGAACAAATTCCGTTGACCGATTGAGTGGTGCGAAAACCGTAATTTCAAAGCTAAACGCGTTAAATATTATGGGCATTATCACCACCCATGACTTGGAACTATGCGAGATTGCAGACCAATATCTGAGAATTAAAAATTACAGTTTTGCAGAGTACTATGTTGAGAACGAAATACGTTTTGACTACCAAATAAAAGTAGGAAAATCCAATACTACAAACGCAAAATATTTGATGAAGATGGTCGGAATATTGTGATGATTTCTACTGTAAATCAACATCTGAGATTGGAGGTAGCTATGTGTGGACGTTATTATGTGGATGATGAAACGGCCAGAGAAATCGAAAGACTGGTTTTACAGATGGAGCAGAAATTGAAGCATGAAGGCGGAATGGACATCCATCCCACCGATGTAGCACCAGTCCTATCGGCTGAAGGGCTATCATTGAGTTGTCAGATGCAACGCTGGGGTTTTCAGGGCTTTCATGGGAAACAGGTTATCTTTAACGCTAGATGTGAGTCTGTATTGGAAAAGCCAACCTTCCGGGAAAGTGTCACGCATCGACGAGTTGTGATACCAGCCACTTGGTTCTATGAATGGAACCGTGTCAAAGAGAAGAATATATTTTACAGAAAAGAAGAACCAGTCCTATTTATGGCGGGCTGCTATCATCGGTTTGAAGACGGGAATCATTTCGTTATTTTGACTACAGCGGCAAATGCTGCGATGCAACCCGTGCATGACCGTATGCCGTTGATTCTGGAACGGGAAGAAATCAGCGAGTGGATTTTAAATGGGAGTAAAACAGAGACATTTCTCCACAAAAGACCATGCTTATTGGAGCGTAGAGCAGATTATGAACAGATAAGTTTGTTTTAAAAATAGCGGTTGGCAGATACATAAATTGCCAGTTGAAAGCAGAACGTGCGTTTGCTATAATTGAGTCACAGGAGGTGAACGCACGTTTGGAAAATATCATATTTCATATTGATGTGAATTCAGCCTTCCTATCCTGGGAGGCTGTTTATCGATTGGCTCACCGGGGAGGCATGGTAGATCTACGAGAGATTCCCTCTGCCGTTGGTGGTGATATGGCGATGCGGCATGGGATTATCCTGGCGAAATCCATACCTGCCAAGGATTATGGTGTCAAGACCGGAGAGACTTTACTTGAGGCAAGGCAGAAGTGCCCGGAACTCACATTGGTACCACCAAATTATAGCCTATATGAGCGTTGCTCAGCCGCTTTTATGGAGCTGCTTCGAGAGTATACCGATGTGGTGGAGCAATACAGTATTGATGAGTCATTTTTAGACATGACAGCTACCTGCCATTTGTTTGGCACACCAGAAGAGACAGCAGAGATGATCAAAGACAGAATCAGGGCAGAGCTGGGATTTACTGTTAACATAGGTATCTCCAACAATAAACTTTTAGCAAAGATGGCTTCGGACTTTAAGAAACCGGACCGGGTACATACCCTGTACCCGCAAGAGATAAGCAGAAAAATGTGGCCGCTGCCGGTATCAGAACTGTTTTTTGTGGGACGCGCAACCACCAAAAAGCTATTTTCTTTAGGTATTCGCACAATTGGTGAATTGGCCGAGGCTGACCCCGTAATGTTGAGGCGCATTTTGAAAAAACAAGGGGAGATAATTTGGGGCTTTGCCAATGGAATAGATTTTTCACCAGTATTGGCTGCGCAGCCGGCTAACAAAGGCTATGGAAACAGTACGACCACCCCATATGACGTGACAGATACGGAGACTGCAAAAATGGTATTACTTGCGTTGGCAGAAACAGTGGGGGCCAGACTTCGATTGGATGGAGTTGAGATAGAGGTTGTGGCAGTAGGAATTAAGAGCGCGGATTTAACTTATTCATCCCACCAGAGGATACTACAGACTTCCACAAATATAACAAAGGAGATTTATGAAGCAGCCTGTGGACTATTTGAAGAACGATGGGATAAAAGTGCCATCCGGCATTTGGGAATTCATACCAGTCGTGTAAAAGATGGGGATTTTATGCGCCAAATCTGCCTATTTGATGAAGTGGATTATGATAAATTGAAAAAGCTGGATGAAGCTGTGGATGACATCAGAACTCGTTATGGGATAGACGCGCTCAAGCGTGCAATCTTCATCGAGAACAGTTCTCACAAGCAGCCAATTGATCATATGTGTGGCGGAATATCCAGAGAAAAGCGGGAAGTAGACTATAGCAGGGTAAATGTGAAATAGGAGATGATAAGATGCCATTTGGAATTGGAACAAATAGTCAGGGAACTAGTATGGGTGAAGTAAGGGGAACCCAGCGGGAAATTGCTTGTCAGTGCTGGTTTACTAGTACTGGTAAGATTACCCCGCTGATGTTAAAGGTGCAGAATGAAGATGGTACGATACAAAAGATTGACCAGATAACCATACATTCACAGGGGAAGAAAAATTATGCTGGTACACCTTCGATAGAATATGATTGTACATTGGAAATTTTAGGTCGGAGCTACAGGGTCTGGCTAATCTATTTCCAGTCAGAAGGGCGCTGGGTTATCAATTATAGATAATCACACTCTATTTACCGCGGAATCGTCGTTTCCCCCTGCAAAATCACAGGCAGCGTGGTATAGCTTTGCACCTGTAACGCCGGATTCTCAAGTTTTCGAATCATCATCGTGCCGGCCTGCATTCCCATATCATAAACATTAATATCAACCACTGTCGGTCTTGGGTCAATAATGCTGGAATATGGATAAGCATCAAAGGTAAGCACTGCGATATCCTGCGGAACCTTTAAATGTAATTCGGCAAGTGCATTCATTGTTCCAAGTGCCAGCAGATTGTTTTCGCAAATAATTGCCTGTGGCAGAGGTTTTTTGGCAAGAAGAGAAAGCGTTGTTTCATAGCTTTCTTTTTTTGTGGAATTGGTATAGTGAATCCGGCTGGCGGGAATGTGGCAGCCCTG
This sequence comes from Lachnospiraceae bacterium, assembly GCA_031555935.1. Classification (GTDB taxonomy): domain Bacteria; phylum Bacillota; class Clostridia; order Lachnospirales; family Lachnospiraceae; genus Roseburia_C. Next base: position 57,725 of record JAVBTX010000001.1, on the reverse strand, counting down.
ATCTAGCATGGCGGAAGTGAAGCCTTTCTGACGTTGAAAGGAAATATAGTCCGTTTTTCGTCCGCCGATAAAAGCGACATCGGTGTAACCGCACTCGTGCATGTGATTGGCGGCAAACTGCCCAGCTAAGGCATGGTTCGTATCGACCCAGCAAAGTCTGCTTTCGAATCCCGGATGGCCAATAATAATATGCGGAAAGTCTTCATTAATAATTAATGAAGCAATCTCCTTGTTGATGGCAGAGCCGTGGATAATCATGCCATCGGCACATTTTTGAGCGATTACTTGGGAAACGTTCTCGCCTGGAAAATTTTCGGCTCCAGTATCAACTAAGGTAAGGGTATACTGGTGAGCAGATAATTGTTTATGGACACCGCACATAATATCAAACATATGAGGATTTTTGTAAGCTTCATCCTTTTCTAAGGAGGTCAAGTAGACGATATTTTGCGTAGTCTGTCTGGCAAAGCTGACGGCTCTTGCATTGGGGGTGTAGTTTAATTTACGGATGGCGGCATTTACCCGTTCCACGGTTGCTGGGGAAATCGTGGACCAGTTGTTAAGTACCTTGGAAACGGTTGAATTAGAAACGCCAGCTTCATTTGCTACATCACTGATAGTTACAGACATAAAAAACCTCCTTGAAAAGTGTATAAATTTACATTTATAGTATAGCGGTTTCCTAACAAAGTCAATATGTTTTTTGTCAAAAATGTTGCAAATATCGACGTTTGGTGATAAAAAATAATTAAGCAAGCAAACAAAAAAAGCTTGAAAACAATCAAAACCGAGAAAACGGTTTCCTAAGGAGGACACATTATGAAAAGAGCAGTAAGTATGTTATTATGTGGGGTTTTGGCAATCAGTTGTCTGGCTGGCTGTGGAAATGCAAATGCGACAGCAGATAAGACAGAGTCAAAGCAGGAGAATGAAACAGAGAACGAGGAATCAGAGGTAACAATGACAGAAGTGAAAATTTGGCATGACGGGGATGAAGGAATCATGAATACCATTGCTGAAACAGTCAATGGAACATTAGCGGCAGACGGTGTAGAGGTTGTATTTGAAAAGAAAAGCGGCTTGACCGAGCAGTTGCAATTATACGGTAATGATGCGGCAAACGGACCAGACATGTATTTATATGCACATGATTCATTAGGCAGTTTTGCAGAAATGGGAATTTTGGCAGATATCAACGAAATAATTGGCGCAGAAGGATTAGCAGAGATGTTGCCAATGACAGTCGCAGCTGGAAACTACAAGGATACCCAATATTTGATGCCGGTATATTTTGAAACGCTATTGTTTATGTATAATAAGGCAAAATGGGATAGTGAAATACCAACCACCACGGATGAACTATATGATTATATGGTGGCAAATACCGATGTGGCGGCCAATGATTATGTATTAGTTAATCAGCATTCGACCGCCTATAATGTAGCACCGTTTATCAACGCGTTTGGTGGATACATCATCGACAAGGATGCCAACCCGGGACTTGATTTACAGGAAACAAAGGATGCAATTACATATAATCAGAAATTTGCCGCATTAGAAGCGGATGGCGATTATAATACCGTAACAGCATTATTTAATGAAGGAAATGCAGCGGCAATCATTGGTGGACCTTGGCTGGTTTCGGGCATTAAGGAAGCTGGCATTGACCTAGGAATCAAATCTTTAGCTGAATTTACCCTGCCAAATGGCAATGGATTAGCACCGTATTCCGGAGTACAGAGCATTGGTGTCTTAAAACATGCACTGGAAGGTAAAAAGGATGCCGTGGCAAAAGCCCTGCTAGCAATTGCTCAGCCAGAGGTGGGAATTGCCTTGGCAAAACAGTCTAATTGTGCACCGGCAAATGCAAAAGCATATGACGATGCCGATGTAACCGCAAACGAAATGATTATGGCAATGAAGAAAACTGCCGAGACCGCAGAGCCAATGCCAAACGTTCCGCAGATGAGCGTCATGTGGGGACCATCGGAAGAATTATTGGCAGCAGTTAACAAGTCTGGTGAAGACGTTGATACCGCCGCTGCAAGATGTCAGCAGGCAGCACTTACCGCGATAGAGGATATGCAGTAATGAAAAATAAGAAGCAAAAGCCCTGGCTATATGGTCTGCCGGCGATGGGATTAATCGGTTTAGTAATTGTATTTCCGATTCTATATACGGGATATATATCACTGACAAATATGAATTTATATCATTGGTTTGATTATCAGGTCATTGGCGCCTCGAATTATGTCCGGGCCTTGTTGAAGGCTGACTCCGGATTTTTGGCAGCACTTTTGACAACCATTTTGTGGACTGTTTTCAATATCGTAATCCAGGTTGTGGCAGCGTATTTTATTGCCGTTGGATTAAATACTGAGGGACTTCGGGGAAAACGGCTGTATAAAACCTTGCTGATGTTTCCTTGGGCGATGCCAGCATACGTCTCCATCCTGCTATGGCGGGTGGGGATGTATAACACCGAGTTTGGTTTTCTCAATAAGCTGTTGGTGGCATTAGGATTTGACAAAGTCAATTTCCTGTCCACCAATGGAGCTGCCTTTCTCTCTTGTATGGTTCTAAATCTGTGGATGGCATTGCCATTTATGATTATGATGATGGACGGTGCATTGCAGAGCATCGACCAAAGTTATTATGAAAGCGCCGTCTTAGATGGGGCGGGATTTTGGCAAAAGAATATTTATATCACCGTACCATCTTTAAAGGGGATTGTGGCACCAGCAGTCATTATGACGACATTTACCACGTTCAAGCAGTTTGATATTATCTATCTGTTAACTATGCAAAAGGGGGCATTATCGGGAGCGTCGTTACAGACAATTATTACCTATGCCCATCAAAACGCTTTTGTGTCAAATAACTATGGACTGTCATCGGCAGTGTCGATTCTAATATTTGTAATTATTATGATATTTTCGCTGGCAACCAATCGGGCGATAAAAGAAGATAAGGAGAGAGCAAATGCATAAGCAGAAAATGAAAAAAAAGGTGCAGTTGGGGATGCTGCATCTGGTCTTTATTACCATTAGTGCGTTGGCATTGGTTCCGATTTTATATGCTCTTTCACTTTCTTTTAGTGGTGGGGGCGGAGCGCTTTCAGCAGGACTGTCCTTGCTGCCAAAACAGTTTACATTTGAAAATTACCGCAGAATTATTGTCGAAGAACCATTCCTGCGCTGGTTTTATAACTCGGCGTCACTTAGTATCTGGACGATGGTCATTGCCCTTAGCTTTGCTGTAACAGCATCCTATGCATTTTCACGGTTCCGCTTTCGCGGCCGGAATGCCATTTTGAAGCTGTTACTGTTATTAAATGCTTTTCCTCAGATTCTTTCGATGTTTGCCTTGTTCCGATTATTTAAACAACTGGGACTGTTAAACTCAAGAATTGGATTGGTCATCATTTATGCCGGCAGTATGTGCATTTTTAGCATATGGAACTTGAAAGGCTATTTTGATACCATCCCAGTGGAAATTGAAGAAGCATCCAAAATTGACGGTGCCAATGATTTCCAGCTACTGTGGAGAGTGGTCGTACCGCTGGCTTTGCCGGCAATTATCGTAACGGCTGTGATGGTGCTGATATTTGTCTGGAATGAATACTTATTTGCGACGACCTTTCTGTTAAATGAGAACAGTTATACGTTAGCTGGTGGTTTATATCAGTTGCAGTCAAACGATTATAGCAGAAGCTGGCCATTATTTTCAGCCGCGGCAATTCTGGTGTCGGTTCCGGTGCTAATCGTCTTTTTTGCAATTCAAAAATATATGGTTTCTGGACTTACGGCTGGCGGTGTAAAAGGTTAAATGTGAGAAAGGTATGGTTATTAAAATGAATAGAGAAGCAGTTTTACATATACCGTTATCGCAGTATGCATTTGCTGAGGATGAGCATACGCTGGTGATTCGTCTTAGGGTACAGAAGGGGGATTTGAAACGGTGTGAGTTATACTATGGGGACCGGGTCTGTCAGCAGGAGCCGATACTCACCAAAAAGCTAGAGATGAAAAAGGCCGCGACCGATAATCTGTTTGATTATTATGAGGTCGAAATCGTTGATATCTATACAAGAATATGTTATTACTTTCGACTCGATGATGGGCAACAGCAACAGTATTATTATGGAAGAGAATTTTGTGATACAATGAATTGCAACCGCACCGAATATTTTCAATTCCCGTATCTTCGCCGCGAAGATATTATTGATATTCCAGCGTGGGCAGAGGATGTGGTGATGTATCACATTTTTCCCGACAGTTTTGCCAACGGCCGAGAGCTGATAGAACAAAATGAAAAGACGTTGACGCTGCCAAGCGGACATAAATCTCATTGCAATATTGGCGGAACATTAAACGGAGTAGCTGAAAATATCTCTTACCTGAAGGATTTGGGAGTTAACTGTATCTATTTGAATCCTATTTTTGCAGCAAATTCTTATCATAAATACGATACGATTGATTACTTTGAAATTGACCCTTGTCTGGGGACGATGGAAGATTTTAAGAAATTGGTGAACCGTTGTCATGAGAATGAAATTCGAGTGATATTAGATGGTGTCTTTAACCATTGCGGTCCAGATTTTTTTGCCTTTCGCAATGTTCTGGAAAAGGGAGCAGAGTCAGCCTATTATGATTGGTTCTATTATATGCCAACACCGGTCGAATATAAAAACCCGCCGGACTATGAAGCATTTGCCTACGTTAAAGAGATGCCTAAATTAAATACTGGCAATCCAGCTGTAGCAGAATACTTTTGCAAAGTAGGAACCTATTGGATAACAGAAGCCGATATTGATGGCTGGCGTTTAGATGTTGCCAACGAAATCAACCACGACTTTTGGCGGCAATTTCGCAAGGAAGTACGGGCGGTCAAAAAGGATGCCCTGTTAATTGGTGAAATCTGGGAAGAATCTCTTTGTTGGCTGAGTGGCGATCAATTTGATTCAACGATGAATTATACCTTTTCCTATCTGTGCAAGGACTTTTTTGGCACTGGGGAATTGACCGTGCAGGAATTTGATGAGCAGATTCAGAAAATGATGATGCGCTACCCAAGGCGGGTCAGTCTCGCCCAGATGAACTTTTTAGATTCGCATGATGTGCCACGTTTTCTAAGCTACTGTGGCGGTGACCGTAAAAAAATGGAGTTGGCTTTCTTCTATTTATTTATGGGAGTTGGCATTCCCTCTGTGTTTTATGGTGACGAATGCTATCTGGAGGGGATAACTGAGAGCGAATATCGAGCACCGATGCCGTGGCAGCAGGAGCAAAATTGCGTTTGGGCGTTTCGCTCATGGATTGCGATAAGAAAGAAATACGATGCGATTAAGCGGGGCAGTTATCAGACGGTGTATACAAATAATGAAAGCTGTGTTTATGCATTTGTCCGAAGTGTGCAGGGACAAGCGGTGTTAGTGATTTTAAATAATAGTGAGAAAGAACAACGAGTGAATCAGTCGGAGATTCCGGCAATGAGGGGGGAGCGATTGTTGGATATTAAGGACGGAGGGATGATAAAAGAGGTGATTGTACTTGCGGGCTACACCGGAAAAGTTTTTGAGTTGGTGTGATTGATATTACAATTTAGTCATTTTTGTTTGGGAATTATTCCCTTGCAAAAGTGACTTTTTTTCGAATAGTGTTTAATATTGGAATCAGTGTTTACTTACATATGTTGTTGTGGTATTTGACACAATTTGTTATAATATAAAAAAATACGATATTTGCTATTAAGATTTGTGATAAGGGGTACTTATGATTAGCAAGACATACAATGATAAAACTAAATTTTTTCTTGAAATTTCGGATTTGTTAAATAGAAATAGTATTGCGCCTTATGACAAGCTATGCAGTGCTTTTGAGAAAACAAAGGAGTTTTTCAAGGTTGACGGTGCCTTTTTATATGAGGCGGATTATACGGGAAAATTAATTCTAAATAAGAAATGTTCTGATTTAAAAGGTATTAAGATGAAGGAAGATATCAATATAAATGAACTGTTTACGGAAGCAGATATCCGGCAGGTGTATGACAGTCCATTTATATATTATGTTAAAAAGGAAAATATAGACAAATCCATTTATAACATGAAATTATTAGAGTTTCTAAACCAACCCTCATGCTTTTGGATGAATGTTGTTTGTGATGAGGGAGGGGTTGTAGGTATCTGTGGTATGCTGAATTGTAATAGTCACAGTGAGGTGGAAGAAAATGATGCCATTACAATTGGAGCTATTTTGGCGATTGCTGCCAATACCTTTAAATTATCGTTATATAAGCAAAGGTATGAATATTCCAAGCTGGCTCTTGAGAGAACAATGAATCATTCTGGTGTAGATATTTATGTGACGGATTTTTACACGGATGAAATCTTATATGCAAATGAAACGATGGCCGCACCATACGGGGGAATATCCCAAATGGTCGGAAAAACATGTTGGAAGATTTTGTATAATGATAAAGAAGGTCAATGTGATTATTGCCCAAGGAAACATTTAATTGATGAAAATGGGAACCCTACAAACACATATTCCTGGGATTATCAACGTCCTTTTGATAAATCGTGGTTTCGGGTCTTCAGCTCGGCTTGCATCTGGGTGGATGGTAGAACAGCCCATGTAATATGCAGTGCCAATATCACCGACAATAAGACAAATGAGCTTTTGATTTCACAGATGGCATTTTATGATGGGCTGACAAAGATACCGAACCGTAATAAGTTTCAAAAAGATTTTCAAAGCTCCTTGGCGGATGCTTTATCAAGAGGAGTATATAAGTATATATTATTTTGTGATTTGGATAACTTTAAATATGTTAATGACCAATATGGACATGAGAAGGGAGATACCTTTCTAAGGCAGGTGGCAGAGTATTTAAATAATATACCAAAATATGAAAACCATGCCTATCGATATGGGGGGGATGAATTTATACTTCTGTTTGATGATATTACCGAAGCTGAAATTGCAGAGATTGTGGACAAGATACACACCCGTTTTAAGAAATCATGGCACTCTTTTGAAAAAAGTTATCTTTCATCAGTAAGTATCGGTGTAACGAGATTTCCGTCACAAGAGCTTTCCTCATCTGATGAAATATTACATGCTGCGGATTTGGCAATGTATAAGGAGAAAATAGAAAAGAAAACCAGTTGACGAGCCCACTCATTTATGGTAAAATCTATCCGTTGTGAATAATTGATGGTCCTCTGTTACGTTTATGTATTAAGAACATCTAAATAATTAGGAGGTCACAAAATGAACGCAAGTGAAATCATTAAAAGCATTGAGAACGAGCAGTTAAAAGCAGAAGTACCAGAGTTTCGTGTAGGCGATACAGTTAAGGTATTTGCGAAAATCAAAGAGGGAACTCGTGAAAGAATTCAGGTATTCGAAGGAATCGTATTGAAGAAACAGGGCGGAAGTAACCGTGCAACTTTCACCGTTCGTAAATTCTCCAATGGTGTCGGAGTAGAAAAAACTTGGCCATTACACTCTCCAAACGTAGACCACGTAGACGTTGTCAGAAGAGGTAAAGTAAGAAGAGCTAAATTAACCTACTTAAGAGGACGTATTGGTAAAAAAGCGAAAGTAAAAGAGTTAGTAAAATAAGAACTGCCAAAGGGACATTACAATATGTATTGTCCCTTTTCTTAAATTCATAGGGAAATGCGTCCTATGAATTAACGCTCCGCTATGGATGCGCACTCGCTTAAGAGGAAATTATCCTCCCTTTGGTCGGATACGCTCGGCGCAAGAATCCCGCAAGCGGGATTCTATTTTAAGAACTATATATAATACAAGATAATACGAGGATAAAAATGGGAAGAAGAAAAGTAACCGGATTAAACTTCAGAAAACCAAAAAAAGCCATCAATGTCCCGTTGTTAAAAGAAATACTGACATGGGCAGTGGAAATTATGATTGTTCTATTGCTGGCCTATGTATTAGTCTATTTTGTGGGAATGCGGGCACCGGTGGTTGGTCAGTCGATGGCACCACAGTTAGAAAGCGGCGACCAGGTATTGGTGAATCGCTTTGTCTATAAGGTGGCAAAACCGAAGGCTGGGGATGTAGTCGTGTTTTTGCCAAACGGAAATGAGAAATCACATTACTATGTAAAACGGGTAATAGCAGTGCCAGGAGATACCGTGCAGATAAAGAATGGGAACATCTTTATCAATGGAATAGAATACACAGATGATTTTGACAGCGAAAGTATCGACGAGGCAGGATTGGCCAGTGAAGAAATAACAATTGGTGAAGATGAGTATTTTGTCCTCGGGGATAATCGCAACAACAGCGAAGACAGTCGGTATGCCAATATCGGAAATATCAAAAAAGAATACCTGATTGGCAAGGCATGGTTTATCGTGTCGCCGTTTGGAAAATTTGGCACCCTATAGAAAGCGAGGAAAAAGAATGCAGTTTCAGTGGTACCCAGGGCATATGACCAAAGCGAAACGTCAGATGCAGGAGGATATCAAGCTGGTCGATTTAGTCATCGAATTAGTCGATGCCAGAATCCCAATGAGCAGCCGAAATCCAGATATAGATGAACTAGGAAAGAACAAAGCCCGCCTCATATTGTTAAATAAAGCAGATTTGGCAGATGAACGTTTGAATGAAGAGTGGATGCGTTACTTTGAGCAAAAGGGATATTTTGCAGTGCGCTTAGATGCAAGGAACAAAGGCAATATGAAAGCAGTACAGGCGGTAATCTTAGATGCTTGTAAGGAAAAGATGGAGCGTGACCGAAAAAGGGGAATCCTGAATCGACCAGTGCGGGCGATGGTAGTAGGCATCCCCAATGTCGGAAAGTCAACCTTTATTAACACCTATGCCGGCAAAGCATGTGCCAAAACCGGAAATAAACCAGGCGTAACCAAAGGAAAACAATGGATTCGCTTGAATAAGAGTGTGGAACTATTAGATACGCCGGGAATACTCTGGCCGAAATTCGAGGACCAAAGTGTTGGACTCAAGCTGGCACTGATTGGTTCCATCAAAGATGAGATACTAAATATTGATGAGCTATCTTTAGAATTGCTAAAGGTTTTGTTGCAGAATTACCCGCAGCTACTGAAAAATCGCTATGCCATCGAAGAAACCGAGGATGCGGTTAAGGTCTTAGAACAAATCGCAATCAATCGAAATTGTATCAAAAAAGGGAATGAACTCGATTATGCCAAGGCTGCAGCCTTACTTATAGATGAATTTCGAATTGGAAAACTGGGAAAAATCACCCTTGAAAAACCGGAAATTTAGGTCTAAAATAGAGATAGATAAAGGGAATGAAAAATGGCTGGAAAGAAGCAAAAAATAGGAAAGAACGAGATTATCCGGGAATGTATTAGCATGGTGGTATATGTTGCGGTACTAATCCTGCTGATATTTCTGGTAATCACCTATGTGGGACAACGGACTAAGGTGTCAGGAGCATCAATGGAACCGGGACTTAGTGATGGAGACAATTTGATTGTCGATAAAATTACATATCGCTTTCACGACCCCGAGCGTTTTGACATCATTGTTTTTCCTTTTGAATATGAAGAAAATACTTACTACATTAAGCGAATCATTGGCCTACCGGGCGAAACGGTTCGGATTGATGAAATCGGTGATATTTATATTAATGGTGAAATGCTTGATGAATCCTACGGACGTGAAGTGATACAAAATGCTGGAGTGGCAAAAGAAGAAATAACGTTAGGGCAGGATGAATATTTTGTGCTGGGAGATAATCGCAATTACAGCAAGGACAGCCGCGCCGAGGACGTCGGTGTGATACATCGTGAGCGAATTATTGGGAAAGCATGGTTTCGCATTTATCCAATTGATAAGCTCGGAATCATTCAACATAAGTAAAGTAGCGGAAAGTCCCCCTCGCGGTGCTCGGCGGAAAGTTAGCGGAAAGTCCCCCTCGCGGTGCTCGGCGGAAAGTAGAGGAAGATATATAATGGAGAAAACAATCGGAGAAATCAAACAGGAATTAAAGGCAGCAGAGGTAACCATGCTGCCTTCTTTTATAAAAATCTATCAGCTTGATGAAAGAGGCGGTGTGCAACAAGCGGTGGCGCAGGCTCGAAAAAAAATGGCCGCTTTAGAATTTGAAAAGGCCCGCATGGAAGCTTTGAAACAATACGAAAGGGAATATCAGGAATGTGGCTTTATTTGCGGCATTGATGAGGTTGGTCGTGGGCCGCTGGCAGGACCGGTAGTCGCGGCAGCGGTAATTTTGCCGAAGGACTGCGATATTTTATATATCAACGATTCCAAGAAGCTGAGTGAGAAAAAAAGAGAAGAATTGTACGATGTGATTATGGAAAAAGCCGTGGCTGTGGGCGTTGGTATGGTAAGTCCCCAGCGAATTGATGAAATCAACATTTTGCAGGCTACCTACGAAGCGATGCGGGAGGCTATAAATAAATTGAGCGTACCACCCGATATACTATTAAATGATGCTGTGACAATACCGGGCGTGGCCATTCGGCAGATACCGATTATCAAAGGCGATGCCAAAAGCATATCGATTGGCGCGGCCAGCATTATTGCCAAGGTAACCAGAGACCGCTTGATGGTAGAGTATGATGAAATTCTGCCAGCGTATGATTTTGCATCAAATAAAGGGTATGGTGCCCAGAAGCACATAGAAGCATTAAAAGAAATCGGACCATCACCAATACATAGAAGAAGTTTTATTAAGAATTTTATTTAAAAATTGGAAAAATAAGTCGGGAGGGGCAGGGCAATGCAGATCAATAATATGCTAGAACAATACAATCGTAATGTCAGTCAGAATGTCAGCGTAGCGGCCCCAACTCCGGCATCCCAGCAGTTGGTTGAAGCGGTGGGGGAATTAGCGGTTGGAAATGTATTTGAAGGAACTGTAAATGAAATTAAAAAAGGTCAGGTCGTATTAGGACTCAGCAACGGCGAAACGATAATGGCCAGATTGGCCGGGAAGTTAGATGTAAATGTGGGTCAATCCATGTTTTTTCAAGTAAAATCCAACAATGGCACACAAGTCGAAATCAAACCATATACGAAGGGCAATATCACCAATCCGACACTTTTAAAAGCATTGGATGCGGCAGGTCTGCCAACCAATGGGCGCATGGTTTCGATGGTCAATAGCATGATGGAAGAACAGATGCCAATTGACAAGCAAAGCTTGTTAGAAATGGCACGAACCGTCCTATCGCAAAGTGGTGTGGATGAAAAGACAATCGTGCAGATGTCTAAGCTCGATATTCCCATCACACCGGAAATGGCCGCCCAATTTGAAAATTACAAAATGGACCAGTCAGCAATAACCGGACAGATGAATCAATTTATCGAGGAACTGCCGCAGGCCTTTAACAATGGGACAATTACAGATGCGGGGGCATGGAATTTAAATACCCAGATATTGGAGACGTTATTGGGAGAAGCATTTTTTGAAACCTCGGCCCAGGCTACCGCTGAACAGTCTGCGACCAATGCGGTACCATCGGAGGCTATCGCAGAAAATGCAGAGTTAACCGCGGCATCAGCAGAGACAGCAGACACCTTGCCAGTTAAAAATCAGGCGGATTATCCAGCCAACACACTAGGACGTGAATTGAATGCGAAGCAGTTAACGGAGCTTGGTAATCAGCTCAAGGATTTTCCCTCATTGGCCGAAGATGAGACATTATTTGTCGGTGGCAAGCTGAATCCAGAAATGGATGTCAAAGAATTATTACAAAAATTGACCGGTAGCTTACAAATGGAAGATTTCCAGAAGCAGAATCAGGCCAAAGAGCTTTTGTCTGGAAAGCCATATCAGGCATTACTGCGAAATGTCATTGAACAGGAATGGTTAGTTCGGCCCGAAGAACTAAAAACTGGTGATAAAATCAAAGAATTATATCATAAATTAGACCGCCAGATGGATCAGCTTGAACAGGTTTTAAAACAGACCGGTCAGGCGGAATCACAGCTTGGAAAAGCAGTTTCCAATGTGCGCGACAACGTGGAATTTATGCATCAGATTAACCAGAACTATCAGTATCTTCAGATACCGCTGAAACTAAGTGGACAAAATGCGCAAAGCGATTTGTATGTCTATTCGAATAAGCGCAATCTGATGGAGCCGGAAGGAGAACTGACGGCCTTTTTGCATCTTGATTTGGAGCATTTAGGCTCGACGGACGTTTCGATAAAGATGCAGAAAAGGCAAGTACATACCGACTTCTTTTTAGCCGATGACAAGTCTTATGATTTGATTATGGAGCATATGGATATCCTGGAAGCAAAGTTAGAAGCAAAAGGATATCAGTGTACAATTTCAGTTCAAAATCAAGAAAAGAAAATTGACTTTGTCGAAGATTTTCTAAAAAAAGACCAAAAACCAAGTAAACAGGTACATCGGTATTCGTTTGATGTTAGAGCGTGAATGGAGATAACATGGCAGAGCAGAAAGATGGTTGGCATCCTTTGAAGTTTGAAGAGGAACCGGAAAAAACAAAAACAGCAGTAGCGTTGGCGTATCAGCCGGGCGACCAGGCACCAAAGATATTGGCCACCGGTAAAGGGGCAATTGCGGAAAAAATTATTGAAAAGGCCAAGGAAGGAAATGTGCCTTTTTATAAGGATGATAAGTTAGCCGGTACGCTATCCAAGTTGGAAATCGGGGATATGATACCGCCGGAGCTCTACGAAGTCGTAGCGGAAATATTGGTGTTTGTGGATGATATGGATAACATTCGCAGTAAGCTTGGAAAATAGTGTGAAGTGTGAAGAGAATTTCTAAGGCGCTAAAGAACACCGCCTAAGAAATGCTAAAACTTCACACGGCAAATTTGTGCTTGGGCCCAAATTCGCAGGTTATGAGAAAGATGGTTATAGGTGTATGAATAAGCGTCAGGTTGGAAGTGAGTATGAAAATATGGCGGCGGAGTATCTTGTCCAGCAAGGTTATGAAATATTAGAGATGAATTATCGCTGCCGTATTGGTGAAATTGATATTATTGCAAAACAAGGAATGTATCTGGTATTTGTCGAGGTGAAATTTCGAACCGACAATACTTGTGGAGACCCGCTTGAGGCAGTTGATTGGCGAAAGCAAAGACAAATTTGCCGGGTTGCTTTGTACTATTATACGAAGCATGGATATCGTGAAAATATCCCTTGCCGCTTTGACGTAATTGCGGTGTATGGGGATGAAACGATAAAACAGATAGAAAATGCATTTGAATATAGAAAGTAAAAGTATCTGAAGTGAGCAGATGGGAGAGCAAGGTGTATAATCAATTTATATGGAAACAAACCACAAAAGAAGAAGCAATGGTTCCGGAGTGTATCACTGATAAAGACAACCCGGAACTGTTGCTTTTGTTATATCCGATGCTGGCTGAAACGGGTCTGGTTAGGCACTGTTTTACCACTAGAATGGGTGGAATAAGTAGGGGCATCTATGGCACAATGAATCTAAGTTTTACCAGAGGTGATGACCCAGCGGCGGTACAGGAAAACTATCGGCGGCTGGCGAAAGCGCTTGGTGTTAACTGTGAGCGATTTGTCTTTACCGATCAGACCCACACGACCAATGTCCGGGTGGTGACAGATACAGATGCCGGAAAAGGTCTGGTGCGTGAAAGAGATTATAGCGATGTAGATGGACTGATAACGAATGTACCAGGCTTAGTGCTGTCAACATTTTACGCCGATTGTGTACCCTTATATTTTGTAGACCCCAAAAACCATGCAATCGGTCTAAGTCATTCGGGATGGCGTGGAACCGTCGGTCGGATGGGCAAGGTGACGATTGAAGCGATGCAACAAAATTACGGTACCAGACCAGAGGATTTAATCTGTGCGATTGGACCATCCATTTGTCAGGACTGCTATGAAGTCAGTGCCGATGTGGCAGACGCATTTGCCGCCGAATTTCCAGAGCATGTGGATAAGATATTAATTGCCAAAGCAGATGGTAAATACCAGTTAGATTTATGGAAAGCAAATGAACTGGTTCTGCTTGAGACAGGGGTAAAAAAAGAGCAGATTAGTTGTACCAACGTATGTACCTGCTGTAATGCGGCAAGCTTGTTTTCGCATCGGGCCACGAATGGAGAGCGGGGGAATTTAGGTGCATTTTTATCATTATATTGATTTAATAAAACCTTAAGAAAAAAAGAACCCTTTCTTTCTTGTATGTAAATTATGGGAATGGTAGAGTGGTGTATTAGAAGAGATAGTACACTTGAAGATTCATAAAAATAGAAAGGGAGGACGCGATATGATACAGTTAAACTATCGGGATGCAAAACCGATTTATGAACAGATAAAAGATGGCTTGCGGCGCTTGGTATTGTCAAATGCGATTGCAGCGGATGAAAAATTGCCTTCCGTCAGGGAATTGGCAGCAAGTCTGGCGATTAATCCAAATACCATCCAGCGCGCGTACCGAGAATTAGAAAAGGAGTCATATTTATATACCGTTGCGGGAAAAGGCACCTTTGTGTGTCCGCGTGGTGATGTATCAGGAGAACGTTCGACGGAGCTGTTACATGAATTTGATGATATTGTAGTTGAGCTATTATATATGTCGGTAAATCCATCCGAACTAACAGAGCGAATAGGCAGATTAAATGAAGGAGGGGCAAGGAAATGATAGAAGTAAGAAATGTCGTGAAAAGATTTGATACGACACTGGCCTTGGACCATACCAATCTTCATGTGGACAAAGGGGCGATTTATGGACTGGTCGGGCCGAATGGGGCTGGAAAATCAACAATGATTCGTCATATCACCGGAATCTATCAGCCAGAAGAAGGCGAAGTGTGGATTGAGGAAGAACCCGTCTGGGATAATCCCATGATAAAAAATAAATTTGCATACATTCCCGATGACTTTTTTTATTTTCATCAGGCCAATGTCATGTCAATGAAGCGTTTTTATAAAGGAATCTATAAAAATTTTGATGAAGAACTTTTTTTCAAATTGAGGGAGGCTTTTGAGACAATCAACCCCAAAGCTAGTATTCGTCGGCTTTCCAAAGGGATGCAAAAGCAGGTGGCATTCTGGCTGGCAATTAGCTGCCGTCCGGAAATTTTAATTTTGGACGAGCCAGTCGACGGACTTGACCCGGTCATGCGCCGCCAGATTTGGAGTTTAATTATGTCGGATGTGGCAGAACGGGGAACGACGGTGTTAGTGTCCTCGCATAATCTGCGGGAGTTAGAGGATGTTTGTGACCATGTTGGCATTATGCATCAGGGAAAGGTGATGGTGGAACGTTCACTCAGCGAATTACAAGGCAGTGTCTGCAAAATCCAGATTGCCTTTCAAGAGGGGATGCCCAAGTTGCCAGAAAGCTTTGATATTCTACATATGTCCAGTACCGGAAGGGTGTACACCTTGATTGTCAAAGGTAATTCGACAGAAGCGAGAAAACAACTGGCGAAGTTGAATCCGATGCTGATTGATGTCCTGCCATTAACGCTGGAAGAAATTTTTATTTACGAGTTGGGAGGTGCCGATTATGCGGTCAAAGACATCTTGCTATAATCCGACCATATTTCGCAAAAATATGCTGCATTATTGGCCGATTTGGGTGATTTACACATTATATACCTTGTTTAATGTACCAGTCATGATTTGCCTGCGGGCGGTGGTTCAAGGTGTAAATTATACCGAAGAGGAAATTATTCAGGAAAAAACCTTTTACTATATTGCGACCTTAGGCAATGCCTTGGACCCGTTGGTCTGTGCAATTGTTGGATTGGTCTGTGCGTTGGCAGTATTTTCTTATTTATATAATGCGAGAAGTACCCATGCCTATCACTCATTTCCAGTCACGCGCAGGGAATTATTTGTGACAAATTATTTTTCTGGTGTGTTACTATTTACGATACCGTTGCTGCTCTCGTTTACATTTGGCGTATTTGCTTGTGCACTAAAAGGAATTACGTTGTTAGAATACATGCTGTATTGGTTTTTGCTGATGGAGGGAATGTGCTTCCTATTCTATAATCTGACCATCTTAATTGGGATGTTGACGGGGCAAATATTTGCCATACCAGTATTGTTTATCATTGTCAACTACTTGTATGTTGGCGGTCGCTATTTAGTGACCTTTATTATGGGTCAAATTAGCTATGGCTTAATGGGCATTTATGACGGGCGTATTAGCAGCTTGCTATCACCATTGGCATTTCTGAGATCAAAGGTATCGCTCGATCAGATTTATGATGATGCGGGTGGCCATCAGTATTATTTGGGTGGTGCCAACTTTGTGGCTATTTATACGGTGGTAGCGGTAATACTTGGATTGATATCTTATTTTCTTTATAAAAAAAGAAAAGTGGAAATAACCGGGGATATTTTAAGTGTCAGATGGTTAAAACCAATTATGCGTTGGATTTTTGCAGCAGCCGCGGCAATCTTGTTTTCGTTAGCATTGACGACGATATTGCCGCTGACGGTTACAAATGGAAAGGAATTTGTAATCATTCTAATCAGTACATTTGTAGTGGGCATCTTAGGTTTTTTTATCAGTGACATGATTTTAGAACGAAAAGCGAACGTTTTTTGCAAAAAAAGATTGATTGAATGCGTTGTCTATTCAGCCTTGATGCTATTGCTGTTAGTCGGAATCGAATTGGATGTTTCGGGAACAGAGACGAAACAACCGCAATTGGAAGAAATTAAAGCAGCCTATATTTCGCTGAACTATCCGCTCTTTGAAGATGATGCATCAGGGATACAGGAGATATTAGCAATTCATAAGCAAATTATTGATACCAAAGACGAATTTGAAGCATATCGACACAGTGACAAGATGGATAGCTGTAGATATGTGTCGGTGCATTATATACTAAAGGATGGCACACCATTTATTCGTAATTACTATATTCCATATGATGAAACAGTCATTGCAGACAAAGATTCCATTGCAGCGAAGCTAAGAGCAAAATCTTGTGACCCAGACTTGTATATGAAGGGGATGTTTTGTACGAATTACGATGAGATGGATTTTACAAACGTTTCAATCGAAATATATGATGAAAAGCTGAATTCTCATATGACTGATTTGGACGAAGCGTTAATTGATGGATTTTTAGCCGCCTTGAAGCAGGATGTTGCCGCAGGTCATCTGCTTGGAAAGCTGGAATATGCTACGGTGGAAGAGGATGATTATAATTATTGGAATTATGCGATGATTGAGTTGAGCGGTAAAAATATGAAGCGAACCTATGATTACTATTATCGGATGTATGAAAACGAAACAGTGTCAAGTACGTCTCAGGGGATATCCCTTAATCGCGATTGCGTACATATTATCAAGTTTTTGAAAAAACAAGAATTGGTGAATAACGAAGACAGATTGCTGCTGACCGGTAAAGAATACAAGCGGCTGCATGATAAAGTTGAAGAATAAAGTCTAAGTATTTAAGAGGGATGGAATAACAGTGTTGTTATTCCGTCCCATTTATTGTAAACTTAACATATATTTGAAAAGAAGGAGCAGTTATGCCAGAGAAAAGACATGTTGTCCGCCTTGTGCAGCCAGGAAGCATTGCCGCGGAACTTGAGATAGAGCCGGGGGATATCCTGATTTCCATTGGCGGACAAGAAATTGAGGATGTATTTGATTACCACTATCTAGTCAACGACGAGTATCTCGAGGTACTCATTCAAAAACCAGATGGCGAAGAGTGGGAACTTGAAATAGAAAAAGACTATAACGAGGATTTGGGAATAGAATTTGAAAATGGACTAATGGACGAATATCGTTCCTGTAGCAATCAATGTATTTTTTGCTTTATTGACCAGATGCCAAAAGGAATGCGAGATACTCTGTATTTTAAAGATGATGATTCGAGACTATCCTTTTTACAGGGGAATTATGTGACATTGACAAATATGAAAGATGCTGATATAGACCGTATCATTCATTATCATCTGGCGCCGATTAATATATCTGTGCAAACCATGAATCCCGAGCTGCGCTGTAAAATGTTAAACAACCGTTTTGCGGGAGAAGCGTTGCAGAAAATAAAACGTTTGTCCGATGCGGGAATCGAGATGAATGGTCAGATTGTTTTATGCAAGGGGGTCAATGATGGTGCTGAGCTGGAACGCTCGATTCGGGAGCTGACGGCATATATCCCACAGATGCAGAGCGTATCCGTCGTGCCGGTAGGATTGTCAAAATACCGGGAGGGCCTCTATCCATTAGAAAGCTTTACGAGGGAGGAGGCAAAAGAAGTTCTTTCCTGTATTCATAAATGGCAGCAGTATTGCATGGAGCATTATGGTATTCACTTTATTCATGCTGGTGATGAGTGGTATTTGCTGGCCGAGGAAGAATTTCCTGAGGAAGCAAACTATGACGGTTATGTTCAGTTAGAAAATGGCGTCGGCATGATGCGAATCTTGCGTGATGAATTTGCCGAGGCGCTGAAGGAAGTAGCCGCAGAGCCGGATTTGGTGAGAACCTTAACCTTGGTGACAGGAAGGTCGGCGAAGCCGTTGTTGCAGGAATTAATAGCAGGAATAAAACATAAATTTCCGCAGGTTAACGCCCAGGTGGTGGCTATTCGCAATGACTTTTTTGGCGAAAAAATTACAGTTTCGGGACTGTTGACCGGGCAGGATATTATTGCTCAGCTGCAGGGGCGTGAATTGGGTGAGAGATTGCTTTTACCATGCAATTTACTGCGTAGTGGGGAACAGGTACTGTTAGATGATGTAACCGTTGATGATTTGAAAAGAACTTTACAAGTGCAGATAGATATTGTAAAATCAAGCGGTCGGGATTTGCTTGCGGCAATTCTTGGCAAGACCATAGAAGAATAGCGTTTCGCTTGATTGAAATAAAGGAGAACAACATGAGTAAACCAGTAGTAGCCATTGTTGGGCGTCCAAATGTTGGTAAATCCACCCTGTTTAATGTATTAGCAGGAGAGCGGATTTCCATCGTGCAGGATACCCCAGGCGTAACCAGAGACCGAATCTATGCAGAGGTTTCCTGGCTAAAATATAATTTTACATTGATTGATACAGGTGGTATTGAGCCGGATAGCGGCGATATTATTCTGTCCCAGATGCGCGAGCAGGCGCAGATTGCCATTGATACAGCAGATGTCATTATCTTTATTGTGGATGTGAGACAGGGGCTGGTGGATGCTGACCAAAAGGTTGCAGATATGCTTCGTCGTTCCAAGAAGCCAGTTATTTTAACGGTGAATAAAGTCGATAACTTTGACAAATATATGCCGGATGTATATGAATTTTACAATCTTGGAATTGGTGAACCAGTTCCAGTATCTGCGGCATCCATGCTTGGCATTGGTGACTTACTAGATGAAGTAACCAAATTTTTTACCAAGGAAATGTTAGAAGAAGTGGACGATGACCGACCACGAATTGCCATTGTCGGCAAACCAAATGTAGGGAAATCATCCTTGATTAACCGTCTCTGTGGAAACAACCGGCTGATTGTATCCGATATTGCCGGAACAACCAGAGATGCAGTCGATACTGATATCCGTTACGACGGCAAGGACTATGTCTTTATAGACACAGCCGGACTGCGTCGTAAGAGTAAAATAAAAGAAGAAATTGAGCGCTACAGTATTATCCGAGCGGTAACTGCCGTAGAGCGGGCGGATGTGGTGATTATTGTCATTGATGCAACCGAGGGCGTTACTGAGCAGGATGCAAAAATCGCTGGTATCGCACATGAACGTGGAAAAGGAATTATTATCGCGGTCAATAAATGGGATGCGGTCACGAAAGATGACAAGACCATTTACAAGCAGACTGAAAAAATCCGCCAGATATTAAGCTTTATGGCCTACGCTGAGATTCTCTTTATTTCGGCGAAGACGGGGCAGCGGATTGGTAAAATATTTGAAATGATTGATGTTGTGATTGAAAATAACAGTATGCGTGTGCAAACTGGTGTGTTAAATGAAATTATGGCAGAAGCGGTAGCAATGCAGCAGCCGCCAAGTGACAAAGGCAAACGCCTGCGCCTCTATTATATTACGCAGGCATCGGTGAAACCACCAACCTTTGTTATCTTTGTGAATGATAAGGAACTGATGCATTTTTCTTATACCAGATATTTAGAGAACCGGATTCGCGATGCCTTTGGTTTCCGCGGAACTTCTTTAAAATTTATTATCCGTGAAAGAAAGGATGGCTAGTTTGTGATGATAGTTGAGCGAATCGCTTCAATTGCGATTGGATATATCTGCGGTTTATTTTTGTCGGGTTATCTTTACGGCAAAATGAAGCAAGTTGATGTCCGGGAAATGGGCAGTGGCAACGTAGGAACCACAAACACGCTGCGAAATCTTGGCTGGAAGGCCGGCGCAGTAACATTGATTGGTGATGTCGGCAAAGTATTTGTGGCAATCTTTATCGTGTGGCTGATTTTTCATAAGCAAAACCCAGAAATGGTTGGTGTGTTAGAAATGTATGCCGGATTAGGTGCCGTACTTGGTCATGATTTCCCAGTTTACATGGGTTTTAAAGGTGGCAAAGGAATTGCCAGCACGGGCGGCTTAGTCTTAGGCTTTTGTCCGTTTGCAGCGCCAATTAGCCTTGGTCTTTTCATTCTTGCAGTATTGGTGACCAGATACGTGTCATTAGGCTCGATTCTGGCTTTAATCAGTTTATTTGTGCAAGTGATTTTCTTTGGTCAGGCAGGATATTTTAACATTCCTCAGGAAAACCTAATTGAATTATATGTTGTGTTTGGTATCATCGCATTAATCGGAATTATCAAACACCGTGAAAATATTAAGCGTTTGCTAAATGGAACAGAGCATAAATTCGGTTCAAAAAAGAAAGCGTAGAATGGAGATTGAGATGTCAGAAATAGGAGTAATCGGTGCCGGAAGCTGGGGAACAGCACTGGCGGTAGTATTGCATAAAAATGGGCATAAAGTAACCTTGTGGTCAGCCTTAGAACATGAAATCGAAATGCTGAAGGAAAAGCATGAACAGGTAGAAAAACTGCCGGGTGTTAAATTACCGGAGGATATGATTTTTACAACCGATGTCCAGAGCGCAATAGGTGGAAAAGACATATTAGTATTAGCAGTTCCGTCACCATTTGCCAGAAGTACCGCCAAAACAATGGCAAATCATGTGGCGAAAGGTCAGTTGATTGTCAGTGTGGCCAAGGGAATTGAAGAAGATACCTTAATGACCTTGTCTCAGGTCATCAAAGAGGAGATTCCCCAGTGTGAAGTGGCTGTTTTATGCGGACCAAGTCACGCCGAGGAAGTTGGCGCAGGTCTGCCAACTACGTTAGTTGCCGGCGCAAAAGAGAAAGCTATCGCAGAATTAATCCAGGATATTTTCATGAATGAAACCTTGCGTATTTATACTAGTCCAGATATGCTCGGCATGGAAATCGGAGCATCGCTTAAGAATGTCATTGCTTTAGCTGCTGGAATGGCAGATGGCTTGGGCTATGGTGATAATACCAAGGCCGCTTTAATCACTCGTGGAGTGACCGAAATGGGGCGTTTGGCATTGGCGATGGGAGCAAAGTTTGAAACCGTCAGTGGCTTAACCGGAATGGGTGACTTGATTGTAACCTGTGCCAGCCGTCACAGTAGAAACCGTCGGGCTGGTATGCTGATGGGGCAGGGATATACCATGAAGCAGGCAATGGATGAAGTGAAGATGGTCGTTGAAGGTGTATTTTCGGCCAAGGCAGCAATTGCTTTAGGACAAAAATATGAGGTTGATTTACCAATTATTGAGCAGGTCAATGCCGTGTTATTTGAAGATAAACCAGCAAATGAAGCCGTTACAGAACTGATGTTGCGCGATAAAAAAGCCGAACACACAGATATAGATTGGGAATGAGGGTAGTATGGAGCAACAGATTAAAATAAAATATTTTACCGATAAAATTGATAAATTAACGTATATTGATGGGAAATCCGATTGGATTGACCTTCGGGCCGCTGAAACAGTTGAATTAAAGGCAGGCGAATTTAAGTTGATTCCACTTGGCGTTGCGATGCAGCTGCCAGCTGGTTATGAGGCGCACCTGGTACCGCGAAGCTCAACCTTTAAGAACTTTGGTGTGATTCAGACGAATAGTTGTGGCATCGTTGATAATACGTATTGTGGTGATGAGGATATGTGGCGGATGCCGGTATATGCGGTAAGGGATACACGGATTGAAGTAAATGAACGAATTGCTCAATTTCGGATTGTCGAAAACCAGCCGAAAATTATTTTTGAGGAAGTAACTGAAATGGGAAATCTTAGCCGGGGTGGCTTTGGCAGCACCGGTATAAAATAAGCCCCTCGCATAAGCTTGGGGATGCTGAAAACAGGAGGTAACACAATGGAAGAACGGATGGTAAAGTTTTATTCAAAAGAGAGTAATAAGCTGGCGATGCATGTAGTGACGGGACATTTTGCAACAAGTCATTCTCACATTAATTATTATATTGATGTGACTAGTATCAAAACCCGTATCAGTGAAGCAAAGGAAGCGGCGGCTGTGATACAGAGTAGAATTGCCGATATTTCTTATGCTGATACGATTGTCTGTATGGACGGCACTGAGGTGCTGGGAACATTTTTAGCGGAGCGTCTGATTGCAGCAAACGTTATGTCCACGAACGTACATGAGACCTTATATGTTGTTGAGCCGGAAATGAACAACGGTCAGATGATTTTCCGTGATAATATGAAAAACAAGATATACAATAAGCACGTTGTGTTACTGCTGGATACAGCGACAACTGGCGAAACGATTCGTCGGAGCATGGAGTGTATCAGTTACTATGGTGGAATTGTTGAGAAGGTAATATCGGTGTTCAGTACGATTGAAAGTGTGGATGGTATTCCTGTTGAGGCGATTTTTACCGAAGCAGATGTTCCGGGATATCAGGCTTACAACCAAAAAGACTGCCCATTCTGCGCGAAGGGCATGCGCTTAGAGGCAATGGTAAATGGATTTGGCTATTCAATGCTATAAGGAATCCGTCGGTTTGTACAATATGAAAAGGATTCTTCGTCACATTGACGGAGAATCCTTTTTTGCCTATTGAAACTTGTCAGTTTAAACAAAAAAGTCAAAAATATTTGTGGAATCCTTGCATAGTCAAACGAGTGGCTTTCGGTTATGATAAGCATAGTTAAACAAGAACACACATTATGTGCAAATTTAGGAGGGTATTCCAATGGCAAGTCTATCATTAAAAAACATTTGTAAAGTATATCCAAACGGCTTTGAAGCAGTTAAGGATTTCAACCTTGAAGTAGATGACAAAGAATTTATCATCTTCGTAGGTCCTTCAGGATGTGGTAAATCAACAACACTTCGTATGGTTGCTGGTTTGGAAGAGATTTCTTCTGGTGAGTTATCAATCGATGGCAGAATCGTAAATGACGTAGAACCAAAAGACAGAGATATCGCAATGGTATTCCAGAACTACGCTTTGTATCCACATATGACCGTATTTGATAATATGGCATTCGGACTTAAGTTAAGAAAAGTTCCAAAGAAAGAAATCGAAGAAAAAGTAAACGAAGCAGCAAGAATTCTTGACCTTGAGAAATTGTTAGATCGTAAACCAAAAGCATTATCCGGTGGACAGAGACAGCGTGTTGCTATGGGTCGTGCAATCGTTCGTCATCCAAAAGTATTCTTAATGGATGAGCCTTTATCAAACTTGGATGCTAAGCTGAGAGTTCAGATGCGTGCTGAGATTTCTGCATTACATCACAGATTAGGTGCTACAATCATCTACGTAACACATGATCAGACCGAGGCTATGACACTGGGAACCAGAATCGTTGTATTAAAAGATGGTTTGACTATGCAGATTGATTCCCCACAGAAATTATACAATGAGCCAGATAACCTATTCGTAGCAGGATTTATCGGATCTCCTCAGATGAACTTCATTGATGCTCAGTGTGTGATCGAAGGCGAGAAAGTTACCTTAAAATTTGATAAATTCAGCGTTGTTTTACCACCAGCAAAAGCTAAGAAATTAGTTGATGGAAATTACAATGGTAAAACCGTAGTTATGGGTATCAGACCAGAGAATATTTCTGATTCAGAGATTCAGATTGAAACTTTCAAAGACAGCAAGATTGAAACAGATGTTACAGGATACGAGTTACTTGGTTCTGAAGTATTATTATACTACACATTAGCAGGTTCTCATATGACTGCAAAGGTTGATTCAAGAACACCAGCTCGTTTAGGCGACCACATCACACTTGCAATTGATCCAGAGAAAGTACATGTATTTGATAAGGATACAGAATTGACAATTACAAACTAGTTCGGTAAAATAATAATAACCGAGCATAGAACCCCGGGTGCTTTGACACTCGGGGTTTTTTATTCAACTAGGAAAGTACGTATACTAAAATTAGACTGGGAGGACGAGACATGCTTTCGAATCATAAAATAAAGACAACATTGGATGAAATCAGCGAGATTTCCAAGACAGGTCTGATTCTATATGATGATAAAGGAAAATTAATTGCGGCAACCTTTGCGCCGGAGGAAGAACAGGCAGATATGGTGGTTAATTTTGCCGGCTCGATGGCGGAAAGCCAGATGCTGGGGGGCTATCATTATTTTAAGGTGATTGTTGAGCAGGATGCAGAGTATATTCTGCTTGTCAAAGCGGCAACCGACGAAGCTTATATGGTGGGACGTTTGACCGTTTGCCAAATTCGTAATCTGGTTTTAGCGAACCGGGAGCTTTCTGACCGCAGTAACCTGATGCAGAATATTCTACTAGGCAATATGCTGGTAGTGGATATGTATAACAAGGCCAAGAAGCTGCATATTGAGCAGTCGAAAAGACTTGTTTATGTGATTGAAATAGAGGGGCGAAAGGATACTGTCATTTTAGAAACAGTTAAGAATATGTTCGCTGACCGGAGCAAAGATTTTGTGACGGAGCTGGATGAGCAAAACATTATTTTGATTAAGGATGCGGAGCAGATGAAAAGCGAAGCGGATGTCGATGAGTTGGCCAAGACGATCGTTGACAATTTGCATGCCGAGGCAATGATGAAGGTTCGGGTGGGCTACGGTAATATCGTGGACAAACTGCCGGATTTGGCAAAGTCCTATCAGGAAGCCAAGATGGCCTTGGAGGTAGGAAGTATCTTCTATGCGGTTGATGAAACGATATCCTATAGCAGACTTGGAATCGGTCGCTTGATTTACCAGTTGCCGATGACGTTATGTGAAATGTTCATCAAAGAAATTTTTGGTGACCGTGATTTAGATTTAGACGACGAGACGATGGTCACCGTTCAGCGTTTTTTTGAAAACAATCTGAACATATCGGAGACAGCCAGACAGCTATTTATCCATCGAAATACGCTTGTTTACCGGCTCGAGCGTTTCCAAAAGATGATTGGTCTTGATATCCGGGTATTTGAAGATGCGATGACCTTCAAAATTGCAATGATGGTTGTTTCGCACATGGAATACCATAGGCGAGAAAATAATGAAGATATATAATGAGAGAGCGTCTTTCCGTTTTAATGGGAAGGCGTTTTTTTCTTTTGCAAAACACTTGTTCTTGTGGTATACTAATCCGCAGAGGAAAGAGGAGGAAGATCATGGCCAATGAAGTTGTTTATGATGCGAGTAGTATATCGGTCTTAGAAGGACTTGAAGCGGTCCGGAAGCGGCCGGGAATGTATATAGGAAGTGTCTCAAGAAAAGGATTAAATCATTTAATATATGAGATTGTTGATAATGCAGTGGATGAACATCTTGCTGGTGTATGTGATAGTATTTCGGTAACGTTAGAAGCGGATGGCTCTTGTACAATTGTCGATAATGGCCGAGGAATTCCGGTGGGAATGCATGAGAAAGGAATATCGGCAGCTCGCTTGGTCTTTTCGACCCTGCATGCTGGTGGTAAATTTGACGATTCAGCGTATAAGACAAGCGGTGGCTTGCATGGTGTCGGTTCGTCAGTCGTAAATGCGCTGTCAACTTATATGGATATTCAAATCAGCCGAGAAGGATGTGTTCATCATGACCGCTATGAGCGCGGTGTGCCAGTTGTAGAATTGGAAAAAGGATTGCTGCCAGTCATTGGTAAGACTAGAAAAACCGGAACTAAGATTAATTTTCTGCCCGACCCGGAGATATTTGAAAAGACCAGATTTAAAGGCGATGATGTCAAAAGCCGCCTGCATGAAACGGCCTACTTGAATCCGAAGCTGACGATTATCTACGAAGATAAGCGCGGTGAAGAGATTGAACATATTGAGTATCATGAAGAAGAAGGAATTGTCGGCTTTGTCACGGATTTGAATAAGAATCTTGATACGGTTTGTCCGGTTATTTATTTTACTGGTGAGAGTGATGGTATTTCACTGGAGGTAGCGGTACAGTACACAACGGAATTTCATGAGAATATCTTGGGCTTTTGTAACAACATTTATAATGCCGAGGGTGGAACTCATTTAACTGGATTTAAGACCACTTTTACGAATGTGATAAACTCCTACGCCAGAGAGCTGGGGATATTAAAAGAAAAGGATGCCAATTTTACCGGTACAGATGTAAGAAATGGGATGACAGCAGTTATTTCCTTGAAGCATCCCGACCCACGTTTTGAAGGACAGACCAAGACCAAGCTCGATAACCAGGATGCGGTAAAGGTGACTGGGAAAGTAACCAATGACGAGATTCAGCTTTATTTTGACCGAAATGTGGAGATTTTAAAGGCTGTCATTGGCTGTGCCGAGAAAGCAGCTAAGATACGAAAGACCGAAGAGAAGGCCAAGACAAACCTATTGACCAAACAGAAATTTTCATTTGATTCAAATGGCAAACTGGCAAACTGTGAAAGCCGTGACCCTTCTATTTGTGAGATTTTTATTGTCGAAGGAGATTCGGCGGGAGGCTCGGCAAAGACAGCGCGGGACCGTAATTACCAAGCGATTCTGCCAATTCGCGGGAAAATTTTGAATGTGGAGAAAGCTAGTATTGATAAAGTATTGGCCAATGCCGAGATAAAGACGATGATTAATGCTTTTGGCTGTGGTTTTTCAGAGGGCTTTGGCAATGACTTTGATATTACGAAATTGCGATATGACAAGATTATTATTATGGCTGATGCCGATGTCGATGGTGCGCATATTTCGACGCTGTTATTGACGCTGTTTTACCGATTTATGCCAGAACTGATTTTTCAAGGCCACGTCTATATTGCGATGCCACCGCTCTATAAGGCGATGCCAAGCAAAGGGGCTGAGGAGTATCTCTATGACGATGCGGCATTAGAGCGTTATCGCAAAAAGCATAAAGGACCATTTACGTTACAGCGTTATAAAGGTCTTGGTGAGATGGATGCGTCCCAATTATGGGAAACCACATTAGACCCACAGACGAGAATGTTAAAACGAGTTGAAATAGAGGATGGCAGAATGGCCTCCGACGTAACGGAAATGCTGATGGGCACAGATGTGCCGCCGCGCCGGGCATTTATTTATAAAAATGCCAGAGAAGCGGAGCTAGATGTATAGATTGTATTAGTCAGAAAGGACATAAATAGATGGAAATAAAAGAACAGATTATTCAGACAGAATATTCTGAAATAATGCAGAAATCTTATATCGATTATGCCATGAGTGTAATTGTTGCCAGAGCACTGCCGGATGTACGCGATGGGCTTAAGCCGGTACAGCGCAGAACCTTGTATGACATGCATGAGCTTGGCATAAGGTATGACCGGCCATATCGTAAATGTGCCCGTATTGTGGGTGACACGATGGGTAAATATCATCCACATGGTGACAGCTCAATTTACGATGCGTTAGTTGTCTTAGCGCAGGAGTTTAAAAAGGGGATGCCATTGGTGGATGGACATGGTAACTTTGGCTCCATCGAGGGTGACGGCGCAGCGGCAATGCGTTATACCGAGGCGCGCTTACAGAAGATTACCCAGGAGGCGTATCTCGCTGATTTGGACAAGGATGTCGTTGATTTTGTTCCCAACTTTGACGAGACCGAAAAGGAACCGGCAGTTCTGCCAGTAAAAGTACCGAACTTGCTGGTAAATGGTGCCGAGGGAATCGCCGTCGGTATGGCAACGAGTATCCCACCACATAACTTTTCAGAAGTAATTGAGGGGGTCAAAGCTTATATGAAAAATCCTGACATTACCACCATTGAAATGATGGAGTATGTCAAAGGACCGGATTTTCCAACCGGTGGGATTGTGATTAATCAGGACGAGCTTTTGAATATTTATGAGACCGGAATGGGTAAGATTAAAGTTCGCGGAAAAGTTGAAGTGGAGCAGATGAAGGGCGGCAAGGAAAGACTTGTTGTAACCGAAATTCCATATCCAATGATTGGTGCTAATATCGGAAAATTTTTAAATGATGTGTTTATGCTGGTAGAAACCAAAAAGACGAGTGATATTGTGGATATTTCCAATCAATCCTCGAAGGATGGGATTCGCATTGTAATAGAACTGCGCAAGGGTGCCGATGCCCAGAACCTGTGTAATCTGTTATATAAGAAAACCAAATTAGAAGATACCTTCGGTGTGAATATGTTAGCGGTAGCAGATGGCCGGCCAGAGACGTTTGGAATTATTCCAATTATCCGCCATCATGTTAATTTTCAATATGAGCTGGCAACGCGGAAATATAAGACTTTACTGGCCAAAGAATTGGATAAAAAAGAGATTCAAGAAGGTTTGATCAGGGCTTGTGATGTCATTGACTTAATTATCGAGATTCTGCGCGGCAGTAAAAATATTAAAGAAGCCAAGACTTGTTTAATCAATGGTGAAACAGCCGGCATTAAATTCAAATCAACCAAGTCAGAGCAACAGGCAAAGCAGCTGCATTTTACGGAACGTCAGGCGACAGCAATTCTCGAAATGCGTTTGTATAAGCTGATTGGTTTAGAGATTGAGAGTCTGATGGCAGAGCATGATACAACGCTTAAGAACATCGCCAAATACGAGGATATTCTGACGAATCGTGGGACGATGGCAAAGGTGATTATGAAGGAATTAGATGGCTATAAGCAGGAGTTTGGCCGGGCCAGGAGAACCGAGATTGCCAATGTTGCACAAGCGGTATATGAGGAAAAGAAAATCGAAGAGATGGATGTTGTCTTCTTAATGGATCGCTTCGGTTATGCCAAAACGATTGATGTCAGCACCTATGAACGAAATAAGGAGAATGCAGATAACGAGAACCGTTATGTGATTCCTTGTAAAAATACCGGAAAAATCTGCATTTTTACAAATACCGGACAACTGCATCTGCTCAAAGTATTAGATGTACCATTTGGCAAATTTCGGGATAAGGGAATGCCAATTGATAACGTTAGTAATTATGACAGTTCCAAAGAACATTTAGTATATGTGCAAAGTCTTGAAGAAGTCAGTGGCAAACATCTGATTTTTGGTACCAGAACAGCAATGCTAAAACAGGTGGCGGGAACCGAATTTGATGTGGCAAAACGAACGACCGCAGCGACTAAGTTGACCGAGGGCGATGAGGTACTGCTGGTACATATCCTTTCGGGTGGCGAGACAATTGTCATGCAGTCGGAAAAAGATATGTTTTTACGAATTGCAGCGGAAACAATACCGGAGAAAAAGAAGGGCGCAGTCGGCGTTCGTGGCATGAAGCTTTCACCGGATGACAGACTGGTGGAAATACATTTGTTAGCAGACTCCTCTGCTGGCGAAAGCAAAAATATAACGATTAAAGATAAGGAGATTGCGCTGAATCGTCTTCACATTGGAAATCGCGATACCAAAGGAGTAAAGAGATAAATTGACCTACCAGGAGGCAATGGCATTTATTGATAAGACAAAAGAATATGGCAGTATTTTAGGACTTGAGAGCATCAAAAATCTGATGCAGGAGTTAGGTGATGTGCAAGACAAGCTGGCCGTCATTCATGTCGCAGGCACGAATGGCAAAGGCTCAGTCTGTGCATTTCTGGCGCAGATTCTAAAAGAAGCATCTTACCAGGTTGGTCGATACAGTTCGCCAGCCGTATTTTGCTACGAGGAAATCTACCAGATAGATGGCAAACCAATTTCACCGGATACCTTTGCAAGTGTGGCAGAGGAGGTGGCAGAGGCTTGTCAGCGTTTGGTCCAAAGCGGCAAACCACATCCGACCGTATTCGAAGTCGAAACGGCGATTGCTTTTGTATATTTTTATCGAAGAAAATGTGATGTAGTGGTACTCGAAACCGGACTTGGTGGTGCGATGGATGCAACGAATCTAATCAAACGACCGTTGTGTTCGGTATTGACATCTATTAGTATGGACCATATGGGCTTTTTGGGTAATTCATTGGCTGAAATAGCTACGGTCAAGGCGGGTATTATCAAGCAAGGGTGTCCGGTGGTTTCAGTCAGCCAAAAGCCGGAGGCGATGCAAGTTGTTGAGACGCAGGCAGCACTGATGAATGCGGGCTTGATGGTATCAAAGGAGCAGCTTTTAGAACAAGTCTATTATGATGCAGATGGAATGCGTTTTGAGTTTCCACTATCTGGTCAGCAGTGTGAGTTTCAAACGCGGCTAACCGGTCAGCCACAGCTTCAGAATGCAGTCTTAGCAATTACAGTAGCAGAGCTATTAATATCGCGGGGTTATCAAATTACAAATGCTTCAGTGGTACGCGGCTTGGCTAATACGGTTTGGCATGGGCGCTTTGAGACGATTTGTCAAAAACCAAGAATTATTTTGGATGGGGCTCATAATGAGGATGCCGCCAGGAAATTACAGGAGACAATTGAAAACTGTTTTACAAATACCGAAATAACCTATATAATAGGGGTGCTTGCTGATAAAGAATACCAGAAGGTTTTAAAAATATTACTACCTCAGGCGAAGCGTGTCTATACGGTGACACCGGATAATCCAAGAGCATTATCGGCCGAAGATTTGGCGGCAGAGGTGGAAAAATATTATTTGCACCATTATGTTGTTTGTGCCAAAACGGTGGAATGGGCAGTGAAATCAGCCTTAGAGACAACCGCTGCGGACGGTGTGATACTCGCATTTGGTTCGTTATCATATTTAGGACAAGTGCGTGGTGTTGTCGAAGGTATAGTGGAAAGTAGCAGCAAGAAATATTGAGATAAAGGTAAGAGGACAACCATGATAGATAAAGCAAAAGTAGAAGCCGGAGTGCGGTTGATTTTAGAAGGAATCGGCGAAGATTTAAACCGCGAAGGTTTGGTCGAAACACCGGAACGAATTGCCAGAATGTATGAAGAGATTTTTGGTGGCATGGATATGGAAGCGGATGAGCCATTAGCAAAGCGTTTTCGCACTCGCAGCGGAAAATCGCCCTCGGCAAGCCAATCATTGAAAGGCTTGGAGGAAAGTAATGAAATGGTATTAGAAAAGGATATTACATTTTATTCGACTTGCGAACACCATTTAATGCCATTTTATGGAAAGGCCCATGTTGCTTACATTCCAAATGGAGAGGTTGTCGGACTAAGCAAACTTGCCCGAACCGTGGAAATATATGCGCGCCGGCCACAATTGCAGGAACAGTTGACAGCTCAGATTGCCGATGCCTTAATGGATTACTTAAAACCGAAGGGGGCAATGGTGATGATTGAGGCAGAGCATATGTGTATGACAATGCGGGGCATTAAGAAACCGGGCAGTAAGACAGTGACATTTGTGACAAGAGGTATTTTTTCGGAAGAGGAGCAGTTGCAGAATAAATTTTTGGCACTGGTGAAGTAGGGAAAGGCATAGTTATTTAAGATGAAATACGTTGCAGCATTATTGGAAAATGAGAAATTTCGTTTGCAATTAGAGCAAATTGAAGCAATGGAACGGGAACGTGTTTATTGCCGTCATAACTTTGCTCATTTTATGGATGTGGCCCGATTGGCCGTGATTAAAAACCAAACTGAAACAATGGGATTTGACGAAGAACAGCTTTATCTAGCCGCGCTTTTGCATGATATTGGCAGAGCGCAGGAATATCAAAATGGAATCTCTCATGCCGCAGCAGGAGCACAACTGGCAGGAGAGATTTTAGTGCATTTAGGTTATTCAAGTGAAAAGACGGCTGAAATTGTTGCCGCCATCGAAGGTCATCGTAGTGGCAGTGAGGTCGAAAATGCCTTAGGGAAGTTACTGAAGGAAGTAGACAAGAAGTCACGGGCTTGTTTTTTGTGTCAGGCAAGGTCAAGCTGTAAATGGAATGAGGCAGTGAAAAACAAAACGACAGATTGGAAATAACCGGAGGACATCAAATGGATAACAGTAGATTAAACATCATCAAAATCGGAAATCACGAATTTGCGCTGAGTGGCCATACATATGTAATGGGGATTTTGAATGTGACACCAGATTCTTTTTCGGATGGTGGCAGCTACCGTCAGATTGATAGAGCCTTAAAGCGGACGGAACAGATGATTGCCGAGGGTGCAGCAATCATCGATATTGGTGGTGAATCAACCAGACCGGGATATGAGCAGATAACAGATGCGGAAGAAATTGCCCGCACGGCACCGGTGATTTCGGCAATTAAGGAGCGGTTTGATATTCCAGTATCGTTAGATACCTATAAGAGCCAAGTAGCTGAGGCTGGAATTGCGGCAGGGGTAGATTTGATAAATGACATCTGGGGATTAAAATATGATGATAAGATGGCAGGATTGATTGCCCGCACCAAAACAGCTTGCTGCCTGATGCATAATCGGCAGGATATGATTCGTGAGGGGAACGTAATTAATCTTTTGCAAGCAGATTTACAGGAATCACTGGATATTGCGGTCGGAGCGGGGATAGAAAATGATAAGATTATCTTAGACCCAGGCATTGGTTTTGCCAAGAGCTATGAGCAGAATTTGATGATAATAAGTGCTTTGGCAGTGTTAGGACAAATGGGATATCCCATGTTACTAGGAGCATCCCGCAAGTCTGTGATTGGCCAAACCCTTGATGTTCCGGCCCCAGAGCGGCTGGCAGGAACGTTGGTTACGACGGTGTATGCAGTGCGGCAGTGCTGTGCGTTTGTGCGGGTTCATGATATCAAGGAAAATGTACAAGCGATTAAGATGGCCGAGGCAATTGGAGAAATCATGGAGGTAAATTAGATGGATAAAATTAGAGTTCAGGGCTTGGAGGTATATGCCAATCATGGTGTGTATCCAGAAGAAACGAAGTTGGGCCAGAAATTCCTTGTGGACTTGATATTATATGTAGATGTTAGAATTGCTGGTAAAACAGATTCGTTATCGGCAACGATAGATTATGGTGAGGTAAGTCATTTTGCAGCTCGTTTTCTAAAGGAGCAGACATTTCTATTAATTGAAGCAGCGGCAGAGCACTTGGCCGAGGCTATTTTGTTAAAATATCCGTTGATTCAGAAGGTGAATATTGTGATTCATAAACCGTGGGCACCGATTGGCCTTCCGCTCAAGGATGTAGCTGTGGATATCACTAGAAGCTGGCACTGTGTCTATTTGTCCTTTGGTTCTAACATGGGAAATCGTGAGCAATATATTAGTCAGGGCATTGAACAGCTGGCGGCCATGCCCGAATGCCATGTCGAGAAAATGTCTGGATTAATTGAAACAAGTCCTTATGGTGATGTAAAACAAGAGGATTTTTTGAATGGCTGTCTGCAATTACAGACCTTATTTACGCCGGAGGAATTGTTGGATAAATTGCATGAGATTGAGCATAGTGCCAAGCGTAAGCGCGTAATTCGCTGGGGTCCAAGAACATTGGATATGGATATTTTGATGTATGATGATCTGATTTTGCAGACCCAGGACTTGGTGATTCCCCACGTCGATATGGCGAACCGTCGCTTTGTCCTTGAGCCACTTTGTGAAATTGCACCATATTTAAAGCATCCCGTGTACCATAAAACAATACAACAATTGTTGGAGGAATTAGAGTGAAAAAAACAATACTTTTTGATTTAGATGGAACACTGATTGATTCCAGTGTCGGAATAACGACTTGTGTTCAATATGCACTTCGGGCATTTGATATTGAGGTATCAGATTTAAATAGTTTGAAATGCTTTATTGGTCCACCGCTTGCAGATTCATTTCAGACTCATTATCAGTTTACCCCAGAGAATGCCGCCAGAGGGGTGGAAAAATATCGTGAGCGTTTTGATGTATTTGGAATTTATGAGTGTGAATTATATTCGGGTATTGAAAAGATGCTGCGTGCTCTAAAGTCAGCGGGATATCAGCTCGGAGTGGCATCATCCAAGCCGGAGGGGTCTTGCCGTCAGATTTTAGAACGTTTTGAAATTGCAGACTGTTTTGATGAAATTGTTGGTGCCACCTTAGATGGCAGTCGCAGCAGTAAGGTGTCAGTCTTGCAAGAGGCAATCAAACGGCTGAATTTAAAAGACTTGTCAGCAGTATGCCTGGTTGGCGATACGCTCTTTGATGTACTCGGGGCAAAAGAAGCGGGCATAAGCTGCATTGGTGTTGCTTATGGTTTTGGTGAGCGCGTAGACTTAATCGAAAATGGTGTGGTTACGGTCTGCGACAGTCCGCAGGAAGTGGAGGCATATATTAAAGATGAATTCTAAAATGATGCGTTTTTGGAATGTGATATATCCGGTTTTGATGTATTTTGTGGTAACGAATATTATTGTTTTTTCAATTGGGGTATTCTTTAAAACTTCAAATGAGAATTATATGTTGCAGCATATGATTGCTACTGCAGCAACCTTTCCAGTGATTTATTCTTACTACTCCCCGAGACGTTTTTTGCCGGACTTTTCTGCTGAGGGGAGCTTTCTTTATTTGAAGTTTCTTTTTATACCTGTCCTGGGGGCATGTGCTGGAATTGCGCTGAATAATCTGATGGCATTGACTCCTTTGATAGATATATCTAAAACTTTTAACGACGTAAATAAAGCTTTTTTTGGCAGTACATTAATGATTGAGATTCTTGCAACTTGTATTCTGACCCCAATATTGGAAGAGTTGCTGTATCGTGGTGTTGTTTATGGAAGAATCAAGGAATGGCTGGGAGTAACGCCAGCAATTTTGTTGTCGGCATTACTGTTTGGATTGATGCATTTTAATTTAGTACAATTTGTTTATGCTGGGGTATTGGGAGTTTTGCTGGCATGTATTATGGAACGATATAGTCTGTTGGCGGCAATATTGGCGCATAGTGCGGCAAACTTGATGGCAGTATTACGGGCAGAAACATCGTTGTTTCATGTTATGAATTTGGAAAATCCTGCAATTTATCTGGCTTGTACGGTTGGATTTGTAACCATATCAGCGGTGTTTATTTGGGCATTATTTTTCAGGAAAAAATAGATGCATTTTGAGGGGTTATATGTTATACTTATGCAAATAAATAATGGAAAGGGGTGAGAATATGAACGATAGCCAAAAGCTAGACTTGATTTTGAGCACAATGCAAGGAATGAAAGTTGATATCAAAGATATGCAGACGGACATCATAGATATGCAGACGGACATCATAGGTGTTAAATCTGACGTCAAAGATATGAAGTCAGACATCAAAGAAATGCAGACCGATATCATCGATATGAAGTCAGACATCAAAGAAATGCAGACCGACATCATCGATATAAAGTCTGACATCAATGATATACAGTCTGAAATCAATGACATAAGAACAGACATTCAAGGTATGAAGATTGAAATCAAAGCCATTAAAATTGACGCTAGAGAGACGGAAGGCAGAATCAGAGAAAGCATCCGTGAAAGCGAAAATCTCATACTTGATGAGGTTTCAAGAGTGCACCAAATTTTTAACAAACACAAAAATGATAATTCTAAACACATTGCTTAATTGCAAAAATGTAACATTCTAAGTATTTTCCTACCAATAGGTATCATTTTAGCCTATTGCAGAACAATTTTTTGCTCTTTCTGGTAAAATTATACCAGCGAAATCTTTTTCCATTTCCCACTCAGGAAACGAATCAAAGAAATAATAAATCCAACTGCCCAACCAAGCGGAATAGCCCACCAGATAGCACTTTTTCCAAGTGGAGTAGCAGCTAGCGCAAAGGCCATAATAACACGAGTGCCAAAGTTACATAGTGTACTTGCCATAAAGACCTTCATATCACCAGAACCACGCAGAACACCGTTGGTACTATTCATAAATCCCATCACAATATAGAACACCGAAACAACTCTTAAATATTCAACGCCAACATGAATTACATCTGGGTTAGCTGCCGAATCGACAAAGCTGCCAATCAACTGACTGCCAAATAAATATAAAATCAGGGTAACGGATAAACTGATCACACCACTCATGAGAAGTCCTGCCCGATAGCCGGCCTTTACCCGCTCAGTCTTTTTTGCGCCCATATTCTGAGCGGTAAAGGTAGACACGGCGTTTCCGACATTAATCATTGGCATAATTGCAATACTATCTATTTTGGAAGCCGCAGTATAACCAGCCATAACGACTGGTCCAAATCCATTTACCAGCGCTTGGACACATAGAAAACCTAATGAGACAATTGATTGTTGCAAACACGATGGAATCGCAACGGTCAGCATTCGCTTTAGTACACCAGAATCAAATAACGCACTCTTTTGGTCTCCGTCCGCTAGTGTTTTCAATACTCGTAGTAGATAAATAAAAGAGACAATTGAAGCAACAGCTTGTGCAATTAATGTCGCCCATGCTACTCCAGCAACACCCATATCAAAGCGAATCACAAACAACAAATCAAGCACAATATTTAGAACTGAGGAAATAGCTAGAAACACAAGGGGAATCTTGCTTTTGCCCAAGCCATTATAAACCGCTGTCAGGCCATTGTAGACAAACAAAAAAATCAATCCAATAAAGTAAATGGAGAGATAGTCATTTGCATCCTTTATTAAATCGTCTGGGGTATTCATAAATCGCAGAATTGTCGGACTGAAAAGTAAACCAATCACCATTAAAACGGCACTAATCACTAAGATAGAAATCAGCGCGGTCGAAATAGCTGTCTTCATCTTTGCAATCTGCTTGGCGCCAAAGAGCTGCGAAATAATAACCGAGCAACCGATACTCATACCCGTAGCAATCGCCACAAACAAAAATACCACCGAGGTAGAAGCACCTACCGCCGCTAGTGCATCAGCACCAACAAAATTGCCAACTACAATCGAATCAATAATATTATAAAGCTGCTGAAAAAGATTGCCAAAAACCATTGGCAAAGCAAAAGCAATTAACACCCGCGCCTCATTTCCCTGCGTCATATCGTTCTTCATAAAAATCTCCTTTATCCTAATAACATTCCACAATATCGCTTATTTCATAACCTATTGATTGTAAAACCAGCAGTTTTTTTTGTCAACAAAATTATGCTATTTGACGTTCCTACCAAAATAGCTTACTATAGAATAGTCGCAAATCAGAAAAAAAGAAAATGAGGAACAAGCACAAATGAAATCAGCAGTATTTTTTGACATCGACGGAACATTATGGGATGAGCATTCCTTTATTCCAGAAAGCACGAGAACAGCCATTCATAAATTACGGGAAAAAGGTATTTTAACTTTTATCTGCACTGGCAGAACCAGAGGCTTTATCAAAGACGAGCGCTTATTATCGCTAGGATTTGATGGCATTATTGCTGGCTGTGGAACATATATTGAATATGATGGAAAAGAGCTATTTCATCAAACGCTTGATGTCGAACGGGTGGAAGTGGCACTGACAGTCTTAAGAAAGTATAACATGCCAGTAATTTTGGAGGGAACAGAGTGCCTATACATGGATATGGAAGAGTTTGCAGATAATGAATATGGAAAGAAATTGCAAACAGAATCACCAGAGTGTCTAAAACCAATCAAAGGAAACGAAGGTGCTTGGCTAGTTAGCAAATTTTCGGCAACCGGTGAAGAGGGTATTTACCAAGAAGCGTTAAAAGAGCTGGAGGCGGAGTATGATTTTCTTATTCATGGACCCCATGCCATTGAATTTGTACCCAAGGGATATTCAAAAGCGTCCGGAATTCGCAAGGCTTGTGAAATGTTAGCGATAAAACAAGAGCAGACCTATGCCTTTGGTGATAGTGTAAATGACTTGGAAATGCTACGTTTTGTAGCACATGGAATCGCGATGGGGAATGGCACGAAGGAGGCCAAAGAGGCGGCTGAATATGTGACAACAACCCTGCATGAATCAGGTATCTATCAAGGACTGGTTCACTATGGTTTGATTTAAATTCTAAAAACTTTCTAAAATATGGGAAAACAGCAAAAATTGAGAAAAAAAGAGTAAACAAGAGCAAATAAGAGAATGATAGTTGAAAAACCAGAAAAAGTGGAAAAAGATGAATTTGCAGAATGAGAGTCAACTAATTATTATATGACTATCGGTTAGCACTCGAATGAAAAGAGTGCTAATAATTTCAAAAGGAGGAATCATACATGAAATTAGTACCATTATCAGACAGAGTAGTATTGAAGCAATTAGAGGCAGAAGAAAAGACCAAGTCAGGAATCATCCTTGCCGGTTCGGCGCAGGAAAAACCACAGGAGGCAGAAGTAGTTGCTGTCGGACCTGGTGGAATGGTAGATGGAAAAGAAATCACCATGCAGGTAAAAGAGGGACAAAAGGTTATTTATTCTAAGTATGCTGGAACAGAAGTGAAATTAGACGGTGTGGAATATATCATTGTAAAACAGAATGATATTTTAGCTGTAGTAGAATAAGAATAAGAAAGAGGTAATGAAAAATGGCAAAAGAACTAAAATATGGTACCGAAGCAAGAGCCGCTTTGGGTGCAGGTGTTGACAAATTAGCAAATACAGTAAGAGTTACCATTGGACCAAAAGGAAGAAACGTTGTTTTAGATAAATCATTTGGTGCACCACTCATCACCAATGATGGTGTAACAATTGCAAAAGAAATTGAATTAGAAGATGCATTTGAAAATATGGGAGCTCAGCTAGTGAAAGAAGTAGCAACCAAGACAAATGATGTAGCAGGTGATGGAACCACAACGGCCACCGTTTTGGCACAGG
The DNA here is from genome assembly GCA_031555935.1 of Lachnospiraceae bacterium. GTDB lineage: Bacteria > Bacillota > Clostridia > Lachnospirales > Lachnospiraceae > Roseburia_C. The sequence continues at coordinate 18,688 of JAVBTX010000001.1, read as the reverse complement.
CAATGATTCATGAGGGAATGAAAAATCTTGAAGCAGGCGCAAACCCAATTATTTTACGCCGTGGAATGAAAAAAGCAACGGAAACAGCAGTTGAAGCAATTGTTTCAATGTCATCCAAAGTAAACGGCAAAGACCAGATTGCCAAAGTAGCATCTATCTCTGCTGGCGATGAAGAAGTTGGTAACATGGTTGCAGATGCAATGGAAAAAGTATCAAACGATGGTGTTATCACGATTGAAGAGAGCAAGACCATGCAGACCGAGCTGGACTTAGTAGAAGGAATGCAGTTTGACCGAGGCTATGTCAGTGCATATATGTGCACCGATATGGATAAAATGGAAGCTGTATTAGACGATCCATATATCTTGATTACCGATAAGAAAATCAGTAATATTCAAGAAATGCTGCCAATTTTAGAGCAGGTTGTACAAAGTGGCGCAAGACTGTTAATTATCGCCGAGGATGTAGAAGGCGAAGCATTAACAACCTTAATCGTTAACAAATTACGCGGAACCTTCAATGTTGTAGCGGTAAAAGCTCCAGGCTATGGCGATAGAAGAAAAGCGATGTTAGAAGATATTGCAATTTTAACTGGTGGTCAGGTGATTTCCGAAGAGTTGGGATTAGATTTGAAAGAAGTGACACTAAATCAATTAGGACGTGCAAAATCAGTAAAGGTTCAGAAAGAAAATACTGTAATTGTAGATGGCGCTGGTGAAAAATCAGGAATCGAATCCAGAATTGGACAGATTCGTGGTCAGATTGAAGAAACAACATCAGAATTTGACAAAGAAAAATTACAGGAGCGACTAGCTAAATTAGCAGGTGGTGTTGCCGTTATCCGAGTTGGTGCAGCAACCGAAACAGAAATGAAAGAAAGCAAGCTGCGCATGGAAGATGCATTAAATGCAACCAGAGCAGCCGTTGAAGAAGGTATTATCGCAGGTGGTGGTTCTGCTTATATCCATGCAGCGAAAGAAGTTGAAAAGCTGGCAGAGACCTTAGAGGGTGATGAGAAGACAGGTGCAAAGGTAATCTTAAAAGCATTGGAATCCCCACTGTACTACATTGCAGCAAATGCTGGATTAGAAGGTGCGGTAATCATCAATAAAGTAAAAGAAGCGGCACCAGGAATGGGCTTTGATGCAGCAAAAGAAGAATATGTAGATATGGTAACAGCCGGAATCTTAGACCCAGTAAAAGTAACCAGAAGTGCATTGCAGAATGCAACTTCAGTGGCATCAACCTTACTGACAACCGAATCCGTAGTTGCTAATATCAAAGAAGATATGCCACCAATGCCAGCAGGCGGTGCCGGCGGAATGGGCATGATGTAATTTCAAATTGTAGAGGTTGCGCAAAATACTACTTTCCTATGATAGTAGATGTGGAAAGGTTGTGTATTTTGCGCGACCTCTTTTTCTTTGCATAATTATTGGCTTATCACATATAAATAGAGGAATACAAAAACAGAGTAGGTGTAGAATTTGCAAGTACATTTTCTGCCTGGGGAATATCGGGAGTTCTTTCTGATGATTGACCACTGTGAGCGGGATGTAGAGCTTCGAACCGGCGGATTTCATTTAAATCTGAAATCAAAGCTCTGCCAATTTGTAGTATTAACCAGTGTGTTGTATAACAAAAGAGTAAGTGAATGTGAGTTGATTACACATTCAGCAAAGGATACCGAGAAAATAATAAAATTTTTCTTAGAACACTAATTGGTAAAATTTTTAATAGAGCACGAATTGGTTGTCACATCAGCAAAATTATGATACAATCTTACAAGTATAAAGCGTGCACAAAACGCACGCTGGAACACATGAGGAGGAACTTGTATGGCGAAAGTAGCAATTCTGACAGATAGTTCGAGCGGAATTACCCAGACAGAGGCGAAAGAACTAGGTGTTATTGTTTTGCCGATGCCTTTTTTTATAAATGATGAAACCTTTTATGAAGAAATAGATTTAACACAGGCGGACTTTTATAGCAAATTGACAGATGGTGTGGATATATCCACCTCGATGCCATTAGTTGGGAATCTCACTGATATGTGGGAAGAATTATTAGTAGAATATGATGAAGTAGTTTATATTCCGATGTCCAGTGGTTTAAGTGGTTCGTGTGAAGCGGCAATCATGTTATCCCAGGAATACGAAGGAAGAATCCAGGTAGTAAATAATCAGCGTATTTCGGTAACCCAAAAGCAGTCGGTTAAGGATGCTAAAATGTTAGCCGATAGGGGCAAGAGCGCGAATGAAATCAGAGAAATATTAGAACAGAATAAATTAGAATCAAGTATCTATATCATGGTAGATACACTCTTTTATTTAAAAAAAGGCGGACGTATTACCCCTGCCGCCGCAGCGCTTGGAACGTTGCTGAAATTAAAGCCAGTATTACAGATTCAAGGTGATAAGTTGGATGCTTTTGCAAAAGCAAGAACAGTAAAGCAAGCAAAATCACTGATGATTCAGGCAATGGCCGATGATTTTGAAAAACGTTTTGGTGATTCGACCGGAGAACATGTGCATTTATATATAGCACATACACACTGTCAGGAACAGGCAGAAGAGTTTCGGAAAGAAATAGTAAGCCGTTTTCCAAATCATACGATTGAGATAAATCCATTGTCGCTTAATATTGCTTGCCATATTGGACCAGGGGCATTGGCAATTGCTTGTTCAAAGGAAATCCGGTAAAACAAATTAGAATAGACAGCAGTCCTCTGAAGAGCTACAGATATGCAACTTTTCAGGGGATTTTTGGTTGAAATAGAAAAAGAAGGTTGGGACAATGAAATTAAAAAGACAAAAGATAATGTTAGGTATTTTTATGCTGTTATTATGGGCAGGGCTTGGTACTGGTGAGCTCTATGGTGCAGACGCACAGAACACCGGAACTGATGTTGTATATACCCTGGCAGAATTAGAAGCATGGTATTTAAGCCATTTAGAAACGGGCGGCACGGTACATCTGGGGCAGGTAATTACGATTGACCGCTGGGTTAACCGATATCGGGAAAGCGAGCAGCAACAGCCAATTGTGATTGATACGGGTGAGTACGGCTTTATTTTTGATGGTGATTATATTCATATCGGTGACTATGAGGTAATTGGCGAAGGCGTTCTCGTTCCAGTTATCGAATGCCGAAAAGTTGGTGTTACCGCATTAAGGCCGCAGGGAACATGCTGGAATAACTTTTTAAATGGTGTCAGAATAACCGCTCTCGGGCATCGTGAAGCCGATGGTAGTTTAACCGGGGGAACCGCATTGTACGTTCCAATGGCGACGGTAGAAAGCTCATCATGGGGATATGAAGATGAAGGACATATTCGGTCTTATGGAACAAATGCAATTGGACTGAAATTGGGTGCCGTATCCAATGCCATTTGCTTTAATATTGAGGTGGAGGGTGAAAATAGCACTGCCATTTGGGGTGAAAATGGAGTTAATGCATATTGCTGTAAATTATCGGCAAATGGGGTAGGTGCAGAGACGATTGTAGCAGGTGGTGGAATTGTTATGGATACTTGTCAGGCATCTTCGGTACCGGCAGGAGCCGAGGTGGTGAAGCGTGAGATCGTCGGGATAAAATCAGACCGGCTCTATCTTCCAGTGGAACAAGGCAGCGCAATTCGTGATTCGGAAAATTATATGATGGTGGTAAAGTATGGATATACATTTGCCCTTCGTGCCATCGGAGCCGCAGATATCAGAGAAGAAATGCTAACGGTCGTGTGGGACGATACGGCCATGAAGGCAATTGATACGAATGTAATTGGTCAGACGGTAATCACCGGTAATCTTAATCCGCCTTTGCAAGGACTAGGATTAGAGACTCATTTTCCGATTGAATTAATAATTGATGTGCGGGAAAAGGGATTTCTGAGTATTGATGGATTGTTTTTTTCTAAGGATGAGGAAGTAGGAGATTCGGTGACGTTCGTGTTTTCCGGTGTACGAGAAGAGGAAAATGATGACTTCATCCTTTGGCGTTCCGATGATAATGGACAAACATGGTATGACTTCTCTGATTCAGAAGCAATTAGTTGGGATTGTGAATGGGAAGATGCTGGGGATGAGCGGCAATATGGCTATATAGATTTTTTGTATCGTGAAATTAATAATCCGATTTGCTTTCAGTTGGAACAAAACGGCAAACGGGGATCAAATATTATTTACCTATATACTTATGATGGTAAGGTGTATAGCGGTTCCGGCGGCGACCGCGATGGCAGTGATCGCCTAATATCAGGCGGCGATCATAATACCGAGGGTGGAGATGCAAAAGGAGACATTGGAGATAATCAGCCGGGCATTGTTTTACCGCCAGCCAATGGCGGCGGGGATTCGCCAGATAACACGAACGAAGAACAGCCGGTGAATATAGAGGCGCCGGAGACGGAGGCGCCAGAGTCGGCGGAACCAGCGACGGAGGAACCGAAGTCAGAGGAAGATAAAGGCGGGACAAAGCCAGAAAATAAAAAAGATAATTCAGATAATGGTGACAAAAAGCTCATCATCCCGGGTGAATATATTGACCCATTAACCGAAGCGAACCCGGAGTCGGTCACGTTTATTCAAGCGGCAAACAAAGTAATTGTGCCGACGAAAGCCTTGCAGGCGCTTAAGATAACCAGTGAACAAGAGCTGGAAATTGAAATCAATGAGGACGATGGGACTGCTGATTTTTATCTAAATGGAGAGGAAGTGTCATTGCCATATTCGTTCGAACAGACAACCGCACCAGAAAAAGTAATTCATCAACGACCGGGAGTTCCAATTGCAGTGCCAGTAGCGGTGGTTGTTTCGGGAGCCGGTCTGTGTGGCGGCTGGGTATCGGTTCGAAGATTTAGACTTCGCGGAAAGCAGAAAATACTATGAAAAAAATTATACTGACCGGTCTATGTATTGCAACGGTTGCCGCTTGTATCTTTTTATATTTTCATGATAATAAATACATAAACCATCGGGCCTCTGCGGTAAATGGAATTTTACTGCTCGAAGACATCGGAGAAGCGCAGCCGTGGAGCTGCAACTTAGTTGATGGTTGGGAATTTTATCGTCAGAAGTTGTTATCACCAAGTGATTTTAAATCAAACCCGCCGATTCCAGATGAATATATTTATATTGGTCAATATGGTGGTTTTGAAGCTGCGGGAGAAATGAGCGGTTCGCATGGCAGTGGCAGCTATCGTATTAATATTATGCTACCGAGGGAGCCAGCGGTTTATATGTTAGAACTGCCGGAAATATATTCGGCTTATCGAGTTTATATCAATGGGGAAGACATGGGCGAAATGGGAAATGTCATACCCGAGGAATATCGGCCACAGACAGGGATTCGCAAGTTGACGTTTGAAGCTGCCGGACGTTTGGAAATTCTCGTGGCAGTAACCGATTTTGCATCCTTTTATAGTGGTATGGTATACCCACCGATTTTGGGAACACCGGAAAAGGTTATGGAAATATCAAATCTGCGGCTGCTGTTTCGTGGCTTTTTAGGGATTTTCAGTCTTGTCCTAGGTGGACTTGCGATATTAATCGGTATTGGTGACCGGGATAATCGCATCTCAATCTGGTATGGCGGTTTATGCTTCTGCTTTATCGGTTATACATGTTACCCGATCCTACATACGTTTTGGCAAGGATTTCACTTGTTGTACACGATTGAGCGGGTATCATTTTGTGCGATGCTGGTATTTGTGTTGCTGGTGCAAAATAAAATATGCGGAAGTGCCGCTGGCCGGCTTTCCAAAGCCGTTATTTGGTTTGGTGTGTTTGTTTGTCTGATGTCTGTGTTGGTAAGCTTATTTTTGCCATCAGGAAATCTATACCTTATGGGAGGCTATTCTTATTTAATTATGGGATTCAAGTGGATGACAGCAATCTATCTGACGATTACAACGGCAATCAGTGTATTTAGCAAAAAGCATTGGGATAATCAAGAAGCCACCCTAATGCTTGGAGCAATGGTTGTGTTTGACAGTGCTCTAATCATGGACCGCTTGCTGCCACTATACGAGCCAATCATAACCGGCTGGTTTCCAGAACTGGCTAGCTTTGTGCTGGTGCTGACAATTGGTGTAATAATTGCCAGAGAAGTCGCATTGCAGTATAAGCGAAATGTTGTTCTACAAGAAAGAAATCATACAATGGAAAAATTAGCCCAGATGCATGAGGCCCATTACCCGGTGCTCAAGCAGAAGATATACGATGCCAGAATAGCCAGGCATGACGTGCGGCACCATATTAATATGATGGACCGTTTTATAAAAGAACGGCAATACGATAAGTTGGAACAATACCTCAGGGAATACAAAACAGTAGCAGTATCCTGGGAGCCAATTGTGTACACGGAACATGAAGTGATTAACGTCCTGCTGTGCCATTATGAGTCAGCGGCAAAGGAGAAGGGGATTGCCTGTACTTTTGATGTGAAACTGATTTCTCCGGTCAGGATTAGCGACATTGATATCTGTGCGTTATTTAGCAATTTGTTGGAAAATGGAATTGAAGCTTGTCAACGGGCAGAAGATAAGCAGCCTTTTATCAGGCTTTCGATTCGGCAGCATGACAGTGTCATCCAAATTGAAATGATAAATAGCACGGACGAACGCCAAATTGATAGCGAACGTGAAAGCAGGGAAGCACGCTTTTGGTCTTCGAAAGCCGAAGGACGAAAGGGTTATGGTTTAGAATCAATTAGCGCCATCGCAGAGAAATACGATGGCGCAGTAGAGTTTGAATATAATCGGGAGGAAAAAATATTTCACAGCATTATCTGGATGCAGTATCTTCCGAGCAAGGGCTTTCCGCCAAGCGGAGACTTTCCGCTTTGATTTTTCGCGTCCACATAAAATATACCAGCATCAGTGGAACACCGGCACCAATCCAGGCAATTGGGCTGGCTAAACGAACAGCCCAGTAGCCATAAGGCTTTAGGAGTAGCATGACCGTTCCAATTCGGCAGAACATTTCGAAAATGCCGCTAATCATTGGGAAGATGCTGCGTCCAAGTCCTTGTAAGGAGGTCCGGTATAAATAGATAAAGGATAAGAATACAAAGAAAACGCTGATTGTATTCAAATACTGGGTGACATAGGTAAGGACCGTATCAGTTGGGTTGTTGAGGAACAGTCGGACAATATAGCGGCCAAAGCCCGCACAAATCAAGCTGGCGAGACCGGCACAGCAAATGCCAATGAAGAAGCCCTGGCGCATTCCTTTAAAAATACGGTCATATTTACCGGCTCCAAGATTCTGTCCACAGTAAGTTGCCATTGTTGTACCAAGGGCAGGCAAGGTCTGGGTAGAAATCTGTTCCACCTTGGTGGCCGCGGTGAAGGCAGCAACAACGCTTGAACCAAAGACATTAACCGCACTTTGCAGAATCATCGAACCAACTGCAATCAGTGAGTAATTCAGCGCCATTGGAATGCCAATGTAAATGAGCTGCTTCGCAGTGCGAAAGGTTTCCACGTTAATTTGCATATCAGCTTTCGTCAGTTTTAAAATGTCAAATTTTTTGAACATATAGAAAAAGCATAGGGCAGCCGAAATCGCCTGTGAAATAACTGTCGCATAAGCAGCTCCAGCAACGCCGGTCTTTAACACGACAATAAAAAACAAATCCAATCCAATATTTAAAAAGGAAGATAAAATCAAAAAGTACAGTGGCGTTTTGCTGTCACCGACAGCACGTAAAATACCACAAGCAACGTTGTAAAGCATACTAAAAATAATTCCCAGAAAAATAACCCGAATATAGGAGTTGGCCATATCGAGAATGTTGTCTGGGGTATTTAAAAACAGCAGCATCTGTCTTGAAAAAACGGCCGTGATAATGGTCAGTAGTAAGGACACGATGACAGCTAAAAACAACGAGGTAGCCAGATACCGTTTCAAACGAGGGAAATCCTTCGCCCCAAAAGCTTGTGATACCATAATGCCAAAGCCTTGGGAAATACCCATCGCAAAGCCAAGCACAAAAAACATAATTGAGCCCGTTGAGCCAACAGCAGCTAACGCATCCTCACCGAGAAACTGACCAACAATAATCGCATCAAACATATTATAAAATTGCTGAAATAAATTTCCAAATAAAACTGGAAGTGAAAAAAACAGAATGATTTTCAGTGGATTTCCAGTTGTCATATCTTTCGTCATAATTAAAACCCCTTTCGCTCGACGTAACGATTAGTATACTCCCTCAAAGAAAAAATAACAATGTAAAAAACATTTTCATTATGGTATAATTCGCTCATGAATACAAATTTAGAATATTATAAGGTTTTTTATTATGTTGGAAAATTAAATAGTATTTCGCTTGCGGCAGAGTCCTTGTCAGTATCTCAGCCAGCCGTTAGTCAGGCCATTCGGAATCTGGAAAAGGAGCTGGGTTCGGCCCTTTTTATGCGGACCTCAAGAGGGGTAAGGCTGACGGCGGAAGGAGAAGTATTGTACTCCTATGTCAGCAGAGGATATGAAGCGATTCTACAAGGTGAGAAAAAGTTCTTAGAAATGCAGGACTTAGAAAGCGGTGAAATCTGCATTGGAGCCAGTGATATGACATTGCAGTTTTATTTGCTGGAATACTTGGAACGGTTCCATGAGGAATACCCCAAAATCAAGGTCACCATCACCAATGCCCCAACCCCAGAGACAATTTGCCTATTGCAGGAGGGAAAGATTGATTTTGGACTAGTCAGTACACCGCTCGAAGCGGGAAAAAATCTTCATGTCACAAGCGTTCGAAGCATCGAGGATATCTTTGTAGCGGGTGAAAAATTTGCCTATATGAAAGGCGGAAAGCTTTCATATAAAGAATTAGAAAAGATGCCGTTGATGTGTTTGGAAGGTAATACCTCCACTAGAAAATATGTAGAGCAGTTTTTGCAGGAACATCACGTCAGCGTAAATCCGGAGTTTGAGTTGCCAACCAGTGATATGCTGATTCAATTTGCCAAGCGTGGACTCGGGGTGGCGAGTGTAGTCAAAGATTTTGCCGCCGAAGCGATTGCCAAGGGAGAACTGTTTCAAGTGGTATTTAATAAACCAATTCCGAAACGGGAATTTTGTATTGTTATTGATGACCGTGTGCCAATGACAGCTGCGGCAAGGAAAATGCTAGATTTTTTAGGGCATCATTTCAAGTGATATAAGGTGGAGTTATATCACATATAACAAATATTGTCTTTACTTATACAAAGGGATTTATTATACTCAAAAAGTAAGATGCTCCAATGGTGATGTGACCAGAAGGGGCGTTTGAAATGGAGGATAATAAAATGGTAAAAGCAGTAGTTGGAGCAAACTGGGGTGACGAAGGTAAGGGTAAGATTACGGATATGCTGGCAGATCAGGCTGATATCATCGTTCGTTTTCAAGGCGGAGCGAATGCTGGACATACAATCGTTAATAGCTATGGAAAGTTTGCCTTGCACACCTTGCCATCCGGTGTTTTCTATGATCATACAACTAGTATCATCGGAAATGGTGTAGCCCTTGATATTCCGAAATTATTTAACGAAATCAAGTCGATTACTGACCGTAACGTTCCCGCACCAAAGATTTTAGTATCTGACCGTGCGCAGATGGTTATGCCGTATCATGTGCTGTTTGATCAGTATGAAGAAGAACGTCTTGGTAAAAATTCCTTTGGTTCAACGAAATCAGGGATAGCACCATTTTATTCAGATAAATATGCAAAGATTGGTTTTCAGGTCAGTGAGTTATTTGAAGAAGAACTATTAGCTGAAAAAGTAGAGCGCATTTGTGAAATGAAAAATATTTTATTAGAGCATATGTACCACAAGCCATTACTAAAACCAGCAGAGGTGTTAGCAACCTTGCATGAATATCGCGAGATGGTTGCACCTTATGTATGCGATGTATCTCTATTTCTTAATAATGCCATCAAAGAAGGCAAAGAGATTTTATTGGAGGGACAACTTGGGACCTTAAAGGACCCTGATCATGGAATCTACCCAATGGTAACCTCGTCATCAACGTTGGCAGCATATGGTGCCATCGGTGCAGGGATTCCTCCATATGAAATTAAAAAGATTATTACTGTATGTAAAGCGTATTCCTCAGCAGTTGGTGCAGGTGCATTTGTCAGTGAAATATTTGGTGAAGCAGCCGATGAATTAAGAAAACGCGGTGGTGATGGCGGTGAATTTGGTGCGACAACGGGCCGTCCAAGAAGAATGGGCTGGTTTGACTGTGTCGCAAGTAAATACGGATGCCGTTTGCAGGGAACGACTGATGTGGCTTTTACCGTTCTGGACGTATTAGGCTACTTAGAAGAGATTCCGGTTTGCATTGGCTATGAGATTGATGGTGAAGTGACCACTGATTTCCCAGTCACTGCTAAATTAGAAAAAGCGAAACCGGTAATTCAAGTTCTGCCGGGCTGGAAATGTGATATCCGTGGTATTACAAAGTACGAAGAGTTACCAGAGAACTGCCGTAACTACATTGAATTTGTGGAAGAAAAAATTGGTTATCCAATTACGATGGTTTCAAATGGGCCAGGTCGTGATGAAATCATCTTCCGATAAATGAAGGAGAAACAATAATGATTAAAAATATTGTCTTAGATGTTGGACGCGTCTTGGTATCCTGGGAATGGGACCATGTACTTGATGCGCTGGGATTTACCGGTGAGCGACGTGAAGCAGTTGTGAATGCAACCGTTTGTTCCGTAGACTGGTTGCAGTCGGATTTGAGTATTTTAAGTGATGAAGAAATTCTAAAGCTGTTTATTCGCAATGCCCCACAGTACGAAGCGGAAATCCGTCTGCTCTGGGCGCATGTGCCAGATATGATAGCTCAGTATCCATATTCTAAGGATTGGATTATAAGCATGAAAAACAAGGGCTATCAGGTCTATATTCTATCGAATTATGGCCGCTATACTTACGAGGTTACCCAGGAAGCATTGTTTTGTACGAAGCTGGCCGATGGTGGGATTTTCTCTTACGAAGTGGGACTAATCAAGCCTGATCCGAAAATTTATGAAGAACTGATGACACGCTACCAACTGAAGGCCGAGGAATGTGTTTTCCTTGATGATAGTCTGGCGAATATTCAGGCGGCCCGAGGGCTGGGATGGAGCGGAATTGTTTTTGAGAATCTGGCGCAGGCCAATGAAGATTTGAAAAAGTTAGGGGTCGAATTGTAAAAAGAGTCTGCGAAAAGTTCACTTCGTCAGGCTCGGCGGAAGGTAAGGGCGGAGTGTATAAAGCTCCGCCCTAATTGTTTAGTGAAATAATTTACTCAGCAGAATGCAAACAACGAGTAACAGCCCACAAACAACAAGTGCAAATAGTGCGCTACCGATGACAAGCATTACCTTCTGATAAGGATTTTTAGCACGCTCCACACGCTGGCTTATTTCGTCAAGCTGCTCGCCGTTACTGAAGGCAATAATTTCTTTGTAAGTCTGAATGTTATTCTGCTTCTTAAGCTTTTCAACCTTAAAAGAATAAATGAGGGTAACTGCAAATAATACCCACCACGCAGCGAAGCCATACCAGCCACCGAAATATGCGAGTGGGACGGCAGAGACGATGCTGGCAATAAACAAAAGGGTAAAAATTTTGCCGTAGTTACTAAATGCTTGGATGTCTTCTTTCTTGATTTCATTTTTCATGATTTCCAAATCTCCTTTGATTAATTGATCTAGAGATACACCAAACAAGGAACTCATTAGCAATAGACTATGAATGTCAGGATAACTTTTTTCATTTTCCCAATTAGAGACAGTTTGACGAGTAACATAAATTTTTTCGGCGAACTCTTCTTGTGACAGATTCATAATCGCACGATGTTTTTTGATTTGCTTGTTAAGTTCCATGTTGTGTCCTCCTAAGTCCAATCTAGGTGAGATTGACGTTATTGTCTATCAAAAGGATTTGACATCCCCCAAATTAGCCTGCAAAATATGTTTGACATGGCTTGTTTATGAGGTTTTATTATAGCATTGACAGTTTCAAAATGCTATAATTAGGAAAAAGAAAAAGGAGCATTACCGTGGTGGAAGAATACATCAATCAAATAGATACAGAAAAAATCCAAAAGATAATTGTCAGCAATGGAAAAGAAGCCGAGTATAAAAAAATTGTCATCCAGCGGAAAACAGACGGATTTCAAATTGAAAAATATACTGACAAGCAGGTGTTTCATGAAAATGTAAAAAGTATTTGTCTGCCAGAGGTCTGCCAACGCCATTTGGATATGGGTTACCGGCAGCTTGATATTTTTACCGATACGATGCAGTATGGCTTAAAACAATCCAAAAAAGGAAAAATATTATTTCATAAGAACCCGCTGGCTATGGTAATAGCAGGTGCAGAAGGGCATAATCGTAAGAAAAATTATCTGTTGGAAGAGGGGCAGGTAATTGAACCGCTGATTGATATGGGGATTTTTACGAAAGAAGGCAAGGTTGCGGCAGCAATGTATGATAAGTTTAAACAGATTAACCGCTTCTTAGAAATAATTGACGATGCCGTCAGAGAACAGCCGCTTGAGCACTATCATATCATTGATTTTGGCTGTGGCAAATCATACTTGACCTTTATTGTTTATTATTATTTTACTGCAATCAAACAAATTCCGGTGACAATGATCGGGTTGGACTTAAAGGCCGATGTCATCAGAAAATGCAACGAGGCGGCAAAGCGGTATGGTTATGACAGCCTGCGCTTTGAGCTGGGAGATATCAATGGCTATCAAGCACCGTTTGCGGTCGATATGGTAGTTTCACTCCATGCGTGTGATACCGCAACCGACTATGCACTATACAATGCCGTGCAGTGGCAGGCCAAGATGATTTTTTCCGTACCGTGCTGTCAGCATGAATTGAATGGGCAGATGGCACCGGAGAATCTCGAGATACTGTCACGTTATGGAATTGTTAGGGAGCGCTTTGCGGCTTTGGCAACCGATGCAATTCGCGGAAATTTACTAGAGTATAGCGGCTATAAGACACAGCTGCTTGAATTTGTTGATTTATCACATACGCCGAAGAATCTTTTGATTCGCTCCGTGCGTAAACCAGTTATGAAAAAGGCGGTAAAAGAAAAACGGCTGGCGGAGGCCGAACAATTGATGGCGGAATTTCATTTCCAGCCGACGTTATATGAGTTATTAAAAATAAACGGATGAATAAAAACCAATAAATAGAATTTTTTCAAATGGGCAAGGTGTATAAAAATATGCACCGTGCTCTTTTGCTTTTTGTGAAGAATAGCTGAAAAACAAAAAAAAGCAATTTTGGGGAACCAAATGGACTTTTAAAACGTCTAATATAAGTGGAAGGAAAAAAAGGGGAGAAATATCTTAAAATGATAAGAAGGAAAAATTATATGTACGAAAAAATTGACAAAAAAATTATGGAACAAGCCAAAAACTCTATCGTGCAGCCATCGGAAAATTATGATGCACGTGTGAATCAGGTTTTGAGTTGCCTGCCGGAGACTACCACAAAAATAATCAGGATGTCAACATGGCAAAGAGTGGCGGCAACAATTGCAGTTTGTCTGTTGAGCATCAGCAGTTGTGTAGTAGCCGCTAATTATATGGTATCGGAACGACTGCAAAATATGTCTGTTGACGAAGTAGCTGGGTACCGTTTGAATGAACAGAACACCACGGCAAATGCCGATTCTTTTTCGAGAACATTGACGAAAACAGAAGAGCAACGCTTGGCACAACTACAAGAGGCATATACTATGGAAGGTGAATTTCCGGTATCTCAGTTACAGACCGTCGTAGGCTTGGATGATATAGAAATTGACCGGATGTGCTATGTGATTACGGATAGCTTATTCTATTTTCCGGAACGGGAATTAAAGGATGAAGAATTATTGCAATACATAGACTTCTGCACCAAGCGAGATTATAGTATCGCCAAAACCTGGCAGGAAAGTACCGAAGCGCAGGCGGAACAATCGCTGTCAGTGCAGGATGCATCGCAAGCAGTAAATAAAAGTATTGACTTGGTAAAAAAGGTGTTTGGTGTGGATGTATCTGGGGATGAGTATAGTTTGGAATGGTTGAATAAAAATGACGAGTCGGCAGGTTTGTTCTTCCTGAGTTTTATATGTGATGAAGTTGTTACCTATACTACAATTATAGATGCTGAAAGTGGTCATTTTAGAGTCCAAATTATGGGTAAAGGTACAGAATCTGAAGAATTGCAGATTGATGAGGAGTCATATAAAAATAATTATAGGGTCATCAGAGAATTATTAAGAGAATCTTTTAATGTTCAAGAAAGTGACATAAAAGAAACGTTGCTGTCTTATCAAAAGTCAAATGTTGATATGCTTGTAAATGGTGTGATTACCTATGTTGTTGAGTTGAATGATAATACTAAGTATGTTGTGCGGTATAGTGCAGAAAGTTGGGAATGCATTATTGTAGACTTCTACGGAGAAGATTCTGGCTATGATGACTTGATGAAAGGTCAAATTGAGACTGCCAAAAAAGAAAGTTACACTCTATGTGTGATTCCGTTAGAAGTTGAGTGACAAAATATACCGATTGGGTATTTTGTAATACTACGAAAGAGAAAGAGGCAAAGAGGAACACATGAAAGGAAGTAAAAGATTACGAAGAATCAGTAGTATGCTAATCACATTATCATTGCTGATTCTGGAAGCAAGTGCAATTGGGGCAGCAGAGGTTGAGACCGTGGTGGAAACAGACACACCGGTAATGTTGTCTATGAGTGAGATGGTAAACATCAGTCAGTATGATACCGATGGAGACGGACAGGTTACAGTAGTAATTATGCCAGAAGTATTGCGGCTTACAACGGTTTCAGCAGCCTATAATTCTGGAACAGTTGTAGACAATGGCGTTCGGCTCAGAGCAACTGCGTCAACAAGTGGTACGGTAAAAGAGTTGATGTATTATGGTGAGACGGTATTGGTTAATGCTATGACGACTAACGAAGGACTATGGTGGTTCTATGTACAGCGGGTAAAAACTGGTACGAATGGCTGGGCGTGTGCAGATTATATTAATTATTTGTAGAATGTTATTTTTCCAAAACAATAAGATATAGAGGTAAAAAAAATCCTATATGTAGTAACATCAGATGAATTTTGAAATCAAAAGGAGGAAAAACGGTGTGAGTAAACAAAGAAAAAAGGTAGTGCTTAGTTTAAGTTGCTGTTTTATGTTATTGTTCTTTTTTTGTTTTGGCTATATTGAGGCTAATGCATATGTGAAAACGGGTTATACTCTTAGCAATCCAGGCAATGTTAAATACAAGATAAGCTCTTTGGTTGGTCCGTATGCCGCAGATACTGCAACATATATTAAAAAGTGGCAAACATACTGTAGCGAAATTGGCGTTACAAATGTGTCATCAGGAGAAAATATTTATTTTTATGGAGAGCTTAATCTAGATAATGGAACTTATGCAGTCTGTTATTATAATAGTAGTGATTATTATGCAATAACATATTATAAGTTATTTTCTCAGGCAACATCTAGCCAACGAAATGAAACTATTGTGCATGAAGTGGGACATGCTCTCGGATTAAATCATTGCCAAAGCAGTAAGAATAGTGTTTCTGTTATGAGAGCAACGGGTTTTAATGGAAAGGCATATCCACTTTCAGACGATATAGCAGGTATCTCCGATATCTACTAGAAAGGAGACTTATGAATAAAAAAAATACTATCCTATTACTTTTATTACTAACGGTCTTGCTTGTTAGCTGCGGAAATAAGACAGCAGAACATTATGGCGTTGATGCAAAAACAGTAGCATTTGAATCACTAGAAGAAATGGAAGATTTCAGTGGTGTGATTATTCGTGTAGTAAGAGAAGAAGAACAACAACCTGTCATTACAACGAACAAAGGCGCAATGGTGTCCGGCTATACACTATCACAAGTGAAGGTGACTGAGATATATAAAGATGAAACAGATACAGTTGGGATAGGAAATACGATTACAATACTGGAAAATGAAGTGTTTGATTCAGAAGATAATATTTATTATCATATTGCTGGCTATAATATGATGGAAGAAGGAAAAGAGTATCTTCTTTTTCTTAAAGCTAACACGTTCCAAAATGGAGAGGTATACTATGTTGCTGCCGGTGTAAATTATGGAACAATATCTCTGGAAACAGATAATCGCATGGCTTTGCGTCTAAATCGTACTAGTGCCAAAGTATGTGATTTTAGCGAAATGCAGCCTATTTGGGATGCGGCTTTGCAAAAATACACAGTTGACGAGAAATGATTTGCTCCTAGAGCTTTAAGAGTCAGAGAGCGTAGTTGCCTTTGGTTCGGGGATAGTAATAAACGAGGAAATTATATGTTATTGTTGGTATCTGGGCTGATTGCAACAGCAACGGAAAAAAAGGAGAAAAAATGTATAGAAAAACAAAGAAATTCACTGCATTGGCGCTAAGTTGTATCATGTTGGTAGGGGCAACAAATTTACAGGTGTATGCAGGTTCTAGTGTATCAGGAACTTGTGCTGGGACCCCGGCATATGGGCGAATTACAACCAATAGTACTTCGGCGACAGCAACTACCACATATGCTCGCTCCAGTGCAACAATAGTGGCAAAAGCGCACGTTTTTTATTCGCGAGATAAAGTGACCCTTGGAACACAAGCTGAAGCGACGAATAGTTCAGGCGGAATATCCGTAACTGCAGTAAAGAAGACTGCTTCAGGGATTGTAACTGGTGGTAAAGGGTATCATACTGTTACATGCAGTGGCTCTACGTGGGGGACATATGTCACGACAACCGGAGTGGTTCCAACTACAATATTTTGGGAATAGTTTCAATGAAAAATATCTTCACCTACAATTCAATCTTGAGCTGTAGGTGAAGATATCTATTTTAGAGGTGATTATGGAAAGAAAGTTTATAATATTGGTATTTCTGATAATTGCTATGTTGGGCGTAAGCGGCTGTGGAAAAACAAATCCTGGAGATTCATACGTGGAAGGTAGCGATTATCAGTATATGTTTGAGGGGTCATGGATATTTTATCAAAAAAGTGCCAGGGGGACTAATGGATATTTTTTTGTAAACGGCCATTATATTTATTATTTAGATGATAATACACAGAAACTTGTTCCACTGTGTAATAAAGCGGATTGCTTGCATAATAGAGAAACCGATGAGAAACGTTATATCGAGTGCAATGCACATATTGAGAATGAAGTGTATGTCGGAAATGTAGGTATTTCATATTGCAATGGGTATCTGTATTATATCGAAATTGGGACGGATGAAGATGGATGGTGTCAGGACCTATACCGCATGAAAGAGGATGGTTCGCAGAAGCAGTCGATTTATCATTGGGATAATTGGACTACTGAGGAGTGGTGTATTCATCGTGACACACTATATTATGTAGAGCATACCTATGAGACGGTAGAAGTAGAGCAAGATGAACCGGAGACAATTGAGAAATATGCAGTGAAAAAGTTAGCATTAACTGGCGGGGGAAAGAAGAAGCCCGAAACAATTTATGAGGTAGAGGAGGGAATAACAGTATACTCTTTATCAAGGGTACAAGCATATGGCAATCATGTTTATTTTACACTAGATGCAGCAACTGTGTCTGATACGAATGTTCTTACTGATGAAAATTATCTTGATTATACATGTTTTGATATTATTACATATGATTTGGATACTAGTGAATGTAAGCCATTAACATTACCAAATGAAAAAAAAGGTGTGTATATACAACTCGTTACCTTTTGGAATGATAAACTGATTTTAGGAGTATATGATTCTCTGCAAAAAATGGATGGCGTATCAAATTCTTATTTATCTGATTTAGATGGTTCAAATGTGGAAGTTTTTCAAAAAGACATAATACAGGGCGAGATTTATCTTAGTGATGGAAAATACCTCTACATTTCGAATTCACCACTGGTGGAAGGCGGTTATGAAGATAAGCAGTATTATCGTGTATATGATCAGGAAATGAATTTAGTAGATACTTTGAAAACGCCTTTTATTGGTAATCCGGAAATTGGTATGGAAAAAGGGCAGTACCTTTTTAAAACAAATAAGGATAAAACTGGAGCAGATTTAATGTTCTTTGATAAGAGTACGATTGGAACATTTCAGGGTTCTTCGGCAAAAGATTCATATGTCAAAATAGCAGAGATAGAATTTTCACCAGAAGACTTAGCCGAGATTCGGAGTATGGAAGAATCGGAATAGAGTATCAAGATACTATGGAGAAAATGATGAAACAGTTTATTTTAATTGCATTTCTACTAATTGCTATGTTTGGAGTGTCTGGTTGTGGAACATATCCGATTTGGATGGTTCAAATGCGGAAATCTTTCAAAAAAAGAAGATTCAAGGTGAGATTTATATTAGCGATGGTAAATATCTCTATATTTCGAATTTTCCACTCGTGATAAGAGGTTATGATGATAAACAATATTATCGTGTTTATGATCAGGAAATGAATCTAATCGATACAATGGAGGTGCCTTTTGAAGGTGACCCAGAGATAGGAATGGAAGATGGACTATATATTTTTGGGGAAAACGAAGAAAAAAACGGATTAAATTTAATGTTCTTTGACAAAAGTATGCTGGGAACATTTCAAGGAACTTCGTCCAGAGACTCGTATCAGAAAATAGCAGAAATAAAATTTTCGCCAGAA
>JAVBTX010000004.1:0-56516 GCA_031555935.1 Lachnospiraceae bacterium | reverse complement strand
CCGTTACAGACATATGGTGGTTTGTTCTTGTTAGAACATACTTCTTCTTCATAATCATCGCAGATATCATTACACATCGTACAGAGACTGCATTTATACTTTGACTGCTTGGTACATCCTAAGGGGCAGATATTCTTCTTGCTACAGGTTTTACGGAACTTACAGGCATTATATGGATAATTGGAATAGCCTGTCTTTTGTTCATACGCATACTTTTTTATTTCCTTTGCGACAGTGGTTCTGTCCTTTCCGATAGTAATTGCTATTTTCTTTTTCTGGTGAATCTATTTTACCATTTAAAGAACATTCTATATCACAACACTTTACTTTATAAAGTTTTTCTTGACCTGAATCCATATCTTCTTCTCGATATAAAAAATTTTTTTTTGCTGATTTTCGTAACACGCCTTGATTTGCTTCTAAAAAAATGCTATTATACTTGTGAGAAATGGGTTTCTGACCGCTTGACTTATGTCCAAAGTGGGTTGCTTGTTTCTTTTTTTATGTTTTGAATATCATATAAGTACAACTTGTTATCAACAGCGTGCCGCACAATCAATACAGCAACGTAATGATTATAGGAAACAATATCCCCATCTTCATCCAATACAGGCATTGCAAATCTTGAATTGTAGCGATACCACCCTTGCTCTGCTCTTTTTCCATGCTTCCGTTTAAAATCCTCATTCCACCTTTTATCAGTAGCTATCTCTATCATCTCTGGAACTCCCTGAACCATATTCGCTTTCACTTTAACTAATCCGCCCTTCAGCTTTCGTGTATAAATAGAACTTGTATACTCATCAGCAAACGTCCTATCGATTGATATGAAATCATCGGTATCAGCAACACGAATTACATCACTTACATATTGCAACAAATACTCTTCAACTTTGTTCCAGTCCATGTTCTTTCGTCCAGCAAATATCACATGTGGAAGTACTACTTCCTTTTTTCCATCAGCAGTCTCTTGTATTAAAATTTTCCTGTCTAATTGATTTTTCTTCTTTCTTCCTCTTTCCACCTCTGTATTGATGTTTAATCTCGATATTTGTATCTTGTATCTCATCAACCGTAACACATACTCCGGCATCTGTCTGTTACCACGTTCCCACTCCGTAACCGTTCGATAGGGAATTCCAAAATAATCACAGAATTCTCTCCGGTTCATCCCCGTACTTTCACGCAACTCCTTTACTTCTTTTTGACAATCCATAATATCCCATCCCCACTTTCATACACACTGTGTATTAATTCTATCATATAGAACCAGTGCACACAATGTAAAAATAATCTTATTTATTAATTCGACGCAATTCCACGCAACTTTCTGTATGCACCGTCCCCGGGAAGAGATCAATCAAACAAACCTTCTCCACCCGATACCCTCTAGCCTGCAAAACCTCCAAATCCCGCGCCAAACTCGTCGGCTTACAAGAAATATAAACCATCCGCTCCACCCCATACCGAATAATCTTCTCCAACGCCTTCGGATGAATCCCATCCCGTGGCGGGTCCAGCACAATAAAATCCGGCTTTTCTTCGATGATATCGAGCACCTTCAAAACATCCCCCGCAATAAACTCACAATTGGTAAGCCCGTTCAACTTCGCATTCTCCCTCGCCGCCTCGACTGCCTCTTCGACAATCTCCACGCCAACCACCTTCTTCGCCACCGGCGACAACATCTGCGCAATCGTTCCTGTTCCGCTATAAAGGTCAAAAACCACACTGCCACTCTCCGCATCAGCTGGCTGCTTTAACGAATCCCCAATAAATTCCCGAGCCGTAGAATACAGAACCTCTGCCCCAAGCGAATTCGTCTGAAAAAACGAAAACGGTGAAATCTTAAACTTCAACCCCAGCAATTCCTCATAAAAGAAATCCTCGCCAAACAAAATATCCGTCCCCTCATTCGCAATCGTATCTGCCACACCATCATTTCGTGTATGTAAAATTCCTGCCAACCGCCCTTCTAACTCCAATTCCCGAATGCAAGCAGCAAACCCACTTAATAACTCTTCCTCAGTAAAAGGATAAGCCTCACCATTCACCCGCTCTGCACTCATTGTCGCGGTTACTAAGTCAATCAAAATCTCCCCCGTTTTCACCGCCTTACGCACCAGCAAATGGCGCAGATACCCTATATGACGTAGCCGATGATAGAATTCCACATTCTGTTCCCGAAAAAACTTCTGCACTGCCGACAATATCTTGCGATAATCCTCGTCCACAATCTGGCAGTCCGACACACTCACAATATCATAAAAGCTCCCCCGCTTATGCATCCCCAGTGCCAGCGGGCCATCCTTATATTCGTCGCCAAAGGTAAACTCCATCTTATTCCGATAACCAAACTGCTGCGGACTCGACTTAATTCCCTGAAATTCATAACCATCCGAATCCACAATAACCGCATCTAACAACTTCTTCACCTGCATGGTTTTCAGCTTCAACTGTTCGTCATAAGGAAGGCTCTGATAGGTACAGCCGCCGCAGGCACCGAAATGCACACAGGCTGGCTCGTCTAGTTCCAACGGAGACTTTTCCAACACCTCCAGCAAACGTCCTTCGGCTTTCCCTTTGCGAATCTTGTTGATGGAAACCGAGACTTTCTGACCTGGTATCCCATTTTTTACGGTAACTGTTTTTCCATCTTCAACTGAAATAATTCCCTTGTTTGGGAAATCCACACACTCGATAATTCCTTCAATAACTTGTCCTTTTTTCATTGCAAATCCTCTCTTACTGACAAAATACATTCCTGCTCTAACTTTCTCCCACTCCCCAGCATTTCTAACAGCACATCGGTATAAACTGCATCTGGATTTTCTGCCAACATTTTTGAAATATTCTTCCGGTCATTTTCCGTCAATGACTTGGAAAATTTCTGAAAGTGTTGGAATGTTTCCTGATCCATATAGTAAGGCCGAAACGGTATGCCCGTCTTCCGGCAAAGATTTTCATAGATGCGAAAACCGCCGCAATCAATATCCCCAAAATGAAAATAATCTGCCTTCGGATATGCCTGATAAATAATTTTGAGCAATTGGCAGCGCAGCTTATTATGATAGCCCCCAAGATAAATGATTAGGCTTCGCTCCTCCTGCCAGCGGAAAAACGTCGTCAGATTTTCAATCGTTATCACCTTATCAAAGCTTCCGATATCTGGTATCTGCACCTTGGACACAGCGGCCCCAGTCAATCCGATTCCCTCGGGAAATGAACGCAGATTAATTGTTTCGCCTTGCACTTTAAGCGTTGCACTGCCCTTGAAATAGATAAAGTTCGGGGTATGGTAAATCGAATACTCCGCCAGTATTTCAGCCGCATCCATATCTTTCATGTCTGGTATATACTCTTTAAAAATACGCGCCAGCCGGCCTGTCACACGCTCCATATATTTCGAATCCGAAAAATGGGTAATTGAAAACTCACGCAGATAATATTCCGTTTCATTTTGTTCCACCAGCATCAACGCATGAATGAATTTCCCGGTTTCCTCTAGCTGCTCCAAATCCAGATATTCCTTCACCGATTTATGTGCCTGCAAACGGTCAATCATTTTGGTCAGAAACTGATTGCATACCGGTGTCTCTGCCTGACGTTTCATCTCCTGCAAAAAGGTCAGTACCACACTCACCATTTGTTTCTTGGGCATTCTTTTCAACTGCTGATAGACCTCATCCACCCGCTCCACATTCAGGCAAACCTTTTGGATGATATTTCCTTCCTGCCCTTTTTTCCAGAGAATTTGAATCCAGCCACGCTGCTGCAAATCTCCCATACATGCATGAATATCTTCATACACCAGTGAGCTTTCGTTAAAATATTCCGGCAGATTCTTCTTTGTAAAAGGAAATGCAATCCGAATATTTACCTTATTTTCGCCAATCGATAGTAGGCTTCGCTCATAGCTGTCAATCAAATGATTCAGAATTAGTTTCTGGTATTGAACCATTGTAATACTCCTCCACGTAACTAATTTTTTCATCGGTCAGCACCAGCAGGGTCGTTTCCATTGATGGACCAATATATTGAATCTTATCTGGCGGCGCCGCGATAATTGTCTGCAGCGGCAGACGTCTGAAAAATTCCAACACACCACCGATTCGCTCATCATCCATGTTATTGAATGCCTCATCAAACATCACCAGTCCGATTGCCTCGCCACCGATATTGTTTGCATAAAGCTGCACAAACGAGGCGGCCACCGTAACATAAAATGGGGTTTGAGTCTCGCCGCCGCTCTTTTCTTCACAGACCTTTGAATAAAAGGAATGACTGCCGTCACTGTGCAGGATTCGGATATCATAGTCCATATAGGTCCGGTAATCGACAAATTCATCGAGGGCCTTTGCCTCATTATCCCCATCCAGGGCCAGCTTGGCAAATAGCTCATCAATGACCTCCTTGTGGTTCTCATGGAACATGCCGCTGAAAATTGACTCACCCTGCATCGCATTGAAATCATCCATAATCATCTCATAATAATGGCGATAACGCTTGCTTGGCATATGTAAAAATTCGTATTTCTCATTGCTAAAGGCAATATCCTTTAAGGCTTTGTTCAGCTCCTTGAATTCACTTTGTGCCTGTTTCATATTTTCCTGCAGCTTCGCCAAGAACTGTTCGCGGAATTCCTCTTCGGCCGCCTGTTTCGCTTTTCCTACCTTGTCTTCATAGTTCAGCAGCTCTGAGGTGCGAAGCCGGTCGTAGACTGCGGCAAATTCCGGAAAACCGGCCATCGTGGCGGGTGCGCCAAAATCATGAGCAGTCTTGTACTCAAGCATCTTTTCAAACATCTCCTTTTCCGCAATGCTTTGACTGGTCAGATTTGCTTTCCTACGGCGTTCGTAATTCTCCTTAAATTGCTCTACACTCTTATTCTCATTCTGCTTCTCATAGTCACCGTTCCAGGAAACAGCCTCATCACCGGCATCATTTAATAGCTCGACAACACGGGCTTCATGGCTCAGCTGCTCACCAAGATTTTGCTCAATATCCTCACCGATTTCTTCGATTTTTCGCTCAATAATGCCTGCCTGTCTGTTTTTCGTTGAAAATGAATTCTCTAGCTCCTTGCGCTGCTCCTCTAGCACTTGCAGCTGAAGCTGCTTTTGAATCATATTGGAGTTCTTCTCCAAGGTCTTAATATTCAGCTTGCATTTTTGAATATCATCGGCCAGCAAAAATAATCGTGGAATCACATCAATCCGGTATTTGATATCAACCTCCTGATCAGTTGAAAGCCACGGTAATACCTGATCCAAATTTGCCTTGCGCTCCTCATCTGCCTTTATTTGTTCATTCAGCTTCTGTAACTGAAGTTTGCTAAGCTCTAGCTGCACCTTCAGGGCATTTGCACCGATGTAGGGATTTTCAAAGATTGATGGTAAGATCGCACTGGCAACATGGTTTTGATATTTCATACATTCCCAGGTAATCGATACCGGATATTTTTTCAAGTCCTCGAACCGTTCACACAGATGGACCTTGCCCAGAACCATGTTGATAAACCGTCTGGCATGAATATTTTTTGAAGTAACAACACTCGCTAAGGTTCCGGATTCTGCCACATCATAACCCTCTAATTTTTTTGCATTGATCAAGCCGACCCCAAACGCTTTCTTTTCCCGACGCAGCCGGTCATAGGTTCCCAGGGCGATATCGAAGCATTCCGGCTCCACCAAAATATAGAATCGCTGTGTATTCAAATATCCTTCGACTGCGTTCCGCCATTTGTCATCGGTAATTTCCAATAGCTCACAGAGCACCCTTGGCACTGGTTCACGGCCCAACCGTTTAAATTCCTGTTCAACGGCTGCTTTAACACACTCGACTGCCTCAGGATACCGAAGCCGCTTCCGCTTTAGCTGTTCGATGTTTTCCAGCAGTTCTTTTTTCTCATGCTTTTGACCATTCAAACGGATTTCAAGCTCAGCCCGTTTTTCGGAAATCCGTTCAAACATTACCTTCTTATAGGAAATCACATCTTCAATGATCCTTTTGACATCAGCCGTGTCTCTTTTCTTTTCGACCTCTTCGAGCATCTTTTCGTACGACAAAATGCAGGCATCAACATCCTTTATCTGTTTTAACTGATACACATGCCCTTTCGCAGTTTTGATACTTTGCCGCAGCTCATCACGCTCCAAAAATCGTTCACGCTCCTGCTCTAACAGCTTCTCGAGATTCTTTTTCTGCTCCTCCAAGGCGAGAAATTCTTGATTCTGGCTCAGCTCGACGCGCAGGCTCGTTTCCATTTCCTGCTTCTGCTCTTTTTCTTCCTCAATATACTTTATTTCCTGATTGATGCTCTCAAGACGATACTGCTCGGCATTCTGGTTTGCTTTTGCCACTTTTATTTTTTTCAGAGTTAAATCCAGCTCCGCCCGAGCCAGAAAATATTCATACAGCGAATCCTTTTTCATGCAATTTAAAACCGTCTCGTGATGGCGGTCGATTTGCTCGAGCTTTTTCATCCGCTCCTTGACACCGTTTAAAGTTCGCTCCAAATCCTGATAGCTTCTAACGTTTTCCCGCAGGGTTTCAATGTTGACTTCTTTTTCATCCAACACATACGAATAAACGAAATCCTTGATATCATCAATCGGCTTGAATGCCATTGCCTTCGGAATCAGCCGGAAGAATTTATCTTCAATTCTGCCAAATCTGGTTTTCATCAGCTTCTTGCCTTCGACCTGCGTCTGCGCCCACTGCTTAATACCTTTGGCAGTGCTTCGAAACTGAGTAATCGTCTTTGGCGTATTATCGACCAAAAACAATTCCTCCGTAAGCCTGGCGTTATCAATCAGGTAGCGCACCGTCGTCTCCTGTCCCTCCGAGGCAGAATCAATCACAGCACCAACAATGAAATACTGTGCCTTACTCTCTTCATAAAACTCCAGCGCAATATGGGCACTGATTGCCCCGGTTCGCTCATAGGGGCGATTCTCTTTTCCGGTTTTACAGCGAACATATCCGGTCAGCTTTCGCTTTCCATTTTCATGCGCCGCTTTATTAAAATAATTGGTTGAGCAGGTAACGACAAACTGAATTGCATCTAACAAGGTCGATTTGCCGGCTCCATTTTCACCGGAAAGAAGCGTCGATGAACCAAAATCAATCGTAATATTTTGAAACCGGTGCCAGTTAATCAGCTTCATTCTCATTAACTTCTTCATCCGTCATTTTCCCCCTCTTATAGATTTCTATTTTCTCGTAAGCCTGCTTAATATCCTCTACCCGCACGGCCATTAAAATCGAATCAAAGATTAGCACCCGGGATTCTTCATTTCCCAAGTCCTTGTCCAACAGCTCGACAAGCCCAAACCGGCGAAATAATCTTAAGGCATTTCCCATTGTCGTTTTATCAATCAGCTTGTCCCTAATCTGCAAGCTCAAATATTTGTCCTGAATGTCGCCCAGATTGACAATCACCTCATCACTCGCCGACAGCTCCCGCATTTTTTCATCAAAAAGAATCCGCAGCACCAGCAGGATAATCGACTCATACAACTTTAGATTGACATGATTGTAATTCTGGGGATTCGTAAGCTGGATAACCCCATATTCCTCATTTACTTCCAATCGGTAACCCAAAACCTTCAGATATTCATCAAACTTTTCGCGATATTTGATTACAAAATAGTATTCTGTTTTTGTATTCGTATTGTTTTTGCAAATGAAACAGATACTCAGCAATTTATTGCAGAGGCGTTTGAATTCATCCTTATCTTTTTGCAGCATGCCTTCCAAAAATTCCACGACTACTTCCTCCATATTTCAAAATCGGTAAATGAAAAACCATCTTTCGTTATCTTTTCCTTCGTCTCAATCCGGTATTTCATATTCTTCCGCTGGCCATATAACCGAATGTAGATTACCTTGATAAAATCTTCTGTTTCCTGTAACGGCAGCTCGGCAGCTCTAAGCATCTGCCGTTCCCCTAACTGCGCTGCCACATATTGCTCTATTTTGGAGGGGCTTAGTATCCGCTGCATTTTCTCCATCATCTTTTGCAGTTTTTCCTGCCGTTGCTGGATATCCGGCTCGGCGATTGTTAGCTGTGAAGGCACAAATTCCTTGCGCCCTTCAATCGGAGAATAGAAGGAATTTTCATCCAGAATGCCGCTGCTATAAAGTCGGACCAGTCCATCCAGAAATTCGATTTCATAAATCCCACCCATGTCCAGCCGATTCTCATTGATAACGGTATTTAAATGCAACAGAATTTCCTTCATCTGTCCTCTGATATCTTCATTTCCGGTCAGCAAAAACTTCGCCCGGTTAATCGCGGCTTTCTGATACTGGGTATTTTTGTGATTGATTTCCTCGAGAATGTCATCAATATTGCGGAACGCTTCAATGACCATATGAAGATAATGAAACGTCAGCTCTCTGGCACTTTCCGCATCCAGCTCTCTGACATTTCCTAATTCCTCGGCCGCCTTCTCGACAAAGCTTTTACTCCGGCTCATGGATTCCAAACGCTCAATGATTTCCGGACGGAACTTGGACACATTATCAGAGGTCAGCAGGCGGTGATATGCCTTGTCGACAATATTTGTTATGTAATCATTAAACAGTGCATCCATGATCTCTGCCACCGTGCTGTGACGCGTTAAATCATCGATATAGTGTTTAATGTTGGAATTAAGATTTTTGAGTCCGGTAATCAGCATGTCGGTATTTTCCACTACCTGCGTCAGCATAATACCGGGGTTTTTGGTGCTGGTTCTGACCAGACTGTAAATCGTATAAATATAGCCTTGATATTCCAGTTGCTTGCCCTCGGCAAATTCTAAAAATACCTTTAGCATTTTGACGGCATATTCTTTAAAATTGACCCGCTGCACATAGGATTTATCGGTTTCGATTTCAATCCAGCCGTAAGCTTCTAACCGCCGCAGAATACCGTTTGCCTTCCCTCGGCTGTCGGAGGTAGAAAATTCTTCTTCGACGAAATCGGCGGCATTATTTTGCTCAAAGTAATACTGCAGTTCGTCCACCAAAAGTTCCCGCTCTACACCAAAAGAAAGCTGATTTTCCATCACAGAAAACAGCTTACAGATACATTCCCAATAAACCAAACGGTTAGGTGATGATAATGGCACAAAAAAATTCCCCGGTACTACTTTAAACATAACTAAATCTCCTGTATTACTCAAAAAGATGTCTGCACCTGAATATCTTCTGGTTCAGAAAAGGTGTCCATACCAGAATATCTTCTGGTGCGGACACCCCTGCATGTTCAATCAAATAAATATTAGTCTTCGGTATCGTCGTCTTCGTCAAAGAAGTCATCTTCGAAATCATCTTCGAAATCGTCTTCAAAATCTTCCAAATAATCAGGTGCAAAGAAACGGTACAAACCGTATGCTGCTAATCCTACCACTGCTACAATTCCGATTACTGCAAAAATAATACCTGCTGGTGATTTTTTCTTTTCCATTTCTTTCTCCTTCTCCTTCTTGTTTAAAAGTTCTGTTACTTTGGAAACATTTGATGATAATAAGTCGTGTAATTCATCCATTTTGCTCATTTTGTTCCACTCCTTTTTATAGTTACAACACATTTTTTTCATGATTCGTCGCCTCGCTTCATAAGTGCAAGTATTGCATAAGTGCAAATATTGCATAAGTGCAAGGTATTGCACTTTTTAATTTTGTTGATATTATACCATATCTTTCCCTGTTTCACTATAAAAAATTACAATTTTATAGATTTTTTATTAATATTGTAATTTTAAACACGAACCAATTTTGCAAAAGAAGCAAACATCTTCTTAACGCCGGCGGTTGTAAATTCTACGGTCACCTCAAAATCCCTGCCGCCTTCAACAATCTGCTTCACCATGCCCTCACCAAATTTAATGTGTTTCACAGTGTCGCCCACTTGATAATCCAGTGATTGCTTCGCACTGTTGCCCGCAAAATTTTTCGCTTGAGAAACGCCGCCATAGCTATTCGACGACATCGCCATCGGCTTCGCCTTAAATGCTGTCTTGGCAATCCGACTCATGGAAGGCTGATAAGGTTCTGCCTCACGCTGCTTCTCAATTCGGCCTGATAACAGTTCAGTCGGAATCTCTTTGACAAACCGCGACAGATTATTATATTGCGTTTCACCACGAATCATACGTTGTCTTGCCGCACTAATCGAAAGTTGCTGTTTTGCCCTGGTAATTCCCACATAGCAAAGCCGGCGTTCTTCCTCAATCTCTTCGGTTGGGTTGTCGGCACAGATGGACATATAACTTGGAAATAAACCATCCTCCATCCCGGCTAAGTATACCTGCGGGAATTCCAATCCCTTGGCGCTATGTAATGTCATCAAGATCACGTAATCCTGCGCCTCATCCACGGAGTCGATGTCAGCAATCAGAGCCACTTCTTCCAAGAAACCACTCAAGGTCGGCGGTTCTTCACGGTCCTCATCTAAGTCATAGGCCGCGGCCTTGGTAATTAACTCATCAATATTTTGAATACGCTGTTCTGCTTCCTCACTACTTTCTGCTTCCAGATTTGCAACGTAGCCAGTCTCCTCCACAATTTCTTTTAGCAGCTCAGCAACACTGATGTGGGCGAGCTTACTACGCATGGTCTGAATCAAGGTGACAAACGGTTTGATTTTTACCGCACTGCGGCCAAGCGTCGGGATGTCCTCCGCCATTTTTAAAGCTGTGTAAAAACTAATACCCTCAGACATCGCATAGTCCTGCACCCGATTTAAGGTCGTCGCGCCGATACCTCGTTTGGGCACGTTGATCACTCGCCGCACCGCCAAATCGTCTCTGGCATTGTCAATGGTTTTTAAATAAGCCAGCAAATCCTTAATCTCCTTGCGGGCATAGAAGTTGACACCGCCGACAATTTTATATGGAATATTGGAATTAATAAATTTTTCTTCGAAGATACGGGATTGTGCATTGGTCCGATATAAAACGGCACAGTCATGATATGTATATACTCCGTCGCGAACCTTGCGCAGCACGTCACGGGCAACAAAGTCAGCCTCATCATACGCCGTATCAAACTGATGAAAATCAATCGGCTCGCCAGCTTCATTTTCGGTCCACAGCACCTTGCGCTTCCGGCCTAGGTTATTTTCAATCACCTTATTGGCGGCATTTAAAATATTCTGCGTGGAACGGTAATTCTGCTCGAGCTTTATCACTCTGGCATCTGGGAATACTTTTTCAAAATTTAAAATATTGCGAATGTTCGCCCCGCGGAATTTGTAAATCGACTGGTCATCATCACCCACAACACAGAGATTCTTGTATTTACTCGCCAACAGTTGAATCAACTGAAACTGAGCGGTATTGGTATCCTGATACTCATCCACCATAATATAACGAAAACGGTCCTGATAATAGGTCAGCACCTCTGGGTCAGCCTGAAATAACTCTACCGTCTTCATAATCAAATCATCAAAATCAAGCGCGTTATTCTTCTTAAGACTCTCCTGATACTCTCTGTATACCTGCGCTTGTCTGACCTTGTTATAATCACCCTGAGCATTTAAAGTAAATGCCTCGGGACTAATCAGCTCGTCCTTTGCCGAAGAAATTGCATTTAAAAATGAGCGCTCTTTGGTAATCTTCGTATCAATTTGTAAACGCTTGCAGATTTCCTTCATCACCGTTTTCTGGTCATCGGTATCGTAAATGGTAAAATTATTATCATAACCGATGTGGTCAATATATCTGCGCAGAATCCGCACACAGGTGGAGTGGAAGGTTGACACCCAAACGCTTTCCGAACCGTAGCCAACGATATCATCAATCCGCTCACGCATCTCGCCAGCCGCCTTATTTGTAAATGTAATTGCCATTATATGGTAGGGATTTACACCCTTTTCTTCGATTAAATATGCCGTCCGATGTGTCAGTACCCGCGTTTTACCGCTGCCCGCACCAGCCAAAATCAGCAATGCCCCTTCGGTATGACAGACCGCTTCTTGTTGTCTTTGATTCATCGTATCAAGTTGTGACATAATCCACCTCTTTATTCTTCTATCATTTGTCCTATAAATAAGATAAACTGTTCACGAATCATTGTCAATCAAATGTACAACATTTCAACACTTGTCATCTAGTAATAATTACTATATAATACAATCATAAACGGTATTTAGAATTGAGGTATAACAGATGACAATAGATACACAAGATTTTTTAAACAGCATCTTGGCAAGTTTGTCACGGATTGACTACATCAAACCGGACAGTATTCCCAACATTGATTTGTATATGGATCAGATTACCACCTTTATGGACTCACAGCTAAGCCAGTCGAAACGACATGAGGACGATAAGATTCTGACCAAGACGATGATTAACAACTATGCAAAAAATAATTTGCTGCCACCACCGGTGAAAAAGAAATATTCAAAAGAGCATGTGCTCACTTTGATTTTTATTTATTACTTCAAAAATATTTTAAGCATCAGTGATATTCAAAGCATTTTAAATCCGCTGACTGAGAAATATTTTGCATCTGATTCCGATATGAACCTAACGAAAATATATGAAGAAGTTTTCAGTCTGGAAAGCGAAGAAGTAAAAGGTATGATGGCAGATGTGACAAAGAAATTCAAAACCAGCAAAAAAACCTTTGCCGATGCCCCTGCGGAGGAGCAGGAATTTCTGCATACGTTTTCATTTATCTGTATGTTGAGCTTTGATGTGTTCGTGAAAAAGATGATGATTGAAAAAATTATAGATGAAATGACCGAAAATATTACCAGCCAAACCGGGGCTGATGATAAACCCAAAGAAAAGACAGATTGATTTCAAAAAAAGGAGGCTTGTACTAAAAGCCCCTTTTTTTAGTGTTCTAATTTTCTTTTTTTGGTGTTATATTTGTTCGTGCAAATACCATATCATAGCCATCACTGCCATAATTCAAGGAACGATTTACTCTGCTGATAGTTGCGGTTGAAGCCCCTGTTTTTTCGGCAATGTCCAAGTAGGTTCGCTGTTCTCTCAACATCTTGGCCACTTCATAGCGCTGAGAAAAAGCTAATAGTTCATTCACTGTACATACATCCTCGAAGAATTTGTAACACTCTTCTTTATTCTCAAGGCTTAAGATTGCTTCAAACAAATGATTGACTGCTTCTGTTCTAACATTCTTACTCATATGCCTGTCTCCTTTGTCTTTTCATAATATAAAAATTTTACCACATGAATGCTTTCTCGTAAACACTTTTCCTAGCGATTTTTGTAATAATTCAGATATGGCTTCACCTTTGAAACCGCAGTATTCATAATTAGTTCCTCTGGAAAACCAACTTCTTCCAATAATTTCCAGACAATATCATGTGCACCCACGGTCACATCTACGTGGGCATCTGAATCAATTACAATCGGCTGCTGGTATTTCTTACACACCTCCAGCATTTCTAAATAGTGCTCTCTGGCACCTGCCCGATAACTAGTCGGCAGCATTGAACTGTTATTTACTTCCAATAAAACGCCATATTCCTTCGCACTCTCGACCACTGCAAGGTAATCAAGCGGATACTGCCCATCGTCAGGATGACCAATAATATTTACATATGGATTCTTGATTGCATTGATGATTGCTCTGGTGTTTTCCTCCTTGGTACCGGCTTTGATGCACGGTCCATGCATGCTGGCAATCACCAAATCCATCTCTGCTAATAATTCCGGATGAACATCGAGCCTGCCCTCAAAATCCAAAATATTTAATTCAACACCAAACAGCACCGTTAGCCCTTCCTGCTGTCTTGGTAAGACGCGCAGATTGCTGAGATAAATCGCCCCACAACTCCCCGGCATGTTCGGTGCGTGCTCCGTAATTCCAAGCAGTTCCAGGCCACCTTTTGCCGCCTGTGTAACCATCTCCTTGATGGTACTGTAGGCATGACCGCTAGCTAATGTATGTGTATGCAAATCCATTCTATCTTTCATTTCAATCTCCATTCTGACCAAACACGTTCCAAGTATTTCCTTCAAACAGTATACACCTTTTCAGCTTTTTTTCATACCATAAATTAAAGTCCGAACGGCAGATACATACCGGCGTATTCTGCCGTCCCAAACATTTATGGAGGTTTTATGACAAAGAATTTAGTCCGTAAGATGATTTCCGTTCTGCTTGTTATCACACTGCTCTTATCCATGTGCGCCTGTGGTAAAAAGAATGTTAGCAGCTCGCTTACCAAGGTTACCCTGAACGAGGTGGCTCACTCCATCTTCTATGCGCCAATGTATGTCGCCATTGAAGAAGGGTATTTCGCCGATGAAGGAATTGATATCACTCTGGTAACTGGCTTTGGTGCCGACAAAACCATGACCGCTCTGGTCTCCGGTGAAGCTGATATCGGCTTTATGGGAACCGAATCGAGCATCTATGCATATATGGAAGGGGCCGAGGATTACGCCGTTAATTTTGCCCAGCTAACGCAGCGGGCGGGCAACTTCCTGGTGGCTCGTGAACCGATGCCGGATTTCTCATGGAATGACCTGAAAGGCAAATATGTGTTAGGTGGCCGGGCCGGCGGCACACCACAGATGGTTTTTGAGTATATTCTCAAAAAAAATGGTATTGCCCCGACCACTGACTTAGAGATTAATCAGAGTATTGACTTTGGTTCAACAGCTGCAGCTTTTTCTGGTGGGCAGGCAGATTACACGGTTGAGTTCGAACCAAGTGCAACTGCTCTGGAAACAGAGGGTGCTGGTTACGTCGTTGCTTCACTTGGTGTTGACTCTGGTTACGTTCCTTACACCGCTTTCTGTGCTAAAAAAAGTTATATCGAGAACCACGGTGATGTCATTCAAGCCTTTACCAATGCGCTGCAAAAAGGCATGGACTATGTCGCAGACCATAGCCCTGATGAAATCGCAAAGGCAATTGAACCGCAATTTTCCGATACTGATTTGGAAACCATCACCAAAATCGTGACCAGATATTATGACCAGGACACTTGGAAAGACAATTTGGTTTTGGAAGATGATAGTTTCCAGTTAATCCAGGAAATCCTAAAAGAAGCCGGTGTCTTAGAAGATGCGGCTCCTTATGAAAATCTGGTTACCACTGAATTTGCCGAAGAAGCTGCAAAATAGAACCAGAATAAGTAAACTGCCCCCAAAAGTTAGAATGTCATATCAATCTAACTATTTGAGGGCAGTAACTTTTACCTTATTTCTTTTTTACTTTCTTGTTTTTATTTCTAATTACCAGAATAATAGATGCTCCAGAAATGATAAATGCCGCACCAAAACCAATAATTGGGGTGGTGTCGCCCGTCTTGATTAAATTCTTAATCTGAGCCGTAACCTGTTCCACCACATTGCCCGAATCAGAATTATCCGGCGAATTTGGACTGACTTCTGTTTCCGTTTCGGTATCTGGATCTGGTTGTGGTTCTGGGTCCGGGTCCGGGTCTGGATTCGGGTCTGGATCTGGGTCCGGGTCGGGATCTGGATTTGGGTCTGGATTTGGATTCGGGTCGGGGTCTGGATTCGGTGAAGGAGCATTAAATTTGCTAAATGCAATATCAAATTGCAGTGGTATCGGCAATTCATCCAGCGTAATTTTGACACCCGTTACCACACCATCTGTTTCGGTGTATTCCACTTTTCCACTAACCGTTACATTCACGTTACTGCTGCCTAAAACCGTTGCCAACACGACCGAGAAGGTTCCGTCCGTTTTTACGTTTAGCAATACCGACTGACCATTTATATCATTCATATTACGTAGTGCTAACTGCTTCACCGCCACCTGATAGCCAGCGTCTGCTGTTCCATATACGGTGGTTGCTCCTGGATATGGATTACCACCATAGGTTGGCACACCATCCGCATTATTGCTCTCCTGACCATGTTCCGTTTTTACTTTTCCACCGGTATTCTGCGCGGTGATATTGTTGACTGCCAGCGTTGGCGTAAAGGTTACCAAAACCTTTGTCTCATGTGGCATATCGGCTGCATCATCAGCCAGCACTAGCTTGATTGATGTTCCACCATTTGCCCAGCTTAGGCTTGCTCCATTCGCAAGCCACGTACTCCACTCGCCTAGTGTATCTTCCGCGACGGTACAATCGGTCAGTGCTTTTAATGTGCCATCACTGTTTCGATAATCGGTTAAAGTAACTTTTCCGTTACTGCCGTCAAATGTGGTGTATTCTAGCGTAAAGCTATTTCCAAAGGCCCAGTAAGTATCTGGTTCCCATGCCACTGCGACCCGGTCTGGTTTGTAGTCATCCTCATCCCACTCACTAGGTATCGATGCGCTTTCAGTGATTACTACTACCTTTCCACCAACATTTATTGGCGTTCCGCTGCCACTCTCCGACGTTGTTTCATTGCTGATTGCCAGTTTTGCATTTCCGTGGTTAATCACTTCTACTTCACTAATCGTACCACTGACGCTGCCAAGTTGCCCACTCCGGTCAGCGACTTCTGTCATCAGCTTGTAGTCCTCCATCTCAGCTTCGTCTACCAAATAGTAATAGTTAAGTGGTAAATCTTTGAGCAGGAAGGTCTGGTCTGCTTCTAGTATTATCTTTCCATTTGTTGTTGTTTTTGTTTCCAATATGGTTCCATAGGCGGTATCCGTGGCCGCATAAACTTCATATGAACCCTTGTAAATAATGCCCGGATTGCTGCCTGTGATTGCTGCATCGGATAACCATACTTTAAATTCAAATTCATCGCCTTGCATACCACGGTCTACTGTTTTAGACACGGCGAGAGCGGCTTCTGCTATCAAGGTATTTGTAAAATTAACCCCAGTTATGTCTCCCGTCAGGGGCGCTACTGTTCCGACAGCATCACCAAGTGGAGCGGTCTGTTCATAGAAGGATGGTTCCGTCT
The DNA here is from genome assembly GCA_031555935.1 of Lachnospiraceae bacterium. Lineage (GTDB taxonomy): Bacteria > Bacillota > Clostridia > Lachnospirales > Lachnospiraceae > Roseburia_C. Next base: position 39,658 of record JAVBTX010000004.1, on the reverse strand, counting down.
CCGTTACCCTGTATATAATTTTATCCGCAGTGCCGGTCACATATTTCAACAAACCTTCAATGCTGTAGGTCCAACGATTACTGCCGGCTGCTTTGTCCCAATTAATTGTATATGGCAGATTATAAACCGTCCACTGTAAATCACTTGCTCTATTCTTATAGTATACTTTAAGAGTTAAGTTTGCCGGTCTTGAGGCAAATTTATTGTCGGCATCCTCCCATGTTTTTTCACCGCTTAATGTAATTCGCTCTAACTCAAGCACATTTTCCACAGTTGTCTGATAACCACCGCTGATTGGTACTGTCGCCGATTCATAGCTGTATTCAAATCCATGCGTTTCAAAATCGCCCTTGGTTTCATCAGCTACGTCACTGAGTGTTTGTTCCAAAATTCCACCATACCAGAAGTTTGTTTCCAGAACCCGATACTCGTAGGCAACCCCTGCTGCATTATATTTCGGCAGACCTGTAAGGCTCGTCTGCTGCATTGCCGCCGTGGATAAGTCGCCGCAGAGGATGGTACTCTGCAATAATGTACCCTGGGCATCTGTTGCATTCTGATAAGCGGCATTACTGCCCGCTAATCTTTGCTGCAAGGTAAAGACAATCGAAGTTGGGCGGGAATGATACAGATTCTCATAATCCTCCCAATTCTTTACAATCTTCATCTCCACGGTATTTAAGGTATTTGTCACTGCTACCTGATAATTTAATCCTGACGCATCGGCAATGTTTCCAGATATCGCAACCTCGGCTCCGCCAGTACCCAATTTCACTTCGCCAGTGCCTGCCGCAGTATAGTCATAGGTTGGGGATAAATACTGGGCCAGTGGTACTGCCACCTCCGTTCCATCAGCCTTTAACTCAACCACGGAATAGTATATCTGCTGACTGCTTCCAGGTGCACTCGCGCTTCCGGCAGTATTTTGACAAATTGGCAAATCACTAAAGCTTGCTTCCCAGCTATCCGTTACTAGTGCCGGTGCTGCTATCGTAATTGGATTTGTTATGCCCGTAACTGCTGCCGCTCCGGTTACGCCATCTGAATTTGTGGTACTCTTTAATAATAACTTGATACTGTCTGGTCTGGAGCCATATTTATTACTGTCATCATTCCATTGCTTGGTGATTTTGATATTCATTTTTTTAGGTTCGTAAGTGTTCTTTACCCGAATTGTTCGCTCAAGTGTATCAGGACTGCCTAAGTCTTCCGTTATCGTATGTTCATTGTTCACATATGCCGCACCATCTAAACTGTATTGCTTTGTATAAGCAGAATTTGCTGCTGCATCTTCTATTACCTCTTTTACGATATAGGTACATGCCGTCACTCCATCGGGCTGATATTTCGGTAAATCCGTAAAAGTATGACTCCAACTATTGGATTGATCCAATGTAATCATCTGGGTCTTACTATGGCTCTTGCCTTGATCCTTGATTAACTGAATCTTCACCGTCGCTGGTCGAAGACCATCCCGGTTATTGTCATCCTCCCACACTTTGGTTACCGTTATGTCGGTCCGTTTTACTAACGTGTTTGTAATTGTAGAGGTCAACTGCTGATTCACTGTTTCTTGAACTGCTTCACTGCCACTATAACCATATTGCTTGATGGCAGCATCATAGACAATACCGGCTATTTTAATTTCTTTTGCCCGATATTCAAACTTTGTCCCAACGCTATTCTCCACTGGCAAATCAGTAAATGTATCTTGCCACTCATTGTCCGCATCCAATTCCAACTGCATCCCGCCAACTGCATCTAACCAAGTATCTGAACCCATTAAACGATACTGTAACTGCACCGTTACACTCTGCCGGTCAGCAAAATAACTGTCGTTGTCAGCCCAAACTTTTTTTACGTCTAATGATGTTGTTTCTAAACAGTTTGTAATATCAATCTGACCTTCATATATTTTGGTACTGGCATTTTGTTTACAATTCAGTTCGGTAATACTAATCGAATTTTCATCCGGAATTTGGGTGCTGTTATTATGGTCTTTATACGTTGGTGTATATGCATATAGTTCGTCCGTCTTTTCTACCGCACGATATTCATAATTCTGCATCGTCGCATTGGAAGTACCTGGATTCCACCGAGCCGTAAGCCCCTTCCATGTATTTTTCCAGCTATTACCCTCATTCAGTGTTTTCCATTCCGCAGTATCGCCTGTGCTCCAAACCGGTTCGGTGTCAGTGCCAGTATTATAAACATATTTCCATTCGCCATTGCTATTTTTGCGCTGCAGGGCAACCTTCACCGATGATGCCTTGATACTGGCGCGATTGCTAGTGCCGATGGTATCATCAATGTCATCATCAGACCATGCCTTGGTAATGGTTACATCAATCGTTCGTTCACCATGTCGGTTGATAAATTCAAACACTTTTGGATTCGTGGCGGTAGCTGGTTGATCTGGTTCATCTGGATCTGCTAATGCGTACGCATCACCATCGATTCCACTGTCTAAGGTATAGTACTGCTTTTCCGTTGCCGTTAGATTTTCTCGCACCTTATATACGCTGAGTGTCATCCCGTCGGCCTGATATTTCGGCACATATAAAATGACACCTGTACCCCAATTGCTGGTACTTAAGCTGGTACTAATCGTATTATCTACGTTGCCATCGCGGATAATGGTAAAATCAATTTTCGTTGGACGCAGCCCATCCTGATTATCATTATCATCCCATTCTTTGACAATCTTTAGCGGTATCGTCTCAAGTGTATTGGTAATCTTTGTTATTACGCCGCTGCTTTCCTGTGTTTCGCTTACCAAAAAACCACTAGCCTTGTTACTCGCGACTGTATTCGTGCCAATTTTAGATTCAATCGCACGGTAGACAATAACATTTTCATCAGCATCGTATTTCGGCAAATCGTTAAATGTAACTACCATTTCGCCCGCAGTTCCACTTGCTTCAATTAACTTCTTGCACTCTGATTTAGACAGGCTCTTTGTTACCTGCTGATCTTTTTGGGTTCCGCTTTGATACAGATATGGCTCCCATGTGTCGGTATCTAAAGTATCATCATGAACCAGATATTCCACCTTCAAAACAATGCTTTCTGGCAGCATCATATCTAGCTCTTCCTTAGTGAGAGCAATCGGAGTACTAGCGGTTTGTTTTAACCACACCTTTTTCACGCTATAGTCGGTATAATCCAACTCATTTTTAAAGCTGGCAGTAGCATTTCCGCTGGTATCTTCTTTCGCCCGAATGGTTAGATTGCCATTCACATCTGCTCCTACTCCAGTCGCTTTTGTACCAGTAACGACCTTCGCAATATAGTTATCCTGTTGGCTCTTTTCTTCTTCCACATAGTAAATATATTTTGCGCCATTTGGAGCATAACGATTTAGATTTGCCGTATCAGCCACACTCGTTGGATTACCTAAGGTTGCCGCACAAGCACTTTTTGCATAAACCTGATAGCTCCAGGTATTTGTTGCTTTGCTGGCATCATCCCATTTGATAATCACATCATCGGTAATATCCACCTTTGAATTTGACACGCCGTCAACCATACGATATACGTTTAACTCGACATTCGTCGGACGGTTCTTAAATAAATCGCTGTTATCGCCTGACCATGCCTTGGTTCCGCTTAAACTGATATAATTCTGCCCCGTGTATTCATTGGTGATTTCATAGTCAAAATAGTTAGGAGCCAAGTTACCATTCGTTACGATTCCTTGATTTGCTGATATTTCAACATTATAACCACGGACCATGGTTGCTTCATAAGACTCGATATTTTTAGCAAAATCCAGCTCTGGTTCTAAATTCGCGGTTAAATACTGTCCTTGTATCTTTTCCCGGATATAGTAATAATAAATTTTTCCATTGTAGCCATACTTCGGTAATTTTCCAAGGACATGCTCGGTATCTGTATCTAAGGTATCGCTGATTGTTTTTCCAAAGGAGACCTTTTGTTTACCTGTTAAATATGTGATGTCCGCACTTATCTCCGTGTTAACGGCAGTATTTTTCAAAATATTTCCCGCACCATCTGTTATCACCCGCCACAACTCTAAGTTCACTGTCGGTGCAGTATCTGTCGCTGGGTCAAAATTAGGTATTGACCATTCTTTTTCAATGGTTATATATGCCCGTTCATTTGGATCAAGGTCTTCTGCCGACTTGTATGCATTAATGATGGTCAGAGTTTTCGGGTCCCACTCTGGTTCTGCGTACCCTGGAATTCGATCACTCGTCTCCTCAACTTGGTAGCGAATCAGAATTCCATTTTCATCATACTTTTTCAATGAAAATGCCGTGAGCTCTTTACCAAAGTAAAATTCCTTATTGCCTTTTTCCAAATCTATTTTGATATCTTTTTCCTTATTTGCATCAGCTACCGTTACATTTACCTTTTCTTTTTCCTTTACGCTTACCGGCGTATACGCATTCGATGCATAAACCTCCTTCTGCAAGGTTAAGGTAATGGTCGGATAGTTGCTTTCAGCCAGGTTTCCTGGGACATTGAGCCAAATCTTTGCCCCTGAGAAATAACGTTCTGCTTCTCGATAATTGACAATTGTACCATTTCGGGAAATTCCTTCTGTCGTCTTCGCGGTTGCACCTGCCGGCACATCTTCGTATGAGCCATCCGTGCTTTCCCGTTCTGCCTTAAGAATACTTTGAATCTCCGCATTTGTCCCTGCCACTGGGGTTTCATCATAGTATAACGTCTGATAGTCACCCACGATTGGCATTACTTCCTTGACCGTGTAGGTAATCTCCTCACCAGCATTGGTATAACGCGGCAAATCGTAGAAGGTACAAGCCCAATGATATTTATCCTCCGTATCCCAAACACGTTCTATTTTTTTTGTGATATCTTCTGGCGTTCCACTGCCCACCTGACGATATAGAATCAGAAAAATGTCCGGCCGAACCGTCGTTTCCCCTTCTCTAATATAGTCCTTCCAAATTTTATGCACCTTAAAATCGATTGACTCACTACGGGCATTTGTTACCGTTATCTTCATCTCATCGGCTGGTAATGCTGGCTTATTATTATGCTCACCATATACCACACTCGTTGCTGCCGCGATTGAATATTTATGCTCGTCCGCACCGGTTAACGTGTAGCTATTCCGTCCGGTTGTGTTGTGTGTTTTTTTAACTGTATTATCATTATTTAGCTCTGATACCTCGACTTCTTCGGCCCAATAGAGATATAACACTCCCTTGTCATCATATTTCGGTTGATTTAGTAATTTTGCATGCCAAGCCGTTGTTTCCTTTGTATCTGTCGTACCATCCAGCTCGATGGTATCAACCGGTACCGCATCTCCTGCTGCACCATAAATGGAGTTTTGCCATATTTTCAACGTGACGCTCTGTTTTGCCTCCGTTGCATGCTTATTATCATCTTTCCACTCCTTCGCAACGTCAATATTGACACTGCCGGTACGGATATTTTGGAATGTATATAATTTACCGGACGCACTTACCTGCGCTTTGATATCATAGTAATGAGCATCGGTCTTGATCGTTCCAACTTTAGCCAATGTTCCTGACGGCTTTTGGGTGACAACGCTTTCATATTGTATCGGGTCTTCCTCGCTGCCTCGGATAATCGCCGTCTCCTGCACATAATAATGGGTTGGGTCATGATCCTCTACGTCCACTAACTCATCGTCTTCATTCATTTCCTGAATCGTTGCCGTCATGCCAAGCCACGTCCGCCAGTCTCTACCCTTCGTTAACGTTCCGGTCGAAACGACATCCCAACTGGTTCCATTATTCTTTGTATGATATAGTGTTACTTCCACTGTACCACGGCAATTTTCATCGGCATCATCATACCATTCCTTACATACTTCTATGCTTGGTGTCGTTCCGGTCGGGGTATTCGTCACCACCGCCTCTAATGTCGAAACCGCTTCATTATCTGGATTTTTCTCTTTTAAAGTATACGAATAAGTTGCATGATATCCGGTTGGAACGGGTGTCTCCGCAATGTTGTAAGTTATCTCACGGCCCTCTGCATCATAACGCTCTAGTTCGCCAGCAATCTTTACAAACTGACCGGCCTGCGCCTGCGCCAGCGTTATCGTTCCTTGCGCCACAGCCGTCTGGTCCCCCTTTTGGTAAACGGAAATCGTCACTGCTCCATTGGGATTACCAGCCGCCACTCCTGCCCAAACTTTTTTCACCCAAACCTCGCGCTTGCCCATTAAGCGGTTCGTCAACAGGGTATTGCCATCCGCGTCGGTCGCCTGCTCTAACTTAAATTGTTTTCCAGCAATGGTACATAGCTGAGTATCATCGTCACCCCAGCCTTCGCGCGGCACGGTAATCCTGCTGCCGTTGATTGTAATTGCAGTCTCGATGACACGATACTGATACTCTAAGCCAGCTTCATTAAACTGCGGCATGTTGCTAAAGCTATAGGTTTTGGTCATTTCCTCTGCTCGGAAATTGTCTAATATATCGTTTTTGCCATCGACATCCACATAAGTTGATGCAGATGCTAATTTGCGTTGTAGCTGTAACTCAACCGATGCCGTCATATCCTGCATCGCTTGCGCTTTCCATTCCTTCGTTACCTGTACATCTCTGGTTCCGGTCCGACGATTCTGTAACACACCACCGTTAAACACAATATTTTTGGCTGCGGCATCACGATTGTCGGAAGCCTTCTGGTAGCTCGCTACTTTTTCATAAGCGTTATAGTTACCACTTTTAAACACTTCCTGCACGAGATAAATAAATTCGTTTCCATCTTCATCAAAGCGTGGAAATACGGTCTGTGGAAAGGTAACTGCATAGGTCGTTTTTGTGCAATCTAACTCTACCTTCATTCCCGCAACCGGAGATGCCGTCGTATAATCCCGCCCCGCCGTATAACGGTAAAGGTACAGCGTTCCCGCCGGTCTTTTGGCAATGGTGTCCGCCGCATCATCATCGAGCCATTGCTTTTTCACATTGATGGTCACGGAATCATCCAAGGTATTGATAATCTGCCCTTTATGATAACAGGCATTGGTTTTTTCCGCATAGTTCCCTTCATTTTCATATACGATCTTGTAAATGACCTTCTCAGCATCAATCAGATTCGTTGCGGCAGCAATTGCTAGTCCGCCCCGCGTTCCTGCTTGCGGCTCCTCCTCTACATAGTAGACATATGGATAGCCATCGATATCATATTTAGGCAGGCTGCCAATCGAATATTGCGTTGTATTTCCCACCGTGGTGGTTTCAATATCGCTATTATCTGCCCCAATCTGCTCTAAGGTTCCCAGCGATTCCACGCTTGGATTATCAACCCCAGTGATGTACCGCTTTAAGACTAACTTGCCGGAAACATCCGATAATGACTGTCTGGTCAAATATTGATTGCCACTATCATTCCAGATGAGCTCAAAGCTCATGGTGGTCTTAAGGGTATTTCTAAGAAGGTTCTCCCCTTCTATCTGTTCCACCAGATAATCGGTCACCAGATTTAACGGATTCACCTGAAAGGAATATGTAATCGAAACTGGTTCCTCGTCACTTTCGTCGCCCTCAGCGCCAGCTTCTTCTGGATATACCAATTCTTTTGGCAAATTTTTGAATTCATAAAGCCAGTTGTTGTATGATTTCGTATTTGGATTCCCAATAACGGTTGATATACTAGTTAACAATATATCCGCTTCGGTATCTCCCATCCCCAACTCAAGCAATGCCTCTTTCGTTAACGAATTGAAGTTAATACCATCCGTACTGTACGTCAGAGCGATGGTCGGATTCGGTCGATTGTCCCGGTCATTGTCGTTCCAGTTGACTGTTACCGTATAGTTAGTGCGCGCCCCACTAAGCACCAACTCTACGTCATCGCCATCACTTCCATTTCCAACGACCCATTGCACAAAGGCGCCAATTTTATCAGCTACTGCTGCCACAAAATTTTTCTTAACTCCAACATAAGAATTGACAATACTACCACCAGTATATGCATACTTTGTATCGTTCTCGTATGGCTCCACATTTTCGTAAGACGCCGAATAACCGTCTGCATTCTGCTCGACTTGCACACGGTAAATTATCTTTGCTCCGGTTAACGGATTATATTGTGGGCAATCTGATATGCTCCAGATTGTTTCATTCTCCCATGTTACTGACTTGTCCTCTGCATACGCGCGGTCTGCTTTGGCTTCTGTTGTCAGCGCCAACGTAATCTCTGACGGGGATGCTAATGCTGCTCCCGCTTCATCTGCCGCCAGCTTATCAATGCGATACGCTCCCATTATCCTGGTCTTTGCCACCCACACCTGTAAGGCTTCTGGCTCATCACAGGCATCACCATCATTGGCAATTATTTTACCATCTACGATGTAAGAAAGACTCCATCCACCTGAGGTAAAATCATAGCCGCTTTTTACCTGATAGGAAATATCCTGTGCCAGACCTGTCGTGGTATATTCCCACACCGGAAATCCCTGATATGTTTCTTCGGTCAACTGCATGGTTACTGTCGAATCGGAAATTTCCATTCCATTGTCATATAGCATCAATGCCATTTCCGCTTCGCTCAAAGCTTCCATGGATGGTGAACTGTCATTCCCCATAAAGACGATTTTCGCTGTAATTGCATCGTTGCTTTCTGCGACTGGCGACTCTGTGACCTGCCCCGGAATCTCTGTCGCCTGTTCCGTCGTATCCTGACTTTCAGTGCCATTTTCCACCGCCTCGTCGGCCTCAGTTGACCACACACCCTCCTGGGCCAAAACAGTGTCTCCCAAGTCCGTATTAACTGGTATCTTTACTTGTGTTGCGATTACAATGGCAATCAAAAGCCACGCAATTCCTCTTGCTTTCCCGTTCCCTTTTTTCATCCTTATTCCCATATCCTTTATTTTATCTGAAAGTCACTTATTTTCCCAATGAGCTTTTACTCAATTTTAACAAATTTTCTTCCTCATGTCTACTACTTTCCAACGAATGAGTTGTGCAAAGAAAAGACCGGAAACTGCGAATGATATGATATCACAAACAGTTTCCGGTCTTTTTTACTTTAATATGCATAAGCCATTTCTTTTTATGAGAAGCTCTCTACTAGTTTCTTTAAATCTGTTGATGCATCATCAAGAACTTGTGCCATTTGCACTAAGCTCTGTAAATTTCCCTGAATATTTCGGTTTCGCTTCACAATATCCGTTGCCCCTACGGCACTCTCATTCGTTGCCCGAGCAATTTCCTCCAACGCTATCGTCAGTGTGTTCAGCGCTTGAGACAACTCGTCTGAGGAAGTATGTACGGTATCAATCGTATCACTGATAAAATGTGCATCATCACTGTAAGCAGTACCAATATTGCCCAACGTATCATAATCATTCATAACGGTATCCGTCAGAAAATTCATCAACTGTAACGCATTGGTCGAAAGATTCTGTACTGCCGCCGTCAACGCATGTGTAATAACCTTTATTTCTTCTGAAGTCTGCTTGGATTCATCCGCAAGTCCTTTGATTGAATCTGCTACTACTGCAAAGCCTTTTCCGGCCTCACCCGCTCTGGCCGCCTCAATTGACGCATTAAGAGCTAGCAAGTTGGTCTGCTCACCAATTCCGATAATTGCCTCCGAAAGCTCAGAAATCTTACTAATCTGACTCGACTCTTCAATCGCCTTTTGCAATCGTTCGTGAGTCTGCGCATACATATTTTTCGCCTGCGTTGCCGAAGCTACTGCACTCACTTTCAATTCGCCTGCGCGAGCATCAATGTCCTTGACATTTTCTAAGCCCTGCATTGAGATCTGACGCATGGAGTCAGCAGAAGCATTGATTTCTTCCGTGGTTGCATTCATTTCCTCGACGCTGGCTGAATTGATGTCCAGTCCGCCGGATAACTCGTCCGTCACTTCTAATACGGCTCTTACATCTTGATTGAGACTTTCTATCAGCTCAGCAATGTTTGATGAAATATTATGCACCGTTTGAGACTTCGCTGAAATCTCTTTGGAAATCACATCCATTAAATCGGTAAGGTCGTTAGCTGTACTATCCGCCAGCTTGGAAAGCGTATCAATTTCGTCCTTCCCTTTGACTACGGATTGGTTTCTCGCTGCTTTTGATTTTGGCAATGTCTGCAATTTCTTGAGCACAAACAGAATCGGCGATACAATTCCCATTCGAATATAGACATAAGCTAGCACCGCAACCACAAGACAGACAACAATTGAAATATTTGCCAGATTAATATTTTTTTCAACACCTTCTTTGAGGATACTCATTTCCTCATCATTTTGTGCTACAGCAAACTGTTGGAAGTCGGTAACTGCATCATTAATCGTCGCTGATGCTAAATCGAAGTCATCCATCAATTCATTTCCCGTTTCCGTCCCTTCGTTGATATAGCCATTGGCCATCTTAATTCCGGTCTCGTAATAAGGTATCAGCGCAGTGGCAATCTTATCGATTTCCGACACATGCTCTGGGTTTATCTCTTTTAGCTCGACAAGAATACTGTTTGCCGCTTCAAAGTGCTCTTGGGCCAAATCAAAGCCATCATCGAGTCCTTCGGCCGCCCTTGTCACACTGATGTCTGTAAGCCATTGCTGAATCTGAACAACATGGCATTGCAGTTCTTCCGACTGAATTAAGGTATAAAATGTTTTTTCTTCCATCTGCACTACAACTGAATCATTCTGTCTGATAATTTGTATCTGTAATACCATTATAATGGCAAATGATAGCACCAATGCCAGAATTGGCATCATCAATTTAAATTTTATTGTCTTCATCGAGACTTCCTCCGCAATTTACAAACTAGATAAAACTAAAAACCCCAAAGCTGAGCACCATCATGATAACACCTGCCAATAATACGCCGAGCATAACTGCCAGAATACTGGACTTAAAATCCATATCAAGAATGCTCGCTGCCAGTGTACCAGTCCATGCGCCAGTGCCTGGAAGCGGAATACCGACAAATATCAGCAGTGCCCAAAAAAGCCCCTTACCGGCTTTTTCCTGAAGCTTCTTGCCGCCCTTTTCCCCCTTTTCTAAACAAAAGGTAAAGAATTTACCGATTACTGGTTTGTCTGCTCCCCAGATTAGTACTTTTCTGGCAAATAAGTAAATAATCGGAACCGGAAGCATATTCCCAATAATACTGATAATATAGGACTCTACAATTGGCAGCCCCAAACCTTGTGAAATCGGAATTGCCCCGCGCAGCTCAATGAGCGGCACCATTGATACAAAAAAAACCCACAAATAATTCTTTAACATGATGATTCCTTTCTAAATTACCTTTTTAAAATTTTTCTTAATTCATTAATCAGCCTATCCATTTCTGCATCGGTACCAATCGAAATACGAAGGTAGTTACGAATACGCTCCGGCTTTTTAAAATGACGGACATAGATATCTTGCTGCTTTAACATCTCAAATATTTCTTCCGCCGGTACCTTCGGATGGGTTGCAAAAACAAAATTACTCATTGAATCTTCAAAAACAAAGCCCAATTTGCGCAGCTCCTTTTTTACCCATTCCCTCGTTGTAATAATTTTGTTTCTGGTCTCTTCAAAGTATTTTTTATCCGCGATTGCCTTTGCACCGATGGTTATTGTAACCTGATCCATCGTGTAAGAATTGAAGGAATACTTAACATCATTTAAATATTTAATTAATTTGGGCTGCGCTAATGCATAGCCAATTCGTGAGCCTGCCATCGAACGTGACTTTGAAAACGTTCCAACGACAATTAGATTATCATATTTTTCAATCAATGGATATGCAGAAGTCCCACCAAAATCAATATATGCTTCGTCAACAATGACAATGACATCGGGATTCTCCTGAATGATCTGCTCCACCGCGGATGGTGCCATTAGTACACCTGTTGGTGCATTCGGATTGGCGAAAATCACGCCGCCATTTTCCTTTTGATAATCTGCCACTTGAAGCTGAAATTTTTCATCCAACGGCTGCATTTCGTAAGGAATACGCAGCATATCTGCCCAGACATCATAAAAGGAATAAGTAACATCTGGAAACAAAATTGGTTTCTTGGAATTGAAAAAGGTCAGAAATATCATTGCCAGTACATCATCCGAGCCGACACCGACAAAGACCTGCTCGGAGGACAAGTCATAAAAATTTGCCACTGCATCAACCAGCACACTGGCGGTCGGGTCGGGATACAACTGGAGACGTCCGGTATCAAATTCCTTTAGCGCCGTGACTACACCGGGCGCTGGCGGGTATGGATTCTCGTTCGTATTTAATTTTATCATTTTGGGTCGGTTCGGTTGTTCACCCGGTACATACGGAACTACCTTACGGACATTTTCTTCCCATTTACTCATATTCGGTCCTGCTTTCCTGCTTTTTCCAGTGTTGTTTTATAGCTGATACTCCGCCGCCAGCTTCGCAAAGGCTGGCAGGGAACGTTCTATCATCTGCGGTGAGACACAGTAAGCCAGACGGACAAACCCGCCACAGCCAAAGGCGCTTCCCTTGACAAGCAAAAGATGATACTTCTTGGCCGCCTGCACAAATTCATTTTCATCTGCTACTGGTGATTTTAGCCATAGATAAAATGCTCCCTGCGGTTTCACACAAGTGAAGCCGAGCCGGGTTAATTCTTCGTACAAACGAATCCGATTGTTATCGTAAAATGCCACATCGGTCTTTTCCTCCAGACATTCGGCTACTGCCTTCTGAATCAGTGATGGCGCATTGACAAATCCAAGCGTGCGGTTTGACACATTCAGCCCTTGAAGTAACAGCTCACTGTCCTTCGCTTCATCCGGCACCAGCACATAACCAATCCGCTCGCCCGGCAAAGAAAGCGATTTGCTAAATGAATAGCCGACAATCGTATTGGCATAATACTTCGTCAGAAAATCTTCCTTGATGCCATCATAGACTAACTCACGATATGGTTCATCTGAAATCAGATAAATATCGGTTCCAAATTCCTGCTGCTTTCGTTCCAACGTTGCCGCCAGCTCTTTTAACGTTTCTGCCGAATAGACAACACCAGTTGGATTGTTCGGAGTGTTGACGAGCACCGCCGCCGTTTTCACGGTAATTGCCTCGGCCAATGCCGAGATATCTGGTTGGAAGGTTTTTGAATCTGATGGCACAACAATTAATTTTGCATCAAAATTGGCAACATAGCTCCTATATTCACCAAAAAATGGGGCAAATACAATCACTTCACTGTCCGGGTCTAAAATAGTTTTAAAAATGATATTCAAACCGCCGGCTGCCCCAACTGTCATAACCAGATTATGTCCGCTAAACCTCGTTTCAAAACGCTGATTCAGATTATCCGCTATCTTCATCCGAACATCTTCGAATCCGGAATTGTCCATATAGCCATGAAGTGTCAATGGTTCCGTTTCATCCAATATCTGTTTTACTGCCTGATTAAATGCTGGTGGTGCTGGTGTGGCTGGATTGCCAAGGCTAAAATCATATACATTTTCGGCACCGACCTTCGCCGCCAATTCCTTCCCTTCCATAAACATCGCCCGGATTGCCGAGCTGCCAGCAAGTGCCGCTTGGATTTTTTTCGAAACCATCACTCTTCCTTCTTTCTAAGATTATGTATTAGTCTTCTTGTTGCTCTAATTTATATCTTTCCTGTACCGCCAAAAATCCAGCTCTGTCTTTTTCATAAAGGGCTGATAGTTCATCGGTAAATCCCATGATTGCATGTGGGAATTGGATTACTAAATCGTCGAGCATTTTATCTGCCTTTTCTTCATTTGATGCAATCAGACAAATCGACTCTTTATTTTTTCCTTTTAATAAAACTTCATAGCTCGTTCCCGTCTTGATGCCATTTGTTTTATGGGTGGTAATCGTCTTGTAAATCCAGACAATCGCATCCTTATGATAAACCTGAAATGACGTCAGGGAATAATCAATCATCCAGTCACCCATAAGCTGCACACTGCTCATTTTGATTGGCTCAACACCTTTGTTATACAGGCTTGAAATTGCATCGTTGACTCTCTCTGCCACTTCGATATCCGTGCCCATTTTCTTAAAGTGTTTGCTTTTCTTATAATTTCCAATACAAACAATTGCGGTAATGATATTTATAAACGCCACAAGCACGACCAGGATACCAAGTCCCACGATAATCTGCGGCACAATACGGGTATCTTTTGTATCAATTACATAGTCTGCAATCATGTCAGAATCGATATATTCAGCAGCATCTTTCCGCAGTGCATTGACCACCTGTGACTCAATACCGGTTGCTCTTTTTAATCTACCACGTAAATGATAATTTGCATATTCTTCTTCGGTAAGGCTTTTGTCCACCTTACAGATAATACACTTTTCGTCTGTCCAAAATGCGTAATACTTAGCCTTTGTCACATTATCCTCGGTATATTCATAACCAGTATCAAATAAATCCTCTGCGGTTACCTGAACATATTCATTTTCTTCGGCCATAAGCTGTTCTGCTTCTTCTGCCGTTTCAAACGTTGGTTCTCCAAAATAAAGTGTAGTTGGTGAAGGGGCAAAAATTAGGATTGCTGCAACAATACCAATGATTAAAATCAGCATAATAATTATTTTGTTACGACTGGCTACTCTTACCTCTTTTTTCGCGAAATTATAGTCCATATTCATTTTCCTCTTTCCTAAACTCATTTGTGATTTCTATCTGTTTCACTATACCAAAATTTCCCGCATTTATCAACTTAATAAACTTTATAAAAAAGGCAAGCGAATCTTGCCGCTTGCCTTTCGTTCATTTTATTCATTTACAGCATCTACAAACTTCATAAAATTCGTTCTGCCTGCCTCGTCACACTTATAAACACCGGCATCTTTTAATACTTCATTGAATACCAAACCTATTTCTTTTTGAATAATTTCATGGATTGTATCGGTATTGATTTCTGGATAGTTTGGCATAAACTCAGCTACCCAGTCAGCATGCTTCTCTAACTCGGCATTGCTGCGAATATCATCACCGGCAACAATCGCCTTTTCCAACTCGGCCATCTCTTCTTTTAAACGTGCTGGTAATACTGCCAGTCCCATCACCTCGATTAAACCGATATTTTCTTTCTTGATATGATGCAAATTCGCATGTGGATGATATACGCCAAGCGGATGTTCTGTGGTCGTAATATTGTTGCGCAGAACTAAATCCAACTCGTAATTTTCACCGCGTTTTCTAGCGATTGGGGTAATCGTGTTATGTGGTTCACCATCTGTTTTGGCAAAAATAAATGCTGCTTCATCAGTGTAGCCACGCCATTTTACCAATATCTTATCGGCTAATTCAATTAAACGGTCGGTGTTTTTGCCGCTGATTCGAAGCACTGACATCGGCCAGTCAACGATTCCCGCTATTACATCCTCATAGCCTTCAATGGTCACAGCTTTTTCAACTGGTGCTTTTGCCATCGCAAATTCATAACAGCCACCCTGAAAATGATCATGACTTAAAATCGAACCTCCAACAATCGGTAAATCGGCATTGGAACCAACAAAGTAATGCGGAAACTGTTTTACGAAATCAAGCAGCTTACCAAAGGTTGCGCGCTCAATTTTCATCGGTGTATGCTCAGCATTAAAAACGATGCAATGCTCGTTGTAATATACGTATGGGGAATACTGCATAAACCAGTCACTGTTATTAATCGTTACCGGCATGATGCGGTGGTTCTGCCTCGCCGGATGATTGACACGACCAGCATAACCTTCATTCTCCTTACAAAGCAAGCATTTTGGATAGCCGCTCTGCTTTGCTAATTTTGCTGCCGCAATTGCTTTTGGGTCCTTCTCTGGCTTGGATAAATTGATGGTAATATCCAGCTCACCAAACTCCGTTTTCGCAATCCACTTCTGGTCCTTTTTAATGCGATAACGTCTGATGTAATCGCTGTCACAGCTTAATTTATAGTAGTAATTGGTTGCATCCCTGGCATCTTTTTTATACAGTGCCTCGAACTTACTAACAATCTCGCTTGGTCTTGGTACTAACAGTCCCATGATTTTGGTATCAAATAAGTCACGGTAAACGATGCTGTCTTCTTTCATAATGCCTTTTTCACAGGCATAGTCCATCATCGCATTTAGTATTGCTTCGATCACATTCTCGGCATCCTCCTGCGTCATTGCAGGGTTTTGCTGATAAGCTGCTAAGACCTCGTCTTCGATTTCCTCTAATTCAAACAGTTCTAATAAACGATTGATGGTATAGCGTTTATCAGCAGCTTCGATTAAACCAGTTACCAGCGCATATTCGGTCAGTTTTAATATATTTTCCTGAATCATTATTTTTCCTCCAAATGATACCTTACTATGCCAGACGGGATGGACCGTCACCGATTTCTACCACATAGAAATCTGCCGCATAGCCGATTTTCGCTTCATATGCTTTGCCAACCTGCTCGATAAAATTATCCACTGCTTCATCTTTCACAATGCTGACGGTACAGCCGCCAAAACCAGCACCGGTCATTCTTGAGCCAATTACGCCGTCAATCTTCCACGCTTCTTCGACTAAAGTATCAAGTTCAATTCCGGTCACTTCATAATCATCACGCAGCGACACGTGTGACGCATTCATCAATTCACCAAACAATTTGATGTTATCATTTTTGAGGGCCGCAACTGCTTTGATAGTCCGCTGATTTTCATACACCGCATGTTTGGCGCGCTTCTGGCAAATGTCGTCCTTAATTGCACCCTTGTATTCTTCGAACTGTTCCTCGCTCAAATCACCAAGGCTGTTGATGCCAATTACTTCACCAATCTGGGCAAATGCACTTTCACATTCGCTGCGTCTTTCATTATATTTTGAATCGCCAAGACCACGTTTCTTGTTACTGCATGAAATCACGATTTTCGCATCCTTTAACTGAATTGGAGCATATTCATATTTCAAAGTTGCTGTATCTAAGAAAATGGCATGATTTTCTTTTCCCATTGCAATTGCAAACTGGTCCATAATGCCACAGTTTACACCATTGAACTGATTCTCGGAAAACTGGCCAATTAACGCCAAGTCCTGATTTGTCACTTCAAAGCCAAACATATCTTTTAAAATATAACCGGTCAGCACTTCTACCGATGCTGAGGATGAAAGTCCTGAGCCATTTGGAATATTTCCAAATAACAGTAGATCTAAGCCGCAGTCAACATTCATACCTTTCTCGCCAAACGCCCAGATTACACCCTTTGGATAGTTCGTCCAATCAGCTTCTTTTTCTGGTTTTAGGTTCTCGATGGAAGACTCCATAATTCCTAAGTTCTCAAAATTCATCGAATAAAAACGCAGTTTTTTATCGGTTCTTTTTCTGGCTACACCGTATGTACCAATTGTCAGTGCGCTTGGAAATACATGACCGCCATTATAGTCAGTGTGCTCACCAATTAAGTTAACCCGACCTGGTGCAAAATAGACGCGGATGTCGCCCTCATTTGTAAATAATTCTTTGAATTTATTTAATACCTTTTCCTGCATGTTTGTTCTCCTCTCAACACGACTGTTTATCTTAAATTCATTATACAAGGCAGTTTTTCACTTGGCAATGGCAACGGGTGAACCTGCAACATCCACACTTCTAACTTGCAACATAATTACATATTTTTAGATAAGGTGAGGAACTCGCCTTATTTTTTAAAGTCACGAATGACCGCTAACGCTGGCAGCGCATTGCCATCATAGTCAAACAACGCCTGATTCGCCCATTCATTGCCGCATGGTCCCGGGTCTTCGATATATTTTAAGGATGCCTCTGTCGCCCAGCCGCTTCCTGCTACCGGAATCCATGCTGGCTCCCAATAGAAGAAGCCTTTTCCTTTGCCGTCTGCAACATTGTTCACGCGTGTTAAGAAGTCCTGCATAAAATCAGCCTGACCCTGGATGGTCATTGGGTAGTCGATATTTTCGACGAGTGATGGTCTGGTCGCATAGCCTTTACGCTGTTCATCCGTTAGATTCTCATATTCTTTGTAATCCTCCATCGTATGTCCCATTGATACCTCAGCCACCACCAAGTCCTTGCCATAGCGTTTGGCAACATCATTCATGTTGTATTCAAGCATATCTAACGTGCCATGCCAGAATGGATAGTAAGATAATCCGATGACCTGGAAATCCTCACCGCGTTCCATAAAATTATCAAACCACTCACGATACAGCTCATTTTTGCCGCCGTTGTCTAAGTGAATCATAATTGGCACATCGCCATCAACAAGGCGCACACCACGGATTCCAGCATTGACAAAGCGAGCGATATTATCATAATTTGGAACCTTGCCTTCCGGCCAAAGCAGACCGTTTGACAACTCGTTTCCAACCTGTACCATGGTTGGTGCGGCTTCATTTTCGACAAATATTTTCATCATTTCGCTGGTGTAATCGTACACTGCTTTTTCCAACTCATCAGCACCAAAATCAGCCCAGGCTTTTGGTTTGAACTGCTTGCCCGGGTCAGCCCAGAAATCACTGTAGTGAAAGTTTAACAAAATGCCAAAACCAGCCGCTTTTACTTTCTTGGCTATTGCCAGTGAAGTTTCTAAATCATTAATACCAGCACCATAAGATTCTCCCTCCGCTGAATATGGGTCATTCCATAGACGGATGCGGATGGAATCCACGTCGTATTTTTTCATAATATCCAAGACGTCCATTTCTACGCCATTGTCGTAGTATTTTGCGCCCAAATCTTCTAATTCTACTAATGTTGATAAATCCATTCCCTTGATAAAATTCATCTCAATTTTCCCTTCTTTTTTGAATTTCCTGAAATTCTTTAAATTCCCCGGAAACTAAATGTAAACTCCAGTGGTTTCGTCACATCAATATGATACTCCGGATGTACTGGTCCGCCCCAACTGTCGTCACCAGCAATTCCGAGCTGTGCCATCGCCACCCGTACTACGGTGTAATGAACCTGTGGCAATTCGTACCAATGCATTGCATTTTCCAGTTCATGTGGTGTATATGGCAAAGCGCTAAAGGATAGATTGTCACCTGTAAAGAGCATTCCATGTCCCTTGGCATCGGTCAGCTTCGCATAGCGAACGCCTATTTTATTACCGCATTCCTGCGGAACGAGATATTTCGCCAAATTATCTTTTACATGATTCTGATAAACGCCCAGCTTTGCGCCATGCTTGCGGTCGGCATATGTTTCTTGTTCGCCTAAGCCATACCACTCAAGGCGGTCATAGTCGGCATTTAATTTGAACATTACGCCAAATTCCGGCATATCGACCAGCCCATATACTGGCTCATAGCGCAACGTTGTTGCAATTGTACCATCACCGCTAACCCGATAGGCCAGCTCACATTTGCTCTCTGGTGTCGTCGGCATGTAGTAGGTATATGTAATCGTAACTTCTCCGTCGTTCTCGGTTACAACCGGCCGGCTCTCTTCAAAAGCGCCTAGCGTGTGATGACTGAGATAGAGACTCGCAATCTTCCACTGCGCACAGCGTCCCGGCATCTTATTGCCTAAATCATTTTCTACTGGTGCCCGCCAGAAATTCGGCATTGGGATTTTTTCAATCATTTCTTTGCCCATATAACGGTAGGACACCAAACCGCCATTCGTATAGGAAAACAATGCATCGAAATCCTCACCCTTCACACCTAAGTTCCAACCGCCGTAGATTACTTGCAGTGGTTTTGGGGCTTCACTGCGTGTTTCATCCGGTGCTGTTATTAGCGGATAAACATGCTGACCAAATGCCACCTCATGTCCTACCTTACCCCATAACATATCTTCTTTCAAAACAAGTGAAATGGTGACGGCGTATTCACCGGCCTCCTTTGGAAGCTCCAGCGGCAACGCATACGTCTTGCTGCTTAATGGTGATACCAGTACCTCCATCTGTTTCTGTTTTATCTGCCTGCCATCCTTTTGCAAATATACATAGCAGTCATATACGCTCGTATCCTGAAACAAGTTTTTATTTATTACCGTGAAGCGATCATCCTCCACCACGATGCTGATGTTTTGATAATTGAATTTGACCTCCTGCATCTTGGGTGATGGCTCGCGATTTCCATAGCAAATGCCATTACCGCTAAAGCTATAGTCGGTCGGCCGCTCATGGAAGTCACCGCCATATGCCTGAAAGTCATTGCCATAACGGTCTTTTTTCGATAACGACTGGTCGATGTAATCCCAGATAAAACCACCCTGATAACGTGGCTCGGTATCAGTCAAATCGGTGTATTTATGCATTGCGCCACAGGAATTGCCCATTGCATGGGTGTATTCACAGCAGATAAATGGCTTATCATCATGCTCTGCCAAAAACTCTTTGATTTTCGCCGCCGGTGTGTACATCTGGCTTTCCATATCACTAGTGTCATTGTAACGGCGGTCATTAAAGACCCCTTCATAATGCACCAGGCGCTCTGGGTCGAGTTCCCGGAATTTTTCTGACATGGCAAATATCACTTTGCCGCCAAAGGCTTCATTGCCACAAGACCAGATTAAGATGGACGGATGGTTTTTATCCTTCTGATAACAGGAATTGACGCGGTCTAACATCATCGCTTCCCATTTCTCATTATCACCTGGAACAATCTGCTCTGCTGCCGCGCACTTCCACCATACGGCTTCCCAAGCACCATGCGATTCCAGATTGTTTTCTGCCATCAGATATAGTCCATAGCGGTCACACAATTCATAGATGCCTGCACCGTTTGGATAATGACTCGTTCGAATTGCATTGATATTATGTTGTTTCATGGTCACAATATCCTGCAACGTTTCTTCGATACTAACTACTCGGCCGTTTACCGAACTGAAATCATGACGGTTGAC
This sequence comes from Lachnospiraceae bacterium, assembly GCA_031555935.1. GTDB lineage: Bacteria > Bacillota > Clostridia > Lachnospirales > Lachnospiraceae > Roseburia_C. The sequence goes on along the minus strand of JAVBTX010000004.1, from coordinate 18,889 downwards.
TCCTTTGAAAACGATTCGCTGACCATTTAAGCACATCAGTCCTTCCTTCATTTCAAAACGTCGAAAACCGATTCGCTGTGAGATTACTTCTGTTATCACCCCATCTTCGTCTAACACTTCCATTTGCAGTTCATATAGATTTGGGATTTCGGCACTCCAAAGCAGCGGTTTTTTCAGCGGATACGAATACTCCTGCTCAGCACTCACTGTCTCTGTTGTTTCCAGAACCACTGTTGTCTCAGATGTATCATTTTTTTCGGCGGTATCCAGCCGGCCGCACTCAAGCAATCGAATGCGAACCGCTCCCTGACCAAATGCCTGAATGTTTATTTGCAGTTTGGCTTCGGTCAAATCAGCTTCTACCAATGGCTGCACTTTCAAGTCTTGGATGTGAACTGCTGGTGTCGTATACAGATACACACTGCGGAAGATTCCTGAAAAACGATAGAAATCCTGGTCCTCACACCAACTGGAAATGGTCCATTTAAATACCTGCACGCTGAGCTTATTTTCACCAGTCTGTAAATACGGCGTTAGTTCAAAATCAGTTGGCGTAAATGAGTCCTCGCTATAGCCAATATAATGACCATTTAGCCACACTGCAAAGCCACTTTCCACGCCTTGAAAAGAGATAAATATTCGCTCCTTTAAAAATCCGTCCGGCAAGGTAAAATATTTCGTATAGCTTGCCACCGGATTAAATTCCTGCGGCACCTCACTTGTCCAAATATCCTCCCGACCATCCCACGGATATTGGATATTGGCATACTGCGGGCTATCATAGCCTTCCATTTGGATATGAGCTGGAACTTGAATATCCGACCAATTTTTACAGTTATAGTCTTCTTTTTCAAAACCGGCAATTGCCTGGGCATAGTTTTTGGCATAATGGAATTTCCAACTGCCATCCAAAAACATTCGGTAACCGCTTCGTTTCCCCAAAACATCCGGCGTTCCATCATACCGATTGCCGGCTTCCTCCCAGTTTTGATAGGATACATGGTCTGAATGCGCCGGAAGATTATTTTCCTTAAAACATTCTGGATCAGCAATCTTTTTTATATCAAATGTACTCATTTTTACCTCCATTATAATATTTGAGGGTGTCTCAAAAATGGGACACCCTCACTTTGGAAGTGTCGCTTACGACAATCCCGTTTTTTTATTTAGTCAAAATCAAATTTTGTAATTCTTTGGTTTGTTGCGCGATAACGGAAACGAAGCATTTCATTCTTTTCCAGTACGTCTTTTTCATCACCAGTATACTGGCAACGAAGACAGTAGTATTCCTCTTTATCTTTATCAAAGAACATGTCTATGTCGAGGTCACGCATAAAGCAGGACGGACATCTATAATTTAGTTTGCCTTTTCCAGATTGAGCCATGTTGCAAATACCTCCTTCTCTGCGATTGTTTTTGTATAACCAATGGTGAACATTGGTGAGAATGCATATCCTTCTTTGATGTAACCAGTTGCCTCGGATGAAGCATTCATCGATACTCTTGTCTCGATGGCTGGAATTACTGCACTTACTTCGGTTGCTGCATCTAAGGATGCTTCACGGCATTTGTACTCATAGCCGATTGTCTCTTCCGTCGAAGCGTTGACACATTTCAAAGTGATATTGGTCATATCTTCTGGATATTCCGTGGTACCATAACATGCTACCATGTACTCATTTAACTCTACTTCAGCACTTGGGTCACTCATCTCTAAGATGGTACGCTCAATTTTGATATTGCTGCTGCCTTCTTCGAAATATTCTTTGGTCTGAAGTTTTACTGTTAATCCGTCAAATTCGATTTCCACTGGGTCCAAAGTCAAAATTCTGGTTACTTTTCCGTCTGCATCTTTTTCTTCCGAAAAATGTGCTTTGGTACGGCATAAGCATAAATCTACTTCCTCACCATTGTATGTTAACTTCGCACTTCGAACTGTTCCTTCACCAGCATAGTGAGTGAAGTATCCAGCGCGGTATTTTTCCTGAATTAGGAATGGATAAGATGCATCCTGTACGTGTTTTGTACCGATACCAACTTCCCATTTTAATTTTGCTGCGTATGGGCGAAGGTCAACGATTGCACCACCCTGGTCCATATTGACACATGCTCTTAGGAATGGGTCACAGTACCAGAATACCTGCTTGTCGGAACCATATAAAATATCTTTCCACAATGCACATTCTGGCTCGGTGTAGCTCTTTTTCTGACGATAGTAATCAGCGAAATCTGCCATTGTCATATCCACTAATTTGCCTTCTTTTTTGAGCTGTCCGTAGTATGCACATCCATCCTCATAGGATTTTAATAACAATTCATATGGAGCTTCCCAACGTCCCATTTTGTTCATCCAGCCAGGTCCGACAAACATCATGTTATAAGCATATCCGTTGTTGTATTTTGCCAAATCACGGTACTGGTCAATCAAGTTATATAGGTATGGGTATTCCCATGTCTCGGAGTCATAAATCATGCCACGCAAAACGTTCTGTGGATGGGTTCCGAAGTTAGAACCATTGCCATCGTAACAAGCAATCAAGTCACGAGAGAGATGAGGAATTGCTACGATTCCGCTGTCCTCTGCTTCGTTTGCGGCTGGTGCGTGAGTGTTTTGTTTGGATGGAATCCAAGGTGCCCAAGGGCCGCCGTCAAATAAGGTATACCAGGAGTTGTTACAGGTATGGTATGCTTTTGGTCCTTCTTCCCAGCAAGTTGCAACCGCACATTTTACGGTTGGGTATTTTTCTTTGATGTAATTTGTCAGCTCAGCATCCATGTAGTAGGAGCCGGTTGATTCTGGATAAAATCCAAATGCTTCATGAAATTTTTCAAATACATCGTTAACGATTTCTTTTTTATCTTCCATTGAGAACATCCAGATACAGAAATCCTTAGTCTTATATTTCTCACGAAATTCCTCACATGGCAATCCGAGTAGAGATAATGCGATTTCATCACCATATTTTTCATGATGTTCTTTCGCTATTGCCACTGCCTCATCATTAAAAAGACTTGCATATGTCATCTGAATTGTTGTTTTTAAGCCGTTTTTGTGGGCACATTCCTGCTGTGTTTTAAAGATATCCAAAGACTCTGTTAACAGCGCTTTTCTGCCGATATCTTCTGCTTTTCCATGACCTGTTACCTTTTCTGCATATTCTGGTACCATCTCTGGTCTGTGAATCAGGTTTAGTACAAATTGATCCATTTTCTACCTCATTTCCGTGTCCCCTAGACACAATTTCATAATTTATGTAAACCTCAGCCTCCAAAGAAACGAAGTTTCGTTCAATTTTTGCCAAATGAATGCGGTATCCAACAACAAAATTAGATACCGCATATAGGTGTCGTTTGACACTTGTTTCATTCCCGGCACTCATGCCGCTTACACATTTTATCCTTTTACGGAACCACCCGTAATTCCCTCAACATAGAACTTCTGCATAATAATAAACAGAATTGAGATTGGGATAGATACTAGTACACCGCCGGCACAGAATCTTGAGAAATAGCTGTTAATCAAGTTCTTATCAAGCATGTTGAAAAGACCGATTGCAACTGTCCAATTTGATGATATACCGGAGTTTAATATTAGCTTTGCATATACGAAATCCATCCACGGTGCCAAGAAGGAGTTAATTATGGTATATACAATAATTGGTTTTGATAGTGGGATAACAATTCTAAAAAAGATTACCGCTTCCGATGCTCCCTCTAATTTTGCTGCCTCACGCAGGGAGATTGATATCGTATCAAAAAATCCCTTCGCAATCAGGTATCCAAGTCCGGAACCTGCTGAATAGACAATTACCATTCCCACATGGGAGTTGGTCAGTCCAATTGATTTTAATACAAAATATACTGCAATCATTGCTAGTACACCAGGGAACATGCCCAGGATAATACCAATATTCATCAGCGGCTTTCTCGCTTTAAAGCGCATGCAGCTGGTGGCATAAGCTACCATTAATACAAAACTGGTTGAAATAATACAAGTAAAGATAGCAATTACAAATGTGTTCATAAACCATTTTGGGAACTGTGCAATCGTATCTGCATTCCACAAAAGCAGTTTGTAGTTATTAAATGTCCATCCCGCTGGGAAGAAATTACGAATATTGATTCCCGGGTCAATGCTGAAAGAAGTACAAACCAGCCACACAATTGGAATTAGCCACACAATTGCGAGGAAAGCCATAAATACATGTCTAAAAATTGATTTTATCGTCTTCATTATTGGAAACTCTCCTCCTTATCTCCCTTAATCATGCGGTTGAACGCAATCAGGGTAAATACTGCACAGATGAGGAATGTAATACATCCGATAACAGATGCCATCTTGTAGTTGTACTGCTCACTCGTCAAGCGGAACAGCCATGTAATCAGCAAGTCAATTTCCTTTGCATTTGAATTCGCCAATGCCTGGTCCGTGGTTCGGTAGACATTTTGCGTCAACAGATAAATTACGTTAAAGTTATTGATATTGGCAATAAACTGGGTAATCAAGCTTGGTCCGGTAATAAATAACATATATGGCATCGTAATCTTGCAGAAAATCTGAAATCCACTCGCACCATCAATCTTAGCACTTTCGACCAGCTCACCCGGAATATTCATTAATACACCGGTGGCAATCAACATCTGATATGGCACACCAATCCAGATATTAATTATAATAATCATGAACATCGCCCAACCAGGACTTGTCAAAAACGGTATGTAACCCAGACCTGACTGTACCAATCCAATCTTCTCAAATACTTCAGTCAATCCGATGTTATGACAGATGGTATTTACAATACCGGTATTCGCAAAGAAGTTTCTTACTAATAGTAATGATACAAACTGCGGTACGGCAATCGTAATAACAAATAAGGTTCGCCATAATTTTGGTACTTTTGTCTTTGGGTCGTTGATAAATTTCGCCAGCATAATACCACCAATATAAGTAGTTGCCGTTGCGAAGAACGCCCAGACAAAGGTCCAAGTCAATACTTTCCGGAACGAATATCCAAAGGTTAATGTCGTGCTTCCAACAAACAAATTCTTAAAGTTCCGAAAGCCCACCCAGGTAAATAGTGCTGCCGGTGGTGCATGACCTTGGTCATAGTTTGTAAATGCTACCGCAATCATAATAATTAACGGTACAATCGTAAACAGTAGAATTCCCAAACAAGGCAGAGCCAGCAAGGTCACATAGAACTTCTCATTGATATAGCTTTGCAAGTCTTCCTTGAAGGTATTGATATGGCCGCCTTCTTCTTTGGTCTTCTGAAGCGTATACACATTAGTAATATTTGCCAAATATATAATCAGGAAGGCAACAATCAGCACTAACGTTATTATACTAATTAGCAATATCATAAAAGAATGATCATAATCATTTACTTCATTTTTCATTGTTGCAACATTGAATACCTTTTCAAACTGCACGGTTCCCAATGTATTGAATTTACTTAAGTATGGCACACCAATCGTCACCATATATAATGCGAAAACAACTTGTACCAAAGTCATTAAAATACCTTTGATAATCTGTTTTCTAGCTATATATCCGGTACCCATGACAAGCATCGATAATTTTACCCAGATATCTCCTTTTGCTACGCTTTGTCCGAACTGCTTAAATGCACCCCCAAAGCTTTTCAGTATTTTTTTCATCGACGAAACCCCTCTCAGAGTTGATTAAGATTTACTTTTATACAGTTATGACTCACATCCAGTTATGCTATCTCCCCGTCACATACGTTCGGCGGAATTGTGAATGCGAGTCATAACGTTTTACTTATTTACTTATGACAGTAATATTTTCAGTAATTATTTACTTATTCTGCGTTCTCTTGTGATGCACCTTCTACAAAGTTATCTAACAATACCTGTAAATCGGTTCCATCTGGGTTACCATTTGCTAAGATTGCTCCAAAGGTTTCTGCTGGTGTCCAGTAGTTGTCGCCTTCACATCCATCAAGGATAGCGTACTGTGACTGTAATGCTAATGCTGCAATTGCAGGATTTGCCTGAACTGCATCAGATGCTGCTGCTTCTACGTTAGCTGGGCCTGCACCTCTTAATTCAAAACGTGTTAACTGGCTGTCATAGCTGGTGAAGTACTCTGCTAATAACATTGCCCATCCTGAGTTCTCACAGTATGGATTTACACCAAACATTTTATAACCAGCTACGGATGACATCTGAACTTCTTTGCCAGCTACTGTATAACTTGGCAAACATGTTGCTGCATAGTTCTCGCCCCATGCCGCTGCTGCTGCTTCTGCATTCCAGGTTCCGTTTACACCAGCGATAATGCTGCCGTCTGCTACACCTGTCAAGAATGCTTCATCACCTAAGCTGACAAATCCTGGGTTAGCTGCGATATCAAGCATTGCCTGAACAACGTCTGTTCCAGCGATACCAGTTGCAGATGTGCCATTCCAGTCTAACAATGTAGAACCATTTCCGCCCTGCTCAATACCAAAGCCAGCGCCTACGAAGAATGATAAAGCGTACCAGCCACTGTCATACTGCATCGTGATTTTTTTGCCAGCTGCTGCTGCTTTTTCCATCATTGTATCAAAAGATAAAACATCTTCTTCAGTAAAGTATTCTTTGTTGTAGAACATAAAGTATCCGTTATCTGCTGTTGCTGGATAAGCGTATAATGTTCCGTTTACAGATGCTGCTTCTACTGAACCTGCTTCTGCACCACCGCAAGCTGCAACCACTTCATCTGTGTGAATTAAAACTTCCTGAAGTGCACCAGCGTTTACTAATGTCTTCAACTGGTCACCAGCAAATGAGAATACATCAGCTGCTGCTTCTACGTCAGTTAAGATAGTATCTTTTGCTGTTGATTCAGACTCAACACCAACTTCAAATGCGAAATCAACATCTGGGTACAGTGCTGCAAATTCATCACACCATGTATTAACCATTCCCTGGTCTTCTTCTGCTGCCCATACTCTTAAGTTAACAGTTCCTTCGGTTGCTGCGATTAATGCTTCCACTGGGTCAACTGCTGCGTCAGCACCATCATCGGCTGCATCTGCGCCATCGTCAGCTGCGTTTGCACCATCATCAGATGTTTTGTTGCTGTCAGCATTGGCATTGTTGTTTGTTTTGTTTCCACATCCTGCTGCCATCGTTGCTACCATGCTTACACAAAGCACTACACTAAGTAATTTTCTCTTCATTTTAATTCCTCCCATTAAATATGAATTTTTCCCGCTCTTTTGCGGGGATTTTACCGCGCCTTTAGCGGGGTTTTCTCCTTATAGAACTGCGCTGTTTTTGTTGGTGCGCAATCGGTTGTTCTATGTTATGAGTATATCAATCAAACCTCTTGTTGTCAATGTGTATATTTTATATATAATACGTTTCGTTTTTAGTTATTTTGCACAATTGATTTTTACCTTTTTTTGTGTTAGTGCACCTTGTTGTTTTTTGTACGCAACCGATAAACCATTGATATCAGCTGGTTTGAGGGGGTATGTATTACTTTGTTGATTCCTTCAAGACTACCTCATATCCCAGCAACGTAATGTTATCGATTTCTTTTTCTTCAATAATATCAATCAAGGTACGGCAAGTTACCATCCCTAACTCTTTGACATCAAAGGACAGTGATGTAATCGAAGGGAGATTACTTTCTAGTATCATACTATTGAAAAAGGATGCTACTTTCATCTGCTCAGGAACCGAAATGTTTTCTTTTTTCAACTTATTTAACACACTGCTGCAAATACTGTCATCCATACAAGCGATACAGTCAACATCCTTTTTGAGTATCTCATCGACTGCATTCTCAATCATGACGGAGTTTTCCTGATTCATATAAATCAAGTCCCGGCGCACCGGTTCGTTCATTTCATCAAATGCATCCATATATCCTTGCAGACGATTCTGTGTTACTACATAGTTCTCATTGCCACCAATTAATGCTATTTTCTTCATCTGTTTCATCAACAGAATGGAGGTTAGTTCTTTGCAGCCTTCTTCATGATTCTGGTCAATCTGAACGACCTTATCATAAGTAGAACTGCCGACTGCCACAAACGGTACATTTTTCTCACGCAACAACTGGACCGCCTTATCTTCAACAAAGGTTCGCATCAATATTACGCCATCCACCTTACGATTTGATACAATCCGGTCAACATGGGTCATATCCATATTGTTACATATGGTAAGCAAAATATCATATCCCATTGACGCCGCTATTTCATGTAATCCCGCCAAACAATTCTGAAAGAATGGCAAATCCACCAGACAGTAATCTCCCGGCATAACCACCCCGAGATTATAGGTCTTGGATTTGGCTAACCCCTGTGCAATTACATTGGGTTTGTAATCATGTTCTTCTATATATTGCATTACTCGTTCCTTCGTTGCTGCCCCGATTCGCCCTTTTCCCGAAATAGCTCGTGACACGGTTGTCTTTGACACGCCCAAAGTCTCTGCGATATCTGCAATTGTAATGTTCTTGTCCATTTTTATGCCCCTGCGCAACTCTTTGCTCTCTTCCACCCCAAAGCCCAAAAGTCCGCCCTTTTCCCTTCTTTTGTCAACTCCTACGCACCCACCATATTTACAGTTTTTGGTTTCCATGTTATAATGAATGCGCAATCGGTTGCCCGCTACTTATAATTTACCAATAATTATGGTTTTCGTCAACACTTTTATTCGCAGAAAGGACATTAAATCATGAAGATGAATCATCTTTTATTTGGAGCCGCTTATTATGATGAATACATGCCATATGACCGGCTCGAACAGGATATGGCAATGATGCAAAAGGCTGGTATGAACACCATCCGCATTGCGGAATCTACCTGGAGCACTTTAGAACCCAAAGAAGGTGAATATGATTTCACCCACTTAGACCGAATGCTTTCCGCTGCTAAGCGCTATGGTATTGAAGTTATTGTCGGCACTCCGACCTACGCAATTCCAACTTGGCTGGCAAAAAAATCAAAAGACATTCTGGCTTTTACCAAAAATGGTCAGGAAATCTATGGACACCGTCAAAATATGGATATTACCAATCCCATTTATTTGAAATATGCCGAAAATATTATCCGCACGCTGATGCGCCACGTTTTGGACTATCCAAATGTGATTGGCTATCAGATTGATAACGAAACGCATCACTACAATACCGCCGGTGCAAATGCTCAGCGATTATTTGTTGAATATCTCCAAAAGCAATATCCTGATATCCGTCAGTTTAATCACGATTTTGGGCTTGATTACTGGTCTAACCGGGTCAATGACTGGTCCGATTTTCCAGATGTCCGCGGCACAATCAACGGCAGTCTGGCGGCTGAGTATGCCAAATTCCAGCGGCAATTAGTAACCGACTTTTTCCATTGGCAGGCCGCTATTATTAATGAGTATAGAAGGCCCGAACAGTTTGTTACTCATAATTTTGATTTCGAATGGCATGGTACTTCTTATGGTTTACAGCCAGATACCAACCAGTTTGATTCCGCAAAATGTATGACAATTGCCGGTGCTGATATTTATCACCCTTCGCAAGATTTGTTGACAGGTGCTGAAATCACTTTTTGCGGCAATCTGATTCGCGGACTGAAACGAGACAATTATTTAATCTTAGAGACGCAGGCCCAAGGCAATATTGACTGGTTACCATATCCGGGACAGCTTCGTCTGTGTGGATATAGTCATTTGGCAAGTGGCGCCAACAGTATTATGTATTGGCACTGGCATTCGATTCACAATGCGATTGAAAGCTATTGGAAGGGTGTTCTCTCCCATGATTTTTCCGAAAATGCAACCTATTTAGAAGCCGCCAAAATGGGTCAGGAATTTCAGCAAATCGGCGGTCATTTAAAGAATTTGAAGAAGCGCAATCAGATTGCGATTTTGATGGACAATGAAGCTTTAACTGGTCTGCGCGAATTTCCAACTGGTTCTTTGGGTGATAGCAGCTACAACACTGTTGCCCGCTGGTTAGGCGATTCCTTATACCGGGCCAATCTGGAATATGACATTATTTATACAAAGGATATGCATTTAGCTGATTATTCACTGGTGCTGGTACCATCACTTTACTCTGCCAGCGAAGATACCTTACGTGCGCTTGAGCAATTTGTTGAACAGGGTGGTCACCTTGCCGTTACCTTCCGCAGTGGCTTTGCCGATGAACATCAAAAAATTTATGCCGATGCCCAGCCACACATTTTACAGCGTTGTCTTGGCATTCACTATAACCAGTTTACGATTCCGAAAAATGTGTCGCTTGCCTGCGAATTTGATACTCCTGTGGAACAAGTATCGGTGCACGACTGGATGGAGCTGCTTAGCGTTACTACTGCGCGTGCTCTGGCCCATTATGTGCATCCTGCCTGGGGTGATTACGCCGCAATTACAGAAAATTCTTACGGCAGTGGAATGGCTTACTATCTGGGTTGCTTCTTTGATGAGCAGACGATGGATGGCTTATTAACACACATCCTTAAAAATGCTGGTATCAATGCTCCAAAGACACAGTTTCCAGTTATTATTAAATCCGGTACCAATGACCTTGGCCGGACGATTTACTTTTATTTTAATTATTCCAGTGATGCACAGACTGTTACATATGATAATGCTGATGGTACTCTGCTATTGGAAAACAAAATGATTAAAAAGAATACTTCGCTTACGATTCCAGCATGGGATTTAAAGATTATCGAAGTTACGGACTAATTTTTTTAATAGGAAAGTGCTATCTTGCTCAACAAAATAAGAGATTCTAAGTATTGTCAAATGATGAATACTTAGAATCTCTTTTTTATTATCTCTTATGACTCAGACAGATTGCGATACGCCTCTTCTGCATTTACCAAATCCGAAAAATTTGTTACATACGTTCTGGCCATTTCCGAGAGTGCATCATAAGCTGCTCTTGCCGCTTCAATTTTCTTCCTGCTGTTTGCTGTCACCTCTCCAATATTTTGAATCTTTTCTATTACCGGCTGAGCCTCCTGTTGGGCCTGGGTACTAGCCGCTTGATTCTCGGCATCGGCTTTTTGCTGCGCCAGCACCGCTTCTGATGAGGTTAGGATAGTCAGATTCTTCACATAACCTTTGGCTGACTCCGCAAGTGCATCATAGGCCGCTCTCGCTGTGGTAATTGCCCCTTCACTATCTAATGTCACCTCGCCAATCGCTTTGATCAGCTCGTCCACTTCGTAAGCCTGGTCCTGGGCAATGCCGGCGGCACTCTCTGTGCCCGGCAGTTCATACACCAGAACCGGATAACCGGCTTCGATATTTTCAAAAATTGTTTTAGCCGCACTAATTGGCAAATTCACGCAACCATGCGAACCGCTTCGTTTATAGATACTGCCGCCAAAGCTGCCACGCCAGCTCGCATCATGCATACCTACGTCATTGCAATATGGCATCCAATAAGATACATCTGACTCATAGTCCTGTCCCCGCAATGTCGCATTGCGTTGTTTATAAGTCACGCCATAGGCACCTACCGGTGTTCCATGATTTTTTGCCAGATTCCCCGATACAAAATCAGTTTCAACCAGCAGCGCCCCATCCTTATAGAAGAACAGATGCTGAGCCGTCAGATTTATTTCTACATACGTATTGCCATAATCATGGTCACCGTGGCTGTTAGCGGTCTGTGCATAAACCAACTCTCGCTGAACGCTCTCACCTACTTTTAAATCTTCAATAATCATTGCCGCTTCGCCGTCATTGTCAACCCGCCAGCCATAGTCACCGCCTTGTATCGTTACCGTCTGACCATAGGATGTATCCAGCGTGCGATTACGATATGCGGTGTTATATTTCCGGGCTAACTCTTTTACATATTCTAAAACCAACTCCTCGTCGATTGTCACCTTCCAATCCGAACCCAGCTTCAACCAAGTATGAATCAGACTGCCATCGAGTTTTTCTTTTTTATCACCAACATCATATGTAATCGTAATTCCCACATACTGATTCAGTTTATCCCAGGCGCTTTTTAACTTTTTATTTTCCTCAGTAACTTCTGGTTTGACGTAACAATCATCCTTTTCGATATTCAAAGTATCCTGTAAGTTGCCAATTGCCTGCTCTACCGCTGCCTGTAATGCAGTAAAATCAATTTCTGTGCCGTCCTCCTGCGGTATAATTTCATATTTGCCCGCAGTATAATCTGAAATATAGGCATCCTTCGGGTAAGTCCAATTACTTTTATCCATAAAGGTACTTGCCAAAAGCTGCTCTTTTAATTTCGTCGTGTCAAATCCAACTACTGCACCAGCTTCTAACTTCTGCCCTTTGACCAGATAGTACGGCCACGCAAACCCATTCTGCTGTTCTAGCAAGTTCTCTATTTGTTCATCAAATAACGGTTCGATTCCTATTGCCTGACCAGATATCATCGTTTCCTGACCATCCCGCTCGACAATTTTTAATTCATAGTTGTTCATTTCTTCGGCAATATTCTGTTTGGCCGCCTGAAACGAACCACCTGAGACACTGACATTATTTATTGATGTTCGGAAATAAAAATGCTTTTGAAAATAAACCGCTAACCCAGCATATAGTAATACCAATACAGCCAGCACAATCAATAGCACTATTACCAATTTCTTTCTTTTTATCGTTTTTTTCATTCCTTTTACCTTTCTTTTTTCATACACTTTTCATTATAAAGTTCAAGACTTCTTTGTCAACCGATTCCCCGAATTGTAATATTTATTTAAGATTTGCGTTGTAAATTTGCACAAACCGCGACTTCACATTCTTTTGATTTATTAAGATTTTCATAATTTTACGTAAACTTCTTTTAATCCCATTGTTTCTAAAAAAAGCGTGTGCTATAATTCTCAAGAAACTAGTCACTTCATTAAAGGCGGGGGATTCACTTGTTAATTAATTTCAAAAATATTACAAAAGATTTACTTCAAAAATACGGGCATGCCTGGGTGCTGCTATATATGTTAATTTATTTTCCTTGGTTTGGCTACCTCGAGAAAACTATTACGAACCATTTTAACGTCATTCACATGGCAATCGACGATTATATTCCTTTTATTGAATATTTTATCGTACCTTATTTATTATGGTTTGTTTACGTGGCTTATGCCGTTTTATTTTTCTTTTTCAAGAGCAAACCGGATTTTTACAGAATCTGTACTTTTTTATTTATTGGGATGACGGTCTTTTTGGTTATTTCTACTCTTTATCCAAATGGGCACTACTTAAGACCACATGTATTTGAGCGGGATAATATTTTTATCACGATGGTCAAATCGCTATACAAAGCCGATACACCAACAAATCTGTTTCCAAGTATTCATGTTTATAATTCGTTAGGAGTTCACTTTGCAATTTGTACCAGCAAAGCTTTTCACGATAACAGACGCGTTCGGTTTGGCTCCTTTATCATGATGACAAGTATTATCATGGCAACGATGTTTTTGAAACAGCATTCTGTTTTCGATGTTATTACGGCTTTCGTTATGGCCGCAGTTATGTACTCTCTCGTTTACGCTAGAAGCTATCAGTTTGGCAGCGAAAAAGCATACGAGGAACAATTGCATCATATCTAAAAAAAGTCCCTCGCGCAGATGCGTGAGGGCTTTTTTAAGGCAAATTGCCAATCTATAATTCATTTATTTCATCCATCCAAATTCGTGCCGAAGCATCTGACGGCATCCGCAAGTCTCCGCGTGGTGATACTGCCACACTTCCTACCTTTGGTCCATCGGGCAGACAAGAACGTTTAAATTGCTGTGAGAAAAACCGACGGTAAAAAGTTTCCAGCCACTTTTTAATCACTGCATCTTCATAGCTTCCGGCAAATGCCGCCCTCGCTAGACGATATATTTTCTTTGGCGAAAAGCCAAACCGCATCACATAATATAAATAAAAGTCATGCAGCTCATATGGGCCCACGATGTCTTCTGTTTTCTGTGATATTTCGCCATTCTCTGGTGGCAACAGTTCCGGGCTAACGGGTGTATCGAGAACATCGAGCAATACCTTCTGGAGCTTTTCATCCTCACAAGTGTCCGCATAGTAACGCACCAGATGGCGCACTAATGTCTTTGGCACGGAAGCATTTACGCCATACATCGACATATGGTCACCGTTATAGGTCGCCCAGCCGAGCGCCAGCTCCGATAAATCACCGGTTCCAATTACCATCCCATTTTTCATATTGGCAATATCCATTAGGATCTGAGTTCGTTCCCGCGCCTGTCCATTTTCATACGTTACATCATGGACTTTTTCATCATGTCCGATATCCCGAAAATGAACCCGCACAGCTTCTTTGATATCTATTTCCATTAAGGTTGCACCCAGACTTCGCACTAGACTTAGCGCATTCTCATAGGTCCGGTCGGTCGTTCCAAAGCCCGGCATTGTAACAGCGGTAATATTTGCCCGCGGAATTGCCAGAATATCAAAGGCCCGCACCACAACGAGCAAAGCCAGGGTCGAATCTAATCCGCCTGATATCCCCATAATTGCTTGTTTACAATTCGTGTGCTCCAGCCGCTTTTTCAATCCCAGCGATTGAATTGCCAGAATTTCTTCACAACGTTTGTTGCGGTTGTCCCTATTATTTGGCACAAATGGCGCTGAATCAATCAAACGAGTCAAAGTAGTTTCTTCTATTGTTAATGCAAATGGAATTCTTAAATATTTGTCATTTACCACATTGGCAAACGTATTCATCCGACAACGTTCTGCCATGATTCGCTGTAAATCTATCTCGGTTAGAATCGTTTCATTTTGAAAGCGTTTGGAGCTCACCAGGACTGCTCCGTTTTCAGCAATGATATTGTGACCGGCATAAACCACATCCTGGGTCGATTCACCGTCACCTGCGTTGCTGTAAATATAGCCACAGACGAGACGTCCCGATTGCCCGCTGATCAAGTCATTTCGGTAGATATCCTTACCCGTCACCTCATCACTCGCTGACAAGTTGACCATCACGGTTGCGCCCGCCAGGGCATGACAAATACTAGGCGGATTCGGGGCCCAGACATCCTCACAGATTTCCGCTGCCACAATCAGTTCTGGCAGTCCCTCACAGCCAAACAGCAACTGCGTTCCCATTGGTATCTGATACCCACATCCCAGCTCGACCATCACCGCCGCTTCCATTCCCGGAGTGAAATAGCGCAGCTCATAAAATTCATTGTAATTTGGTATATGTGTCTTTGGTACGAAACCAAGAATCTTTCCTTGATAAAGGGCCGCTGCCACATTATATAGCTTATTTTGATAAGCCAGCGGCAGTCCGACAAATACTAACGCTTCTACTGTTTTCGCCCCATCAGCCAAAAATAATAGCTGCTCTTTGGCCTGCTGCAACAGGCTCTGTTGGTAAAATAAATCGCCACATGTATATCCCGTAATACTAAGCTCCGGAAAGACGATAATCTTCGCGCCGCCTGCTGCCACCTGGACTATTTCGCGCAGAATTGTTTCGGTATTTTTCTTTGGGTCCGCTACGACTACCTTCGGGGTGACCGCAGCTACTTTCACATATCCGTCTCTCACGCGTTTCTCATCTCCTTCAAATCATCTACATCAAAATGATATCCCTTGTTACAGAAATGGCATTTCACCTCAATTGGTTCATTGTCCGCTATCATATCATCCAAGTCCGTTTTGCTGATGGTTGAAATTGCTCTTGATATCCGCTCTTTGGAACAATCGCAATGAAATCCCGTCTCGATGGTATCTAATATCTCTAAGCCCAGCTCACCAAGAATCGCCTCCAGAATATCTTCTGGTGTCATCCCCTCTTCCAACATATCGGTGACTGACTTTAGCTGTGTGATTTTCTCTTCCAGCTTTTCAATCACTTCCTCGTCGGTAAATGGCATCAATTGTAAAATAAAGCCACCGGCATGTTTGACCGTATTGTCTTTATTCATCAACACCCCTAGTCCCACTGCTGATGGAGTCTGCTCACTGGTTGCAAAATAATACGTTAAATCTTCTGCAATTTCACTCGTCTGTAATAGCGTCTGTCCGACATATGGCTCTTTTAATCCCATATCTTTGATAACGGTTAAGATTCCCGGTCCAATTGCCCGGCCAACGTCTAATTTACCTTTATCACTGGCTGGAATGATAACCTGTGGTTCTTTCGGAAAGCCCTTGACAAAACCATCGGAACCAGCGGTAACGGTTAATCCCTGCGCCAGACCACTGCCTTTTATCTGAAGGGTTAACAAATCCTTCTCCCCCTTCATCATCGTTCCCATCATTGCGCCAGCACTTAACAGTCTTCCCAGTGCTGCTGTCACCACCGGACTAGAATCATGTGCTGCTCTGGCTGTCTCAACCATGTCTCGTGAAGTAATTGCAAATGCTCGTATCTGACTGTCTGCCGCTATTGCCCGTACAATATAATCTGTCATTTTTTATTTCTCCAATCTTTTATTTTCCATGCTCTCTGGCAATGATATAGATTCTTTCACTATCTTCTCGGGGCTTGTCTCCGGTCTCGACATCATATGCCCCGAGGTATTCCATTCCCGCCGCCGTTAGCAGTCGAATGATGGTATCTAATTCATACATTTTCTGAAAATGTGTTTCTTCGTATTTGCGATACAGCCCGCCTTCTTCTCGAATAAAGAGTGTCAAATCGTATTCATTTATCTCTTCTTCGGCATCATAATAATTATCCCAAATGAAACTGCCCTCTTCGCGATTCTCGCAAATAGTAAAATCGGCTAGCATCTGTTCATACTTATATTTTGTGTTTAAATCAAACAAAAATATTCCCTTTGGGTCTAAATAATTATTAACGAGTGAAAATACTTGTTCCAGCTCCGCTTCGGATAAGATATAATTCATCGAATCGCAGATACTAACCACTGCCCGAACTGTCCCATACAATTCAAATTCCCGCATATCCTGCAATAAGTACAAAATCTCCGAACCCACGGAAGCCTGAGTTGCCTCATTCAGCATTTCCTCTGACATATCAACGCCAATCATATCATAGCCTTCTCGAGCTAACAGCCGTGTCATTTTCCCGGTTCCACAACCAAGCTCTAGCAATAATCCATCTTCAATATTTTCCTGTTTTAATGCAGCGACAATATAATCCCGCCAACGCTCATATGGCACATTGTCCATAAACATGTCATAAACCTGTGCAAATCCGCTATATGCTTCCAATTTTCTGCCTCCATACAAAAGGTCTTTTCCATATATTTCTCTTTGTTATACTAACAATTTTCACCCTGAAAAGCAAGCTTGATTATTTTTTAGGAAACCCTTATACTTAAAGCTATCACTTACCTTAGTTGGAGGAACTATGACCAGTAATTTTGAACAATATATTACTCGAAACATTAAAAGCATTTACCGGCGAAAGCTGTTTTCGCCGATTATATATCTTCTTGTCCTGTTAGTTCTATGGGTGATTTTCCCGATGAATTCGATTCTATTTCCAGTCAATGTAACTGATAGTGATAATCTAGGGAAGCTCTACGCTGACAATCATCCTTATATTAAAACTGAGCTGTCCAACCTCAAATTTACCGGTTACACTCAGACTACCTTTGGCTATACAAGTGGTTACTATTATTATATGATGCGAGATGGAAAATGCACAATCGTCCTACTGACCCCCCAGACGAGCGAAGCTGGTCTGCCAACAATTGAGCAACTCAGCGTTCACGCTCGGATCGAACAAAGCAACGCCACGTATCAGGAACTACTGAGTAATATTGCTCAGGATTTGTCTTGGACAAGCTCCGGCATTACTGCAAAAGTTAATAATTATTATATCAGTGAACCTGGTTTTCGTTTTCTGCCGAGCATTTTAGTTTTTGCGGCCTTTGGTTTGACTGGATTGTATGCCCTTGTTTCGCTGGCTTTATGTGTGCTCTATTACTTTTTCCCAGTCCTTTCACCGCCATGTCAGCAATTATCGCTGTTTGGCCGGCCGAGCGAGTTGTTAGCCCAAGCCGAGGAAGAACTTTTAACACTGCCGCAGCTTGCCACTGAGGATATGTTTATTACCGAAAATTTCTTTATCGCCATTGGGCGGGACGGTGTAGCGATTCTTCCCATCAAAGAAATCCTGTGGATTTACAAGCATTCAACCTTACACAAGTTGTTCTGGTATCACTTTAGCATTTCCTATACCTTACACGTCAACGCCAATAAGCATTTATATGTGCAGATGCCGAAGAATTTAAAATCAGATATTGATGGTGTTATGGATTATCTTGCCGAAGCAAATCATAACATTCTGGTTGGATTTAATGAACAGAATCGACTTAAGGTGCAAGACATCCAAGGTAAGCCGTTACAGTTTGAGAAATTGATTTCGCTATTAAAAAAACGAATCTAAGTTGCCAATGAGTTTAATTCATCGGCAATCAGAAAAATCTTTTGTTTCCTGATAAGTTAAATCCGCAAAATCTTTTTTAAGCGGTGGTATTAATATAGAATATTTTAATATAAACATCTTTGATGGAATGTGTGAGATTGATGCAAGTGAAGAAAAGTAACTGGAAATAAGCCAGATACTAGGTGTTATGGTGTCTGGCTCCATCGAAAGATAACTCCATTGGGAAAAATTTTAGTTTCGTTCCTAAATCACTAAAAAAGTAGGGAAGTGGTAAGAAATATGAATATAATAATCTCTCGGAATCTTGAGTGATTATGCCAGCGTAGCTGGCAAGTGTACTTTGAAAAAGTAAATATTATCCAAAAAGAAATAAAACAGAAAAATAAGTATGAGAAATAGACATAGAGTCTGTGAAATTTTTTCTGTAAATAAGGTAAACGAAGGTCTTCTATGATAAAATAATAAATCATAGGAGGCCTTTTATTATGGCAAGAGAAAAGAAACCAGTACACAAAGTACAAATGACAGACGGAAAACGCATCA
>JAVBTX010000033.1:0-55074 GCA_031555935.1 Lachnospiraceae bacterium | reverse complement strand
TGCAGTCTTACCCTCATGCATAGCCTGATGTGATTTCTGTTCGTCAGACCAGAGATTTGCCCACGGGTTAGTATGTTCCCCGCATCCAGCTTCCTTCAGATTCCACCTCGCGATGGACACCCTTGCCTTCGGCTATATCCTTCCCACTACCGGGCGGATTCCGGACTTTCACCGGTTAGAAACGTGCGCCGCCGGGCGCACAACTAAAAAAGCGATAGGTAATCCGTTCACCTACCGCTTTTTCATATTCATCGTAAATCCCCCCAGACCTTCTTTTTTAGGTCTACTATCAAGCATGCATGATTGCATCCGCCTGTCTTATATTCTGCTCCGATACCGGCTTAATAAGATAAGTGTTGGCCATAATCTCCATCGCGTCACACCGGTGGCTTTCATCGGAGCTGATTAAGTTAACCAAAATACCTGGATGATTGTCTTGCAGCATTTTAGCAAGCGATACACCGTCTAGCCGCTTCATCGTCACAACGGTGTAGACCACCTCCACGGGATGGTTAAAGCCATATTTAAATGCCAGCAGAGGGTCGCTATATGATAAGACGTTGTCCTCTGGATAGAGATGCATTAAGCACTTTGTCAATATCTTCAAATCTTTTAAATCCGGGTCAATTGCAAGAATCGTCATCATGTCACCTCCTGCACTTTATTTTACTGATGTATCATGAGTGCTCTTATTACCATGTTTTGCACCACGCAATGCCAGCCAAATACTGCCTGCGGTTGGAACTGCGACAAGGATGGTCCACCAATTTGCTAATGCTATACCGTGCCAGCCTGTAGTTAAAAGGAATATCAGGGTTGATGTCACTGCTGCCGTCGATGCCAGAATGATAATCACTGGATTTCGCCTGCCATTTTCATTACTTGGTGTATTGTTTGGCTCATCATTTAACTCTTCATCAAGTTCGTCCTCCCTTCGCCGCCATACCAACACTGCACCGGAAATCGCTACTGCTGCCAAAATTGCGGAGAGTAAAATAAATGGTTTTTTATTTGCCGCGTCTGCTGTCAATACGGATTCTCCATCTTGAACCGATGCTCCGTCTTGAACCGATTCTCCGACTTGAACTGATTCTCCGACTTGAACTGATTCTCTATCTTGAACTGGTTCTCCTAAGATCGGCTGGACACCCTTTCCCGACTGCGTTGTTTTTCCTGACTGCCCCAGCTTATCTAACGAAACTGGCTTCGTGGATGAATCGCTTCCGCCACCTGGAGTAGTATTGCCGCCCGGTTCATCTGGTTCTTCTGGATTGCTGCTCACTTCACTATAAGTAATTGCATAAGTCGAAAACTTCTGCGAATAAATGTAAGCATAAACTCCATCAACCGCAAAGGAACCTTCCGTTGGGGTATCTCCACTGCCAAGTAGCGTTAATTCCTCCACACCGCCATGATGACGATACGCATGATAGTCGGATTTATGCACTACATCTGCTGGCAATGGAATTGCTACGGTTAGCAAACCATCTACTTCCTTAAGGTTCTGCACTGTCGTCAGACCGTCCTTCGGCGTGATAAACATATCCACTGTCAAATCTACCAGAACACCTACTGTCTGCGTGCCAATGCCGGCTTTGATATCGCTAATCTGACTTTTCTCTTTTGCATCGTCTGCGGTTAGGCGAATTTCTACCGTTCCGCCATCGGTAACTGCACTTGTAGCATCAGTATTACCCTTAAATGTATCATGAGTAAATAATTCATTCAGTCCATCTGCTGCAACCGCAGGGGCATCCCCGCTGACTTTGACGGTACTTTGCTGATTGCCAATTTTCACTACTCCTAAAGTAGTCGTCTTGCCATTCTTGACCGTAACCATTTTCGTTACTTTATAATCGCTATCGGTAGCAACGAGGTTATACTCGCCGTCTGGCAGATTTTCAAACTTAAATGTATTGCCAGTCTGTAATCCCGTGATGGTACCTACTACGGTATTACCCATTTCAATTGTGACTGTAATCGTTCCATTTCCTTTTACGGTACCAGTAATAGCACCAGTGGCAGGAACTTTTGATTGGGTACGGAATTTTAATGTATCACTCGCTGTGTTACCCTTTTTATCAATTGCTGTCAGCCTTAGTTCATACTCGGTGTCTTTGTCCAGCGAATTTATTTTTTGCTGGTATGTTGTGGTCGTGCCCTCCGTAATACCGGCATTCAATGTCTTCCAATCCTCCGTGCCAAGCTTGCGAATTTCATATATCTGGCTCTTGATTGAATAGCTGCCTGTGGTGACTGTTCCACTAACCGTCACGCATTTTACATCTTTCTGATCAAAGATTACTGCGTGAATCGCCGCCTTCGGTGTTGATTTGATGCTGGCAGTTACGGTGGTAACGAAATCAATATAATTCGGACGGGTTACTTTGACTTTAATTGGCGTATCACCCGCAGTACCAACCTGCGGAACCGTCTTGGTCCATGTCTTTCCATCATCAATGCTATACCAAACCTTATCACCGTCCTTCGCACCACTGACAGTTACACCATCATGTAACGTACCATCAAAGATATCCTCATATGGCTTCACTGTGACTGTAAAACTAGCCTTGCCGATGGTATAGGAATGATTCGTATTTGCTGGCAGCTTGTAGTTTGCATTACTTAAATCTATTGCTGTTGCTGTATAAGTACCAGGCAGGGTGGCGTTGCCGCCAGTTACTGTGACCGTACAGGTGTCGCCACTAATGAGATTACCTGTGTCGGCTGTAACGTTCTTTGCTTTTCCATTATAAACAAGCTCCTTATCACCACTCCAGTTTAGACTGACCTCTTTTGGTGTAATTGCGGCACTTGTCGTTATCTCTGTAAGCACGGTAACATTTAACTTGTAATTAGCCTTATCTGTACCACTCAACACAATCTCTGATACATTTACCTTTTTCTCGGCTCCAATATCTTTGGTTGCAAAAATAATATTTCCGCTGGCGGTCACTTCATCTGTATCAACGATGCCTGTTAGGGTCAGGGTCCCACCAGTGGTACTCGTGGTGCCATTATATATCCGACTGCTGACCGAGCCGGCTGTCACGGATGGTGTTAATTCCTTCTGGGCAATATTGATGATTTCGCTACCGCTCACATCTTCGTAATTCAAGCGGGTTACCTTGAAATAAATGGTATAAATTCCGGCATCACATTTTTTCTCTTTATTTGCACCGCTCGTCAATTCATCCAACATTCCCGCATCACTGAAGTATTTAACTGTCGCGCCAACTGGTGCATGCACCGTGATGCCATAGGAGTGTCCATCGTAAATTCCGGTATATCCGTCTGATGACACCTCCTCGGCCATCGAAGCCTTGGTGATGGTAAGGGTACCTGTTTGCCGCGTAAAACGATAGTTGTTCGCCGAGCCGCCTGCAAGTGTAATGGTATATTCTCCTACACTGGTTGGAATTGGTGAAGTGACAATGGTTGGCAAAACGTAACCCACTGCTGAAATCTGGCTCTCGCCTTCGACAAATCCGGTTACCGTTATACCCAAGGCTGGATGATTTCCAAATACAATACTCTCATCGGTAAACGTTGCTGTCAGCTCTTTCTTTTCAATGTCATAACTTTGTGTTTGATTGGAAATCGTATAGTTCTCATTTGAGAGTGTCGCTGTGGCAGTATAACCATCCCCTGCGCTTACTGCGTTACCACCAGTTACCGTCACTTCACAATTATCACCAGAAATCACCTCGGTGGCTTTATTTTTTATTTCTGCTGTAACATTCTTAGCCGTACCGGTATAAATCAGGCCGGTATTGCCACTCCACGTAAGAAGAAGTGATTTCGGGGTTACTGTGGCAGCATTTGTTTTATCGGCTGTAGTAGCAGTCAATTCATAATTGCTGGCCATACCACTGCCATCACTAAGGGTTATGCCAGTCGCTGTAACTGACTTGCCGGTACCTACATTTTTATCCGACATTGTCAGCGTACCATTCACGGTCAGCGTCTCACCATTTACCAGACCATTCACACCAATTGTTATGCCGTTTGGTGCATCGGTAGTGCCGTCGTAACTCTTGCTGTCTGTTCCATTTAACACCGGTGAAACCGGCTTTGGGGTAATGTCAAGGTGCACGCTGCCGCTCTGCTCATTAAAGCCAGTGGCATTTACAACATAATAGAGCGTTATATCGGTCACATCCGTGTACGTTGGATTTGTCACCTCGTTTGTGTGTGCTGCATCACTGTAGTATTTGATGGTAAGACTATGGTCGGCTGAGCCATCGTTATTTACGGCTGTTGGCCCATGCGATTTTCCATCGTATTCACCAGTAAAATCCTGAAGCAAGACAGTGTCAAAATCACGATTTAAAATCTTTAAAGCTCCCGACTGATAAGAAAATGTATAGTTCGTGGCACTGCCGCCGCCAGGTGTAAAGGTGTAAGTGTCCACCTGCAACAACGATGAATCAAAGCTCGAAGCCAGCAAATCATATTGCGTCTGGTCAGTGATTCCACGTCCTTTTAAGGTCGTTGGTGCAGTATAATCAGCACCCAGTGTTGCTGCTGTTTCACCACCAACAAAACCGCTGATTGTTACCTTCTTTGCTTCGACCGGAAAACTATCCTTGTAAATAAGTCCCGCCCCATCATACTTAGCTGTCAAAGTTGCCTTGTTAATGGTATATGTTTTGCTTCCCTCGCCACTCTTAACCTTGTAATTGCTATTAGAAAGCACTGCGGCCGC
Source organism: Lachnospiraceae bacterium (assembly GCA_031555935.1). GTDB lineage: Bacteria > Bacillota > Clostridia > Lachnospirales > Lachnospiraceae > Roseburia_C. The sequence continues at coordinate 50,366 of JAVBTX010000033.1, read as the reverse complement.
GGTATAGCTGCCAGCATTTTTTTCTGTTCCACCACTCACTGTCACACTACAGACATCACCGGCAATCACTCCACTGGCGGCCGCCGAAACACTAGCCGGCGAAGCGTCATAAGTTTTATCAAGACCGCTCCAAGTAAGCGCTACCTCTTTTTTATTAATCGCTGCTGTGGTCGCTTGGTTCGCTAAACTAGTATCAGTAAGAATGTAATTGCCAGCATCCGCACCCGATAGGGTTATCCCAGACACATTGACATCCTTATTATCTCCTGCATTTTTATCCACAAAAGTAATTGTTCCACTTGCCGTCACATTTTCGCTGCCAATTGTTCCACCAAGGTGGAGGCTGCCGCCAGTGGTGGCATTGGTGCCGTCGTAAGTCTTATCGTTTACATTTATGCTGTCGATTGTCAAAGCTTTTTTCGTAATAAGTATCTGTGCGGAGCCAGTGACATCAATGAAGCCTTCCTTGCTTACCTTATAATAAACGGTATAGCTTCCGGCATTTTTATATTCAGGATTGCTGGTTCGGTCATACACGACACTTGGCGCAACCCGATAAGTTACCGTCGCACCGGTTGGCGCCGTTACCGTAATGTGGTGATTCTGCCCATCATATTCGCCATTCCAGCCCGATGCACTTACGTCATCACTCAGCGAAGCAAGTGCAATCGCCAGATTTCCACCCACATATGTAAAACTATAATTTGCTGCCACGCCGCCTGCTGGTGTCAGTGCATGGTTACCCACTGTTGTTGGTACCGGCAACTGGATTGTTGGTTTAGTGGTCAGTACACTGTCGTTCTCGCCATTGACAAAACCAGTAAGCACTACTGCTAGTACCGGGGTCTGACCAAACGTAATATTCTCACCAGCATAGGTTGCGGTAAGTGTTGCCTTATTCACTGCCACTTTTGCAGTATTGCTGGCAATAACTTCGGTATAACCATTCTGTGCTGACGTAATTTTGCAGTAAAAGTAGTAACTGCCCACACCCTTTCCAGTTGGTACGCTAAAGCTTGCACTTGTCGCACCATTTACAGCCGTACCGCCAGTATTGCTGTCGGCGTTATTTTCATACCATTGATAAGTAAGTGTATCGCCAGTATTTGCTGTTGCTGTCACAGTGAGACTGCTCTCTGCGGCACTGTAACCATAAGTCAGATTCTTACCGTTTGGCTGTTTCGATATCTCTGGTTTTTTCGGTTTTATATTCCACTGTGCGGTTAACGTAAGGCTGCTTGGTGCTTCCATCTTGGCACTGCCAACCATTAAATATGCCTTGCTATTTTCAATTAGGTATGTAATTTTATCCCCCGCGTTCAGGGTCAGGCTATCCGAAACCTTCCAGCCTCTAAATTCTCCACTGTCATGGACAGGTGTTTTTAGTACCAATGAATTGTCGCCACTGTAAGATGCGTCAATTTCATAAAGCATTTGCCAGTCAACAAATAATGTTTCGCTGTCATAGGTGATTTTTTCGCCATACTTGCCGCCATTTGTGTCCAGCCGCAGTGACGTTGTATCAAGCTCGATGGTGCTTTCGGTCCACTGGGCAATCAAAATCATGCCCTTTTCGGTGGCAATTTTAGCACTGCCGCTGGTAAGACTGGTACTGCCATCTTCCACATCCGTCACATAGTTAATCGTCCCGCCAGATGAAAGCGTGATATTTGTTCCCGCCACCAGCCAGCCGGTAAATGCATAGCCTTCCCGGGCCGGAGCACTTAAGGTATAGGAATTTCTTGGGTCTGTGGTATCGACAATTAATGTCTTTTCATCATCTGTATAAGTCCCACCTTGAACATCAAAAATGATGGTACTATCTTTGGCAAACAGAATCGAAATCTCTTTTGGCGTTGTCGAACTCATTGTCAGACGTAAATTATTTAAGGCTGTCAGCAGTGCATCTTTGGCATAATAAGTTCCATCCACATAACCGCCGTTGAATACATAGCCGCTATTGGCAATGACGGTAAGTTGCAGCATCTGTCCCAGCTCCACACTTTTACTGTAAGGACTGCCTTTGATTGCATCGGTAATGCCCGAAGCGTCACTGACCTTAACCGTACCACCAGTGGTCGCAGAAACAGTAATCGCCCGGCGTTCCTTTGGTTTTACCGTGGAGAAAAATACGTTATCCAAAAGGTTTCCACAGGAGTTGCTGGCTGGATTGGAAATACTTACAAAGGCAAACATCGTCGAGGTCTGACCACTTGGAACCGTATACTGTCCATCGACTGGATACCAAGCCTGCCAGTTGTGAGTGATGTTGGCTGTCCGCTGTAAGGTTGGGTACTTCTGAAAAATTTTGAGTGTCTTGGTTCCCACCGTGTTGCCATCCGCCTTATAAGCAGTGATTGCTTCATTTACCTGAACACTGGAACCAATCCAGACTTCCATCGTCTCTGTCGCTGTTTTGCTTCTGGCCCGATGGTCCAGCCCCCAATAAAGGGTTATGCCTGGGTCTGTGGCAACCTCTTGATAAAGGGCCGCAACCATGTTTGCATTTAACTCTGCAAACTGTGCTCCTTCTGATGCCGCCCGAGTGCCGTAGGCATTATAAGAGGAATCTAGGTTCTTGGATGGATTACCAAGCTCAATCATCTTATCCGTTGCGGTTGTTTTCCATTTGATTTCTGATTTTGTTTCATAGTTAAACATTTGGCTGAATGAGCTGGCATTTACCGGCGTCTCAAAGCTGCCGTTTTGCAAAGAGGTCGGAAACTGACCGCCCGGATTCCAAACTGCATAAAGCGTTATCTGCGCCGTATCGATTGCGCTTAATGCTGGACCATTATAGCTGCCTGCGGTATAATCCGGTGTTGTTGCGGTTGCCGAACGTGCCCAGCCTAAAAATGACCATGAGGAACCGGCTGTTCTTGCGGCTGCCGGGAAATTAATACTACTGCCATAGGTCGCTGGGAGCGTATCCTCGGTATTGCCGTTTATCAGTCCGCCATTGGCATTTAAAATAATGGTATAGCTAATCGAAGCTCCTGCTGCTGTAATCGCAACATCGCCCTTCACTGATGTTATTAGAATTTCACCGGTGATGGCGTTAAATGTATAGTCACTGCCTTTTACTGCCGCCTGATTACCAATTGTCACAGTAATATTTTCCGGCAGCTTGTAACCGCTATCTGGCAGTAACATACCGGACCATTCCTTGCCATAGCCGGCCTTGCCGGTGCCAAAATGCTGGCTGTCCGCCCTAATGTTCGTACCGCTAAAGGTTACATTTTGCGGACCGGAAATGACCACCGTACTGTCGGTCTTATCTAGTACCAACTCACTGCCATTTAGCGTAAACTTGGCGGCATTGACATAGACCTTGTTGGTATCTCCCAAGGCACTGACAACTACGGTTCCGGCTGTTGTTGCGGCCGAATTTTTTAGTGCAATACTGCCAGGGGCACCTTTGAGTGAACCGACCACAGATACCTTGCCGCCAGTTAGGGAGGCAAGATCAATGCCCTCTGTAATGACTGGCTTGCCCATAACGCGGACAAGCTTGTCACCGGTCACCGTTGCCGAAGCTTCTTTGCCGCCGCCATAAACGGCTTTCAGCTTGCCGCCGGTCAGCGTCAGGAATGTGCCTTCTGTGGTTGGGGTTACCTCACTGCCGCCGTATAGAACGTATGCCGATAAATCACTGTTATCCGCTGGTGCATTGGCAATGCCTGCCGCAAACAAGGATTTTTCATCGGTATCGAGTACACCGTTTTTATTTTCATCAATATATATGGTTGTATTGCCAGTTGTTTCACCGCTTATTACCAGCAGCGGATAACCGTTGGCATAGATGATCTTATTGGTTGTATCAACGCTAATAATGGTACTGGCATCCATTCCAATCACGACGTTTGTACCATCGGCTTTCAAAAAACTGCCCGGCAACTTGAATTTGCTTGCATCTGCATTCGCCGCATTGGTCGCTGTTGCAACGATGGTGTCATCTGTAGTTGCAGAAGGATTTAGTAATGTAATGCTGCCCGCTTGGCCTGTTAGTGCATTAGTGATAAAGACCTTTTTATCGGTAAATGTTGATAAATCAATGCCAGTCGTACTCTTGTTGCCGACCGCCACGTTGCCGCTGATTTGGATTACGGCATTGGCTACCGAACCTTTGGTACCATTATGACCGCCCTTTATCATACCAACCGTACCACCATTAAGAGTTATGGTAGCTGTACCGGTTACCATCGAGTCTCCTCCATTGTTATTGAATCCCCCATAGATGGTACCTGCCACACTGCCGCCATTTACCGTAATATTTGTGGTAACTGCCGTTTTCGCACCTGTACCGCCACCGTAGACATCACCACCGATTTCGGCATCCTCATTGATCATTACAGATGCGTTTTCAACATTGTTGGCATAGCTGCCAAACACATTGCCTGTCACCTTGCCATTGATTATAACGGTAGAATTATTTACAGCACCACCATTTGATGCTCCTCCGCATACAAAATTGACAGCAGCTTCCGATTCTATCTTAACTGTCACATCGCCATTAACTGTCATGCTCGCACCACCGGCACCATAAATCGTAGCGATTGTTCCACCGGAAGCATTTACTGCTACATTTCCATTGATGGTATTTTGAGAGGCTCCGCCATATATCAAACCTACTGTACCGCCGAGGATGTCAACGGTAATATTTCCTGTTATCGTTTTATTTGTATTGCTCCCCCCCCAAATTACATCGACTTTACCACCACGCATAGTAATTAATGGATTTCCAATAAAATCACCGCTTTGCATACCGCCATAAATTTTATATGCGGACAAATTCGCACCGTCCACAGGTGCATTTACAACTCCTGCTCCTTTCAGTGTAAGCTCACCGGCATCCACTATACCATTTCGATTGCTGTCAATATAGATGGTACTAGACGTAGCGCTGGTACCAGTAATGATTAACGCCGAGCCATTGGCATAAATTTCTTTATAATCAGTATCTACCGTTGGTAATAAAATTGGACTGCCAAGCTGTATATCATTACCAACGGTTACTAGACTCCAGCCTTTTACATAGAATTTAGCTGGATTAGCATACGCTGCATCGCTTGCGGTAGCAACCACCGTCCCTGTTGCTGCGCCGCTGGCTAGAACTAAGGTAATCGCACCATCCGCACCGGTCAGTTCACCATCAATGAGGACCTTGTTGCCGGTGGTCGAGCTAAGCCAAATACCACCGATAATAGGATTGCCCGAAAGATGGACAAATGCACCCTTAGTCGGCAACCCGCCTTTAAAATGCCCGCCATATACACTTGTGATTTTTCCGCCACTAATATTAACCGTACTGCTGCCAGTGATGATACTCGCCGATTGGTTACTGCCTCCGTAAAGCGTGTTAATTGTGCCGCCAGAGACATTTATCACCGTCGAACCATCTAGCGTATTGGCACCAACGCCATAATTCCCACCACTCAATTCACTTGTGACCGTTCCACCCGAAATATTAATTGTAACATTACCTGTTACAGATGTAGTTGCTGCGCCACCGTTTCCAGATATATTGGCTACCCGACCGCTTTTCATATTAATTAATATATCACCACTCAACGAAGTGTTTGAATCGTGCTTACCACCAATCATGGTTTTATCCGCCAGATCAGTATTTGCAATACATACCGTGTCACTGCCATCATAAATACCATTCCAGTTCTTATCCCAATAGACAGTGGAGTAGTTTGTCGTCGTGCCCTCAACGATTAATAATGCATTACCACGAGCAACCATGCGGTTATAGGTTGCATCATAGACTGGCACATCCGTCAGCACGATATCCTTGCCACGTTTTCCAAGGCCAAATCCATTCACGGTAAATTTCGCTGGATCGACATACGCTTCATCAGTGGCCGTGGCAACGACCGTGCCTGCTGCCGCACCGCTATCTGGGACAAGTGTAATCGCTCCGTCCGCACCGGTTAGTTCACCATTAATAATAACCTTTTTTGCGGTTGTCGAACTTAGTCTTATCCCTGCGCTTGTCTTGTTTCCAATGGTTGGATTACCGGATACATATATTGACGCTCCGCTGGTCGGTAATGTACCATCCTTACTTCCGCCATATACATTGGTAATCGTACCACCACTGACTGTTACACTGCTACTGCCGGTAATACTAGTTGGCGCACTGCTGCCACCATAAACTGTCGGCATGGTACCACCCGATACATTGACCGCCGTCGAGCCGGTTATTTTTCCGCCTGTGCCGCCATTGCCGCCGTACACTTCACTGACGATTGTGCCCCCCGATATATTGACAGTGGTATTTCCTACCAGACTGTAATTTCCCGAGGTGTTGCCAAAAATATTATTGACCTTGCCGCCAGCCATGTTAATTAACGTATCACCTGTCAAGGCACTGCTTTTCCAACCTCCACTAATATTGTAAGCAGAAGCGGCTTGATTTGCTATTAACATCTCGTCGATGTTGTTCTCGTAAATACCATTACGGTTTGCATCCCAGTAGACTGTGGTATTACCGGCTGTGTCTCCATCAACTAACAACAAAGCTGAACCATTACCATATACATTACTAGCATCAGTAGTTGGCTTATTCACTAGCACAATATCATCACCAATCACTTTTAAATCCCAAGTGCCTAATGCTATAGAAAATTTTGTTGTATCAAGATAAGCTGCATTCGTAGCAGTAGCGATGACATGCCCCGCTTTTACATCACCAGGCGGATATATATTAATCGCTCCGGCTGCACCAGTTAATTTTCCAACAATATGAACTTTTTTGTCTGTGGTCGAATCAAGCCTAATACCACCTGATATAACCGGATTGCCAGAAACAGAAATCGTTGCACCACCTTCTGGAAAATTCGTAGTCGTGTTCTTATGCCCACCACACACCGAACCCGTTATGGTACCACCACTGACATTAACCCGAGTGCTTCCCGTAATGGTGCTTGATGGGTTCTGGTTACCACCATAAATACTAACAAATTTACCACCAGATATGTTAACTGTCGTCGAACCATTAAATTCAGCGACATTGCTACTTCCGCCATTGCCACCATAGACTTCACTGCTAACAGTACCCCCCGATATATTAACGGTGGTAGTACCTGAAAACTTTGCATTCTCATAGCTATTGCCATAGACACTGTTTACACAACCGCCCTTCATCGTGAGTAGCCAATTACCAGCCAACGAGGTACCTGCCCATGAACCACCACAAAGGATATAGGAAATTAGAGATGTATTCGTTAAAAGAGTTGTATCACCACTGTCAAAAATACCATTCCGATTTTTATCCCAATAAACATTAGAATAGTCTGTCGTAGTACCCGCCGTAACTATTAGGGCACTACCATTGCCATAGCAATTTGATGATACACTAGCACTAGGGTCCGCATAGACTGGAATTGGATACCACGTTTGACTCGCAATAATCGCAAGTGCCAGTAGAAATGCCCATAAGCGCCTCCATCTTTTGTTAAATAAATTGTTCTTGAAATTATTCATATATATTTCTCCTCTCTCCACTATTCATCATTCGCACTTCACATAATATAATCAGATTGTACTGCATGTATCGCAACAGAACCGCAATAGAAAACATATAAAAAAGAGATACCAAAACGATGAATTACTTGGTATCTCTTCTTTGAATAGTTTATAAAAATTCTTATATGTTCTGCTCCAACATCGCTAACGTCATCTCCGCCCAACTATACTGTGCCATATATTCCCCACAATAAGCATTAACAGCTTCTGCATCCTGCCTGAGAAAACGATAATAATCGCAGTCAACGGAATCAATCGCCACCGCAAAGCTGTTGTGGCTCTTAATTAACAATTCCTGCGCATCCGCTTCCTTGAGCGTTTGATTAAGGTCTGAAAATAGATTGCGAAGATAGCTTTTTATGGATTGTGTGTTGGGTTTGTCCTCCCACAGCACTGCACAAATTTGTTCTGAATTAACCGCGGCACCTTTCCGGTCCACCAAATAGGCCAAAAGCTCCTTGGTCTTGCTATACTTAAAATGAATCGGTTCACCATCGGCAAAAACCTCGAAGTTCCCAAAGCACTGAATCTGGACTCTCTTTGTTGGTGGCGGTGTAACTGGATGCCTGATATAATCAAGCGCCTCTTCGATATCCTCCTTTGTGGCAGGCTTCATTAGATAGCCATCTGCATGAATTTTAAAAGCCTCAAGTGCATATTGCGAATACCCCGTCAGAAAAATAATTCGGGTTCGCGGACTCTGCTCCCTCATTAACTTGGCAAGGGAAAGTCCATCCATCGACCGCATATTGATATCCAATAAAGCCACATCGGCTTCGTGCTCACTTAGATATGCTAACGCACTTTCCGGTGTTAAAAATTTTTCCACCTCAGTGACGCGCTCTATTTGTCCCAACTGACGGCAAACCAAATCCAACGCATTTTGTTCATCATCTACGCAAATAATTTTCATTATCTATCTCCTTCGGAATGTTGATTGTAACAGTCGTTCCCACCCCCATTGCGCTCTCAATTATCAATCTACCGCCACAAAGAGTCGCAAGCCGTTCGCGTGTGTTATTAATGCCAACATGACTGCGCCCATCATCTGGTTTTTCATCAGGATTAAAACCTACACCATCATCTTTTATTTCAATGAGCCAGTCTGTTTCGGTTTCATAAGTGGACACATTTACTGTCCCCCCCGCTTCTCGTCTGGTCACGCCATAGCGAATTGCATTTTCCACCAACGGCTGCAAGGTCAGTGGCGGCAGAAAAAATGAACTCTCTTGGATATTATAAATAATGTGAACATCCGGAAAACGAAGCTGTTCGAGAACCAAATAATTTTTCAAATGGGCAAGCTCCTGGGTAAAAGAAATACATGTCCTATTATTGATTGAATCCAAGTTGCCACGTAGATATTTGGCAAAGCTGGCAACTGCATTTCCTGCTTTTTCCCCGTCAATATAACAAAGATTCATAATGGTATTGAGGGCATTATATAGGAAATGAGGTTGTATCTGCGAAAGCATGATGGACACACGTGATTCCGTCAATTCCGCTTTCATACTCTCTATCCTTTTCTGTGCCTCTGTCTCTCGTTTCCCATAATCAAACAGCCAGGATAACATCAAAACTGCTGAAAACGTAAATCCATAGCGCATCATAAAACGCCTTGGGATATATGGAAAAAAAAGATTTATCCCATCAAATAGAAGCGCTGCAGCGGTTGGCACAATAGCCAGGAACAACAACAGATAATTATCACTTCTTCGTTTCAAATCCAATGCCACACTGACTAGCGTTACTGCCAGCAGCATCAGCGCTGTCCCTCCAATCCATGCCTGCTGCTGATGCAAATCAGCAACACCAAAAAACTGAAGTGACAGGCAAACAAAGATGACGATTATTGATGCCAGCGCGACTCCACTCATAACCCTGCGAGATATCTTTCCTTTTACAAAATATCGCACGAGCAACACAAGGGAAATCGGAAATAACATAATACCGGACATATCAATTACTGATGCCAGCCACGGCGGTGAAAGAATCAGTGAAAAATATGGATAAAATGAATCTGTGATACACCACAGACCGCCTGAAAAACAGTAAAATCCTAGCAACATCACACGCTCTGCTTCTGGCGACTTGAACATTTTGTAAATAAATCCTTCGATTAAGTATATGATACCTGCAATCATTGCCAACAGCACCAGCAGCGCAATAATATCAAAACGCTCCATCAGCAACCGATACAATCCATTCCCATCACCGATGTATAAACTGCCAAGGAGTGCATCCGCACTTCGCTGACTGTCTTTGTAATATGATAATAGCTCTAGCTCAATCTCATCCTTCGCGGTAATACCAGATGATTTGAAGTTGCACCATGCATAACCAGGCGCATTAAACATAGCCGGAAAGCTACCCGGCTGATTACAGTCAAAAACTTGTTCTCCATTTACCCTGACAATAACTCCAATATTTTCCACCCGCAACCAAAGCGTTTCATTCTGCGGAATATCTTTCACAAAATTTCCCCGCACTAAGATGGTACGATGGCCATCGGCAATATTATCGCCATCACCCAATGCCTGCCACGTTCCGCCATCCGTGCTATATTCTCCAACAAAGGCGATTTGACTAAGCTCTGGCATACCATGCTCTGTTTGTTCATACGTCAAGCTACGAACCACGAGAACCACGAGTAGCAGAAACAAGCATAATAACGAAATATATACTATTTTATCATTTTTCTTTTGCATTGCATCCTCCGCCATTATTATTCGCCTGTTTCAAAAAGACTTTCTAACTCTTCCATTGTAAATACAATCTCATTGTTCGTATTTTCCGCACCTCTATTCATCTTTACGTTTGAGACTATATTATTGTTATCGTCATATTCATAACTGCTCTGTGCCGGGCTTACCATACTAGCCGGACTATTAGAATATGTTTCAAGGAAAAACACATATTTTTTTTCAATTTCAATGTCTGTACTATTTCCATCTTCCAACACGTATTCAATATTATCAAAAACACCGCCCAATTGCTTAACTTGAATCGTATCTCCTTCACTTACACTCCCCTTATACGTCTTTTCAATTTCTATCGTAAAAATAGTATAAGGTATTGTACTGTCATCTGGCTCTCCCCCCGGATTCAGTGCCTCATCGTCAGATTCAATTTTCTGTGATACATTAAGCTCGCTATATGTGTAGTCAACAACTTTTCCCTTGATTACGGTATCTGCCCGGTCAGAAAGTGTTACTAGACTATCATATTTGGGATAATCGGCAGAAATTGATACCGTCTGCATTGGAACCGAATGATTGTCTTTTATTGAAATGTAGATACCGGTTCCAGCTGCAATGATAACTAAACATATAAGCCCAATAATAACTGATTTATGCTTCATCATAAGCCCTCCCATCCTATTAACATTTGTTAGTAATATACTATATATTATAAACCATTGTTTTGTCAAAAAAAAGTGCCAAAAGCCAATTGATATCATCAATTTACTGCTTTTGACACTCCCTATCATTTCATTATTTACTTATCAATTATCTATCGTTGCGTTCTCTTTCTAACTCCAACACAAACACCACCTGCTAGTGCAAATGCTATCAGCCAGAATACGAACATTGATGTATCACTCGTTTTTGGCACCTTGGTGCTAGTCGCCGGTGTCGTTGTGGTGTTTTCTGGGGTAGGGTTGGCCGCTGCTGCCGTCCACTTTGCATATAGCGTTGCATCACCACTGACGGTCAACGTATTTCCCTCGGTATAATCCGTTCCATTTCCATCAGCCGCGGTATTCCAACCAGCAAAGGTATAGCCATCTTTTGATAAGCTGCCGCTATTGCCAAGTACGGTTGCTGCTGCATCTTTTTCATATGCCGTTTGATCGGTCGGTACAGTACCTGCGGTATTTCCATTTCCATCATAAGTGATGGTATATGTTTCCGGTATCTCTTTCCACTGGGCAAATAAAGTGGTATCACTTAAAAGCTTAAAGGTATCGTCGGCAGCATAGTCCGCACCGCTGCCATCAGCAGCGGTATTCCAGCCAGCAAAGGTATAGCCATCCCGTTTCAATGCTCCGGTATTGTCCTTCACCGTAACTATTGAATCAATCACCAGCACCTCTTCCGCTGCTGGCAGCTTTCCGCCGGTATTTCCATTTCCGTCATAGCTAACGGTATATGTCTTTACTATTTTCACATCTTTGATTGCCGCTGTCGGTGTGGCTGTTTCTACCAGCATTCCATTGGCAAAGCTTCCTGGAGCCGTATAGTCGCCTTTCGCATCCTTACCTAAGACCAGATAGCCTTCACTTAAATCTGCCGTTGCAGCAGTGATTGCTGTTGTTGTTCCGGCTGCCCAAATACTAGATGCACCGCTTAGCTTAAATTCCCCCTGTGCTCCTAGTCCATAAGAATTTCCTCCACCACCCATGCTGGTCTGAACGATGGCATTCTCCAAGGTTATATTATTTGCTTTTATACCATAGTAACCATCGCTTGGAGTATTTGCAACTGCATCCGTTTGAAATACTGTGAGGGTTGCATCTTTTACGGTAACATTTCCCGTTGACTGAATTCCCATCCCCTGATTTTCGCACGTTGCTGATAATGTAATATTCAAACATCCCGTTCCCGAAATTGAAACATTCTGGCCAGGTACATAAATACCATATGCATAACTTGCCACACTACAGGTATTTGTAATTGTATTGTTCCCTTTAATAACTATATTTGCATCTTCAGATGGCAACGAAATACAGCCCGTATTATTTGCTGACACCTCCAGATTCAGACCATCTAAGACTAATGTCCTTGGCTCATAGCCCAGTTCACTATTGCCATCTAAATACCACTGCCAGCCTTCTGCCGAATCAGTAATATCGCCATCGATTGTTCGAACGGTCTTTTTGGTTCCATCGGTTGACATGTAATCCATATATGTATGCTGATTCATGTGAAGCGAAAGTACCTCGGTCCTTTTCACCGTTGTGGCTGCCTGTACTGGTTTTGCTACCGCTGGAAATAGCAGAAACACCATACATATTGCCATTAATAATGATACTATTTTTCGTTTTTGTCTCATATTTGTCCTCCTTATTTCTATTATGTTTCTCATTATAATAGATGATGACAAACTGGTGACAAACCGAGATATGCTTAATAATACATCTCCTCTATTTCATCGGTCATAAACACCGTCAATGCATCACGAAGCGTATCACTTTTATTATTATCTTCTTCAGCAAAACCCAGACCACCGCAAAATCTGATTTTTCCATCCTCCACTCGATAATCATAAACTGCACTTGTGGCATTCGGCCCTTTTGTGGTCACAGAAATCATTGCCGACCACGCTGCTTTATCACCATTTTCACCGACGATACGATATGCCCCATAGTATCTGATACTCACAATTTTATTTCCATTATCCCCAAACTCCTGCAGCGATGCCACCATCCGCTCGTGCATCAACTGGCTGTAACGTTCTTCCGTCATTCCCTCAAATTCTTCATAATACTGCCTTGCATAATCACTATTAAGCTTACCCTCGGAATCCCAAAATGCCTCTTTTAAATCCTCATAACCCAATTTGTAATCAATATACCCAGCTGCTTTTTCGTAATTGCCATTCTTGATTGCCCGGAAAAAAGAGGTAACGGCATGTATCTCTTTTATGCTCTCATAACATCTTCCCTGACCTGTAACCTGATTAAAAATCATCACTCCATTGATTCCCAACAGGCAGAGAACGAGCAGCACCGATGCAAAACGAACCAGACTGCGCTGTTTGATTTTTTTCAAGCCCTTTTTAAGAACTTTCTTTTCCTCCAGATTGACCTGTACTTCTTCTGCCTCAAACGGAATCTTCTGATTCCTTAGAACATCTAACATTCCCTGACAGCTTCGACATTCCTTCAGATGCGCTTCGATTAAATCAGCGCTCTCCTTTGAACATAATCCATCTACATACAAAGGTAGTAAATCTTCAATTACATTACATGTTATATTCATCTTATTCCTCCATTTTTTGCACAATCATTTTCTTCGCCCGGTAAAAGGTTACTCTGGCCCAGCTCTCGGTCTTGTCAAATGCCTTTGCAATTTCTTTTAACTTCATTTCTCCAAAAGTTTTCATTACGAATACGCTGCGATACGGCTCACTCAGAGTATCAATAATCTTCTTGGCTCGCGTGGCTTCCGACCGTCGAATCACGGTATTCTCCGGACTAGCATCAGCAGTTAAATGTTCATGCTCTTCAATCGTTTTTTTATCAAACCGATTCCGCCGTCGGCACTCCTTGAGCCAGGCATTTTTCCCAATCTGGCATAACCAGGTATACATGCTGCATTTTCCTTCAAAACCATCAATATGTAAGTATGCCTGATAAAAAGTTTCCTGGAGCAGCTCCTCCGCCAGATACTCGTCGGCAGTAAGTGAGAGAAGAAACTTATACACTTGGATACTATATTTTTTATACACTGTTTCAAATGTCACTGTTGTTTCCCCCTCCTTCCCTTATTAGAGCCACCAATTTAAAAAACGTTACAAAAAAGCGTAAATCCATGCCCGATTAGACCAGATTTACGCTAATATCAATTATTTTTCTCTTGACAGCACTCCTGTCGTAAACTCCGCCCAGCTATAATTCGCCATATATTCTCCACGATAGCTGTTGACTGCCGCTGCAATACCTTTTTGATAATTGTAATAGTCGCAGTCGATTTTATTCACATCAACGGCATAAAGCCCCCGCCTTTTCATAATTATTTCCTCAGCTCCAGCCTCTTTTAAGGCCTGCTCCATCTCTGATAATAAAATGTGCAGATGCGACTGTATACTGCGGGTATATAGTTCATCTTCCCAAAGAATTGCGGCCAACTCTCTTTTACTGATGTATGAGCCTCTGCGGTCAATTAAAAAGGCTAGTGCCTCTTTAGACTTTGGGCGCTTAAAAAAAATCTGTTTTCCTTCTGAAAAAATTTCGAAATTTCCAAAACATTGAACACGAATTCCCACATTCAAAGGTACAACCGAATGACGCAGATTTGCCAGTTCCTTTTCCACTTGTTCGGAATCTATCGGTTTCAAGATGTAACCAGAGGCATGTAATTCAAAGGCATTCTTCGCATAACTGCTATATCCTGTCACAAAGATAATATTTGTTTGATGATATATTTCTTTTAATCTTTTTGCCACAAACAAACCATTCATTTCACCCATCTCAATGTCTAAAAATGCAATATCTACTTTATGTTCCGCGGCATAGTGCAGGGCCTCATGTGATGAACAAAATCCGGTCACAGTCGCATCTTTTACCGTCTGATTAATCGCTTTTTCTAAGCTCCAAAGTGCTGCTCTTTCATCATCTACTGCAATAATATTCATATCCACAAAACCTCATCCAAAAATTATTTACTACATTGGAATCGCAAGCGCTCTGCATACCTTCGTAATATCCATCTTCATCTGGCAATAGGTAGCATCAGGCTCACTCGTACATTCCGGCGATATATTAGAATGAATGTAATACGTATCCATTCCAGCATTTTTTGCACCGGCAATATCACACCTCGCATCATTTCCAATCATAATACATTCTCTTGGATTCAACTGATACTGCTTTAACAATATTTCAAAAAAGCGGATATCCGGCTTCTTGGTTCCATATTCCGATGAAATCAGAATGCCATCAAAATACTTGGCGATATCTAATAAATTCAGCTCGTACTCGGTAAATATCCGCTGTGCATTGGATAACAAAAATACTTTTTTGCCCATCCTGCGAATATTTTCAAGCATCGCTGGCACACCTTTATATAGTTTAATATAGTCCGTTGTCAGAACCCGAAAAAACTGTCCGGTATGAATGCCAAGGGTACGCTCTGCGGTAATTCCTTTTTGTTCAAACAGCTCCATAAATACCTGTTCAATTTTGATTTCCGGATACGCTTCATGAGTATAATTTGGTACCATGTTGGCCCCTGGTTGTACATCCGATTTACCACCTGCTTCTAGCTGCGTTTTCTGTCCCTGCTCTCGGATTTTCACTAATTTTTCATAGCTATCCTGCAACTCCTGCGGTTCATATAATGCACCATAGTAGCCATAAAATAATGCCAGCTTTTCCCATACTTCAGGCATATCTTCATCGGTATGAATATCCACTAATGTGCCATATAGGTCAAATACATAGTTCTCGTACATTCTAATAACCATACCTTTCTCACAACCTGCATAACTGCTATTTAAACATTTTTAATTTTGAAAAGATAATTGCAAAAACAGCACTCAGTCCCAATGCGATTAAAACAATAATCCAAAATCCGTAAACACTCTCCGCAAATGGCATTCCGGCTGATGCTACGTTCATTCCATACGCACTAAAAATCATCGTTGGAATCGACATTACCATTGTTACAATGGCTAACACTTTCATAACAATATTCAGGTTGTTGGATATTACTGATGCAAACGCATCCATCATACCGCTTAAAATACCGCTATAGATATTGGCCATCTCGATTGCCTGTTTATTTTCAACGATAACATCCTCCAATAAATCCTCGTCCTCTGGATATTTCTTCACACTATCATTTTTAAATAATTTCTCCAAAACAACTTCGTTCGAACGAAGCGCCGTTGTAAAGTAAACCAAGCTCTTTTCCAGCTTGAGCAGCTCGATTAATTCACGGTTCTGGGTTGATTTATGCAATTTGTTCTCGACCTGGTCGCTTTGTCGGTCGATAATTCTTAGGTACTGCAAGAACAGTGATGCCGTGCGGTACAATATCTGCAATACAAAACGTGATTTCATTGCCGGGTCAAAGGAACGCACTGCACCAGTCAAAAAGCCCCGTAGAATCGGTGTTTCTTCTAAACAAACCGTAATTACTGCCTTCTTCACTAAAAAGATTGACATTGGTATTGTATCATATAATTCTTTATCGTTATGGGTTTCAATCGTGGGAATGTTAACCAACACCATTGTAAAATTCTCATCTGTTTCAATACGGGAGCGTTCATCATTATCTAATGCTGACTTCATGGCATCCATATCAACACCATAACGTTCCGCTATTGCCGCGACTTCAGCCTCAGTTGGATTCACCAAAGATATCCAACAATCCTCCATTGGTGATTCAATTTCTGTTATTCTGCTGTCTACGGTTCTGTAGTAGTTAATCATCTTTCCACACACCCTTTCATTTTAACTTCGTTAAAAATTCCCTCCGGGGGATGTGCACTCGTGCGTAATGTATAATGTCGCCAGGGCGACCGCACTCGGCACGGGAATCGCGCAAGCTTGATTCTATCTTTATGCGCATAGGAGTATTCTAAGTTATGCACATAAAAAAGTCCCTACCATTAGCTCAAACAATGATAAGGACACTTCGCCCTGTAAATTATCTCGTTCAAGCTTTAACTTCATAGGGCGATGTAATTACATTATTCTACGCCTTGACGACATAGACTGTTGACCTTCTCATAGTGTCTCCACTACTCCGCGGCAGTAATCCGTATCCCTATGGTAGCCTCACCTACCGGATTCGTTATTCAATTCTTCATTAAGTATATTTCCTATCCCCTATTTTGTCAACCTACTTCTCATCCGCAACAGTAATTTTTTTTCTAACCGGCTAACCTGCACTTGGCTAATACCTAATTCCTGTGCAACAACAGTCTGAGTCTTTTCCTGAAAATACCTTAATTCAATTAATTTTCGCTCGGTTTCATCAAGCTCGGCCAGCAGCTCGTCAATCACCATATGATTAATTACCTGCTCCTCTTCACTGACTGTTCCGGCTCCATCGCTTCCCTGAACACAGCCGATACCGGTCCCTGATTCCATGACCTGGTCCACTAAAAAAATCTCACTGCCATCGTTTTGGTATACGGATTTATATATTGACTCAACTTCGATTTTTGCTTCCATTGCCATGACTGCTTCTTCCATTGAAAGCCCGCTTTCCTGACAGATTTCATTGAGTGTTGCCTCGCGACCCAGCCGATTCGCCAACAGTGCGGCGGCCTGATGCAGCTTGTAACCATTTTCCTTTAATGTCCGTGACACTTTTATCAGCCCATCATCCCGTAAAAAACGTTTGATTTCACCACTAATCACTGGCACTGCATACGTTGAAAAGCGCACCCCAAAGCTAGTGTCAAACTTATCAATCGCTTTGATCAGTCCCACACTGCCAATCTGGAACAATTCCTCGCGGTCATGTCCCCTATTTTCAAATCGTTTTACGATGCTCCAAACCAACCCCAAATTCTCTGATACCAGTTGGTTCCTCGCCTCTTTATCCCCATTGTGTGCCCGTTCTATCATTGCCACCAATTGATCCATTGTCGCTAGCAGTCACCTTTCCGGCCAATTAACTTTTTCATCCAAACCGTTGTCCCTTTTTCCAGTTCCGACTTCACCCTTACGTCATCCATGAATGCTTCCATAAATGCAAATCCCATACCAGAGCGTTCCAACTCCGGTTTGGTTGTAAAAAATGGTGTCTTTGCCTGCTCAACATCGGCAATTCCTTTTCCGTTATCCGCTATCTCGATTTCGATTTCCTGGTCAACAATTACGCAGCTCATCTTGATTTTGCCCACCGTTTCTTCGTAGCCATGTATCACGGCATTGGTAACGGCCTCTGAAACTGCCGTTTTTACATCTGAAATCTCGTCCAGCGTTGGATTTAGCTCGGCAATAAAAGCTGCTACTGCCACTCTGGCAAATCCTTCATTAATTGAACGTGAATCAAATTCCACGCACATTTCATTTCTCTTTTCCATTTCTTATTCCTCCTCTTTTGTGTGTATCTTAACAATTTTATGTAGACCAGAAACGACAAATATCTTCTGAATTCGTTCATTTAAATTCTCGGCACTTACTTCGCCACCACTATAATTCATCGTCTTACACCGCCCAATCAGGACTCCGATTCCAGAGCTGTCCATAAAATCGGTATTGGTAAAATCAAATACCAGTTTTCTGACATGGTAAGCTTCGATAAGCAAATCTGTTTCCATCCGTAACTGTGTGGCACAATGATGGTCCAATTCTTTGGGCACATTGATTGTTAGACAGCCCTCTTTTAATTCATAATTACATTCCATTTTTAATCTCCTTTTAATATGCATAAAAAAAGACACCAAAAAAATTACTTTTGATGTCTTTTGTAAGTTATTTATTCTGGGGTTCCATCATCTGGATTATCCCCTGGGGTACCATCGTCGGGATTATCCCCTGAGGTACCATCGTCTGGATTATCCCCTGCAGTACCATCGTCCGGGTTATCCGCCGGGGTACCATCTTCTGGGTTATCCGCTGGTGAATTATCGTCTGGGGTGGTATTTGCCGGAATACTATCGTCTGGTCCATTTTCTGGCTGATTGGCTGTGTCATCCTTGTTTAAATTATTTAAAAAGTTCTGCGCTGTAGATGCCCGTTCGGTACCAGGATATCCATCAACCACCTTCTGATAATATATCGCCGCTTTCGTATCATCACCCAAATTTTTGTAAGCCTGGGCCAGGTAATAGATGGCGTATCCATCTTTATATGCTTCATCCAAATCAACTACCTTTTGCAAATTTGTAGCTGCTTCGGTGTAGTTCTGTTGATTATAAGCTGTGTAACCTGTATTATACGCGGTTTCAATATATTGTTCATTGACAGTTGCATTAATTGAATTATATATCTCTTTTGCCGAATCACTCAAATAATCTACGTTAATACTCGCTAATGTATCTCCTGCACCGGTCACATCTTCATTAACAAATGCAGCATACGCGCTTAGCAACTGGTCATATGTGGCGATTCTATTCTGGTTTTCCTGACTCGCATTCTCGCCTTCACCAATCTGTTTTGTCAATTCTTCAATCTGATTTTCCAATGAAACAATTGCCTGATTCTTGGTTGAAAGGGTATCGCTAGCTTCCTTCTCGGCTGTTCTCGCTTCATTTTGAGCTGCATGCTGGATGCTTGGAACAATTAAAAATGCTGTAATACATGCACCGATTACCACACCAATCACAATATTTATAATTGTCGATATGGCGGAATGGTCTTTGAAATTGGCTGGCTGAATAATGGTTTCATTACCACTCTTATAAGCAATGAGGTCATCATTTTTATCTTGTTTTTTGCCGCTGCTTTCACCACGAAGTGCTTGGTTCGTCTCTTTCAGATAACGAAGAGTCAAAGTATTCCCGGCATCAATTCGACCTGCGGCCCGCAAACATCGCTTGGCTGGCTCATATTTGCCCGCTTCCATATAAAGCAATGCCATCAATTGATGTCCCTTAACTAGCTTCGGATTAAGTGACAGCACTTTTTTCAATTGGATTGCAGCTAAATCATTACTTCCTTGCTTGCAATATTGCAATGCCTGATTGTATTTTTTGATCGTCTGATTGATTGTCTCTAACTTTCCCGCATTTTTCTGGATTTCGTTCAGATAACGTTCTGCTTCGTTATTTTCATGTTGAAGACTGCGGCTGATTACCCATTCGCTCAATGCAGAAACCGTCTCTCCTACTTCAAAATAGACCAGCCCTAAAAGATTTCTGGCTTTGATATTTGATTTATTATAACGCAAACTTTCATTTAGGCTTTCAATTGCACCAGATAAATTCTTCACTGACGCTCTGGATAGTCCCTGATTATAGTGAAAATTTGACATCTCGATTATCTTTTTATATATCTTTACATCGTTGCCACAGCCTGGGCAAAAGTTATCTTTTGACAGCTGTGTTCCGCAATACATACATTTCATATAAAGAACCATGCCTTTCTAGGAACTTGCAAACTTTCTACCGGATTCCTTTTGCCTCTTTTAACATTTCCTGGAGAATATCTGTCATATCTGTCAAGTCCTGATTATATATTGCTGACTCTGCCTCTTCTACTTCTAAGCTAGGCTGAAATTTCTTCAATTCTTCTTCAAAATCAATCATTTTAAACCTCTTTCCTCTCCTGCTGCTATCTCCAATTCACCAATCAGATAAAGCGAGCCTGCACAAAATAATGTCTGATTATCGTTCTTTTGCCCTACTGCATAGTGATAAGCTGCATCACTACCTTCTACTATTTTGGTCTTAATTCCCCACTGTTCAAACTCTGCCGCCAGAAGCTCTGGTTCTAAACCTCTTTCATCCTTAATTTTCGTGAGTACGACCATCCCCCAAGCTATCTGCTGGGCTAATATTTGGATTACCTGCTGGTAATCTTTTTCACGCACCATCGAAAACAACAAGATTGGATGCTCACCACCTATGCTTGCCACGGTTTTTACAAACGCTTCCATCCCGTTAACATTATGTGCTCCATCAAAGTAGATTCCGTCGGCTATCTCTTGCATTCTACCATGCCAAACAGTTGCTGCGATTCCTCTTTTGATACAACCTATATCAATTGCCAGTTCATCCTGGAGCATAGCAAGTGCCTGATAGGAAAGCATTGCATTTATCATCTGATACTCCGCAACAAATGGAATTGTTAAACGGGGACTTTCCTTATCATAACGATTCGCATAGCAAAAATCAATATTTTTTCCGGTTAATTCATGAATCTTTAAATCTTTTTTATTAATTTCGTAATATGGTGCCTGTTTTGACTTTGCAACGCTTCGTATCACGGCCGCTGCCTGTTCATTGCTGGCATCAAATACAACCGGCGTTCCTTCTTTTATGATACCTGCTTTTTCGGCCGCGATTGCTTCAATCGTATCGCCCAATATTTCGGTATGCTCCAGGCTGATTGACGTTATAATTGTCATCAACGGATTTGCAACCACATTGGTCGCATCCAATCGGCCACCCAGACCAGTTTCTAATACCACAATTTCTACCCCTGCTTTGGCAAATACTAACATGCCCATCGCAAATAGGGTCTCAAAAAAAGCCGGATGAGGCAAGCCTTCTTCCTGCATGTCCATAATAACTGCCTGCACCTGCTCAAAAGACCAGCGAAACACTTCCTGACTGCAATTATCTCCATTTATTATGAATCGTTCTTCCATACATATTAAATGCGGAGACGTAAACAGCCCGACATGCTTCCCGGCTTCCATCAAGACACTATTGATAAATGCGCAGACACTACCCTTACCATTGCTTCCAGCCACATGAATGACCTCAAATTGCTGCTCGGGATTTCCCAAACGCCTCAACAATGTTCTGGTATGTTCTAAACTATTCTTTTTTGTATATTTGGGAATATTATATATATATTCACATATTTCTTCATAAGTCACAAAAATCACCACTACATTAGTATAATATAGTGATGATTTTTTGCAAGTCCCTTTCGGAAATCTTCTTCATTTTTTCATCGCAGTTTCTGCGTTTATCCGACAATCATGTCGCCTTTTAACACTACTTTGTCTGCCCTGCGAACATATTCGACGGCAATCTGTGGTTCTTTTACCAATACTTTGGATAATCCTATCACAATTGAAGTTCCTGGATACACGGTCCGATTCACCTTAATGGTTGACGACTTTGATGCTTGTTCAAGGGCCAAATATTCATGCAACTCTGCCTCCGTCGCTTTTAATGTCGAGCTATCTTGGATTCGAGCCCGCAGTAGCTTCATCCGCCCCGGATGATTTCGGTAGGATACCCCGCGTTCCTCTTCCACTCTCGCAAAAACCGCCAGTGCTTTATCAATTTTTTCGAGACTTTCCGTTAACCTCGCAACTTCCGCAGTAAGTACCCGCATTCTTACAAATACTTCTTCCACAATTCCGACTTCAATATTGGTGCTGATTTCCGAATCGTTACCAATGTCATTGACATCTAATCCTTGTACGGCCCGCACGGTTCCTCCAATAATGGCACCCTTCTTCCCCTTGAGAATTATTTGTTTCTTACACTCTACCTCGCACTGTAACAAAACATCAGCTTCAATAGAGCCATAGCAGGTAATCTTGGCGAATTCGAAAAACTTGGCAAAAATATTTCCTTTGGCAAATATTTCGCCTTTTCCTTCGCCAAGCACACCACCACGTAAAATTATGTCTTTGCCAGCGCGTATATTGGCGCCTTCGACAACACCATCGACGGTAAGCGTTCCATTGGTCCGGACATTCATCCCAGAACAGATATTACCATGAATTACAATATCACCAGCAAACTGTACATCACCATAAACCGCATCTACATTTCCATAAATCTCAAAAATATCAATAATATTAATCCGGTTATTTGCCATTTCGATTTTGCCATCAATGGATGCCACATAGGTTAGGTTATCATTATTACGCTCAAACCCTCTGCCTTTTAATGGACTTAACTCTCTAGCTACCCGAGAAACTAATTCCTTCCCCGTAACCGTCCGACCGCTTGAGCCGGTCACCGCTGGGTGATAGGTAGCGATTACCTGACCAGCGACAACAGTCTCAATCACGTTCATACTCCAATAATCGACCGTTCCATCTTTACGAATCTGGGGCTTATGCTCTATTGTTGTTTTAAAATTGTATTCGTAGTAACCGTCAATCCCCTCTACTACTGGCGTGCCAAATGCCACCTGAACCTCCTTCTCATAAGGTCCTTCGGCAATTAGTTTATTGATTACATCTTCTGCAACTCCATATACCACACCATTTTCAGACAGTTTCGCTCTGACTTTTGACAGGGTATAGTCATCTTTTGACGTGGGCGTCCACAGCATTACATAGGCAGCCATTTCATCACTGCTAATGCTAATGCTGATTGCATCTTCATTCTGCAACATACGCTCACCCCCTTTTACTATATTTCGTCACAATTATCTAATATAGTTATACCACAATTTCATCAATTTCACAACTAATGTCAGACTTTTTTATGCTATTTCAAGCGGGAAATATGCTCCATAACTTGTTCCATCATTTGTTCATAACTAGCCAGTTTATCTTTTTCCTCTTGCAGCTTCGCTGCTGGTGCATTTCCGACAAATTTCTCATTATTTAGCATCCCGTGAGAACGAGCCAGCTCTTTTTCTAATCTTGCTTTTTCTTTTAAAAGACGTTCTCTTTCTTTTTCCATATCAACGAGGTCTTCTAATGGCATATAGACAACTACTCCCGGAATCACTACTGATACCGCATCCTCAGCAATTCCTTCACGGTCATGCTGGATGACAATCTCGCTTGCACTAATCAGATTGCGGTAGGCATTTTGCATTGTCTGGTATGTCCCGGCAATCATGTTATCTTCAGAAACGATAATTACTTTGGCTTTTCTTGATGGTGGAACATCCATTTCCGTGCGAAGGTTTCTGATTCCCTTCACTAAATTCTTGACACGCTCGATTATTTCCTCCTCTGCCTCAAATACCCATTCTGCTTTAAAGGCTGGCCACTCTGCCAGCATGATTGTCTCTTCCTGTGGATTTAATGTACAGTAGATTTCTTCGGTTAGGAATGGCATATATGGGTGCAGTAATTTTAATGCCTGACCCAGTACCGTTTTCAACGTCCACAATGCCGCATTTGCTGCCTGTGGATTTTCTTCTTTTTTATAAGTACGGACCTTGGCTATTTCAATGTACCAATCACAAAATTCATCCCAAATGAAATCATAGACTTTCTGTACGGCAATTCCCAGCTCGTATTTCTCCATATTCTCGGTTACTTCTTTGGCTAAGGTATTAAATGCTGAGAGTATCCACTTATCTTCCGGCGCTAATTGGGATAGTGCTGGCTCAGTAACTTCCACACCATCTAAATTCATCATAATAAACCGCGACGCATTCCATACTTTATTGGCAAAGTTTCTGGAGGCTTCCACTCTTTCGAGGTAGAAACGCATATCATTACCCGGTGCATTACCAGTTACTAATGTCAGTCTTAATGCATCTGCTCCGTATTTTTCAATTACCTCAAGTGGGTCGATTCCGTTTCCTAATGATTTACTCATCTTACGTCCCTGAGAGTCACGAACCAGACCGTGGAATAGTACGGTGTGGAATGGTGCTTTGCCCATCTGCTCATAGCCCGAGAAAATCATGCGGATAACCCAGAAGAAGATAATATCGTATCCGGTTACCAGTACATCATTTGGATAAAAGTAATCCAGGTCTTCTGTTTTCTCTGGCCAGCCCAAGGTTGAAAATGGCCACAGTGCCGATGAAAACCAGGTATCTAAGGTATCTTCGTCCTGCTTCATATGAACACTGCCACATTTTGGGCAGGTCTGTGGTGCATCGCCTGCTACTACCATTTCACCACAATCCGAGCAGTAATATGCGGGAATTCGGTGTCCCCACCATAGCTGTCGCGAAATACACCAGTCACGAATGTTGTCGGTCCAGTTAAAATACGTTTTTTCCATCCGCTTTGGCAACAGCTTTATATCACCATTTTTTACACCTTCAACGGCTGGCTTAATCATATCTTCCATTTTTACAAACCACTGCTGTTTTACCATTGGTTCGACGGTGGTTCTGCAGCGGTCATGCGTTCCAACATTGTGTGCATGCGGCTCGGTCTTTACGAGCAAGCCCATTGCTTCTAAATCTTTCAGCAGAGCCTTACGGCATTCGTAACGCTCCATGCCATTATATTTACCAGCATACTGATTCATTGTTGCATCATCATGCATGACCGTTAGTTCTTCCAGATTATGACGTTTTCCCACTTCAAAGTCATTTGGGTCATGCGCCGGTGTAATCTTCACACAACCGGTTCCAAATTCTTTATCGACATAAGAATCGGCGATTACCGGTATCTCACGGTCCGTCAGCGGCAGCTTTAACATCTTGCCAATCAAATCCTGATACCGTTCATCCTCTGGATTTACGGCTACTGCGGTGTCACCAAACATGGTTTCCGGTCTGGTGGTCGCGATTTCAACAAAACGTCCTTCTTCGCCAACAACCGGGTAATTAATATGCCAGAAGTTGCCGTCGTGTTCCTCATGCTCTACCTCAGCATCGGAAATTGAGGTCTGACATACCGGGCACCAGTTAATGATGCGGGAACCTTTATAGATATAGCCTTTTTCAAATAGACGGATAAATACATGCTGAACGGCTTCTGAGCAACCGTCATCCATCGTAAAGCGTTCTCTTTCCCAATCAGCTGAGGAGCCCATTTTCTTCAACTGATTGATAATCCGTCCGCCATACTCTTCTTTCCATTCCCAGGCTTTTTCCAAAAATCCATCGCGACCTAAATCTTCTTTATTAATGCCCTGTGCTTTTAAGGATTCAATCACTTTTACTTCGGTCGCAATAGATGCATGGTCTGTGCCCGGCTGCCACAGCGCGTTATAGCCCTGCATTCTTTTGAAACGAATCAAAATATCCTGCATCGTATTATCGAGTGCATGACCCATGTGTAATTGGCCGGTAATGTTTGGCGGCGGCATTACAATGGTAAATGGCTTTTTGCTGCGGTCTACACTTGCATGAAAATAACCGTTATCCTCCCATTTTTGATATAATCTGTCTTCAATTCCTTGTGGGTCGTATGTTTTTGCTAATTCTTTGTTCATTTTGTTAATCTCCTTTTCGATTATTCGTAGTTTACTTTATCGGGAACAAACTTTTCGATAAAGTAAAAAACGCCCTTTGCAGATATCCTCTGCAAAGGGCGTTTTATCGCGGTACCACCTTTGTTTAGATAAAAGGTTTACAACCTTTTTCCATCTTCTTGTCCGTTAACGGGGACGACTCGAAAAGACTTATGCCTTCGGACTGATGTCTTCGGCTTTCTTGGCCCTTTGGTTCAAAAGCTACCTTCTTCCGCTCGTATTCAGATGACCTTTCAGCCGGTGAGTCACCCTCTCTTGGAATCGTATCGGAATACTCCTCTTTCTCATTACCATTGTCTGATTTATATTGTCATGATAGTTGCTTCATCACTTTTTGTCAAGTATTTTACAATTCTTCTTCAACCATGCTCTTGTTGCTGGTAAATGCATCATAGATACATGGCACCACCACTAGGGTCAGCAAGGTTCCATATAACAGACCGCCGATTGTAACGATAGCCATCGGCTGCATCATCTCTGCACCTTCACCAATTCCCAGCGCCAATGTTGTCATCGCCAAAATGGTGGTCAGTGCCGTCATTAAGATTGGCCGCAGTCTGGTCTTTCCAGCCTCGATAATGGCTTCCTTCTTGTCCTCACCTGCCTGCCGCAGCTGATTAATATAGTCGACCATAACAATTCCGTTATTTACAATAATACCTGACAGCATGACAAAGCCAATCATCGCAATAATGCTGACGTCTTTTCCGGTAAAGTAAAGAGCTAAAAATCCTCCGGTAAATGCCAATGGTATCGTAAACATAATGATAAACGGTGATAACAGTGACTGAAACTGCGCTACCATAATCAGATAAATAAATACCAGTGCCAGTGCTAACATCAAATAAATCTGATCCATTGCGCTCTGTATCTGTTCATCCTCGCCAACCATTTTGATTGAATAGCCTTCTGGACAGTCATATTTATCCAGCTCTTTTTGGATGGCACTGCTGACCAGCCCAACATTATGGTCGTCGTCAATCGATGCACTTACAGTTATATAACGCGACTGTGATTCACGGTTTATCTGGCTTAAGGCATCCTTTTCGGCAAATTCAGCAATCTTCGATAACTGTATTTCTTCCTCTTCACCGTCTTGATTTTGATAGGTGAAGGTCAAATCTTTTAATTCCTGACGGGTTACATTGATCTGTTCTGTTGTTTCTATATATACCTTATAATCTTTCAAATCGGTCGAAATTGTGGTTGCCGCAGTCACGTCAGCCATTTTTTCATAAATAAGCTGGAATACTTGTGCCACTGTCATTCCGTATTCTGCTGCTTTTTCTTTATCAACTGAAATGGCAAGCTGTGGTTCTGTATTTTCCAGACCATCCTCTACCTCACTGGTTCCCTTGGTAGCTTCGACAAGCGCTGCAACATCTTTTGCAATTGTTTGCAGCTTATCAAAATCATTTCCCTTTATCTGCACCGAAATACCATTTCCGGTCAACATGCTCATATCCATCATCGCCGTATTGACGGTCACGTCGCAATCCATTCCCGCCGTCCGCTCAGCAATTGCATCATTCAGCTCCTGATTGGACATCTTCGCATCCTCTTTTAACAGCAGATACATCGTTGCACTATCGCTTGAGCCCGAACCCATCAGGCTCATCATTCCGCCGCCACCGATGCTGGCACCAATGGTATCAATATCTTCTATATCAGAGATGCGCGTGATGACTTCATCAGTCATTGCCGTTAGCTCGGTAAATTCTGATGTTTCCTTTGGCGTTACCGTAACCGTTACCTGTGAGCTTTCCATTTCCGGCATAAAGGATGTGCCTTTAGACATTGCAAGTGCAATACTGCCCGCAAAAAGTGCAATCGTCAAAATAAATACAATTGGCTTAAAACGCAGCGCGCCTTTAATAAAGCTTCCATATACATTCTGAATACCATTAAATAATCGATGGTCTTTTTCTTTGGTATTTTTTAATAATCCGGCAGCCATCATTGGCACAAAGGATAGTGCCACAATCAGACTGGCAAACAAGGAATAGGCGATTGTTAAGGCCATATCAACAAATAATTGTCTTGTAATTCCTTCGGTAAAGATAATTGGTGCAAATACACAAACCGTTGTCAGGGTAGAGGCGATTATTGCTCCCGACACCTGACTCGCACCCTGTATCGCTGCTTTTTTCACCGACAAGCCTTCATTTCTAAGGCGGTAAATATTCTCAATTACGACAATCGAGTTATCAACCAGCATACCGATTCCAAGTGCCAGACCCGATAAGGATATGATGTT
This sequence comes from Lachnospiraceae bacterium, assembly GCA_031555935.1. GTDB lineage: Bacteria > Bacillota > Clostridia > Lachnospirales > Lachnospiraceae > Roseburia_C. Next base: position 22,078 of record JAVBTX010000033.1, on the reverse strand, counting down.
CAGCGTAATTCCACTGAAGTACATCAGCAGCACCGCAAAGATTACACTGAGCGGAATCGAGCATGCAATTACAAAGGTCAAACGGAAATTCTTCAAAAATAGTAACAGAATGATAATTGCCAAAATCGCACCATAAATCATGTTGCTCATAACATTGTTGACAATAATATCAATATATACACCCTGATCCATCAAGACGGCAAGGTGAAGGTCTTCATTCTCTGACATCAGACTTTTAAACCGGCTATGCAGGGCATTTGTCACATTACCGGTGGAATATCCGGTCTGTTTTTCGAATGTCAGCATGATACCGGGATTACCATTTACCTTAGTATATACCTCAGCACTGTTATCTGCCATTTCAATCTGTGCCACATCGGCAAGCTTAATTGGGTCAATGCCATCGAGGTGCATATCGATCAAGGTCAAATCGCGTAAATCATCGATGTCTTTTACTTCATCACCGACTTTGACCAGATATTTTACCTTTTCCTCGGTAATATATCCTGCCGGCATTGCAAAGTTCTGCGCCATCAGCAAATTTTCCAAGGTTTCACTGGTCAGTATTTCATTCAAATCGGCACCGTCCAAGGCGCTCTCCTTGGCACTGTCCAGGGTGCTCTGAGCCTCTTCTAAGGATGTCTCACCAGCATTTAGCTTCGCTAAATTACTGCTGATATCAATGGAATTTAAGATTTCGTTCTTATTTAATTGGGCCAATGCGTCACTAAGTGTAACCTTGCCATCTTTAATCTGCGTAATGCCATCCTCTAAGGTTACGATTCCAGCTTTTAAGGCTACCAGATTCTCTTCTAGCACCTTTACTGCCGCCGGGATGTCCTGATAGGATTTCATTGTAATTCCGGCCTCTGCCAGACTAGCTGCTGAATCACCCGATGTCAACTGGCTGTTAATTGTATCTAAACCAGCCTGCATTTGTTCAAGGGATGCCCGCAGCACATTTGGGTCCTGCCCCATCATCGTTATCTGCTCATCCGTGTATGTATCTAATAGCTGCTGAATCGGTGTCATATTGGTAACCAGCGTATCCGCTGCTTCCTTCGCTTCTTTCATTCCTGCGATTGCCGATTCCAGTCCACTCTGCTGTTCTTTTAAACTCGCTAGCTGCCCGGTCAAATCCTTTTCCTGCTGGAACAGCTCTATCTGTTTTACATTTAACTCGCTCTTGGCTGAGCTAACGGACGAAGCGAGCGTATCCTTACCAGCTTCTAACTGTTTCTTGCCGGATTCCAGTTCACTTTTACCACTATCCAGCTCCTCCTGAGCCGTAACAAACTTCTCTTCAATTGCGGTCTGTATCTTTTCATTTAAAGCACTTATCTTATCCTCATCTAAGGTCACCTGAATATGCTCGGTTATCTCCCCTGATGAAGACACGGATGCTACGCCTTCTACACTCTCTAAGGAAGGAATCAGCTCATTTTCAACATAATCTGTTACTGCTGTACCATCCATATTATTTACATCCACCGCCGCAACCATGACCGGCAGCATATCTGGGTCAATCTGCATAATCATCGGTGTTCCCACCACATCATCAAAGGAGCCTTCCAACTGGTCCAGCTCACCACGCATTTCAATCATGACCGAATCCATATTGGCTCGCTGCTCGTATTCCAACACTACCACTGAATAGCTATTATATGACATCGAACTGACATTTTTTATATTTGATGTCGTTGCCATTGCCGCTTCAATTGGGGCAGTTACCTTTTTTTCCATTTCTTCCGGGCTGGCACCTGGATATGTCGTAATGACAATCGCATATGGAAAGCTCATGTTTGGTAATAAGTCTGCGGTCATCTTCGTTAATGATACGACACCGAGGACAATCACCAAGACGACACCAACCAGCACTGTATATGGCTTTTTGACGCTTAATTTGGACAACATTTCTCTCTTACCTCCGCTGTTTCCTTTTTCTCTTTTACCTAGTTTACACTCTTCCGAAGCTTATTTCAATCAAACCCGAAAAGTTTTACATTTATTTTATATTTGGCTAAAATAATTCTAAATAAATAATTCATTTTCATAATGACCTAGGACAAAATAAATGTTATAATGTAAGAAAGATTTTACACATGAAAAGGGAGACCACGTATGGCAATTGCAAAATTAAATGAATTGAATGAAATGCACTTAAGTGTATTGTCTGAAATCGGTAATATTGGTTCTGGTAATGCTGCAACAGCTTTAGCCACCATGATGAATACAGTTGTGGATATTGAGATTCCGCATATCCACTTAATTGACTATACCGAAGCCACACAGTACCTCGGGGGGCCTGATATGGAAGCGGTTGGCATAATGCTTAATCTCGATGGAGATTTTCAAGGTGCCATGCTTCAGGTTGTTCAGGAGGAGTTTGCAAGTCGTCTGATTAATACATTTTATGAAAAGGAAATCACCTCATTGGCACATATCTCAGATATGGATTTATCGGTGATTCGGGAAATGGGCAATATTACCACGGCTGCCTATATTAATTCGATTGCTAAAATGACAGACACTTATATTAATATTTCACCGCCAGAGGATTACATTGATTCTGTAGCCAATATTTTAGCTGTTCCTTCCCATAAATTTGCTGCGCTTGGGAATAAAGTATTGTTTATTGAAGAACGTCTCTGCGTTTCCGGTTCAGAAATCAAATGCAATATGATTTTGATTTTAGAAATTAACTCGATGAACTTATTATTCAGCAAACTTGGCATACCCGTGTAGAGTTGTCTGAAAGTTGAAGGACATGCTTGCACAATTTTTCCATCCTGCCGTTTTTGTCCTTCATTGTTTTTTAACAAAAAAATAACGCTTTGCGAGATTCTTGGCTGTGGCAGAATGTGAATTATGTTCTTCCATTTCGCCACAGAATGTTTCTCGCGAAGCGTTTTTTAATTTCTATGCGATATCTTCTGCATCTGGTTCCTGATCAATTATTTTGGCTGATGACCCTCCTGCGATTGCGGCTATGACAGCTATGATTATAACAAGTATCACCAAGAAAACTATTGCACCCAAGAAAATAAACAATCCCGAAACTTCCATATTTTATCACTCTTTCTGATCTCATAATCGTTCTTTTTTTAATACGCAAAGTATATCATTTCCATGTCCAGATATCAAGTATTTCTAATTGACACATCTCATTTTTTTTGCTAGAATTGAGAAATTAAAACCTTATACCAATAAATATAAAAATAATAAGTCCACCTTGAGTACAATTTTGTGGAAAATTAAGAAAGCGAGGAAACAAGAAATGGGTACAATTATCGGCGATGGAATCACATTTGATGATGTGTTATTAGTTCCTGCATATTCCGAAGTAACACCTAATATGATTGACTTAACTACTAAGTTAACCAAAAAAATTACATTGAACATTCCTATGATGAGCGCGGGAATGGACACTGTAACCGAACACCGCATGGCGATTGCTATGGCTAGACAAGGCGGTATCGGAATTATTCATAAGAATATGTCTATCGAGGCGCAAGCTGATGAGGTCGATAAAGTTAAACGTTCTGAGAATGGCGTTATTACAGATCCATTCTTCCTTTCTCCTGACCATACCTTAATGGATGCTGATGATTTGATGAGCAAATTCAGAATCTCTGGTGTTCCAGTTACCGAAAACGGTAAATTAGTTGGTATCATTACCAATCGTGATTTAAAATTCGAAACTGATTTTTCCAAGAAAATTAAAGAATCAATGACCTCCGAAGGTCTGATTACCGCGCAGGAAGGCATTACTTTAGATGAAGCAAAAGCAATTCTGGCCAAAGCGCGCAAAGAGAAATTACCTATTGTAGATAAAGATTTCAACCTCAAAGGTCTGATTACGATTAAAGATATTGAAAAACAAATTAAATATCCTCTGTCCGCCAAAGATGACCAAGGTCGTTTGCTCTGTGGTGCGGCTGTGGGAATTACTGGAAATATGATGGAGCGTGTAGCTGCATTGGTGGAAGCACATGTCGATGTCATTATCGTTGACTCTGCGCATGGACATTCTTTAAATATTTTAAATGCAATTAAATCGATCAAAGCAACCTTCCCTAATTTACAGGTTGTAGCTGGCAATGTTGCTACTGGTGAAGCTACCAAAGCATTAATCGAAGCCGGCGCAGATGCTGTTAAGGTTGGTATCGGACCTGGTTCGATTTGTACCACTCGTGTTGTTGCCGGAATTGGTGTGCCACAGATTAGCGCAATTATGGATTGCTACGAAGCTGCCAAGGAATGTGACGTTCCAGTGATTGCAGATGGTGGAATTAAATACTCTGGCGATATGACCAAAGCGATTGCTGCCGGAGCTAACGTATGTATGATGGGCAGCATGTTTGCTGGTTGTGATGAAGCACCTGGTACTTTTGAATTGTATCAAGGCCGAAAATATAAGGTTTACCGTGGCATGGGCTCGCTCGCTGCAATGGAAAATGGCAGCAAAGACCGTTACTTCCAGGAAAATGCCAAGAAACTTGTTCCAGAAGGCGTTGAAGGTCGAGTTGCATACAAAGGAAATGTCGAAGACACTGTCTTCCAGCTTGTTGGTGGTATCCGCTCTGGTATGGGCTACTGCGGTTGTGACACTGTTGAAAAATTAAAGCAGAATGGAAAATTTGTAAAAATTTCAGCAGCTTCCCTCAAAGAAAGTCATCCACATGACATTCATATTACGAAAGAAGCGCCAAATTATAGTATCGATGAACGTTAATAAGTATACAAGAAGCTGTTACAAAATGATTGTTTTTTAATCATGGAGTAACAGCTTTACTCTTGCTCCACGCTCCGTATTTTCTTACATTTTTACCATTAACCTGAACCGTCCGATAGGCTCTGACCCGAACATAATATTTCGTTCCTTTTTTCAAGCTCTTTACGGTTTTAGATACGATGCTGCTTTTATTGATAGACGTACTGCTTGTTTTCCTAGCCGTAAATTTACTGCTTGTTGAATACTGCACCTGATATCCAGATGCTTCGCTATCCTTTTTCCATTTTACAGTCATTTGAGCCTTTTTATTGGATTTTAAGGACGTAATTGTTGCTTTTTTAGGCACAACATATACCTTAATATCCTTCGTCGTCTTTTCATATGAATCAGTCTGCTTGGCCGTCACGGTAATCATCGCGCAGCCAGTCCCTGTAATTGTTACCTTGCCTTTGGAATTAACCTTTGCTACCTTGGTGTTACTGCTCTTATATGTTAGCTGCCCATTACCATTTGTCTTTGTATTCAAAGTAAATGGTTTGTCACCCGATTTCTTATTGTAGCTTGCTGTTCCTGATAGTTTTTGTGTCGCTCTCGGCTTCGTAATCGTGAAGTTTTTCGTTACTCTTCCCTTATAGTTGCCTTTACCCTCGATTATTACAATGCCCATACCAGCACTTTCATTATTCCTGTATTCTATAATATAGTCATCGTTTTTTACCAACGTCATGCTACCATTCTTCACTGTTACAACTGGTTCTAGTGCTTTGCCAGTAAATGTCATGGTGCCGATGCTACTCACGGTACAATCTGAAATTGGCTTTGGTGTTATGGTAAATTCTTTAGCTATTGTTCCGTAGTAATCACCAGTGCCGGTAACTGTGATGGTTGCTGTTCCTACGTTGATATTGTTTGTATAGGAAACGGTATAATCTGCATTTTCTCTTAATGCATAAAAATATGTGGTGTTTTCGATGGATGGATTCGGTTTTATTTCACTTCCTGTATATGTGGCGATATAATTATCAGCAGTTACATAATTTTGATTCATAAAATAGTCTGTTAGGGTGAAATGGGTGGGTAAATAATTATCAGAATCTATCACAAAATCACGTGTTTTTGTAACTATATTGCCATTGTCATTAATAGTCGCCGTAATTGTAGCTGTTCCCAAGCTTTTTGCCTTATAATGACACTCGATCCGTTTTCCCTCTTTATTGTTGCCACACTTTACTAATGGTGTGCTGGTTATTTCTATCACATCAGGATTACTACTTACATAAGTCACTTGGGCTGCGGCGTATGCGGTGATGGGGTCAAACTCAGCATAAAATGAGCCTTCCTCCCCCGGTGACACAGTTGCCGTTCCCGGTAGGGTACAAGATGTATATGGGATATAGATTTTCATATGTGCTACAATTTGATGGCCGCTTTCATCCTTGCCAATCAAGTCAAAATCGCCTGATAATTTGTTTATCTTTATTGTTTGTCTCGCATTGTCTACTGTTGCCAGCTCCGAATCCGAAACAGTCCAGGTAACAGATTCGGTTGTATCGGCTGGGAGCTGGGTATAAATATCATATAATGTATAGGTCGTGTCTGGCTGCACTGTTGTTGATTTCACATCTAATCCATCTGTAAAAAGAAGGGACTGTGAAGCTGTTGTATATGTTGCCCTGGTTGTAATGTCTAATTCGGATAGGTTGATGACTTCAATGTTTGAAGCATTTGCAGGCGATATCGCGTTTAGGAGCTTTTCCTTCATGGCTGAACTTGTTACAATAATCTTGGTTCCGGAAAGCATTCCATTGAATGCAATCGTTGATACATCCAAATTAATATTTTCATGAAAATATATTTCAAGATTTGAATACATAAATGAATTAAGTGTAATATATCTTACAGTTGATGGAATAATAATCCTACTAAGACTAAGCGTTTGCTTATAAAATGCTCCCACTCCAATAATGGTCACATTGTCAGGAATTTTAAACGTATCCATAACTTTTCCTTCAGGAAATTCGCATAAATATACCCCAGCTGTAACATTTTTATACAGTATACCATCAATATCATAGTAAATTGGATTTTCTTTGTCCACAAAAATATTCTGCAAATTACTCGCACCACCAGCAATACAACCATCAGTACCCGTATAATTTACCGTTTTGGGTACCTTGATATTTTTTACATATTGATTATTTACAAATGGGGCTCCGTACAATCCAGTTACCACATATCCATCAAGCACTTCTGGAATAATTACATTTTCTTCTGCCCCTATATACTTTGTAATAGTGATAGATGCATTATCTTCATTTATGGTATAGGTATATTTTCCAGAAGTGATAGAATTTCCTACCGCATCAATGCTCCTATCTTCTACCACCGGCATCATTACTTCAGCTGCAACATTTATCAGCTGGTTATTATTAATTAATACTACAAATGCTAATATTCTAGCTATTCTGCTTTTTACATTCATAACCTATTCCCCTTCACATACCTCATAATAATTTCATCAAAGTCAAATATTTAATGGTATACCTTTGCTTTAATAGTTCACTTCCCAGCATTATTTTTAATTTCCATATTTAAAATACCATCATTACATAAAAGTTGCAACAAATCTGCTAAGTGCATCCGAATTTAGCGAATTGCCAATACCATTATCTGTCACAAACTCTTGCATATGTAAAACTTCTTCCCGGGTAAACTCATACGTCTTTTCCGGCTTACTATTGATAATATTTGAAAAAGTGGTTTGAATCGTTGTCTTATATGCTTCATCAGTGAGCCATCGTGAATCAGGATGAAGTCCTCCCTGCTCATATGACAGATTGTAATACTTTTCATCAATGAACCTAGTGTATTGGTGAAAATTGCTTTTATATAGTGTGGAATCGACTATATGAATTGTTATCTGCTTGTTTGTGATATTTCCTACGCTGTCAACTGCTTGAAGATTTACATTCACACTTCCGTCATGCTCAAATGCCGCAAAATCATTTGCCGAATAATCGCTTATTGTTGCATAGGTTGCCCCTTCGACTTTTTCATTATCTTCAGGAATTAAACCTATTTTTATTACGTCTGTATCCTCTTTATCTTCTATCTCTACCGTCCTTAGTATCTCATCCACGGTAATACCATTTGTATCTGTAGTTGATTTAGCAAAATCTAAGGTGTAGTACAGGTCGTAACCTTTTACAATTGGTCCATCATCCCAAATAGCATATAGATTCACATAGGGTGTTATATCATCAGATAAATTGGATACTGCTGCTTTCACATTTCCTTGGCCATAAAATACAATGTCTGCTCGATCATGCGAATTTGTCCCATAGTCTTCAGCTGGTGTTCCATAGGTTATTGCATCAATTGACGTTGCAGCCTTATATACCTCTTTTGAGTCAGTTAGTTGATTCAACTTTATACTTGACCATTCACTTCCTGCATCCGGTGTCATAGTCCATCCTACAACCGTACAAGAAATATCCTCTTGTACCTCTTCCCCAGTTTCATCATCCGTGTAACTCACCCTTTTTTCTTTACTAAATATCTCTTGTTCTTCGTCATCGATATTACCGCTAAAAGTATAAGTATCAGCCTGAGCAATTCCCAATTCTTCGTCACCTGAATCAATAAAGTCAACGCCCAGGCTTTGTTCATTTCCGATATAAGCTACATTAAAACGTTGTGCCCATATTGCATACAGTGTCATTGACTCTTCGATGCTGTAAAAATCTCCGGGCTGGTATTCTGGTTCTTGTTCCAAGTAATCTAAATTCGGGTCAATGCTCCACCCCACAAAATCATATCCGTCCCGGTTAAACTTATTTTCTGCAATTTTATAGCCACCAAAATGTGATTTTATTTCAGCCGCCATTGTTCCAGTACCACCATTCGCATCGTATTTAATGGTGTACGATTTTAATTTCCATACTGCGTATAACGTCGCATTGTCCGTAATAGTGATTTTACTACCAACTGTATATCCCGCATCCGGTGTCGTAGCAGTTTTTGTCTTACTCCATCCCAGCAAATCATATCCGTCTCTTGTTCCTGATGGCAATGTAATCTGTGAATCAGTCCATTGAGCGTATAAATTTACCGTTTCACCACTAGTTGATGACAAGTTTGATGTTAATTGTGCACCATTTGCATACTTAGTTCCTGTGCTTGTAGCAGCGGTACACCATTCCTTAAAAGTAGCTGTAACCGTTTGGGTGTATGAATCAACCAGATTGCTAATGTTATTTATTTTTCCAGCGTTCCCTTGATAATCTACCGTAAAACGTCTTATATAACCATTTGAAGTCAATCTTTCATTCAAGTAATTTCCATACGTATGTGTACTCTTGCTCATACTGCCGGTGGTGGAACCATTTCCATTGTATGCCACATAGTATGTGAGCGGTTTCCAGAAAGCGTACAATAATGTATTCGCTGTAAATGCTGTCTTGCCAGACAGTATTGTACCGCTTGCATTTACATAGCATGTTCCACCACCATTGATTGACGAATAATATCCTTGACAAACGTAGCCTGATTTGGTCGGGAACGTAGCTGTTGTAATCGCTATCGTGCAGCCAGACGTGGTATAATTTCCGGTATCGTACTTTTCATAATAGGCACTTGTTCCGCCGCTTCCACCTTGCTTGTCTAGTGTAATTGTGTAAACATTTGGTGTCCACACTGCATACAAAGTAACTGTTTCTTTATTCGCTGACGTTAAGTTTAATACTTCCGCTTTATTTTTATATGCAACACCTCCTGTTTTTGTCTTTGACCAGCCGGCAAAGGTGTAACCTGTCTTGGTAAATTTATTATTATTGTCACGAAGTGCTGTTGCTGTATCATATGTCGCCGATGTACTGCTCATTGTTCCGGTGCCACCATTTGCGTTATAGGTAATTGTATAAGTGTTCGGGACCAGATTCATGATGTAGTTTGGAATATCCGCTTCATACATTTTCACGCCGGCCGCATAATTAACCCATCCGGCAGATTGGTATAAGTTCAGTAACAATGTAAATTTGGAACTCGCATCACTAATGGTATGTTCTCCCATCGCTCGATAGCCGGATAAAACTTTGTGTGCCTCTGAATCTGGGTCTAAACGCTTCCTATCCCAAGTGGCTTCATTTGTTGCACTGTATGAATACTTTGGTAAATATACACCATTATACCAGATATCAAATTTGCCTGCGACGAGAGCTTTATCTGATATACTTTGATTTCCGTTTGTACCATCATTATAACTCTTCCACATTGCCTGTGTTGTTGACGCATAGTTTTGGGATAATGTCGCTGAGCTATCCCACTTAAATGTATCAACATCATTATATGCAGTATGGTATCCAATCTTTGATTGAGCATATGATTTAAAATTAACAGCTAAGTCTTTCATATATCTTCCATCATCATTTCCAGTAACTATATGCGCATATGCATAGACTGTCTCTGGTGCAATTGACTTATCTGTCGGTGTAAATTTTACCTCATGTGCCCTGGCCATTGTTATTACCTTTTCGATTGTCCCATCCACCGCTGGAGCGGTAAATGCCACCGCACTGCTTGCTTCACGAACGGTAGTCCTTGTTATCTTTACCGTTGCATTTTCTATCATTGTAAACCCCGGTGTATACTGTTCCACCCGAGTAACGTTCTTTAGACTCGACAACTGATACTTATATACATTTTTCCGGTCACTTGATGATATGTAAAACGCTCCGCCACTTTCAATGTACCAATCTGATGTACTTAAGTATTGGCTATCTGTTTGGTATGTCTTTAATGCATACTCCCATAATGGCAGCTTTTCTTCGGATTCTATTTTATATTTATCTTCATTATCAGTTGCCGCCGCCAAATTTGATACAATAACTTCGTTGAATAATACATCTGATTTAAGTTTAATTTCTTCCAGTTCCTCTGTACTTAGTGCGTTTAAAAAATAACCAACATAATAAGCATCACTATTTATCAAATAGGAATCTAGTTGCTCTGCATCTAGCTCTTGCCAACTTAAATTTATTATATCCTCTTGCAGCACATACTTGTCTTCCACAGAATCGTTCTGATCAGTTTCCATACCATGCTCGGTGTTATCTACAGCTTCCTCTTCCGCTTTTTCTAAGAAAACATCACCCTCTGTATATATCAGACCATTTCCATACCAATTGTCTTTTCCGGTATCACCCAAGTCCACTGCTTGCTCATTTAACTCGGTGATTACATCTTGTTTCCCCTCGCTTAGCAGCTCCGCAATCCGGCCGGATACTCGTGCTGCTGCATAGGAGGTTCCTTCCTCCTCCCCATATTTCCCTAGTGCACAGTAATCAACCAGCGTTCCATAATTGGAGTAGCTGGCAAATTCCTGATATTCGTCCACGGCACTTACGACAATTGCCGACGGGATATTTGCCGGTACTACACCCGCTGTATCCTTGCTGCTGTTGCCTGCTGATATGACGACGTGTATTCCCAATTCCGTCGCAGTGTTTATGGCCTGCTCAAGTAACTTTGAGGTGTCATTTTCGGCATTGGTATTGAGTGAAATATGAATGACTGAAACACCACTTTCGATTGCATACATGATTGCAAGATAAGTATTTAATATGGTTGCTTTTCCATTTGCATTGGCAATTTTAAATGGCAACACTCTGACATTTTCCACTTGACCTGCAAGAATCAGTTTGGCCATTTGCGTCCCATGACCATTGTCGTCCCCAATATCATTGGGTTCACCAGAGGTTGATAGATTTTGACCGCTGTCTATGATATATTGGTTGATTGTTTGATTGGCTTTGTCAATGCCTGTATCCAGCAATGCTACCATTACATATTCTGGGCCCAGATTAGATTCAGTAGATAATATTTCTTCACTTTTCAAATCACCTCCATGTACCTCTTTTTCAAATGATGTTTGACTGCCAATTTCGACAATGATGTCCGGCTCTACCCACGTAATGCCCTTCATCAATTGATAGCAGTGATACGCTTTTTTCGCCGCACCACTATCCGGATAAGACAACGCATATTTCCCGGCGCCCAGTTCCATTTGCCGGCTTGCGCCGAGCCGGTCAAAATCTTTGTTGTCTGCTTCTAGTAATAGTGTTGACGTTGCAAATTCATTGTCCGTTTCCTCTTCAAAATCACAGCCCCCGTAGAGCAGTGCCGCTTCTTCCGGCGTGTACTGGGTACAATCGAACGCGATTATTTCATCGCTACCCTCCGCCATTGTCACATGCGCAAAAGTCTGTACACTCATTGCTGGAACTAGCAGTGCAACAAGCAATACGTTTTGTATCTTTTTTGTCATTTTTCTCATCTCTGAGCCTCACTTTCCGCTTCACAAATAATTGTTCTCGTTGTCAAAACCGTACCGGAATTGCCGTTTGGATGAACGTAGTTTTGGGCGATTTCCACCGAAAATAATCCGGTTTCTAAGTCCAGCTTCAATACCTTAACTTGTATCTGTGAGTTACTGTTACAACCAACTAAAAAAGTTTCTAAAAAATAGGCCATAAATTCATCTTCCTTCATTCCCTCTTCCCGGCCCTGATTCTGATAATATTCCATTGTATTTTTCATGGCATGATCAATGCTTTGGGTAATTTCATTCTGCCTGGTGGTCCTGCCCTGCACGGTTAGGACCATCGCTAAAAACATGCCCACCACGGCCATCATGATAAGACCATAAATCATCTGCTTCAATGTTTCTCCCCCTTCCTGATTAGGCTGCGCTGCACCGGTACCCGAAATGTTTGGCTCACTGAAATCCCATATTCGTCTGTCGCCATTACCTCGACTTCATATATTCCGCTACAAGCAAAACTGAACTCCTCTGGCAGCTCTTTATTTTTGTTGACTGCAACTACTTCAACTACAAGTTCATTTTGCTCGGCATCGATGGCCCTAAATAGCTGCTGCCAGTCAATTGTTACATCTGCTGTCACCGCCACTTGCTCCTGAAAAGTGATTACTGGCCGTTTTCGTTCCGATAAGCTGCGATATACTTGAACCTCTTCATCTATGCCTGCATTTTCTTCGGCAAGCAAAGCTTTGTTATTGGCGAAAATATCCATCACGCCGGTTGGAACGCCAATAACCCCTAGTCCAAAACCGAGTAGCAAGCCTGCGGTTAACAAAGCAATTACCGCCAAACCATATTCCCGTATTATTACTTTCATATTTTTACCCCACTTGTTCACAATAAAAGGTGACAAATTGATACAATACACCTTGTTCCTTACACATCACCATTACAAATGTAAAAACCGCAATTGCCGCTAAAATAGCAATGATGATACTGCCATACTCTTGCAAAAATTGTTCCATCTTGATTCATCTCCCCTTTCTTTAGTGGCTGCTTGCTAATTCCAGTACCATCCCCAGAATACCAAGGATTCCACCGCCAAGAACGGCTAGCAGAATTGCTTCGCCATATTCTTCTAGGACGTTTTTCATATTGCATACCCCCTGATGCTCCGCCAGCTACTATAATTTAAGAAACCGATTTTATATTCATAGTTCACCAACACCTCTGCCGCTTTTACTGGCGCAAATACTGGCGGCAAGGCGGATTCTGAGGGCGTCGTTAGTTCAAGCGCCGGTTCCCCCTCCTGATACACGGTGATTTTAAGCTGGTAGCCAGCGGCTTCGGCCTGACGAATACAGGCATCCATCACTAGCGGATTAAAATTGCTGTTTTCAATTTCGGCAATCACGGCATCCTTGTATTCTCTGGCCACCGCACTTTCGAGTTGGGCCACAACGATACCATTTCCCAACAAAACCAGCAGCAACAGAAAAAACATTCCGGTAAATGCTTTGATAATCTGACTCATAAATAGGTTCTCCCTTCATACGTTTATCTGTGTAAAAAATGCAACCAGAAAAATTGTCATATCAATCATCAGCTTGGCCGCTCCGGCTAACGCTGGGGTCAAAAATAAGACATACATTCCCGCTAAGGCATCTTCATTCATCAGCTCCTCGGCTTGATTCATCAACATCTGATTGCGGTCAATCAGTTCCATCAGTTGTTCGTTTTCGGTCCCGCCATTTCCAGCTGAAACGGCGTAAAGCATCTTCATTGCTGACTGTATCTGAGGCACGGAAAATTCCCGCAAAAAATCAAGGTACGGCTGCACTGATTCTGGATTTTGATTAATTTCTTGTTGAAATTGATTTAATGCTGGCCTTAAAATTTCCGGTGCACTCTCAAGCGTCTTGGCAATCGATACCTGTACATTATCAATTTGCAGTAATAACGACAGCTCCATCAGCCATTGGGGAAATGCTTTGCCGATTTCTCTGACCAAACTTTTGTGGGATAAATAGTGTCCGATTCGGTGTTGATTTAACAGAAATACCATCACAATTACCGATAGAAATACCAGTGGCACTAAGGCCTTATAGATGGCAATGAGTCCGATTAGAAATGGCACAATAGCCATTTGAATACTTTGTCGTTGTTCCTTTTGTTCGTCATACGCCAGATATCGTTTGTAACGTTTTACGAGGACGGGATTATTGCTGAGGTAACCATGTTTAAGCCAATTGACTGACAACCGTTTATCTGCCCTGGTATAGATGACCAATAATAGGATTAATAATATTACCGTCGACATAATCCGAAGCTGGCTTCCGCTCAGGTCTATCTGCTGCGGCAAAATATAATTTGTTATCATGCAGATAAACAAGGCAATTCCAATCGCAACCCCAATCCGGCTTTTGGCCATTTTGCATTCCTTTTGGTAACTGTCCATGCGCTTCTTCCAATCATTTAAATCTCTTAGCATCAAGGCGATTACCCCGTCACAGCTGCCACCAATCATTTCCACCTTATACAAAAATCGGTGTATTGCCCGCAGTCGTTCGTTGTCATAATTCTGCTCGATCAGCAGCAGTCCTGAGTGCAACGCATCCTCTTGTTCATAGTCGTGAATCATTAACTCAATTGCTTCATTTAAGACTTCGTGCATCCTGCCCTCGGGAAATAATAAAACAATTTCTTTGAGCGCCGTCGTTAGATTTCCATAGTGCATAAATGCATATAATAATTGTTCCATGTATACCTGAGCATCTAGCAAGCGCTGGGTTTGATTTTTACTGCGCTCATAATTTTGAAACCAGTATGGCAACAGTCCCAGCGTCACCAACAGCACCACCATCGTTGCCGGTATGCCAAGGCGATATAGCGTACACAATGCCACACAACCACTGACGACGGCAAAGATGGTTATCATTTTTGTATTTCTCACCCCTTTGTCTCCTCCCTCATAAAGTGCCCCAGGACCGGGCTGAAAAATGGTTCGTTAATCCCGTCACGAAGCATTTTTGTTTTTACCCCAACGGGAATTTCTTCTGTCACCTGACTCCCATCCTTAACCACCAGATATGTTTTATTTTCGCCATTCTCTCTTATAAAAAATGCCACCTGGTCCATGTAGCGGTATATTTTTCCCGCTTCATTTTTCTTTTTGCGCAGTAATATTCCGACATCGACATAGCTAAATACATCATTTTCGAGACGGTTCGCATCATAGCGATTCTCCATCATGTTTAAAATCCGGTCCGGTATCTTTCGCACATCATCGGTATGCAACGTGGTAAATCCACGGATTCCGGTTGACCAGCACTCAAGCAAGGACTTTACCTCGACTGAGCGGGCTTCTGAAAGCATAATCCAGGATGGGTTTTGCCTTAAGCAGGTCTTAATTGCTTTGGTGTAATCAAACTCTGGGCTAATCTGCATCTCAACGCAGTCCTTGCCGGGATTGATTTTGCTATAATGCCACTCTTGGTTGTCCTCAATCGTAATGACCCGCTCATGTTCATTAATAAACTGTGAAAAAAATTTAGCACACTCCGTCTTGCCCACTCCCGGCTCACCGCAAAAAACGATATTCATCCGCGCCACCACACAGTTAACCAACAAAGCTAAAATGACTGGCGGACAATACTCCTCCCGCAATGCTCGTTCAATATTTAGGCGAACCTTTGGCAATGATTTGCGAATACAGATACTGCGGCCAGATACGGCGACTGATTCATGTACAATTGAGATTCGCAAAGTGTCCGTTTCTGCTTCCAGCAAACAATTTTTACGATTAAACGGCTTACTTACTTCATTGGCAATGCGATGTGAAAACTGCTCCAAAAACTTGGCGGTAATTTTTACATCCGTCACCACATAACGCTCATTTTCTACATCAGTAATCCAAAGCTCACGCCCATTATAGTCAATGTCGGTGACTTTTGGATTCTGCACATACTTCCAGAATGGTCCAAAATATTCCGGCTCCATTCGGATTCCATTTTCATAATAATCCAATCATAATCCCCTTTTCTTTTATTTTGCATGGTTTCCAAGACTGGTAATTAATGTATTAAATGCTTGATAAACCGGACTTTTGTCGTCACTTCCGATGATTGCTGTAATCATGGCCGCTAGAGCAACAATGGCAATCACGGTAATAATCGCACCGCCATACTGTTCAAAAATTTCTTTCATACATACTTTCCTCCGATACGTAGTAAAATAAATTATTGGGATATACAGAGAGACTCTGCATTGATAAAAAGATAAATAAGATATGGATATAATATCCATTTTTTTTCATTCTGTAAATACATTTTTATAAATTTATAAATATTTTACAATTACAGCTATCATTATGTTATAATGTCTTTATAAAAAATACAGATTAGGCGGTGATTTTTATGAAGCATACTCCAACAAAAACAATCGGCTTTATTCTTCCCAATGCCTCGAATTATTTCGGGCATACACTGATTGAAGCTTTTTCCCGTGAACTCGATAATCACGGCTACAAACTGATAACCGCACTGGCCAATCACTCTATTGATTCCGAAAAAAGCTATCTAAAATATATGGCAGAGGCAACCGATGGGATTATGATTATCTCAGATGCCGAACACTATGACATGATTGAGGAAGCGATTCCAACCGATATTCCGACTATTTTTTTAAACCGAAAACCAATGGAATGTCCGCACACATCTATTATTGAAAATGATTATGCCGCTGTTTTCCAAGCTGTTTTCTCTTTAATAAATTATGGTCATGAAAATATCGCATGCGTTTGCCGTAATCCGGATTTTTCTACTACCAAAGAAATCCTGCGCGCTTATCAAACCGCGATGGAAAATTCGCCCGCTGGATATCATGAAGAGTGGGTTCACTTTTTTGACCGTAGTACCAAGGATTTATCAGAGATTGTTGATGAGATG
This sequence comes from Lachnospiraceae bacterium, assembly GCA_031555935.1. GTDB lineage: Bacteria > Bacillota > Clostridia > Lachnospirales > Lachnospiraceae > Roseburia_C. Next base: position 5,079 of record JAVBTX010000033.1, on the reverse strand, counting down.
ACTGAGCTTGGCTGTACCGCATTTTTTGCCGCTTCCCAGACTCTGACGGAACGCTTATTGGATTATTTATATATCTATAACACGCAGTCTGATAAGCCAATTGAACTGACTGGCTTCGCCAATATTGATGGCAACAACGCACTTCAAAAAAGCGTTGACATGGTTACCCAGCCATTAGACCAGATGGTTGTATTGGCCATTCAGCAGATTCTATATCTGATTGAACATCCCGAAACAGAACCGAAAGATTACTTAATCAAAGGCTCTTTCCGTAAACGTTTATACAAACCATTTGTTTCACCGTCATAACTTGACCCATTAGGAGGATTCTAGCAACTATGAAAGATTTTATGATTACCACCGACACTACCGCTGATTTACCAGAGGACTATATCGCTGAACACGAGCTGGGTATTATGTCCTTAACTTATACCATTGAAGGCCAGACCTACGACCGTGAGCATCCGCTTGATGTCAAGGAATTTTACCAGATGATGCGTTCCGGTTCAATGCCGACCACCTCTCAGGTGAATCCAGAAACAGCCAAAGGCGTTTTCATTCAAATCGCTACCACCAATGAGAAAAATATTTTGCATATTGCTTTTTCATCTGGTTTAAGCGGAAGCTATAACAGTGCCCGCATTGCGGCGGAGGAATTAGAAGAAGAAGGGTTTCCTTACAAGATTATCGTCATCGATTCCCTCTGTGCCTCTCTTGGGGAAGGTCTGTTGGTTCATAAAGCTCTAGCGATGCGTGATAACGGAGCATCCTTAGAAGAAACTGCTAAATGGGTAGAAGACAATAAACTTCATATGGTTCACAACGTTACCGTGGATGACTTAAATCACCTCTTCCGTGGCGGACGTGTTTCCAAAACTGCTGCTTTCGTTGGAACGATTGTTAATATTAAACCATTGATTCATGTTGATAACGAAGGCCGTTTGATTCCCCTCGAAAAGATTCGGGGACGGAAAAAGTCTTTGATTACATTGGTTGACTGTATGGAAAAACAGATGGGTTCTTTCCGTGACCAGAATGATATTATTTTTATCAGTCATGGTGATGCCTTGGAAGATGCAGAATATGTTGCTAAGATGATTGAAGAACGGCTTGGTTTCAAATCCTTCCTGCTTAACACGATTGGCTCTACTATCGGAGCTCACGCTGGCCCAGGAACGATTGCGCTGTTTTATTTGGGTGAATATCGCTAGTAACGTGCGCCGCCACGCGCACATAGAAATAACCCCGGATGAAAATTATTTCATCTGGGGTTACTTTTTGATTATTGTCCTATGGGTTGCAATTGTCCAGTATTTATAGTAATCCTGGCTAAATGGTTTTGGTTCAGTTATCTGTTTCCAGCGATATCTTTCCATTCTTTATCTTATACACATAATTGCAGAGTTTCTCAATATCTTCTCTGTGATGGCTTGTTATGACCATGACAGCATTATGTTCCAATACATACTTCTTAAAATACGCTCTCATATCATCCGTCGAATCTTCATCAAGTCCGTTCATTGGTTCATCAAGCAATAGTATTTTGGGTTTTTCCATAAATGCCTGCGCAATTGCAAGTTTCTGCTTCATACCAAGTGAAAATTTGCGGTAGACCTTTTTAGATTCTGGCTCTAACCCAACCATCCTTAATATTTCATCGATTTCTTCATATCCTATTTTCTTATTGATTCTGGCAAGGGCATACAAATTTTCTCTAGCTGTATACTGTGGCAAGAAACCGATACAATCGGATACAAGACCTAGTTGACTCGTAAAAGTCCCTTTTTCTCTTACTTCCGAATCAATGATAACCTCTCCTTCTGATTGCTCGCACAGTCCAGTCATTATCTTAAGTAAAATTGTTTTTCCAGAGCCATTCTTCCCCACAATACCATAAATGTTTCCACCTTCAAAATTAATGTTGATATTCTCAAGAACCACATGTCCTTGAAACTCTTTTCCAATATTTTTCAGTTCAATCATATGTGCTCCTCTATTTTTTTATATGATAATTTTTCATATTTGTAAGCAAACAGCAAATATGCGGTTACCAACACAACAATCATATATACCAGCTGCATGATACAGGTTTTCCCTTGCTCTAATCGATGTGAACCATACAAGCCCCCCGTTAGGGGTATTGCCCATGCATATTTCGAAATATTTCCGCAGATTCCACCTAAGACAAGATGTAACGTCAACACAGTTATAAATCCAAGCTGTCTCTCCTCCATATCAAATGTCCATATGAGAAAAGCCACTAATATCAGAATTACATTTTGAAATAGTATATTCACCAGCACAAGTACCATTTCAACGTTTATTATCTGCTCTAGCATTACCAGCAGTACTAAAATCCCAATTCCGTAATATAGTATATTCATCAGAAAAAATTTCCCAAATAACTCTGCAAGATATTGTGATATTTTTTTCCCACGGATAAGATATTGAACCAAGAATACCTTTATCCGTCTTGTTAGAAATAAGTAAGAAAGTATCCAGATTGGCAGCTGATACAATAAATATAAAAAAACGTATATATTGAATCTATCAAACCCCCAAAAATATTCCAACAAATTATCTGCATATTGGCTGAATGTTTTTTCGTACAGAATAAATATCGCAAATCCAATCGTGCAAGTTAGTATCCATTCCACATATTTATATCCCAGCTTCATAAAACGGAATGAAATCAGTAACTTTACATGGCAAATCCCAACACACCCAGCAATACAAATTCCCCAATATACCAAATGCACATCGGATGTGCCTGTTTCTAAAACCATAGCATTTCCAATCCATGACAAACTTCCCATTATCTTTTCTAAAAACAATGAACTGCCACTAATCCCAATGTTTAGAAGCAACATTGCAATTACAATTCCTGCTACCATCTTATCTTTGCATCCAAATACCACAAGAAGCATTTCCGCACAACCGATTGTAATATCAAACAAGAAAAGATTACACAGCAAATCAGCAAACCGCTTTACCTCTTCTAGGTTATAACAGGTAAAATCAAAATGTCCACCCGCTATTGCAACTACAACTGTCAATCCAGCAAAACCAATAATCATTCCTAGTGCATTCTTTGCAATTGCATACATTGATTCTCTTATCACTCTTTTATAATTTCCATAGCGAAGCAAAAGATATTCATTCTTAAATATGCTGCAAACTATACCATAATTAATGATAACCATTGGTATTCCCAGAATTATCAGAATTACAAACCTATTATTTAGAACAAAAATGACCCATTCTGACATTGTAAATACTTCATGTAGTAACAAATAATCATGGTAAAAATTCTCTATGCTAATTAGGAACACAGAAAAAATAATCCAATGTTTTCTCTGTTTCATTTTTTGTTTTTTATGACCCCCATTATAAAAAGTGTTATCCCAGTAAGGAATATCGCAACATCCATTACGACAATATGCCACACCCTAACATAATCATACTCCGAAGGACAAAATGTCAGAAGCAAATTAAAATTGTCAAAAAATATTGCCGACAATATACATACTGCAAATGGAATTACCAGAGTGAGAAACTCATTTTTTACCCATGCTGATATCCCTAAGGCAAATACCGAAAAAACTGCTCCACATATAAAGACAATTAATATGGTCATTATCAAATATGCATTAGGATTTTTCTCTGCTATTCCCGTCAAAAAAGATGCTGTCGTGTGTTGATCTATATCATATAGTGATGCTGCCGAATCTTTTTCTATCTTAAGATAAATGGTTAACAAGGTTACTGGCAATGCCAATGTGATGCCTCCAAGCAAAAGGCTTTTTACTATTTTTTCTGCGATATACTGTTTAAACCCTTTTCGCATAACAGCACATGTATAGAAACCAGTCTTTTTCTCTCTTACATATGTTGTTGAAAATGGCAATGCCGCCACTACTGGAAATAATAACCCAATCCAACAAGCTGGCCCCTTTCCAATGCAAAGCAACAATGCATTTATTATATTTTCGCGTCCTGCAAACCGCCATTCTTCTAACATATTTTTTGCATATATAAGCAGAGCCACATTCAGACACATCGCAATAATAAACAATCCTTTATCTTTTATTTGATACCTTATACTGTTTCTATTCATAATTCCCCCTAATCACATATCAGCCACATGCTATTCCATGTAGCTGATATGCTTCGCATAAAATTAGTAACTATTTGGCGTCCAAGATCCTGTGAATGTACAAGTCGCAAATGTAGTCGGAGTTGTTGATATGTTCAACTTTGCTGCATATCCCTCTGTCACATGAACAGGTCTATCATAAATCAAAGTCCCTGAACATGGTGCAGAAAATTCTTTCGCTGTTGAAATATTTGTCCCCGTTGAACCTTTTTCAATCCACATATGATAACTTTTTCCCGTAGCAGACATTGTAGAAACCGTAGCACTTCCAGCATGATATCCCGCAATTTTATTTATATGTGCCGTCTCTCCGTCCAGAAGCTTTGTTGCTGTAATATTAAATGAGGCGGCATTAACTATCGATGACCCCACCAGAATAAACATAAACATTACCGCAACAGTTAAAATATTTCTTTTTTGTTTAGTCATAAACTCTTCTCCTTTGCTTTTAACATTGAACTAGTCCAATACAATACATCTTGTTACAGGCGTTTCAACACAGTACACCAATGGTTAAAATTTTCATACACTCTATCCTCCTCCCTCTGCAATTAATGAAATTACTTGTTTTTGCTTCTTTGTCATTTACTATGCCTGGTATATCTTTAAAAAATCAGCGTACTCGCTGCTGCTGAAACCATTTTAAGAAATCAGTGGTCGCGACAGTTACTTTAATGGATGTAATCAGCACAAGCCCAGCCTAACGTACCAGTTAGGTTCCTCTGAACAGAATACCAGTTCATTCCTTCACTTGCTACCGAAGTAATAACTATTACAGTCTCCGTAAAATGAAAAACTAAATTCCATCAAATCTCTTATTTTATTTCAAAAACAGAATTTACTCTTGCACACTCATTTTTATGATATTATACTTCTTGGTTATCTGTCTTCGAGAAAGGAACTGATTATGAATAAAAAAATTT
>JAVBTX010000002.1:0-22941 GCA_031555935.1 Lachnospiraceae bacterium | reverse complement strand
TGATATCTTGTAAACTCGGGAAGGATGATTACAAAACGGGATTTTCATTTACAAAACGGGAAAAATAATTACAAAACGAGAACTTCATTTACAAAATGGGAGTCTTGGGTTACAAATGGGAATCTCGGATTGCAATTCATCGGTTTATAGATTGAGGTAGCGGTTGAAGTGTTGCAATACATATGATATAATAAAAAATGTTATTTTATATCAAAAATCGTTATTTGAAGTTTTGAGGTGAGAAGAATGATTAGAATAAAACTATCTGAATTGTTGGGAAAAAATAAAATGACAAGAAAGTCACTTGCCGAGTTAGTGGGAGTTCGTCCAAATACTATTGGAGATTTATATAACGAAAGAGTTAAGAAGATTGATCTGGAGCTTATTAATAATATATGCAATGAATTAAATTGTGAGCTCACCGACTTAATTGAGTATGTTCGTGATTGATATTTTATGATGAATTTGGACAATTAAATTTGGAAGGATGATAGCTATGAAATCTGAAAAAGAAATAGAAATGAGCTTTATTCAAAAGTTGCAAGATTTAAAATACACATATCGGGAAGATATTCGAGATAAAGTTTCTTTAGAAGCTAATTTTAGGGAACATTTCGAGAGATTAAATCGTGTAAAACTAAATGATTCTGAATTTGCGCGCTTACGCGATAGTATTGTAACTGCGGATGTATTTGCAGCAGCTAAAACACTGAGAGAAATGAATACCTTTAAGCGTGATGATGATACTCCTTTGCAATATACTCTTGTTAACATCAAAGACTGGTGTAAAAATGAGTTTGAGGTAATCAATCAGTTGCGTATTAATACGGATAATAGTAATCACCGTTATGATGTTATAATTCTTATTAATGGTGTTCCAGTTGTTCAGATTGAGCTGAAAACATTACAAATTACACCTAAAAGAGCGATGGAGCAAATAGTAGATTATAAAAATGATCACGGCAATGGATATACAAATTCGTTATTATGCTTTATGCAAATTTTTATTGTAAGCAACGAAACAAAGACTTACTATTTTGCAAACAACCATAAAGATCATTTTTGTTTTAATGCTGATGAAAGATTTTTACCTATCTATGAATATGCAGATGTCAATAATAAAAAAATAAGCAATCTATATGATTTTACTGCTCAATTTTTACCCAAATGCACCCTTGGACAGCTAATTAGTCGATATATGGTGCTGATAGTAAGCGAGCAAAAATTGATGATTATGCGTCCATATCAGATTTATGCTGTTAAAGCAATTATGGATTGTATTGAACAAAATCGTGGCAATGGTTATATTTGGCACACTACTGGAAGTGGAAAAACTCTTACATCGTTTAAAACATCAACACTTTTGAAGGATAATCCAGAGATAGAAAAGTGTTTATTCGTTGTAGATAGAAAAGATTTGGATAGGCAAACCCGATTAGAATTCAACAAATTTCAGGAAGGTTGTGTTGAGGAAAACACGAATACCGAAAGTTTGGTTAGACGCCTTACTTCAGATGATTATAAAGATAAAGTGATTGTTACAACTATTCAAAAACTTGGGCTTGCGCTTGATGAGGATAGTAAGCGTAACCAGGAGAAAAGAAGGAGAGGAGAACTCACATTTAAAGAGAGATTGGAAAAGCTTCAAGATAGACGAATGGCTATTATTTTTGATGAATGCCACCGTTCTCAATTTGGTGATAATCATGATGCAATAAAAACTTTTTTTCCGAAGGCACAACTTTTCGGTTTCACTGGAACGCCTATTTTTGAGGAAAATTCAACATATAAGCAAATTGATGGTACTATAGGCTCATATAGAACAACAAAGGATGTTTTCCAACAAGAGCTTCATGCGTATACTATAACAAATGCCATTGATGATGGCAATGTACTGCGTTTTCACATTGATTATTTTAAACCTGATGATGCTCAAAAAGCGGCAAAAGCTGATTCGACAATTAGTAAAAAGAGGATAGTTGAAGCAATTCTTTCAAAACATGATGCAGCAACTTATAACAGGCGGTATAACGCTATTTTTGCTACTGCATGTATTAATGATGCTATAAAATATTTTGAAATGTTCAAGGAACTACAGGACGAGAGAGGAAAAATAGACAGTGAATTTATCCCACTTAATATTGCTTGCGTCTTTTCTCCACCAGCAGAAGGCAATAAGGATGTAAAACAGCTCCAAGAAGATCTTATACAGGAAAAAGCAGATAACGAGCTGGAGCCAGATAAGAAAAAGTTAGCATTAAGACTAATTATTGATGATTACAACGATAAATACAAGACAAGTCATAGCATAAATGAATTTGATCTATATTATCAAGACGTGCAAAAACGTATTAAAGACCAGCAATATACCAATACAGATTACCCCCATGAAAACAAGATAGACATTGTTATTGTTGTTGATATGCTTTTAACAGGCTTTGATTCTAAGTATTTAAACACTTTGTACGTTGATAAAAACCTAAAGCAACATGGACTGATTCAGGCTTTTTCAAGAACAAATCGTATACTGAATCCTACAAAGCCTTATGGAAATATTATTGATTTTAGAGGACATGAAAATGAGGTCAATGAGGCCATTAAGCTTTTTTCGGGTAAGGATAACAGTAAAAAAGTTAAGGAAATTTGGCTGGTTGATCCAGCACCTGTTGTGATCAAGAAACTGAATAAAGCGGTGCAAGAACTTGAAAAATTTATGGAATCACAGGGGCTTGAGTGTAAGCCAGAAGAAGTGAGTAATCTCAAGGGCGATGTTGCACGTGCAGAGTTTATTGATAAATTCAAAGAGGTACAACGTTTGAAAACACAGATTGACCAATACACCGATATTAAAGAAGAGCAAGCTGCGGTCATTGCAGAATTATTGCCAGAAGACACCATGCGAGCATTTCGAGGAGTATATCTCGAAACCGCTGGGAGATTAAAGGAACAACAAGGCAAAGATATTGAGCATAAAACAAATGAGATAGAGCAGCTCGATTTTGAGTTTGTTTTGTTTTCCTCTACTATTATTGACTATGATTATATCATGTCACTAATTTCTCAGTACACGCAGCCTGATGTGCCTAAAAAGGAAAAAATGACAAAGAAAGATTTAATAGCTCTCATTTGTTCAACCTCAAATTTAATGGAAGAGCGTGAGGATATAGAAGAGTATATCAATACATTGGAAGCTGGAAAAGGGTTAGATGAAAAGGCAATAAGAGCTGGCTATCAAAAATTCAAAGCTGAGAAAACAGTTAAAGAGCTTGTTACATTATCAGATAGACATGGGATTGAAACGCTATCCTTACAAGCGTTTGTTGATGCAATAATGGAAAGAATGATTTTTGATGGTGAGAAGCTTAGTGATTTGTTGGAGCCACTTGAGCTTAGTTGGCGTGATAGAACAAAGAAAGAGTTAGAATTGATGGAAGATTTAATTCCGCTACTTAAAAAATCAGCTGGTGGACGTGAGATTGTGGGGTTAAAGGCGTATGAGTAAAAAAGAAAAAACGGCATTGGTGCCAAAGTATAGGTTCCCAGAGTTTGCGGCCAATGGTCCAGTTATCTGCGAAAAGGGCAATTTGATTTTTGAACAAATAAGTAATAAAAATCATAACTCAGATTTACCTATACTTGCTATTACACAAGAATATGGAGCAATTCCAAGAGATAAAATTGACTATAGGATATCTGTGACAGATAAAAGCCTTGAAAGCTATAAAGTTGTGGAAAAAGGAGACTTTGTAATTAGCTTAAGATCATTTCAAGGCGGTATTGAATATTCTGTGTATCATGGCATTTGTAGTCCTGCATATATTGTTTTACGCAAAAAAATTGATGTTGTTGAGCAATATTACAAGTATTATTTTAAATCTTATGGATTTATTCAAGATTTAAACAAAGATCTTGAAGGGATAAGAGACGGTAAAATGGTAAGCTATAGTCAGTTTTCTGCTATTTTATTACCTAGACCAGATAAGAAAGAACAACAAAAAATTGCTAATTGCTTATCTTCCCTTGACGGATTGATCGCTTCGGAGGAAAAGAAGCTGTCGACTCTTCGGGCACACAAAAACGGCTTAATTCAAAAGCTATTCCCTTCTGAAGAAAAAACTGTTCCAGAATGGAGATTTCCAGAGTTTAGGAATACCAAGGAATGGAGCAATGAAAAGGTATCCTCTTTAAGATCAGAAAGTTTAACTAATGGGGTTTTTAATGATCCTAAAAATGCAGGAATTGGATATAAAATAATTAATGTTAAAGATATGTATACTGATTCAACAATAGATGAAAATAATTTAACCCTTATTGGATTATCAAAAGATATGTTTTTAGCAAATAAAGTTGAAAACGGAGATGTGTTTTTTACACGTTCATCGTTAGTTAAGGAAGGCATTGCTCAGTGTAACATTTATTTAGGGATTTCTGATGATATTACTTTTGATGGACATTTAATTAGGTTCAGGCCAAACAAAAATGTGATTCATCCATTATTTTCATATTTTTTATTTAAAACTGGTTATGCCAGAAAACAGTTAATGATTCGTGGTAAAACGGCAACGATGACAACAATAGGGCAATCGGATATCGATTCTATAATTGTTCCTTTGCCAACGCTGCAAGAGCAGCAAAAAATTGCCGATTGTCTGTTAAGCATAGATGACTTGATAACCGAATATTGGAAAAAAATCAATCAGTTAAAGCAGTACAAAAAAGGCTTAATACAAGGGCTATTTCCACCTATGGAGGAGGTCGAGCGGTGACTAGTATAAATATTCCAGCTAAATTCACGAAAGAAGAATTTGGCAGGCTAACTAATAAGACGCTGAATAACAATGATTTTCAGCAATACAAAAAAATAATAACTGAGAACTATAAGAAAGCCAAGGGCTCAATCGAATATACTTTAAAAGATGATATATCGTCAGAGGTACTTGTAAAAATAGACTTTATTCTTAAAAGAGTGGGAAATAAGGAGTTTGATTCTGTAAAAGAGATTGCTGAATATTTCAGAATGTTGTTAGAGGAGAAGAAGTACATTGTTTTGTTTGCTTATAATGGCACAGGCAAAACAAGACTTTCAATGGCATTCAAGTCATTGGGACAACATTTAAAGGAGGAAACAGGAGAGAAAACTGCAGATACTCTCTATTATAATGCTTTTACAGAAGATCTTTTCCATTGGGATAATGACTTAGATAATGATACTGAACGCGTTTTAAAGCTAAACAACAATTCGCGCTTTTTTGCAGGATTGAAAGAGCTCGAAATGGAAAGCAGAATTCGCCCATTGCTTCAGCGATATGCTGATTTTGATTTCACTATTAATTATGAGAATGCAGTAGTAAATTTTTTTAGAGAAGTGCTAATTGAGGGAATACCTCAGCAAGCTGAAAATATTAAGGTGTCTCGGGGAGAGGAAAATATCTTCATATGGTGCTTTTTCTTGGCTATCGTACAGTTAGTGGTAGACAATGTAGAATCCTATAGTTGGGTAAAATACATCTACGTAGATGATCCTATTTCTTCATTAGATGATAATAATGTAATTGCTGTGGCGAGTCATTTAGCTCAACTTATGAGCGGTAACGATGTGAAGGTAATTGTTTCATCGCACCATACATTGTTTTTCAATGTTTTATGCAATGAGATAAACAAAGCGGAACAATTATTTTTACAAAAGAATACAGACAATGTATCATATATTCTTAAAGATACGACTAAAACGCCGTTCTTTCACCATGTTGCATTACTAAAGGAACTTAAAAAGGCGTCTGACTCAGGCGAATTATATACATATCACTTCAATATCCTGAGAAATATACTAGAAAAAACAGCATCGTTTCATGGCTATGCCCACTTTTCTTCTTGTATCAGAAAAGGCGATGAAGAAAATGAGCCTGTATATACAAGAATAGTAAATCTTTTAAGTCACGGGAACTATTCTTTGTTTGAACCAAAAGAAATGGTTGAGGAAAACAAACAGCATTTCAAAAATATACTTGATAATTTTTTAGAGGACTACAATTTTAATCAAAAATTGTTTAAAGAAGATCAAATTCAGGAGGAGCAAGAATGAACGATTCACAACAAAAACAATTAGGCGCCACCCTTTGGGGAATTGCAGATAAACTGCGTGGAGCTATGAATGCAGATGACTTTCGTGATTATATGTTGTCATTTCTTTTCTTGCGGTATCTTTCTGACAACTATGAAATGGCTGTAAAAAAAGAGCTGGGTAGTGATTATACTGACTGTGAAATTGAGATAGAGCAAGCAATTACCATTGAAATACAGCATGAGATTATCAGCGGATTAAAGAAGCGAGTAGTTAGTTACTTCGAAGCGTTAACTACAAATAAATTGCCTGTAAAAGAAAATGAAACTGACAAAGCGGTTATTGAAAAAGCAAGGCAGATGTGTATTGATGAATATGAAATTTTGTTGGAAAGTCAGAAGTTAACCCCTCTTAGTGTTTGGTACATTAGAAACTTAGATCAAGTGAAAACCTTTGAAAAGCAAATGCGTAGAAAGGTTCACTTTGTCATAAAACCACAATATTTATGGAGTAATATCTACGAATTAGCAAGGACTCAAAACAAGCAACTTTTGGAAAATTTACAAAATGGGTTTAAATTCATTGAAAACGAATCTTTTGACAGTACTTTTCGTGGTTTGTTTTCTGAGGTTAATCTTGATTCTGATAAACTCGGTAAAACCTATTCTCAGCGTAATGAAACTCTGTGTTCAATAATAACTGCAATCGCAGAGGGACTTTCTGAATTTACCAACGAAATTGACTTGTTGGGTAATGCTTATGAATATTTGATAGGTCAGTTTGCAGCAGGTTCTGGTAAAAAAGCAGGGGAGTTCTATACACCACAGCAGATTTCTACCATTCTTTCTCGCATTGTCATATTAGATAGTCAAAATCCTAGTGCTGGAAAGAAGAAGTATATTAATAATTTGTTAGACTTTGCTTGCGGATCAGGTTCACTGCTTATTAACGTTAAAAAGCAACTTGAGCCGAATAGTATTGGTCAGATATATGGGCAAGAAAAAAACATTACAACATACAACCTTGCTCGTATGAATATGTTACTCCATGGGTTTAAAGATTCAGAATTTCAAATATTTCATGGGGATTCACTTCTAAATGATTGGCCAGTACTTAACGAGATGAATCCAACTAAGAAATTGAAGTGTGATGCCGTGGTAGCGAATCCACCGTTTAGCTATCGCTGGGAGCCTAATGATTCTCTTGCAGAAGATTTTCGTTTTAAAAGCTATGGGCTTGCGCCAAAGTCAGCAGCAGATTTCGCTTTCCTACTGCATGGATTCCATTTCTTAAGTGATGAGGGAACAATGGCAATTATCTTGCCGCATGGTGTTTTGTTCCGGGGGGGTGCAGAAGAAAAGATTAGAACAAAGTTACTCAAAGATGGAAATATTGATACAATTATAGGTTTGCCTACTAATTTGTTTTTTTCTACGGGTATTCCTGTGTGTATCCTTGTACTTAAAAAGTGTAAAAAGCCTGATGATGTACTGTTTATAAATGCAAGTGAGTATTATGAAAAAGGTAAACGGCAAAATGTTCTATTGCCAGAGCATATAGATAGAATTGTTGAAACTTATCAATTTCGTAAGGAAGATGATAAAAAATACTCTCGTCGTGTATCGATGGAAGAAATCGAGAAGAATGGTTTTAATCTTAATATTTCACGATATGTGAGTACGGCGGCGGAGGAAGAAGTGATTGACCTTGCAGAAGTAAAGAAGAACTTAGATACTATTGAAAATGATATAAGTGAAGCAAAGGCAAAGCATAACCAGTTTTTGAGAGAACTCGGGTTACCAGAACTTTTATAAGTTGAAGCGATAGTCTCGGTTAAAAGCAAGCGTGATAGCAAAGATCTGTCCACGCTGATAATCTGGAGATTTAAATGAAATATCATAAGATTCTTGCTATCAGGCAAATTAACAAGTATAATAACAGCGTGGCAACACTTTGGCAACAGAAAATCAGTAAGCCAGAAGAAAATATGTAATTGAGATAAAATAAAGGCATTTTCTATATGGAACTTAAACAAAGTAGTTTAAGAAGAACCGTGAACTTGCCGAATTCGAATAATTAATAAGAGCCTACAAACCTAGCATTTATGCGGGTTTGTGGGCTCTTTGACAATCAAATGACAATACTTTTGAAGCCTATATCACAGTCCTAGCATATTGCATGTATCATTATGTAGGTACTTTGTAACATCTACTACTCCGTTATTATTATGTACTCTTTTCACCAATTGTCTCAATAATAAATTGATTTTCCATTCATCATGTAAGAATGAGAAAAACGAGTGCTGGGGAATATTAATAATATTAATAAAGCATTTGATTTGTAACGACAAAAGCGTTACAATAATAATGATAGGAGGTGTTCGTTATGGAAAAGACAGCAACATTAAATTTAAGAGTAAATCCTTCTGTGAAGGAACGAGCAGAGGAAGTGCTATCTAGACTTGGTGTGCCAATGTCTACTGCAATAGATATGTATTTGAACCAGATTTCCCTTACTGGTGGCATTCCCTTCGCAGTAACTTTACCAAAAGCCCCCGATACAATTAATGTCGACTTAATGACAACAACAGAGCTTCATGAAAAGTTACAAAAGGGTTATGACGATATAAAGTCAGGAAATGTGCAAAATGCAGCAAACGCTTTTGCTAGGTTTAGAGAGAACCATTAAAATGAAACAATATACAGTTGAGATTACAGGCCAAGCGCTGACAGACATGGAACAGCTATATAACCATATAGCCATTACACTACTTTCACCCGAGAACGCGATGGGACAGTATAACAGAATAGCTGATGAGATACTAAAACTTGACACGTTTCCAGAGCGCTTCAATATTATAGAAACAGATCAGGAGCATAGAAATGGTATCAGAAGAATGCTAGTAGATAATTATTCAGTGTTTTATGTTATCAAAGAAGAAAGAGTAATTGTGACTGATGTGTTATATAGTGCTTCGGACTTAACCAATCGGTTGATGGGGTAAAACGAGGTTACTATTAGTGGTGGATATGATAAAAAGAAGTGGCAACAATTTGGCAACAAAAAATCAGTAAGCCAAAATAAACTATGTAATTGAAGTAAAAAATCGGCATTAAAAGCACCAAAACTAAACAAAAATGTTTAGAAACACTGTTGGACTTGCCGAACTGGAATAGCGGACGAAACCTCGGAAATGCTGATAGAATGGGCATTTCTGAGATTGTTTTTTGCCTATTGGCTCTATTTGCAAAAATAGAATAAAGTGGAAATTTATTTTCGGCTGATTAAGAATGGTATTTTGCAAGAGTGAATTGAATAGTATCAATTATGGTAATCTGACATTGAACATCGAGAAAATACCTATTTAGAAGTTGATATTAAAGAACTTGTATATCACAAGCCGAAGAAATAAGCGTCATGTGTTTTTCATTTTATCTAAGATAGAGTTCTGATTAAAAATCTTTTATCTTTCCTAAAGAAAATACAACTTAATATTTGATGGGGGTATCCGGTGGCTGGTATGTAATTAAATCTTGCTTGCCTTTCTCGATAAGAAAAACAAGCGCAATAAAAATGCCGATCTTGTCTGACCCACAAGATCGGCGAAGTCCGTAAGGACAAAACCATCTGAACTCAGAGCATCCACTATTGGAGTGGGTGCTTTGAGTTGGTACTTTCTGGAATTGTTGTTTTCGGGCAAGTGGAATGAGTATCTGCATAGTGTAGATGAAGAATGCTATGAACGTATGAGTATGTTGGTGGAACAAATGAAGGTTGGGGCAGGAATTACGGAAGAATTAAAGGCGAGTGACCAGATGAAGTGGGTTGTCTTATTAATAATGTGCGGAGTGCTGCGGAGAAAATTGTGGTTAGGGAAGTGGTCTGTATATGTGTAAAAAAATAATTGACCTTTCAATTAGTGCGATTATGCGGTAAAATTATAAATAAGTATGGAGTGCCACTGAAGTTATTATAAAAAGGTGTAAAAATCGGAAAACATAAGAGGAAACAAGATGAAATATTTATTTTGGAATACACATAAACAAGATGTTGACGAGTATTTATATGAAATGGTCAGTTATTATAAACCTACAATATTGACACTTGCAGAATATGAAAAAAGTGTAGAAGATTTAGTAAGTAATATTGCTCGAGAAACAGACCGAGAATATATTGCACTAGAAAAACTTGCGTGTAAAATTTGTATTTTAGTTAGTAAAAATATAGGAAATAAAATTACACATTGTGCTGACCATACAAACTATACTATAAAAATATTACCATATAATAGTTTTCACGATTCTCATATCGTTGCATTTGTGCATCTTCCAAGTAAAATGTATGAAAATAAGGAAAGAAATAGGCACTTATTAGAGCAGATTACTGCTGAAATAAATAGGCTTGATAGTAGCGGAAATAGAAAAGCACTTATATTTGGAGATTTCAATTTGAATCCTTATGAAGACGCTATGACATATCTGACTGGCTGCAATGCGGTTTCGTCAAGAAAAGTAGCTATGAAGATAAGTAGAGAAGATAGGAGTGAGAAGGACAAACACTATTTTTACTATTATAATCCAATGTGGAACTTTTTGGGTGACAATGTAGAACCACATGGCACATTTTATTATGGTAGTACACCAGATCATTCTAGATATTGGAATACTTTTGACCAGTTCGTTGTAAGTCCACAATTAATAAACGATATAGGAGATATTAAAATAGTTAATAAAATTGGCAAAATAGATTTTGGTAATAGAAATGGTAAGCCAAAGGTTAGTGACCATTATCCATTATATTTTAAATTAGGAGGTAAATAAAATGGGAAAAAATTTATGGGGTAGTTTTGAGGACATATTGGGAGATGTTAAAGCACCAAAAGTGATTTTAGAAGAACAGTCTGGTTATTTAGAAGAGAGCACAAATCACATTATAAAAGGTCGTATTCAACGTAGAAAAGTACAAGAATATAGGAAAATATTTTATGAAAGCATAAATATAAACTGTGATTTTTATTTTGCTTATATAATTTGTAGTGATTATGTTGAAAATTATTCTTATGAATTATGTAAAATAGCGTATGGGATAAAGATGTATCCTTTAGCTATATCATTTGATAATGGAATAATTGAGGACTTACATGGTAATTATGAATTAGTAGATGGAGATACAGTTATTGTAAATGAAGAAGGTATGCTGATAGATGTGTTGGGTGATGCTTTTACGTCTAAAGAGGTACGACAAGTTTTACGTGGATTGAGAGCGATTGCGCAAAATGAGAAAGAAAAAAATGATGATTTTCTGTTCTAATTCACTTTTTAAATGTAAGTCCCTGAATGTAATAAGAAAAAATATTTGGTATTGTGTATCTTGCTACCTAAATACAAATAAGCTTTTTCCGATAACACGGAGGAGTATACAATGTGATTGGTTTTGTACGAATTGCAAGATGCATTATTCAAATTTAGGTAATTGTGAAATGAGTTCGCAATCTTGATTCAAAGCAAGAAAGAATTACTACAAAGCAGCAATTCGGGTATAGACCACAGGAATAGGCTAGAACTAGTTAGGAAAATTATGACAAAGGATATGAAATAATATGTTGTGTGGAGTTGGATAACCCCTTATACGCATCAAGTACAGATTATTTCTTAAATAATTTAAAGATAAGAAGGAAATAAGACCCCATGCGCTTAGACAAATACCTTTCCTTAGCCCAAGTAGGAACAAGAAAAAAAGTGAGACAATACATTTTTGATGGCGACGTTCAGGTGAATGGGCAAGTCATACAAATTCCAGCACAGGAAATCAATGAACAGACAGACCACATTAGCTTCCGTGGAAAAGAAATAACCAATATCGAGAAAGTCTGCTACATGTTTTACAAACCACAGGGATGTATTACCGCCAAAACAGATGCAATCCATAAAACGATATTTGATTATTTTACGGATGTGGATACGACCGGATTATTTGCAGTCGGTCGTCTGGATATAGATACCGAGGGTCTTATTCTAATTACGAACGACGGAGAGCTGAATCACCAGTTGATGAATCCGGAACATCATGTCGAGAAGACATACTATTTCTGGGTATTTGGTACAATTGATGAAGAGGGAATCAAAGCTATTAAACGGGGCGTGAGCATTGGAGAGAATGAGGTAACCGTGCCGGGGAAGGTTGAGATTGTGACCACCGGTTCTTATACCGAATTAAAAGAAAAGATGGAGCAGGAGGGGTGCCGTACTGTAAAATGTAATCTTTACAATCAAGAGGTGACATCAGGTTATCTGACAATTTCAGAAGGAAAAAAACATCAGGTAAAGAGGATGATGCGAAGCATAGGGTGTTATGTTGCTTACCTAAAAAGGGTGTCGATTGGAAATCTGAAATTGGATGGGGGACTTAAGAGAGGAGAATATTGTGAAGTGCATCTGGAACAGGGGCATGACCACTGGAATAGTTGACCGCTAGAACCTTTAACATGGGTTTCCTAGCGGTTTTTTTCGAAATAATTACACCTTTTAAAAAAAATAAGCCCTAAAAATCACCCCGATTATAGCGTATTATGATATCAGGGGAAATGGTGTGTGTGAACGCAAGCATATGCAGGAGGGGACATTTATATGAAAGCAAGAAAAAATCAAAGGTGGAAAAGTCGTTTCACATCGCTGCTGATATGTCTAGCGGTGATGCTAACTTCAATACAGTTTCCGGCGACACCAGTAAAAGCAGATGAACTGCCAGCTTCACCAGCAGAGCGCACGATTACGACAAGCGGGGTGGATGACAGCAAGCAGTATTGTATCATAAAATCTCGTTCCAACGGAAAAGTCTTGACGGCAAATGGCGTTTCGGCAATCGTACAGAAGACCTATGTAGAAGGCTTGGAGCAGTATTTTACAAAGGAAACAGTCGATGATGGCTATTTTGTGCTAAGAAATGCAAATTGTAACCAAGTAATTGCAGTTGCAAATAAGTCCGCAAACAATGGGGCCAAAATTGTCCTTGAGGAATATAATGCCAGCAACAAGTACCAGCAGTGGTCCCTTCAATATTGCTCACAAGGGTTTTATGCGCTGGTAAACCGTGGCAGCGGAAAGGTAATTGATGTGCCGGCAGCAGCAACGGGTGAAGATGTTCAGATGCAGCAGTACGGTTTTAATGGTTCGAATGCACAGCAGTGGGATATTGTTGATGTGAATCTAAAGGCATTGATGCAGGCAAAAGCGAAACCAGATCTTTCGACCGTGAATATGTGGAAGTTAAATGTATTGAAAAGTCCGCTGGCAAAAAAATTAACCGCGGCAGGACCAATCTTTATCGAATGGTATACGGGTGGCGGAATTGGCGAGATTTTTGCGTATGAAATCATATTTGACGGAGTCGTGCAGGGTACGGTGGTGCCTTCCAACGCTGAAATAATGGAATATGAGATATATTCAACGGCGGTATCGGCGCATACGGTAGCAGTCAATGCCATCTTAAAAAATGGGACCAAGATAATCGGAAATGAGCAAAAATTTTATGTAACCAAGAAGGGCATCGGCTGGGATACCCTGTATCGTACCCAGGAGATGAATCTTTCATGGTATTATAACTGGTCATGGACACCATCGGCAGGGACGGACAAGAATTTGCCGTTTATCCCGATGATATGGGGCAACTGGGGCAGTGAATGGCTTGCCAACCAAAATAACCGTGATAACAATAGATTTGTATTGGCATTTAACGAACCGGATTTTCAGACACAGTCCAATGTTTTGGTGGAGGATGCGATTAAAGCATGGCCTGAATTTAAGGCAAGCGGTCTGCGTCTTGGTTCGCCATGCACTGCGATTCCGGCAATATATACCGATGTAGCATATGTGCAGGAAAGTTCCAAGGGCTGGTTTTATAAATTTATGGATGCGGTAGGTGATGACGTCGATTTTATTGTCCTCCATGACTATGATGAATCCGGCAATGCCGAAGCATTTCTTGAAATGGTAGATAAGACTTGGGAGAAATGGCATAAACCGATATGGATTTCCGAGTTTGGGGTTGCCTGCTGGACGGCCGGAAGAGGCTGGGATAAAAGCAAAAAAGATAACGTATACGAATTTATGGAGAAAGTCATTCCGGAATTGGATAAACGAGCTTATGTAGAACGTTACGCGTGGTTTCCGTTTGATCCAAACGACGAGTGGGGCGGTGCTTCTGGTATCTTTGACTATGATACCGGTCAGCTCAACGAACTAGGACAGCTTTACGCGAAGCTTGGACTGCCCGATGGCTACGGAGAACCGGATGATGAAGTGAATCCGGCACCTGATGAAGATGTCGTGGAAGAGAAAGACATGACTCCCATAATAGCCGTAACAGCACCTTCAAAGACCATTCTGGTAAATCAGAGCAAGCAGGCCAAGGCAATCGTAACAGGTGCTACGGCAAGTGTCATCTGGACTTCAAGCAATGCGAAGGTGGCAACAGTAAATAAGGCGGGAGTGGTAAAGGGGGTTGCCGCGGGAAAAACAACAATTACAGCAACGGTCGGAAGCAGCAAGGCAAGCTTTGTGATTACGGTTAAGAAGCCGACAATAAAATGGAATGTCAGCAAGGCACCTCTGCAACTTAAAAAATCCACAACGGCAGTCAAGGCAGCCGGATTACAGGCAGAAGATAAGATTAAATCCTATACTTCAAGTAATAAGAAAGTCGTAACCGTTTCCCCAGAGGGAAAGATTACCGCCAAGAAGGTCGGGATTGCGAAAATAACGGCTACGACAAAATATGGGGCAAAGGCGACCGTGACCATTAAAGTCCAAAAAAATGCAGTAAAAATCACCTCCATATCAGTCAACAAATCATCAGTGAGCTTAAAAAAAGGCAAAACCTTTCAGCTTGAGACAACAAAGCATCATGTTACCTCGCTGTACAATGTGAAATATATGGTTGCCAATAAAAAAATTGCCACGGTTTCTGCGAAGGGAAAAATAACAGCAAAGAAAAAGGGAACTACTTATGTTACTGTAAAATGTCAAAACCAGACGAAGAAGATAAAGGTAAAAGTATATAGCTAAATCTCGAAAAATCTATTATAATAGAGACATACATACAATTACATACCGAAAGGGGTACGCATATGAGATTGGTAACACGTTCCGATTTTGATGGTCTGGCATGCGGCGCATTGCTAAAAGAGGCTGGTATTATTGACACTTGGAAATTTGCACATCCAAAAGATTTGCAGGATGGATTGGTTGAAATAACGGAAAATGACTGTTTGGCCAACGTTCCTTATGTTGCAGGGTGTGGTTTATGGTTTGACCATCATTCCAGTGAACACGAAAGACTTGAATTAGAAGGAAAGTATCAGGGTGAAAGCCGGATTACACCTTCATGTGCCCGCATTATTTATGAATATTATGGTGGAAAAGAACGGTTTCCTCAATTTGATGATTTGATGGTGGCAGTTGATAAAGTAGATTCCGGTCAGCTTTCCATTGAAGATGTTCAAAATCCAGAGGGCTGGGTTCTGATTGGATTTCTAATGGATCCGCGAACGGGCCTTGGCAGATGGCATGATTTTACGATTTCTAATTATCAACTCATGGAGCAGTTGATTGATGCCTGCCGTGTGATGAGCACCTCAGAGATATTGAATCTTCCGGATGTGAAAGAGCGAATTGATATTTATTTTGAACAAGCAGCAAAATTCAAAGAAATGGTGACTGCCCATACCCGCGTGGAAGGGAATGTAATCATTTCTGATTTAAGAGGTGTCGACCCAATTTATTCCGGCAACCGCTTTATGATTTACAGTATGTATCCGCAGCAAAATATTTCCGCATGGATTGTCAGTGGCCGCGGCGGGCAAGGATGTTCGGCAGCAGTCGGGTACAGTATTTTAAATCGTACAAGTGACGTGAATGTTGGCAGATTGATGCTGAAATACAATGGTGGTGGGCACAAGGCAGTTGGCACATGTCAGTTTACCAATGAAAATATGGAAACAGAGTTGCCAAAGATGCTGGCAGAGCTGTGTGAAATGGCAAACTCGTAAAACTAGAGTTACAATCAAGTAAGCAAATATATAAAAACGCTGGAATCTAAAAATTGTTAGATTTCCAGCGTTTTTTAAACTGTTTAAATGAACATAATTCTTAATGCCTTCAACTCACATCACAAAACAAAATGTCCCGCAATCCCCATCAGCGTTCCCAAAACCACAGACATAACAACCATCGGTGGAATCGACTTTTTGTCATCCTTGGCAACAAGGATAATAATCGGAACAGCAAGGACAAGCGTAATCACACCGCCCTTAAGCCACCATGCCATATGGAACAATTCCATATTAAAAATAATGAATGCGGCGATGATGTACTGAAAAAATGCAGACGAAATGGAGTATTTATCAAGCTTCATTTTGAGCATTGGTAAAATGTCAATAATTCCGGCAGCGACTCCAATAAGTAAGGTAAATAAAAGTTCTTTCATAGTTTTTTCTCCTTTATGATTTGATTGACTCTGTTTTAATGATACTCATCGTATCTGATGCAAGCAGCTTCTCAAGAAAATTCTTGGCACTCTGAGGGGAATGATATTTGGGAAGATTTGCAAAGACAAGCGAAAGCTCGTCCATTTCCTCCATGGCTTCAATAAATCCAAACGTTTCATCAACGGTCATTGTTTCCAAGCTGCTGTATTCCAGTTTTTGAGGATTCAGCCTCTGCGTTTGGATGGCATAACCAACACGTTTCTGACAGCTGCATTTGCCAGTCTTTGACAGACCACAGTAATCCCTTAAAAAGTCAGCCACCATCATGCGAATGCGTGAGAGCCGTTTCCGGTAAGCTTCAGCAGTTATGCCGAAAATTTCCCCACATACCTTGCTATCGGCTCTAAACATAATGCCCAAAATGTAAATACAACGACTTTCGGAATCAAGGCATTGCAGCATAACATTGGTACAGGACAACTTTAGTTCCTCAGCTAAAATACCTTCATCGACAGATTGCAGTAAATTTTCTGAATTAGGAATAAACCCTGCATTAATATCCTCTGCATAAAAGTCAAAGCTAAGAGGGCGCTGCGCAAACATAGATTTTTTGTAGTTAATCAGATAGTTTACCGCGATTCGGTATACCCAGGTGGAAAAAGCACTCTCTTTCCGAAAGGTAGACAGCTGCGTTATGATTTTAATCATGATTTCCTGCATGGCATCTTCAGCATCATGTGGACTTCCCAACATCCGCAGTGAAAGATTGTAAACCATATCCTGCACACTAACGATCAGACTTTGAAGTGCGTTCTTGTCTCCATTTACGGCTTGGTCAATGAGTTCATGGGATTCATTTAGCATAAGATTTTCTCCTTTTTTATCCTTTAACTTATTAGACAGTAACTATAAGTAGATTGTGACAAAGAAATTGCATATTGACAATACTTTTTTTTACTGTTAAAGTAACAATAGATACCTAACAAGTGTTACTCATACAGAAGGAGGACTTAATTTGCCACCAAAAGTTAAAATTGAACAAGACCAAATAATAGAAGCAGCGATAAAAATTGTTAGAGAGAATGGATTTGAAAATTTAAATGCGCGCGCAATTGCAGCAGAAATCGGCTGTTCCGTGCATCCAATTTTTCGTATATACGAATCAATGGATGGCTTAAAACTCGAAGTCTCTAAAGAAGCTGAAAAAATGTATAACTCAAAAATGTTTGAAGCAATGAGCAGTGCGGATAATGGATTTCAAAAGATGGGATTAGCGTATATTGAGTTTGCGAAGCAAGAGAAAAATTTATTTAAACTGCTATTTATGTCAGATGCGTTTGCCGGCAAAAGTATGCTAGAAATCACCGGGTCAACCGAGGGAGATGATGAAGTCATTCAAATGATAAGTCAAATGACAGGGTTGAATAAAGAGTATTCGAAGGAATTGTATGCTGGAATATGGCTTACAACCCATGGTATAGCAACAATGTATGCAACAAATAATTGTCGATTTAGTGACGAAGAGGTTAGAAGATTATTGGACAATTCGTTTCAGGGATTAGTGATGAAGTTGAAGCGTGAAAGTGAAAAGGAGAGCGATAAATGAAAAAATTCAGCGAAAGACATCCATTTGGCGCCAGCATAGGTGCAGCGATATTGTGTACATTTATGACCGCATTGGGGTCGGCAATTCCACAAATTTTAGGTTTTGGAACAGAAAAGCAGTTGATGGTGATGACCATCTTTTTGGTGATTTCTGTTTTAATCGGAATCTTAATAATTAAGATTGCAAAAGTACCATTTGCGGATTGTGGCTTTCGGCCAAGCGCCCAAAATACATCAAGAAATGTGTGGTACTATATCCCGCTGATTATAATCGAAGTATTTCCGTTGCTAGTGTGTGGACTTTCTTCAGAAATAACGGTGCAGCAGTATCTGTTATTATTGCTATTTGTTATTGCGGTGGGATTTAATGAGGAAATATTTTTTAGAGGAATTGTATATAGGTTTCTACTTGTCAAAGGGAGAAAAACGGCAATCATTGCATCATCGATTATCTTCGGGGTACTTCATTTGGCAAATGCATTTAACGGTAAAAATGTGTTTTATCTGGTGCTGCAAATGATGTTTGCATTTTTAGTGGGCATTGTACTTGCTGAGATTTTCAGCATTACAAAAAGCCTCTGGGTGCTAATAATCTGGCATGCTACGCATGACTACATCGCAAGCATTGGAAATGAAGGATTTGACTTGAAAGCGATGATTGTTCTGGCGTTACAGGTATTCATACTATTGATTTATGCGGTTGGTATTTGGAAGAAATCAAGCCGTCAATAAAATAGATACATAATGTGTTCTCCCCTCATGAAGTTCAACTAAACAATGAACTGCATGAGGAGGATTACACTTTATTTATCAAAGGAAGTGTGTTTATTAATTATGAGGGTGAACAGGTGCAGTTTCCAACATTATCAGATGCTTAGAAGCAGCCAATTCCATTAATTCGCATTCGGCAATTATCTCTGCTGGATGCGGATATTTTTTGCTGATTTTATCAAAGGTCGTTTTTATCTTAGCAGCCTTAGCTTGGTCATTTTCGGCTAGTAATGCATAGGCGTACTGTGTCCGCAAAATAGACGGAAATTGTTTCATGCTCTTCATAAAATTTGACATTTCTTTGGTCATCAGTGTCTGTAAATATTCTGGGTTATTGGCCCCCATCAATTCGCAGTAAATTTGGTCATTAATCATTAGGTTGCGATGTAGTCCGGCAATCCCACTTTTCATTTGCAACAGTTCTTCCATCGTTTGAGCAGCCTCTGGAAACTTGCCCTGGTCGATGAGTCGATTACATGTAAATACACCAATAACGGCAACCATACTATTCTTCATTTCCTCCGCAGAAGGAACAACAAACCACTCATCTGGCATGTCTTTCAAACGAGTCCCAGAAACGACTTGCTCATTTACTTTTAACTGGAAACTAAGTGCATGCAGGGCAGCTTTATTTTTTCCCAGCGCAAAAGCGTTATAGCCATCGTTATCAATGGTTCCTGTTCGCATTGGAATACCATTTATCAAAGCAAAAGCAATGCCGATAAAAGCTAACATCATGCATAGAAGAGACACAACCGGAATATCGTGGCTCAGTATGCCGAGGCCCAAAGCTATCACAGCAGCAACTGCATTAAAGATCACGCCACCAAGAAAATATAGGATATGAGGCATTTCATCATTAACGATATCAGGTGGAATCATCAAGCATTGTCCGCCCGTACCAGCCAGAGATAAGCGGCGCAACCGGAGCTGTCCATTTTCTTTAATCCACATCAGACTACCCACTCGAAAAGATGAAAAGCGGTAACCAGTCAGTAAACCAAATATCAGATGTCCGCCTTCATGGATAATAATTTGTAAAAAAATAGCAAAATACATTCCAACAAAAAACAGTGCTAATGATAAAAAAACTTCTCCAGATGATTTTCCGTTCTTATCCATTTCAACTAGATATTGTCCCATGAAAAAACCGCATACGCCGCCAACTAATAGAAAGCAGATAATCGGTATAATTTGTTTGATTTTACGCATTGTTAAATTCCCTTCTGGCAGCTAGTCTGCCCGCTCAAGCTTGATAACTTCAATTTGATATGTGATGGTCAATGATAACCAGATGACCGTTATAGTGATGGCTGGTATAATACCAATATTCAAAATCGTTTCCCCTAAAATGCAACAGAGCCACAAGAACATGCATAGAGTATTTACTTTTTTCAAGGCCTTGTAAGCTGCTTGGCATTGGATTTGCATTTGTGCTTCGTCAAAACTTTTTTCCCAAGTCTTAGAGAAGTTAAGTTCAAAAACATTTCCCTTCTTTTCAGGATTGATTTTCTTTTCCAATTCAACCACCGCATGCTGAATGAGAATCGCAATTGCAAGTCCAACCATATAAATAACGGTAAATAAAATTGTCATCGTTTTTGTATTTGGAAATGGTGCTTGTAAAGACTGCTCTGCGTAAATCCATACCGCAAACAGAAATAAGTCAATGATGATAGCACTGCTATTAATGACACCGCATAGGTTTAACAAATACTCGGTAAAATTAATTACGGTTTCATCATCACCATCCCATGCAAGATATTTTTTCTTTGCCTTCTGATACAAACCGAAACATAGCAGTCCGACCACGAGCCAGAAAACCACGAGTACAACTGGAAGTGCATACAACAAAAACGGGCTTGACGTGATATTAAAAAAATGGATGGAGATATTTTTCCCAGCAAATCTCTTAATCGCATATCCAATTGCAAAGCCACCAATAAAGCAAAGCACCATGAAGCTAATAAATATTAGTATTGTCCGTGAGATTTTTTTGTTCTGACCAGAACCAGTTTGCCTTTCAACTTTCATGCTCGAAATCCTCCTCATAGGTAAAAATATCTTCAATTGTAACACCGCAAACCTTGGCGATTTTCAATGCCAGCGTAACCGAGGGCGAGTAATCGCCGCGCTCAATCTGGCTGATTGTCTGGCGGGAAGTGCCCACGAGCTGTCCCATTTCCTGTTGGTTGACGTTAAGCTTGGCGCGGTAGTCTTTTAGTTTGTTATAGAGTGGCATGGCGATAGTCCTCCTTTGGAATGAGAATGACAACTATCCTTGTCAAGGAGTATTATAGGGGATGACAAGGATAGTTGTCAAGAGAATGTGTGGTAGGAATTAGAGAATAAATTTACAATTAATGTCAAAGAGTAGTATAATTTGAATGGTGATATTCCTTTCGTATAAAATTAAAAGAATATATACAAAACTATGAAAAGATTATCAAGGAAAATAAGGTTAAGGGCCTACTAAATGAAAAGGGAGTGTGACAAGCAATGATAGTAAATATGTATGAAGTTAATTTTGGAGAAGCTATTTTGATTGAAGAAGACGATGAAAAGTTAGTTGTTGATTGTGGTGCAAAATATGGAGGAAAAGGCTCATTTGCATCGAGCAAAATTCTTCCTAAATTGGGAAAAAAACATAATAAGTTATTGATATCTCATTTTGATGAAGATCATTATAATGGAGTTAAAGAGATGGCTGGAAAAGTTATATTTGATAAAATATACCTACCTCTTTACATATATGATAATAAGAAAAGCGGTGTAATTGAAACCTTAGAAGTTTTAAATGATACTATCAAGGTGTGGTGCTATTTAAAGTTGATTGGTAAGGGTAGAAAGCTGGATGAATTGCATAAATTGTTTTGTAGTATACCATTATTGGTTAATTCTCCACTAGATGTATGTTGTGTTGGTAAAGGAGATGGGATCAATATTTCTGGAAAACGATTCGAGGTTTTGTGGCCTAAAAAAAATATGAACATAAGGAGAACACAATATTCTGATGAATTACGGGGACTGCTGAATGAATATCAAGGGGAGTTACAATCATTAAATTCGTTGGTTGAAGAATATAGCAGTGCTTTTTCAAGTATGTATCTGTATTATGCAGTACTTGAATCAAATCAAGGTTTTGAAACACTAATGGAACAACTAGTAAAATCATACACTAGTTTAGATACTTCAATGTTGAACTTAGAACTAGGAGCTGATAATAAAAAAAGAATTAATTCGATTTCTAGTACAGTAATTAGAAATATGAATGAATGTAGTGTTGTTGCTCATGATAAGAATAATTTATTATTACTTGGTGATATAAGCAGTAGAATTTATACAAAAGAAATAGACGGGCAAGTTTCGG
Organism: Lachnospiraceae bacterium; assembly: GCA_031555935.1. Lineage (GTDB taxonomy): Bacteria > Bacillota > Clostridia > Lachnospirales > Lachnospiraceae > Roseburia_C. The sequence goes on along the minus strand of JAVBTX010000002.1, from coordinate 651 downwards.
CTGAATATAAAGTAATAAAAGTTGCACATCATGGCACAAAAGCATATTTTTGTGGAAAAATCCCTAAGGCAAAAAAATATTTAGTGTCAAACAGTGGAGATTATAATATAAAGTGGGGGATTTATGACGAATATGAAAAAAGATATTCGGATAATATGAACTGTACCAACACAAATAATAATCGTTGTATGTCTGTAACGAAAAGTTGTGGAGATTGTAAAATTGGTCTATCTGATGGATTCGTATGTATTGATACAATGTTGATATAGTATATATTTACATAACCTCATAACCTTTAGGCAGTAGTGTAAAATAGTTTGTGTCTCTGAAAAATGTCTCCTTTTTGATAAGAATTAGTTTATACAAATCTTATCGAAAAGGAGAATTTTTATGTCAGTAGCAAAAAACAAATTCGGATATCTTGAGGAGTTTATGGAAGCAGAGATGGATGTCACACTTGGTTATGAAAAAAATCTTCAAAACCTGACCTACAACTAACCAACAATCTTATCTGAATTGTAATTCAAAAATCCATACCTGAGCTTCGAATCAGGTTGATAGTCATAGTAATTAGATATTGGGAAGGTGGTATAGACTTTCCCTTGCAAAGAAGATTAACAGATGTTGGTCTTCTTTTTTGTAGATGTTATA
>JAVBTX010000034.1:0-21862 GCA_031555935.1 Lachnospiraceae bacterium | reverse complement strand
GATAACCTATGATACTACATCAGCGAATGCAGGACGAGTAAAAAGCATAACTGATGATCAGGGAGTGGAAAGCAATTACCAGTATCTGTCAAGACCATCCATGCAGACACCAGGAACAGTAAAAATCGTTGATAATAATTCGGATACGATGATGTATTATCAAACCACACTTGATGTTACGAAGGTGACAGTAGCACCAAAGGGACAGACCCAAATTTCGGCGCTAACAGAAAACGAATTGAATGAGTTCCATGAAGTAACCTTAACCAAAGATTTGCTTGGCAATATAACAACCTACAAATATGATACCAAAGGAAATCTTACAAGGGTAGATTACCCGGATAACTCCAATGAACAGTATACCTATGATAGTAATAACAATAAAATAAGCCATACAGATAAAAGTGGTCTTAAGACGACATATACCTATGATTCCTACTGTAATCTAACAAAAGTCACACGTCCGTTAAATGGCGCAAATCAAGATGTAAATAAATATGAATATTATACCGATAGCACCTATCCAATCAGAAGCCTATTGAAAAAAGAAATTGGCGCCTTAGGGGATACCAATAACTGTATCGAGTATAGCTATTCATTTACGCCAACTGCAGTTTCTCCAAATCCAGTTAAGACGGTTACAACGATAAAACGGATTGGCGGTGTGACCAAATCGACAAAAGTCGAATATGACAAGGTTGGAAATGTAATCAAAGAAACCACGCCGACCGGAATTGTTACGGTGAATACCTACAATCCGACGACAGGGCTGCTGACAAGTACCGAAATCTGGGATAACAGTCAGCGACAGCAGACAACAACCTATCTATATGAGGGACAGGACTTAAAAAAGACGACCGACACCTTTTATGATGGTTCACCAAGCGGCATAACCGCATATGAGTATGATAAGTCAACAGGAAATCTGATTAAAGAAACAGCTCCGGATGGTACCATTACAGAGTATCATTATGATGCCAATAATAGCGTAGAGACAGAGACGTCGTTATCAAACCAGAATCAAGTGTTAGAAACAACCATAACAACGTATGATGAGTTAGACCGTGAGGTAACAGAGACGACAACGGCAGATCAAGCACCTTCGGAAGTTACAAAAACAGAATATGCTTACGACACAGCTAGGAAAGTGAATATTGTTACCGAAACAGATGAATACGGTGGTGTAACTATTATAGAAACAGGCTGGAATGGGCAGCTGCTTAAACAGAAAAATCCGAATGGACTGGTGCAGTTGAACATTTATGATGTTGGCGGACAATTAATCCGTGAGGAATATCAAAACAGCAGCGGCACTACCTTAAACTGGACGGAAAACGCCTACGATGGATGGGGACGAGTGACAAAGAAAGTCTCATTTTTCCAGCTTGGTGGCGAGGCAGAAGTAAGATACAGCTACGATGTGGCCGGAAATGTGCGCACCACGCTGACTAGAGTGGATACTGGAAAATATACCAAGACTGAAAATGTATATGACTCATGGGGAAATAAGATTCGAACCACAAGTTATGAAGGTTTCTTCGATGCCAATGGCACAGCCCTTGATACAAAACCAGTCGTCCATACTCAGACCCTATATGACTGGGATGGTCAGGTGACAGTAGAATGCAAAGGATTAAGCACAATCCTTACCAACACCGCGTTGCAGAACCTACCTGTCGATGGTACCCATTCGGTTATGAAATACCAGTATGACAACTTCAGACGTCAGACCATGAAAACAGATGCTTTGGGAAAGACAGAGAGCTATCAGTATAATCATGCCGGGCAGCTTTCCAAAACCATCGATCGTAATGGCCCTGTGCATGAAATAAAATATGACCAAGCTGGGCAAGTAATAGAGGAGAAGAGCGGAACGATCAGAAAGACCTATGTGTATGACAGCGGCGGCAATCTATCTAGAGTTACAGATGGTACTACCACGGTAGAATATCAATACGATGGTTCTGGAAATGTGATTTTGGAAAAGAGCGGCAATGTACAGAAGATTTTCAGCGAAGATATCAAGAAAGAAAAAAGAGCAGATGGAACGGAGGTTGCTGTCCGCAGAGAAGTGACAGAAAGTATCACAGTCGGCGGAGTCGAGAAACAGAAAGTCAAAAAAATATACAATACAAGCGGGCAATTGACAGAGGTTTATGATTTGCTCTATAGTAGTACTATGCCAAAAGCAAGATATATCTATGACTTGCAGGGACGGCTTTTGACGACAGATAATGCGAACGGCACCACCGAGGTGAATGAATACAATGGAGCTGGACTCGTGACCAAGACTGTCAACAAAAAAGGTACGACCATTCTTACACAACACGAATATGACTATTATTATGATGGCAGCCAGAGGACCAAGAGCGACAGTACCGGTACCACCGCATATGCTTATGATGGCAAGGGGCAGTTAATCAAATCTGTTTCCACGGCACCAACTAACACCTCCATTTTAAATGCGGCAACTGTTACGTGTGCAGCTTCGCCAAGAGTAGATATCACAGAACCGGGCCAAATCCGGTATTACCGGTTTACCCCGGACACAAACGGAAGGTATTTCATTATCGTTCCAAATGGTACGAGTGATTCATGCATTAGCTATTACTTAGACAATGGAACTGAACGTATTGCCAGCAGTAGTGGAATCAGTGGTTCAAACATTAGAATAGATTGTGGATTTCAGGCAGGTGAATCATACATCATCGAAGCAAAAATGAACTCTGGTAGCATCGGTAGCTTTAACTTAGCAATTTCGCAGTACGTGAGCACCAGCACCCTTAATGAAACCGTATTTGTGAATGCCAGACCACTCCCAGCGGAGATGCCAGTCAGCGTTAACATCACCACAACGAATCAGATGAGATACTACAAGTTCATCCCCGATCAAACTGGCAGCTATACCATCACAAGTTCGGGAAACAGCGGGGATCCATACTGCTATCTGTATATGGTGGACGGGACACAATTGGCATCAGATGACAACAGCGGCGGTGGCACAAACTTTAAACTCACATATACACTTAATGCCGGAACAACATATGTGATTGGGGCGAAATTGAATGCCAGCGGAACTGGCAGCTATACAATGAAAGTAACACCGCCTTCTGGTGATATGATTAAGCAGGAATATGCCTATGATGCGAATGGCAATCGGACATCGATGAAAGAAACAAAAGATAAAATCACCACAGAAACAGTCTATACCTATGATAAAAACGACCGTTTGCTCACGGAAACAACTGGGAAACAGCCAGTCATTACCTACAGCTACGACAACAATGGAAACATGACCGGCAAGTCAGACGGTATAGTACAGACCTTTGATGCCCTAAACCGTATGGTTAGCTACCAAAAGGGTACGGATGCCGTGACCTACTACACCTATTATCCTGACAACATGCGAAAGAGCACAAAAGTGGGAACCGCCGTAGCCACCGAGCATGTCTGGCTAGGAGATGAGAGTGCCTTAGACTTAAATGGAACGACCGTGGTAAGCAGCTACATCCATGGAAGCAAGCTGATATCCTCTGCATATGGGTGGTATCTGTACAATACCCATGGGGATGTGGTGGGCTTAACCAATGGCAACGGAACCATTACACGCAACTATGAGTATGACCCATTTGGCAATCAGCAATCCACGATAGCTTCTGTGGACAAAAACCCTTATCGTTATAGTGGGGAGTACTATGATGCGGAAAGCGGCTATACCTATCTGCGGGCGAGGTACTATGACCCAGCTATTGGACGGTTTGTTAGTGAAGATCCGGCGTTGGATGGATTAAACTGGTATGTGTATTGTGGGAATGATCCGATTAATATGGTTGATCCAATGGGACTATGCTTTAAAAAAGTAAATAAAAATAGTTACTATAACTATACCGTATGGGATCATATATGTGGTAAAAAAAAGTGTTTGACATCAACGCAAAAACTGTTTATTGCAACTATTGCAGGCGAGGCCATTGGTCAAGGACCAAAAGCGTGGGCTGCAATTGGACATGTAATTAAAAATCGGGTCGCAGACAAGAAGTATTATAAAAATCTTAAAACTGTGAAAGCTGTTATTAAACAACCATGGGCTTTTACTAGTTATACTCGTAAGGAACCTGAGTATAAAAAATGCATGAAATATTTAAATAATCGAACAAAGAAGAATACAGATTATGAAAACCTAATAACGACAGTTATGCCAATCATTAAAAGAAAGGAAACAAAATCAAAAGATATTACCAGTGGTTGCCTGCTCTACTTTAGTCCTAGATCGATGGATCCAAAAGGTTCAATGCCAAAATGGGATTTTAGTAAACTAAAAGAAATTAGTATACCAGATATTGATTCTAACGATTTTCGCTTCTTTAAGTATAAGTAATAATTTATCAGCTTTTTAAGTGATTATGCCGGCATTAGTTGGCGGAGAATATTTTTATGTTATAAGATGATGGAAAATCAAAAAATGAGCATTATTAATCTAGCAGAAGTCCTATGTGGACTTCTGCTAGTGAAAGAAGTTAATGTATAAGCCCTAGCGGCTATATTAGCATACAACAGGAGGTATATTTATAGTGAAAAAGAAAAATCGTACTAGTCTCTTAATTTTGGCTTTTTTTGGAACAATTTTAGTAGCAAAAGTTATTTCTGTTAGGTACATTCAGAACTCAATGAATAATCCGGAAATAGTATCTGATGGGAACATAGTCAGCTCTGGGGAGAACTTCAAAGTTTTTGATATTTCACAAGACATGCATCCGGAATACTTATATGAAATATATGACAATTCTGGTGAAGTGGTTAAAAGTGAAACAATGTTTGCTTTTCCCACAATAACTTATGTGTCGGATACCCTATTGTCTATTGAATGGGGGGGAGGATCTGATACTTGGTTGGGACAGTATTATGATATCGATAAAAATATATGTTCTAATATAATACAATCTCCATTTGCACTTCTGGAACAAAAAATTGTCTATTTAGCACTATCAGATGATGTTACGGGTCATAAAATGGTGGTCAGTGATGTGTTTGATGAGACAAAATATTATAAAGAACTACATATTGATGACTTGTCATCGGCGATAAATCCTATATTAAGTGTAGAATTTATTAACAATCAAGAATTGAAGGTGTGCTATTTGTCAGGTGAAGATTATGAGGAAAAAACGCAAGTGTTTCAAATAGACTAATTTTTTTGATTCAAAAGGTATGATAAATGTGAAAAGACTTTTTAATCATTGAGCTTCCTTCTATAAACATGTTTCCTGAATTTTTGTTATAAAGTCAAATGAGGAATAGTAGTACTATATATTATTTGGGTCAAAGTTTCGTTAGATTGAGATAGTAAAAGGAAGGAAAATAATAATGAATAACGGTATTCGTATTTTGTGCGCTGTTTTAGCCATATCTTTGGAGTTAACAGGTTGCGGAAGTAGTATTGATGTAGAGCCCTCGTCTGAAAAAATAGAGACTACACCAGATAATGTTGTGTATTTAGAAAATTTTGAGAAGCAATTGAGAAAAACATGGATTGAAGAAAATTGGGATGGCGGGTATATTTTTTACCCAACTTGCTTTACATTTTTAATTACCAGCATACAAGGTGAAAAGATTGAAGGAAAATTTTCAATGGGCATGGTAACCTATAGTGATGTTTTTTCTGGAGATTTTACTGGTACAATACAAAATGGTATTGCGGATTGTCAGTTTGATGATAAATCAGGCAACAAGGGAAATATGACATTGGGTTTGCTAGAAAATGATAAAATGGAGGTTTCCATAGAATTTACAGAAAAAGATCCTATGTATAGTACAGAGAATGGCACCTATGTTTTCCGACCATATAATATCAAAGATGTTGAAGAGGGCGGTGGCCCTTTTAGAACCCGCTCATTAGCCATCAATTTAATTTGGGGAAAAGTCAATATTGTAACTGTATCATTTATAGAGAATAAGCCATTCTCGCTAGCGTTTCTAGCGAATGATAATGGTGATATTTTAGATGAGTTGTGCTCATTTCCTAATGGCATGGAAGTGAAAGAGATTATACTAGAAGATATAAACGGTGATGGGTTAGAGGATGTGAAATTTATTTGTGCAGCTCCAGATTTAGATATTATTTCGGACACGGAAGATGATTGCTTTAAGTATATTTATGTACAAAATGAGAAAGGATTTTTTGAATCTTTTTACCGATTATATGAAGAATAATTTTGAACCATAAATGATTTCAAACACCTAAGGCAGTACACAACAACGTATGATGAGTTAGACCGTGATATAACCATATAAAAAAAATAAAGCCCAGACATGGAAGTGAGAAGAGATGCTATGAAGAAAATAATAATAATTGGTGTGGTCATCTGCACTTTTGGAATGTTTGTATTTGGTTCTGTAATATATAAAAAGAGTCCAGTATACATGAGAAAGCAAGTTTCAACAAATCAAGAAAAAGAACCTCAAAAAGATATGCTTATTAAACTAGGAGAACAGGATATACCAGAGGAACAGGAGCGATTGCTTCAAGATGTTTTCGAGAAATTAAGCTGTACCCAAATTCATATGTATAGAAATGAAACAAATAAAATTTTACAAATAGTATTAGAGGATGTTTATATAGATGATAAGAATGTCTATTGCCAGTCGCTTTACTTTTGCAAAAATGGAAATGCTGAAATGGGCGAAGAGATTTTCCCAAATTGGTATTATGAAGTTCTCTTTTACACCTAAATATGAAATAATCTATTAGTTCGTATAAGGTTCTTGCTGTAAAGTTTGAACCACAATTAAACAACTTTTATAATAACACTATTTATGTATTTAGTCGGTATAAATGTAAACAGAAAAGAGAAATAAAGTATGATGGCACTAGAAACGTGATTTTGTAAAAGAGTAAAGAACGCTGATTGATTGAGAATCGAGTCGGATGCTACAACATAGAGTAGGCTTTCGTTGCACTTTCTGTGATAAAAGAAGTGATTCAGAATAAAAAAGAATTTCTTTGCACCGAGAACGGCAAATATATTTATTTAAAAGATTTTCATTCTGATAACTACTTATTCATTAATGATGATGGAGTAGGAGAATATGAATATGCAGATGGGGACGAGTAACATACCTAGATATTGAAATAAATTATAAAAGTTGATTATAATCTTAAGCAAATAGAAGCTTTTGACAGTAAGCTTACTAAGTAAATCGAATGTTTTGTATTGTATATAAGTGGATGTCATTGAAAAAATCCATTTCCTATGTTAGCATGTATAAGAATCATAGGAAAAAGAGGAACACAAATGAGCATATTAAATGTAGAAAAACTAACCCACGGATTTGGCGACCGGGCAATCTTTGAAGATGTGTCATTTCGCTTATTAAAAGGTGAGCACATTGGACTAATTGGAGCGAACGGTGAAGGAAAATCCACCTTTATGAATATTATAACCGACAAATTGCAGCCAGACGAGGGCAAGATAGAATGGGCAAAAAACGTCCGGGTCGGCTATCTCGACCAGCATACGGCACTTGAAAAGGGCATGACAATTCGCAGTGTCTTAGCGTCAGCATTTGATTTTTTATACGAAATGGAAAAATCAATGAATGAAATCTGCGACAAACTCGGTGATGCCGATGAAGCACAGATGGAAGCATATATGGAAGAACTGGGAACGATTCAGGACTTACTGACGATGCATGACTTCTATTTGATTGATTCCAAAGTCGAAGAAGTAGCGCGAGCATTAGGTCTTTTAGATGTTGGATTAGAGAAGGATGTGACCGATTTAAGCGGTGGCCAGCGAACCAAGGTATTGCTAGGTAAATTGTTGCTGGAAAAACCAGACATTTTACTATTGGACGAGCCAACCAACTATTTAGATGCCGAGCATATTGAGTGGCTGAAACGCTATTTGAATGACTATGAAAATGCATTTATCCTAATCTCGCATGACATTCCATTTTTAAACAGTGTAATTAACCTGATTTATCATATGGATAATCGCCAGTTGAATCGCTATGTTGGCGACTATGACAAATTCATGGAAGTTTATGAAATGAAGAAGTCACAGTTAGAAGCGGCATTCAATAAACAGCAAAAAGAAATTTCTGATTTGAAGGATTTTGTTGCCCGCAATAAAGCAAGGGTGGCGACTAGAAATATGGCAATGTCGAGACAGAAAAAGTTAGATAAAATGGATGTCATTGAGCTGGCGGGAGAGAAACCAAAGCCGGAGTTTCGTTTCAAAGAGGCGAGAACACCGGGCCGCTATATTTTCCAGACCAGAGATTTGGTCATCGGCTATGATGAAGCGTTATCGTCACCGCTGAATCTGGAAATGGAGCGTGGGCAAAAAATAGCCTTGACCGGAGCAAACGGAATTGGTAAGACCACCTTGTTAAAGAGTATTCTCGGTCTGATTAAACCATTAAGTGGTGGAGCTGAGCTGGGTGATTATTTGAGTATTGGATATTTCGAGCAGGAGATGGACCAGAGCGTAAAAACAACATGTATTGAAGAAATCTGGACGGAGTTTCCGGCATATTCCCAGTATGAGGTGCGAAGTGCGCTGGCAAAATGCGGTTTGACAACGAAGCATATTGAAAGCTTAGTACGTGTCTTAAGCGGTGGTGAGCAGGCAAAGGTGCGCCTCTGTAAACTAATCAACCGCGAGACCAATATCTTATTATTAGATGAGCCGACCAATCATTTGGATGTTGATGCAAAAGAGGAATTAAAGCGAGCGTTACAGGCTTATAAGGGCAGTATCTTAATGGTTTGCCATGAGCCAGAGTTCTATGAAGGTCTAGCTACAGATGTCTGGGATTGTACGCAGTGGACAACGAGAGTTTGGTAACATCGATAAAGCAAAATAAATAAGGGTGTTGAAACGTAGATTGGAACTACGCTTCGACACCCTTTCTATTAGCCAATTATTTTGGTCAATGGTTCGAACAACTCATCATCAGAAAGCTTGCACCCATGTCCGCCAAGAGCGATTGATGGCTTCGTTTTTCCATGAAAATCACTACCACAGGTGGTAAATAAATGATATTGTTTCACATCCTGATAAAAGTTGGCCGACTGAGCAGGTGAATGGTAACTGCTAAATGCTTCAATCCCGTCAATTCCCAGCGCAATAATTTCTGTAAGCAGATGTAAGTTATTTTTCAAATTCACCCCGGGATGCGCTAACACAGCTACGCCATGATTCCGATGAATCAAGTCAATCATATCCTGCATTGGCGGATATGACATCTCTGCATAACAAGGCATACCCTGCGAGTAATAATCCCAATAAAAATTGACGTAAGGATTGTCGCTTCTTTCACCGCCCGGCCGATATGGCTGCAAAAATGGATGGTCAATATATTCCTCTTTTGACAAAAGCACTTCAGCAAACATTTCACCGGTCCATGTCTCGGACCAATAGCAGTCCTTTGAAACATTCCACATATCATTTTCCGTGACCCGAAAACCCAATTCCTGTGTTTTTTCAAGCATCTGGAGAGAAGCTTCAAAGCTTTGGGATTTAATATTATTTTCAATCGTTTCAAAATCAGCACTTTGCTCGTTAAATCCATAGCCAAGCAGATGAAAATTATGCGCCTTATAAACACAGTCAATCTCAATTCCCGATATATACTTGATTCCCTTAGCAGCCGCCGCCATTTGTGCTTCGTGGTTTGCCTTGACGCAGTTGTGGTCAGCGATTGACATGGCCAAAAGTCCAAGCTGTGCACATTTTTCCACTAATTCTGTAGGGGTAAACTCGCCATCATTACTATACGAGCTATGCATGTGTAAATCAATCATAAGCTCCTCCTATCATCAATGTGCGTCCAACGAGCGCACTTTTTTTCTAACCAGCATTTCATGCATTACCAGCATCAGAATCAAGATTGCCAGTAAATAAAGCGGGAACAAGGTAACACTAATATAATTGGCAATCAAGCCAAAGAGTGGCGGCATCAAACAAGTTCCGACATACGCCGCCGCCATCTGGACACCAATGACAGCCTGAGATTTATCAGCCCCAAAATGAGCTGGCGTGGAGTGAATAATACAAGGGTAAATCGGCGCGCAGCCCAACCCAATCAAAATTAAACCACACAGCGAGGATGCTTCACCAAATGGCAAAAGCAACGCGATAATGCCAAGCAAAATAATTCCCTGTCCAAGCCGTATCATTTGCAAATCATTTAATTTCATCGTGATAAAACCGCTGAGTGCCCGGCCAACGGTGATGCCGATAAAAAATAAGCTGGCAAAACTAGCGGCCGTTTCGCTGGATAATCCGCGGTGCAAAACCAGATAGCTGCTGGCCCATAAACCCGTTGTCTGCTCGAGGGCACAATAACAAAAAAATGCAATCATAACTTCTTTTGCCCCTGAAATCTGGACAATCTGTTTCAAAGAGAGCGGCGCCGTATTCTGCGGTTCCTCCGCGCTGCCGTCAGAGTGATTGGCCTTCTTTTTTTTCCAAAGCGGTAGGCTGATAAATAAAAATGCCGTTAGCACAATCTGAATGATAGCAATATAGCGATATCCCATATTCCACATCTGACCACCAGTTAAAGCAAAGCCCATGATATATGGTCCCAGGGAAGCACCCACACCCCACATACAATGCAGCCAGCTCATATGATGGCTTTCGTAGTGCAATGCCACATAATTATTGAGCGATGCATCAACACTGCCGGCCCCAAGACCATATGGAATCGCCCATAAACATAACATCCAAAAAGAAGAACTAATCGAGAATCCAAACAGGGCAATTGCGGTCAAAAGAACACTGAGCGCAGTAACTTTCCCAGTCCCTAATTTCTTTGTCAGACGGTCACTTTGCAGACTGGAGATAATTGTTCCGACGGCAATAATCATGGCGATACCGCCAGCATATGAAATCGGAACATTAAATTGCTGATACATCGTCGGCCATGCCGAGCCTAACAATGAATCCGGCAGCCCCAGACTGATAAATGCTAAATAAATAATTCCTAATAATAACTGAAACATGTTGATACCATGCCTTTCTAATGTGTTAATGTAATAATACCGCCAAATACAACTTGATGCAATCAAAATATGGACGTATAATATAATAAAAACGACCAAAGGAGAGTGGAATATGGGACTACAAAAGTGTGGGGTAAAATTGAACCGGGCCGGAAAGGAAATCAAGTCACATGGAACCCAGGAATTTCCCTGTGCCGGATACGCATCGCTATATACCAAAGAACCGGAGATAGTGGTTCCGTGGCATTGGCACGAAGAACTCGAAATTGTCTATGTAAACGAAGGAACGCTGCGCTTGCAGATTCCCGCCAAATCTTATGAACTGAAAAAGGGTGACTGCATGGTCATCAATGCCAACATCCCTCACTATGCCGCCACCGATTCCAAATGCGAATTGCATTCTCTGGTCTTTAGTCCCCAGCTTATTATGGGAAATAATGATTCCGTATTTGCAAAAAAATATCTCATGCCGTTAATCTCATGTCCATCCTTTACTGGGCATCCAATAAGGAAAGTCCCCCTCGATGAACTCGGCGGAAAGTTAAGGAAAGTCCCCCTCGATAAACTCGGCGGAAAGTTAACGGCAGAGCACAACGAAGAAATCCAGAATTTCACAGAAGCCTTTTTGGCACTGTCACAAGATGCACCAGGTTTTGAATTTATAGTTCGAACAAAACTATCACAATTGTGCTTTTATCTATATCAGCAGTTTGAACAGGAAATTTCCACTGGAGACATCGCACAAAATCAAGATACTGTCCGGATCGGAAAAATGCTGGATTTCATCCATACCAATTATGCAAATGATATCACGCTAACCGAAATAGCCAAGGTGGTTGACGTGAGCGAACGCGAATGCCTCCGCTGTTTCCAAAGAACCATCCAGTTCTCCCCGATGCAATATCTCCTAAAATATCGTATCACAAGGGGCGCAGAACTACTCCTAAACAACCCCACCCACAGCATATCCGAAATCTCAACGCAATGTGGCTTTGATAGCCCCAGCAATTTTTCCAAAATGTTTAAACGCTTTTATAATTGCACACCACGAGAATATCGTGGATAAAAATAAAAAAATGATTAACAGCTGTTAACTATAAACGGATGTTATCCGATATATATAAAATAAGGGATGAAGGGAAGGTATTGGGATGAATAAAGAGGCAGCAGGACCAAGCGAAAGTGAGTGGAAATTAATGGAGATACTTTGGGACAGCCAGACTCCGCTGACATCAGCAGAGGTGGTACGCAGATTGCAAGATGTCGATGACATGACCCCTAAGATGGTCCGTGTCCTGATGAACCGCCTCTGTCAAAAAGGGATTGTTACCTATCAGGTAGATGAAAGGGATTCCAGAATCTATCATTACACACCGCAGAAAACAAAAGAAGAATGTCTGAATGAAAAGAGCCGTAAGTTTGTCGACAGCTATTTTTCCGGTAACCAGACCAGTGCCATGGCAGCATTATTACATAGTTTTTCACTATCGGAGGAACAGATAGTGGAACTCGAAACGATTTTAGAACAGAGCAAAAGAAGGTGAAAACCATGATTGGAACACAAATTTTGAATTTTCTTAATATATGTGCCGTATATTTTGTGATACAACTAGGCTTCTGTGCTCTCGTTTCACTGCCAATACTGGCGCTGGTACTGCTGCTTAGAAAAACATGTTTGAAAAATAAGGTATTCTTAAAGGGAATGGTTTGGGGAATATTTCTGCTCGTTCCATTGATGGGAAAACTGAAACTATATTATGAAGGAGCCAATATATCCCCTTATTTTATCTGGTGGATTAATTTGTGTATGAGCAGCAGCTTGTTAAATTGGATTTATCTATCAGGTATCCTCATTTGTGGTACCTATTTACTTGCCAAAAGACGAAAACTAAAGAAAATCGTTCGTAACATGAAAACTGGAATGGTGGGAGAACAGACCATATCTATTAGCGATATGAGAATTACCCCATTCACCATCGGCGTATTTTTTCCGAAAATAGTCCTCCCAGAAGTAATGATAAAAAACTATAGCCAAAAAGAGCTAGAGACCATCGTCTTGCATGAAAAAACGCATATTTGCCTTGGACATCTATGGCTCTATTCCCTTTGGGACATTTTACGCTGCCTGCTCTGGATAAACCCGTTCCTAATAATTGCAACAAAGCATTTTCGAACCGATATGGAAGATATCTGCGACAAAGTCAGCATCCAAAAAAGCGGTCAGACGGCCTATGAATACGGCTTTCTATTACTAAAAACCATAAAGCTATTGCAGAATGAACCAAGCTGCATATCCCCAGCCGCCGCCTATCTCGGGGAACGTGAATATCCAGATATAAAGAACCGGATGCAAAAAATCGCCACCTTTCAACCATATCAAAAGAACCAAAGCCTGTTCCTTCTGGCCAGTGTAGCGACCCTATTGCTACTATCAGCAGCGCAAATAAACAATCTTTCCTATTCCCGCTGCAATGCAAACGAAGGCATGGTAGTCTGCGACCAAAACGGCGAAATGCTTCTCCCAGACAGCGTCGCTTTACATCAAGCCCTAACCTACGACGACAAATACCTCTACATAGACACCACCCTATTGGCAAGTCTCCTACCCAAGGATGGTAACGTCACAGACATATTGTGGATTGGTTTCGGCGGCTACTACAAACTCCCCGGAATTGGCGCGGGCTGTAATCTCTGCATGCTAGACACCACCCAAAATGAAACAGAACACAGAGAAATCACCAAACTAATCTATGAAAAAGACAATAGCATCATAGTAAACCTATTAAAATTATTGTAATGCATATTACCACAAGACAGCGCACTTTAATTCCACCGTACGGGGATTAAATGATTCTAAATTCGTTGAAAAGAGGGTGGGAGCTTTCTTCCCCACCCCATTTCTAAATGGAATTACATGAACTTTTAGTTTCGCTTAAAAAATTTAAGCAACCAAAAGTTCTTTTTTTGTTTTTTTAAAAGTAAAGCCAGCCAAAGAGGATTCGAGCGGCAAATGGGGCCTTTCAAAGTCTGAATTGCATATTGTACCGGGGGCTGCGCGATTTTTGCGACTTGCAAAGGAAATTAGAGATTCTTAGTATCCCATCACAGTCTAGCAATACACCGACACGGATGTCGGTGTAAGACGCAGGGCGTCATGGACGACGCCTCTAAGTCGCTTGCGTCTTCCTTCCACACCCCCAAGGCCGGGATACTTAGAATCCCTTATGTCCGTCGCACTGGAACAAAAATCGCGCAGCCCCCGGTACAATATGCCCATCCATATATTGAAAGCCCCTCATTTGCCGCTCGAATCCTCCCCCCGCTATTTTTTAAATTTTAAAATCATGCATAAAATTCCCAAAATAGCAAAAAATAAATCCAAAAGAAAAGAAAAAGAGAGGACATTTTTTTATGTCGCAGATGATTGGAAAACAAAGTATAGAATTTGAACACCCTCCATATATTCTGGCATCAGGCAGCGTCGTTGGAAAAAAAGAAGGCGAGGGACCACTCGGGAAATGCTTTGACATGATATGTGAAGATGATAAATTTGGCGAAGATTCCTGGGAAAAATCCGAAAGCACTTTACAAAAAGAAGCAGCAGCATTGGCAATCGGCAAGGCCGGGCTAAAGCCAGAGGATATCCGTTATGCATTTGCGGGCGACTTACTCGGCCAAACAATCGCCACCTCATTTGGCATCATGGACTATGAAATACCATTATTTGGATTGTATGGTGCTTGTTCCACCGCCGGAGAATCAATGTCGCTCGGGGCAATGACTGTCGCCGCCGGCTACGCAGACAAGGTGCTGACCATGACCTCAAGCCATTTTGCAAGTGCGGAGAAGCAATTTCGCTACCCCTTGGAATATGGAAATCAAAGACCCGTATCTGCTTCCTGGACGGTTACCGGCAGCGGAGCCTTTATCCTTGGAAACACCAAAAGCCATGCTAAGATAACAGGTATAACCACTGGTAAAATTGTCGATTACGGAATCAAGGATGCGATGAATATGGGCGCCGCAATGGCACCGGCAGCAGCGGATTTGATTGCCACTCATTTTGAAGATTTTGGAGCCAAGCCAGAAGATTATGACAAAATCATTACCGGTGACCTGGGTCATGTTGGACAGACCATATTAATTGACTTACTAAAAGAAAAAGGATATGACATCAGTCAGGTTATCACCGACTGCGGGATTGAAATTTTTGACAAAGAATCCCAGGGGACGGATTCCGGTGGCTCTGGCTGTGGCTGTAGTGCCGTAACAATGAGCGCGCATTTTCTGCCACAGGTGGAAAAAGGTAATTTGAAAAAAATTTTATTTATACCAACAGGTGCACTGTTGTCAACGGTAAGCTTTAATGAAGGGCAAAGTGTGCCGGGAATTGCACATGGCGTTCGCATCGAATACGAAAAGTAAAGGAAGGTTTTGCAATGGATTATATTAATGCATTCTGGGTCGGCGGCGTAATTTGCGCACTGGTTCAGATACTAATGGAAAAAACAAAATTAATGCCAGGCCGAATCATGGTGTTATTGGTTTGTACCGGCGCTGTGCTAGGTGCAATTGGCATCTATCCACCGTTTGTCGAATATGCCGGAGCTGGTGCGAGTGTACCGCTGTTAGGCTTTGGCAATACACTGTTTAAAGGTGTCAAGGAAGCAATTGACACGGATGGATTCTTAGGAATTTTTATGGGTGGATTTACAGCCAGTGCCATCGGAATAAGTGCAGCTTTGATATTCGGTTATCTGGCTTCATTAATATTTGAACCAAAGATGCGTAAATAGCATCGTATAAAATACGACGTATAAAAAGCATAAAACTGTTTACACTATATTTGAAAAAAGAAAAAGGAGATAAGACCATGAAAAAGTTAAAAAAATCACTTGTAACCGTCGCGCTTGTTTTATCTTGTAGTTTATTGTTGACCGCATGCGGCACAACCAATAATGATACGACCAAAGATAACGGTACTGTAACAGATGACAACACGAACAAAACCAACACCAACAAAAACAACACCAACACGAACAAAAACAACACCAACAAAAATAACACCAATACGAATGGCAATAATCTTGTTGATGATGTTGAAGACGTCGGCGAGGATATTGTAGATGGTGTTGAGGACCTTGGTGATGATGTTGTTGAGTCAATTGATGGAACCGAGAACAACCGTGTGACAAACAATGGAACAACCAACAACAAAATGAATACAACAACCAATAACCAATAATAACTCACAATTATTTTGGGTAACAAGTATTCACAATTAAAAAAAAATATGTTATTCTTTTCAAAGGGCAACGTCGTTCTAACGTTGTCCTTTTTTTAGAGGTGTGCCCGGCGAGCGCACGTTCTAACGGAAAGGAAGTGAAATAACGATGAACTTTCGACCATGTATCGATATACATAATGGAAAAGTAAAACAAATTGTTGGTGGCAGTTTAAAAGACGAAGGAAACCAAGCGAAGGAAAATTTTGTGGCAACTCAAGATGCCGCCTTTTACGCCAATTATTATAAAAAAGATGGTATTCGCGGCGGTCATATCATTTTATTAAATGCACCGGATAGTGAGTATTATGAGGTGACTAAGGAACAGGCGATTTTAGCCCTTCAAACATATCCGAAAGCATTACAAATCGGTGGTGGAATCAATGATAAGAACGCCGAATATTTTTTGAAACAAGGTGCCAGTCATGTCATTGTAACATCCTATGTATTTTCCAACGGAAAAGTAAATTATGACAATTTAGAAAAACTGGTAAAAAAAATCGGCAAGGAGCATCTCGTTTTGGATTTAAGCTGCCGTAAAAGAAGAAACGTCACCTCACCCGGTTCGGCGAAAGAGGACTACTACATCGTCACTGACCGGTGGCAGAAATTTACAACCGAGAAAGTCAGTCTTGAGCTGCTTGATCAGCTCAGTCAATATGCCGATGAATTTCTAATTCATGCAGTTGATGTGGAAGGAAAAGCATCAGGAATCGAGCTTGAATTAGTTCAAATGCTTGGTGAATGGGGCAAAATCCCAGTAACCTACGCAGGCGGTGTGGGTAGCTTTGAACATTTAGGACAGTTAAGGGAATATGGCAAGGGACGTTTGAATGTGACGATTGGCAGTGCCTTAGATTTGTTTGGCGGCAATATGAAATATGAAGACGTATTGTCTTATTTGAAAAATTGTTAAAACATGGTATAATGAATTTGCAAAAAAAATGAAAAGAGGAGAAAACATACATGTATCAAATAAACGACAACTATCAGAAACTACCAGGCAGCTATCTTTTTAGCAATATCGGTAAAAAAGTAAATGCATATACAGCAGCAAATCCAGATAAAAGCATTATCCGTCTCGGCATCGGCGATGTGACTCAGCCATTGGCGCCAGCGATTATTGAAGCAATGCATAACGCCGTTGATGAAATGGGAAAAGCAGAAAGTTTTCACGGCTATGCCCCAGAATTAGGCTATGAATTTTTAAGAAATGCGATTGTTAATACCGATTACAAAGCAAGAAATTGCGATATTGCCGCCGATGAAATCTTCGTCTCAGACGGTGCCAAGAGTGATTCTGCTAATATTCAAGAAATATTTGCGCTTGATAATAAAATTGCTGTTTGCGATCCGGTTTATCCGGTTTATGTAGACTCAAATGTAATGGCGGGCAGAACTGGAACCTACAATCCACAGACTGAGATGTGGAGCAATGTGATTTACATGCCATGTACCAGAGAAAATAATTTTGTTCCAGAATTTCCAAAAGAAACACCGGATATTATCTATCTTTGTCTGCCGAATAATCCGACCGGAACAACGATTACCAAGTCCCAGCTACAGGAATGGGTTGATTATGCGAACAAAGTGGGGGCAGTTATTATTTATGATGGTGCGTATGAAGCATATATTTCTGAAACCGACGTGGCTCATTCCATTTATGAATGTGAAGGTGCTAAGACTTGTGCGATAGAATTAAAGAGTTTTTCCAAAAATGCTGGCTTTACCGGAACCCGTCTCGGTTACACGGTCGTTCCCAAGGAACTAAAATGCGGTGCCGATGGCATTTCACTGCATGACATGTGGGCGAGACGTCAAGGGACCAAGTTTAATGGCGCGCCATATATCATTCAGCGAGCTGGTGAAGCAGTATACTCAGAGGCTGGAAAAGCACAGCTAAAGGAACAAGTAGCATATTACATGAACAATGCAAAGACGATCAAAGAAGGCTTAATCGCTGCTGGCTATGAAGTATATGGCGGAGTCAATGCCCCATATATCTGGTTGAAGACACCAGGGCAGATGACATCCTGGGAGTTCTTTGATTATCTGTTAGAGCAGGCAAACGTAGTGGGAACACCTGGCTCAGGATTTGGACCAAGTGGTGAAGGTTACTTTAGACTGACCGCATTTGGCAGCTACGAAAATACATTAACGGCACTTGAAAGAATAAAGGCATTATAAATTTATAAATAAATTAATAAATTCAAAATAAATTCAAAAGAGTGAGGTGGCTTATGTTTACGAACCTAGAAGAGGTAACAAAGTTTTGCTCAGAAAATGAAATCAAAATGGTTGATTTTATGATGATTGATCTGGAGGGGCGTTGGCGGCATTTGACCATGCCGGTTGCGCGACTGACGGAAGACACAATGGAACACGGCATTGGCTTTGATGGTTCCAATTATGGATTTGCGCCAATCGAAAAAAGCGATATGGTCTTTGTACCGGATTTAAAGAGCGCTTATGTCGATGTGTTTGCAGAAGTTCCTACGTTGGCGATGATTGGGGATGTATTTGTCATTGATTTGCCAAAGAACCGCCGCTTTGATCAAGACCCTCGTAATGTTGCTCTGCATGCGGAAGAATATATGAAAGAGCTTGGCATCGCTGATGAAATGCGGGTCGGGCCGGAATTTGAATTCTATGTTTTCGATCAGGTGAACTATGAGGTAAAGCCAAATCAATCCCAATATCATGTTGATGCGGAACAGGCCGTTTGGAATTCTGGTGAGGATGGCGACAATTTGGGTTATAAGATGCCGCATAAGGGTGGCTATCATATGGCACCGCCGCTGGACAAGCTGAGTGGCTTCCGTTCACGGGTAACGATGCTGATGGAAGAACAGGGGATTGCAGTCAAGTACCATCATCATGAGGTTGGCGGACCTGGTCAGCTCGAAATTGAAGTAGAAATGGGTACAATGCTGGAGATGGCCGATAAGACCATGATGACCAAGTACCTGATTAAGAACTCGGCAATTGCCGAGGATAAAACAGCAACCTTTATGCCAAAGCCGATTTATGCCGAGGCAGGAAATGGGATGCATGTACATATGCATTTATTTAAAGACGGAAAGCCTCTTTTCTATGATGAAAATGGGTACTCTCAGTTGAGTGAGATGGCGCTTCACTTTATCGGTGGACTGCTCACTCATGCACCAGCCTTATGTGCCCTTACGAATCCAAGCACCAATTCCTATAAGCGGCTTGTGCCTGGTTATGAAGCGCCGGTTACGATTGGTTACGCGACCTCTAACCGCAGCAGTATTATCCGTATTCCGGCATATGCGAAAGCACCGGATACGAAACGTTTTGAGCTGCGCAGCCCAGACGGAACCTGTAACCCATATTACGCCTATTCAGCAATCCTAATGGCTGGTATTGATGGTATTCAGAAAAAAATTGATCCAAGCAAGGAAGGCTTTGGACCATATGATTTTAACTTATTTAATCTTTCCGCAGAGGAACAGCAGAAGATCAAACAACTGCCGCGCTCACTGGATGAAGCATTGGATGCACTAGAGGCCGATCATGACTTCTTGACAGCTGGCGGAGTATTCCCAGAGCGATTGATTGAGATTTGGATTGAGAAGCGAAGAAAAGAAGCTGCTCACTACAATCAATTGCCACAGCCGGTAGAATTTGAAATGTATTACGATTTATAAAATAAGAAAAAGTTGCAAAATGAAAAATTTTGCAACTTTTTCTTATTTTCAGGGAACCAAATGGCCATTTAAAACGTCTAATATATGTAAGGATAATTTTGGGAGGAAATTATCCTGGAAAAAGCAGGGGAGAAGAATCTCAAATATGGAGAAGAGCGAAGGGAAAATTATATGTACGAAAAAATTGACAAAAGAATTACTGAACATGCAAAAAAAAGCGACGTGCCACTAATTGAGAATTATCATGCGCATGTAAATCTGCTTTTGAATAATCTTCCAGAAACCAGAAAAAAAGTAATTAAGATATCAGCTTGGCAAAGAACAGCAGCAACAATCGTAGTCTGCTTACTGAGTATCAGCAGTGGTGTGTTAGCTGCTAATTATGTGGTATCCGAGCGGTTACAAAATATGCCAGATGCCGAAGTCGAACGATACAGGTTAAATGAACAAAAGACCGATGCGAATGCCGATAGCTATTCCCGGGCATTGGCAGAGGAAGAGAAAGGACGTTTGGCAGAACTGCGAAATGCATACACAACAGAAGGTGAATTTCCAGTATCTCAGTTACCAACCGTTGTAGGGGTGGAAGATATAGAGGTTGACCAGATGTGCTATGTAATGACGGACAGCCTATTCTATTTCCCAGATCGGGAGCTAAAGGATGAGGAATTACTACAATACATAGACTTCTGTACCAAACGGGATTATAGTATTGCCCAAACCTGGCAGGAAAGCATGGAAGCGCAAGAAAAGCTTGAAAAGTCACTGTCATCATGGGATGCTTCACAGGCGATTCAAAGGAGTATTGATTTGGTGCAGAAGACGTTTGGTGTGGATGTATCAGGGTATGAGTATAGTCTGGAACTGTTAAATGAAAGTGCTGGAAAATCAGAGGGATTGTTTATTTTAAGATTAAAAAGGGATGGAGTTGTTTCATATATTACATCAATAGATGCTGAAAAAGAAGATTTTAGTATCCTATTTGTGGGTGACAATGTTAATTCAGCGGAAATACAGATTAATGAAGATGCCTATAAGGATAATTATGAGGCTATTAGAGGGTTGCTGGAAAAATCTTTTAATATTCATGGAAGCGACATAAAAGAAACATTACTGATTTATGAGAAGTCTAATAGTAACATGCTGATTGATGGGATTATCACCTATTTTGTTAAGTTAAATGATGATACAAGGTATGTTTTACAGTATAGTGTAGATAATTGGGAATGTCTGAATGTAGATTTCTCCAAAGAATATTCTAGCTATGCGAGCTTACTAGAAAGTCAGGTTTTGACAGCAGAGATGATGAACAATACCTTATGTGTAATTTCGTTGGAAAATGAGTGACAAAATATACCGATGTGGGTATTTTGTAATATTACGAAAGAGAAAGAGGCAAAGAGAGGTAAATGAAAGGAAGTAAAGGATTACGAAGAAGAATCAGTGGTATGCTAATCATATTATCATTGCTGATTCTGGAAACGAATGCTATTGGGGCGGCAGAGGCCGAGACAACAGCACAGACGGAGACACCAGTAATGCTGGCCATGAGTGAACTGGAGAACGTAAGTCAATATGATACCGATGGAGACGGTCTGGTTACCGTAGTAATTATGCCTGAAGAGTTACGTCTTTTAACAGTTTCAGCATCCTATAATACAAAAACGGTAATAGCTGATGGGGTTCGATTAAGGGCATCTGCTTCAACACGTGGAACAGTAAAAGAGTTGATGTATTACGGTGAGACTGTAATAGGGTCAAATGAAAAACTAAATTCCAGTTCCAGTTGAATGGAGCTTTTATTTTGCGATTTGAGCACTTTTTTTGGACGACCCTATATAAAGTATCCTTCAAATATGCTATAATCCGCTTTGAAAGTCTATTTGCTTGCATAGC
>JAVBTX010000036.1:0-21466 GCA_031555935.1 Lachnospiraceae bacterium | reverse complement strand
AGATTTGGTCTAGTATCGTTACTAGACCAATATCAGTTGAAACACATTTAGTTATAAGATTGAACCGCCGTGTACCGAACGGTATGCACGGTGGTGTGAGAGGACAGATAATCAATTAATGATTATCTTCCTACTCGATTTGTGTTGCATTTCGTGTTGCAAATAAGTATGATTATTTAAAAGGTAACTTAGCTGTGAGGAACAGTGTGAATATAATGCATGTGTAGAGAGAGGTTTAGTTATGTTCGTTCTTGCTTGGAAAGGTTTTGGGTTTTTAGTGCCAATTTCATACATATCAGCAGGCGTCATTGAAATCTTCTTCTTAGGAGGTTCCGAAAATCCGTCAGCAGATATTCTGTTTTATGGATTTGCTTCGTTAATCTGCTTTGCAATTAGCATTTTGGTAAGTCGATATAGGCAAGCTACTTGTGAGCAAACGGTTTTAAGGGATGAAACTACCGGAAAAGAAAAAGATGTTTTGTTGAAAAATGTAATCAATACTAAAACGGATGAAGAATATCAAGTTATTATTGAAGACACTTTTTTTGGCATTCCGATAAAGTATTGGAGTATCATTTTTTTAGCACTTGGGGTACTAGTTTATTTTCTTCAATTAGCACAATTGATTTAAAATTCCCCGACTCTACTCGATTGAGACAAGAAAATACCGCCAGCAGTTCTCGGGGAGAGATTCTAGGCTGGCGGTATGCACTTAAGTACAAAGTAATAATAACATAACATGTAATTACGGATTGTCGAATTGTGTCGATAAGAAGGGAAAAATGTTTTTTAGAATTAAATTCCTTTAATGCAAAACTTTACATGTAGCATTAGCGTCCACTTTTCGGTATTATCAACTTATAATAAATAATACATAGGAGTGTGCAAAAGATGATAGCAGTAGAAGATGTTTATGAGGTTTATTTGGAGAGAAAGACTCAGAATTCTGAACAAGCGGAGCAATTAAGAGAAGAATTAGGTAAAACATTGTGTGATTCGTTAGGGAATGATTTTTTTCTGCAAAACGTGGAGCGATTATTGATTGAATATGCAATGGAGTGTCGAAAAGAGGCTTATACAGATGGATTTAAAGCGGGTGTCAATCTAATGTTAGAATGTTCTGATAAGTAAAAAGGTCAATAAAATATTACGAAACACTAAAAAACCTAGAAAATCATGCTTTCTAGGTTTTTTGTGCATGAAAGACCTATTGGATATAGCACAGAAGCAATCTTTAATAATCTTAAATTATTACAACTTATATGTACGAATCATCTGTCTAAAAATATCCGCATGCAGTTCTTCATCCAAAATAACCCGCTGTAAATTGGCAACAATATTCGGGTCATTCGTAACCGCAATCTGCTGCTGGTATTTCTCAATCGCTGCTAGCTCACCATTGAGCGCCCGGTGAATCATCGTCTTTAAGTCCAGAGCGTAGTTCACATAGGAAGGGGTCCAGTAGCGGAAGCGCTCATTTTGAATTGTCCAAAACCGCGGCTCGACGCCAAGCGCTAAGGACAATTCACTGAAAATATCGAGATGACGCATTTCAACAATGGCAATCCGTTTGAAGATATTGGCAACCTTTTTAAATTCCTCATTGCTAATAAAATGGTTGTAAACATAGAGCGCAACCGTGGAAATCTCGGAATTACTGCCACCAACATTGTCCAGAATCAAGGCACCCATTTTCGGGTCCGGCCCCAAAACTTGAATTTCTGGGTATGGTGCATCGGCGGCAACACGGATTTCTTTTACTGGAGGTGGCGTGGGAGCACAATCAGCAGGTGGTGTAGGAGCACAATTCGCAGGCGGCGGATTGACCGGACGATTATTGATGGAACGGTTATTGTTTGGATGATTGTTTTGACGGTTATTGGCAGGGTTCATGGAATTATTGTTCATCAGTAACCTCTTATTATTTATTCTGTTAAAAGATATGAAAGAAACAAGAGATTTATTCTGGAAGAAAGTTCCGTTATCATGTATAATAGAGATTTATTAGGGAAAATTGAAATTATATATGCAGAAAAAAAGAATTTGAGATAGATAGGAGAAGTGGAATGCGAGTAGGAATGGGATATGACGTACACCGTTTGGTGGAAAATCGTAAATTAATCATTGGTGGAGTAGAAATACCACACAACTTGGGATTGCTCGGACACTCAGATGCGGATGTGCTGTTGCATGCCATCATGGATGCATTGTTAGGAGCAGCCGCCCTTGGTGATATCGGCAAGCATTTTCCTGACACTGAGGAACAATACGAAGGTGTATCTAGTATCAAGCTATTAGAACGTGTCAATGAATTAATTACGGAAAAAGGTTATCTGGTAGAAAATATCGATGCAACGATTATTGCCCAGAAGCCGAAAATGCGTCCACATATTGAACAGATGGAACAAAATATTGCAACGTCCTTGCAGATTGATGTCAGTCAGGTCAATATCAAAGCGACAACGGAAGAGGGTCTGGGATTTACCGGCGTGGAAGAGGGGATATCGGCCCACGCAATATGCGCTTTGACGACAATCTATGAGAGCAGCGTAGCGGTTGGTGGTAGCGAAAGTGGCTGTGCAGGCTGTTCGGGATGTAAGAAACAGTAAAAAAACAGTTGACAAAAGGAAGCTCCGTGCATAAACTAGAACATAGTAAATAAGCAAAGGCAAGGAACGGAAAGAGTAATAAATCAGAGGAATCCCAGAGAGAAGCTGTCAGCGGCTGAAAGCGGCTTTGATAACCAGATTTATGAAGTGCCTCCGTGAGCTGCTCGGGCGAAACACAGTAGTCCGGGACGTTAGCATGCGTTAAGTGTATTGAGGAATGGCCAGGGCCATTTGAAGCAGAGTGGAACCACGAGTAACTTCGTCTCTTTTATTTATTGTATTATATATAGAAGAGATGAGGTTTTTTTATTGTTATGATATCGGAAGGGGAAAATTAATGAGCGTCATAAAACATATAAAAGAAGAGTTTCAGGTCATAAAAGAGCGTGACCCAGCATTAAAATCAGCAATGGAAGTTTTGCTTTATCCGAGTTTTCGTGTTATGCTAAGTTATCGGCGTGCACATAAGCAGTATTTGAAGGGACATTTTTTTCGGGCGCGTTATATTTCACAACGGGCAGCACGAAAAACCGGAATCGAAATCCATCCCGGTGCAACGATCGGAAAAGGTTTTTTTATTGACCACGGAACCGGAGTAATTATTGGCGAGACGACGATAATCGGTGACAATGTGACGTTGTATCAGGGTGTAACCCTAGGCGGAACTGGAAAAGAAACCGGCAAACGTCACCCGACCTTAGAGGACAATGTAATGGTCAGTGCCGGCGCAAAAATACTTGGCTCATTTACGGTTGGTGAGAATTCCAAAATCGGAGCCGGTAGTGTGGTAATAGAAGAAGTGCCACCGAACTGTACCGTCGTCGGTGTGCCTGGCAGAATCGTTCGGCGTGACAATCTTAAGATGCCAGCGAGTGATATGGATCAGATACATTTGCCAGACCCAATTATGGAAGATATTACGATGCTGCAACGAGAAAATTCCAATCTTTGCAACCGCATCATTGATTTAGAAAAACAGATTAAAATGCTATCAGATAAAGAGAAATAACTTATTGGAGGAAATCATGGAAAACAAAATGCAAATATTTAACACGCTGACAAGAACAGTCGAGAACTTTGTGCCAAATGAGGACGGGAAGGTGGCCATGTACACATGTGGACCAACCGTATACCATTTTGCCCACATTGGCAATCTGCGCAGCTATATAATGGAAGATGTTTTGGAAAAAAGCCTGCGCTATGTCGGCTATGATGTAAAGCGGGTCATGAATATCACGGATGTTGGACATTTATCAAGCGATGCCGACACTGGTGAGGATAAGATGTTAGCCGGAGCCAAAAGAGAAAAGAAAACGGTCATGCAGATTGCGCAGTTTTACACGGACGCATTTTTTGCAGATTGTGAAAAACTAAAGATAAAGCGTCCTGATGTAGTGGAACCAGCGACGAACTGCATTTCCGAATTTATTGAAATGATTGAAGCGTTGCTGGAAAAAGGCTATGCTTATGTGGCTGGTGAAAATGTATATTTTGATACCTCTAAGCTTGACGATTACTACGCATTTTCCAGTCAGACCGAAAAAGAGCTGATGATTGGTGTTCGTGACGACGTTGAGGAAGATACGAATAAGCGCGGTAAGAGTGACTTTGTGCTGTGGTTTACCAAATCAAAATTTGACAATCAGGAATTAAAGTGGGAAAGTCCGTGGGGCGTTGGCTACCCGGGTTGGCATATTGAATGCTCTTGCATCAGCATGAAACATTTTGGTGAATATATGGATATTCATTGCGGCGGGGTTGATAACATTTTCCCACATCATACCAATGAGATTGCCCAGAGTGAGGCATATACCGGACATAAATGGTGTAACTACTGGTTCCATGTACATCATCTAAATGATAAATCAGGCAAAATGAGTAAGTCGAAGGGTGATTTCTTAACCGTTTCTTTATTAGAAGAAAAAGGCTACCATCCATTGGTATACCGTATGTTCTGCTTGCAGTCACACTACCGCAAACCGTTGGAATTTTCCTATGATGTCATGGACAATATGGAAAATACGTATGCAAAATTGCGTAAGTCGATTGCCGGATTGAATGAAGATACTGCCTTTGAGCCGGACCAATTTGCAATTTATAAAGAGAAATTTGAAAATGCGGTATCAAATGACCTCAACACATCAATGGCACTGACTGTTGTATACGAGGTGCTGAAAGCAGAAATCAGTGATAATACCAAGTTAGCATTGATGCGAAGCTTTGACGAGGTTCTCTCCCTTGATTTAACAGCAGGAGCATTAGAAACTGAAGATGCCGGCATTGATGCCGAGTTAGAAGCATATGTATTAGCAAAAATTGAAGAGCGAAAGGCAGCGAAAAAAGAAAAGAATTTTGCCAGGGCAGACGAAATTCGTGGAGAACTATTAGATAAAGGCATAGTATTGGAAGATACCAGAGAAGGGGTAAAATGGAAAAAGGCTTAAATTCCTATATCAAAGAGCAGTTTCAGTTGGACTCAGTAGACATTAAGACATACTCACCACTGACACTGGCATATATCGGAGATGAAATATACGATTTGATTATTCGAACGATTGTTGTGAGTCGGGGCAATACCAAGGCGGCTAATTTGCATCGGGCCACCAGCCAATTGGTCAAGGCACATGCCCAGTCAGAAATGATGCGCGCGTTAGAACCATTGCTGACAGAGGAAGAGGCAGACATCTATCGGCGCGGACGGAATGCCAAATCACCAACAATGGCAAAAAATGCAACGATGGCAGATTATCGCCGGGCGACTGGTTTTGAGGCCTTAATGGGGCATTTGTATTTAAGCGATGATTTGCCGCGGATAATGGAATTGGTAAGGGTAGCACTTGATAACTATGATGAGAAAACAGGCAAGATTAAAAACATGTAAAGGAAAAGCCATATGAATAATCAACCAACAAATAATGATGCATTTGATAATGCAGAAATAAAGATTGAAGAATTAAAAATCGAAGGCAGAAATGCCGTGCTGGAAGCATTTCGTTCCGGCAAGACAATCGACAAGCTGTTTGTCTTAGACGGCTGTAAGGATGGGCCGATTCAGACCATTTTGCGGGAAGCCAAGAAAAGTGATACGATTGTTAATTTTGTTGCCAAAGAACGTCTAGAGCAGTTGTCAGAAACAAAGAAACATCAGGGTGTTATCGCGATGGCGGCGGCATACACATATGCGGAAGTAGAAGATATTTTGCAAAGAGCCAGTGAAAAGGGCGAGCCACCATTTATAATTATACTGGATAATATCGAGGACCCACACAACCTGGGAGCTATTATCAGAACCGCGAACCTGGCTGGTGCTCATGGAGTAATTATCCCCAAACGCCGGGCCGTTGGATTAACTGGAACGGTGGCAAAAGCATCAGCTGGAGCCATAAATTATACCCCAGTTGCCAAAGTGACAAATTTATCAGCAACCATCAAAGAGTTGAAAGAAAAAGGACTATGGTTTGTCTGCGCGGATATGGGTGGAACGCAGATGTATCAGCTTGATTTAAAAGGACCAATTGGAATGGTCATTGGCAACGAAGGAGAGGGCGTCAGCAAGCTAGTTAAGGAGAACTGTGACTTTATCGCATCAATACCGATGAAGGGCGATATTGACTCGTTAAATGCGTCAGTAGCGGCGGGAGTACTTGCATTTGAGATTGTGCGTCAACGTTTGCAGTAAAAATCAGGAGGTGCAGAGGGGATATGGAGATTTATGGTCAAAAGAGTGATGAAGAATTAATTATGAAATTGCGAGCCGGAGAACATGAGATAACCGATTATCTGATGGACAAGTATAAGAATCTCGTTCGCAAAAAAGCCAAGGCTTTATATCTAATCGGTGGCGATACGGACGACTTAATTCAGGAGGGCATGATTGGATTGTTTAAGGCCGTTCGTGATTATCGTGCGGATAAGGACAGCTCGTTTTTTCATTTTGCCGATTTATGTATTTCGCGTCAAATGTATACTGCCGTGGAGGCATCGCAGCGGAAAAAGCATATGCCGCTAAATTCTTACATTCCTTTATATTCCGATAGTGATGACAAAGAGATGGTAAATCTTGAGGCAGCTATCAGTGCAGTAGACGAATTAGACCCGGAAAGCATACTGATAAATAAGGAAAATCTGAAGACATTTCAAAAGAAAGTAGCGGACAGCTTAAGCAAAATGGAGCAGGAAGTATTGACATATTATCTGCAAGGTTTTGATTATATCCAGATTGCTGAGGTAATGGGAAAAGAGCCCAAAGCCATTGATAATGCCTTGCAACGCTTGAAGAAAAAATTAAAATAGAAAAAGTTATCATCAAATCTTGACAACCCTTCTTTCATATAGTATAGTATTAAAAGTTGAGACAACAAAAGTTGGAAACAACAGATGTTGATATCAACTTTACGAATTGCTGCTGTGGCTCAGTCGGTAGAGCGTCGCATTGGTAGTGCGGAGGTCACGGGTCCGATTCCCGTCAGCAGCTTTCACCGATAAGGAAATGAGAATCAAAAAAGAGAAATACGCATGAGTCAAGCTCGCTTGAACGAATGCGTGTTTCTCTTTTTTGATTGGCGAAGCCAACGTGACCGAGACGAAGCAGAGCGTAGTCGAGGTCACGTTCTCATTTCCTTATCTCGTTACGTAGCGCATCCTACCGACAAATCCGAAGCACCCCCAACGGTTCAAAAAACACCGTATAATCCCCAGCCGTAGCACACAACCCATGCTTAGAGCGGTAGTGCGCCAACGCCTCAATTAAAAAGCCCTCCGTCACCCCTAAATGTTCCGCAACTTCAAACTGATTCCGACACCCGTTTTTACAAGCAGAGATAATACCGTTCAGCCCAATCATTTCATCATAGGCAATAGCTCTCGCATACAGTTCTTGTTTTCTATTTTCCGCATCATCCTGGTCCAAAATATTTCCAACTGTAGTATAGTGATGTCCAAGCTCCTCGGCAAGAACACATGCTTTTTCGGATTCCGTTTTCAACTCATCATTTAAGGCAATAACGCCATTACAGTAGAGCCCTTTTAATCGAGTGTTATTCAAGTCGTAATGTTCCAATACCTGGATATCTTCTTTTTCAGCATTCGCTAAAAGTTGTTCATATTTAGTCAATGAGTGTTCCTCCTTTGGTGGTCTTACTACCAAGTATAGCACACAATATGTCCGATAAAACGGACTGAAAAAAGTTCTTCACGGCTGTTTTTC
This sequence comes from Lachnospiraceae bacterium, assembly GCA_031555935.1. Lineage (GTDB taxonomy): Bacteria > Bacillota > Clostridia > Lachnospirales > Lachnospiraceae > Roseburia_C. Next base: position 13,651 of record JAVBTX010000036.1, on the reverse strand, counting down.
CCGGCAAAACTGTTCCCGGAGTTCCTGGCAAAACGCAAATAATGCCAAGTCAAGTAGGTAAAAACCTAACTGACTTGGCATTAATGGTTCATAAACTCTAATTCGTTATGTTTGAACTAGGCAATAGTTACATTAACTGCCTGAAGTCCGCGCTGTCCCTGAATTGTGTCAAATGTAACGTTCTGTCCGTCGTCTAAAGACTTAAAGCCGTCCATTGCTAATCCTGAAAAATGAACAAAAATGTCTTCTCCATTTTCATCACAGATAAATCCAAATCCTTTTTGAGCGTTAAACCACTTTACTGTACCTTTATTCATTGAAAGATACCTCCTAAATTATTATCGTGCATTTTATAAAACAAAAAACGCACATACCGTAAATCATAATAAAAATATGACTTACAACACATGCGAAATCAAGGCTTTATCAAAATACTTCTTATAACATATCATAGAAAAATAAAAATGTCAAGCATAAATATAAAAAAACTATTGACCAATAAACAGTAGTGTGATAAATTATAATTAGATACTGATTAATGAACAGTAGTCACAAAAAAGAGAGGGTGTGTTGAATATGGGTGAGCTAACAACCAGAAAGCAATTTTTCAAACAGTTAAAAAAGAATCTGCGCTTCAAATATGGCAAGAGTGAGATGCAGAGTGTTATCAGCGATTACGAAGAAATATTTGATATTGAGCTAACGCGCGGACAGAGTGAGACGGATATCTGTAAGACCTTGGGGAATCCGGCTGTGATTGTTCGGAACTTGGATCAGGAAATAAAGGGTGATGGCAAGAAGCAAAAAGGGAAAGCGGCAATGTGGAAACATCAATATATCGGCTGGCTATACTTGGGGCTGATGGCAATTGCGCCGTTATATTTTATCAACAATCATTATCGGATTAGTAATATTTATTTTCTGCTGCTGGTAATTGAGAGCGTGATAATAATATCCGTAATCGCAATGCTAATTTGGCTCCAGATAAACAAAGGATATTCGACACGTTTAGAAAAGCGTTCATTTGCAAAACTGCTGGGAATGCACGCTGGTGGTCTTGGCGTGATTCTGGTGGTAATGGCTTTCGTGGCGTTATTACCGAAGGCATTTACGCAGCCAACATGGTTAGAACTTGAGCTTGAAAACATCGGACCATTTATTGCCGGGGTATGTGGAATTGGCATTTTGGTATGGTTTATCTTGATTGCTGGTGGGATTTATTTATTCAGAAAAGAATCAGTATACTATATGACCTTAATCGGTCATGGTTTGGGAGCTGTGTGGGTAATAACCTATTATCTATGCGTACTTGGACGGTTAGATGAGTTGGCAGGATATCAGCGACAGCTTGGCATCGTGATGATTCTTTATCTGGAAACACTTGCCGCGGTGGCAGTAGTTGGACTATTTGCAAAGTGGAAGGGGATGAGGTAATGGATGCGCAGTTGAAAAAAGGGATTTTGGAAATGTGTATACTCTATGTTGTACAGCAAAAAGAAATGTATGGTTATGACATTATGAAATATATGTCGGTTTATTTTCCAGAGGTAGATGAAAGCACCTTTTATGCAATACTTCGTCGGCTTAATAAGGAAGGTCTGGCGGAGGTATATTATGGACAAGAATCCAATGGGCCGCAGCGGAAATATTATCGCATCACGCAGTCCGGAAGCGAGCGCTTGAAGAATAGTATCCTTGATTGGGAGCGGATCAAAGCGGTTGTATTTAAGATTGGGATTTGTGAAAAATAGGAGTATATGTAATAATTAAGTATCAGAAAAAGAAATGAGGAAACAAATTGAAACGGATTAAGATGTGGCGGGAGAAATTATTGATATTGGCGGGGGCCGCAGTAGCAGCGGTATGGCTGATGGCATGCGGGGATATGTTTGACACGACAGTTAGTGAGCAGCATGGGATATCCGAAGCCGGAAATGGCACCGCAGACATCGAGGGTGACTCAACCCTTGAGATACATTATCTGGATGTTGGTCAGGGCGATGCAACATTGATTCTGTGCGATGGTCATGCAATGCTAATTGATGCCGGAAACAATAATAAAGGAACTGCTGTCTGGTCATATCTCAAAAGTCAGAACGTAGAAACACTAGACTATGTGATTGGAACGCATCCTGATGCAGACCACATTGGCGGTCTTGATGTCATTATCACCAAATTTGACTGCAGCGTTATCTTTTTAACCGAGGAAACGAAGGATACAAATACCTACCGTGATGTTGTGGATGCAATGAAATATAAGTCGTATCCGCGGACCGCACCGGTAGTTGGTGATACATACGTGCTGGGAGCAGCAGAATTTACGATTGTGGCGCCATCGGAAATGAATACGGATTCCAATGATAATTCAATTGCAATTATTTTGCAGCATGGTGAAAACAGTTTTTATTTTGAAGGCGATGCTGGTGAAGCGGAAGAAGCGTCCATCTGCAATAGAACTATCTCCGATAGAACTATCTCCGATAGCAATCTTGATATTGCGGCAAAAGTATACAAAATCGGACATCATGGCAGCAAGACCTCAACATCTGACGAGATACTTGCACAGGTGCTGCCCGAATATGCCATTATCAGTGTTGGTGATAACAGTTACGGACATCCAAATGCGGAGGTTTTAAACAAACTGCGGGCGAAGGGTATTGCAGTATTTCGAACCGATGAGCAGGGCACAATCGTGGCGACTTCAGACGGTAAGCAAATCACCTGGAACATGTCGCCGGATGATAGTTGGAAAGCAGGCGAGCCAGGAGCAGCACAGGACATAACCGACCAGAAGGCGGTGACCGATACCCAAGGTGTAGTAGACACCCATGGCGAAGTCGACACAGGCTCAAGTACGGCAGGAACTGCTGATATAGCGGATGTGGATATCATGGTCCATATCACAGCCAGCGGTGCAAAATATCATCAGGCAGGCTGTGGGTACTTGAAAACGAGTGATTACGAGGTAACACTTGCGGAGGCAAAAGAGCAGGGCCTGACACCGTGTTCAAAATGCAAGCCACCAGAATAAGGCTCATTCATAAAGTTAATTAATGCCAAGAATATAAAGGAAAAAAATACAAATAATAAAAGTAAAAATGTAAGTGGTTTATATAAAGCGGAGGATATCAGTATGATTCTCATAACAAATGGAATTCTGCACCCAATGGTTTCGGAAACGATTCATGGGGGTGCATTATTAATAGACGGTAGAAAAATTAAAAAGATATATTCAGAACAAGATGATTTTGGAGAAATTAATGGGGAAGAAATAACAACGATTGATGCAAAAGGCGGTTGGGTGCTTCCGGGCCTGATTGATTCACACAGCCATATCGGAATCGTAGAGGATAAAATTGGTGATATAGGAAATGATATGAATGAATCGGTAAATCCAATCACACCATACCTTTCTGCCATAGATGCAATAAACCCCACGGACCATGCCTTTCAAAATGCCATTCGAGCTGGAATTACATCGGTAATGGTAGGACCGGGAAGCAGTAATGTGGTAGGAGGACAGTTTGCATTTATCAAAACCTATGGAGAAGTAATTGATGATATGGTAGTGTTGTCACCGGCAGCAATGAAGGTTGCATTCGGCGAAAATCCAAAGGATAATTTTTCAAAGCTGAACCAGTCACCAGTAACAAGAATGTCAACCGCAGCCATGCTTAGAGCAGAACTCATGAAGGCGATTCAATACCAGAGGCGAAAAGAAATCGAACAGAAGGAGGGCAAAGACTTTCAGATTGATTTTAAATACGAGTGCTGGATTCCGGTCTTAAAAAAGGAAATACCACTAAAAGCACATGTTCATCGTTCCGACGACATTATGACAGCAATTCGTATTGCCAAGGAATTTGATTTGGATATGACCTTGGAACATTGCACCGAAGCAGGTATTATTACCAAAAGAATAAAAGATTCCGGATTTCCCGCAAATGTCGGACCGGGGTTAACTTCAAGGGATAAAGAAGAACTGAGGAATGCCAGTTTCAAAACGCCGGGAATACTTGAAAAAGAAGAGGTGTTAATTTCTATTACAACAGACCATCCGGTATGTCCGATTCAAATGCTGCCAATATGTGCCGGCTTATCCGTAAGAGAGGGACTTTCAATGGAAGGAGCATTAAAGGCAATCACGTTAAACGCTGCCCGCATCTGTAAAGTTGACCATCGAGTTGGAAGCTTGCAGGAAGGAATGGATGCTGATATTGCAATCTTTGACGGGAATCCATTAAGCACATTTACAAAGACATTATATACAATAGTCAATGGAGAGATTGTCTATCAATTTGAATAAAAGTAGAAAGGTTATAAAATGGCAAACATTAAATTTATTAAAACGCAAGCAGTTCCGCTAGAAATGCATAAGGTAAGAATTGTACAAAGAATAAATTTGATTCCGTTGGAGGAGCGAATAAAAAGTAATGAAGAAGCTGGAAATAATGCCCATTTATTAAAGAATGAAGATGTATTTTTGGATATGCTTACAGATAGCGGCGTAAATGCAATGAGCGACAAACAGCTTTCAGCGATGATGGTTGCAGATGATGCTTATGCTGGAAGTGCCTCATTTTATAAGCTGGAGGAAAAAATTAAAGAAGTATTTGGTATGGAATATTTTATTCCAGCACATCAAGGACGAGCTTGTGAGCATTTATTAAGCAGAGTATTTGTCAAACCGGAAACGATAGTTCCTGTCAATTATCATTTTACAACGACGAGAGCATTAATTGAAAAGGCTGGTGGAAAAGTAAAAGAGTTAGTCAGCGAAGAAGGTTTAAAAGCAGATAGTGAGCTTCCATTTAAAGGGAATGTAGATATCGAAAAGCTGAATCGCTTGATTGATGAAGTCGGTGCCGAAAAAATCGCGTTTTTGCGGCTGGAAGCAGGAACAAATTTAATTGGCGGTCAGCCGATATCACTGGAAAATATAAAACAAGTAACCGAAATCTGTAAGGAGAAGAAAATCAAGACCGTATTAGATGCCAGCCTGCTTGCCGATAATCTTCATTTCATTAAGACAAGAGAAGAGCAGTGTAAAAATATGGAGATAAAAGATATTATCGCCGAAATCAGTAAATGCTTTGATATGATTTATTTTTCAGCCAGAAAACTTACTTGTGCCCGAGGCGGCGGAATGTGTTTTCGGAGTGAAGAGGACTATATCAAGGTAAGAGATTTGATCCCATTGTATGAAGGATTTTCTACTTATGGCGGAGTATCGGTCAGAGAAATTGAGGCGATGGCGGTTGGTCTGGAAGAGACACTTGATTCCGAAATGATTTCACAAGGGCCTATTTTTATTGAAGAAATGACGAGGCTATTGGTAGAAAATGGGGTGCCAATGGTAACGCCTGCGGGTGGCTTGGGAGTGCATATTGACTGCAAAAGATTTTTGCCAGACATTCCGCCGGAACAATATCCTGCGGCAGCAGTTGCCTGTGCCTTATATTTAGCGGCTGGAATCAGAGGAACCGAAAGAGGAACACTTTCCGAAGAGCGTGATGAAAACGGAGAAGAAGTTTTTGCAAAAATGGAACTATTGCGATTGGCATTACCAAGACGTGTTTTCACATTATCACAAATTAAATACGCCGTTGATAGAATTACGTGGCTATATGAAAATAGAGATATAATTGGTGGGTTAAAATTTGTCGATGAGCCGAAAGAGCTCCGCTTTTTCTTTGGCAGATTAGAGCCGATTGGGGATTGGCAAGATAAGTTGATTGAAAAATTTAGAGAGGATTTTGGGGATAGCTTATAAAAAGAAAAGCCTTACTGATTTTCAGAAATGGAAATCGGTAAGGTTTTTTGATTGACGGAATGAGCGGTCATAATTGGGCACGGCACAATATCTTATTCGGACTGCTGTGATAGCAGATTTAAAACACTATTGTTGTAACGGATATTCTGATAGCCATATTGCGTATCAGTAGTATCTGCCGTTTTGATTGTGACCGCTAAGGTTTTTTTCTGTTCGGCGGCCTCGTTGTCGGCCTTGATGTCCTGAGCCAAATCTAAAAGCTTCGCTAGAATTTCATTTAAGGATTCATTGTCTAAGCGTTTCAGGCGTTCATAGGTGGTCAGGTTCTCGTTTGTGGCAGCGCTCACATTCGAGGTGTCGGCAGCGGCTGTATAACCATCCGGTAAGGTTACGCCTTCTGCCATATATCCGGTAATCTTGGTAACATAATCCTGTGTTTCGGCAAATGGTGGTACACCACCGTATTTGTCAACGTTATTACTGCCGGCATTATAGGCAGCCAAAGCAAGAGTTGTGTTACCATTATATTTATCAAGTAATTCACTAATATATTTTGCTCCCGCCATAATGTTTTGCTCTGGGTCATAGGCGTTTGCGCAGCCTAAGTATTGGGCAGTTGCGGGCATTAACTGCATAATTCCCATTGCTCCAGATTTAGAAGTGGCATTCGCCTGAAAATTAGATTCCTGCTTTGCCATTGCGGTCAGAAGATTCACGGAAACACCATAGGTATTAGCCGCCTGCTCAAAAAAAGAAGCCAATGAGCCAGGGGTGGCATTGGTGGCCGTGCTTTCATTTAAATAGGTCGCAAAATCCGCGCTCGCTTCAGTGAGCGTTGTCACTCCAGTTGTCACTTCGGTGGCAGAGGCCGTATTAGATACTGGTGTTAAAGTTTTATCTGGTGTCAAAACAGCGGTAATCTGCATAGCTTGCTCTCCTTTATTACTATTGTCCAAAGTATATCATAAAAATTTAATCTCGGGAACCGGTATTTGAAAAAAAACTTGTATTTTGTTAACGCTTGATGTAGAGTTTAGAGTGTTTCATGGAATAAAAACGAGGTGATAAAGAATGAAAAAAAGTGGATATGTTTCAGCATTTAAAGCAGCATTTCCATTTACGATACCAGTTTTAACCGGATATTTGTTTATCGGTATAGCCTTTGGTGTCATGTATCAGGAAAAGGGCTATCATTTTTTATGGGCTATTTTAATGAGTATTCTGGTCTATGCCGGCTCTGGCCAGTATTTAGCAGTCAACTTTTTTGTGCCGGGAGTTAATCTGTTTCACGTGATTTTTCTGGAATTTATGGTTAATATACGCCATGTGTTCTATGGCCTGTCGCTGTTAGAACGATTCAATGATATGGGCCGAAAAAAACTGTACATGATATTTTCGCTAACGGATGAAACCTATTCGTTATTTTTTATTACCAAGGTGCCCAAAGGGGTCGATGAAAAGAAGTTTATGTTTGCAATCGCTCTGCTTGACCAGTTGTATTGGATTGCGGGTTCGGCCATTGGTGCGATAGCCGGAACAGTCATACCATTTAATACGACTGGCATAGATTTTGCAATGACAGCTCTGTTTGTGGTCATTTTTGTAGAGCAATGGCTTTCGTCAAAGAATCACATTCCAGCGCTGGTTGGTTTGGGCGCGGGACTCATCTGTCTGCTCATATTTGGCAGTGAGAATTTTATTCTGCCAGCCATGATTTGTATTATGATTGCCTTGCTGTCCTGTCATAAGTTTATTGAAGTGCCTGTAAAACAGGCACTGCCTACAAAACAGGCAGATAATGAAGAGGGGATGGTGAGCACAAATGCCGATTAGTCCGCAGTTATCTTTGCTTATTATAATAGCGATTGCCTGCACAACATTTACCACAAGAGTGATTCCGTTTCTGATTTTTCGTAAGGCGAAAGAGATTCCGCCGATGGTAAAATATTTAGGCCGAGTGCTGCCGCCAGCAGTAATTGGAATGCTGGTGATATATTGTCTGAAGTCGGTCAGTATCTGGAGCGCACCATTTGGCTTGCCGGAGTTAATCGCAATCGTGGTCGTGATACTGCTGCATGTGTGGAAACGTAATAACCTGCTCAGTATCGGAGCGGGGACGGTGCTGTATATGTTTTTGGTGCAGGTCGTGTTTATTTAGAGTATATAGAAACCGCCCCAGTGTTAAATTGGGGCGGTTATTGCGTAAAAATAAATATTTTACTACTTGAAATTAAAGGAATATGGATAACAATCATCATCATATTCGGCTTGGCATTTTATTTTTTCGCCATTTACTTTTAAATAAAAAACAAATCTTTGTGAGAAGAAGATGGCTCCATCCTCAAAAGCTGCTTGCTTATAATCAAAAGAATCATCATCCCAATAATAAATGTATTTCATATCATAATAATCTTTGATATAATCAGTGGTTTTAAAGTTTTTTATTGAACCCACAAAGCATACAGTAACTGCTTTTCCAGCAGGTATGGTTATAGACTTTTTCTTGTTTAAAAACATTGATGCAAAATACCGATAATCGTCATCATACGCCTTTACTTCGGGATAAACAGTAATAGGCTTTTTAGTTGGATTTTTAATCTTTATGTACAATGAATTTCCATAGCCGCTCCATTTTACAGTGTTAATTGTTGGATATTGTCTTTTTACGACAACTTTGCAAGTTAGATTTTTTCCATTAACTCGAGCAGTAATGGTAGCCTTACCAGCCTTTTTCGCAGTTACTTTTCCGTTACTTGAAACAGATGCGACGGATCTGTTGCTGGAGGACCATTTTATTTTGTTTGACGTGTTTTTTATTTTTAGATTTAAGTTTTTTCCAATTATTAAAGTAGCAGATTTTTTATTAATAGTAGCCTCGGATTGAACATTGGGGCTACTTGGATTGTCAGAGTTATTGGAATTTCCAGAATATGGGCAGACCCCATTTGAGTGTAGGTGAGCTGGATAACCTCCGCAATGATAATGATAACTTCCCAAGCCACTTACATTATTATTATCGCGGTGCCCGCCATTGGAATCTGTACGCCCAGAATGAGCTTCCACAATATTGATTCCCACAACTGGTATTATACTTGGGCAGATAAAAGTTAGGGTAAAGACCGTTAATAGTGTTAATAAAATTTGCTTTGTTTTTTTCATGACTGTTCCCACTTTCTTGTGTTTTTTGTTATAGTAATTCTACTTGATTAAAAATTTAATTTCAAGTATTTGCCAAATTAAATGGTAGAGAAGACATTTCAAGTATTTCCAGAGCATAGATAAATAATCTTATTTTTGATACTGTCTTAAGCAATTCTTAAAGAATTAACTAATTGGTTTTTAAAAGGATATTTCGTACAATAACTGTGACAAAGGAAAAGGGAGAACGAAAATGTACAACATATTAATCTGTGATGATGAAAAGGATATTGTGTCGGCACTCAAAATTTATCTGGCTTCGGATGGCTATCAGATTTATGAAGCCTATACTGGCAAGGAAGCATTAGACGTGATGCGGAAAAACGAAATTCATTTGATTTTAATGGATATTATGATGCCTGAGTTAGACGGTATTCAAGCAATGGTTAAAATTAGAGAGAACAGTAATGTGCCGGTGATTTTGCTGACCGCAAAGAGTGAGGACAATGACAAGGTATTAGGTCTGATGGTGGGGGCGGATGACTATATCACGAAGCCGTTTAATCCAGTCGAGGTGCAGGCAAGGGTCAAATCCCAGCTACGTCGTTATATGCAGTTGGGCGGCGGCAATATCAAAACAAAAAATCTTGTCATCGGCGGGATTGAATTGGATGATGCAAAAAAGGAGGTCACCTTAGATGGTGAGTTGGTGAGCCTGACGCCAACGGAGTATGATATTTTGAAATTCCTAATGGAGCATCCGAACGAAGTGTATTCGCCAAAGCAAATTTATCAAAAAGTATGGGATGATTATCCTTATGGTTCGGAAAATACGGTTGCAGTACATATTCGACACTTACGCGAAAAAATAGAATACAACCCAGCCGAGCCACGTTACTTAAAAGTAGTCTGGGGGCAGGGGTATAAGATTGAGAGGAATAATAAGCCATGAAAAGAAAAGGAATGAGTGTTGGCGGAAGAGTTGTCGCCGGAATAATGTTTGTTATTTTAACGGCAATTACGGTGATTCAGATAATGTTTATTTTTGATATGGGTGACAAAGGTGTCTATCATTTGACCCAGAAAGATTTTGTGGACAACCGGCTACAATCACGGATATACGATAATGCACTTTATATTTTCATAAATTATCGTTATGGTGTGAGTCAAGGTTTAGCATCGGATATGGAGAATTGTGCAAAAGTATTAGGAGCAGATTTTGTAATTACTCTTGAGGATGAAAGTGTATGGACTTATCATACGGCAGATAAAAAAGAATATTTATATCAATTGACATACACATATAATTATTATGATTTTGCTGATGAATATTACGATAGTAGAGGAACCGATTATAATAGTGAAAACACTTATGTGCTTGAAGATGGCTATGCGACCGATGAAATTTTGCTTGAGACCGATAGATATGTTTATGTGGATAGTGATATCACTTATTACTATTTAGATGGCAAGAAACAAGAGCAATATGATGAAAGAAAAGCTACCCAAACATTTGAACTGCAATGTAATATCAAAACGGCGACCGAAGAAAATCAGCTAAATCAGATTTTGGGGTACGCAAATGTGGCATATCAGATTCGTTATATTATTCTCGGAACGGTCGTTGTATCGCTTCTTGCAATGATGGCACTGTTATTTATACTAGTTCGAAAAGCAGGCCTGGTAAAAGGAGAAGATGGAATATGTGCGCGTAGAATAGAACGCATCCCACTTGATATATATCTTGGCATATATTTGTGTGTGATACTAATGATTGTGTATTTTATAGATGATAATTATTACTATATGTTTTATACGACGGTGAGACTTATTGTGTCAATGGCAGCCATTGGGATTGTGGGGGCAATCCTGCTGCTGAGACTTTTGACAAGTCTGTCGATTCGAATCAAAAAGGGTAAATGGTGGCGGAATACAGCGATATTCTTCGTTCTGAAATGGATGAAAAGGGGTGCTGTGTATCTTGGGAAAAGGACTGGCAGATGGTATGGCTTTGTGCAAAAAAATATACCATTGATTTGGAAAGGTATAGCTATTTTTGGTATCATTGCAGTGATAGAGGGCTTTACTTTCATTGTCTGCCTGAACAATTATTATGCTGGTTTTGAAGTGCTGTTTATTTTATGGATAATTGAAAAATTCATTTTTTTGGCCGTCGCAGTAATCGTTTTGGTCAATCTTAAGCGGCTTCAGGAGGGCAGCGAAAAACTTGCAGTCGGTGATTTGAGTCATCAGATTGATATGAAGCTAATGTTCTGGGAATTTAAACGCCACGGTGAGAATCTAAACCGCATTGGCGATGGCATTCAACTGGCAGTAGAAGACAGAATGAAGAGTGAGCGTTTTAAAACAGAATTGATTACGAATGTATCTCATGATATCAAGACACCGCTGACCTCAATTATCAATTACGTTGATTTGTTGGAAAAAGAGGATATTGATAACCCGAATGCAAAAGAATACTTAGGTATTTTAGAACATCATTCGTTACGTTTGAAGAAGCTGATTGAGGACTTGATAGAAGCCTCGAAAGCATCGTCAGGGGCCCTTACCGTTAATATGGAAAATTTTGAGGTCGGGGTAATGCTGACGCAGACGGCGGGAGAATTTGAGGAAAGATTAAAATCCAATCAGCTCGAGTTGGTGATTCGAAAAGCGGAAGACGAGTTGATGATACGGGCAGACGGGCGGCATTTATGGCGAATTTTTGACAACTTGCTTAATAATATTTATAAATATGCCCAGCCGGGAACGAGAGTTTATCTGGATATGCAAAAGGTGGATGATGCCGTTACTATCATTTTCCGCAATACCTCAAAGAACGCATTAACAGTCAGCGGTGAGGACTTGCAGGAACGGTTCGTTCGAGGTGACAGCTCACGTAATACGGAAGGCAGCGGTTTGGGAATATCAATCGCCAAAAGCCTAACGGAGCTGATGCATGGAAAATTTGACCTAACGATTGATGGCGATTTGTTTAAGGTCATCTTGACATTTCCATATCAGGATAAAACAAATGGTGTAAAATAAAAAAGCTTCCCTCGCTTGACAATTTTATCCTCAGACCATAGAATAATACTAGTTGAAAAAGGGGATTAGTAAGACGAAGGAGAATTAAATATGAAGAAAGAACCATTTGTGACACTAGAGCAGTTAAATGAAATCATAAAAGAATATCCGACTCCGTTTCATCTCTATGATGAAAAAGGGATGCGTGAAAATGCCAGCGCAGTGCGGGAAGCATTTGCCTGGAATAAAGGGTTTCGCGAGTATTTTGCAGTAAAAGCAACACCAAATCCATTTATCTTAAATATTTTAAAGGAATACGGCTGTGGCTGTGACTGTGCATCCATGACGGAATTGATGTTGGCCGATGCACTTGATTTTGATGGTAGTCAGATTATGTTTTCCTCAAATGACACACCGGCAGAGGAATTTAAATTTGCGAATGAAATTGGTGCAATTATCAATCTTGATGATTTTACCCATATTGATTTCTTGGAAGAGACTATCGGGAAAATTCCCGAGACAATTAGCTGCCGTTACAATCCCGGCGGAATCTTCCAGATGAGCAATGGCATTATGGATAACCCAGGCGATGCCAAGTACGGATTTACCACTGAGCAGTTGTTTGAAGGCTTCAAGGTGTTAAAAGCAAAAGGCGCAAAGAATTTTGGAATTCATGCATTTTTAGCTAGTAATACGGTTACCAATGAATATTACCCGATGCTGGCAAAACGGTTATTCGAAGTGGCAGTTCAGCTAAAAGAAGAAACCGGCTGTGAAATCGCATTTATCAACTTATCGGGTGGTGTTGGTGTGCCATATACACCAGAGCAGGAGCCAAATGACATCCGTGTGATTGGCGAAGGTGTTCGCAAGGTTTACGAAGAAGTATTAGTTCCAGCGGGTATGGATCATGTTGCAATTTATACGGAAATGGGTCGCTTTATGCTAGCACCATATGGTTGTATAGTGACAAAGGCGATTCATGAAAAACACACCCATAAAGAATATATCGGCGTAGATGCCTGTGCTGTGGATTTGATGCGTCCGGCAATTTATGGTGCATATCATCATCTTACGGTAATGGGCAAAGACAACAATATCTGTGACCATAAATACGATGTAGTCGGTTCATTATGTGAAAACAATGATAAATTTGCCGTTGACCGGATGCTGCCACAGATTGATATGGGTGATTTGTTGGTAATCCATGATACCGGTGCACATGGATATTCGATGGGATACAACTACAATGGCAAGCTCAAATCAGCTGAAGTGTTATTAAAAGAGGACGGCACAACCCAGCTAATTCGCCGGGCTGAGACACCGAAGGATTACTTTGCTACTTTTGATTGTTTTGATGTATTAAAAAATATGAAAAATCCGTTATAAAAACCTTGCATTCTATTTCTAGTTATGATAGAATCGTTATTGTTCGAGTGAACGCACTTGAACAAAATGCCGGCGTGTCGGAATGGCAGACGAGGCAGACTCAAAATCTGTTGTGGGCAACCACGTATGGGTTCAAGTCCCATTGCCGGCAGTAAAAAACTTACAAATATTATGTTTGTAAGTTTTTTTTGTTCGCCCAGCATGGGCGAACTCTTACGAGTGAAAGTCTCGAGTGTGCCTTAGTGGTAGGAAACACATAGCCAATGACAAGGGTGTCCATCGTGAGATGGAATCTGAAGGAAGTCGGATGGCAAACCTCTGGTC
>JAVBTX010000020.1:0-69307 GCA_031555935.1 Lachnospiraceae bacterium | reverse complement strand
TGATGCGTTTTCCGTCTGTCATTTGTACTTTGTGTACTGGTTTCTTTTCTCTTGCCATAATAAAAGGCCTCCTATGATTTATTATTTTATCATAGAAGACCTTCGTTTACCTTATTTACAGAAAAAATTTCACAGACTCTAATTTACTTTGTTTTCGAGATAAAAGGGCAGGAACACCAATAATGGCATTCCTGTCTTTACTAAACCATTCCTAGCATTTCTCCGCTTCCGGATACTCAACCCCAAACGTATCAACCGTAACCGATTTCAGCTTCTGCTCCGCCATCGGACGGTCAGAATAGTCGGTATTCGTCTCAGCAATTTTATCAACCACATCCATGCCTTCAATAACCTGACCAAATGCAGCATAGCCACCATCCAAATGTGGTGCATCCTTGTGCATAATAAAGAACTGGGAGCCAGCCGAATCAGGCATCATCGAGCGAGCCATTGAAAGCACACCAGGACCGTGATGTAAGTCATTGGTAAAACCGTTCTGAGAAAATTCACCCTTAATGCCGTAGCCAGGGCCACCCATACCGGTTCCGTCTGGGTCTCCGCCTTGAATCATGAAGCCCTTGATGACGCGGTGAAAAATAAGTCCATCATAGAAGTCTTTTTTAATTAGGCTGATATAATTATTGACGGTGTTTGGAGCAACTTCTGGATATAATTCAGCCTTGATAATATCGCCGTTCTCCATTTCAAAAGTAACAATTGGATTCTGTGCCATGTTTCATTCCTCTTTTCTATAATAATACTGTCCAATAAAGATGGACAAAAAACACATAAACTTATAATATAAGAAAAAAAGGGATTCGTAAAGTATAAAATGAAGTGAGAATGAAAAGCGATGGAATTTCGATATATAATATTTCGTAAAACAGAGTTAGAACAAAATGGAAAATATGTGCCGGGAGTAGCAAGATTATTACATCAATTAAAAAAAAGTAAGATTGCAGTTTGCATTATCGCGGGAGAAACGGCAGAGCAAGTGCAGGTAATGATGAAAAATCAGGGACTATCAGCGATGGATGGGCTGATGATTGCCAGCACGGATGCGACCATTCAATTGGCAAACGAATTACAGTTGGCAGTCATCGCATACGCCAACCCCGACTTTGGGGGAGAGGAATGCTTTGGTGCACCGATGCTGGTTCAGCGTTTCGGGGATGTTGATGTCTCTTTGTTGGAGCGTCAATGGCAGCGAAAACATGGGCTGCCCTGGCGCATCTTAGAGACGAAGCGCTGCTATCTAAGAGAATTAGCTCTATTTGATATGGATGCATTGTTTGCCCTATACGAGCCAGCAGGGATGACGGATTATATTGAACCGCTCTATGAACGCATGGAAGAAGAAAAATATCAGCGGGCATATATCAAGAATATGTATGGCTTTTATGGGTATGGGATGTGGCTTGTATGTGAGCGGGAAACAGATAAAGTCATTGGCCGGGCCGGATTAGAGCATCGTCAGATTGGCGGTGAAATGGAACTGGAAATGGGCTACGCGATTGCTGTGGAGTATCAAAATAAGGGCTATGCCACCGAAATCTGTCAGGCAATCATCCGCTACGCCGCAGACAATCTGGCATATGAACGCATAAATTGTCTGATTGAAAAAGAAAATCAAATATCGCTCGCATTAGTTGCCAAGCTTGGTTTTCACTGGTTAGAGAGCATCGTAGAGCATGGCAAAAAATATGAACATTACGTCTTACTTTTGTAAGCATATATTATCATCGCCCAGCATAGATTGGAAGTAGGAAAAGGGGGCGTAATAATGGAAAAAAATCTCGAAATAAAGTTCAGAAAAACGCCGGCGGCATCCATATGCAAGGTGTTGTTGGTTATGTATATCCTGACCGGAATCTGCCTGGTGGTACTGGCCGCCCTGCTATATAAATTTGAGCTGAGTCAGTCGGTGGTAAGTATTGCAGTCATCATTATTTATGTGCTGATGGGATTTGTAGGCGGATTTATCAGCGGAAAGATATTGAAGAACAAGAAATTCATGTGGGGCGCGGTAGTTGGAGCACTTTATTTTATCATCCTAATTGTGGTTTCACTCATCATTCATAAAGGGATTGAAAATGATATGATGCATTTTGCAACCACGCTGGTACTGTGTATCGCAAGTGGTACCGCGGGAGGAATGATTAGTTAAAAAAATACTTTTCATTGCGAAACCGATGTGTTATACTATGAAAAGGTATTTTCGAAAGGAGAAATTAAAATGAAGCACGTAAAAACACTGAACACAAAAAAATTACAGAATACAGTAAAAAAAGGTGGTTGTGGTGAATGCCAGACATCTTGTCAGTCTGCATGCAAGACCAGCTGCACAGTAGGAAATCAGACCTGTGAAAACAACAAATAAAAAGCATTAAAAAATACATAGTACGTTCAAAAGACCGTTCGCCAAGCGTGCGGTCATTTGTTCGTTGTTAGAGATTAGGAAGAGAGGAACTATTGTAGTGGTTCATCAGTATAAAAACAACGGCTATAATATTGTCTTAGATGTGAACAGCGGAGCGATTCATGTCGTCGACGATGTTATCTATGATGCCATCGCACTTTATGAAGAGGGACGCGATTCCATTGTAGGCAAGCTAAAGGACAAGTATGAAAAGGCAGAGATATTAGAAGCCTTAGAAGAAATCGAAGAATTGAAAAAAGAACAGGCATTATTTACCGAGGATGCTTACGAGGAATATATTGGCGAGTTTAAGAACCGGCCGACAGTGGTTAAGGCGTTGTGCCTGCATATCGCGCATGACTGCAATTTGAAATGTCGTTATTGTTTTGCCGAGGAAGGTGAGTACCACGGTCACCGTGAACTGATGAGTTATGAAGTGGGAAAGGCAGCCCTAGACTTTTTAATTGCCAATTCAGGCAGCCGCAGAAACCTAGAAGTAGATTTTTTTGGCGGTGAGCCGACGATGAATTTCCAAGTGGTCAAAGATTTGGTGGCATATGGGCGTGAGCAAGAGCAGTTACATCAGAAGAATTTCCGCTTCACCCTAACGACGAACGGCATTTTGCTAAATGATGAAATTATGGAATTTGCCAACAAAGAAATGGCGAATGTAGTCCTAAGTATTGATGGACGAAAAGAAGTCAACGATTATATGCGCCCATTGCGTGGTGGTCAGGGCAGCTATGATAAGATTATTCCAAAATTTAAACAGCTAGCCGAAAGCCGTAACCAAAATAATTATTATGTCAGAGGAACCTATACGCATCACAATCTGGATTTCTCGAAGGATGTACTGCATTTGGCAGACTTAGGCTTCAAGCAGATATCCGTAGAGCCGGTGGTGGCAGCCGAGGATGAGGTCTATGCATTACAAGAAGCAGATTTGCCAAAGCTATATGAAGAATATGATGCACTTGCGGTCGAAATGATTCGGCGTGAAAAAGAAGGACAAGATTTCAATTTTTTCCATTTTATGATAGATTTAGAAGGCGGCCCGTGTGTGGCGAAACGCCTATCCGGCTGTGGTTCGGGAACGGAATATTTAGCAGTGACGCCGTGGGGTGATTTGTATCCATGCCATCAGTTCGTCGGACAAGAAGAATTTTTAATGGGAAATGTAAAAGAAGGTGTAAAGCGGACAGACATTCGCGATGAGTTTAAGGGTTGTAATGTCTATGCCAAGGAAAAGTGCCGGGAGTGTTTTGCCAGATTTTATTGCAGCGGCGGCTGTGCGGCAAACTCATACAATTTTCACGGTGATATCCATAATACTTATGACATCGGTTGTGCATTGCAGAAGAAACGAGTGGAATGTGCAATTATGATAAAGGCCGCATTAGCGGACGAACAAAATATCCTAGGAGGAGACAGTAATGAAGAGAAATAAAGGAGTTGCGATACTGATAGCATTGGTGCTGGCGTTAGGAGTGCTGGCATACAGTTCATTTGTAATTCTTTCTTCGACCGGAGTGGGCGAAGATAAGAATATTAAATTAGGACTAGACCTTGCCGGCGGAGTGAGTATCACTTATCAGGTCGTATCAGAAAACCCAACATCAGAGCAGATGAAAGATACCATCTACAAGCTGGCAAAACGTATCGAAGGTTATAGTACAGAAACATATGTATATCAAGAAGGAAGCGACCGTATTACGGTAGAGATTCCTGGTGTTACCGATGCTAATGAAATTTTGGCTGATTTAGGAAAGCCAGGTTCCTTACAGTTCTTAGATTCAAACGGTGAGGTATACATGACCGGTGAGGATGTGGCGAATGCACAGGCAGCGACACAGACTGACAAGATGCAAAATAAAGAATTTGTCGTGGAACTGACATTGACAGAAGCCGGAGCAGAAAAATTTGCGACAGTTACAGCGGCAAACGTTGGCAAGCAGTGTCCAATTGTCTATGATGATGAAACCATCAGCAATCCAAAAGTAGAAACCGCAATTACTGGTGGTAAAGCAAGCATTTCCGGTATGAGCACATTTCAGGAAGCAGAAGAATTAGCATCTGCGATTCGGATTGGTTCATTATCCTTAGAATTAGAGGAGTTACAGTCAAAAGTTGTTGGTGCACAGCTTGGTACTGATGCAATTGCATCAGCGTTAAAAGCAGCGGCAATTGGATTTTTACTGATTGCAATCTTTATGATTTCTTATTATTGGGTTCCGGGTATGGCAGCAACACTGGCACTGGGAATCTATACAACACTTGTTATCGGAGTGCTATATTTATTTGAAATAACCCTGACCTTACCGGGTATTGCCGGTATCATCCTATCGATTGGTATGGCCGTCGATGCGAACGTAATTATTTTCGCCCGTATCCGTGAGGAGATTGCTTCTGGCAAAACCGTTCAGACGGCAATTGATGTTGGATTTAAAAGAGCGTTGAGTGCAATTATTGATGGTAATGTAACGACCTTGATTGCTGCGGTAGTGTTGGCAATGAAAGGTTCCGGTACGGTAAAAGGATTTGCTTACACCTTAGCGATTGGTATTATTGTTTCCATGTTTACCGCACTGACCATAACCAGATTAATTTTAAGGACACTTTATGCAATTGGATTTAAAGATGTAAAATTCTATGGTGCAACCAAAGAAAGAAAAACCTTTAAATTTATATCAAAAACCCCAATCTTTTTCGTGATATCCGTGTTTCTAGTGGGAGCAGGATTTGTGGCAATGGGTGTCAATGGTGCAAATGGCAATGGTATTTTAAATTATAGTCTGGAGTTTATGGGTGGAACGTCAACAAACGCTGATTTTGGCAAGGATTATACGTTATCAGAATTAGATAATGATATCTTTCCAGTGATTACAGATGTGACTGGCGATGCAAACATTCAGTTCCAAAAAGTGGAAGGAACAAATCAGATTGTAATCAAAACCAGAAGTCTTGATTTGACTGAACGTGAGGAATTAAATAAAGCATTGGTAGATAACTTTGGTGTTGATGAGGCATCAATTGAATCGGAAAATATCAGTTCAACCATCAGCTCAGAAATGACGATGGATGCAGTTTGGGCAGTTGTCATTGCAACCATTTTAATGTTGATTTATATCTGGTTTAGATTTAGCGACCTGCGTTTTGCAACAGCGGCAATTTTAGCGTTAGTGCATGACGTATTGGTGGTATTGACTTGTTACGCAGTAATGCGGTTGTCAGTTGGAAGTACCTTTATTGCAGTTATGTTAACGATCATTGGTTATTCAATTAATGACACCATTGTTATCTTTGACCGAATCCGTGAAAACATGTCCGGCATCAAGATTAAAGATAATGAAGCGTTAAAAGAAATTGGTGATAGAAGTATTACGCAGACCTTCTCACGAAGCATTAATACAACGATGACGACCTTTGTGATGGTATTTTTACTATACATTTTTGGTGTGGCCTCCATCAAAGAATTTGCGTTACCATTAATGGTTGGTATTCTGAGTGGCGCGTATTCATCTATCTGTAATGCGACCGAGCTTTGGTATATCTTTAAAACGAAGTTGGCAAAAAAAGCATAATACATTTTATTTGTGTGTGATTACACAGAAATGAGGAAATTCATATGGAATTGACAACGCTTTTTGGAATTATTATTGGATTTATATCGGTAATTGGCGCAATGATTTTTAAAAAGATTAGTTTTACCGTATTTTTGAATCCGGCAGCTTTTTTCGTTATTTTTGTCGGAACGATTGCAACGATTATGAACTCTTTTACCGGTACTGAATTAAAGAATATCGGAAAACTCTTCAAAATTCTATTTACCAAGGACTCGAGCCTTGGTAATGAATTGGAGACGATTAAAACGATGGTTGATCTATCAGTAGAAGCTAGAAAAGATGGATTGTTGGTGTTGGAGCAGAAAATTGATACTTTTGAAGACCCGTTCTTGAAAAAAGGGATGCGAATGGTGGTCGATGGCTTTGATGAAGAGTACATATTGGGCGTATTAGGAACTGAGCTTGATTCAATTAGTGAACGTCATGCCAAGAATGCCAGCATTTTTTCTTCGGCTGGTGCATATGCCCCGACGCTCGGTGTACTTGGTGCAGTATTTGGATTGATTGCTGCAATGAGCCATATTGATGATACGGATGCGATGGCAGAAGCAATTGCAGCAGCATTTATTGCGACGATTCTGGGTATTTTTACCGGATATGTGTTGTGGAATCCATTTGCCACAAAGTTAAAAATGAAAAGTAAGCAGGAAATAGCGCTAAAAAGCATTATTGTTGAGGGACTACTGTCCATCCAAAAGGGTGACTCACCAGTTATGGTTGAGGGAAAACTTCTCTCGCTGATACCGCAGACGATGCAGGATCAGTATGTAGATGAATATAAAACTACATAGAAGGGAGCACGGATGAAATGAAGCGAAGAAGAAAAAAAGAACATCATGAAGAAGAGATGGGAGAAGCCTGGCTGCTTCCGTACTCGGATTTGATGACGCTGCTATTAGCTGTATTTATTGTGTTGTTTGCAGTTAGCAAGATGGATAGTGCGAAGGCAGAAGAAATGGCAAGGTCTTTTCGCGGGACGATGATGAGTGGTGGCGATGGTATTATGGAAGAAGATGGTGATATGATTGTTCCACTGATACCAAACGGTGATAACAATTTAATCGACACCAACACCTCAAGAGGAACGTTGAGTGAACAGCAGCTGGAAGAGGCATTTGACACGGAGCAGTTAGCGAATCTGCAAGAGACCCAGCAAGAGCTGGAGAATTTTTTGCAAGGCGAGGGTATTGATTCCGCAGTGGATACCTACATTGATGAGCGAGGCTTGGTTATTACTCTGAATAACGCGATTTTGTTTGACTCGGGCAGTGCCAATCTAAAAGCCGAAAATGAAGCTATGCTGCTTGAAATTGCAGGAATGTTGATATCACTTGATAACTATATCCGAATTGAAGGACACACAGATAACCGACCAATCAGTACTGACAGATACCCGTCTAACTGGGAATTATCTTGTGATAGGGCCGCAGGAGTAGTACGACTGTTTAGCGATAATACAGAAATTGATCCGATGCGATTGGTTTCCGTGGGCTATGGTGAGTATAAACCGGTAGCAGATAATGAGACACCGGAGGGCCGGGCGCTAAACCGCCGGATTGATATTATTGTATTGAATATGAAATATAATAGCTTAGAAGAGCAGCTTTCGGATTTACCGGTTGTAGCTCAAGAGACTCAAGGGGCGGAATAAAAACGTGCATAATAATTAGAGGGCTGTCGCATTTGCGGTGGCCCTTTTGTGAGATTGGAGTGGAGGCAGAACAAGTGGAAATAGCAATTATTTATCTTTTAATAATGAATACAATTGGGGTAGTCATCATGGGCAGTGATAAATCAAGAGCGCGACGGAAGGTTTGGCGGATACCGGAGCAGAATCTTTTTCTCGTCAGTGTGCTGGGTGGCAGCATTGGCACTTGGGCGGGAATGTATCTGTTTCGTCATAAGACCAAGCACTGGTATTTCGTGATTGGGATGCCACTCATACTGGTATTGCAGTTGGTGTTTTTATATTTTTTATATACCCATAGGAATTAATCTGATTCAGAAAAGGAGAGACTGATGGAACATAGATTTCGATTTTATATTGGGACATATACGGAAGGGATTACCTTGCCAGCAGAATATCAAGCTTTTAAACGAGGGATTTACCTTGTCGAATATGCCATTGACACCGGAACGTGGGAAATTCTGTCCGTAACCGAGGATGTAAAAAATCCATCCTATTTGGTTATAGATGACAAGCAAGAATATTTGTATGCGGTAAATGAGCTTGGCAACCTTGAAAATGGTGAATGCGGTGCGGTTAGCTCATTTCGGATAAACCCTGACAATGGCCAACTGACCTTGATAAGCTGTGTTTCTTCACTCGGTGCTCATCCTTGCCATGTGAGACTTGACCAGCAAAACCGCAGACTGTTTGTTTCCAATTATAGCAGTGGCAATGGCTGCCAGATAGCAATCGGTGATAACGGAGTGCTGGGTGAACCAAGAGAGATTAAAGGGCATGATATGCATCAGTTGTTTCAAGGGCATGCTCACTCCATGACATTTGACCGTCAGGAGAAGCGGTTGCTACTAGCAGATTTAGGTTTGGACCGGCTTTATCGATATGACTATGATAAAAAAACTGGGGCCTTGCAGGAGAGCGAGCCAGCCTTCTACCAGATTCCAAACGGTTCAGGACCAAGACATTGTCTATTTGATGAATCGGGCGAATTCTGCTATGTGATTCAAGAGTTATCGAGTGAGATGATGGTGCTAAGATATCAGAATGAAACAGGAGAATTACAGCATTTACAAACAATTTCAACCTTACCAGTGTCAAGTTTGCCACCGACAAACTTGACACCAGCAAATGCTAACAACTCTTGTGCGGCCCTTCGCTTGAGTGCAGATGGCAAGTTTTTATATGCATCAAATCGTGGTGATGACAGTATTGTTAGTTACGAAAGGGACTGCCACAGTGGTCGGTTAAAACTACTTGGCTGGGAAGCGGCTGGCGGACATATGCCGCGTGATATTGCGTTTAGTCCATCAGAGAATTATATGATTGCAGCAAATCAGGATTCTCACAATGTCGTAGTCTTTGAACGGGATTCACATAGTGGCCGCTTGCAAATGCGAAATGAACTACCGGTTCCGGCACCGGTCTGCATCGTGTTCACCACATAAACATTGCGATTGTAACGCCTGCAATGCAAGAATAATGCCACATCGTGGGCGTTGACATCTGAGAAAATACTCGCTATAATAATGCATTAGAGATAAAAATAAGTATCATACGAAAAGGAGAACAATAAATGTATACTTTGGAAGATATTCAAGCAGTAGATAATGAAGTGGCAGACGCGCTAACCGCCGAATTTGACAGACAGAACAGTCATATTGAGCTGATTGCATCGGAGAACTGGGTAAGCCCAGCGGTAATGTCAGCAATGGGTAGCGTAATGACCAATAAATATGCGGAAGGTTATCCGGCAAAACGTTACTATGGTGGATGTGAATGTGTTGACGTGGTAGAGAATCTGGCAATCGAGCGGGCCAAAGAATTATTTGGCTGTGACTATGTCAATGTTCAGCCGCACTCAGGAGCACAGGCTAACATGGCAGTGCAGCTTGCTGTTTTAAAACCAGGCGATACCGTAATGGGAATGAACTTAGACCACGGCGGACATTTAACACATGGAAGTCCAGTTAATTTCTCTGGTTTATATTTTAACATTGTACCTTATGGTGTGAATGCTGAAGGCTTTATCGACTATGATAATGTGATGAGCATTGCGATGGAGTGCAAGCCAAAGATGATTATTGCTGGTGCAAGTGCTTATGCAAGAACGCTTGATTTTAAGAAATTCCGTGAAATCGCAGATGCTTGCGGTGCTGTTTTAATGGTTGATATGGCACATATTGCTGGCTTAGTGGCAGCTGGCTTACATCCAAATCCAATGCCATATGCTGATGTTGTGACCACCACAACTCATAAGACTCTGCGCGGACCAAGAGGCGGAATGATTCTTTGCAATCAGGAAGCGGCCGATAAATTTAATTTTAATAAAGCTGTTTTCCCAGGTATTCAGGGTGGACCGTTGATGCATGTCATTGCGGCTAAAGCAGTATGTTTCAAAGAGGCATTACAGCCAGACTTTAAAGTATATCAGCAGGGTATCGTTGATAATGCGCAGGCATTGTGCCAAGGTCTGTTAAGCCGAGGCATCAAAATTGTTTCTGGCGGAACCGATAACCATTTAATGCTGGTTGATTTGACCAACTTTGATTTAACCGGAAAAGCAGTTGAGAAGCTGTTGGATTCCGTTCATATTACCAGTAACAAAAACACAATTCCAAACGATCCAAAATCTCCATTTGTAACGAGTGGTGTTCGTCTGGGAACCGCAGCGGTAACTTCTCGTGGTATGAATGCGGAAGATATGGATAAGGTTGCAGAAGCAATTGCGATGATGATTAAAGAGGGCGAGTCCGCTGCTGAGAAGGCAAAGGCAATCGTAACAGAGTTAACGCAAAAATATCCTTTAAAATAATTAAACAATTTTTAAGAAACACACATTGTTTTCCTAAGTATTAAATGATAAGATAGCTAGTGGATGATAGTACATTCAATAGCTATCTTTTTTATTCTTTATAAAAACCTAAATCAGGAGGAGAAATATGAGCAAGAAGAAAGTCGGAGTTATAATAGGAGTGGTGGCAGCGGTTGCAGTCGTTGCTGTAGGTGGACTCTATTTTAGCGGGATATTAGGAACCAGAAGTGGTGGAAGTTCATCTGATAAAGTATATGTCGAGAAAATTTCCAGCGTTATGAATCAGTTTTCCGGAGCAGGTAATCGTTTCAGTGGATTGATTGAGGCACAGAAGACCTCAGAAATCAATAAGGATAACGAACGCGTTATAAAAGAGGTTCTGGTTGCTGTCGGTGATACTGTCGAGGAAGGCACACCACTATTTTCTTATGATACAGAGGATGTGGAATTACAGAAAGAACAAAAGAAATTAGAATTAGAAAATATTTCCAATGAAATCTCTGGATACAATGCACAGATTACCGAATTGCAGCAGGAGAAGGCAACGGTTCCAGCCGATCAGCAGTTTGAGTATACGACTCAGATTCAGTCTATTCAGACTTCTATTAAGCAGGCTGAGTATAATAAAAAGAGTGCTCAGGCGGAAATAGATAAGATTCAGAAATCCATTGACAACTCTGTTGTTAACAGTAATATGGCTGGTGTGATCAAATCCATTAACGACAATGGGATGGATGAATACGGCAATAATGTCGCTTATATGACAATTTTGGCAACGGGTGAGTTTCAGGTAAAAGGGATTATCAATGAGCAGAATTTTGGCTCGATTTCCGAAGGACAGCAGGTATTGATTCGTTCTCGTCTGGATGAAGAGGTAACCTGGAGCGGAACAATTTCCAAGATTGATACTGAGAATACAGTCACCAATAATAACAATTATTATAGTAGTTCTTCCGATGAATCAACGACTTCTTCAAAATATCCATTTTACGTTACATTAGACTCAATGGATAATCTAATGATTGGACAACATGTTTATATCGAATTAGACCTTGGCCAGACCGAAGTCAAAGAAGGCGTTTGGTTATACAGTTACTACATAGTAATGGATGATGGTGACCCTTACGTTTGGGCCGATAATGGCAAAGGCAAGTTAGAGAAGAGAAAAGTCGAGCTTGGCGAAATGGATGAAGAGATGGGACAGTACCAGATTAAGTCCGGTTTAACAGCAGAAGATGCAATTTGCTGGCCGATGGAAGGCTTATATGAGGGGGTAACGACAGTTACCAATGCAGAAGAAGTTGATTATTCCTCACCACTTTACAATCAGGAAGGCACCGAAGGCGGCATGATAGAAGAAGGCGGCGGCATGATGGAAGATGGTATGATGGATGACGGTATGATGGATGACGGCATGATGGAAGACGGCGGCATGATGGAAGACGGCATGACGATAGATGACGGCATGACGATAGATGATGGCATGAAGGAAGAAGGCGTTTCAGTTCCAGAAGGCGCTGTGGAGGTAGTTGAATGATACTGAATTTACAGAACATATACAAGGATTATCTGCAAGAAAAACTTGTTGTTCCGGTATTGAAGGATGTATCTTTGCAGGTAAATGAAGGCGAATATGTTGCAATCATGGGACCATCTGGTTCTGGTAAGACAACATTAATGAATATTATTGGGTGTTTAGACCGCCCAACATCTGGCACCTTTGAATTGGCCGATGATAATGTACTTAATTTAAAAGACAAAGAGCTTTCGGCAACACGTTTAAATGGAATCGGATTTGTATTTCAGAGTTTTCAGTTGATGCCAAGAGAAAGTGCGCTTGATAATGTATCGTTGCCACTTAGCTATGCCGGAGTCAAGAAAAAGGAACGCCGTGAGCGGGCAATGAAGGCTTTAGAGCGGGTTGGTCTAGGTGACCGTGCAACGTTCAAACCAACACAGTTGTCTGGTGGACAAAAGCAGAGAGTTGCGATTGCCAGAGCAATGGTAAACAATCCGAAGATTCTGTTGGCCGATGAACCGACCGGAGCCTTGGATTCTAAATCAGGAAAACAGATTATGGAATTATTTCAGAAGCTGAATGATGAAGGAGTAACCATTGTAATGATTACACATGACATGGGAATCGCGCAGAATGCAAAACGAATCGTCCGCATTATTGACGGCGAGATTTTTGAAGGCGGAGAGGAGAGCAAGGCATGAAAAAGAAAATAATTATTACTGTCATTGTTCTGCTCGTTTTAGCAGGTGCAGCAGGCGGTGGAGTGTACGCATACAAATCCTACCATGATAAAGGTCTGGTTGCAGAAGTTGTGCCGGTATCTAACATTAACTGGGGATATTGGGGCGATGAGATGCAAAGCTATGGCATGGTAACCAATGATTTATCACAAGACATTTATCTTGATATGAGCCAGCAGGTGGCAGAGGTATATGTTGAAGAAGGTCAGCAGGTTGCCATTGGCGATAAGTTAATGCAGTATGATATCACAACGATGGAAATTTCCTTGGAAATGAAAGGGTTAGAGATTCAGAATATTGAAAATGAAATCACTCTGGCTCAAAAGGAATTGACAGAACTTAAAAATATGACACCGATTGCAGAAAAACCACAGGAGCCAGAACAGACGGAACCAGAAGTGCCAGAAGTGCCAGAGACACCGGAGAAGCCGGTAAAAGAAAAGACCAAAAATGCATACAATTATATTTCAAAGACGGCGAAGCCATATACAGGTGACGGCAGCGAAGAGAAGCCATTTCATTTTCTGTGTAATAAGGATGCTTATGTAAAGGGCAGCTATTTAAATTATTTAAAAGAAAAATCCTTTGTTGCTATTTTTGAAATCCGTGAAGGCAATAGCAAAAAGGGCACCTTGATTAGTTCTTGGATGGTAAATGGTGCGGCAATGAATGAAGTCGATGCTGACTCACAGTGGTCAGTATTAAATCGCGCCGAGATTGAAGAACCAGAGGTTGATGATGATGTTCCTGAAGTGCCAGATGTAGAAGACGATGGATATGAAGAACCAGAGGGATATACGGCGGCGGAACTAGCGAAAAAGATTCGTGAAAAAGAGGCAGAGCTGAGGGACCTTGATTTGGATAAGCGTTCTGCTGATTTGGATTATCAATCATATCAGAAAGAATGTGAAAGCGGCATTGCGTATGCCAAGATTAATGGCACCATCAAGAAGGTTTCTGATCCAGAGAATCCACCGAATGATGGCACTCCATTTTTGTCCGTGTCTGGCTCAGATGGCTTGTATGTAAAAGGAACCTTGAGCGAGATGGTATTGGATAAGGTTAAGGTGGGCCAGCTAGTAACTGCGATGTCATGGGACAGTGGTATGTCATTTGAGGCAACAATTACAGAAATCTCTGATTACCCAGAAGCTTCTGGTTACTCCGGCGAAGGAAATCCGAATTCTTCATACTACAGCTATACCGCATACATTCAAGATTCAACTGGACTTAACAATGGTGAATATGTACAGCTGACAATGAATGTTGATGACAACGTAAGCACTGGCGAAGCCATTTGTATTGATCGCTCCTATATTCGTGAGGAGAGCGGAAGATACTATGTCTTAAAGGCTGATGAGGATGGTTCCCTGGTGAAGCAATATGTAACAGGAAGAACAGTATACGGTTCCGGAATGTTAATCAAGAGTGGTTTGTCTTCCAGTGACCGGATTGCATTCCCTTACGGTAAAACAGCGAAAGAAGGCGTTAAGATTTTAGACGTCGACAACATTTCATGGTAGGAGGGGAAAGCACATGTTTGAAAATATAAGATTATCATTTCAGGGGATTTGGTCCCATAAGATGCGTTCGTTCCTGACCATGCTTGGTATTATTATTGGTATTGCCGCAATTATTGCCATTGTGTCAACGATTAAAGGAACAAATAAACAAATTGAGCAGAACTTGATTGGTTCTGGTAGTAATACAGTAGATATTCAGATCTATCAGGGTGACTGGACCTATGAATTTTCTTGGAATCCAATCCCAGATGGAATACCGGTGATATCGGACAGTGTCTTCCAGCAGATAAAAGATTTAGAGGAAGTAGAGTCTGCATCCTTGTATTTAAAGAGACAGGACTATGATGGTATCTATTATCTGAATACGTCTCTTTCTGGTGGCTCCGTGATGGGCATCGACCAGAGTTACATGAGTACCTGCAACTATATTATTCAGCGAGGCCGAGGATTCTCTGCTGATGATTACAGCAAATTCCATAAGGTAGCAATTCTGGATAAGGATTCTTCAGCGGCATTGTTCCAGGGTGAAGATCCCGTAGGAAAGACAATTGAGATTAAGCAGGAGCCATATGAAGTAATTGGTGTTGTTGAAAAATCGAGCGTGTTTGAGCCGGTTATCAACAGCATGGAGGATTATTATACGTATTATCAGGACAGTAGTGGTAAGGTATTTATTCCCGATACAACATGGCCGATTGTTTATCAATATGATGAACCACAGCAGTTAGTTGTAAAAGCATCTAGCACCGAGGCAATGACTGGCGCAGGTAAGAAAAGTGCCGATATCTTGAATTCATATTTATCTGTTAGTGATGAGACAATTAAATACAAATCGCAGGATTTATTAGAGCAAGCAAAAGAAATTCAGCAGTTAAGCCAGTCAACCAATACGATGTTGATTTGGATTGCGGGAATTTCCTTGATAGTTGGTGGTATTGGTGTAATGAATATTATGCTGGTATCAGTTACAGAGCGTACGAGTGAAATCGGTTTGAAAAAGGCAATTGGCGCGAGAAAATCAGTGATTCTTAGCCAGTTCTTAACCGAGGCTGCAGTGCTGACTAGCCTGGGCGGATTGTTAGGTGTCATTGTTGGTATTATTCTGGCGGAAGCAATTTCCCGCTTAAGTGAGATGCCAGTAGCAATTAGTGCTCCAGCCGCAGTTGTGGCAGTATTGTTCTCAATGATTATCGGAATTGTCTTTGGACTGTTGCCATCTTATAAAGCGGCAAACTTAGATCCAATTGAAGCATTAAGACATGAATAAATAAAAGACGAAAGAGGAGTTGTGTAGGGATAGAGCTGTAGGCGTTATCCTGGCATAGCTCCTTTTGTGTCTGGAAAAATTAGGAGGATGTTATGACACTTGGTTTTGCTCACCGAGGGTTCTCGGGAAAGTACCCAGAAAACACGCTGCTGGCATTTGAAAAGGCGTTAGAAGCCGGCTGCGATGGTATTGAACTGGATGTACAGCTATCAAGAGATGGCGAGGTAATGATTCTTCATGATGAGTCATTAAAACGGACTACCGGCATAAAAGGTTATATTTGGGAGTATACAAAAGCAGAATTAAAACAGCTTGATGCTTCGGGAAAATACACGGGGCAATTTGGCTGGAATCAGATACCGACACTGCGGGAGTATTTTGAATTGGTGAAAAGTGAACCGATTATAACTAATATTGAACTGAAAACAAATTATCACACTTATTTAGACATTGAAGAAAAGGTGGTAGCGTTGATTGATGAGTATGAATTAAGGAACTCGGTAATCATATCTTCGTTTAATCACCACTCCATCTTGCAGACAAAAAAAATTGCTCCAGATATCTCCTGTGCTATTTTGGAGGAAAGCCAGATGGTTGGACTAGTGGAATATGCGAAGCGGTTGGGGGCGGACTACATCAATGTTAATTATCGGACAATCATGATGGAGGTACTGTTTGAGGCAGCCGCTTGCGGCATGAAGCTGAATGCTTGGACGGTAAATGAGCGGGCAGATATGGAGATGCTTGCAGCGGCACGGGTATATGGAATTATCGGGAATTATCCAGATGTGATGCGAGAGGTATTGCATGAAGATTAACGTCAATATAAAGTTTAACCGCACTCACAGCGGCTGATATGAGTGCGGTTGTGCTTAAAATTATACTTTTCGACGATTAAAAAGAACCAAAGTTCCCGCCAAAAGCACCAGAAATAGTGCTACTGTTACAAGCGCCGCCGTTCGAAAATCTGTAGTTGTCATTTGCCCCATTAACAGCCCCATATTGTCTGAAGATAATCGCATTGGATTCCATTTTTGCAACTTAGGAACAATGTTCAGCAGCATCAGAGCAACGGCGGAGCCGCCAGTTAGGAGCAGTGAGCCGTAGATATTGGCAAATAGCGCACCACCGAGCAGCATAATAACAATTAGCAGAATCCCAAACAGCCACATACAAAAAGAGCTAAAGAACAGATGTGGCAAATCACCCGGTAGCAGGTACAGTGTATAACCATAGGTGATAAAAAAGCAAAGATAGTAAGCTACCGTCCAGATAATCGACATAACCGTAAGCTTGGATAGAATTACCGTCCCTCGTTTCAATCCTTTGGTCAGCATGTTGACAAGTGTTCCGCCAGAAATCTCATTGGCAATCATACCGCTAAATAGAATCATAAAGACAACAATCTGTAACGGCATATTTTTGTAAAACTGGACCCAGGCATCACTGGCGGATGGTTCTGGAATGGTAATGTTCATCCCCTCCGGCATAAATGAAGCCATTAACTCAGGAGTGATTTTGGCGGTAATCGGATTCAGCATTCCAAACAATAAAAATACGATGAGAACCAGCATAAGCTTGTAGGTTCTGACACTTTCTAGCAATTCCTTTTTGACAAAGGCAAAATAGGCTCTCATTGAATCACCTCCATAAATAGACTCTCTAAGGTTGGCTCTAATACTTCAACACGTTCTGGATAAATAGATAAATCCGAGAAAACATGAAAAATCTGTCGCTTGGTTTCCGCAATATCATTGGAATGAATTGTTACAACAAAACTGTCAGGATCCTGATTCCGCTCCATAAGTTTTATCGTATCAGCCATTATGAAACGCTCAAGTTCTGCCTTGGAGATAAATTCAATGCAGATTTTGTCATTCCGTTTGCTTTGTTTTAATTCACTCAGGGTACTGTTAAGGGCCAGCTTACCCTTGTTGAGTACAGCCACATGGTCGCAGATACGCTCCACGTCAGAGAGAATATGGGTGGAAAAAATAATTGTGGTTTTGCCCTTCACCGATGATAAGATATCGAGGATTTCTTTGCGGCCGACTGG
Source organism: Lachnospiraceae bacterium (assembly GCA_031555935.1). Classification (GTDB taxonomy): domain Bacteria; phylum Bacillota; class Clostridia; order Lachnospirales; family Lachnospiraceae; genus Roseburia_C. Next base: position 51,661 of record JAVBTX010000020.1, on the reverse strand, counting down.
GTCAAGAGCAGAAGTTGGTTCGTCGCAAATCAATAGCTTAGGTTCATTTAACAGAGCCTGAGCAATTCCCAATCGCTGTTTCATTCCACGCGAAAATCCACCAATTTTTTTGTTGGTATTTAATCCAACAAGCGCTAATAATTCTGCTGACTTGGTTTTGATAAAAGCAGACTCTAATCCGGTGATTTCACCACAGAGTGCTAAATATTCTTTCGGCCGCATGTAGTTATAAAATTCAGGAACATCCGGCAGAAAGCCAATATGCCGGTTCGTTTTTGTTTCGCCGTAGCAAACGTTCTCGCCGCAGACGGTAATTGTACCGCTGTCAGGTTTCAAAAGACCGAGAATCATTTTCATGGTCGTTGTTTTGCCGGCTCCGTTTGGACCGAGAAATCCGTAGATGCTTCCTTCTGGAACGGTCAAACTTAAGCCATCAATCACAATATGAGAGCCAAAGCTCTTATTTAGCTTGTCGATTGTCAGAATGCTCATTCCTCATCGCCCCTTCCAAGTGCAAAGTAAACAATAGGTCCAATGATTTGCAGGAAACAAACGATCACGATCCACATCGGTTTGTTGCCGATTTTGTAGTGCGGATGTCTTAGCACATGAATCAGTGCGGTAATCGCAAGCCCTAATTCAATCACAATAATCGGAATTAAAAAAGGTAAGAATTGGGTGATGTTTTCCATAATATAATCCTCCTAGTAGTGCCCCAGGTGTGTGGGCTTTTTTATATGGTTGCTAGAGTTTGAATAATTTGTTGATACTGTGGGTTTTCTGATAATGGTGCAAATACCGGATTCTGTGTTATCGATTCGAGAATACTTTTTTTGATATCCGGCTCACTTCTCGGCGGTTCCAAATCAATTCCAAATTCGCTCATCCAAAGGTCAATTTTATCAAAGAAATCATCTCCGTGCAGGGTTAATGGAAACGTACCATTGGCGGCTAAGTTACAATATTTTTGCAGCATCTCTAAGGCATCCTCCACCCTGTTTCCCGCAGCATCAAGCTGTGCAATTAACAGATAGACCGGAAGTAAAAATCCGGGATGCAGCTGTTCAACCTCGAAAGCATCAACAAGGGCAAAAATCCGTTTGATAATCTGACTGGATTTTTCTGGTTCGGTGACAGATTGCTGTAACAAGTAACTTAGATTTTGCAGCATACTAAGTAGGTTCTGGTAGATGCCCGTCTGAAGAATTCGCTGGGAACTTGGGGTATCACCGAGCATGGCATATCCCGTAGCTAATAGGCTGGTGGCTGAAAACGTTGGCCGGTCATAGCCATCTAGCAAATCAATTATCATTGCCGGCTCAGATAAAAGCATATGGCAGAGCGCCTCCATCGCAATGGCCTGCTGGCAGTAGGCAGCATCGCTGCACTCCGTTTTAATTCGAATGAACCAGTCCATGACTTCACGAATCAGCTCGAAACGTTCTTGGTCTTCGGCCAGTGTATGATAGTTGATAACCAGTGCACCCATTTGGAAGAGCAGCGGGAAACAGGAATAGTATTTTTTGGTATATTCCCTTATCTCATCTAAGACCTGAGCAAATGGCCGGGTGGAAAAATCATCGGCTAAGCGGTGATATAATTTACGGATATCCTTCTCTAGCATCTGTGGTTCGTAATGGATTAATTCGTCAACTGAAATATTAAAATACGTAGCCAATTGTGGTAAAAAAGTAATATCGGGGTAGCTTTGTCCGGTTTCCCATTTGGATACAGAAGCCTTGGAAACGCCCATATGCTTTGCCAGCTCATCCTGGGTAATCCCTCTTTCTTTGCGTTTGGCAACCAGCGTTTTGGAAATGTTAATTTCGTTCATTCACGGCACCTCCTCATATAGGTATTGTACGTTTTATTTGAAAAAATAACAATGGATTTGCAGTTGATTTTGGTTGAAAAAATCAACTGTGAGGAAACATGGGTATAAATCAATTGTAAATAAGGTACAATAATGGTATAATAATGCCACAATTAAAGGAGGAGATACGATGCCGCAAATTATTCCAATTAAGGATTTGAAGAACACCTCAGAGATTTCTGAGCTATGTCACAAGGCCGAGGAACCAATTTATATTACCAAGAATGGTTATGGCGACATGGTAATTATGAGTATTGAATGTTATGACGGAATCTACTATCATATTCAGATGAATCGTGATTTGGAGGTTGCCGAGGACCAGATAATCGAAGCCAAGGTAAAGGATGCCAGTGCCTGTGTGGCATTAATGAGGGAACGCTATGAATTATAATGTGATGATAACTGAGCGGGCTGAGGAGCATTTGGACCAGCTAATGTACCATCTGCTGCGGCGGAATGAACATTCTTATACGGCTCCGCATTTCTTAGCTAGTTTAGAGGCGGTGCTTGCGAACCTAAAAGAAAAACCATACAAATATCCAGTGTGCCGGGACCGGCATTTTGAATATAAGAATTATCGGGAAGCCGAATTGTCCGATACCGATTACAAGGTTATTTTTAAAGTAAAGGATGACGAGAATGTCTATTTGTTAGGCATTTTTCGCAAATGAAAATAAGAGTACGGCAATATAAGATGAAGGAGAAATAAAGAATGATTGATTTGAAATTTTTAAGAGAGAATCCAGAAGTTGTAAAACAAAATATTAAGAACAAATTCCAGGAGCACAAGCTGGCGTTCGTTGATGAAGTGATTGAATTAGATGCCAAGGCCCGCAGCGCTCAGCAGGAAGCCGATGCCCTTCGAGCGAATCGGAATGCCGTATCCAAACAAATCGGCGGCCTGATGAAAGAGGGTAAAAAGGACGAAGCAATGGCGCTCAAAGCACAAGTTGAAAAAGATGCCGCTCGTCTGGGTGAGTTAGAGGAGCAGGAGCGTGAATTACAAGAAAAGATTAACAGCATTATGATGTCGATTCCAAACATCATTGACCCATCAGTACCAATTGGAGCAGATGATTCCTGCAATGTTGAGATTCAAAAATACGGTGAGCCTGTCGTTCCTGACTTTGAAGTGCCATATCATGCCCAGATTATGGAGCGTTTTGACGGAATTGATATTGATGCCGCTGGCAAGGTAGCCGGAAATGGCTTCTATTATTTAATGGGTGATATCGCCAGACTTCATTCAGCAGTTATTTCCTATGCCAGAGATTTTATGATTGACCGCGGATTTACCTACTGCATACCACCGTACATGATTCGCAGCAACGTTGTAACCGGCGTAATGAGTTTCGAGGAAATGGATGCGATGATGTACAAAATCGAGGGCGAAGACTTGTACTTAATCGGAACCTCCGAGCATTCGATGATTGGTAAATTCATTGACACGATTAATGAAGAAGAGAAATTGCCACATACCTTGACCAGCTATTCGCCATGTTTCCGTAAAGAAAAAGGTGCACATGGTATCGAGGAACGTGGTGTATACCGCATTCACCAGTTTGAAAAGCAGGAAATGATAGTCGTTTGTAAGCCAGAAGATTCAATGGCTTGGTATGATAAATTGTGGCAGAACACCGTTGATTTATTCCGTAGCTTGGATATTCCAGTGCGAACATTGGAGTGCTGTTCGGGGGATTTGGCCGACCTAAAAGTCAAGTCTTGTGATGTGGAAGCATGGTCGCCAAGACAGCAGAAATATTTCGAAGTGGGAAGCTGTTCAAACTTAGGTGATGCACAGGCAAGAAGACTAAAAATCCGGGTCAAAGCAAAAGACGGAAAATATTTTGCCCATACTTTAAATAATACGGTAGTAGCACCACCACGAATGTTAATTGCATTCCTGGAGAATAACTTAAATGCAGATGGCAGTGTGAATGTTCCAAAAGCGTTGCAAATGTATATGGGTGGTAAAGAAAAATTAATTCCATTAAATTAAGAAGATAAAAGATAGAAGGCAGATGTATCGTCAGTTTTAGATTGACTTGCATCTGCTTTTTTATTTAATAGGAAAGTTCGTCCTATTAAAAAAAACACTTGACAATATGGGTCATAAGAATATAATGGTTCGTATAGAAACAGTTCGTAATTGAACTATAATAAAAGAAAGAGGGTAGATTTTAGATGAATGATACATTAGAAGAGATTCATTATATTGTAAAACTCTATGATACAATGTGTCAGACGGTTTGCAAAAAAAATGGGATTACCCGTACCGAATTAGATGTATTGGCATTTCTCAAGAACCATCCGACCAAGGACAATGCCAAGGATATTGTCGAGATTCGAATGCTGCCGAAGGCCAATGTCTCGCAGGCGGTCGAAGCCTTGATTCAAAAAGAATATCTCATGCGCACACCAGATGAGAAGGACCGTCGGAAAATCCATTTAAGCATTACTCCAAAAGCCAAGAGCCTGGTTCGTGTAATCAAAAAAATGCAAACCACGTGTTATGCATCTTTATTTGAGGGATTTTCTGCGGAAGAAATGGAGCAATATCAAGGAATGATTTTTCGTATGCATGAGAATGCCAAAAAAGGAATCGAGGCGAATCATTAATGGAACAAGATAAAGATTTTTTAGGAACTGTGCCAGTCGGTAAGTTGCTGGTAAAATTAGCATTGCCAGCTATTGTCGCACAGATTATCAATCTTTTATATAACTTAGTCGACCGCGTTTATATTGGTCATATGCCAGCAGATGGGGCATTAGCCCTAACCGGGGTCGGCGTATGTATGCCAATCATCATGATTGTATCTGCATTTGCAGCACTAATCAGTATGGGGGGTGCACCGCGAGCCTCCATCTTCATGGGCAAGGGTGACAAGGATACGGCAGAAAAGATACTTGGTAATTGCTTGACATTACAGATGGTATTGTCAGTTATCTTAACAGCCGTTTTGCTGATTTGGAATAGAGAGTTGCTGTTAATGTTTGGTGCGAGTGAAAATACCATTCAGTATGCAGTCGATTATATGAATATCTATGCGGTGGGAACGCTCTTTGTGCAACTGACTTTAGGAATGAATGCGTTTATCACAGCGCAGGGGTTTGCTAAGACGGGAATGCTTTCGGTCCTTATCGGTGCGGTGATTAATATCGTGTTAGACCCGATCCTAATCTATGGTTTTAACATGGGTGTTAAAGGTGCGGCAGTGGCTACGGTAATTTCACAAGCCGTTTCCACCATCTGGGTGCTGGCATTTTTATTTGGTAAAAAGACAACAATTCGCATCAAAAGAAAAAATCTCGGATTGAGTGCAGGAATCGTATTGCCATGTATGGCACTTGGTCTATCACCATTTATTATGCAGGCGAGTGAGAGCATTATTACCGTCTGTTTCAATGCTTCCTTATTAAAATATGGTGGAGATGTGGCTGTTGGTGCGATGACGATTTTATCAAGCGTAATGCAGTTTTCAATGTTGCCAATGCAGGGGATTGCCCAAGGTGCTCAGCCGATTACCAGTTATAACTATGGCGCAGGCAATGCAGCGCGGGTGAAGCAGGTGGTGAAGCTGTTACTGATTGCCTCCCTAACGTATTCGATCGCGTTATGGATTTTAATTATGTGTTTCCCACAAATATTTGCAATGATATTCACACCTGATGCAGCATTGATTGAATATGCACGATGGGCGCTTAGAATCTATTTGGCGGCAATGTTTATTTTCGGTGCGCAGGTGGCTTGCCAGATGACTTTTGTATCATTGGGCAATGCCAAGGCTTCGATTATGGTAGCAATCATGCGAAAATTTATTCTGTTGATACCACTGATTTATCTTCTGCCGAACTTCTTTGCCAATAAAACAATGGCGGTATATTTGGCGGAGCCGATAGCCGATGTGCTGGCGGTTATCTTTACCATTTGCCTGTTTCGGTATCAGTTTAAAAAGGCAATGAAAGAGATTGAGTAAATTAACTAAATTGAAGAACGAATGTAGGGAGCTGTGCGAGTTGGCAGCTCTCTTTTTGTTTGCCCGCGTCTTGGTTTTGTCGAATCTTGTCGAACGAAAAAAATTGAAATTATAATGTGGCAAGGGTATGATAAACATATGTGAAAAAAATGTAAAAATTTGTAATGTGCAAAAGAATGGGAGTGTTCTAAAAATAAAAATTCATGGAGGTTTTAGAAAATGAGAGTGAAAAAAATATTACTAAAAATTGCATCACCGATATTGCTGATTGCATTATTATCGATGAATGTAAATGCAATGACTAACTTCTATCGGGTAAGTTTGCCTGTTGGTCAATTGGCAAAATCAATTGCCAAAGAAACAAAATCCATCAATAGAGATAATCCTGTTGTAAGTGTAACGAGTATACTAAAAGCGGATGGCTCTAGCAGTGATTATCAACAAATTCGATGTACTCTAGCATCGGGTTCCGAAACTGCGTGTCATTCAATGCCGATAGAACTAAATAGCCCAACGGGTATGCGACTTGTAGATGATAAATTTAGAATGATGGGAACACCATTCAATTTAATTGGATTTGGCAATAATCCGCTTCTGGGTTGTATAGTAACCGGATATTTCACTGCTAATTAGAAAAAGAAACATATAGTTATAATGTTGGAACACTTCCATTCTTTGTATAGAAAGCTTATTGACTAAGAGGTTGATATAAATAATATCTGGAAAGGATTACATTAAGTGAAAATTAAAAGCAAAATTAAAGTTCAATTATATATCATGATAAGAAAAAAGAGCTTTCGAATTTCATTCACCATCATGATGTTATATGCGCTTACAGTATATTTGTTAAATATTTATTCGAACATGAATATGGATATATCGGCAATATTGTCAGCTAGTAGTTTGTTTATATTAAATGATCGCGGAAATTATTTTTGGTATTTTGACAGTCTGTTTCCGTTTCTGGTACTGTTTCCTTTTTCATTTTCTTATTTGAATGATAAAAAGACCAAAATGGGTATGCTGCTTCAGGTGAAGATGGGAGCAAAAGATTATTATCGTTCACAGATGATCGCCTGTTTTTTAGGTGGATTTCTTATTCTATTTGTGCCGCTGATGATGAATTTGATTTTAACAAATACTACATTTATTGAAAACGGATACACGAACTTTGGATATTATAATGATATCGGGTATTGTCAACAATTGATAGGCAGCATGATAACTATTCCAACAGCGAACACAGGAATGTCATTTTTGGAGGTTTATATCTTCAGTCCATTTTTATATAATGTACTGTATACATTTTTTATTTCTATATTTGCAGGTCTGCTTGGTATTTTTGGTTTGGCATGTTCGTATTTGGTAAAGTATAATAAAGTTACCCTATTCATTATCACTTATCTCTTGTTTTTGGGTACGACAAAATTAAATACCCAACTCAGTAATTCAAACCAATATGTGAACACCAGACTCTTGAATTATGTATCAGTAAATATATCATTTGGAAGAAGTGCATGGTTTTTTCTAGGCGTTTGTTTGATATTATTTCTTTTTTCAATGATTGGAGTCTGGCGGATGAGCCGTTTGGATCAGCTATAAAAGCGATTTGAAGAAGGGCGTTTAAAATGAGTAAACAAAAAGTAAATATCAAGACGACATATTTATGGAAAGTATTTTTCATTGTTCCGATTGCATTCCTATTTCAGATTGACGCCCTTCTAACGGCGGGTGGTGTTGATTCCAGCGTGGGAGAGATGCTAGCTTATGCATTATTTGGAGATGCAATGATTGGTGATATCAGAATTTTTATTTTATTGATGGATCGGATGTACTATATTTTTATCTTTATTATGTTGTATGGAACCTATATTTATCGGGATTTTCAAGTCAGCAGTGTTTATTTGTTTTCAAGATTAAAGGACCGGAAAAAATGGTTTTATAAAAATGTCGTTGCGGTGGCAATCTTCGCAGCCGTTTATACATTTCTGTTTTTGGCGACGCTTTTAGCAACATGTGTGTGGAGTTCGAATTATCCGCTGGATATTGAGTCTGTCAAAATGCTGGGAACACTGTTTATTTTTGTCACTCTATTCCTAACGGCGACGACGTTGCTAACCAACTTTTTGACAATCAGGTATAACAGCAGTATCGGATTTATCTGTGTCTATACGCTAATATTGATACTGATATCAATCGTGGTGATGTCTGACAATAATATGATTTGGTTAGCAGAACACCCGTATTTTTCATTATTGAATCCAGTGGAGGCAATTATTTTAAACATGTCAGAAGACAGTTGGATGAAGCTGATAGCAACGATATACTATCTGGTGTTAAACGGTGTTATCATTTGGTTGGGGGCGCGATATGTGAACTCATTAGAGGTGGGACTGATGCAGAAAGAAAACGATGGATGAAAGGAAACTGAGCATGGAGCAATTGGTTGTAGAAAACTTATGCAAAAGAATGAAAGAAAAGGATATTTTAAAGGATATTAACTTAACCCTGGAGTATGGGAAAATATATGGCTTGGTGGGGCGGAATGGTTCGGGCAAGACAATGCTGATTCGGGCATTAAGTGGATTGATACATCCTACGTCTGGAAAAGTCATGGTAAAAGGCAAAGAGCTGTACAAAGATATCCCCAATATTGACCGGTTGGGAATCATCATTGAGAATGCCGGTCTATATCCAGAGTTTACTGGTTTTCAGAATTTACGATTTTTGGCTGGAGTAAATCAGTTGATTGGAGACGCTGAAATAAAAGAAGCCATCGAAAGAGTCGGGCTGGAGCCAGACGATAAAAGAACTGTGAAGAAGTATTCTCTAGGCATGAAACAGCGCATTTTAATAGCCCAGGCAATCATGGAAAAACCAGAGGTACTTCTGTTGGATGAGCCGACGAATGCGCTAGATGAGAGCGGTGTCGAGCTGATTCGTGGTATCATTCGGGAAGAGGCTGAACGTGGTGCATTGGTGGTGGTAGCGAGTCACAATAAGGAGGATATCGCCCTTTTATGTGAAGAGATTTATTCGATGAATAATGGGGAATTGAGGTGTGGTGAATGGACACAAAAATAAAACGTTTTCTTGTTTTTCAGCTTGTCCTTATACTTACAGCGGCACTGCTTGGACAGGTGGGAAAAGCAAGCATGTCAAAATGTGGCATCCAAGATGTCAGGACACTAGAACAGTTGTATCAATTGGATATTGATGCAGAATGTATTTTTACGGACGAATTTTATGATGGTTTTATTGAATATATGGATTCCTATGTAAATGAAATGGTTTTATTTGCAGATGAGAATCATGCAATTATAGCAATTGTGAAGCCGACCGGAACTATTCGTCCATATAATTTTACTCTTTGCCAGGAGGTTATCGTGGAGCAAGTAACGCTTGGGGATAAGAACCTAGAACAGAAAACGCTGTCGATTTATAGCGGACCTGTATTTATGATGAATGATGAGAGCAATGTATTAGAATGCCGTTCTGTTAAAAATGTAATGCAGCCTGGTCATACCTATCTGGCTTTTTTTTCGCCAGCAATCATTAATGATTATTTAAAAGAAGATATCTATCAATTCAATGGTTCTTTTTTTGAGTATTTGGATTTAACCAATGACAGCTCCGTACCAATTAAAGAATTGCCAGTAGATTTGCGTGATGTGAGAGACATTGAATTTTTTACCAGCTCACAACGGACTTTAGATGCGATGTTAGAAATCAAACAGCGGATAATTGAGAAGTACATAAAATAAAAAAAGCTTGAAATATAGTTCCCATTGTGATAAAATTTTTACAATTTAGGTATCAAATAACATTAGACCGCTTCCATTAGGGGCGGTCTATATATTAGATACTCGGCAAAAACTGCACGATGGTACGAAGCAGTTCGAAAAGGAAAAAAGGATTTTTTTTTTTGGAAAAAATTCAAGATTAGAAAGGACAAAGGTGAATAAATGAAAGCTTTTCTGATACTCGAAGATGGGAACGTATTTACCGGGACCAGCATTGGTTCGACCCGGGAAATCATTAGTGAGATAGTATTCAACACATCAATGACAGGATATTTAGAGGTGTTGTCGGACCCCTCCTATGCGGGACAAGCAGTCGTAATGACATATCCATTAATTGGAAATTATGGAATTACACCGGATATGGAATCTGCCAGGCCGTGGGTGGATGGATTTATTGTTCGGGAAATATCGCGAATGTCGAGTAACTTCCGCTCAGAAGGAACGATTGGAGATTTCCTGACGACAAATGACATTCCGGGAATCGCTGGTATAGACACCAGAGCCTTGACGAAAATACTTCGTGAAAAAGGGACGATGAACGGCATGATAACAACCGATGAGAATTATCAACTGGAAGAAGTGATATCTCGTTTGAAAGCATATCAGACTGGAAATGTCGTTGATCAAGTGACCTGCGATCAGAAACATGTATTAAGCGGTCAGGGAAAAAAAGTAGCATTGCTTGACTTTGGTGCGAAAAGAAATATTGCCCAATCATTAAATAACTTAGGTTGTGAAGTAACCGTCTATCCAGCGCACACCAGTGCCGCTGAAATCTTAGCAGCAAATCCCGACGGCATTATGCTCAGTAATGGACCGGGAGATCCAAAGGAATGTACCGAAATCATCGCGGAAGTGAAAAAACTTTATGAATCTGAAACACCGATATTTGCAATCTGCCTTGGACATCAGTTGATGGCATTGGCAACAGGCGCAGATACCCACCGGTTAAAATATGGACACCGGGGCGGGAACCATCCAGTTAAAGATTTAAAGACGAACCGCGTCTATATCTCGTCTCAGAACCACGGCTATGTGGTTGATACAGACACTCTTGATGAAAAAATCGCGAAACCCGCTTTTATCAATGTAAATGATGGAACCAATGAAGGTTTGGAATATGTCGGCAAAAATATTTTTACCGTGCAGTTCCATCCAGAAGCATGCCCGGGACCACAGGACAGCGCATATCTGTTTGACCGGTTTATCGAAATGATGGGAGGAACAAAATAATGCCGAAAAATAAGGACATCAAAAAAGTATTAGTTATTGGTTCTGGTCCAATTATTATTGGACAGGCAGCCGAGTTTGACTACGCTGGCACTCAGGCATGCCGTTCCTTAAAAGAAGAAGGCATCGAGGTTGTGTTGGTGAACTCGAATCCAGCAACAATCATGACTGACAAAGAGATTGCTGACCAGGTATATATCGAGCCATTGACGGTAAAGGTGTTAGAACAAATTATCATCAAAGAAAAACCGGATAGCATCCTGCCAACGCTCGGTGGTCAGGCTGGTTTGAATCTGGGCATGGAATTAGAAGAAACCGGCATTTTAGCAAAATATGGCATCAACTTAATTGGAACCACTGTGGAAACCATCCGTAAGGCCGAAGACCGTCAGGAGTTTAAAGATACGATGGAAAAAATCGGTGAGCCATGTGCATCCTCCTTGGTGGTGACGAATGTCGAAGACGGCATTAAATTCACCAACACCATCGGCTATCCAATCGTACTGCGTCCGGCCTATACCTTAGGCGGCAGCGGCGGCGGAATCGCAAATAATGAAACCGAGCTGATTGATATTTTAACCAACGGACTGCGCCTTAGCCGGGTTGGAGAAGTATTAGTAGAGCGTTGCATTGCTGGCTGGAAAGAGGTCGAATACGAAGTAATGCGTGATGCGAATGGTAACTGCATCACCGTTTGTAATATGGAGAATATCGACCCGGTCGGAGTACATACCGGTGATTCCATCGTAGTTGCACCATCCCAGACCTTGGGTGATAAAGAATATCAGATGCTACGAACATCAGCTTTAAATATTATCTCCGAACTAAATATTACTGGTGGCTGTAACGTGCAGTATGCGCTGCATCCAACGAGCTTTGAATACTGTGTCATTGAGGTAAATCCGCGGGTCAGCCGTTCCTCGGCACTTGCATCCAAGGCAACTGGCTATCCGATTGCTAAGGTAGCAGCCAAAATCGCGCTCGGATATACTTTAGACGAAATTAAAAATGCGATTACCGGCAAGACCTACGCCAGCTTTGAGCCAATGCTAGATTACTGTGTGGTCAAAATACCGCGGCTGCCATTTGATAAATTTATTACCGCGAAACGGACGCTGACTACCCAGATGAAGGCAACCGGTGAGGTGATGAGTATCTGTAATAACTTCGAAGGTGCATTGATGAAAGCAATTCGTTCCTTGGAGCAGCACGTCGATTCTCTCATTGCCTATGACTTTGACAAAATGAGCGATGCAGAACTAAATATGGAGCTTTATGTGGTTGATGACCGCAGAATCTTTGCCATTGCCGAAGCATTGCGCCGCGGCTTTGGCTACGATGAGATTCATCGTATCACCAAGGTAGACAGATGGTTTATTGATAAGATTGCGATTCTCGTTGAGATGGAGCAGCAGTTAAAAAACGAAGAACTGACGGTGGAGCTTTTAAAAGAAGCAAAGCGGCTCGAATATCCAGACAATGTCATTGCAAAATTAACCGGCAGGAGTGAGGCAGAAATCAAAGCAATGCGGTATCAAAACGACATCGTTGCCGCTTATAAAATGGTAGATACCTGTGCGGCTGAGTTTGAAGCTTCAACCCCATATTACTACTCGGTATTTGGCAGTGAAAATGAAGCGGTAGAGACAAACGAGCGCAAGAAAATTTTAGTTCTTGGTTCCGGACCAATTCGAATTGGGCAGGGAATTGAGTTTGATTATTGTAGTGTTCACAGCACCTGGGCATTTTCCAAAGAGGGCTATGAGACGATCATCATTAACAACAATCCCGAGACGGTATCGACCGATTTTGATATTGCTGACAAGCTTTACTTTGAACCATTGACCCCAGAGGATGTCGAGAGCATTGTCAATATCGAGAAACCAGACGGAGCCGTGGTGCAGTTTGGCGGTCAGACCGCGATTAAGTTAACCGAAAGCTTAATGCAAATGGGTGTCCCGATTTTGGGAACGAAGGCAGAGGATGTGGATGCCGCCGAAGACCGTGAATTATTTGATAAAATATTAGAAGAAACCGAGATTCCGCGCGCCGCTGGCGGAACCGTATATACTGCCGAAGAAGCGAAAGTGATAGCGAACAAGCTGGGCTATCCGGTGCTGGTGCGTCCCTCCTATGTACTTGGTGGACAGGGCATGAAGATTGCTTTTAACGATGATGAAATGGAAGAATTTATTGGTATCATCAACCGCATTGCGCAGGACCATCCAATCCTCGTTGATAAATATTTGCAGGGAAAAGAAATCGAGGTCGATGCTGTCTGTGACGGCAATGATATCTTAATTCCGGGCATTATGGAGCATATTGAGCGGACCGGAGTGCATTCCGGTGATAGTATTTCCGTCTATCCGGCACCAACGATTAATGCAGTGGTCAAAGAAAAATTAACCGAGTATACCAGAAGGCTGGCAAAAGCCCTTCATGTTGTCGGATTAATTAATATTCAGTTTATTGTTATCGATGAGGAAGTCTATGTGATTGAGGTCAATCCTCGTTCCTCACGGACTGTACCATATATTAGTAAGGTAACCGGAATCCCAATTGTTGATTTGGCGACTAAGGTAATGATTGGTAATACTATTCGTGACTTAGGCTATGAGCCGGGCTTGCAGCCGGAAGCAGATTACATTGCTATCAAGATGCCAGTATTTTCCTTTGAAAAAATTCGCGGTGCTGAAATCAGTTTAGGACCGGAAATGAAATCGACCGGCGAGTGCCTTGGCATTGGTAAGACATTTAATGAGGCACTTTACAAAGCCTTCTTAGGCGCAGGCGTGCAATTGCCAAAACACAAACAGATGATAATGACGGTCAAGGATGCCGACAAACCAGAAGCGGTTGAGGTAGCCAGACGTTTTGTGAAGCTGGGTTATAAAATCTACGCGACCAGAAGCACGGCCAAATATTTGCAGGCGCATGGTGTCGATGCCCTCCGTGTCAATAAGATAACTCAGGAATCACCAAACGTCATGGACTTGATTCTAGGTCATAAAATTGATTTGGTGATTGATACCCCAACGCAGGGAAATGGTGATAAGAACCGTGACGGATTCTTGATTCGCCGAAATGCGATAGAGACGGGTGTATATTGTATCACGGCAATGGATACGGCCAATGCTTTAGCAACTAGCTTAGAACATGCCGAGGAAGAATTGAATCTGATTGATATAGCAACGGTAACAACAAAATAGCATACGCCAAAGAAAAGAGAAATTCCTAAAGTAGAATAAACGGTGGGGATTTCTTTTTTTTATTGCTTTTTTTTGTTCCGGTGATATAATAAATATTAAGCAATGATTTCTAAAAATCTAAGATTCTAACTTCTTTGCTGTCATAGTGACAGCATCAGACGGAATAATTCCGTAGGACTCCTTGCTTCGCAACTAAAGACAGCAGGAGGAAGTGCATCGGCAAGTTTTTCCTGCTTATACAGAAAGGAAATATTGCCTATGAAAAATGAACAAGAAAAAATGACACAAATGCGTAGCTTGCTGCCGGATGATTTACAGGTAAACCTTAGTGATTTTGCACTCTTTTTGTCTGTTATGAATAATAAGACTGCATATCAGAATGTTTTAAGTATCATTATGGATGAGCCAGATATTGAATTAACGGAAGTAAAAGTTGAGCAGGTAGTAATGAACAAATCAGGAAAAAGGGCAATTCGTTTGGATGCCTGGGCACTAGATATAACTAACCGTCAATTTGATATGGAGATGCAAAATGACAGTAGCCATGAAAATCTTCCGCGGCGGGCAAGATTTTATCAGGGAGTAATGGATAGCCCAATATTAAAATCAGGCAAAAAGACCAAGTACCGAAATCTGCCGGCAACGATAATAATTTTTATCACACAAGAAGATATATTTGGTAGAGATTGTGCAAAATATACATTTTCAGAGTGTTGTGAAGAATTGCCGGATTTACGATTAGAGGATGGGACTAAGAAAATATTTTTAAATATGTCGAGCAAAAATGGTTCACCAGAGCTGATAAGTTTGTTACAATATATGAAAGAGACAAACATAACAAATCCAAACATTATTAAAAAAGATGACCGAATCATCGAGTTGGATCGTATTGTGCAAGAAGTACGTTCATCAGAGGAATGGGAGGCGATAGAGATGAACATTCTGGAAATTGGAATTGAAAACGGTAAGCAACAGGGTAAAGAACAGGGAATTATTGCCATGATACTGGATAATCGAGAAGAAAATATTCCTCAGCATAGAATCATTCAGAAGCTGGAGAAACGGTTTGGAGTAACGAAAGAAGAAGCAGAGAATTATATTAAAAAAGCGGATTTACAAAAGTAGTAAAGAATTAACTGAATAACTAAGGATAAGGAAATGCCATAATCTCATTTGCATCAGAGATTATGGCATTTTTTGAATAACCATTGACCACAGTGGTCAATGGTGGTATAATCCACTTATCGACCACTGTGGTCAATGAAAGGAGACGGTGAGCTTGAATGAAATTTTCAAAAGTATAGAGGAGGCGAAACAGCAGCGGATATTAAATGCCGCATATGAGGAATTTTCGAGCCAAGGTTATACCAAGGCAAGTACCAATCGCATTATCAAAAAAGCAGAAATCAGCAAGGGAATGTTATTCTACTACTTTAATAATAAGCAGGAATTGTTTGAGGATTTGGTAGACATTGGCATCGAATATTTGCAGACCAATTTTTTTGAGCTAATTGATGAAGCGGAATCTGATTTTATTAAAAAGTATTATCTGGCAAGTCGAATCAAGCTTCAAGCACTTCATCAGCATCGCTATCTGTTTGAATTTTTGGGCAATATATATTTACACGGTGACGAGGATAAACTTTCCGCGGAAGCGATGCACAAGATGAAGGATTGGCGAGAAACCGGAATGAGCAGGATTTATAACAATATTGATACATCATTGTTTCGCACCGATCTTCCCAAGGAGCGGGTGATGAAATTAATCATTCGCTGCATCGGCGGATATGAAAGGGAATTGACCGAGCAGTTTAAAATGATGGATTGGACCAAGGTGGATTTACAGGTCTACTGGGATGAATTTGATGTGTTCTTAGAAGATTTAAGAAAAGTGTTTTATAACCCGCAGAATATCTGAGGGTAAGAGAGGAGACCAATATGTTGGTAATAGAGACACAGGATTTGGTAAAAAAATATGGAAAATTTAATGCCTTAGACGGCGTCAACCTGGCGGTTAAGGAGGGTGAGGTATTTGGCTTTATCGGACCGAATGGTGCTGGCAAAACGACCACGATTCGGACACTGCTTGGAATTATTCAGGCAAATGGCGGCAGTGCCAAAGTGTTTGGCAAAGATGCATGGCGTGATGCCGTTGATATTCACAGTCGGATTGCGTATGTGCCAGGGGACGTGAATCTGTGGTCGAATTTGACTGGCGGCGAGGTCATTGATTTATTTGTCAGCCTGCGTGGCGGGGATAATAAAAATTACCGTGAGAGATTAGTTGAAATGTTTGATTTTGACCCATCCAAGAAATGCCGGACTTACTCCAAAGGCAATCGCCAAAAGGTAGCGCTCGTGGCAGCCTTTTCTGCGGAAGCGGATTTGTATATTTTAGATGAACCGACCTCCGGCCTAGACCCATTGATGGAAAAAGTGTTTCAAGAATGTGTCAGAGAGCAGAAGGAAAAGGGCAAGACAATTTTCCTATCCAGTCATATTTTATCTGAGGTGGAACAGCTTTGTGACCGTGTTGGAATCATTCGGGAAGGGAAAATGATTGAGACGGGAACGCTAGAGGAGCTGCGTCATTTAACCCGTCTCAAGATGGCCATTCAAACGAACGAACCGGTGCATGGATTGTCTGAACTTGCCGGCATTAGTGACATTCAGGGGGAAAAAAATCATCTTTCATTCCAAGTGGATTCGACCAAGCTGCCGGAAGTCATCTCCTATCTGGGAAAATTTGGGGTGACAAAATTGGAGAGTACACCGCCGACCTTGGAGGAACTGTTTATGACACATTATAATGGAACAGGAGGTGAGCAGGGTGTTAAAACGGCTAAATAAAAATTGTCTTCGGCTGGTTCGTTTAATCCTGCGCCGGGAGCGGATGATGTCCGTGATATGGCTACTATCCTTGATTGGAATCACGGCTGTGGTCGGGGTGGCATTTCAGGAAATGTATTCAAGTGATGCCGACCGTATCGGCATGGCAATGACAATGGAGAATCCCGCGATGATAGCAATGTGTGGTCCGGTTTATGGTGCCGCAGATTATCATGTTGGGGCGATGATGGGAAATGAAATGTTTCTGTTTACTATTTTGGCAGTGGCAATTATGAATGTTTTTCTGATTGTACGTCATACCAGACGTGATGAAGAACGCGGTCGCATCGAAGTAATACGCTCGTTGCCAGTGGGCAGACTATCGAACTTAAGTGCAGCCATGATTGTGGCATTGCTGATAAATGGCGCGTTGGCAATTCTGACAGGAGTGTCGCTTGGCGCACTTGGAATAGAATCGATGGATTGGGGCGGTTCCATGCTCTATGGTGTTGCAATCGGGGTATCTGGACTGTTTTTTGCCGCCCTGACCGCCCTGTTCGCCCAGTTATCTTCTAGTGGAAGAACCACCACCAGTATATCTATTAGTATGCTTTTGATTTTATATATGCTGCGGGCCATCGGCGATATTAGTAACGAAACGCTGGCACGGATTTCGCCGCTGGGATTAATCCTAAGAAGTGAGGTCTATGTCAATAATTATTGGTGGCCGGTTTGGATGGTATTATTGATTACATTAGTTCTTACGGCAATGGCATATTATTTAAATTCAATTCGTGATATGGGGCAGGGATTTTTACCAGCGCGGCCCGGCAGAAGCTATGCGTCGGTATTTCTAAAATCTCCGCTCGGACTTTCGGTAAGACTGCTAAAGGGTACCATTATCACTTGGGCAATCGGTGTATTTGTATTAGGCGCGGCTTATGGTTCGGTGATGGGCGATTTGGAAGCATTTATCGATGGCAATGAATTGCTGTTACAAATGTTTCCGCCGGATTCGACGTATACGATGACCGAACTATTTATCACCATGTTAATGTCAGTAATGGCGATGATGGCGACCATTCCGGTGTTATCCTTCCTGCTGAAATTGCGCAGCGAAGAAAAACGCAATCATACGGAACATATCTTAAGTCGGAGTGTATCGCGGACAAAGCTGTTAGGTGGATATTTTGTAATTGCATTACTAAGCAGTATTGTGCTGCTGTTTCTTAGTGTACTGGGCTTGTGGGTTGCCAGTTATTATGTTCTGACTGAACCGATTGCATTTGGCTCGATTTTAAAGGCAATGATGGTCTATCTGCCAGCGGTCTGGTTCATGCTTGGAATGGAAGTGCTATTGCTCGGTGTTTTGCCGGAATGGACCGGATTTGGCTGGGTGTATTTGGGCATGTCCTTCTTTGTGGTATATCTGGGAAATATTTTACAAATGCCAGAGTGGCTGAAGGTGCTGTCGCCGTTTGGCAATATTCCGCAGCTGCCGATGGAAGAAATCAATTATGGGGAGCTGGGAATTATGACTGCGTTGGCAGTGGTGCTGACGGCAGCAGGGTTCATCTATTATCGAAAGAGAGATATGAACTAAATATCAAGAATAAGGAAATGCCATAATCTCATTTACATCAGAGATTATGGCATTTTTTATAATCACAAATTTCCATCACATTTCTAAAATAAAATAGATTTGTGAGGTCTATAAAATAATAAAGGTGGAAAGAAGGACAATGGAAAGGGGGAACCAAGAGCGGAAAAAGATTTGAAAAAAGAATACAAATCATACATAATGAAGAAGGGAGTGAATTACGAAGGAAAAAATACTACAGAATAAGGATGATTAGCAAAAAATGCACAAACATACGGTGTTAATTGTTGAAGACGAAATAAAAATTTTGAAAACTTTAACTGACTATCTTGTAATGAACAACTATAATGTGATAGTAGCGGAAGACGGATTTAAGGGGATGCAAAAGTTTCGCGAATTCCGCTCAGAGATCGATTTGGTATTATTGGACATTATGCTTCCATTTGCGGATGGAAATGAGATTTTGAAAGAGGTCAGGAAAAGTTCAAATACACCGGTTATTATGTTGTCGGCGAAATCCTCCGTGGAGAATCAGCTTCAAAGTTTTTCCTATGGTGCAGATGATTATATTGCAAAACCATATGCTCTTTCACTTGTAAAGGCGCATATGGAGGCTATCCTTAAGCGCTCATGTAACGAATCGGAGTTTTTATGTGATGGAGTGATTCGGATAGATAAAAGGGGAAAAAAGGTTTATTTCAAGGAAAGATATATTGAAATGACACCAAAGGAATTTGAAGTGCTTCAATTTTTATTACAAAACAAAGGGCAGGTTCTGACCAGAGACATAATTATAGAAAATATTTGGGGATATGACTATATTGGTGAAACCAGAACAGTAGATACCGTTGTGAAACAGCTAAGAAAAAAATTAGATGGCGTATCATGTATAAGAACCATTTATGGTATTGGCTACATATTTGAAGGTAATGAAGATGCTTAAGAAGATTAGTATAAGAATGGTATTGATTCAATGGATATTTCTTGCAATTGTAATGGGTGGGAGCATGTTGCTTTATAGTATATTTTTACCATCCTATTATAATCATCTGAAGAAAAATCAAATTTTAGAAGCATATAGCGACATCAAGGAATTGGATTTAACGAACCTGGTCGAAGAAGATTACACGATGTTTACTGGGTATGAAAAAGAAAATCTAAATTTTACGATTGCTGATGCCAAGATGAATGCTATTTATACATCGCGCTCAGATGAAGTCTCTACCATCTATAAAAACATTGAAATGAGAATAGACGTATTTGACAAGAATCCAACGGTGATAGAGCGTAATAGTAAATTAGTAGAATCGGCGAGGATTTTAGGTATTATTACGCAAAATAACAAAGACTACTATGTCTGCATTAAGGACAGAGCGGCAAATTTCTTTTTTTCTATGGATTTAACAATAAAATTTTTGGGTTATATGTTTATGCTTACCGTATTAACCGGAAGCTTGATTATGATTTTCTTGTCACGACGCTTAGCGAAGCCAATCGAACATGTGGCTGCCGTAGCAGATAAAATTGCAAGGCGTGATTTTGAAGAAAAAGCCGAAGAGGATGGGGAATACCACGAGGTTAATAATCTGGCAAAAAGTATTAATAGTATGTCGTCACAGTTGCAGCAGTATATTGGACAGATGGAAGAAGGGAAAAAACAACTCTTAAATCAGAATATACGGCAGGAACGAATGGAAAAAGCCAGAAAAGATTTTATTGCAAAAATGTCACATGAACTAAAGACCCCTTTAACAGTAATATCTAGTCAGGCAGAAATGCTTGAATATATAGACAGTAAAGAAGATCGGCAATACTACTTGGATTCCATCCAGGAAGAAATAAACACGATGGCAGAAATGGTTAGCGGATTGCTTGACGCTACCATCATGGAACATCGGATGGAAAACATTATAGAGAAGGTATTTGATTTAAGAAAAACAATAAAATATTTGGTAATGAAATATGACAGCTTGTTTATCAAGAAGAAAATAAAAGTAGAAATAGATTATGACAGTGATTGTTATATTTGTGGTGATAGTGAGTATATCGAGCAAGCGGTTAACAATTTCATTATGAATGCATTTGAACATGCCGAAATTGGCGGCAGAATTGCCATCACACTACAGAGCTGTAATGGTAATATTAGATTAGGTGTCTTTAACGAAGGCAAGCAGATACCTTCCGACGAAATGGAAAAAATCTGGAATGAATTTTATATGAAAAATGCACAGGCGAATAATTTAGAAGCGAATCTTGCTCATGCCGGACTGGGACTATATATTGTTAAGAGTATTATAACAATGCATGGTGGAAAATTTGGTGTTGAGAATTTGGCGGATGGGGTAGAATTTTGGTTTACCTTGCCTTGTGCAGAATTATTATAAACAGTAAAAAATATTGTGATTTGAGGGAGACTGTCGTAAAAATGCGTCAGTCTCCTTTTAGAATTGCTCCCTTTTTTATCCAAAAAATTCACCCCATATAATCCACGAATCACCCCAAATCGCCCACTTGTGAGCTTCAAGGTTGTATAATCCTAAATATAAATTAGATTGCATTAGGAGGATACAGAATGAGACAAATTGTGAAAAGAAGTCTAAGCTGGTTATTAACATTTTGTATGGTGTTAACATTACTTCCCATAACGAGTATGGAAGTAAAAGCTGAGACAACACAGCGGGTAACTCCGCTGGATTGTAGTGCATTTACGAAAGATGAAAGTAATCCTGAGGAGGGCTGGTCATGGAATCATACGACCAAAACGCTCACATTAGAGAATTTCAATCTGGTAACATCAGATGCCCAAGGGGTAACAACACCTGCGGTTGCTACTAAGATTGTATTAAAAGGTTCGAATCAAATTATTTCTTCATCTACAAGCAATACGGCATCAGCTATTTATGCATCTGCAAAGCTTACCATTGAAGAGGAAGAAGGTGAAAGTGGCTCTCTTCTTTGCCGTGCGGAGGGTATGGGAATACGCAGTATGGGTTCTTCAGATGTAGTCATTAACAGCGGAACCATTACATGTAATTCAATAAGCGAGACAGCGATGAATCTATCAGGTATTGATACTCGTAACACTGTAATAGTGAATGGTGGGACGCTCATTACTACTAGTGCTTCATCTTCTGGTATTCGTACCAAATATGGATTGAAGCTTTTTGGCGGGAAAGTTATTAGCTCTGGTGTAGACAAAGCGATATATGTTGAGGACGCGTCATTCGGTGGTGTATTCGGTATCGGGGAGACTATGTACAGATATAGAACGAGTGAAAATGGTGAATGGACAACAGCAACACCGTTTTCGGATGAATGGACCGTGCATAATGAACTTAATAATGTCGCTGTTAACAACCCATATGTGGAATTAGAACCAGTACAACTAGGGTTGAAGGAAAAAATCGAGATGGCCGGTTTTACAGCAACGTACAACGATGATGAAACCGTACTTGCTGTCACTGGACCATCAAATATCAGTAAGAATCTGGAGCTGACCATACCAGAAGGCGTTACGGTTGATTGGCAGGCGAATTTAACCGGAGTCAGTGGCGGCAATGCGATTAAAATTTTAGCAGATTCCAATGCGACCAGTGTATTCAAAGCAAGTGGTGCGATTAAAGCTGGCAACACCGGTTATGCCATTTATAACGCAGGTCCGGGAAGCGTTGTCGTAGGGGGAACAGTCAGCGGCTACTCCAGTGGAAGTGGAAGTCCTTGCGGCGGTATTTATGCAGCGAAAACAGCGGGCGATATTATCGTCTTAAGTGGCGGAACCATTAACGGTGGAAGCGGAACCACCTCATATGCCATCAATACGGCATCCGGCTATAATGGCAATATCCATATCGCCGGAACAATTAATTTAGGAACAGGTGCAACCAATAATTATGGTGTCTATTTGGATGGAACGGGCACCGGTACGCTGGCGATGGACACAGCAAATGTGGTCGGAACGGCAGTAAATAGTCAGGCATGTTATCTGAATAACCAGAGTCAGAATCACCGCATTGAAGACAGTAGTATATCTTCTGGTGTAATGGCAAGTATCGTTGACGATGCAAATAAGGGCAAAGATGCTCCGCCAGCAATCACATTAGGGGCAAATGCAGGTTTGGAAATTGTTGGCAGTACATTAGAGGTGGCCGGCGCGAAGGGAATCAAGAGCACCGGTACATTGAATATTACGGGAAGTACCATTCTGGTAAAAGGAGATGGTTCTTTGACGGAGACTGATATATGGTGCGTTTCAACAACTGCGGGAAGTGTAACCGCGACTGACAGCCAGTTGATTTCCTGGTTTGGAAAAAGTTTTTATACAGCAGGTAGTGGTAGCTATTATCTAAGAGGGAATACAGCGACCCTCAGCCGCGTTATCACAGAGGCGCCGGTTGAACGCGACGCGGATACCGTAGTTATTATTTGGTTTCTAATTGATCACAAGGTATACGAGTATGTCGAGGGAACTTCAACTAATTTAGATGCTAGAAACAGTGCTGTTGCAAAATATGCAGTCGATAATAATGGCAAATCGGGAGTTTCCTATCAGTTAGGAGGAAACAGCGGCTTCATCGATGTTACGGGAAGAGTATCCGTACAAGACTGGTACACCCCAATCACAGATGCCAATTTCACCGTAAATTGGAATGAAGAGAAGACGGTGTTAACCGTTACCGGCAGTCGTACCCTTGCAGCGAATTTAACACTTGGGATACCGGAAGGTATCACCGTTGACTGGCAGGCTACGTCCACCGGAGCGGCAATCGAACTATTGTCCGGCTGTGATGCCAGCAGTGTATTTAAAGTAAGCGGAACCGGCAAAATCACCGGCGGCAGTGGGACAACTACCTATGGCATTATCAATAATAGTACTGCAACAGTAGAAGTCAGTGATGGCGGAAAGGTAAATGGCGGAAACGGAACCGATAACCGATATGGCATCTGGTTGAAAACCGGTATATCGAGTAAGGTTGTTGTTGACAATGGCACCGTGGAAGCTGGAAGCGGTACCAGTAAAAACTCGACCGCAATTTTAATTCCGGTTAATACCCAAACCCTTCTAACCGTCACGAATGATTCCGTTATTCATGGTGGAGATGGCAGTGTTAGCAGCATTGGAATCTCATATGGCAGTACCAATGAGAACAGTTTGATAAAAGATAGTACCATAAATGAGGGTGGACTTGGCACCGGAGCTGCATTATATGTTCCATACTATGCGGCGGTAAATCCAGTCCTTACAATAGAAGATAGTACAATAAAGACCGACGGTGTCACCGGTGTTATAAATGGCGGCACATTAATGGTAGATAATTGTAGAATCGATGTAATGATAAATAGCTCTAGCGCCAGTGGTATCAAGAATCTTGCGGGAGCTTCAGTAGATACAACAGTAATAGACAGTCAAGTAGTGGCAAAAATGGGTAGAGCATTTTCGGGAGACGCTAGTAATATCATGAAGGTGCAGGGAAATACGGTCGGACTATGTGCGAGCCATCTAATTGATGCGAGTGTAAGCCGGGAAAGCAATGTTATTACATTTACCTGGTATCCTAATAAATTAGAATTTGCGGCGGGCTCATCGGAGGATTTAATGAGGTCCGGTTTTGAACCAAAACCAGCCACAACAATATTAAAATGGGCGACGGATAAGCAGGAAAATTCCGGTATTTATTATGAATATGAAACAAATATCGGGTTCCTTGATATGGAAATATATAATGTCGTAGTACCATCTTTTGCAAAAGTAATTAAGGATGCCGGTTTTCATACCGCATGGAATGATGACGGAGATATACTTACCGTTACGAATACTGAGGCTAATCCAAATGGAACGGTAGCATCAGGTCTGAGCCTGTCTATTCCAGACGGTGTAACGGTTGACTGGCAGGCAGTAATCAGTGCCACGACTGGAACAGCGATTGAAATCGCAGCCGGTTCGGCAGCGGACAGTGTCTTCAAAGTAAGTAACGGCGGCAGTATTACTGGCGGCAGTAACAGCGGTTATGGTATCAATGTTAAGGCCAATGGAGTCACCATCGAGGTCAATGAAGATTGTACCGTTAGCGGCGGAACTGGTGATGACGCAACAGTTGGAATCAATGTAGTCGAAGACGTTTCTGGTGCATCCGTGATTGTCGATGGTGGAACCGTAACCGGTGGAACTTCAACAGAGGGTGCTAGAGCAATTTGTATTCTAACAGGTACATTGACGAGTCTTATCGTGAAGAATGGTGCGGTCATTGATGGCGGAAACGTACCTGCTGATAGGTGGGGGCACGCGATTAGATACGACTCTTCTAACGAAAATAGTATCATCAAAGACAGTACCTTAATTGGTAAAGGAAAGTATGGTCATGCTCTTGTATACGAAGGAGGAGATTTGCTTACGGTTAGAAATTGTGATGTGACTGCTAACATTGAGACTGCGAACAGTGACTTAGATATTGATAACTGTACAATCAGAGTATTATCAAATAGTAGCGATGCCTGCGGCATCTATAGCAATGAAGGAACAGTAAACGTAAACGATAGTATTGTAATTGCAAGATACGGAATCCCATTTAATAATACTAGGGAGACCGGCATTATGAACCTGACGGGCAAAACCGTAGGTTTTGGAAAAAAAGATAGTGTCGATATAACAAGTCAGACTGCGGATGTCATCCTGATTAAATGGTCTGGCGCAGATGCTACTGAATATACCAAAAAAGCGTCGAGCGACTTAACCGTAACCCCAGCCGATGCGGCTGTAAAATGGGGTATGAATTTAGAAGAAAAAGCAGGATTGTCCTATTTAAAAGGCAGCAATAGCGGATTTCTTGATTTAAATGAGTATGTCACAATCTTTGACCTTGAAAAACAAATTATAGATGCAGGATTTAGTGCAAACTGGAATGAGGATGAAACGATTCTGACTGTTACTGGTGAGAATAAGAGTGCATCAACGTTAAATTTGTCCCTGCCAGGTGGCATAACAATTGACTGGCAGGCAGAAATGGTAGCAGAAACCGGGAATGCAATTGTAATTGAATCCGGTTCAGCCGCTGACAGTGTCTTCAAAGTAAACATGAGCGGCAGCATCACCGGCGGAAGCGGTACAAGCGATACCAATTGTGGAATCCTTAGCAAGGGAGAAGGTGTCACAATCGAGGTTAGAAATGGTATGGTTTTCGGCGGAAGCGGAAATGAATCATGTGCAATCAAAATAAATACTGGCGTTTCCGGTAAGATTATTTTAGATCGTGCAGTGGTGAGTGGTGGAACTGGTGAACAACGGTCTCAAGCAATTTTTGTACAGGGTGGCACAGCAACACTTCTGGATATACAGAATTGTATGATTGACGGCGGAACTGGAACTACTAGCTGCGGCATAGACTTTTATGGCTCAGATGTAGCCAGCAAGATGGTGAATAGTACGATAAGTGCTGCACGGGGACATTTTGGCTATATTTATAATGGAGACGGTACCTTCGAATTTAAAAATTGTAATGTAACGGTGTTGACATGCGATGGAATATTTAATGATGGAGGAACATTGACGGTTGATACTTGTACCATTAAAGTGGGAAATGATGCAGCCTCCTTTGGAGTTACAGATTATGATGGCGTGACAACAGTTATTGACACCACAGTAATTGCTCGATATGGTAGGGCTTTTGAATTATTAGGCAGTACTCCAACCCTGAATTTGGAAGGCAAAACGGTAGGCTTTGGTAAGTCAGAGAGTACATATTCAGCCAAAGAAGCAGATGTCATTCTAATTGAATGGTCTGGTGCTGACGGTACAGAATACGAAAGAAATTCAACGACAGATTTAACCGTAACCCCAGCCGGAGCAACGGCGAAATGGGTTGAAAATGCGCAGGATAAAACGGGAGTGGCCTATGAGAAGGGCAGCAATACCGGATTTATCGATTTGGATAAGTATGCCTCAATCCCAAATATTGCTAAAAAAATCAGAGATGCAGGATTTAGTGCAAGCTGGAATGGTGATGAAACAGTGCTGACCGTTACTGGTGAGAATACGAGTGCATCAACATTAACTTTAGTACTTCCGGAAAATATTACCGTTGACTGGCAGGCAGAGATGGAAGTGGAAAGCGGTGCGGCCATTATAATTGCTGCTGATTCAGCGACTGACAGTATCTTCAAAGTAAGTAACGGTGGCATCATTAGCGGTGGAAAAAATGATGGAGCTGTTGGCGGAAGTGCCGGTATCCGGAATCTGGGAAATGGAACTATCCGAGTAGATATAGAAGGAACAGTAAATGGAGGAAATGACACACCATCCGTTGGTATCATTCAGGCGGAGAATACCTCAGGTAAAGTCATCATTAATGAAGGAACCGTAACTGGCGGAACGGATATGATGCCGGTCGCAATAAAAATAGAAGGTAGCGACGCACTCTTGCAGATTACTGGTGGTAAGATAGATGGTGGAAGTGGTAGCATCGGTAGCGATGGTATCCTAAACAAAAGTAGCAATGAAAATAATATCATTACCGGAAACAGCATCATAATCGGTGGCATGGGCAATGATTTTTCAGCCATAGCCAATACTGTAGATGCAAAACTTTTAATCGAAAATAGTACCATTATAAATATTGGTACAGGCGAGTCCGTTTTTAATAGGGGAACAGTGACGATAAAAGACAGTCTGGTAGTTGCAAGATACGGAACAGCATTTAATAATCAGAGCGGAGAGCTTTATTTGACTGGTAATACCGTCGGCTTTGGCGCGGAAGACAGTACCTATACGAGTAAAGAAGCAGATGTCATCCTAATTAAATGGTCAGGTGCAGATGGCACAGAATATACTAAAGGAACGACCACAGATTTAACCGTAACCCCAGCCGGAGCCACGGTAAAGTGGGCTGAGAATGCGGAAGAAAAAACAGGGGTGTCCTATGAGAAGGGCAGCAATATCGGATTTATCGATTTGGATGAGTATGCCTCAATCCCAAATATTGCTAAAATAATTAGAGATGCCGGATTTAGTGCAAGCTGGAATGGTGACGAAACAGTGCTGACCGTTACCGGTGAGAATACGAGTGCATCAACATTGACGTTGTCTCTTCCAGAAGGTGTAACCATTGACTGGCAGGCAAAAATGGGTGTTACGAGTGGTTCAGCAATTATAATTGCTGCCGATTCAGCCGCAGACAGTATTTTCAAAGTAAGAGGTGGCGGCAGTATTACTGGTGGCGGAGGCAATAGTCTCAATTGTGGAATCCTTAGTGCGGCAGCGGGAGTCGTAATTGAAGTTGGTGAGAATGGTGTAGTTAGTGGTGGAAGCGGCAGTGCATCTTGTGGAATCGCGATGGAGACTGAAATCTCCGGTACGATTATTGTGAATGGCGGAACCGTGAATGGCGGTTCAGGCAGCGGTTATTCAGAGGCAATTAATATTCCGTCGAACACAACAACACTTCTTGATGTGAAGAATCATTCTGTTATCAATGGCGGTAGCAGTAATACTAGCTATGGTATTAGTTGCTATAGTGCAAATGCAGCGAGCAAGATTGAGGATAGTACCTTGACTGGTGGACATGGAAACGGCTATGCATTTTATTATGATAATGCGGCGGCATTCACAATCAAGAATACTGAAATTATTGCTCAGGGAAATAGTGGAATTTTAAATGAGGGTACATTAACAATTGACGGCTGTACCATTAATGTAGAAGGAACAAGTGGCACTGCATCTGGCGTAGCAACGGCTGGCGGAGTGACCACCGTGGTAGATACCATATCAATTGCTCGGTATGGCTCAGCCTTCTTGAAGGATAACGGAACTTTAAACCTGACTGGCAAAACCGTAGGCTTTGGCAAAGCAGATAGTACCTTTACCATGAAAGAAGCAGATGTCATTCTAGCGAAATGGTCTGGTGAAAATGATGATGAATATGTTGAGGGAAGTACACTAGACTTAACCGTTGAGCCAGAAGATGCGACCGTAAAGTGGGTATATGAAAATAGCAAGTCGGGAATGTCTTACAACAAAGGAACAAATACAGGCTTCCTGAATCTTAATGATTATGTAATCGTTACGAGTGTCGCGAAAACAATCGAAGAGGCTGGCTTTACGGTTAGCTGGAATGAAGCAAAAACAATTTTAACAGTAACCAATAAAACCGGTGTGACACCAACGGATGGATTAATTTTAACGATTCCAGAGGGCGTAACGATTGACTGGCGGGCAACGCTGGCGGTAGATGAAGGTGCAGCCATTACCATCGACTCGGAATCAGACGCAACCAGTGTCTTTCAGGTAAATACCGGTGGCAATATCACCGGCGGTGGCGGAACTAACAGTTATGGTATTTTAAACAACGGTGCTGGAACTGTTAAGGTAATTGCCGGAAAAGTAAACGGCGGAAATGGATCAACCAGCTATGGTATTTTTATTCCAGATGAATCAACCTCATTACTTGTGACAACGGGCGGAACCATTGAAGGCGGAACTGGCAGCACAAGCTATGGAATCTATAACGGCAGTACCAATGCAAGCAATAAAATAGAGAATACAGCAGTAGTAGGTGGAAACGGCAATGGATTTGTCATCCGGATGAATACCGGCAGCGTCCTGGAAATCAAAGGAAGTACCATCGCAGGCGTGGGAACCCGTGGTATCTATAATTATGAAGCGACACTAATTGTCGACAAGAGTATCATTACAGTAACCGGAACGGGAGCGTCCCCATATGGCATAGCCAGTGTTGACGGAACGACAGAGGTTACAGACAGTACCGTAATTGTAAGACATGGAAAGGCATTTATCGTAAATGGCGGAGCCTTGAATCTGAACGGCAACACCGTCGGACTCGGCTCAGCGGACAGCACCTATACAAACAAAGGAAACGATGTTGTTCTGATTAATTGGAGCGGCAATGATGCAGATGAATATCTGGAAGGAAATAAAAACAATTTAACCGTAACTCCGACCGGAGCAACAGCAGTGTGGGCAGTGCAGAATAATAAGTCGGGAATCTCCTACAGCAAAGGCAATAACAATGGATTCCTTGACCTGAACAACCATGTAACAGTAATTAAAATTTACAAAGTAACCTATCAGGGCAATGGCAGCACCAGCGGAACCGTTCCAACCGGAAGCGGCACCAGCTATCGGACCGGAACAAGAGTAACCGTACTTGGCAACACTGGTAACCTGGCCAAAACGGGATATAGCTTTGCGGGATGGAATACCAAGAGTGACGGAAGCGGAACAAACTATGCGGCTGGTTCAACCCTGACAATCAGTGCAGATACTATACTGTATGCAAAGTGGACCTATAACTACGTATCGGTAACCAATATCACCGGCGTACCAACCAAAGGAACCGTTGGAACGACACTGACCTTAAACGGAACCGTAGCACCATCCAAGGCAGAAAAGAAAACAATTACCTGGTCAATTGTCAGCAAAGGAAATACCAAAGCAAAACTGAGCGGCAACAAGCTGACCTTTGTCGAGGCTGGAACAGTTAAGGTACGGGCAACAGTAAAGGATGGAACAGCCAAAGGAACAGACTATAAGAAGGACTTCACCATCACAGTAAAATATGGTGTGGCGAAGGGCAATACCTATACGGTATCTGGCTTAACCTACAAAGCAACACTGGTAGATAACAGCGGCAAGAAAGGTGTTGAGGTTTCTGTAACTGGTTTGGCAAAGAACAACAAGAATGCGAAAACAGTAACTGTTCCAAAGACTGTAAAAATCAAAGGTGCAACCTGTAAGGTAACATCGATTGGTGACAAAGCATTTAAGAATAATACCAAATTGAAAAAGATAACCATCGGTGACAATGTCAAAACAATTGGTATTTCAGCATTTATTTATTGTTCTTCTTTAGAAACAGTATCCATCGGAACCGGATTAACCGAGATAAAGACACATGCATTCTGCTATGATAAGAAGATAAAGACGTTTACCATCAAGAGCAAAAATTTGAAAAAGATTGGAGCGCCGCATACCTTTAACCAAGTGAAGGGAACGTTAAAAGTACCTTCCTCCAAGCTTAGTGCATACAAGAAATTATTTAAGAATCAAAAAGGAACCGAAGGTATCACATTTAAAAAGATTTAAGTCATAACGCAAAAAAGTATCATGTGAAAACATGGTACTTTTTTGTCGTTTGTGCTCTGTTTGTGTTTGCCTCTGTATAATATTTCTGAATAGTTAAAATTCAGAAAGAAGAGGTAATGAGTATGAAACAAAAAAGAAGAATTATATCCATATGTATGGCAGTGTGCATGGCATTTTTGCTGATGCCATTCGTGGCACAGCCGGTAACGGCAACGGAGACGGTGAAGAGAACAGAAATACTCAAATTTGCTCTGGGAGAAACAATTACATATATATCGACGGACGGTACCACAAAAGATGTTCCGACGTCAGATGAAATCACGGATTCAGCAGAAGGCTGGCAGTGGTATCCGAATGGAAATACGGAGCTGGATTATGGTGAACGTACATTGGTACTTGAAGGACTTAATCTTGAGGCCGACCCGGGTTCCTCGGGATTAATAAGTGTGTCAATGGGAGATGCCACAATCATTGTTAAAGGGACAAACACCCTGATAGATAATAATGGTAGAAGCTTTGGGTTTGGCATCAATTTGAACGGTGCAAATCTTACCATTAAGGGTAACGGAAGTCTGGATATTTCAACGGAAAGAGAGTACGAATTAACATTTCGTGGTATCTATGGCGGAGACATCACGATAACAGGCGTAACAATCAACATTTCAGCACATGCACCGGCTGGAACAACATCTAGTACCGGATATTACGGAATTTTATCAAAAAATAATTTAAGCCTGCAAAGTGCAAATATTACGTGTGATGTAAGCTGTGACGGACCTGCATATGGATTATATATAATGGAAAACCTATCAGTGAGTGATGATAATGCGATTCGTGCAATGGGAACAACGGGTGCGATATATGCCATGTCACAAAATATTAATGATGATGTTTCCGCTATGGGAAAAGATGCCGATGGTAATTACACGATTCCGGGAAGATTTGTGGAGGGAAATTTAGTCCAGGCAGAAGCTACCGCAACAATAATTACAGATGCAATGATGGGTAAAGCTTTCGAGGTTACTTACGATGGCAATGGCAATACCAGCGGGGCAGTACCAGCTTATGAGAATCCATTTATAATTAATTCACAAGTTGAAGTATTAGACAATACTGGAGTATTGGCAAGAGACGGATATGACTTTATCGGCTGGAATACCGCAGCAGATGGCAGCGGAACTGACTATGCAGCAGGCGATGTCTTTACCATTACTGATGAAGTAACCTTGTATGCAAAATGGGCAGAGATTCCGGTAAGCTCATATACCGTTACCTACGATGGCAACGGCAACACTGCCGGAGCTGTACCGACCGATGCAAATTCATATACTGCTGAGTCAACGGTAACGGTGTTAGGAAATACCGGGGGACTGGCAAAAGATGGTTATAGCTTTGCTGGCTGGAACACCGCAGCCGATGGCAGCGGAACCGCTTATGGAGAAGGAGCAACCTTTGCGATAGGCGGGAATGTAACACTCTATGCGCAGTGGAACGCTGTTGACGGAAATAACGGCGGTGGCGGAAATAACGGAGGCGGTACTAAGGTGCCAAAGACCGGTGACAATCAGATGGTTACATTGCTGATGCTGTTAGCCATTCTATCTGGTGGAATCAGTGGAGTTTTTTTCTATCAGAAACGTAAAATAGTAAAATAAAATAAGAGTCGAAGTGGCGGTAAAGTATTCATAACTTTGCCGCCATTTTTTAATGCTATTTACTATTTTCTGTCAGTATGCTAACGTATATCTTAGGAACAACTAGGAGGATAAATCATTGATTCGAATTGCCATCGTAGATGATGATAAAAAAACAAACGAAATGATTCGCCAGTATGTTGGGCAATATGCGACGGAGAGTGGAAAGCGCATTGAAACAACATGCTTTTATGATGGTGATGAAATCGTCCAGAACTACAAGTTAGAATATGATGTAATCTTGATGGATATTGAAATGAAGTTCGTTGACGGACTTTCTGCCGCCAAAGAAATCCGTGCAGTTGACCCGGATGTGGTGATTATCTTTA
Source organism: Lachnospiraceae bacterium (assembly GCA_031555935.1). GTDB lineage: Bacteria > Bacillota > Clostridia > Lachnospirales > Lachnospiraceae > Roseburia_C. Next base: position 19,026 of record JAVBTX010000020.1, on the reverse strand, counting down.
TTACCAATATGGCCAATTATGCGATTCAAGGTTACGAGGTCAACGCCTTAGACTATGTCCTTAAACCACTGAATTACTTTTCATTTTCAGAGAAGCTGAACCGCGCGATAGAGCGGATGGATAAACATGATAAAAACTACATTACAATTACGATTGACCGCGGTCTTAAAAAAGTAGATGTTAGTCAGATTCGCTATATCGAAAGTCAGGGGCATAAGATTATTTTTCATCTGGCGGGGAAAGAATATCTGACCTACAATGTGACGATGAAGGAGCTGGAAGAAAAGCTGGCGAAACACCATTTTTACCGTTGCAACAAGGGTTACCTTGTCAATCTTGAGTATGTCGAAGGGATTGAGGATGGCTGTGCCATTATTGAGGGTGAGCAGATTCAGATTAGCCGTTTGAAGAAAAATGCTTTTTGGGAGGCGTTAACAAATTATATCGGGGATAAGGTGCATTAAGATGAACTATTTACTACCGGAAATACCGCGAATCCACACTGCATTAGCAGAATGGGTGGCGGTTATGGTACTGATTATCATATTTCAAAAACGATTTAGCAAGCGGCGTATCATAATCTTGGCGGTGATGGCGTTGGCGGTGCAATGTGGCTTTCATTTGCTGGCGGGAAGATTGCCGCTCTATTTTTGGATTCCAACCATGATGATGGCTGTAGTGTTAATGTTTCTGTGGATTTATAGTTTCTGTCAGATGTCAATCAGCGATGCCTTATATCTGGGGGTCAGAGCGTTTGTGCTGGCGGAGTTTGCAGCATCGTTGGAGTGGCAGATGTATTGCTTTTATATTTATCCGCGGAAAATGGAATTGGACTGGTTGTGGAGACTGATTATCATAATCGTGGTGTATCTGCTTTTGTTTGTGTCTGCCTATTATCTGGAACGGCGGTTTGTGCAGGCAGACCGGAAGGTTCATATCCGCGGCCGCGAGCTGTTGTCGGCCGCAATCATTGGGGTGGCCGCTTTTGTTGTCAGTAACATTGGTTTCACAGGTTCCTACACGGTGTTTAGCTTGCGCTATGATGTGGAGATTTTTATTGTCCGAACGACTGTGAATTTTGGTGGCTTGGCGGTACTTTATGCACAATATATTTTAAATTCCGAGCTGCGCGCCAAAGCCGAACTGGATGCAATCCAAAATGTCCTTAAGCGTCAGTTTGACCAATATCAGTTGTATCGTGAAAATATCGAACTGCTAAATATGAAGTACCATGACTTGAAGAACCAGATTGCCGTGATTCGGGCCGAACAGGACCCAGTCAAAAAGGAGAGCTATCTAACCGAAATGGAACAGCGGATTAAGCTGTATGAGACACAGCATGTCACCGGCAATCAAGTCCTTGATACGGTATTGACCTCAAAGAATCTAATCTGCATGGAAAAAAATATTGAGCTGACTTGTGTCGTCAATGGCAGACTGCTGGATTTTATGGAAGCAATGGATATTTGTACCATTTTCGGAAATGCCTTGGATAATGCCATTGAGTGTGAGGTAAAAATATCCGACCCCAAAAAGCGATTGATTAATGTGGCGGTATTTGCCAAAAATAATCTGCTGATGATTCGGTTTGAAAATTATTTTCAAGGCAAACTGAAAAATGTTGTTGAGGGTATTCCGGCAACGACCAAGCGAAATAAGGATTTTCATGGTTATGGTCTAAAGAGTATCCGTTATTCGGCAAAACGTTATGGCGGGTCGGTAACAATTAATCAGAAGAATGATTGGTTTGAGCTGAAGATACTGATTCCACTAAAATGAAGCGAAAGATTTGATAAAAATTGGTGCTGGTATGCTCGTTTTTATTCGCAGAATATGTTAAAATAAAAGTGTTTATTTGACTTTTAAGGAGGTTTTGGTATGTTTCAGAATAAAGGAAGGACAAGTTTCAGACCGGTCTTGTTGATTTTGACAGCAGTCATATGTATGCTGTTGGTAACGCTTGGGGGAATTACCGTACGGGCTGCCGAAGAGGAGCAGTTTCAATTTGAAGTGACCGTCACGGAAGCGAGCAAGAGCTTCAACATTCCAACCAATGGGTATTTAGGTGGCAGTTATAACAAAACTTACAATTGGAAAGTAAACTGGGGGGATGGCACCGATGGCACATATAGTAATGTGTCAAATAGTGATGGTGAAGCAATCAGCACGAATGCAGCATTAGCGGAGGGAATTCCGCATACTTATCAGACGGCTGGTACCTATCTCATAACAATTACTCCGGTAGGTAGTACGGATGCCTGGCTGGGTGCATTTGGGTTTGCTAGTAGCACAGGCAATGCAAATAATCGAGCTAAGGTAACAAAAGTGATTTCTCCGCTTACATGCCGGATGACTCGTACCCAGACACAGATTACCAATAACGTAGCACCTACTTATGAATGGGCATATACATTTTATGGCTGTACCAATATCACTATGGGGGACGAGTTTAATCTGCCTCAGGATGTGTCAAAAGTGGGAAATAATTTTGCTTCTTATATGTTTTATAACTGCAGCGGAACCGGATTTCGCATGAACGAAGAATTTAATCTGCCGCAGGATTTGTCATCAGTGGGAACTTATTTTGCTTCTAATATGTTTAGTAACTGCAGCGGAACCGGATTTAGCATGAACGAAGAATTTAACCTGCCGCAGGATTTGTCATCAGTGGGAGCTTATTTTGCTCATTATATGTTTAATAACTGCAGTGGAGCCAGATTTAGCATGAACGAAGAATTTAACCTGCCGCAGGAGTTATTAACAGTGGGAGATGCTTTTGCTAGTTGTATGTTTCGTGACTGCAGCGGAACCGGGTTTAGCATGAACGAAGCATTTAACCTGCCGCAGAACTTGTCAACAGTAGGAGCTTCTTTTGCTTCTTATATGTTTTTTGGCTGCAGCGGAGATGGATTTGGCATGAACGAAGAATTTAACCTGCCGCAGGATTTAACCACAGTGGGAACTTCTTTTGCTGATTCTATGTTTTATGGCTGCAGCGGAACCGGATTTAGCATGAACGAAGAATTTAACCTGCCACAGGATTTAATTACAGTGGGAACTTATTTTGCTGCTGAAATGTTTAATGGCTGCAGCGGACCCGGATTTAACATGAACGAAGAATTTAACCTGCCACAGTATTTGACAACAATAGGAACTGCTTTTGCTATTAATATGTTTGCAAATGCTGGGGGAGTTGATTTTCAGATTAATGACATCTTTTGCTTTCCGCAGTTGTCATTTACAGATTTGAACAGATCAAATAATTTTAATAATACTTTTGGCAATCTGGCTGTCGGTACCCCAGTTCAGAATCGTTCCGCGCTCTCGATTCTCAACGGAAATGACATTCCCGATAGTGATAAAAGTACCTTCACTGACAGCAGTGCTGTGTTCAAGGACTATAACTATGTTCCCTTAAGATGGGGCGGAGGCGGAGCAAATCAAGAGTATTTAATCGTGTGTACACAGCAGGAACTGGCTTTTCCGGCGGCTGAGTATCTATATCTCGAGCAGTCAACAAAAATAATTACTGTCAATAACTATGGAATGAAAAAACTTTTGGGTGTGTCAGCGGCACTCGCGTCTGGCAGTGAGTATTTTGAGCTCGTAACAGCTCCGGCCAGCACGCTTGCCTCTGGCTGCTCCGGCAGTGTCTTGATACGGCCTAGAACGGGGCTGGTGGGGGGGAATTATACTGGTGTTGTTAGCATTACCGGAGACAATGCCCAGCCGTGTGAAATCTCTCTTTCTTTCAAAGTAATTGTTGATACAGACCTGACCTCACTTTCCTTGTCCAAGAATGATGAAACCGCAATTATGGTTGCACCAGCATTTGACAGTGAGGTGCTGGAATATCTGGCGGTGGTGGATTCTGATGTGACACAGATTCAATTGAAGGCGATACCAAGTGATACAGATAATGCAACAATGAGCTTGCGACAGGGAGATGAGCCGGGAACCGCAGCGGGAATCTCAGAAAGTGCAGTGACATTGGACTTAGAAAGCGGTGATAATAAGTTTTACATCACGGTTACCGGTGAAGATGGAACAAGTACAAAGACATATTTATTAACGGTGAAAAGACCGGCAGTACTAACCACTGCCTATAACCCATCTGGAACGTTAAGTGACCTCCAACTAGCAGCCGGATATTCCTGGGTGGATGACGAAACGTCCGTTGGCGATGTGACGGCAAATGGCCGGTCATTTGCCGGTATTTATTCGGATGGTACAAATAGCTGGGCGATTAACCTGTTGGTAATTGTGGAGAAGGCCATTCCAAGTTACACTGTGCCAAGTAATCTAACGGCATTCTATGGAGATACGCTGGCAGATGTAGTGCTGCCGAACCGCTGGGCATTTACAGCGGCAGCTACGACCTCGGTTGGCGCAATTGGAGATAATACCTTTACCGTGATATTTACTCCGGACGATACGACGAACTACCAGACGGTCGAAAAAAGCGTAACAATAACAGTCGGCAAAGCCATTCCAAGCTATACCGTGCCGAGTAATCTGACGGCTGTTTATGGAGATACTCTGGGTGATGTTGCACTGGATGCAGGCTGGACATTTGCAGATGTCTTAACTACCTCGGTAGGAAATGCCGGATACAATACCTTTACTGTGATATTTACTCCGAGTGATACGGCGAACTACCAGACGGTAGAACGAAGTGTGACGATTTCCGTTGATAAGGCAGCACCGCATTATGTTCTGCCGACAAATTTGAGTGCATATTACGGACAAAGGTTGTCAACAGTGGCGCTGCCGGCGGGATTTTCCTTCAAGGCGGCGGCTGGGACGACAGTCGGAGTAGTGGGAACCAATTCATTTGCTGCCCGTTATACACCAGCGGATTCCAACTACAAGACAGTGGATGTTACCCTGCAGATTAAAGTAACGGCCAAAAAAGCAAACCAGCCGCAGAGCGGAATTATGGTCAAGCTGAATGCCGGGAATGGATATATCTACAATGGCAAATATCGAAAGCCCCAAGTGGTGGTAACAGATGGTAAACAAGTTCTGAGGAAGGGAACTGATTATACGGTCAGCTATAAGAATAACCGCAGTGTTGGTGTTGCATCAGCAATTGTAAAAATGCGGGGCAACTACAGCGGAACGCTTACGGAAACCTTCGTTATCAAACCAGCCGCGCAGAAGATTTCCTCAGTACCAAAGAGTATCACCCAGACATATGGCAGCAAGGCATACATTTTGAAACCTAAAATATCCGGCAGCGGAACCATTACCTACGCGAGCAGCAACCGGAACGTGGCCACTGTCGGCAAAAAAAATGGTAAGATTACGGCGAAAGGCTATGGCAAGACGACCATTACAATTACCGCTACCTCGAAGAATTATAAGAAAGTAACGAAGAAGGTTACGGTTACGATAACACCAAAGCAGGCAGAACTCATGTCGGTCGTATCGAATACGATTGGTGCGTTGGATATTTGTTGGAAGACGGACAAATATGCAAAAGGATATCTGATAACCTATAGTACCGATGCAAGCTTTACGCAGAATAAGAACAGTGTCATAATTACCGGCAAAGCGGTAACAAATCGAACCATAACAGGCTTAAATACAGGAACGATATATTATGTAAAAGTACAGTCCTACACAACAATTAATGGGAAAAATGTCTTTGGTAAGGCGAGCGCGGTACAGTCAGCGAAGACAAAGAAGGGCGGATATATCGTCAACTGCCACAGTCTTAAAGTTCGCAGCGGTCCGGCAACTTCCTATGGTATTGTCGACTATATACAGTATGGTGACAGCTTCGAGTTGTTAGAGACTTGTACCTACAACGATTATCCGGGCGGCTATGTGTGGTACAAAATCAGCTATGCTGGCAAAACGGGATATATTTATTGTAAATATGGTGATATTATATAAGAAAAAACTTCCGTCACCAGAACCGTTCGTGTGCATTTGGTGCATGAAATTGCATCACTTGTGAAGCAACTTACATAAAATGCCTCCTAAAATGTTATAATCTACCTATAAATGAATCATCCCAAAAGTGAGGATTTGAAAGGAGAGGGTACATGGTGAGAAAGGTATTGAGGAAGGTATCGGCAACGCTGGTATTTATTTTAGCATTGCTGCTGACCATCATAATGATTGTTTTAAATGTCGCAACCAATCTATATGGTCAGATGATCACTGTATTTTTACAGGGTAGTTCTTATGAAATTAAAGGTGGGGACAACCCCCAGTATTTTGAATCAGAATTTTCATCCGAGGATGATATGGTTCAGTATGCGCAGGAATTATGTGAAAGAATCGTTGCCGAGGGTATGGTCTTATTGAAAAATGAAAATCATGCATTGCCATTGGCGACGGGAGGACGTGTCAGCCTGTTAAGCAGCAACTCCGTGGACTTGGTATACGGTGGAACCGGAGCCGGTTCGATTGACACATCAAAGGCACCGAATTTGAAGGGAGCGTTAGAAGCTGCCGGATTTGAAGTGAATCAGACGTTGTGGGATTTCTACGATGTCGGAGCTGGTTCCTCCTATCGCAGACAAGTTCCAAGTGTGACCGGAGCCGGTGTATTCCAGATGCATGAAGTGCCAATGGATGTCTATACCGATGATGTAAAAGCAAGTTTTGAGGAATATCATGATGCCGCCATTGTTGTCATTGCCAGAGCAGGCGGTGAAAGTGCCGATTTGACTGCGGGACTAAACGGCGACGGACATTATCTCGAATTAAGTCAGGAAGAAAAAGATTTGTTAGCACTAGCAAATGAGAATTTTGATAATGTAATTGTATTGCTAAATACCGTTAATCCAATGGAATTAGGCTTCTTAGCAGATTACAATGTCGATGCCTGCTTGTGGATTGGGGCGCTTGGACAAGAAGGTGCTTATGCCGTTGGAAAAGCACTATCCGGCGAGGTGAATCCATCGGGACGCTTGGTTGATACTTATGCTTATGATGTATACAGTGCACCAGCGATGAGCAACTTTGGTGATTATACGATTACCAATAGTGAAGTTAAGAGCGGAAATAAATATATGGTTTATGCCGAGGGCATCTATGTGGGTTATCGTTATTATGAGACACGCTATGAAGATGTGGCGCTTGGAAATGAAACCGAAGCGAATTACAATTATGAGGAGGTTGTGCAATATCCATTTGGGTATGGACTCAGCTATACCGATTTTGCATGGTCAAACTATACGGTTCGTGAGCAGGGCGACCATTTTGAAATCGCGGTAGACATTACCAACAACGGTGACGTGGCAGGCAAGGAAGTTGTCCAGATTTATATGCAGTCACCATACACCGATTATGACAGAGAAAACAAAATCGAGAAATCAGCCGTTGAACTGGTTGGTTTCAATAAGACCGCCGTATTGCAGCCGGGCGAAACCGAAACAGTGACGGTCGATGTAAGCAAAGAGCTGATGAAAACCTATGATGCGTTGGGTTATGGCACATATATCGTTGATGCTGGCGACTATTATTTTACCGCAGCAAGAAATGCTCACGAAGCAGTCAATCAGATTTTAGTAAACAAAGGGGTAAACCCATCGGATAACATGAGTTCATATAGCCAGAATCTGGCATGGACCTATACGCAAGACGAACTGGACAGTATCACTTATGCAACTGCCATCGATACGGGATATGCAATTACCAATCAGTTTAAGGAAGCAGATATCTCTTACTATGATAATGGTTTTGAATACCTCAGCCGCAGTGATTGGGAAGGTACATGGCCGACGACCTATGCCGATGGACAGATGATGGCAAGCGAAGAGCTGATAACTAATATGGAAATCAGCCTGGAGACAGATGCCAACGAGACAGCACCAATCTATGATACGGTAAGTGATGAATATGGTAAATTAAATCTCATTGATTTAAAAGACGTAAGCTACGATGATCCAAAGTGGGAAGCACTGCTAAATCAGATGCCGCAGGATGAAATCTTTAATCTTGTGCGTCAGGGCGGCTATGCAACCATCTTACTTCAATCCATCAACGCACCGTCAACCTTAGATAAGGATGGTCCGGCGGGGATTTCTTCCACGTTAGCCGGCGGTGGAATTTCCTGTATGGCGTATCCGCCAGAGGTGATTTTAGCATCCAGCTATAATACCGATTTAGCAGAAGAGATGGGCAAGATGGTTGGTGAAGACAGTATCAATTCCGGTGTCAGCATGTGGTATGCGCCGGCCATGAACATTCACCGCGCTGCCTTTAGCGGACGTAACTTCGAATACTATTCAGAAGACGGTTTCCTATCTGGTAAAATGGGTGCCGCTGAAGTCGCCGGTTTCCAAGAGAAGGGCGGAATGGTCACCATCAAGCATTATGCCGTCAACGACCAGGAGACAAACCGTATTGGTGGGGCAATGTTTGCCAACGAGCAGTCAATTCGTGAAATTTATTTAAAGGGCTTTGAAATTAGTGTCCGTGAAGCCGATGCCAATGGTGTGATGACCAGTATGAACCGCATCGGTGCCAGATGGTCCGGCGGTCATGCCGGCTTGATGACCGAGGTGCTTCGAAATGAATGGGGCTTTAACGGATTTGCCATTACGGATCAGACATCCTTCCCAGGCTTTGAGTATTGTGACTTGATTGAAGGAACTGAGGCCGGAACAGATTTGTGGTTAAATACCAGTACCTATTTGTGGCAGCTTGATAAGGATGAGTTAACCGGGGCAGTGCAGCAGAATATTCGGACGGCAGCGCATAATGTGCTTTATACGATTGCAAATAGTAATGCGATGAATGGCATCGATAAGGATTCCGTTGTGAAAAACACAACACCGGGCTGGAAGATGATTAGAGTAATTGTTGATATTGTAATGCTAATCATTATCGTTGCATTGTATTATGCATCGATTCGGTTGTTTAAGAAGAAAAGAGTTAAAGTAAAATAAAGCATATCAAAAAGGGACGGTTCGAAGTTAACTGTCCCTTTTTGAATATTAAGAGCTGACATCAATGATTACTTTTTTGCATTTATCACAGTAACATGCATTAACATAACTATTATCGTTATTGGTAAGCTTAATTCCTTTAGCGAATACGGATAACAATGCACCCTTATCATTCTTTTCTGGAATCCATTTCAATGCATATCGATCTCTGTGGATAACACCGCTTTCCATTTCTTCATTACAATATGGACATATCATAGTATTCTCCTAATATCTTACATTCTTACATGTACGTTATTTAAAGTTTCTGTACCACCGTTTGGTGTTGACGTTAATTCCACCATCGGGGCAACGGTTCCAGTCCATTCACTTACACCATAAAATGTACCATATGATGACGTAGCAACATTTATTCGTACTTTTTTGCCATAATTGGTGTAACTTCTAATCTGCCCAGCAACTTCGGCGTTTCTTAAGGCTAATATTGTAAAAGAAATAGTAATTGCAGGACCAACTATTGGAATGAAACCCAATGCAGTAAGCACAATCGTCGTTCCCGCTGGTGTTTCAATACTGCTAGCAAATTGTGCTCCTTGCAAATTAGATAAATATAATTTGGTATTGTTTTGGCTATATCCTGGTGCAACAATCGTTGTCTTTATTATCGCATTACTATATGGTGATACATTTAGAGAACATGGATATGTAATACCGGTTGGTATTGTTTGCGTAGCTGAAAAGGTAGTAGTTGCATATACAATAGGTCCAGATGCGCTTATGCTTGAGGCATTTAAGGCATCAAAGTTTATAAGACCATTTGCATCAACCTGACTTTTTTTGATTGCAATCCCATCCATGTAGCAAACAATGGTATCATCAGATGCTTGATAGAATTCGTCGGTTAAATTGGAGACATTTGACTCTTTAACATCAAGTGAGTTATATTCGTTAATCTTTGCATTAACCCCCGTGGTAGATGTTGAAAAAACACATATTGCCATTACTAGTGCCATAATTTTTTTGAAATTTTTCATATAAGTTTCTCCCTTCATATTTGCATAATCGCATAAAGTAATATTAAATGATATGCACCACCTTTACTGTTCTTATTTTACATGATTTAACTACCAAATATTTGTCGAAATATGTCGATAAAGTAACTTGAATATTTTGTTGTAGAATTTGTGTCTTACAGGTGTTCATCAAGTAGATATGTTTATCGGCGGCTGCTGTTTAGCAATCCTTACATTACTAATAATGGGAATCTTCCATATCATCTAATGGTATGGAGGATTCCCATTTTATCATGGTATTTATTTTAATTTCATTTTTCGTGCTGGTTTGGCACCATTGCCATAGCGTCCTTTTTTAACAAGTTCTTCCTTCTTACGATGAAACTTTGCAGTAGCTTTTTTTATGCCGTCATCCGCATAGAATTGCTTAAGTGTCTCTTCATCAATCAGAATCCGATTATCCATCGTTTTCATAATATCCTGAACCTGAATTTCCTTAAATACTTTTGGGTCACTCAAGTCATAAATCATATTATCGGAAAACTTAAGTATCAGCGGCTGTAAGAAATTGACACTGTTTTCCATTATAACCATCGCCTTTTCATTGGAAGATAAGTCGATACAGCAGCCAGTCGGAAGAATGTTGATACAAGTTGAAAGTGCCCTTACTACGCCAAGGTCAAAGGTTTCGCCATGCTCAATCAAATATTTGATGGCGACTACTTCAGATACTGGTTCTTGATTCAGATTCATCGCGGTCAGCCGGTCAAAGGAGTCTGCGACCTTCAATATTTTAGTGCCGCTTAAAAGGGCTATTTTTTCGGTTGAATTTGGAATCAGTGAGTCTGTAATATAAATAATCTGGGAAATCATTTTAAGTGTGGATTTGTCCAGAAAACCACGCTCTTTTGGAGCCAGCTTCACAAATCCGGCCTTTCGGCATTCGTTGATGCGTTTTTGTTCTTCCGGTGTAAGATTCAGTCCTTTTTCCATAATGTCAGGTGATACATAGAGGTAACCAATGTCATAAAGCAGGGCTGCTGTAACACAGGAAACCTTAGCTTCATATGGAATCTTGAGAATGTTGGTCAACATCGCGGTAAGAATGGCGGTACTGATGGCGTGTTTATAAGTATAATCCTCGGAACTTCGGATGTTCTGGGTAAAATTCAATTTGTGGTCCAAAGAACCATAATTCATAATGATTTTCTGCACCAGTTCATTTAACCCAGTTGGTTTTTCATCATTTAAAATCTGTTCCATGCAGGTTCGCAGTTGAAACATGGAAATCGTCTGAAACTGCTCAAAGGCGATATCTTCATCTGAAAGCGGTGGAACTGGTTCAGCCGGCTCTAAGATATAAATACCGATTAAGTCAAAGTTTTTGATATTTTCGATACCTTGAGAATTCAATTTTGAATTTCGCTCAAACAAAAGAACGCCTAATTTATTATAAATAGGCTTCGCTAGTCTCATTCCCGGTTTTAAATCACGCGTCTTCACAAATTTCATAAAATACCCCCAAGCCGTTACATATGTTAATTAAATAATAGCATATTGAAAGCTGAAATACAATCATGTATAATTCAGATAAAGTGATATTTTACAGTATATCCAAAAGGATAAGGTGAAAAAGGATATGATTTCCAAAAAACGTATATTGTCGGTACTGTTGTGTTTGGCAATGGGGATATCCATGAGCGCACACGCTGAGACGACAGATGATAAAATTAAAAATGCAGGAACCCAGATTGATAATCTGGAGCAGGAAAAAGACGAAAAAGAAAATGCGCTTGACCAGCTAAATAATTATAAAAAGACTTTAAGTAAGGACCTTTCTGATTTAGACAATCAGTTGGCAGATATTAGTGCGTCATTAGATGAACTGCAAGTTCAGGTAGATGAAAAGAATACCTCGATTGCCGAAAAAGAAATTGAAGTAGAGAAGATGCAGCAGCAGTGTGATTTGCAGTATAATAATATGAAGAAACGCATCCGCTACACTTATGAAAATGGGCAACAAAATGTGTTGGAGATGCTATTGGATTCCAGTTCGTTTACCGACTTTTTAAATCGGGCCGAGTATGCACTGGCGATTCAAAAGTATGACCGTCAGATGCTTGATGATTATCAGCGGAATGTAGTTACCTTACAAGCCGAAAAAGAAACCTTAGAAGATGAGAAGACGCAGCTAGTGGCTTTACAAGACGAGATGACGGACAAGCAGGCACAAGTCAATACGCTGATTCATGAAAAACAGAACAAAATCAGTGTCGCAGATGCAGAAATTAACCAGACGCAGGCAGAGATAGACGATTATGAAAGGCAGATTGAGGACCAGAAGGCGTACGAAAAAGAGTTAGAGAAGCAAAAAGCCGAGGAGGATGCCAAGCGGCTGGCAGAAATTAAAGCCAGAGAAGCCGAAGAGAATTTGAAAGACAAGATAGTTGTACCGCAAGCGGGTGACGAAGCATTGCTGGCGGCGCTGATTCAATGTGAAGCCGAAGGCGAAAGCTACGAGGGCAAATTAGCCGTCGGCAGTGTCGTGATGAACCGCGTAGCCAGCTCATATTTCCCAAACACAGTCGTCGGTGTTATCTACCAAAGCGGACAATTTTCGCCAGTTGCCAGCGGACGGTTTGCAACCGTGCTGGGTAAGGGGGCAAATAGTACCTGCGTGCAGGCAGCGAAGGAAGTGCTCGGCGGCGTGCGGACCTTATCATGCTTGTATTTTAGGGTGAATACTGGGGTGATTGATGGAATTGTGATTGGGAATCATGTGTTTTATTAAATAAAATAGACTGCTTGAAGGTGTTGTGAATATTTCACAAGCTTTCAAGCAGTCCTTTGTTCTGTTTGTGTTTTGTTTGTGTGGGCAATTGTATAATATCTGTGTGTGTAGAACATGGAATCTACATAGGTGTTATCGGGGAGTTGACCAAACAAAGGAGGACAGAACATGAAAAGAAAAGCAAAAAAACTTCTAGCCATGATGTTGGCACTGTGTATGGTATTAACCCTGATACCAGCAATGCCGGTGGCAGCAGATGAGAAGGTGCAATGGGAACCCCGCATTGATTATCCGATGGATTTTCGAGCGGACGCGAGAGAGTGGGACAAATTAGCCACGGAACATTGGGCCTGGTATCCAAATGGAAATGCGGAGGCTGGTTATGGTGCCAGGACATTGGTACTGGATGGTATTAACCAAGCACTCCATGCAGACTACGAGCGGGCCAATCCAGATGCCGAGGATTTTGATCCAAATACGGATTGTACGGCTGATCCGTTATTTGCAATCAGATTACCAGCGGATTCGACGATTGTCGTGAATGGGTATAATCGGGTTTCTGATATGTACTACAAGGAAAACAGCCATGGTATTGTCTGCGAAGGAGCATTGACGATTAAGGGCTCAGGTAGATTAGAAGTAGTTGCGGCTGACACAAATAGCACTACGTGCTCTGTCGGTATCAAAACATATAGCCTGACAGTTGACATGCCGGGCGGAAGCTTAAAGGCTAGCGGCGGTAATGTCGGACAAAGCTATAGTATGGGTATTTGGCTTGCCGGAAGAGAAGGCAGCGTTGCCAGTAATTTGACGATTAAAAACGGTGACGTTGAAGCCTTGGGCTGGGACGCAGTTGGAACCGGTAACTTAATGGGTGCTTGGACCGCTCGTTCCTGTGGTGTATATATGGATGGAACCGGTACGCTGACGATGGATGGCGGCACCTTAAATGCCCATGCATGTCCAGCCGGTGGAAATAGCGAATGGCTCAAATTTAACTGTGGTATCCTGCTTAGCGAAAGCAGTACCATTGATATGAAGAGTGGTTCCATTATTGCCAGTGGTTACGGCGGAAAAGGCAGCACCACGGCGAGTGGCTATGCCCTTCGAATTATTGAGGCAAACAAAGGCGATGCCGAGTATTCTCTGAAACTGAACAATGCAAAAATTACAAGTTATGATGGCGCGAATTACACCGGATCGGTCTATGATGAAACCGACACCAATTATACGGTACCATATACTTCTTATTTCCGTACATATGGTACCGCAGCAAAAGTTACAAATGCAAAAATCACTTGTACTAAATCAGAATACCGTTCGATGTATTACAATCCAGCCGACGGCAAGATGTACAAAGAAGCTTCATTTACAAATCAGATTAGCAATGTCGGTGGCTGGAGTGCCGACAGCGAAGGCGTTTTGACGCTGGAAAATTTTGATTATTCAACCACCAACGGAGTGGCATTGAATTTCACCAGAAACACTACCTTGAATCTGGTTGGAGACAATAACCGGATTAATGGCAGTGAACCGACGGTGGGTGGCAATAGCTCCTATGGAATTAGCATTGCAAATGGTGTGACCGTAACCGTCACAGGTGATGGTACGCTTGAAACAAAAGGCGGTAAGAGCTTAGTCAGCAGTGGTGTTTATGGCACGGGTACAGCGAAATTAGTAATGGAAAGCGGTAAGCTGATTAGCACCGGTGAACAAACCAGTGATATTGCCTATGGTGCGGATGCGCTCATCGAGCTTCAGGGCGGTGAAGTGACAGCTAAAGGTCATACGCAAGCGTTTAATAAAATACCGGTTGTTTCGGCTGATTATAAATATAAAAGTGGAAATATCGATGATTTAGGTGACTGGCAGACCGACTTTACGGCATTGCCGGCAACTGCGCAGCATGTTGAAATTGCTTCAATCGGGGGAAGCACAATTACCTTCGATGCAAATGGCGGCACGGTTACGACGGAGTCGGCACAGACCGGTCAAAATGGTAAGCTGTCAGCATTGCCAACACCGGATGTAAGAGCAGCAGCTACCTTTAAAGGTTGGTTTACAAAAGCCAAAGGCGGTACGGAGGTTACCACGAATACGGCATTTACCGGTGATACTACGATATATGCACAGTGGGAGATTGCGGGTGCCCCATTTACGATTACCTTTAACGGCAATGGCGGTGCAGTGAATAGCACAACCAAGCAGACCGCGAAGGACGGCAGATTATCGGTACTGCCGAGCGCCGAAAGAAAATGGTATGCTTTTCAAGGCTGGTATACGGCAATGGAAGGCGGCCAGAAAATTACTGAGAATACAGAATTTATGGCAGGTACCACGGTATATGCCCATTGGGAAAAGGTCGCATCACGTACAGAGGAGTTGAATCTGCGTTGGGTATATGAAGACATACTTGACAGTGATCAGGGCTGGAAATGGTATTATAACGGTACCGATGAATACAGACCAAAGACATTGGTAATTGATGGACTGGACTTGAGAATAAGTGCTTGGGCGTCTTTTGGCATAAATCTGCCTGGAGATTCGACAATTGTGATAAATGGTACCAATTCGATTTTATCGGAAGGCACTGCGGTATCTTCTATCTTCGCCGATGGTTATCTTGATATCAGAGGAAGCGGTATACTTAATATATCAAACATGGACAACTATTGTATTTCCGCATATTACGATGTGACGCTTAAATCCGCAACGGTTAATGTGATTAGCAATACATATAAAGTTATTCACAGCTACGATGGTGTTTTCAAAATGAAAGGCGGCGTGCTTGATGCAATGAGTTACAACACCAGTCCTTTATATGGTATGCCGGTTGATATGCCTACATATACCTGCTGGACGAATAACGATATGGTCAATCCGGGCGGTGCAGGCAGTAAAACATATGAGCACAGTGATGATTATCGGTATGTAAAGATTTCTTGCGATTACAACATTTACACAGTCTTCTTTAACGCGGCTGGCGGCAGCGTTAGCACGGGAAGTCTGGATGTAGGCACGAACGGTAAGCTTTCTACCTTGCCGACGCCGACAAAAGACCCTGCCATTTTTAAAGGCTGGTTTACGAAAGCCGAGGGTGGTATGGAAGTTACCACGAATACAGTATTTACTGATGATACTACAGTTTATGCCCAGTGGGAGGTCGCTGGTGCACCTTTCGTCATTACCTTTGATGCGGCTGGCGGTACGATTAACCCTGAACGTATGATAACGAACAAGAGCGGCTTACTGTCCACACTGCCGATACCTGAAAGAGAAGGGCAAAACTTCCTTGGCTGGTTCACGGCAGATGGTAATAAAATAACTACGGATACGATGTTTTTAGCGAATACAACAGCATATGCTGAGTGGGGGGCTTACACACGTACCGCGACACTGAATATGAGCGACAGTACAATACAGTATAACAATGGCAGTGAGATAGTGACAGCCAATCCAAATGAGACTGACATACTTGACAGCGTGGAAGGATGGAAATGGTACTTGAACGCTGGAGATGGATATGAAGCTCATACCCTGGTACTTGAGAACCTTTATCTTAATACTGGTGACACCGGAATAATTCCGCAAGAGTACATGACTATCGTGCTGAAAGGAACAAATATTGTTGAAGCAGGGGAGGGACTTAATGTAGGTGCAAGTCTGACGATCAAAGGTGACGGTGTATTTAATATAAAAAGCAGCGGTAATTGTATTAAATATGAAAATGGCAGTTTAGTTATTGAAGATGGAATTATTAATGTTCATACGCAAGCATACCGTGCCATTACTTGGAATAATAACGCTGGTTCCTTCAATATGAAAGGCGGCCTGCTTACTGCCATCGCTGATGACTGGCCAGTGATACCTAATCAGGCACTCAGTCTGCCGACATCATATACCTGCTGGACAAATACCGCTCCAGTTCATCCAGGAGGGGATGGGAACAGCTCATATTCGTACTACGCTCCAAATCAATATGTACGAATCTCTGATGGCAGATACACTTTGTATAATGTGACCTTTGATGCAAACGGCGGCTTGGTTGCACAGGCAAGTTCAGAGACAGACGGGAACCACAAGATTTCCTCACTGCCGCGACCGAAAAGGGACAGTTACACTTTCGACGGCTGGTTTACTGCAGCTACGGGCGGAACGGAAGTTACTGCGGACAATGTGTTTACAGGCAACACAACAATATACGCCCATTGGACATACATAGTCCAAAGTCCAATTATATCCGTGGGCAGTCAGAACGGCACATTGACTTATGGCACCAGCGGCAGTGCTGCATATACCGTGACAAACTTGAATTTTACCACTCCGGCCTTTGCTCCAGCCATTGCGTGGAGCGGCACAGCTCCAGTGGGCGTTACCGCCAGCTTTAACGGCGATAAAACGCAAGTTACATTAACCAGCACCGCAGTGACAAATGCGGGAACATATAAATTCAAGGTAGTTTCCGGTACCGGTGCAAACAAGATTGAATCAGCGGAAACCGAGCTGGCGATTGGCAAAGCAAATTACGACCTCGCACCAGCCAAGACGGTGAATATCAAAGTAACTGGTGAAATCGAACAGACTGGCACATTGACAGTGGCAGATTTCTTTGAAACCGTACCAAGCGGGGCAGAAATTACAAATTGTACAGTCCAGACGGGCGGAACCAATGTCGTCAGCGCAGCTTTGTCTGTGAGTGGAAACGGAAGTCTAAGCTACACAGGTAAAACGGAGCTTGACGCAGGCAATCTTCCGGCAGACGATGTCTACACGGTTACAATTAAGTCAAATAATTACAACGACATCCAGGCAACTTTGACCTTCAAAGCGACTGCCAAAACACCGGTTACCATCAGCGGCGTGAGTGTTGCAAATAAAACCTATAATGGCAATGCAGTATCTTACACCGGTACGCCGATATTCAATGACGGAACGTCAAACGTAGTTCCAAGCGGCTATACCTATGAATGGCAGGATGCGAATGGCGATACCCTTGCCACCGCACCAAAGGATGCCGGCAGCTATAAACTAATCGTATCAGTGCCGGAGAGTGATGCAAATTACACCGGCTCACAGGAAATTGATTTTACCATTAATCAGGCTCAGCTTACAATTACGGCTGCCAATCAAACAATCAATGCCGGAACAGCAGCACCGACCTATACTTATACCGTAGCAGGTCTTGCATCCGGTGAGACATTGAAAACAGCACCAGTTATGAGCTGCACAGCCAATCTGAACGTAGTCGGAACCTATCCGATTACACCAAGCGGTGCAGTGGTACCGGATGGCGGCAACTATAAAACAAGCATAACCTATGTAAATGGTACCTTGACCGTTCGGGCGGTGAACAACTTTGTTGCAGTAACAAACATCACCGGCGCACCAACCAAAGGCACTGTTGGAACGGCCTTAACATTGTCCGGAACCGCAGCTCCTTCGAATGCTACCAACAAAGCCATTACATGGAAAGTAAAAGACAAAGGAACCACCGGTGCTGTGCTTAAAAACGGCAAGCTGACCTTCACCGGTTCCGGTAAAGCAGTAGTGACAGCAACAGTTCGAAATGGAAAAACAGCTTCCTCAGATTACACCAAGAACTTTACCATTACGGTTACATATCCAATCAGTAAAGGTAAGACCTACGAAGTTTCCGGTTTGAATTACAAAGTAACCTCAATTACAAACAGCAAAAAAGAGGTCACCTTTATCGGATTAACGGCGGCGAAAAAGAAATCAGCAACCACTGTTACCGTCGGAAACACCGTTAAGATTAAGGGCATCACCTTAAATGTAACTGCAATTGGCAACAAAGCCCTAAATAAAAATACCAAGGTTAAAACGATTAAAATTGGCGATAAAGTCCTAACCATTGGCGACGCAGCATTCTCAGGCTGTACCGCCCTGACTAGTATCACGATTGGCAAGGGACTAAAAACCCTTGGTAAAGAAGTGTTCAGCGGTGACAAAAAGCTGAAGACAATCACCATTAAATCAACTCAATTGAGCAAAGTTGGTAATAATGCGGCAAAAAATGTCAAAGCAACCATTAAGGTTCCGGCAGCTAAAGTCGCAGCTTATAAGAAACTATTTAAAACATATAAAAATATTAAGGTTACAAAATAAAAGTATGAATAAAAAGGAGCAGGCGCAGAATTTTTGTGCCTGTTTCTTTTTTTGTTCGCCCAGCATGGGCGAACTCTTACGAGTGAAAGTCTCGAGTGTGCCTTAGTGGTAGGAAACACATAGCCAATGACAAGGGTGTCCATCGTGAGATGGAATCTGAAGGAAGTCGGATGGCAAACCTCTGGTC
>JAVBTX010000024.1:0-70095 GCA_031555935.1 Lachnospiraceae bacterium | reverse complement strand
GATTTGGTCTAGTATCGTTACTAGACCAATATCAGTTGAAACACATTTAGTTATAAGATTGAACCGCCGTGTACCGAACGGTATGCACGGTGGTGTGAGAGGACAGATAATCAATTAATGATTATCTTCCTACTCGATTATTTAATTAGATTTTTAAAGGAGGAAAAAGATGAGCAATAAAGGAAAATTCTACATGACAACAGCAATTGCGTATACGTCTGGCAAGCCACATATCGGCAATACGTATGAAATTGTGCTAGCTGATGCCATTGCAAGGTTTAAAAGACAGGAAGGTTATGATGTTTATTTCCAGACCGGAACGGACGAGCATGGCCAGAAAATCGAAATGAAAGCGGCAGAAGCAGGTATTACACCAAAGGAATACGTTGATAATGTGGCCGGTGTAGTAAAGGGTATCTGGGATATGATGAACACCTCCTACGATAGCTTTGTGCGTACAACGGACGATGACCATGAGAAACAGGTACAGAAAATCTTTAAAAAGCTGTACGACAAAGGTGATATTTATAAGGGGGCATATGAAGGCTTGTACTGTACACCATGTGAATCCTTCTGGACCGAGTCTCAGCTTGTTGATGGCAAATGTCCAGACTGTGGCAGAGACGTACAGCCAGCAAAAGAAGAGGCATACTTCTTTAAAATGAGCAAATATGCAGACCGTTTAATTGAGCACATCAATACCCATCCAGAATTTATTCAGCCGGTATCCCGTAAAAATGAAATGATGAACAACTTTTTACTGCCGGGACTTCAGGATTTGTGTGTATCGCGAACCACCTTTACATGGGGAATTCCGGTTGATTTTGACCCACAGCATGTTGTCTATGTATGGTTGGATGCGCTGAGCAACTATATTACCAAGATTGGTTATGACGCAGAGGGCAATTCCAGTGAATTGTTTAACAAAAATTGGCCGGCTGAGCTGCATTTATTGGGAAAAGATATTATTCGTTTCCATACCATCTATTGGCCAATCTTCCTGATGGCACTCGACGTTGAACTGCCAAAACAAGTATTTGGACATCCGTGGCTGTTGCAGGGTGACGGCAAGATGAGTAAGTCCAAAGGAAATGTATTATATGCCGATGAATTAGTAGACTTTTTTGGTGTGGATGCGGTACGTTACTTTGTTCTGCATGAGATGCCATTTGATAACGACGGTGTGATTTCATGGGAGCTGTTAGTGGAGCGAATTAATTCCGACCTCGCAAATACACTTGGTAATCTGGTTAATCGGACTATTTCGATGAGCAATAAATACTTCGATGGCATAGTGGAAAATCAAGGTGTTGCAGAAGCAGTTGACGAGGATTTAAA
Organism: Lachnospiraceae bacterium; assembly: GCA_031555935.1. Classification (GTDB taxonomy): domain Bacteria; phylum Bacillota; class Clostridia; order Lachnospirales; family Lachnospiraceae; genus Roseburia_C. Next base: position 68,757 of record JAVBTX010000024.1, on the reverse strand, counting down.
GGCAGTAGTAACTGGAGCGGCGGCAAAAGTAGGCGCTAAGATGGAAGAACTACGTGTGGCAGATGCAATGACAGAAATCTTCAATCTGTTTAAACGCTGCAATAAATATATTGACGAAACAACACCGTGGATTTTGGCAAAAGAAGAAGCAACGCTGCCACGTCTGGCAACGGTAATGTATAATCTGGTGGAAAGCATTAGCATCGGTGCAACACTCTTAAAAAGCTTTATGCCAGAAACTTCGGAACGAATCTTAACCCAATTAAATGCCGGTGACATAGCAAACGCTAACAAGTTAGCGTATGAAGACTTAGGTACTTTTGGACATTATGTAAATGGAACCAAGGTGACAGCGCAACCAGAAATTTTATTTGCACGTTTGGATGTAGAAGAAGTTCTAAAAAAGGTGGAAGAGCTTCATCCGCCAGTAGAAGCTGACGAAGAAGAACAAGCAGAAGCGGGAATTGATATTGAGTCAAAAGAAGAAATTTCATATGATGACTTTATGAAAATGCAGTTCCAGGTAGGCGAAATAGTATCCTGTGAGGAAGTGCCAAAATCTAAAAAATTGCTGTGCTCTCAGGTTCGAATTGGTAGTACAACCAAACAGATTGTTTCTGGAATCAAACAGCACTATAGTGCCGCAGAAATGGTTGGCAAAAAAGTAATGGTACTGGTAAATCTCAAACCAGCCAAATTAGCTGGCGTAATGTCTGAGGGTATGCTGTTATGTGCCGAAGATGAAAACGGCGAATTGGCACTGATGGTACCAGAGAAAAAAATGCCTTCAGGTGCAGAAATTTGCTAGCAATGAAGAGAATTTCTAAGGTGCCGAAGAACACCACCTAAGAAATACTAAAGCTTCACATTTGAAGAATGCAAAAAAACGCATTCTTCCCTGAGTGGAAAGTGTAGGAAGAAGAATATGATATTTGAATCACATGCGCATTACGATGATGCGCGGTTTGATAATGACAGGGATGCGTTGATTGCATCCCTGCCGGAAAAAGGGATAGAGCGTGTTATTAATATTGGTGCCTCACTTGAAAGTTGTAAGGCGACGCTGGCACTGGCTGAGAAGTACGAACATGTCTATGCGGCGTTGGGTGTACATCCTAGTGATATAAGTGATTTAAATGAGGAAAGCTTTGCTTGGATAAAGGCGCAGGTGGCGAACGATAAGGTGGTTGCCATTGGGGAAATTGGTCTGGATTATTATTGGGACAAGAAGCCTGAGGTACAGTCGAATCAACGGGAGTGGTTTCGCCGTCAGTTGGAGCTGGCGCGGGAAAGTGAGCTGCCAGTGGTTATCCATTCCAGAGATGCGCTAGAGGATACAATGAAGGTAATGAAAGAAATTCATGCGGAAGAGATAGCGGGCGTAATACATTGCTATTCTTATTCAAAGGAAACCGCAAAGGAATTCGTTCGAATGGGTTACTATATTGGGGTAGGCGGCGTTGTCACCTTTAAGAATGCCAGAAAGTTAAAGGAAACAGTAGCGGAAATACCACTTGAGCGGATTCTGCTGGAAACAGATTGTCCTTATATGGCACCGGAGCCATACAGGGGAAAACGCAATGACTCCACTTTGATTCCATATATTGTGACAGAAATTGCCCAGATAAAAGGGGTTACTGAGCAGGAAGTCGAACAAGTGACAAGTCTTAATGCTAGACATCTTTTTTCGCGCGTAAAGTAGACATTTCAATGGCATCGGGCCAGAAGCGCTGCGGCATATTCTGGCGTTGCAGCTTTGGATTAATTCGAGCTTCAATGGCGATGCTTTCAAAAAAACCACACCACAGTTTGCGGTATTCCAGTTCTTTTTCGGAATACCGTTTTATAATGTCCTGATTTAGTGTCGAAGCATCAACAATCAAAAAGTTCTTAGAGGCCTTATGGACGACGGCAAGCTGTCGATTTTCATCATAAATGATAAAATTTTCCATCGGCAAGCGGTCGGTAAAGTGCTCGGCAAGAACAGGCAGGACATCATTCTTCGGATGAATCGTGGAAAAAAGCACACCATTTTCCAACTCAGAAAAGCGGACAAAGCCGAGTAAGTGATGAGCTTCGCCGCTGGTTGCGCGGGCAAGTTCAAAGACTCGACGAACGTGAGCATTGCTGAGCATGTTCATAATTTTGGAGCCATCTTTCATTGCCAGCGCAATCACAATTGTGCGGTAGATACAGTCGGCCTTATCCAACTTGCTACCACGAACATTTAATTCATCCGCTAGAATCGCCTGACAAATATCCTGATAGACTTCTTCGCCAAGGCGTGTTCGTATCGTTCGAGCTACCTTTTCACTTTTTTCAGCATCAGGCATAACATTGATATATTCTTGAAAAAGCTCAAAATTATCTGGGTTACTACTAAGTAACCTTACGTTATTATGTCCGTGTTTGCTGGCCCATGCATCATAAACGCCAGTAAAAATGCTATCAATACTGTTTTCGCAAATAAAGGTGTACATAGTTCTCCCACTTTCTAAATGTGTTTCGTTATACGACCTGCATACTGTTTCCACTTATCTGTTTGGCCTTCTTCTTAAGCAAGGCCAGATTCCGGGAAAAGTCCTCCACGCAGGAAAAAGAGGTCTTTTGGTTGGTGATAATTGCAATGGATAGGGAGGCAAGCGGAAACGAATCGTCCGCACCGGAGCGGTTCTTGGAGCGGATAAAACCATTTTTCCAATCTTCCTTGCTGTATAGGTCAGCAATAGAGGTGGAAAATTGCTCCATCACCTGCTGACAAGTATCTGATAGTTTGAAATCGTCGGCAATAATAACAAAATCATCACCGCCAATATGTCCGAGAAATTCACCGCGTTTACAACAGCCCTTCATTGCGTGGACGACAGCCTTAATCATCAAGTCACCACTATGAAAACCGTAGGCATCATTATAGGCCTTAAAATTATCCAAATCCAGATAGGCAATCGCAAAAGGATTTCCGGTTGATAAGCATCCGGTCACACGATCATTAATCGCGGAGTTCCCCGGCAAGCCAGACAGTGGGTTGGAATCAACCGCTCTGGTAACCTGAATCGTAACAGCAGTTTCTAATAAGTCCTTGACGGAAACAACACCAAAGTAACGACCCTTTTCTGTAATAACTACGTCATCATAGAGCTGATGTGGCGGTCGAACCATCGACAGCTTGGAAGCAATCTCAATCGAGGTGCCGGCATCAACCATCAGAAAATCTCGGCTCATCAACTTGCTTGCCGTCTTCTTGGCATGCAGACTGTAACCATATTGACCGCCGAATAACTCCATCAGTCGAGTTCTGGTAAGAATCCCAAGGATGTTCTTATCATCATCAATAATGCAGACTTGCGAGACATCGGTGTGCTCGCTGATATATTCAAAAATAGCAAAGCCCGGAGTGTCGGGACTGGTAGTTTTTTTAGCCTTACTAATCTGTCCGACATTACTCCAAAACGATGGCCGAAAAGAATCTAAGGCATACTTACGGTTCAAATCTAAAATCTCTTGGACAATTGTGCTTTCAAGCTGGCTTAACTCTGGCTGCGGACGCTTCAAATAATATCCTTGACCATAATCAATACCAAGTTCCACTAAGGCGGAAAGCTCACCATATGTCTCGATACCCTCAGCAATTAATTTGATATTAGCATTCTGACAAAAGATAGAGAAGCTTTTGACTAAGGATTTTTTAATCGAATCCATATGTATATTTCGAATAATGGCCATGTCAATCTTAATATAGTGTGGTTCTAACACGCAAATACGATTTAAGCCAGCATACTCAGCACCGAAATCATCAATCGCAATCTGATAGTTCTGCGCGGTATAGTGGTTAATGGTCTGCTTAAAAATGTCTTCGTTTTCGATGGATGTTCGTTCCGTAATCTCAAACACGATATCGCTTGGATTTAAATTATACTTCTGGAGATACCGACAAGTTGTACCAGATTTGAACTTCTCATCCTCCATCACATTTGGGTCAACGTTGATAAAAAGCTTGGTACCACTTGGTTTACTCATGGCGTTCTTCAGTGACTTCCGGCGGCAGAGGGCTTCTAGTTCCCAGACATGTTTGGTTGCTTCGGCAATGCGAAACATCTCTTCAGTATGAAAGCTGCAATCTGGTAAGTCAATTCGGCTAAGCGCCTCATAGCCCATAATACTGCCATCCTTTAGTGAAACAATCGGCTGATAAACCGGGCGTATTTTCTTGCCTTCTAATATTTCGAAAAACTGTCTTCGGGTAGTTTCATCGATTCTCATAATATCTCCATTCTATACTTAAAATCGTTGTGTAAAAAACTGTTTTTCACACTGATACAATATTAGAATATTCGAAGCATATCATGGATTCTATCGAACCGAAGTAAATCATTTGTAAAAGAAGTGTAAATCGGCTAGGAGATAAAGAGCGATTCACATTGATTGGCGTTGACCCCAAAGTCGTGTAAGGAATTAGAATCGAATAAGGATAACTGCTGGTAACCAGCATTTCGTAAGTCCTTAGGAATCTGATTTTTGTCACGAATTAAGTTCTCACAGATGTAATTCTCTTCCAACTTGGTGCGATACATCATCCGACCGGTACAAGTAATAAAATAAAGTGCTCGCTTAAGAACAACACCCATTTTTTTCAAATCGTCGAAGTTCAGACAACCGGAACGCCTTGCCCCAACAATTCTTCTGGCGGATTTGGCACCAATGCCGGGAACTCGAAGTAAGGTGTGATAATCAGCGCGGTTAATCTCAACGGGAAAATACTCAAGATGGCGAATGGCCCAATCACATTTGGGGTCTAAAAAGATATTAAAATCGGGCCGGTCCTCGGTCAATAATTCATCAACCTTAAAATCATAAAATCGTAACAGCCAATCGGCCTGATATAGCCGGTGCTCCCGCAGAAGCGGCGGACCGCCCGGCAGAGTCGGCAGCTCGGAATTGCTATTCACATTGACAAAGGCAGAATAAAAGACACGCTTCAAATCAAAGTTATCATATAACCCTTCCGCCACCTTCATAACCTGATAGTCATTTTCCGGGGTGGCCCCAATAATCATCTGGGTACTCTGTCCCGCCGGAACGAATTTGGGTGACTTGTGATATTGAACAATGTCGTATTTATTACTGGTAATACCGTTTTGAATCATTCGCATGGGTTTCAAAATCGTCTTACGTGATTTGTTCGGAGCCAGCTTTTTTAAGCCTTCGGATGTCGGCAGCTCCATATTGATGCTCATCCTGTCGGCAAGAAAACCAGCCTTCTCGATTAACTGTGGGTCAGCCCCGGGAATTGCCTTGACATGGATATAGCCGTTAAAGTGATGGACATTCCGCAGCTTATAGAGGGTCTGATAAATCAGCTCCATCGTGTAGTTCGGACTGACCAGAATCCCCGAGCTTAGGAACAACCCTTCAATATAATTACGGCGATAAAACTCCATCGTCAACTCGCAGACCTCATCTGGGGTAAAGGATGCCCGTGGCACATCATTGTCGCAGTTGTTCAAGCAATACGAGCAGCGGAAGATGCATTCATTGGTATATAGAATCTTGAGCAGCGAGACACAGCGGCCATCTGCGGAAAATGTATGGCAGATGCCCGGTGCAATGGCATTCCCCATTCCTTTGCCATTCCCCTTGCGGTCAACACCGCTGGAGGTGCAGGCAACATCATATTTGGCAGCATCCGATAAAATATTTAATTTTTCCATGAGAGAAAGATTCTCAGCAATATTCATAAAGCAACCTCTTTCGCAAAAATGGGATATCTGTTATGATAGAAAAAAAGTAATTATTAATACCAAACATCTGTTTGTTTAATTGGATTATAGCATGTTAAAAAATGGATTGCAATACAAAACCAAACATTTGTTTGTGAAAATAAAAGTAGAATTAAAGTGAGGACAACAAATGGCAAATCTTGGAATACCAACAAATACAATTGCCGTATTACAAAAATATAATTTTAATTTTCAAAAGAAATTTGGACAGAATTTTTTAATTGATACCCATGTGCTTGACAAGATTATTGATTCGGCCGGTGTTACCAAGGAAGATTTCGTACTGGAGATTGGGCCGGGTATCGGAACGATGACCCAGTATCTGTGCGAAGCCGCAAGAGAAGTAACAGCGGTTGAGATTGACAAGAATCTGATTCCAATTCTTGAGGATACCCTAAGCGGTTACGACAATGTCAGTGTTATGAATGAAGATATTTTGAAGCTGGATATTAACCGGTTGGCGGCGGAGAAGAATCAGGGCCAGCCAATCAAAGTGGTTGCCAATCTTCCTTACTACATCACGACGCCGATTATTATGGGGCTGTTTGAGAGCCATGTGCCGATTGACAGTATTACCATCATGGTGCAAAAAGAGGTCGCTGACCGAATGCAGGTGGGTCCGGGAACCAAGGACTATGGTGCGCTGTCGCTGGCAGTGCAGTATTATGCGAAACCAGAAATCGTAGCGAATGTGCCGCCAAATTGCTTTATGCCAAGACCGAGTGTCGGCAGTGCCGTGATTCGCCTAACCCGCCATGCCACCTCACCGGTGCAGGTTGATGACGAAAAATTGATGTTCAAACTAATCCGGGCATCGTTTAACCAACGTCGAAAAACACTGGCAAATGGTCTGAACAATTCGCCGGAAATCCATTTAAGCAAGGAATTAATTCAGGAAAGTATTGAAGAATTGGGCGTGTCAGTCAATATTCGCGGCGAAGCATTGACCCTCGAGCAGTTTGCCAAATTAAGTAATATTATTGGAAAAAAGTATTAAAAACAAAAAGTCTTTATTTCTATTTTACGGCATATACTTAGACAGGAGTGGACAGGTATATGAAGAATAGAGTGAAGACTTTTTTTAGTGCGTTGGTGTTAGTGGTGATGCTGCCGCTGGTGGTAACGCTGTTGTTTCAAGGCGAAGAGCTGTTTTCAGATATTACTGGTGGCGAATCAGTAACTGGAGAAAAGGGAACCGAAACGCCGGACATATTTGATGAAGATTTGGAAGGCAAAGTGATTGCCATTTTGGCACGGGAGATATCAGTAAACAGCAACAAAGAGGCAATCAAAGCACAGGCGGTAATTGTCAGAACAAATTTAATTGGTGCCAAGCTAACCGGCCAAATTGAGCCAGAAGGATTGACGACGGACCAGATGATGAAGCAGTTTGGCGAGGAAAATTTTAACCGCTGTTATGAAAAGCTGGCGGAATGCGTAAACGCCACGAGCGGCATCGTGATGACCAGTGAAAATAAATTGATTGATGCGCCATACTTTGCCATCAGTGCCGGTTCGACCAGAAGTGCCAAGGATGCGTTTGGCAAAGACGAGGTTACCTATTTGCAAAGTGTTGATTCTCATGAGGATATTAATGCCGAAAATTTTTTGCGCGTGGAGTTTTTAGAAAAAGAGCTTTTTTATGAAAATTGCCGCACGGCATATCCCGAGGCCAATTTTAGTGATGAGGAAATTATTAGCCAGCTTACCATCCTATCTCGTGATGACAGCGAATATGTAACAGAGATAAAGGTGGGAGAACAGACCGTTAATGGCGAGGAATTTCGTGGTGCACTTGGTTTAAGCTCGGCCTGTTTCACCATCAAAGAAGTGGAGGGGCAGATTCGAATTGTGACGAAAGGACTTGGTCACGGCGTCGGGCTCAGTCAGTATGGTGCCAATGTTTTGGCCGAGGGCGGAAAGTCGTATGAAGAGATTTTAAAAAAATATTATTCAGATATAAAAATCACAGAATATAAAAATGCAGAATAAAAGGAAAAAATTCGGTCAACACTATAAGTAAAAATAAACTTATGGATGGTGATGGAATGAAAAAACGAGGTCATAAATCATTTTGGAATCAAAAGCAAATCATAATTGCAGGCACGGTAATGGTAGTAGCGGCGGCAGCCATGACATGGGTATACATGTCCAGCCGCACCAGTGAAAAAGAGCAAAACATTGCAAACAATGAAAACCAGCAGCAAGTTGCAGAGGTAGAAACTGAAGAACCGGCCGAAAGTGTAACCAAGATTATTAAACCGAAAACAAAAAAAGATGATGTAGCAAAAAAAGACACCGAAACAGTAGCAGTGGAAGAAACAGAGTCAGAAGAGGTAGCCGATGTCATGAACAGTGATGTGACCGACAACGCTGCCGAAACAGTAAATACACCGGAATTGCATTTTAGTGCAGATTCAGGGCTTAACTGGCCATTGCAGGGTAATGTAATTTTAAATTACAGTATGGACCACACAATTTATTTTGCGACGCTGGACCAGTACAAGTATAACCCTGCTGTTATTATTGGCGGTGTGGTAAACGACCGGGTTAGCAGTGCCACGGCTGGTCAGATATCAGATATTTCAACCAATGAGGAAACCGGAATGACCGTGACGGTCGATTTGGGCGATGGTTACAGTGCAATTTATGGTCAGCTCAAAGAGGTTCCTTATAGTGTTGGGGACTATGTTGAAAGTGGCAGCACAATTGGTTATCTGAGTGAGCCAACCAAGTATTACTCCGTTGAAGGTTGTAATCTCTACTTTGAATTGCAAAAGGATGGCGCCCCAGTGGACCCAGTATCATTCTTTGAGTAAAGGCTCAGACTTGTAATTTTTTGGCAGAACATTTATAATATAGTCACGGAATACGGGGCTGTTGCAAAAGCATATCAGACCGCTTTTGCAGCAGCTTTTAGTTATGTGGAGAAGAGGGAAACTACAATGGGATTTGAAGAATACGGAAACCAGATTCTGGGGCTGATGGAAGGCATTAAAAAAAACCGTGGTGTAAATCCAACGATGACATTGGAGTTATGTAGTCAATTAAGAGACTATGGGGAAAAAACGGATGACGGGAAACTATTAGGTTTTGCTTATTATCATATGGGTGAGACCTACTATTTATTAAACGATGTTGAGCAGCTGTTTAAGAATATTTCACATTCACTTACATATTTGGAAAATACAAGACAGCACGAATTAATCGCCCGAGCATACAATATTCTGGCAATAACATCAGTGAATCGCGGAAATGCACCATTTGCAATGGATTACTATTTGAGCTCGCTGACCTACTGCGAACGCTATCACTTGTCCGAAGTGGGGACAATGATAAAAATTAATATTGGTATGCTTTATAATAGCTTTGGTGAGCATAAAAAGGCGCAGGAGTATTTCGAAGTGGCCTACCAATCCTTGCTTGAGCTGGAAGGAATTGCGGCTTACCATACCTATCTGATGAATATTTACATGGGGATGGGTAATTGCTATCTGGGACAGAACCATTTGTTAAAGTCGCAGGAATATGAGTATCGAGCAAAAAATGAATGCTTTGATTATTTAAGTCCGGTTGAGCAGACTTGTTTTCTCTGTTTTCAGGCAAGATTATATCATTCAATGGGAAAGCAAAGCTTACGCAATGAGGCTATTTCACAGATTCAAGAGCGTGTCCATGAGAAGATGATTGTCCTGGATGTCTTTGATGACTTTTTTGCATACTGTGAGCTGTTGTTTGAGATGGGAGATTATCCAGAAATGATGGAGGTACTGTCACATCTTGAGGAGCTGGCCAAGAAGACCCAGCTTGTTTACATGCAGCGTCGTCTGTTGTCGATTCGGATTCGCTATTGGCGATTAAAAGATGATGAAAAAGGATATGCTAAGGCATGTGCCCATTATTATGAGTTGACCGAAATTTTAGAAAAAGAAAACCGTTACATGGTTAGCTCAATTTTAAATATGCGCAATATATTAGAAGAAACACATCGGCGCAGACAGGAAATGGAAATGCAAAATCGCATTCTGGTGCAAAAATCGGAGACCGATGCGCTGACGGGATTGGCCAATCGATTCCGACTAAACGATTATTCCGAAGAAGCATTTGGTCGTTCACTCGAGAGGAAACGGAGCTTTGCGGTTGAAATCTTAGACATTGATTATTTTAAGCAGTACAATGACAACTATGGACATCAGGCTGGTGATATGGTGATTCGTAAGATTGCTCAGGCGATGCGGATGCTAGAGCAGCAGTATGATAATATCTTTTGTGCACGTTATGGTGGTGATGAGTTTATTATTATTTATGAGGGCTACACCAAAGACCGGGTGCAGGAATTTGCCGAAGAGTTGCGCCAAAGTATTTGCCAACAAGAGATTGAACATAAATTTTCAAAGGCACTGCCAATCCTGACGATTTCCCAAGGTATCTGCTGTGATATTCCCAACGAGAAGCAAAAGGTCTGGGATTACCTGCATACCGCTGATATCATGCTCTATAAAGGGAAAAAGATTAGCCGTAACAGTGTGCATGCCGGTTATGTTGGTGAAGAATAAGGAACGTTTTGCGGTCAGATACATATACTATCTATGTAACGACCAAAATTCGCAATCGAAAATACTCACCGTGCCTTTGGGGGCAAAATTTTTAATGGTCCGGACTGGATGATTGAAATACGTTTGGCCGATTGCTTGACATATAGGGCCGGTTCTAACCGGCCTTTACATAAAATATAAATTGACAGAAACGCCGCTATCTGCTATGATTAGCAACGGAATTGTAAAGTTTGGGCTGATGCACACATTTGCTTTATCTGTGCAGAGGCTCTTTTTATTATTTTATAGGAAAGAAGACACTAATTATTAAGAAGTAGAGAGGAAACATATGGAAACAATCAGATTTGATGAGTTAGAACTAAACCCGCAGATACTTAGAGGTATCAAAGAAATGGGATTTGAGGAAGCAACACCGATACAGAGTCAGGCGATACCAGTCGTATTAACTGGAGCGGATGTAATTGGACAGGCTCAGACCGGAACTGGTAAAACGGCAGCATTCGGAATACCAATGCTACAGAAGGTCGACCCAAGTAATAAAAAGACACAGATTATCATCTTATCACCAACCAGAGAGTTAGCAATCCAGGTGGCAGATGAAATGCGAAAATTGGGCCAATATATGCATGGTGTTAAAATTCTGCCAGTTTACGGCGGACAGGAAATATCCACGCAGATTCGTTCCTTGAAGGGCGGAGCGCAGATTATTATCGGTACTCCGGGTCGTGTCATGGACCATCTGCGCCGCAAGACGATTCGCTGTGAGCATGTCAATGCGATTGTCTTAGATGAGGCAGATGAAATGCTGAACATGGGATTCCGTGAGGATATCGAAACAATTCTTGAATATATTCCAACTGAAGAACGACAGACCGTGCTGTTTTCTGCAACCATGCCAAAACCAATTTTAGATATTACCAAAAAGTACCAGAACAATGCGGTAACGATAAAAGTTGTAAAAAAAGAATTGACGGTACCAAACATTGAACAGTATTATTATGATGTAAAGCGAAAAGATAAAGTCGAAGTATTGACGAGATTGCTGGATTATTATAATCCAAAGCTGTCCTTAGTATTTTGTAACACCAAGCGGATGGTTGATGAGTTAACTCAGGAACTGCAGGGACGTGGATATTTTGCGGAGGGACTGCATGGCGATATGAAGCAGACCCAGCGTGACCGCGTAATGAAAAGCTTCCGTACCGGCAAAACAGATATCTTAATTGCAACGGACGTAGCGGCGCGAGGCATTGACGTGGATGACGTGGAAGCCGTATTTAACTATGATATTCCACAGGATGACGAGTATTATGTACACCGCATTGGCCGTACTGGCCGAGCTGGCCGGACCGGTCGTTCATTTACCTTTGTAAAAGGAAAAGAAGTATACAAATTAAAAGATATTCAGCGTTATTGTAAGACAAAGATTTTAGCTCAGCCAATACCATCTTCGGAAGACGTAGCTCAGATAAAAGCGGAAAAAGTTATGGACAGTATCACTACGATTATGGAAGAAGAGGACTTAAGAGAATTTATCGACCTAATCGACAAACAGGTCAATGATTCTGACTTTACCGCAATGGATATTGCCGCAGCATTTTTAAAACAGGCATTAGGAACAAATGATACCGCGACCATCGAGCGTAATAATACCTATGACTTTGAGAATACCGGTGCGGAAGATGGTATGGTCCGGTTGTTTATCAATATAGGAAAGAATCAAAAAGTAAAGCCGGGCGATATCTTAGGTGCAATTGCTGGCGAATCTGGAATGCAGGGAAGCTTGGTTGGTGCCATTGATATGTACGACAAGTATACGTTTGTGGAAGTCCCAAGAGAATATGGCAAGGATGTATTAAATGCCATGAAGAATGTAAAAATCAAAGGAAAATCGATAAGTGTGGAACCGGCAAATCAAAAATAGTTAAGCGGGGGTAAAAACATGAATCCATATGATAACCTTCATTATGATGTAACACAGTATGAATTTGACGAATTGGCGCTAAAATATATAGCCAAAATGAAGCAACGGACGATTGCCGCCAAGCTGCTGATCATATTGAGCGGGATGCTGGCAATCTGCGGTCTGATTGTTCTTGATGCAGCGTGGTCTATATGTTTAATATTGCTGTCCGTATTGTTACTGATAATTATCTGGCAGAGATATTTGGGGGCACATGCATCAAGCAAGCTGTATCGGACGTCCTTGAAGGCTTATCGGGATTACATCTATTTTTATTATCGAAGAACAAAAAAACCGGCTTATCGGGAGTATTATCTGCTAGTGCTGGGTAAATGTAATCTACGGCTGGGAGAGTATGAAAACGCTCTGCTGGCGATGGAACAGTTAGACGAACAGAAGATAGCGTTGAATTATAAGGGCAGTTATTATTTACAGCAAGCAATTGCTAAGCGGATGCTTGGGGACATTGATGGTTTCGAGCAGGAATGCCAGAAATTTAATGCCGTAACTAATGAGTCTAGCCCGGATGTGGAACGCCGCCGCCGGATTTTAGCGGGTGAAACGGACGAAGAATGTTTGTCCTTAATCGATATTGGCGAGCCACTGAAGAAGGGCTGTAAAACGGCTAACTTTATGTTTGGATTTTCCTGGTATCTGTTGGCGGCAGTATTATTTACACAGCTATGCAACTTGATGCCAGCCGGTTATGAGTATCGTTCGTGGCTAAGTAATGTTGGTTTTGTAGTCCTCTATGTGGGTGGCCTAATCTATGTCACGGCAGCATTGATAAAAATATATCGGTGGTTTAACGCACGTTTTTTTCATGAAGGCGCGCATGTCTTGAATAATATTATTTGGGCAGTTTTATTTATTATTGAAGGAATCCTTTTTCTCTACTGGCTTTTTGCTGGCATCATTGGCGGCACGCAGGAGATATCCTCTGGTGATGCCTTGCGGGTAAGGAAGAATAGTTTTTGGGAAACTGATTCCGTTTATGTCTGTGAGCCAAAAGGAATCTTTTTTCGAAAGTTCATATATAATGAAAATACGGAATATGGATACGACTTTGATGATTCCGGTAACATAGGTGAAGATTATGATAATGACTATTTCAGTCCGAACGATGATTACTACAGTCCGGAAGATGACTATTACAGCAATGGCGGAGAACTTGATGCAGATGATTGGGAAGCCTTATTAAAGGAACAATTTATCAAAAGTGCGTATCAATCTATTTACGAAGTGGAATTTGCCGGCACGAGTGGAGAATTGGAGTTTATCGATTCGGCTAGCGGTGATTGCTATGCCGTGATGGGTAAATATGAGTTGGATGAGGAAGTCGAGAATCTTCCGACAGCAGAAATTGCACAGAAAAGCTTAAGATACGACAGGGATTCCAAGAATGATGAGTATTATCTAATTGTCTGCTACATAGATTATTATGATGCCGCGGGAAGCAACGTCGGTGATACAAGGATTGTTGATTTCTACGCGGTCAATAAAATATCTTATGAGGTCATTCGAGCTGATAAACATGCTTGGGAAGACTTAGGCAGCGAAGAATATCGCGAAGCCACCGGTGAATAGTGTGAAAAATCAAGATTTTTCACACGCAAATTTGTGCCTGCGGCCCAAAGTTTGCAGATTTTGACATGGTAATTAAAATGAATAGAGAACTCCCAGAGCATGAAAATGTTTTGGGAGTTTTTTGAAACTTTTTCATACCTTGATGCATCTAATAAGTGTAGCTACAAAAAAGAAGGGAGATGATATGTGGATGCGCCGTAAGGATTTAGAAGCGGCTGTGCATGACCGGTTAGTCAAAAACTATGACAAATACTATCGGTTAGCATACAGTTATGTACATAATGAGGTGGACGCTTTGGACATTGTTCAGGAGGGAGCCTATCAGGCCATTTTTAAGAGCGATTCCTTAAAAAAAGAAGAGTATGCAGACACTTGGATTTATCGAATTATGATAAACGAAGCGTTGCAGTTTCTGCGTAAACGAAAAACAGAAATTGTCGAAACAGTCCGACATTGTTGAGATGAATGAGAATACAGTCAAAAGTCATCTGTATCGCTCAATGGAAAAAATGAAGCTTTGTTTGCAAGAATAGGAGGGTTTTATGGAGCAGAGAAAGGAATTTGGAAGTTTGATAAATGAATATGATATGACCAATGTACCAACTGATGGAATTGAAAAAATGGAAGTGTGCATTGCACAGGCAAAACGTGATAAACAAAAAGCCAGAAAGAAACGTTTACTTCGCAACTGGGGCGTTGGCGTGGCGGCAGCACTAGCAGTGCTGGTAATCCTGCCAATGACAAATCAAAAAGTTGCCTACGCGATGGAAAACGTGCCTTTTATTGGGCAGATTTTCCGGATAATTAATATTCAAAACTATCATTATGAGAATGATGGGAAAGAAATAATTATCAACTTAGGAGAGCTTCAAGCAGAAACGGAAGGAACGGAACAAAGGACGGCTGATTTAGTCAATAAAAGCGTTGAGGAATACACGGCGGAGCTGGTAAAGAAGTTCAAAGCAGATATCGCGGAAAGCAATGAAGGTTATCACGGCCTCGACATTTCATATGATGTGGTAACGGATACGGACAGATGGTTCGTCCTCGATATTGCCGCTGTAGAGACTGAAGCAAGCGGTTACCAGACACATAAGTATTACACCATCGACAAAGCCAGTGGAAAACTGGTGACACTAGCTGATTTATTTCCTGATGAGCCAAATTACAAGGAGAAAATTAATGCCCAAATAATAAGTCAGATGGAAAAGGAACCAGATTTGTATTGGTTAAAATCTGACCCGGAGAATCATATCGAAGCTTTTACATCAATAAAGGAGGACCAGAATTTCTATATCAACACAGATGGAAAATTGGTGATTGTATTTGATGAGGCTGAGGTAGGTCCGGCTTATCTGGGTACACCGGAGTTTGTCATTTCAACAAAATAATATTCATAAGAGGAAAGCTTCAGAATCAGTTCGTGGTTCTGAAGCTTTTAATATTTTATTAATTTCTTGAAATATGTCAGCATGAGGGTTACGATAGTGAGAATAGGAAAATAAAAAGTTAGGAAATGAGCGGATGATAAAGAATATGATTAGAGTGATTTTATTTGTAGTGGGTATTTTAGGATTGGTGTGGTTTCTATTACCATTGTTTAAATATGGTGTCTTGAATATTGGAAATGCCACCGGCATTATTATTTTTTTACTAGTAATCGTATATGGGCTAAAAATGCAGCGAATAAACAACTGGATTATTAAAGTATGGGAAACAACCAGAGGAAAAATAGTGCTGATTGTCGTGGCTGCAATAGTGGTGGTGGCACTAGCAATGGTATTAATTATAACAAGTTGTATGATTAAGGCGGCCAATAAGCCAGTAAGCCAGAATCCAACCGTAATTGTGTTGGGGTGTAAAGTGATTGGTGAAAAACCAAGTCTGTCATTGTTGGAACGACTGGAAGCCGCATACGCATATTTAAGTGAACATACCGAAACAAAGTGCATCTTATCTGGCGGTAAGGGATGGGATGAAGGAATCAGTGAGGCAGAGTGTATGTATCGCTACTTAGTGGACAAGGGGATTGACCCGGAACGCTTATATAAAGAAGACCAGTCTACTTCAACCAGAGAAAATCTGGCATATTCAAAAGAGATTATTGAGCAATATGATTTAAACCAAGAATTAGCGATTGTAACAAATGAATTTCATGAGTATCGTGCGGGAAAAATAGCGGATTCGCTCGGTCTGGAATTTGGTGCGGTGTCAAGTAAGACTGCATGGTGGTTATTTCCGACGTATTATGTGCGGGAGCTGTATGGGATTGTTTATCAGTGGGTTTTTTAAAAGATGACAAAGGATTAGTTGCAGAAATAAAGGGGAAGATTGTAGGGGCGGTTTGGGTTCGCATTATGAATGACTATGGACATATTGATAATCAAACGCCATCATTTGCAATCTCACTTTATAAGGAGTACCGAGGCTTGGAGCTTGGAACATCAATGATGAAAAAAATGCTTGCGACCCTAAAAACTAGTGGATATGAGAAGGTTTCTCTGGCGGTTCAAAAAGCTAATTATGCGGTAAAAATGTATCAGGATATCGGATTTGAAATCGTTGATGAAAATACTGAAGAATTTATTATGGTAAATTATTTAAACGGAGATTACGATGGACAATAACATGAAAAACAAAATTTTAGAGCAGCATCTTGGCAAAATTGGTGAAGAAGCTGGAGCAGTAGGTGGTTCTATCGGTGGCGGACCGTTTGGTCGTTCTGGTGGAGCGTCAGGAGGGAAGAGTGGTGCCACAAGGGCAGCAAAAAAACTTAAAACCTTTGATTTTAAAGATAAGATAGAGTATAACTATCCAATCACAGATGCAATAAGTAACAGTTATAATATTGTTGCTAATTTGCCCAATTTAATAGAGATTATTGAAGTGGATGCAAATACGGATATTCCATATTTATCAGCAGTTGTTGGTAGTGGCTTCGGACAAATGAACCCAACAATTATTTGCTTGGAATATGTCTCCGGAAATGCAGCAAGTACAACAATTTCTATTTCGGCATCAGCTAAGGAAGGATTAATAAAACAGAAATCTGCGCAGAAAGCGGTGCTATGCATAAAGGAAATGTTAAATGAGTGATATAGAGGATTTCAAAATATATTTAGAAGACATATTACCAGAAAAGGATTGTTTAAAGCTTGTAAAGGGGGAAGCAGAAAAATATTACCAGAAACATTCACTTGATGAATGCTTCTTTATGGGTATGGAGTTATATCAATCAGATAATTTTCAAATACAAGAGATCGGAGTTTTTCTGATGGGCTACTCTGCTCATGTTAATGAGAATGCTTTAATTTATTTAAAAAATATAGTTAGCAAGCATGAAAGTTGGAAAGTGCAGGAAATATTGGCGATGGCTTTCGATAATCACTGCAAAATCATTGGATATGAAGTAGCTTTACCATTGATTGAGGAATGGTTAAATAGTGATTGTGCCAATGTCCGCAGAGCTGTTTCGGAGGGGCTACGAATATGGACGAGCCGTCCCTATTTTAAGGAAAATCCACAAATTGCAGTCCGGCTATTATCTGCTCGCAAGGAAGATGAAAGTGAATATGTAAGAAAGTCAGTTGGAAATGCATTGAGGGATATCAGCAAAAAGCACCGCGAAATGATTTCAAAAGAATTGAACTCATGGGATGTATCATCGAAAGAAATAAAACAAGTATATAAATTGGCAAGTAAATTGTTGAATTAGAATTTGGAGGCTGTAGTATTTATGGTAATCAAAAATATTAACTATGATTTTTCAGTATGTAAAGTCGAAGATTATTCCCTTGTAAAATTAGATTCAGAGTATAGCTTTATTGGCAAGACCGATGAAGAAAAATCATTGGTATGTATTACCGCGGATGTACCATCCAATGCGACTGAAATTGATGATGGATGGAAAGCATTTCGCATTGAAGGGGTCTTAGATTTTTCGTTGATTGGGATACTGTCAAAGATTTCCGGCATTTTAGCAGAAAATAAAATTGGAATCTTTGCAATTTCAACTTTTAACACAGACTATGTGCTTACCAAAAAAGAATATTACCAAAAGGCGTTAGAAGTTCTCAATCATGCCGGATACGAAATTGTAGATGGAAAATAATTAAATATGGTGGCCAATGAACCGTTGATGAAATACCCAAGAATTTATTATGGTAAACTATTTATATAAAGAGTAGATTAAGAAGAAAATATGAAGGAGAATGAAAAATGCATATAAAAGAGGGTAGCAAACTATATGTCAGAATAGATTACAAGATTGGTCAGAAAGACCTCACTAATCAGGATTTTCAAGATCACTTGTCTTATGTCAAGAATGTTGCCGAAGAACGCTATCTCATGGGAGGCGGATTTTCGGATAATGATGGTGGAATGATTATTTATGGTGCTGAAAATTTAGATGAGGCTCAGGGAATAGCTCAAAATGATCCAATTATTGTAAGAGAGATTTATCGATGCGAAGTTTTTGAATGGGAATTGGTTGTTATATCACAAAAATATTAAGGGTACACACCACGCAGCAGTATGTAAAGTTGAAGATTATTCCCTTGTAAAATTAGATTCAGAGTATAGTTTGTCGGCATAACAATTGGCTATGCGCTTTCACCAATTGATTTAATTCCGAATTTTATACCAATGATGATATTATATTACTGCCAGTGTTGATTGCATTGACCATCAAGCTTATTTCGCAGGAAAATGCAGCTACTTCAAGCGATGGATGGGCATATTTTGCAAAAAGCGACGCTTACATGTAAATATCAGAGCCACAGGTGAGGAGTGGGAGAAATTCAATGAAAAGCGAGTTTGTAGATGTAAAACTAAATTCACACGAGGAATATATAGAGATTCTTCATAGACTTATGGGTAAGGCCGTCTATGTGGAAATAGTTCAGATATATGATGATAAAACAGATGAATTGATTGTGACTGCCAAGCAAAAATTAAAGCTGATAGAAGAAAAGAAAGTAAACGCATGGCATGGAACCCAGAAAGCGGGACGAAGTGTAACAAAATATACATTTATGATAAATGATGCATATTGGAAGTACCTAGAGAAATTTCCGAGTTTCTTTTTTGGCAGTGCCGAAAGCTATGGTTGTGATGTGGTTGAGCAAACATCTTTTGGACAGAGTGACATCGCATTTTTAGATGGTAAGAAACGGTTGCTTTTTTTTACGATAACGCATGAAGGCTGTGCACTTATAAATAGACTAAGATAATCAAATTATGGGAGAGATTTTAAGATGAGATTTGAATACACAGATGGCGAAAATCCAGATTTTATTTTGTTATGTCAAGAGCTAGATAAATTCTTAAACAAACTTGTTGGCGGTGAAGAACATCGGACGGAATATGTTCAATACAACAAGTTAAATGATGTTCATGATGTAGTCGTTGCTTATGACAATGACATTCCGGTTGGCAGTGCTAGTTTTAAGAAGTATGATAATGAGTGCGCTGAGGTAAAAAGAGTATTTGTAAAACAGGAATATCGAGGACAAGGTATTTCAAACGAGCTTATGGAATTGCTGGAACAAAGAGCAAGAGAACAAGGATATAAGTATTTAATATTGGAATCGGGTGAGCCGCTCGTTGCGGCGATGGCTTTATACCGAAAACTTGGCTATAAAGTGATTCCTAACTATGGTCAGTATGTTAATATGAAAGATTCAGTTTGTATGAAAAAGGAGCTGTACAATGAAAGACTTATATGAAAAGTTTGCATATGACTATGACGAATTTGGTTTAATTGAAGAATATCTCGGAAGAGAACGCGATTTTTTTGGAAAACTATTTGCGAAGCATAATGTAAAATCGGTTTTGGACTGTGCCTGTGGAACGGGACAACATTTATATATGCTTTCAGAAATGGGCTTAGACGTCAGTGGTTCGGATTATTCAGAATCAATGCTTGAGGTGGCGAGCAGAAATTTACAGGCATCGGAAAAATCAATTCCATTATGCCAATGTGATTTTAGATACTTAGAACAGAAGCATACTCAGACCTTTGATGCGATTGTTTGTCTTTCGACGGCACTGCCACATCTCCATACAGATGAGGAATTAATAACCGCCCTTAAATCCATGAAAAACAGATTAAATGAAAATGGACTGCTCGTGCTGACTCAAGGGACAACCCATTTTACGCTGTCCCTTCCTCCGATTGAGGTTGTTGTAAATAGAGCGGATTTCTCACGCGTGTTTGTAAAGGAACATGATGACGATTTTCAAACGATTCATGTTTTGGATTTATACCATTCCGACAAGCGAAAAGAAAGCAATCAATATGATATTATTTATAAAATTCTTCTTGATGATGATTATAAGAAATTGCTTTCAAAGGCAGGTTTTAAAAACATACAGATTTACGGCGACTATGATGCCAGTGATTATAATGAAAACAGTGGGCGGTTAATTGTAGTGGCGCAATAAATTAAGGAGATGTAGGGGCAAAAGCAGACATATGAAAGAAGAATCATCTTGATTATGGGATACATCAAAATTTGAAAGGGTGAGTTTATGGGACCAAATCCTAATCATATATATCCAAACGAAAAAATTAAACAAGTTGTATATATTAAGAATGTAATTACCAAGCCCAATATTGTTGTCGGTGACTTCACTTACTATGATGATGTGAATGGAGCAGAGAAATTTGAAAACCACGTTACCAACCACTATGAGTTTATGGGGGATAAATTGATAATCGGAAAATTTTGTGCGATTGCAAAGGGCATTGAGTTTGTTATGAATGGTGCCAATCATAGGATGAGCAGTGTTACGACTTATCCGTTTAACATTATGGGTGGTGGATGGGAGCAGTTTACCCCAAGCCTTGAAGACCTTCCGCTAAAAGGTGATACCGTTGTAGGTAATGATGTTTGGATTGGGCAGAATGTAACTGTGATGCCAGGCGTTCATATTGGAGACGGTGCAATCATAGCAGCCAATTCTGTTGTTACAAAGGATATTCCCCCGTATTGTATTGCTGGTGGGAATCCGTGCAGGGTAATTCGCAATCGATTTGATGAAGATTTAATTGCATATTTGCTTGAACTTAAATGGTGGGATTGGGATGCCGAAACAATATTCAAAAACATGGATGTGCTTTGTAGTGGAGATTTGCAGCAAATCAAGCATATATCTGATTGACATTAGAAGAGTATAGGAGGAACGTATGAATTGGGAGCCGTGGACAGGATGCTATAAGATTAGTGAAGGATGTAGTAATTGCTATTTTTATGGACCAAACGCAAAACGTTATGGTCAAAACACCATAACAAAAACCGATAAATTTGACTGGCCGATCAGAACAAAACCCAACGGCGAATATAATATCAAAGGCGGGAAAATTCTTGCTACTTGTTTTGCGACAGATTTTTTTCTTCCAGAAGCCGATGAGTGGCGAAAGGAGGTTTGGGCAATGATAAAGCAGCGGCAAGATATTGATTTTTTAATACTGACGAAGCGGATTGAACGTTTTATGGTATCACTTCCGGATGATTGGGGTGAAGGATACGACAATGTAAATATTGGTTGTACAGTTGAAAATCAAGCAATGGCAGACTATCGGCTGCCCCTATTTTTGTCGTTTCCGATCAAGCGACGTTTTATTGCCTGTTCTCCGATGCTTGAAAAGATAGATTTAACCGCTTACCTTCATGGAGTTGACCATGTTACTGTAAGTGGCGAAAACGGACGAGACGCAAGAGTGTGTAACTACGCATGGATACTTAGCGTTCGTGAGCAATGTATGAAAGCCGGCATCACATTTTGGTTCAAAAGCACTGGTACATTTCTGGAGCGAGAGGGTGTTGTAGAAAAGATAAATCCGTTCAAACAGGGTGCCTTGGCAAAGGAACTTGATATCGATATTTCTGATGGGAAAAAACTATTTTAACATAGATAAAAAAGGAAACAGCGCATGATAAGAAAATTTAAAAATAGTGATTTACCGGAAGTTATGAAGATTTGGCTTAATGCCAATATTGACGCCCATGCCTTTATTGACGCGGATTATTGGCGGAAGAACTTTGATATGGTAAAATCGCTAATTCCACAGGCAGATGTTTATATATTTGAAAAAAACGGTGCGATTGAGGGATTTGTTGGCGTTATGGATTACTATATTGCGGGGATTTTCGTAAAGAAAGCTTACCGGGCCTCCGGCGTTGGAACGAAGCTGTTAAACAAGGTAAAGAGCAAAACGGAGCGGCTTAGCTTGTCTGTCTATGCCAAGAACGAACCTGCAATTCATTTTTATGAAAGCGCAGGATTTCATATTGAAACGCAGGGGGTAGATGTTGATACAAACGAGATTGAGTATACAATGATTTGGCAGCGGTAAAAAGAAAGGTTAATTGGCTTATGCCATTTGACAAACAAGTTATTTTATATAATGGAATTTTCAATATCTTGAATCATAAAAATGGAGGGTTAATTGATGAATCAACGTAAATTAATATTGTATATTGCTTCCAGTTTGGATGGATATATTGCTACAGAAGAACACAACTTGGATTGGCTATTTGCAGTTGAAGGTGAAGGAGATAACGGCTACTCAAGGTTTTATGATACTGTAGATACAATCCTAATCGGAAGAACTACCTATGATTGGATTATGGAAACGGAAAAAGGTAATTTTCCGTACAAAAATAAAGAATGCTATGTTTTTTCCAGATCGAAGAAAGACGACAATGAATATGTTACCTTTATTAATGAGGATATAGTTCAATTCTCAAATAATCTAAAAAACAGAAACGGTAATAATATTTGGATTGTTGGAGGCGGGGAATTACTTAGCACATTTATAAAAGAGAAATTAGTCGATGAACTCATCATTTCTATAACTCCGGTTTTGCTTGGCAGAGGTATACCGTTATTCAAAAATAACGATTTTCAAACATTATTATCGTTAAGAAGCATAAATCAATTCAATCAATTTGTTGAACTTCATTATGAAGTTAGAAGCAATACAGTATCTTAAGTCATAAAAATGGAGGGCTGTAAATATTAAACGCATTTCAATCAGCTCACATAGTCCGTTCATTTCATGTTATAATTTGTTATATGATTTTGTTTCCGCAATGCCTAAAACAATGTGTTTGTAGTGGCAATTACAATGAAAAACCGTAAAGAAGGTATAATATGAAAGAGCAAATAAGAAAAATAGTATTGTCTACCGGAGCAGATTTATGTGGTTTCGCTAATATCGAACGTTTTGATAATGCTCCCGTAGGATACCATCCAACAGACATTTATCCAAAATGTAAATCTGTGATTTCTTATGGCATTGCATTGCCGAAAGGATTAACCAAAGTAGACTCTCGGTTGATATACGGACATTACAATAGTATAAGTTGTCCAGAGGTTGACCTGATCGGATTTAGGTCAGCAAAGAAAATTGAAGCAGAATTTAACTGCGTGGTAGTGCCGATGCCCTGCGATGCTCCGTATGAATACTGGGATAAAGACAACATGGAGGGCAGAGGGTTACTATCCATGAAAAATATTGCGGTGCTAGCAGGATTAGGTTCTATTGGAAAGAGCTCATTGTTTTTGACCAAGCAATATGGAAACATGGTGACACTTGGTGCAATGCTAACAGATTTAGAGATATCATCCGATGAAATATCAAAGAATATTTGTATTGATAAATGTCATAAGTGTATAGACGTTTGCCCTGTCAAAGCAATAAATAATGATGGTACTGTAAATCAAAAACGATGTAGGGAAAATGCATATGGAAAAACGGCACGGGGATTTGATACTGTTGACTGTAATAAGTGTAGAGTATCATGTCCTCGAAACAACCATATTTAATGGAGGTACGCAAAGATGTATAGATCAATGATGCAGATATATGTAAAAGAAAGTGACAAAGCAGTGGAATTATATAAGAAGGCTTTTGATGCGGAGTTGGTGGCATGCTATCCGAACGCTGACGGAACGCTTATGCATGCAGAGCTGAATGTGTATGGTCAGATATTGGCGATATCAGAAGCATATGATGACGAAGAGATTATTACGGGCACGACAATGCAATTTTGCCTGCATTTTGGCGAAAACAAAGATGAATTAGTTAGAAAAGCATATGATGCACTAGAGGACGGTGCTAAAATTTTATATCCTCTTAGCCCATGTGATTTTAGTAAACTAATGGTTGATCTAATTGACAGATATGGAATTCGTTGGTGTATATTTGTTTAGGGTGTATTGAAATTTATATGAAAAGCAAAATTTGGGGAGGTATGAACATGAAATATCAAGGCGTTTGTATAGCGGTAAAAGATATCAATCTTTCTAAAAAGTTTTATCAGGATTTGTTTGGTCTTGAGGTGTTTCAAGATTACGGTATTTGCATTGGTTTTAGCGGTGGCTTGTCTTTGCAACAAGATTTCGATCGAATTATGGACATTACAAAAAATAGTATTCACGCACAGCCACACAATATGGAGTTGTATTTTGAAGAAGATGAATTTGACTACTTTATTCAAAAAATAGAACAGCGAAGTGATATTAGATATATGGGAGACGGCGTTAAAGAAGCTCGGTGGGGGCAGCGCTCGGTCCGGTTTTACGATTTGGATGGACATATTATTGAAGTTGGCGAGAATATGAAAATGGTGGTAAAGCGATTTCTTGATTCGGGAATGTCAATGGAGCAAACTTCAAAACGTATGGAAGTGTCTTTGCTGGATTTAGAGGCGCTTTTGAATGGCTGATTTGCGGCCAGGAGGAAAATATGGTAACCAAAAATAATAAGAGAATAATATATCCTGTTTTATCCATTCTGATACCATGTTTATTAGGGATGATTGGAATGATAAGTAAGAGTGTTTCCATTGCGATATGGATACAAAATCCTGTGCTGATATTTGTAGCGACTTTGGTTAGTTTTTTTGTCTTAAAATACAATTTGAAATTTAACTATAAAATTATTGTGTTTGTATCAGCTCTTTTGTTGGGGTTAACATTTTTAGGGCCGAATATGGAAGGTGTTCATCGGTGGTTAAGATTGCCATTCTTCACTTTAAATATATCTACAATTGTTATTCCAATCACAATTGTAGCTTTTAATCGACTAATCGAGGAAAAACAGTTTGCCATTTCTTTTGTAGGAATCATAGTAATAGCATTTCTACTTTTTTTACAACCGGATGCTTCTCAATTATTAGCTTTTTCACTTCCACTAATAGTGTTACTGTTAAAATCAAGCATTTCCAAAATATTAAAAGGTAGTTGCTCTGTCATATTGTTTCTATTGACATTAAAATCATGGATTCAGTTAGACAGCTTACCACCAGTAGATTATACGGAGGGTGTATTAACAATGTTACATGATATATCATTTGTATTATATATGATAGGAATCGTAGCACTGTTTGGGATGCCGATTTATTTTCTGATTGCTTGCAAGAAGGAAAATAGAAATATCTGTATAGGAATGGCAATGTATTATGGGCTGATGATTTCAGCTACATTTATAGGGAATTTTCCAGTGCCTTTTATGGGATATGGCATTTCGCCGATATTGGGGTTTTATGTTTTTCTTATTTGGTTTCTTAATGAAGCCAAAAAAGTGGAGGAAATCGGATGAACACACCGATAATAAAAACAGAGCGATTATTGTTAAGACCGTTTTGTATTGAGGATACGAACGATGTATTTAGGTGTTGGGAAAGTGACCCGGACGTTGCCAAATATATGTTTTGGCGTAGCCACAATGACATAAATAAAACAAAAGAATGGATTGCTTTTGAACTGGCGCAAATACCTTCGGATTGCTGGTTTCGTTGGGCGGTAACGACATTAGATACCAATGAACTGATTGGAACCGGGCTGATATATTTTGAAGAGGAGTATCACTTATTTGAAATAGGTTATAACTTCGGAAAGAAGTACTGGGGCAAGGGGTATGCAACCGAAACGATGCGGGCAATCATAGATTTTGCCCAAAACGACTTAATGATTAGGGAGCTTGTAGGAAGATATGCAAAGGACAACCAAGATTCGGGAAAGGTTTTGGAGAAATTAGGGTTTGTGTATTGCAAAGATATCCCATACGAAGCAAACGAGGGGACGGTACATTATGAAGGGGTGGAGTGTCGCCTTACCTTTTCCGTGCAGGACTAGCAATGTGAACCACTAGTTGACATGGCTCATTAGATAGTTTAGATTTGGAAATTGTAGAATATTTTATGAAGAAATAATATAACAGGACGGAGTAGATGAATGAACCAAGATCCTTTCAAAGAGTATCTAATAGAGACAGAACCAAATAAAAGAGATAAGGGCTATGCATGGCATACAGCAATTGGCCTTCAGGTTTGAAGCCATCTCAATACTTAATTAATACGGCTATTCAGAATATTGAAGGTGAAATATCGATTGATGAAGCACAAAAAATTATGAACACATACTATGAGGAGAATCCAAAGCATGGTGGTGATAGCAGAACAGAAGAAGCGGATAAGGTTTCAGTTCGCATAGTGAAGCTACTGTCAGAAAAAGCTTTCAGTTTTACCCCTAATGAATATATTTCTATTCATAAAAAACTGTTTATAGGGATTTATGATTACGCAGGTCAAATTGGTGATTATGCATGTAAGTAGAATATATAAGAGTCATAAAAAAGCGGACATTGAAGTAATGCAAATGTATGATAATCAACTTGTAGATTTTACCGAAAAAACAGTAGACCATATTCAGAGAATGTATCGTGTTTTCGGAAAAGAGAAAGTATTTGGTAGATCAGATATGCAGTTAATAACAGGTTTGGGAACCAGTAGAGCATCAGAATTACTTAAAAAACTGATAGAAGTAAGTTACCCTTTAGAGGAAAAAAAGAATGAGTGAAATTAAATTGATTAAACTATCTGCTGAGTATGCAGAGAAAGTTGCAGATTATAGGGCAGAATTTCCTGCTGAACGTGAGAGGGTTACATACGACCCAAGCAGAATCCCAGGTTTGGATTATCTTGAAAAGTACGACAATGTACTTGACTGGATTCAGTTTTGCGAAAATATGTCCGACAAATTAACTTGGTATATGACCTTTCGTGAAAGCGACAGTAAAATTATCGGTTTTATTATTTTTCGTCACAAGCTTGAATACGATGATGACGATAGAGAATTTGCTTCAAACTTAGGATATTCCGTTTGCCCGAGTGAACGTGGCAAAGGGTACGCAAAAGAGCAATTGCGGCTAGGCTTACAGAAAGCAAACGCATTCGGACTAGATAAAGTCCGAATTGTTTGTCGTGATATAAACATTGGCAGCAATAAAACAATTCTTGCCAACGGTGGCGTATATGTTGACACGATTCATGGGCAAGAATCAGGACTGAACGTTAATCGTTACGACATCCCAATAAAGGAAATCTTGCCATGTAAACCATCAGTTGACATAGCTCATTAAAATAGCGCTTCTAACGTGGTGTTCTTTCCGTTATAGGTGTGTAACAATAACGGTAACATGACAGCGATGAGAAAGGATGGTTATTTTATGAGTTTAGGGAAAAATATTCAGTATTTACGGAAACAAAAAAAGATTACACAAGAGCAGTTAGCGGAGATTATGTCTGTGTCCCGTCAAACAATATCCAAGTGGGAAGCCGATGATATCGCGCCGGAATTGAATAAGCTAATTGCTTTATGTGACGTTTTTGCATGCAAATTAGATGCTTTAGTCAGAGACAACATGGCTGCGAGCGAGGAGATTTATTCGGAAATTACAATAAAAAAAGTAGAAGCATTTAAGATGGCAAGATATGTGATGGTTACACCGAATCCAGAGGATGATGTAAATGCGTACCTAGATAATTGGGGGCGTCAATCAGGCTTGTTAGAGAATCACCCGCAGGCCAAGCGAATCGGCTGGGAATTTCCTTTTGTTTCACCTGAATTACAAAACAGATTTGGTCTACGAGGATATGCAGCAGCTTATGTTTTACCAGAAGGATTTGAATCAAGCCATCTGGGTGTGGAATATGCGAATCAAGAAGAGGCTGATTATGCGGTAATCACAATATATGATCCATTTGTAGCCGCCTTTGAACGCATTCCTAATGCATATAAAAAGATATTGGAGTATTTACAAGCAAATGGATTTCGTGAAAAACCGAAGAGTGACATATTATCTTGCTTTGAGCACGTGTACGAAAAGAATGGAATTACTTGTATGGATGTATATCTTCATGTGGATAGTGTTTCAAAGACGGATAGTTTTACAAATTTTTCGTAGATTTGATAATCCAAAAACATCCTTATTGTTATTTAGGGCTGGTAAGCTATGAATTAGCTTCCAGCCCTGTTTTGTGTCTTGCATTGTTGTAGTTAATGAACAAAAAATTGATGTTGATGCCGTGTCTGGAGCTACAAATTCAAGTACCGTTTTAAAGAAGGCGGTCGAAGTCGGCAGAATCTCAATGTCTTGGCGCAAATTGCCATTTTTAATTTATAAAGATTTTCTTGCGGACTTGCTAGTATGAGCAACAATGTGTAAAATCAAATAAAAGGATAACGGTGGACTAACATGATAGATACCAGACTCTGGTTGCAGTGTTGAGTGCTTGGTGAGTTGAAACGAAGGAGAAAAACGATGCTGACAATTTATGATTGGTTTGGATACGAGCTGCCAATAAAAGAGCGATATCGCTTAATAAAAGAAGCCGGATTTGATGGCGTATTATTGTGGTGGAGTGATGGATTTGGTAGAGGAGATTATCGGGAGGGACCGCAGCTTGCAAGGGAGGCGGGGCTCTATATCGAAAATATTCATACCCCCATTCAAAATCAAAATAATTTATGGCTTGATAATCAGTATGGCGAAGCGGCGCTAGATTGCTATTTGCAGTGTGTTGCAGATTGTGCAGAATTTGAAATCCCAACAATGGTGGTGCATTTGCCCGAAGAAAATAATATTTGCAGCGACTTAGGGTTAGATAGAGTTAAGTGGATTGCAGAAAAAGCAGAGCAGATGGGTGTCAATGTTGCAATGGAAAATGTACGGAACTTTTCCAATTTATCATTTGTCTTAGCGCAAGTTGATTCCGAGCGAATCGGATTTTGTTATGATTGCTGCCATCATTATAATTATAAACCAGATATTGATTTATTGGCGAGGTACGGCTCGCGCTTGATGGCAATCCATTTGCATGATAACGGTGGAAAGCGGATGCAGCACCAGTTGCCCTTTGATGGGAAGATTGATTGGACAACAGTTATGAGACAAATAGCAGCAGCTAGTTATTTGGGGGCTACGGCATTAGAGCCGATGAATTGGGATTATACGGATTTATCAGCGGAAGCGTTTTTACAGAAAGCGTTTGAACAAGCAAGGCGGCTGGAGAAGATGAGAGGTTAGAAATCAAAACCTTGTGGAGGATAATAGATGAGTCAGATAAATGATACCACCGTTGTAAAGAAGCAATATGAAAATGCAGACAATTTGAATACAAGAATTTCTATTCACGAAAAATATTCAACGAATAAAATGGGATTTGGTAACTGGATTTTTTCTCAATATGAAATTGATGATGGTTCCAAGTTACTGGAATTAGGATGCGGAGCAGGTGATATGTGGAAATGTCAGCATGATGCTGTTGCCAAATGCGCGAAACTAATACTGTCTGACTTTTCAGAAGGGATGGTGCAACGAACGAAGGAAAATCTACGTGCTTATGAGAATATTGAGTATAGAGTGGTAGATATTCAAGAGATACCATTTGATAATAATTCATTTGACATCGTCATTGCCAATATGATGCTATATCATGTCCCTGATTTGCCCAAAGGGCTAAGTGAAGTTAGGAGGGTACTAAAACCAGGCGGTAAATTTTATTGTGCTACCTATGGTGAGCATGGCATTGTTCAATACATGTCTCAGCTTCTAAGCATATATGGTGTTGAGGATCATGTAAATAAAAATTTCACATTGCAAAATGGAAAGGAGATTTTGTCTGGAATTTTTGACACGATTGAATTGTTAGAATATCCAGATTCTTTGGCGGTGACCAATGTTGATGATATGGTGGATTACATTTATTCATTATCGAGTATGTCGACATTAAGCCAAATTTCAAGAGCGGATGTTAGAAGCGTGCTGCTTCATAATATGAAAGATGGTGTTCTCGAGGTTCCAAAGGAATATGGTATGTTTATTGCCTCCAAGCCGTATCGAGATGATGAGAGAAGGAGCAGTGAAAGATGACAAGTGAAAAAATATATATAAAAAAAATCCCCGCAATTATATGGGGGGAGAAATCAGATAAAGTATACATTTTCGTTCATGGAAAAATGTCAAATAAAGAAAGTGCTGAGCATTTTGCAGAAATTGCTGAGGGCAAGGGATATCAAACAATTAGTTTCGATCTGCCAGAACATGGGGAAAGAAGCGATGAAAATTATAAATGTGATATTTGGAATGGAATGACGGATTTGGATATTATTGCAGAATATGTATATCAGAATTGGAACGCAGTATCTTTATTCGGGTGTAGTTTGGGTGCATTCTTTAGCTTACATACATACAAAAACCGGATATTTGAGAAGGTACTGTTCCAATCGCCGGTAGTGAACATGGAATATTTGATACATCAAATGTTTGCTTGGTTTGGCGTGACCGAAGAGGCACTACGAGAAAAACAAGAGATTCCGACACCAATAGATATGTTGTCGTGGCGGTATTACAGCTATGTGAAAGAACATCCGATTGAAGACTGGAGTTTTCCAACGTACATATTATTTGGCGGAAAAGATAATCTGCAATCTACGGAAGAGATGAAAAAATTTTGCAATCATTTTAAGTGCAAATTAACAATTTCTGAAAATAGCGAGCATCCTTTTGGAGCAAAAGAAGATAGTGAAATCGTAGACCAATGGCTATTGGAACATGTTTGAATCGTAAAATAGAACGAAGGAGAAAAAAATATCATGAAAATTATTAAAGCAACAAGCGCCGATATTGATGCGGTGATAAGCAGCAGAATTGAAATGCTAAAAGTTGTCAATGGTTTAGCGGAAGATACTAAGCTTGACCCAGAGGTTATCGCAAACACCAAGGAATATTATGAGACTGCCGACCAGACAACAGTGCTTGCCATTGATCAAGCAGTAATTGGCTGTGCAACAATCTGCTATATAACAGTAGCCCCAACTTGCGACCATCCAACGGGGAAACGGGCACATATGATGAATGTATATACTAATTCAAATTATCGTCATCAAGGGATTGCTATTTTAATGCTGAAAATGCTAATTGATGAAGCGAAGCAGAGGGGGGTTACAGAAATAAGCCTTGATGCAACCGAATTAGGCAGACCAGTATATGAACAATGTGGATTTCAGTCCAACGCAGATGGAATGTTGCTTATTTTGTAGGAGGGCAATTATGTTAAAAGCACGCAAATTACAAAAGGGTGATAAGGTTGCAATCGTCAGCCTATCAAGTGGAATGTTGGGAGAAGATTTTTGCAGTCACAATGTGGAAATGGGTGTAAAGCGATTAGAAGGATATGGACTAGAGCCTATATTTATGCCGAACGCATTGAAAGGAATAGACTTTTTAAAGAAACATCCAGAAGCAAGGGCAAGTGATTTAAAGCAAGCTTTTTTGGATGAAACCATTGCAGGTATTATCTGTGCGATTGGCGGCGATGATACCTATCGTCTATTGCCATATCTAATGGAGGACGATGAGTTTGTAAACGCAGTAAAAACAAACCCGAAATTATTTACGGGATTCTCAGATACGACCATAAATCACTTGATGTTCTATCAGTTGGGACTGTCAACCTACTACGGACCGAGCTTTATCTGTGACATGGGAGAGATATCAGATGATATGCTTCCATATAGTAAAAAAGCATTTGAAAGCTATCTTCAGGGAAACACATACAATGTGATTGAATCTAGTGATGAATGGTATGAGGAAAGAACTGATTTTTCACGGGCAGCGTTAGGAACAGAGCGAATCGCTCACCGGGAAGACCGAGGTTTTGAACTGTTGCAGGGAAATGGTGTGTTTCAAGGTGAATTATTAGGTGGTTGTTTGGAGAGCCTATACGATATTTTGGTAGGAAATAGGTATAGCGAAGAGCGGGAAATTTGTGAGAAGTATCATCTTTTCCCAGATAAAAAAGAGTGGGAAGGAAAAATTCTGTTTATTGAAACATGTGAGGAAAAACCAACGCCAGAAATAGTGGAAACAGAGTTACTGACCTTAAAAAACCAAGGCATATTTGACGTTATCAGTGGAATTTTAGTGGGTAAACCACAGGATGAAGCCTACTATGAGGAATATAAAGAAGTTATCAAAAAAGTGATTGATAATGAAAATATGCCAATTGTTTATAACGTTAATTTCGGACATTGCACCCCTAGATGTGTACTGCCTTATGGTGTAGAGGCAAAGGTGGATATGGAGAAGAAGAAAATATTTTTATCTGAATAGGAGCGGTAATAAATAATGGATTCATGTGTATTTTGTAATTATAAAAACGGTGAGAACGGAACAATTATTTTGGAAAATGAGCATTGCACCTGCATTGAGTTAAAGGAGGAAATCCTTATCGGTTCTTGCATTATTATTCCGAAGGCACACAAAAAAACAGTTTTTGATTTAAGTCAGGAGGAGTGGATGGCAACGAAATTACTCTTAGACAAAGTAAAACAATATTTGGATGCAAGATATAAGCCGGATGGCTATAATGTTGGCTGGAATGTCGGCAAGATTGGTGGCCAGGAGGTATTCCATGCTCACATGCATATAATTCCAAGGTATTCGGATGAACCGCATGCAGGAAAAGGTATCAGGCATTGGATTAAACAAGAGGATAATAAACGTTAAAACAGAACCGGAGAAGGAGAATATTAATGAATGAAAAGATATCGAATCACGTTGCAGTTGTCCCAATTCTTGTTAAGCCACAATGCATAGAAGAATTTATTGATATCGTGACCCAAAATGCAAGATGCAGCCGTGAGGAGAGCGGTGTCATTAGTTTCGATGTGATGCAAAATAAGGAAAATGTTTCAGAGTTTTTACTTGTAGAAGTATATAGAACGCCCGAGGATCAGCTTAAGCACAGAGAAACAGAACATTTTAAAGTATTTAAAGAGCAGGTTCAAGATTTAATTCAAGAGCCATATCAGGCAACAATATTTAAAACATTATAGGGGTTAATTAGTTGAAAATAACAGATAAAATTCCAAGCTAGAGAGATTGGAATAAGGGAGAAAAGCATTGAACTTAAAAGAACGGGCAAAAAAATTAAAAGCGGATATTCCGGCCATATTTTTGTCATTAAAGGATAAAGAAACACCGATAATTGCCAAAGTATTCGCTGGAATAACGATTGGTTATGCGCTTTCGCCAATTGATTTGATTCCAGATTTCATACCAATATTAGGATATTTAGATGATATAATATTACTGCCCGCGCTAGTTGCACTGACCATCAAACTCATTCCGCGTGAGGTTTTTGAAAGACATCGCAAGCAGGCAGAACATCTATGGGAGGAGGCAAAGCCTAAGAGATGGATATTTGCAATTCCAATTGTTTGTATTTGGTTGTTGCTGGTCGGGCTAATTATAAAATTGCTGTTATTTTAAAGCGCATAGGAGAACGGAATGAGACAAGATTTTTCATTGGTGCCGGAAGAGAAATTTGCAAAGTTGTTTCCCATATTGTTGACAGAACATAATCCAAAGTGGAAAGAGGAGTATATGCAGGAGACGGTTTTTCTATGCTCGGTTTTTGATGACAACGTGATTCGAATAAACCATATTGGAAGCTCGTCAGTTGCAGGACTAATTGCAAAACCGACGGTTGATATATTGCTTGAAGTGTCGGAGGATACGGATATTGCGACCATAACGGAAAGGCTATTGGATGAAGGATATGTAGTAAACCATGCGAACAAGGATATTATTACATATATTAAGGGTTACACGCCACATGGATTTGAGGGGCAGACATTTCACATTCATGTTAGGCATAGTGGTGATTGGGGCGAGCTGTATTTCAGGGATTATTTAAATTCACATTCTGATGTAGCAAGAGAATATGAAAAGCTTAAAATGGAATTGAGAGAGATATATACCTACGATAGGGATGGTTATACGGATGCGAAGGGTGAATTTGTAATAAGATATACAGAGAAAGCACGAGTAGAGTATCCGAACAAATACAGTTTCTAGAAAGAAGTTAAAGAAAGGGTCATTTATGCATATAGAAACAGAGCGATTACTAATCCGTAGCATGAAATTGACAGATGAAAAAGCATACGTTGAAATGGCTTCGGATGGAAGCTTACATGAAATCTTCGGAGATTGTAGTGAATGTGATAAATGGATGAGGAACTGGATTAAAGAAGTCATATTATTGGACCAAGGGGATAATCCAAATAAAGAATATTTAGCATATGCAATTTTAGAAAAGGAGCATGATATTCTAATGGGTAGCATTGGTTGCTCTTATTATAAAGATTTAATTTGATTGCGCCTCGAAATTATGAAAGTGTGGGATTTAAGCTTTGTCAAAGAAGAAAAAATGAAAGTGATAAGGCATTTAGTGGTGAAGAGCTTTTTTATGAGATAAATCTGTAACGGTTTAAGGGTAGGATCTTGGTTATATCAAAGAAATTAGGTTTTTAAAATATTTTGCCATTATATGGTGTTTAAGCAACAGAAGGTGAAGAAGATGAAAATTAAAAAGATATGGGCAATATCTTTCAGCCCAACTGGAAATACGAAAAAAATAGTTCGGCAAATCGCAGACATAATCGGAGCCGAGCTAGAGAAGTCGGTTCATGAAATCGACTTTACCCTGCCACAGAACCGGCAGGACGTACACCATTTTTCCGAGGACGAGCTAGTGATTTTTGGGACACCTGTATACGCCGGAAGAATACCCAATAAAATACTTTCTTATGTGGAAGAATCCTTTATTGGAAATCAAACAATGGCAGTACCGGTTTGTGTATTTGGCAATCGTAATTTTGATGATGCCTTGATGGAATTAAGAAATATTTTGGGTGAGCATGGTTTCCATGCAATAGCCGCGGCAGCAGTGGCATCAAGACATGCTTTTTCGGAAAAAATAGCAACCGGTAGACCGGACGTGGCAGATGAAGGAGAAATCATCGCATTTGCCAAAGACATTGCCAATCAACTTCAGAATGCAGAGAAAATGCCACAAGTAGTAGCAGTGCCTGGAAATAATCCAGTAGCGGCATATTATACCCCGCTCGGTTTAGATGGAGAGCCTGTCAAGTTCCTTAAGGCAAAACCGATTACCAATGAACAGTTGTGCAATCGGTGTGGGTTATGTGCAGGGGTCTGTCCGATGGGTTCCATTAATATAAGCAATCCTATCACCGTGGAAGGTGTCTGCATCAAATGTCAGGCGTGTGTGAATAGCTGTCCATTAAAGGCAAAACATTTTGAGGATGAAGCTTTTTTATCACATGTTAAAATGCTTGAAGGGAATTATACAGGAAGGGCTCCAAATCAATTTTTTCTGGGGGAAATGAATCATTATACAGAAGAAGAATTGACCGAAACACTTCTGCTGGTATCTTCTGTTATTGGTAAATGCGAGAAGGCACAGGAAAAGTTTGCGGAAGGAAAATCGCAGCATACACTGCTTAAAAACAGAATAAAGGCCATGTATATATCAAAAGCACTAATTAACAATGAACAAGGAAAAAGTGGGCGAACCTTGCCCAACCAAATCAGCCCAGAAAGTCTAAAAGAGCAATTTACCAAGGAAGAACTGACAAAGGCACTTCCGCCAGTAACGTCCATTATCAGCAAGTGTGAGAAGGCACAACAAAAATTTGAACAAGGAACGGCTCATCATATACGCTTTCAAAATATCATAAAGGCGATGTATATATCAAAAGCCCTAATTGAGGATGCAATTACATGGAATAGTAAGGTTTATGAAGGAGGAAAATAAAATGGGTATATTGAAATGATGATAATAAGAATGGCAACCATAGATGACATTGATGATATCGCAAATGTTGAGGCCGAATGTTTTCCCGTAGCAGAAGCGGCAACAAGGGAAGAATTTGAAAAGAGATTACAGTTTTATGGCAATCATTTTTGGCTAATGTTTGATAAGGATAAACTGATTGCATTTGTGGATGGGTTTGTGACAGACGAGCCTGATTTGGCCGACGATATGTATCAGAATGCCATGATGCATGATGAAAACGGCAAGTGGCAGATGATATTCGGCGTGAATACCATTCCGGCGTACCGAAAAAAAGGATATGCGGGCGAACTGATTCAAAGAGCAATCGCAGATGCCCGGAAACAGGGCAGGAAGGGGCTTGTTCTCACATGTAAGGATAAACTAGTGCCTTATTATGCGAAGTTCGGTTTTAAAAATGAAGGTGTGTCAGAACAGTCCGTTCATGGAAATGCAGTGTGGAATCAGATGAGATTAACGTTTTAATTAAGGATGGGGACAAACATGAGAAACATTTTAGAACAGATACGATTTGCAAAGGATGAAAGACCCATCTGGAGAAAAATTTTAATTACAGCATGCGTCCTTTTACTAGGTTTGGGGATGGGCACATTTTCAAAATACTTGGACTATCATCAGGCCAGAGCACCATTTTTGCTGGGCATCATCGATGAAAGGCTAGATATCCATAATTTCTTGGGCGGCTTTGCACCGTGGATATTGATTGCAGTTTGTATCTCCATTTATAGCAAAACAGCAGTGCGCTCGGCGATGAATGTATTTGTCTTTTTTGCTGGTATGTTATCTGGATATTACTTATACTGTAATTATGTATGTGGTTTTTTTCCGCGAAGCTATGTCATGATATGGTGCTGGTTCACCGCAATATCGCCGTTGCTGGCATTCATATGCTGGTACGCCAAAGGAAAAGGGAAGGTGGCGCTTATTATTTCCACCGGAATAATTGCGATACTGATTCGCTTGGCAGTGTACTTTGGTGTATTCTATATTTCCATTCGGTCCGGGCTAGACATTATTGTTTTATTAATCGGGATAATTGTGTTACGAAGGCCCTTAAAAGAAATGGTAGTTATGCTTGGTGCGGGAACTGTTTTAGCAATGCTTTTTTGTACAATCATACCATTTTATTTATGGTGAAATAAGCGAACCAAGGAGAGTTAAAAATGCTGTACTTATCACAATTTCGTTTTCCGGATGTAGAGAAAGAATATGACTTTTTGATGGGAATGAAAAGAACCTGCTATGATTCGTTTTACCCATTTCAAATCATATCCAAGAATCGGCTGAGAGTGCTGGACTTTGAACCAATTACAATCCTCTACGGTGGAAATGGTTCAGGTAAAACAACAGCGTTAAATGTAATTGCCGAGAAGCTGAGCCTTAACCGTGATACGCTTTACAATCGGACAAACTTTTTTGAAGATTATACCGATATGTGTTTCTATGAGACAGAGGAATCAATTACAGAAAACAGCAGGATTATAACGAGTGATGATGTATTTGACTTTATGCTCAACCTTAGGACGATTAATGAGGGTATCAATCAGAAACGAGAAGATTTGTTTGATGAATATCTGGATGCCAAATACTCCAGTTTTCAGGTGAAGTCGTTAGATGATTATGAACAGTTAAAGAAGGTCAATATGGCCAGAAGTAAAACACAGTCAAAATTTATTCGGAAAAACCTAATGGACAATGTTAGGGAGCATTCCAATGGAGAAAGTGCGTTTATCTATTTTGCCGATAAAATCAAGGACAATGGGCTATACTTACTAGACGAGCCGGAGAACAGTCTCTCGCCAGAGAAGCAGCAGGAGCTGTTAAAATTTTTAGAAGACAGTGTTCGTTTTTTCGGCTGTCAGTTTATTATTGCTACCCATTCGCCGTTTATCTTGTCGATAAAAGGGGCAAAGATTTACGACATGGACGAGGAGCCGGTCGATGTGAAGCGCTGGACGGAACTGTCTAATGTTTTGGCATATTATGAATTTTTTAAAAAGCATGAGCGTGAATTTGATTAGTCTTTTTTAAACGGCGCCTTTCATTTGCAAAGAGCCGTTTTTCTTGCCAACAAGAGGAAAAGCGTGTAGAATCAAGAAAAGGGAAATGCATGAGGAGGAATGAAGGAATGAATATTCAAGAACAAACCAAACTTGTTAAGCTGGCCGCACCAAAAATGGCGGGAAGCTCTGAAGCAGATAGAAATAAGGCGCTTTTGGCAGCTGCCGAGGCGTTGTTGGCAAATCAGGATAAAATTTTTGCGGCAAATAAAAGTGATTTAGAGCAAGCCGAAAAAGATGGCGTTGCAGCACCAGTATTAAAAAGATTGAAATTCGATGAGGGCAAATTAAATGATGTTGTTTCTGGTATGAAAGCGCTCGTTGATTTACCAGACCCATTATTTCAAATTCAACTAGCAAGAGAGTTGGATAACGGCTTGACCTTATACCGAGAGACTTGCCCAATCGGCGTAATCGGCGTGATTTTCGAAGCAAGACCAGATGCGTTAGTTCAAATTTCAGCACTTTGTATCAAGAGTGGCAATTGTGCCATTCTCAAAGGTGGAAGTGAAACAATGCAGAGCAATAAGATTTTGTTCCAGATAATATATAAGGCAATTATTGCCAGCGGAATGCCAGAAAATTGTATGTTGCAGTTGGAGGCGCGCTCAGAAATCTCTGAATTGCTCTCTTGCAATAGCTCAGTAGATTTATTGATTCCAAGAGGCTCGAATGCATTTGTGCAATATATTATGAACAACACGAAGATTCCTGTGATGGGACACGCAGATGGAATCTGCCATATCTATGTTGATAAGGATGCTGACATAGAAAAGGCGATACCAATTATTATTGATGCCAAAACCCAGTATGTATCGGCTTGTAATTCCGTTGAAACGTTATTGGTGCACAAAGAAATTGCCAGCGAGCTGATGCCGAAATTAGCCGAAGCACTTAGAGCGAAGAATGTTGAACTACGTGGCAGCCAGGAAATAAGAGACATTACGGATTGTGTTGCGACAACAGATGAAGACGACAGCACAGAATACCTGGATTACATTATATCGGCGAAAACCATTGGAGGTATTGAAGCAGCCATTGACCATATTAATTATTATGGTTCACATCATACGGATTGTATTATTACGGAGGATAAAGAGACGGCCGCTTTATTTATGCGCCTAGTTGATTCCGCGGGTGTATATCAGAATTGCTCGACGCGATTTGCTGATGGATACCGTTATGGATTTGGTGCCGAAGTAGGAATTAGTACGAGCAAGATTCATGCCAGAGGGCCAGTAGGTTTAGAAGGCCTGCTAAGCTATAAATACAAGCTATTTGGCGATGGACATATTGTGTCAGATTATGCTGAGGGCAAGAAAAGCTTTCATTTTAAAGATTTGGCATAGATAAATCCCTTATAGGATGTTTTGTGTATAATAATGATAAAAGGAGATGATATTTATGCCAAATATTAAACCAGTATCAGATTTGAGAAATTATACAGAGGTGTTAAAAGAGGTTAATGAGAATAATCCCGTTTATCTTACAAGGAATGGTAGAGGGGAATATGCAATTGTGAAGATGGAAGAATTAGACAGACTAAAAGCGACCGTCCAGTTTTTGTCGAAATTGGAAGAGGGAGAACAGTCAGCAAGAGAGAATGGATGGTTGTCAGCAGATGATGTAGAGGCTGTTTTGGGGGTGTAGAATGCGAAAATTGATTTATACACCCAAAGCATTATAGATATCTAGTGGTAACGCCGAATTATATTATTTATCGTATTGAGGCAGAATTTGTCAAAGTAATTCGTGTACTTAATGAGCAAGATTTTATGCAAATACTATTCGGAATTAGTAGCATATCTGAAGCAGGCGAGGCATATTGGAATGAATAGTAAAATGCAGAGAATAGTTCAACAAGTGTTGACTAACCTCTGCTTTTTTAATCCTAATCGTTACCTTTTGGATCAATTAATAGAAACATTTCTTAAATCTTTATAAACTGTTCCGGATTCATTGACATTGAATCTGGAACAGTTTATTTTAGTATTAAATCTTAGAATGCGTCGGCATTCTGATATTCTAAACAGTCGTGGCAGATTCTGCCATATTTCATCAAATGCAAAAATAGTAAGGGAAATGAAGCGAAGGCATTGTCATACGTTATTTCTTTTACTATAATAAAAGGAGAAAAACGAATGAAAAATGAAACCAAAGCGTATGAGCAATTAGAACTCACAGATGACTTTCTTTTTACAAAGGTAATGGGTGACAAAGAACTGTGCAAAGAGTTATTGGAAACGATTTTAAATGTAGAAATCAAAGATATTGTATATCTGGAAAAGCAGAAAACAATTGATGTAGCCGTGGATGGGAAAAGTGTGCGTATGGATGTTTATTTAGCGGACGATAGTCACACGGTATATGATGTAGAAATGCAGGTAAAGAATAGACATAACCTTCCCAAACGAAGTAGATACTATCAGAGTATGATAGACATGGATTGGCTTGAAAAAGGTGAAGATTATAATGAGCTAAAGCAAAGCTATATCATTTTTATTTGCACATTCGACCAATTTAAAGAAGGACGGCACATCTATACGTTTGAAGACTTTTGTAAAGAGCAAAAGGATTTGTCGTTACAAGATGGCACAGCGAAGATATTTCTAAATGCAAAAGGAACCATGAATGATGTCAGTGAAGAATTACATGCATTTCTAAATTATCTAATCGGAGAAAAGACCGCGGATGAATTTGTTGAAAAGGTTGATAAAGCAGTCATACGGGCGCGCAAAAATATGGAATGGAGGCGGGAATATATGACATTAGAGATGAAATATCGAGAAATTTTAGAGGACGGAAAAGAGATTGGAAAAGAAATCGGAATAAAATCCATGGTAAAAACATGTCGTGAATTTGGCACAACGGACGAGTATATCATCAAAAAGTTAATGACAGATTTTGAATTGAATAAAGAACAGGCTGAGCAGGCATTGGAAAAATAATATTAGTTATAAAAAAATATAAGTTTGTGATAATAGAATTATCTGACGGAGATGGAAAGCATGGAATTACTTCTAAATTTAAATAAACTACATACGACCCCAATGGGCGTTGATAGAATCAAGAAAAATCTTGGCATAGATGTCGATGATGTTGTTATCTGGTGCAAAAACGAAATAAAAAGTCCAGATGCCATTATAGTTAGAAAAGGGAAAAATTGGTATGCCACGGTAGATAATTGCATTATTACGGTAAATGCCCACAGCTATACAATTATCACCGCACACCAGACAAAACAAAGCAAACAATGACCGGAAAAAAAGATTGTAATCCACTATTCTATAAGAGCAGGAGGGTATACAAATGGAGTGGATTAAACTATTACAGATGGCAATTAATTATATGGAAGAGCAGATACTTGAAGACATCAACTACGAAGATGTTGCCAGAAAGGTCTGCATGTCAAGCTATAGCTTCCATCGGACATTCAGTCTGATGGCAGAAATGACGGCAAATACCTACATCCGTAATCGACGCTTATCACTTGCTGGGCAGGAGCTTCAAACGTCAGATTTATCCGTAATCGATGCAGCCTATAAATACGGATATGAAACCCCGGAAAGCTTTTCAAAAGCATTTTCAAGGTTTCATGGAGTTACGCCAAAGCAAGCAAAGATAAAAGGAACCTCACTCCGCTTGTTCAACCCCCTTGTCATAAAAATAACATTGGAAGGTGGTAGCATTATGGATTACAGGATTGAAAGAAGAGGAAAACAGAAGTTTATAGCCAGAGTAAGAGCATTTAGCAACGAAATTATTAATGACGAGAGCGACCATAGCATACCTGATTTCTGGACGGAGTGTCAGGAGAAGGAAAGTGTCGAAGTAATCAGAAATATTCGGCCAGAAGGAAAACGGAATTTGTATGGATTGTGCAGCCCGACAACAAAGGATTCGACTACATTTAACTATGGAATTGGTGTAATAGTAGATGATGAAACAGATGAGTTAGATTTAGATACGCTGCTTCCACAGGGATTTACGATATGGGAAACGGAGCCAATTGAATATGTGGTATTTAAATGCATGGGCAATGATGGCAAGTGCATCAGCCAAATGTGGAGCTACTTTTTCAAAGAATTTATATCAAATACAAAATATGAACAGACCGAAGATACGGATTATGAAATCTACTTTGAAAATGGCGAACCGGGTATGTTTTGTGAATTGTGGATTCCGGTTGTAGAAAAATAAAATTTAATGCAGCGGGGCAATCACACGAATTACTTTGTGTGGTGGCTTCGCTGCTTTTGTATTAACAACGAATATAGATTGGTAAATGGTGAAATGATATAAAATAGTCACCATGTTGTCACTTACTAACGTTATAATATTTAGAAGGATTATTTATTATATGGAGGATATAGATGAAAAAGATTTTATCGGTGTTATTTTATACAATATTTGCTTGCTATATAGTTTTGATGTTATTAGTGTTCTTTCGCTTAAACTCAATCCCATATATAGATATTTTGGGGAAAAGAAGTGTCAATCTTATTCCATTTTATACGATTGCAGAATTCCTATCGGGAACAGGTTCGGTTTCAACTGCATTAAATAATATTTTGGGT
Organism: Lachnospiraceae bacterium; assembly: GCA_031555935.1. Lineage (GTDB taxonomy): Bacteria > Bacillota > Clostridia > Lachnospirales > Lachnospiraceae > Roseburia_C. Next base: position 26,221 of record JAVBTX010000024.1, on the reverse strand, counting down.
AATGTCATTGTATTTGTTCCTTATGGACTGTACGTTCAAGTAATTCGCAAGGACAAGCGGTTTGGATTAAGCTTTTTGCAGATGGCAATTACATCTGTGATGATTGAAATTATCCAATTCATCTTTAACCTAGGCGCTGCCGATATTGATGATGTAATCTTGAATTGCTTGGGTGGTCTGATTGGTATCGCGTTATATAAGCTTCTGATTAAGATGGTAAAAGAAGAGGATAAGGCAAAAAATGTGATAACGATACTATCCCTTGTGGTTGGATTGCCAATTATAATTATCGCCTGTATTCTAGTATTTTATAATCGTGTCTCGATATATCATCGCGCATAATGTCATTTAATTCATTCATAAGTCAAGCATAAAAAAGCACGCTGCAATATGAAACAGCGTGCTTTTATAACGTCCCCCTCAATAGTATATTTACGTAAAAGATACTTTAAATTATAGCAAATAGCTGGCGTGATGGCTAGCGATTTGGTACAATTAATTGTGTCGATGAAGGTGTCAAATAGGAGAGATATCATGATAATAAAAAACTTTTTGGATTTTTGCAATACCTTACAAGAAAGCGGTTTTTCAATGGGCGGTGGCAACGCAAAGGATATCTTCGCCATCATTCCGTATGGCTGGAATGAGCAGGAGCAGCTTGATTCACCAATAAAATGGCACACCGGAGACCCAGAGACAGACCCGTGGGAGTGGCGCATGCGTGTATTAGAGGAATGCGAAGATATCGCTTATTCGAAGGTGTTTTTTCGTTCAAGCGGATACATAACAAAAGATTGGTATCCATATTTTCTGGCGGCCCGCCGACATGGCGAGACCTTTGAGGAAGCCTATGAAAATGGCACCATCAGCCATACCGCAAAGCGGATTTATGAAATCGTTTCAGATAATGGGGCCATTCCATTACATGAAATAAAGCTTCTCGGTGGATTTTCCAAAGAAGAGAAGGCGGCATTTGAGCGTGCAATCGTAGATTTGCAGATGCGAATGTTTATTACCATGAATGGGCGGATGCAAAAAATAAATAAAAATGGCGAAGGCTATGGCTGGAGCAGCACTGTATTCACAACTGTAGAGGACTTTTGGCAGCGACGCGGTGTTACCTTGCTGGACATAGGTTTCGCAGAGGCAGATGAGAAAATCAAAGAACAAATATGGAAACTGAATCCTGATGCAAAAATTAAGAAGATGGAAAAATTTATAAAGGGCTAGAAAGGTATAAAACTATGAACGCAGTAGAATTAACATTTAAATATACCCAAAAAGAATTTGTAAAAGCGGAAAGAAAATACATGTTTGGTAGTAAAATCATCACGAAAACAAGTGTTGTGATTGAGGCACTATACTTTCCCTTTTCAATCTGGTATTTGTATTATACGTCCGCGAATGCGTTAAGCATTGTTGCTGTGGTAATTGCAACATTGGCGTTAATTATGGGATGCATCCGATACATTTACGAACCAATGTACCGGTTTAAACGGACGGCGAAATATCAAGAAGAATACAATTTGATATTGGGGATGGATGGTATTAAATTTAAAACGCCAACCATCCATTCAGAATTAAACTGGGAGGTTTATGTTGGCTTATGGGAAAGTGATGAATGCTATTATCTAGTGCAGGCCTCCCGCATGTATACGCTCATACCTAAAAGAGCGTTTGCGGATATGACGAGCCAGCAAGCGTTTGAGGAAATTGCATTGTCACAGTTGAAATGTGACAAAAAAAACATATAAACACTGCGACTTGGGGGCAAAACGGATGAATAACTACCAAATAATAGATGAAAAAAACTGGAAACGGGCAATGCATTGTATGGTGTTTCGTGATAGCATCGAACCAGCATTTTGTGTAACCTTTGAACTCGATATTACAAAATTTTTGCCAAAAATAAAAGCAGAAAACTACTCGTTTACAATGGCGTTAATATATGCCGTAACAAAATGTGCGAATCAAATCGAAGAGTTTCGTTACCGTTTTGTGGATGGACAAGTTGTGCTCTTTGAGCAAATTGATACAGCCTTTACGTATCTTAATGCCGACACGGAATTATTTAAGGTCGTAAATGTGCCAATGCAGGCGACACTTCCGGAGTATGTCGCCTTGGCATCAAAAATGGCGGCTGAGCAGGAGGAATATTTTACCGGACCGCTGGGCAACGATGTGTTTCAATTTTCATCGATGCCGTGGGTATCGTACACCCACATTTCCCATACCAATGCCGGCCGGAAGGATAATGCAACGCCGCTATTCGACTGGGGAAAATATTTTGAGCGGGATGGAAAAATAATTCTGCCATTTTCGGTACAGGCGCATCATTCCTTTGTTGATGGATTGCATATCGGGAAATTAGCCGAAGCAGTTCAGCATTATTTAGATGGGGGAGATTACAATGACAAAAAATGAAAAATGGCTGGACTGGGCAGTTGAGTTACAGAGTATTGCGCAGGCGGGACTGTTTTATGGAAAAGATAAGTTTGACCTTGAACGCTATGAGCAGATACGCACAATTGCCGCCGAGATGATGAGTCATCAGACAGATATTCCGGTCGCAAAGGTAAAGGACTTATTCTGCAATGAGATTGGCTATCAGACACCGAAAATAGATAGCCGGGCGGCGATATTTGAGGATAATAAAATACTGCTCGTAAAAGAGTGCAATGGCACCTGGTCCTTGCCGGGCGGTTGGGTGGATGTCAATATATCTGTCAAAGAAAACACTATCAAGGAAGTGAAGGAAGAAGCGGGACTGGATGTGACAGCCGACCTCGTCATTGCCGTACAAGATAGAGAGAAACATAACCTGCCGGTGTATGCGTACAAGGTCTGCAAAATATTTGTTCTATGTACCGTGATCGGCGGAGCCTTTGTGGAGAATAGCGAAACGGTCGAAAGTAGATATTTTGGTCTGGATGAGCTGCCGCAATTAGCAACAGAGAAAAATAACGCCGAGCAGATAAAAATGTGTTTTGAGGCATATCAGTCAAAGGATTGGAAAACAATGTTTGATTAATGATAAATTGAGATATGAAGGGGTATTAAATGTATAAGATAAGAAATGAAGAAGAGGCAGACTACCAGAGAGTAGAAGAAATAACGAGAAAGGCATTTTGGAATATGTATCTTCCAGGCTGTGATGAACACTACTTAGTTCATATTATGCGTTCCCACGAAGATTTTGTGGCGGAGCTGGAGCTGGTGCTTGAAGTTGATAATCAAATCATCGGAAATATCATGTATACGAAAGCAAAATTGGTAGATGAGTCTGGAGCAGAAAAAAACATCCTTACCTTTGGTCCGGTTTGCATCCTGCCAGAATATCAGCGAGCGGGATACGGGAAAAAACTAATGGAGTATTCCTTTGAACAGGCAGTTGCACTAGGATATGATGTAATTGTAATATTTGGCAGTCCGAGCAATTATGTAAGCCGTGGTTTTAGGAGCTGCAAAAAATACAATGTCTGTCTGGAAGATGGAACATATCCAGCGGCAATGATGGTCAAAGAACTAGAGCCAGACGTCTTAGATGGAAGAAAATGGGTATACTATCAGAGTCCAATATATGAGATGAATGAACAGGATGCGGAGCGATTTGATGAGGGCCTGGAAATTCTCGAAAAGAAATGGCAGCCAAGTCAGGAAGAATTTTATATACTTAGCAACGCTAAGTTATAACCGTAATGATACAGCGCAAAATACAAATTATATGAGAAGCAGCAGATGGGTATTAATCTGCTGCTTTTGTAATTCTGGGTAATCAGATATTTTTCCAAGGCTATTGACACCCTTGCTATTGCGTGATACTATATACTGGTAATCGGTAATACTTAATACCTGAAAGGATGGTTATAACTATGGATAACTTAACAGAAATGCTCAAAGGAGTATTAGAAGGCTGCGTTCTCGAAATCATCAGTCAAGGCGAAACCTATGGCTATGAAATTACCCGCAAGCTAAATGCCCTGGGGTTTACCGAGGTAGTTGATGGAACAGTGTATACGATTTTGGTTCGGCTTGAAAAGAATAAACTTGTAAATATCGAGAAAAAAACATCCGATATCGGTCCGCCCCGCAAGTTCTTTTCATTGAATGATGCAGGTCACAGAGAGTTACAGAAGTTTTGGGAAAAATGGACGTTTATTTCATCAAAAATAAGTGGGCTAAAGGAGGAAAGACAATGAATTTTTGGGATAAAATTACAGGTAATGATATGAAAGAAGAAATGAATGGTTTTGAGATGCGTGCCAAAAAGTTGCCGGCTGACTACCAAGTAGCATGGGAAAAAATCAAGGTTAATATATGGCCGCATTCAGATTTCACCGGCCGCAACCTGATGCCAATTCTTGATGGTGTGCTTGGTTTACTTGAAGAAACTGCGGCGGAAGGCCAAGATGTTACAGAAGCATTAGGCGATGATATCGAAGGGTTTTGCCGGGCATTGATTGGTGATGATGGAGCGAAGTCTTATCGCGATAAGTGGCGCGAGCAGCTTAATCATAATATTGCAAAAAAGTTAGACAAATTGGAGGGATAATATGAGTATACAAGATATTATTGAAGGGAAAAAAGAATGGCGCGCACATGTGGCGCGTGTTAAAGCACTTCCGCAGGAATACCAGATTGTTTATCAAGAGATTCAAAAATATTTATATAAGGTTGGTCCGGTAGAACTAAATGACGGCATCGGACAGCTTTCAGGAATAGTGGACCTTTTTGAAGAAGGGGTAATTCAAGGAAAACATGTACTAGAAGTAACCAGCCAAGATGTAGCTGCGTTTTGTGATGAATTAATCAAGGACTCGAAAACATATGCGGACATCTACCAGGCGTCGGTAAGAAAAAAGGATATTTAAACATTGATTCGTATGAATAAATGTAAAGATAGACATTATATTTGATGTAAAAAGGTCAATATGATATACTTTGCATCTAACATCTTTTTTTTAAAACAGTTAGGAAGAAACTTGTCAAGATGATGGAGGAAGAGTATGAACCAGAAAGAGAACGCCGAAAAGTTATACAAAAGTGTAAACACATTTATATTGACCTGTGTGGGAGAAGATGGATATCCGTTAACGAAAGCAGTCGTTCCCGGCAAATATAGAGAATCGTTAGATGAGCTTTATTTTTGTACAAATACATCCTCCAAATTTGCCGGAGAAATCAGCAAGAATCCAAAAGCAAGTGTATATTTTTATAGCCGAAAGCTAATATGGAAAGGTTGTCAGTTGAAAGGCAAGATGGAAATAGTAACCGATATGAGTATTAAGGAAAAATACTGGCAGACTAAATTTAAAAATGCGTATCCAGAAAAATCCTTTACTGACCCAGATTTTTGTGTGCTTAGATTTACTCCAGATTGCGGTCGGTTTTATTCATGGTATAAGCCGGAAGATTTTGAGATATAAAAGAGCAAATCATAACCACAGCCTCAAAATACCAAAGTGTGTTTTGAGGCTGATTAGCTTAATTTTGAATTATTGAATCTGACGGTGAAAATAGTATTTAAAAGCTTTGGCAATATAGTCTGAGGCACCTGGTCCATAGTTCTTATCGGTTACTTCTTTGACCATATCATTGGAATAGCTCTCAATTACCATATCCCAGAAGCCGTCGCCCATATCCAAGCCTAAACTGGTCTGACTCGAAAATGCGACTATTTGCTGGATGACATCCAAAATCTCCTCAGAAGCAACATCCTTAGTCAAGTCTGCCGTCAGCTTGAAATATAGCTCATTACTTTTTTGCAAAATATCATCCTTATTTTCGGCGAGAGTGTTCGACTGCTCCATTATTTCTGAGAAATGTTCCAGATTATTTTTCATGGCTTCCGTATATTTCTCAATACTACCAAATTGTTTGATTGCGATTTGGGCTACATTGGACTCATCATCTTTAATCTTTTTAATAAAATCATTGAAGTTATCAACACTTCCCCAATACTTGATAACCTCATCCGCGTTTTGATTTTTGAATTGTTCTAGTGCCTCAATATATTCGTCAAGATTAAATTCTTTAAAACTCATACATTGTTCTCCTCTCTCTAATTTGCTTAGAAGCTCAATCAGCTTATCAATTCGACTCCGTTTTAGGCAGAGCAGTTCCTTTTGCTTTCTGAAAGCTTCTGTTTGGTTAAAATCTGGTTTCTGTAAAATTTCTCTGATATCCTTTAGTTTAAAATCCAATTCCTTAAAAAAAAGGATTTGCTGCAACGTTTGCAGTGCGTCATCGTCATACAGACGATAACCCGATGACGTTAACTGACTTGGTTTTAACAATCCAATTTCATCATAGTATTGTAGCGTGCGGGTACTAATCCCGGTTAATTCTGCAACCTGGCTAATTGTTTTCATGAGTATCAACCCCTTTCAGATTAGATGTTACACTATCACGTAACGTTGGTGTCAATATTTTTTTGAAAAAATGTAATAGTAAATGATAGGGGAGGTGGTATAATTAGATAAACCATCAGCAGGAGGTAATAATATGTAGTCAGACCTTGTATCGATGGAGTGATAGGAGTGAAAGATAATGGTAAGATTACGACCTTACAAAAATTGCGATGCGCAATACATAGTTAAATGGATAAAGGATGAGTTTGCCTTTCGGCAGTGGTGTGCAGATAAGTATAAAGAATATCCAATAAATGCCGACGATATAAATCGACATTATGCCGGCTTGGCAAATATGGATAATTTTTTTCAAATGACAGCTTACGATGAATCAGGCATAGTTGGACATCTTATTATGCGCTTTGTTGATGAGGAAAAAAAGAATCTTCGATTCGGTTTTGTAATTGTGGACGATACAAAACGTGGGAAGGGTTATGGAAAGGAAATGCTCCAACTCGCTGTAAAATATGCGTTTGAAATATTGAAAGTTGAACGGATTACCTTAGGTGTATTTGACAACAATCCATCCGCATATCATTGCTATAAATCGGTAGGATTTAGGGACGTGCAATTAGATGAAGCAGTGTATTATCATGTGTTAGGTGAGGACTGGAAATGCTTGGAGCTTGAAATGCATTGCATAAAAAATGAATACGAATTTCTATTAGCAACATGCAACGACATTCCCGAAATCGTTGCGGTATATCGTAGTTTAGTTGGCACACCGGGATGTACTTGGAACCTAGATTATCCAAACAGAGAGTCAGCAGAATCGGATGTTAACAGCAAATCATTATACATTTTGAAAAAGGATGATAGGATCATTGCGGTTGCATCGGTGGGAGCGTTTGATGAGCTGGAGCATTTGTCGTGGGAACCAGAAAATCCCTATGAATTGGCAAGGATAGGTGTTATGCCAGCTTTACAAAAGCAAGGTATCGGGACGATTATGCTACGAAATGTTATTCGGACAGTAAAAGAAAAAGGCGGTGATGGGATAAGAATGTTAGTTAGTAAGATGAATCCCGCGGCGTTGGCTTTATATGATCGGAACGGATTTGAAAAGTGTGGGGAAGTTGCTATGTATGATATTGATTTTTATTGTTATCAAATGAAGTTTACTTCGAACAATGATATCGTCATAAGAAAATATACCTCCAAAGATATCATAGATATGATTACTATCTGGAATGAAGTGGTCGAAGAAGGAATGGCATTTCCTCAAGAAGAATGTTTGAATGATAGAACGGGAACAGAGTTTTTTGAAAGTCAAAGCTATTGTGGTGTTGCCCGAGATTTGATGACGGGAAACGTGTTGGGTTTATATATATTACACCCCAATAATGTTGGACGCTGTGGACATATTTGCAATGCGAGCTATGCGGTGTCATCACAGAGCCGTGGGCGACATATCGGTGAGAAATTAGTACAGGACTGTATGAAGCAGGCACATGTACTGGGATTTAAGGTTTTACAGTTTAACGCGGTGGTTGCGAGCAATAATTCTGCCCGTCATTTATACGAAAGAATGGGCTTCAAACAACTTGGAACGATACCGGGAGGATTTCGTCTAAAGAATGGTGATTATGAAGATATTTGTCCATATTATATAGAGGTATAGGAAAGCTTGCAAATGGGGAGTCCGCCATGCACCAGCTCGAATCCGCAGGCTCCTTCTCGCTGGACGGCTGTCGCCGTATAATAAGACAAGTAAATACGCCCTTTGTGGGGGCCGCCGAGCCAGCTCGATTCCGCTGTGCTCCATCTCGCTGTTGGGCTGTCGCCCAATAAGGATAAAATAAAAATCAGCGGGAAAGACACAAGTGCCCTTCCCAACAACCGTGGAGATTTGGAGTCCGCCATGCACCAGCTCGAATCCGCAGGCTCCTTCTCGCTGGACGGCTGTCGCCGTATAATAAGACAAGCAAATACGCCCTTTCAAGCAAGCTTGAGGGCGTATCTCCTTGTCTTATTGCATGGCTCGTAGCTTAGCCAAAGTATCTCTTTAACAATCCTTCAAATGCCTTACCGTGACGAGCTTCATCTCTAGCCATTTCATGTACAGTATCGTGGATTGCATCTAGGTTCTGTTCTTTCGCACGTTTTGCTAAATCGAACTTACCACCAGTTGCGCCGTTTTCGGCATCAACACGTAATTCCAGATTTTTCTTAGTGCTGTCGGTGATTACTTCGCCGAGTAATTCGGCAAATTTTGCAGCGTGTTCCGCTTCTTCATAAGCAGCCTTCTCATAGTACATACCGATTTCTGGATAACCTTCACGATGAGCAACGCGAGCCATTGCCAGATACATACCTACCTCAGAACATTCACCTTCGAAGTTTGCTCTTAAGTCTTTGATAATGTCTTCGCTAACGCCTTGTGCAACACCAACAACGTGCTCAGCAGCCCAGGTTTTTTCTCCGCTTTGTTCTTTGAACTTTTCCGCTGGAGCCTTGCAAAGAGGACATGCCTCTGGAGCTGAATCGCCTTCATGAACATAACCACATACAGAACATACAAATTTTTTCATAATAAATACTTCCTTTCTTTTATAAGGTATTTTCTCGATTTTCAATAATAGTAATTGTTACTGATATTAATCTATCATATATTTTTGTAGAAGTCAATAGCATTCAAAAATTAATTTTTAAGTTTGCAATCGGGACATATCCCATAGAAATGCGTAATATGACCATGCACTTCGCCACTAAAGGAGGCGGCCGCAATGGTATTGATATGGTCAATGTTTTCCATCTTTAAATCAGAAACATTTCCGCAATTGGTACAAAAAAAGTGATAATGTGGCTGTGGATTACCGTCAAATCGGTCCGGTCCGTCGCCAGTTGTAATCTTTTGAATCTCACCAAGCTCGGAAAGTAGTGAGAGATTCCGATAGACAGTCCCAAGGCTGATGTTTGGGTATTCCAGCCGAATGTTGGCATAGACTGTTTCGGCAGTAGGGTGGTCAAAACGGGTTACTAAAAAGCTTTTAATAGATTCTCGTTGACGGCTATACTTAATCATAAGCGCTCCAATCTAAAATTGCAATAATGATAACTGTTACTAGGTTTAGTGTAAGATAGAAACCGAAAAAAGTCAAGGGATTTATGCATGGATTGGCACTAAAATGAATAGGATGTAACAAAACGTTTACATTGGAGGGTGTATGGCTGGAATGCAGCGGTTTGTTACATATTTATATTCTTATCGAGGGAATGAAAAGCTTCATAATATAGGATTTGCCAAAATTGAAATTCGTGGGGAGCAGTGTCGTCTGGAAATTCATTTAAAGGGGACAGGGCTGGGAAGTGAAGCATCTCCGATTTACATGTTTTCACGTGAGGGAGAACAGCTAAAGGCAGTAGAGATTGGAAGCATGAATTTACAAGGGGGAAACGGCGAATACAAAGCTATCTTTAAAAGCGCAGAAATTGGAAACTCGTCATATGCGATTAAAGATATGGCCGGAATTTTGATACTTGTAAATGAATCATATATGTTTGCGGGTCAGTGGGATGAAAAAGAGGTGCGGCGAGATGCTATAAAAATCTGGGCTTCAAATACCAGAAGTGAAGTATTACCAACCGAGCCTGCTTTTGAACCACGTCTAAAAATCGTGCCAGAGGAAGCAATTACAGAGCCGAAAGTAATCGCAGCACCAGAAGCAATTACAGAGCCGGAAGTAATTGCACAGCCAGAAGCAATTACAGAACTGGAAACAATCACAGCGCCAGAAGCAATGGCCGGGCCGGAAGCAATCGCGGAGCCGAAAGTAATGACGGAGCCAGAAGCAATCACGGAGCCAGAAGTAATCGCACAGCCAGAAGCAATTACAGAACTAGAAACAATCACAGCGCCAGAAGCAATGGCGGAGCCAGAAGCACTCGCGGAGCCAGAAGCAATCACGGAGCCAGAAGCATTCGTAGAGCCAGAAGCGATTGCGGAGCCGGAACCAATCGCAGCGGCAAACATCGAGCCGCGAACAACAGTGGAACCCTGGAGAATTTTATCACCATTTGAAACCGCGACCGCCACAGAAGAACCATTAGCCGCTGAATCGACAGAAAATGTTCGGGCCACTGAAATCCCAATGCGGCAATTCTTTTATCAAAATAAGCCAACGATGGAAAAAAGAACAGAAAGTGTATCAGAAAGTTTTCTGCGGCTGCAAAAAAAAGAGCAGACGGTAGAGATATTTGAAAGCGGCGACCGTCAGGTCAGTGGAATCCACATCGAACTGCGTGATATTAGAGAATTACCGAAACGATTCTGGTATTTAGGAAACAATAGCTTCCTGCTCCACGGCTTTTTCAATTACCGCTATCTATTGCTCGGAAAAAGAGTCGCAGATGGAGAGGAAACCATATTCTTAGGGGTTCCCGGGGTACAGCAAAGCCAGGAACGGGTAATGGCAACGATGTTTGGTTTTCCTGAGTTTCTCATGGAGAAAGAGGAAGAGTCCTTCGGTTACTATTGTCATGCTATGATAGAATAAGGCTGTAACGAAGATGGTCCTCCCATTTACCATGAATCAGCGTGCTTTGTCTGGCAATGCCCTCGGATTCGAAGCCGAGCGTCTCTAGTAAATGAATCGAAGAGGTGTTTTCCGGCATGACATTCGCTTCAATGCGGTGCAGCTTCTGGTCTTCAAACATAATCATAAGACCCATCTCCATTGCTTCGAGGGCATAGCCTTGATGCAAAAATCGTTCGTCAAATTTATACCCGACCTCGCAGGACTGAAAAATAGAGCGGGTGATATTGCGAAAACTAATGGTACCAATAATCTGTTGCGGCTGTTCCTTTCGATATACATAGAAACGGACAGCCGTTAATTTAATCGTAGTATTATATTCATGGAGCAAAATTGCCTTCTGATGTGTCTCCGTGTAAAAATTCTCCGGCCGGTCCGGCTCATATTTTTCAAAAAAATCTTTGTTATCCAGATAAAACTGTAAGACATTCTGGGCTTCTTCGGCGCGCAGAACCTTAAGCAGCAGCCGGTCAGTTTCATATTCCAAATTCATGTTAGTCAATTCCTCGCAATGCAACATTTTCTATGTATGGCGTCAAAAGTTCTTGGAAATGCAGGAGCGTATCCTTATCAAGTGCATGAAAGCCCTTTTGAATCACGGCATCGGCATCCTGATAAGATTGCAGATAATAATTGCGAGCACCTTTCAGCCACTTGCCAATTGAAATAATATCCGCTTCATTATGAAGCTCTTTCACCAGCGTTGTGCGAAACTCATAAGGAATTGAGCCGTGCATCAAAAATTCGATTGAAGTTTCAATAATTGATAATTCAAACGAAGACATCTGGCAAATTGAATTATATTTATCAGGTGCGTGTTTAATGTCCATCGCCACATAATCGAGCAGTCCCATTTCATAAAGCGCGACTAAAGCACCCGGGCGACTGCCGTTAGTATCTAATTTTACATCATAGCCCATCGCCTTAACCTTGCGAAGAAAAGCTTCTAGTCCAGCCTGGAGCGTTGGTTCACCGCCGGTAATGCAAACACCATCCAGAACCCCCTTACGTTTCTCAAGGAAAGAGAGAATTTCATCCTCAGAAATTACCGGCATCTGTTCTGGGTGTAGCACAAGGTCGCCGTTGTGACAAAATGGGCAACGAAAATTACAGCCGCCAATAAAAATGGTCGCGGCAACGTGGTTAGGATAATCTAATAAGGTTGTCTTTTGTAATCCGTGAAACTGCATAAGAGCCTCCTGTAAAAACTTTTACAACATTATAGCACTTTTTGAAAACTGCCGCCACAGGAATTGTGGCGGCAGTTTTATCCAGCTATTATTTACATTTCATCTTGTAAGGCTTCATAACCTTCTTGACCGGTGCTTACCTTAATGACATTTTCAACATCATAGACAAAAACCTTGCCATCACCGATGTCTCCGGTATGTAAAATCTTTTTAACGGTTTTAACAACGGTATGAACCGGAACCTTGCAAACCACAATTTCCAATTTTACCTTTGGCAGGAAATTAACGTCAATCTCAACGCCCCTATAGTGGGTGTGATTTCCTTTTTGCATACCGTAACCCATAACGTTGGTTACAGTCATACCGGTAATACCGATTTTATTCATTGCATTTTTTAAATCTTCAAGCTTGTTAGGCTTGGTAACAACCTCCACCTTGGTAAATTTGTATTCCGAATCCGGCATTGGATGGCTACGATGAATAACCGGAATGGTATCTTCCACATTATCGGAAGCTTCAAAAATTGGTGTGGTATCGATTTGTCCGATGGCTTCTGGTGATACAAGGAAATCGGCATAACTGCTTGAAAGCCCATGCTCGGTCAAATCCAATCCCAAAACTTCCTCTTCGGTTGTAACCCGCAGACCGATGGTAAACTTAATTAAGAAGAACAGAATCGTCATTGTAATGGCAACCCATGCGATGACCGAAGCCACACCCAAGGTTTGAATACCAATAAATTCAAGTCTTGTTTTACCCATATCAGCAAGGTCAGCATTAGAGATAAACACTCCGGTCAAAATTGTACCAAGCGCACCGCAAACACCATGAACACTAATTGCGCCAACCGGGTCATCAATTTTTAACACCTTATCAATAAATTCAACGGCAAGAACAATCGCAACACCAGCAATCAGACCTATTACAGCCGCCGCCCAGGGATTGACCACATCACAGCCAGCAGTAATTGCAACCAGACCGGCCAGGGCACCATTTAGAGTCATCGAAACATCAGGTTTTTTATATTTAATCCATGTCACAATCATGGCCGCATTTGTGGCGGTAACAGCGGCCAGGTTTGTTGTTACAAATACTTTTGAGGACAGCAGTGCTGAGGCATATCCAATCACACCGGCGTTATCATCAAGCATCGCGGTAGTCGAGCCGCCGTTAAAACCGAACCAGCAAAACCAAAGAATAAAAACACCGAGGGCACCGAGCGTTAAACTGTGTCCGGGAATTGCTTTGGATTTTCCATTGCTGCCATATTTGCCAATCCGGGGGCCGAGAATTGTAGCCCCCACGAGAGCGGCAACACCGCCAACCATATGAACGGTTGTCGAACCGGCAAAATCATGAAAACCGAGTTCACTTAACCAGCCCCCACCCCAAATCCAATGTCCCGATACCGGGTAAACAAACGCACTGATTGCAATGGAGTAAACAAGGTATGATTTAAACTTGGTTCGTTCAGCCATTGCCCCCGAAACAATCGTTGCGGCAGTTGCACAAAATACAGTCTGGAACATCAGGGTCGTGTAATCATATCCACCAGCTTCATATGCCGCGCCGGTAAAGATGTCTAGTCCCCCAATCATGGCACTGCTGCCAGCAAACATAATGCCGAAGCCAATAAACCAAAAAACAAGCGTTCCACCGGCAAAGTCCATCAGATTTTTCATAATAATGTTACCGGCATTTTTGGCGCGTGTAAATCCAGTTTCCACCATAGCAAAGCCCGCCTGCATAAAAAATATCAAGGCAGTTGCGACCAGGGTCCAGAGGATATTGACCCCGAGACTTGTGTTTGTTAAGCTTTGAATAATAGTATCCATAATGTGATTCCTCCTTAAAATTTTTAGTCTACGCTATAAAGCATCTCGCCATAGGATGGAAGTGGCCAGTGTTTTTTCGCTGTGAGCGTTTCAAGCTCATCAACAACCAACCGCAGTTCTAACATGGCGGCAAAAATCCGGTCGCGATAAAAGCTGGCATGAGCAAAAATATCCGGCTCATTCTTTGATTCTAAAAGTGCATCCTCCAGAACGGTTAGCTTTTTCATCAGGCAGGTGGACAGCTTGGAAATTGTGCCCAGGAGCCGTTCTTCCATACCCGTATCAAACTCGCCGCAAGCTTTTTTCTGTCCCAAAAGCTTAGCCAAATCGTTTTGATAATCGACACAAGCCGGGATGATTTCGCCCTTAACCATATCAACCATAGTCAGCGCTTCAATATGGATGGTTTTGCAATACCCCTCCATTAGAATCTCATAGCGGGAGCGTAACTCCAGCTCAGTAAATACATGATGTCTGGTAAACAATGCAATGCTTTTATCAGAAATAAATTCAGGCAGGGCATCAACGGTGGTTTTCAAATTGGACAAACCGCGTTTTTTTGCTTCTACAAGCCATTCATCGGAATAGTTGTTACCGTTGAAAACGATGCGTTTATGTTCTCTAAAATATTTTCGAATCATGTGAGCCAGCTCAGTGTTAAAGTCCTCCGCTTTCTCCAAACGGTCTGCCAATTGTCCCAGCGTTTCCGCCACAATCGTGTTCAGCATAATATTTGGACCAGCGATAGAGAAGGCCGAACCAAGCATCCGAAATTCAAATTTATTACCGGTAAATGCAAATGGAGAAGTGCGGTTACGGTCGGTAGTATCCTTTGGGAAATGTGGCAAAACCGTGACGCCGATTTCCATTTGATTTTTTTCTTTTTCCTGATAATCCGTTTTGGCTTCGAGAGATTCCAAGATATCGGTCAGTTCTTCACCGAGGAATATCGATACAATCGCGGGCGGAGCTTCGTTCGCCCCGAGCCGATGGTCATTGCCGGCACTGGCGGCTGAAACACGAATCAAATCCTGATAATCGTCGACGGCTTTGATAACAGCAACCAGAAACAGCAAAAATTGTGCATTTTCATGTGGTGTGTTGCCCGGTTCCAGCAGATTGATGCCGGTGTCGGTACTTAGCGACCAGTTATTATGCTTGCCATTGCCGTTGACGCCGGCAAAAGGTTTTTCGTGAAGCAGACATGCCAAACCGTGCTTATTTGCAACACATTTCATAATTTCCATCGTTAGCTGATTGTGGTCGGTGGCAATATTTGCCGTGCCATAAATCGGCGCCAGCTCATGCTGAGCGGGAGCGACCTCATTATGCTTGGTCTTGGCATATATGCCGAGCTTCCAAAGCTCCTCGTCAAGCTCCTTCATAAAAGCAGAAACGCGAGGCTTTAAGCTGCCAAAATAATGGTCATCAAGCTCCTGTCCTTTTGGCGGCCGTGCACCAAATAGCGTTCGGCCAGTATAAATCAAATCCGGGCGTTTTAAAAACATTTCCTTATCAATCAGAAAATATTCCTGCTCCGGACCGACTTCCGATACGACCCGCTGGGCGGTAGTATTGCCGAACAGCCGCAGGATGCGCAGTGCTTGCTTATCAATCGCCTCCATTGAACGGAGCAGCGGGGTCTTTTTATCAAGCGCCTCTCCGCTGTAAGAGCAAAAGGCGGTTGGGATGCAGAGCGTACCGTCCTTAATAAAAGCATAGGAGGTAGTATCCCAAACGGTATAACCTCTGGCCTCAAAAGTGGCGCGTAAGCCACCGGAAGGAAAGCTGGAGGCGTCCGGTTCCCCGCGGACAAGCTCTTTCCCGGAAAACTCCATAATAACCTTTCCATTTCCGCAGGCAGAAATAAAGCTATCATGCTTTTCCGCGGTAATACCGGTCATTGGCTGAAACCAGTGGGTAAAATGTGTTACGCCTTTTTCAACCGCCCAATCTTTCATGGCGCTGGCGACCACGTTGGCCACGTCAAGCTCTAAATGTGTACCTTGTGACATGGTTTTTTTAAGTGCCTTGTAGATGTCTTTCGGCAGTTTCTCGCGCATGACCTCATCATGAAAGACCATGCTGCCAAATAAATTCGGAATATTTTTCATTATCATCACCTCATAAACTTTTTATTTTTAAACCTCTTAGTTACCCAAATATGGCTGCCACTTATGGCGGCGCTCGGTTCAATCGACTCATCCGAAACCTCCTAAAAAAATAGACGCACGCTTTCCTGCCAGTAATGGCTAAAAAGCGCACGTCTTTGTGCAAACAATATTTATTTATTTCCAGTAAAGCAATTGGTGCAAAAGGATAGTGAACATCCGCTGCAAGCATTTTTTAAACCCTCAATACTAATAAAGCCCAAGCTGTCAGCACCGATTTGCTGGCAAATTTCATCAAAATCCATTTTGTTAGCAATCAGATTTTCTTCACTGTCAATGTCCGTTCCGTATTGGCAGGTATGCCGAAAGGGCGGCGATGAAATTCGCATATGTACGGCCAAAGCGCCAGCATTTTTAAGGCTTCGCACAATCTTTTCGCTGGTTGTGCCGCGCACAATTGAGTCATCCACCAGTACGACACGTTTTCCGCGAACAATTGCCGCCAGCGGATTAAGCTTAAGTCGAACGGCGCTGTCCCGCTCGGTCTGGGTCGGATAGATAAAGCTCCGTCCAATATAGCGGTTTTTTTCAAATCCAAAAGCAAGTGGAATTCCACTGCCAGCACTGTATCCGCTGGCGGCATTCAAGCCAGAATCGGGTACGCCGCAGACCACATCAGCCTCCACCGGATGCTCCTTCGCCAGAGCAAGCCCCATATTATACCGCGCTTCATATACGCTTAGTTCATCAATGACGGAATCTGGTCGGGCAAAATATACATATTCAAAAATGCATAGCCCACAATCGTTTTTCTTTTGTTCAAGGGCAATCCCTTGTTGTGTTATTTTGCCATTTTCAATTACGATAACTTCACCGGGCAAGACATCTCTTACCAACTGAAACCCGCAAGTGTCGAGAGCGCAGCTTTCCGAAGCAATTGCCATGCCGGTTTCGTTTTGTCCGATGCAGAGAGGACGAAAGCCGCTCGGGTCGCGAACCGCAATTAGTTTGCCCTTGCCGCTGGCAATCACCAGTGAAAACGCTCCGCGCAGCAGATTGGCGGCGTGGACGATGCCGGAAACTGTATCATTTTCCTTGGTAATACAATAAGCAATCAGGGCGGAAATCACTTCGCTGTCACTCGTTGCCCCGAAGTTCAAACCAAATTCTTTGAGCCTGTCGCGAAGCTCCCTTGCGTTGGTGATATTGCCATTGTGAGCAACGGCAAGTCGTCCGGTCAGGTATTCGGATAAAAAGGGACCAACATTTTCCTTGTTGTTGCCGCCGGTCGTTGAATAACGAGTGTGACCGACAGCTACGCATTCTTTGGGAAGGATTTCAAGCGTGGTTCCGGTAAACACTTCGCTGACAAGACCGGTATCTTTATAACAGACAATGTTGTTGTCGTTTACGACTGCAATACCCGCGCCCTCCTGACCGCGATGCTGAAGGGAGAGTAAACCGTTATAGGTAACGCCCACAGCCTCTTTTGTTGTTAGACTAACGCCGAAAACTGCACATTCTTCATTTAATTTGTCGTCAATTTTCATATGTTTTTAAAATCCCTTCTGCAATGGCTCGTTTAGAGGAACGCATATCCATTGCTTGTTTTTCAATGTACCGGTGAGCTTCTTCTTCACTCATGTTCATATAAGAGATCAGGATACATTTGGCGCGGTCAACAATACGAATATCTTCAATCTTTTGTTTCAATCTCGCATTCTCAGTCTGTATTTTTTGAATTCTGTTCCGAGCTGCTCTGGCCAGTGAGAGTGCCGACCAAAAAATGGCTTTATGAATCGGCTTTGCAACGGTCAGAACGCCGTCGCCTTCACAAACGGCAGATACTGCTTCATAGAACTCACTTTTTACAACCAGAATAACTTGTGAAATTCCCTTTGCAGCAATATGACGAGAAAGACTTTCGCCGGTTTCATCGCGCAGCGGTGCATTGATAATAACGAAATCAAAATCCTTTTCTAAAAGAGTCCTTCTTGCCTCGCCGCATGAAGGTATAACGGTAATCTGATAGATGGAGGCAGAGTTTAAAAGCTCGGTAAAAAATTGCGTTCCTTTTTCCGAACAAGATATAATTAAAACACTTTCCATCTGATCACCGCCTTTCTATCTATTATATAATACCAAAATATCTGTCTTTATAAAAATCCGTCTTGTTACTAGCGGCGGCAAAAGCTTCCGCTTCGCTTTTTTTGCTTTTTAAATAAATAGAAAGCAACTCATCACCAACAATATTTTTTACAAAAATACTATTTTCCGCAAGCTGGATGGCTTCGTTCATATCCTTCGGCAGCGGCGTGAGGGTTTCTAACATTGCATCCTCTGCGGTATACAAATCGGCGTCAACAGCCGGTGGTAAAGTCAGTTCATTTTCGATGCCCTCTAATCCGGCGGCAATAATCAGCGCAAAGGCAAGATAAGGATTCATCGATGGGTCAGGTGAACGCAGCTCCATTCTGACCTTCTCACCAGAAGCGGCAGGAATCCGAATCAACTGCGAGCGGTTCTGATGCGACCATGACACATACCCCGGTGCCTCAAATTCTCCGAGCCGCTCATAGGAATTGGCAAGCGGGTTTAGGAAAATTGTAATTTCCGGTATTTTAGCAAGGATTCCAGCAATAAAACTCTCGGCCACATGGGAATGCCCCTCCGTTGTATTCTTGAAGATATTCAAGCCGTTTTTTGCCAGCGAGAGATTGACATGCATTCCGTTACCGGGATGCTTCAAGAGCGGTTTCGGCATAAAGGATGCGAAACAGCCGTTGCGGGCGGCAATTTCTCTGACCACCATTTTAAGCGTTTGTAAATTGTCGGCAGTTAGTGCATCACCAAATTTAAAATCAATTTCATTTTGTCCCGGTCCTTGTTCATGGTGTGAGGTCTCCGGTTTGATGCCCATTTCTTCAAGTGTCAGGCAGATTTCACGGCGAATATTGCCACCGCGGTCAAGTGGCGAAATATCTAAATATCCGCCATTGTCAAGCGGGATATCAGTCGGATTGCCATCTTCATCGGTTTTAAAAAGATAAAATTCACACTCCGGTCCAACCTTGCAGACATAGCCCATTTTATCACATCGGGCAGTTACCCGTTTTAATATATTTCGGCTGTCATGTGCATAGCATGAGCCATCGGGGTTTTTGATGTCACAAAAGAAGCGGATTACTCGACCCGGTCCTGGTCGCCACGGGAGCACCATTAAGGTCGCGGGGTCAGGAAACAAAAGTAAATCGGAGTGTTTGACATCTTTAAATCCACGAATTGCATGGGCATCAAAGGACACGCCATTTTCAAAAGCTGATGCAAGTTCATCTGCCATAATCGAGAGACTTTTTTGCATCCCGAATAAATCACAGAAATTGAGCCAGATAAATTTGACATCATTTTCTTTTACAAACTCCAATACTTCACTTGCGGTATTGTTCATTACGATTTTCCTCCTTGCGGTTAATACGTCGTATATAACTGTTGATATGGGTTTTTCGCATTTGGCGTTAGCAGATAAAATTGGTCCTTCATAATTGAGTCTGCATCCAGACCAAAGTTTTCGGCAAACTCAGCGATGTACGGTTCAATCTCCTTTAAATCCTCCATCGAAGCAATGGAATCAGTGACCTGGACCGGTAAGTTGGTAAGTTTTTTCGTCGTTCGGATTAAAATACGTCCGCCGTGCATCCCGGTTCCGGTAAAGTTTCCCACCGGAGCATCTTCAGAACCAATGCCAAGTACAATGATTAGGCCGCCGGCAAGATATTCTCCTAAGAAACTGCCAGCACTGCCGCCAATCACAATCACCGGCTTTTTATCTTTGTATTCCTTCATATGTATTCCGGTTCGATATCCAGCGTCATCACGCACGAAAATACTGCCGCCGCGCATGGCGTAGCCGAGAGCATCGCCGGCGCTTCCGTGGATAATAATTTTACCATCGTTCATCGTATCACCAACGGCATCCTGCGTATTACCATTTACCGTGATAATACTGCCGTCGAGATAGGTACCCAAGGCATTTCCCGGCGTTCCGTTAATGGTAAGAATTTTATCTTTAAGTCCACAGCAAAGGAATCTTTGTCCGTAACAGTCATCAATCCAGACTTCATTTTCAGCATCCCGAATCTGTTTGTTCAATTCCTTGAAATCAATATTCATAGCGGATATCTTCATATCATTGCCCTCCTATTCTCCGGCATGTTTGATGCCCAATATCTCAAGCTCTTTTTCGCTCATGCCAATCCCGCGCAGCATCAGTCGGTTCCCCTTTAGACTTTCAATGGAATTAATACCCATGCCGCCCATCATTTCTTTGATTTCGTGGCGCCAAGCAGTCATTAACTGAACCAGACGTTGATATCCAAGGTCAGGGTTCAGGCGGTTAACCAACTCAGGCACCTGAGTGGCAATGCCCCAGTTACATTTCCCAGCGTGACAGCTCCGGCACAGATGACAGCCCAGTGCAATCAACGCCGCCGATGCAATATATACCGAGTCAGCGCCAAGCGCAATTGCTTTGACGATATCCGCACTTGAGCGAATACTGCCGCCGACAACAAGTGATACATGGTCGCGTACTCCTTCATCACGGAGTCGTTGGTCAACGCTGGCAAGTGCAAGCTCAAGCGGGATGCCAACATGGTCGCGGATGCGGGTCGGAGCTGCGCCAGTACCGCCGCGGAAACCGTCGATGGCAATAATGTCAGCACCGCTTCTGGCAATTCCGCTGGCAATTGCGGTAATATTATGAACAGCCGCAATTTTGACAATCACGGGTTTTTTGTAGTCCGTTGCTTCCTTGAGCGAATAAACAAGCTGACGTAAGTCTTCAATCGAATAAATATCATGGTGCGGAGCCGGCGAAATGGCATCACTGCCTTCGGGAATCATTCTTGTTTTGGAAACATCGCCGACGATTTTAGAGCCCGGCAGATGGCCGCCAATACCTGGTTTTGCACCCTGCCCCATTTTAATTTCAATCGCTGCACTGCTGTTTAAGTATTCGGTATGGACGCCGAAACGTCCGGATGCGACCTGCACAATGGTATTATTTCCATACTGGTAAAAATCTTCATGTAAGCCGCCTTCACCGGTATTATATAGAATGCCAAGCTCCTCGGCCGCCCGTGCCAAGCTCTCGTGAGCATTATAGCTGATGGAGCCGTAGCTCATCGCGGAAAACATCACCGGCATGGATAGCGAGAGCTGTGGCGGCAGGTTGTTTTTAAGCTGTCCCGATGCATCGCGGGTAATGTGCCGTGGCTTCGCGCCAAGAAAAACCTTTGTTTCCATCGGCTCGCGCAGCGGGTCAATCGATGGATTTGTGACCTGCGAAGCATTCAGCAAAATGCGGTCAAAGTAACTCGGGTAGTTTTCTGGGTTGCCCATACTTGATAGCAATACGCCGCCGGTGCTGGCCTGACGGTAAATCTCGTTGATGGTTTTGGCACTCCAGTTGTTGTTCTCTTTATAGGTGTTGTCGCTTTTAACAATTTTTAATGCCCTTGTCGGACAGAGGGAAACACAGCGCTGGCAGTTGACACATTTGGCATCGTCGCAAATCATCTTTTGAGCATCCTCAAGGTATTTGTGTACCTCGTTCGCACATTGATGTTCGCAGATACGGCAAGTCGTGCATTTGTCAAAATTTCTGATAACTTCATAATCAGGATAGAGATAATTGATAGCCATTACTTCGCACCTCCGTTCAAGGAAATGATTACCGGCTGCCCGCCCTTAGGTGACCAGACGGAATCTAAATCCCGCTCAATCATTCGAATTGCCGCTTCCTCGCTGGCGATATATACCTTATCGCCTTTTTCACCGACGACCATATTTCGCAGCTTTAACCGGTCATTCAAGGCCATTAATCCATCTTCAAAGCCAACCAGAATAGAAAATGGACCGGTAATAAGCTGTTCCGCAAACATAATGCGAAGGTATTCGTGTATTTCCCGTTCTTTGTCATCCATTTGCTTGATAGACTGCCAGAATGGGGCGGCAATCACGGATGCAATTTCTGGAAAATTAAGTCCCATTTTACGATGAAGGTAGTCAATCATATAGGTAATAACCTCCGTGTCGGTCTGGAGTGTACATTTATATCCGTACATTTCAACGGCGCGGCGGTTCGCGTCATAGGAGGATATTTCGCCATTATGTACCACAGAATAATCAAGCAGGGCAAAAGGATGTGCGCCGCCCCACCATCCCGGTGTATTGGTCGGATAACGTCCGTGCGCCGTAAAGCACCAGCCTTCGTATTCCTCCAAGCGGTAAAATCGCCCCACGTCCTCCGGAAAGCCAACGGCTTTAAAAACGCCCATGTTTTTCCCACTGGAAAAAATGTAAGCACCGCTGATTCTGGTATTGATGCGGAAGACACATTTGGCCACAAATTCACGTTCATCAAGCTGGCTGTCAGCAAGCTTTGTTGGCAGCGGAGTGACAAAGTATCGCCATATCAGTGGTTCGTCGGTAATTTCTTTTATTTTTCTGGTTGGAATTTTGGAAAGATTGATAATATCAAAATGATGTTCCAAAAATTCTTCACACTCTTTTTTGGCTGATGTGGAATCATAAAATAAATGAAAAGCATAATAATCTTTATATTCCGGATAAATACCGTACGCTGCAAAACCGCCGCCCAAACCATTTGAACGGTCATGCATCACAGCAATTGATTCAATAATGGCATCGCCGCTCATACGTTTTCCCGATTTGTCGATAATTCCCGATATGGCGCAGCCAGATGGTATTCTGATTTGTCCTTCCCGTTGCATAGACGTTCCTCCAATCAATAAATAAAGGCGCTCATCACATGATGCACCAAATGGGAAGCCAAGTGGTTTTACATCATCCAATGAACGCCTTTGTTCAAATTATTTTTAACAAATATAACAAAAAACAAACTTGATGTCAATAGCAAGATACGATAATATTATGAATGATGAAATGTTTTTATGACAAAAAAATTTCGGAGGACCAATGGAAAACGACATTAAATATATGAAAGCAGCCCTGCGGCAGGCGAAAAAAGCCGAAGCCTTAGATGAAGTGCCAATCGGCTGCGTCATCGTACAAAATAATAAAATAATTGCCCGCGGCTACAACCGCCGCAATACCGATAAAAACACACTTTCCCACGCGGAGTTAATTGCCATCAAAAAAGCCAGCAAGAAAACTGGTGACTGGCGCTTAGAAGACTGCATCATGTATATTACCCTAGAGCCGTGCCAGATGTGTGCCGGAGCCATTGTCCAGTCACGGCTTCGGAAAGTCGTCATTGCAACCATGAACCCCAAGGCTGGCTGTGCCGGTTCGGTCTTGAATCTGTTGCAAATGGCGGAATTTAATCATCAGGTTGAAATCGAGTGCGGCATCCTGGAATCTGAATGCGCGGCGATGCTAAGCAACTTTTTTCGGCGGCTGCGAGAGCAGAAAAAGGTCGAAAAAGCACAGAAAACAGAGAAAGCCACAGATTGACAAACGCGAATAAAACCGTTATACTAAAATCTCCGAGCAGCCGGGGTGTCAGCGGTACCTTGTACCAGCAATCCGCTATAGCTGGGGTGATGTCTCGTCGAGGGTTTGCGATTGTGAAGCTGCCCGCCGCAAGTGGCGTTGACGTTTGGGTCTTGCGCAACAGGAATTTATGAATCGGGTCAGGTCAGGAATGGAGCAGCCCTAAGTAAAACCTTCTGTGTGCCGCGAGGGTGCCTGGACTGAGTTAACTACGGTGGTAACGTTCAGAGTTAGAATTCGAAGCGAGACGCTCGGTTTAAAGTGAAAAATTACGAAGCTTTTGGTAATCGCCAAGAGCTCTTTTTTGATTTTGCGACATGTTGTGGAAAGGGAGAAAAAGATGACATTACCGGCAATGAGTGTTATGCTCAATTATTTTGCATTCGGGGCTACAATAGTAATCCTGATTTTATCAATCTTATCTGTGAATCTAAAAGAGCGGGTGCATCTGTGGTTTTGCTTAAATGTAGCTTGTCTTTTTATAAGCTTTGTATCCGATATTGTTATCGCGTTAATAATGGGGCAAACGGGTTCCACAATTAATATGGCGATTCGGATTTTGGATTGCATCAGTTATTCGGCAAGCGGGCTTCAGATAATTGCATTTGCGTGGTATCTATACGAATATTTTTGTCTGAGGACGACGGTATCAAAAAAGCTATTTATATGTTTATCCGTAGTAGGTGCAGCGACGATTCTGATGTCGGTCACTTCTTTTTTTACGGGTTTGTATACTCAGTTGGATGAATCCAATAACTATATCCGACAGTCAACATTCTGGATATCAGAGATAAGCTTCGTACTAGCGGTACTAGTATGTTTGGTAATTGTTTATCAGTATGCAAAGTTTCTAGGGAGGCGGGAAATTGTGTCGCTGATACTGTACGCGATTGTGCCGCTGCCGTGTTATATATTAGAAGTGATGATACCTAATTTTTATATCTCATTATTTGGAGCAACCATCACGATTACGCTAATCTATGTGAATTTGCAAATGGAGCTAAACCATCAGATGCAGCAAAAAGAAGTGGAGTTAACGGAGAATCGGATTGCCATTACGCTGTCTCAAATCCAGCCTCACTTTCTATTCAATGCGCTAAACAGCATTGATTCTTTGATTTTTTTGAGCCCGGAGGATGCCCATAAGGCAGTTATTGACTTTTCAAAATATCTTCGCGGGAATTTAGATTCGCTTACGCAAAGGGAGCTCGTCTTGTTCACAAGGGAATTGGAACATACAAGGCAGTATCTTAGATTAGAAGAAATGCGGTTTGGAGGGCGGTTAAAAGTTGAATATGACATACAGTCAGAAGACTTTATGCTGCCGGTCATGTCGCTGCAGCCAATTGTTGAGAACGCAGTCCGCTATGGTGTTACCAAAAAGCGCAATGGTGGAACCGTCTGGATATATACAGAGGAAAAAGAGCAAAGTTACTGTATAACCGTTACGGATGACGGCGTGGGATTTGAACCGGAAATAAAAGTACAAGATGACCGCAGTCATATCGGCATATCAAATGTGCGCAGCCGGCTAGAGGCGATGTGCGGCGGGCAGCTCACAATCAAAAGCTTGGTAGGAGAAGGCACCACCGCAGTGATTGAAATACCGAAAAGAGAGGAAACTTACAATGAACATTATTGCCGTAGACGATGAGCCATTGGCACTTGTCGCACTCGAACACGCACTTAAGAGTATCGATATTGATGCAAATATAAACAGCTTTCTTTTGGCGGACGAAGCATTGAAATATGCAGAAGAAAACACTGTTGATGTGGCTTTTTTAGATATCGAGATGAGTGATACGAACGGTATTTTGCTGGCAAAACAGTTAAAAGATATCTATGGACAAACCAATCTTATTTTTGTCACGGGGCATAGCAGTTATGCCCTTGAAGCATTTTCAATTGCCGCATCCGGCTATGTGATGAAACCGATAGATGAAGAACAGGTTGCGCTTGAATTACAAAAACTTCGGCATCCCATCAAGGAAAATAGCAAGGGCATCTGGATTCAGTGTTTCGGCAGTTTTGAGGTGTTTGTGGACGGCAAGCCGATTATGTTTGCCCGCCCCAAAGCAAAAGAGCTGCTGGCCTATCTGGTGCACCAAAAAGGTGCAAGTGTGAGCAAAAAAACGTTAGTAGCTTTATTGTGGGAGGACCAGCCGTACACACGCAGTCTGCAAACGCATTTCCACAAATTGGTAAGTGAAATAGAAGATGCCATGCATAAGGTTGGTGTAAATGATTTCATATATAAGAAAAATGGCGTGTATGCCGTCAATAATGAAAGATTTTCCTGTGATTTCTATGATTTTGAAAAAGGTCTGTTAAATGGGATTAATGCCTATCATGGAGAATATTTATCCGAATATACCTGGGGAGAGTTCACCGCTGGTTTTTTGGATAAGGTTCGCTAAAAATATAAAAATGACATGCAATCAGAGTGGAAACATTCTGGTTGCATTTTTTTGTTCGCCCAGCATGGGCGAACTCTTACGAGTGAAAGTCTCGAGTGTGCCTTAGTGGTAGGAAACACATAGCCAATGACAAGGGTGTCCATCGTGAGATGGAATCTGAAGGAAGTCGGATGGCAAACCTCTGGTC
>JAVBTX010000031.1:0-41962 GCA_031555935.1 Lachnospiraceae bacterium | reverse complement strand
GATTTGGTCTAGTATCGTTACTAGACCAATATCAGTTGAAACACATTTAGTTATAAGATTGAACCGCCGTGTACCGAACGGTATGCACGGTGGTGTGAGAGGACAGATAATCAATTAATGATTATCTTCCTACTCGATTATGCTTCTTCAAAGGCAACGTCATGGGTTTGTAAAAATTTTGCCACCATGCCATCCCAGGCATGTTCAAAGGAATGGTCCATTGTAAAAGTACGATATGCAATCCCGCTGGTACAGGTTAAATCACCGTTGCTAAAACGGATATTAATCGCTGCACCGCTAATCTCATTGGCGGTCAGTGGCGTGGCTGAATGTTCTAATGTTTTGGCCAGATTGTCAGGGGACAGCATAAACACAAACTTAAAACTGGCTGGGGTTTTCTTACCCTTTATCAATTCAAAGCATTTGGTTCGCAGCATCGAAAAGGGTGCGTAGGTCAGTGACGCTAACGGTTCTGCTTCGGGCTCCTCAGATTCAAAAAAGTCTTTGTTCAGGTGACCATCAATCGCATAGGTCACACTTGTTTGGATGGTGGCCTCTGAAAGTAGGAATTGGTCAAAAAGGTCTGTTAAAAGTAATTTATTCATAAAATCCTTGATATTGGTAATGCGAAGAATTTTCATGTTTGCTCCCATCTGCTCGTTTCGACGAGCGTACATCATAAAAAGAAAATATTATGAAAAGTGTAGCATAATCATTGTGAAAAATCAAAAATTATATTATAGTGAAACAGAAGGTCAAAAAGGTTAGAGCTAACTGGAGGAAATACACTTGAAAAAAGGAAGCGTAAAGCTTATTTTAATCGTGGTGGTATTTGCAGCAGTGATTGCTGGTGTCATCTGGAATGTCGAAAGTGTCCGCAACAAAGTGTCGGATTACTGGGAAGAACAAAGCAGTGAATACACCGCATTTAAGAAAGAACTGACAGCAGGAACCATTTTAGAAAAAACTGAATATGTGGAGAGTATTTCGGAAGATAAATATGCCTATCAATACCTGAATGAAGAGGAAAAGCAGGTGTATGATGAGGTGCTAAATGCGATTTTAAATCATACCGATAAGATTACCGTGGCAACATTAGATGAAGCGGTATTAAAACGAGCTTTTGAAAACATGAGCTCTGATTATGGCGGACTGTTCTGGGTGAGCGGATATAGTTACACGGAATATACCAGAAATGAAGAAGTGGTCAGTATCGAATTTGCACCAAAATATATATTGTCCTATGAAGAACGATTGCAGACGCAGGAGCAGATTGATTTAGCAGTAGAGGAATTTTTGCAGGGCATATCCTTAACGGACAGTGACTATGACAAGGCCATTTATGTATTTGAAAAGCTGATTCAAGAGGTCGATTATGATAAAACATCTTCGAATAATCAAAATATAATCAGTGTGTTTTTGGATAAACAGACAGTTTGCCAGGGCTATGCCAGTGCAACCTTGTATCTACTGAATCAGTTGAATATTCCGTCGGTAATCGTGACAGGAACGGCGAATGGTGAGGCCCATGCGTGGAATTTAATTCAGCTTGATGGGGAATACTATTATATGGATACAACCTGGGGCAACTCTTCTTATTTAAATGAAGACAGTGTTGAGTCAAAATTTGTGAATTACAGTTATTTTACTTTTACAACCGAAGAAATGCTGGCAACGCACCAGCCTGACAAACACATTGGATTGCCTGATTGTACATCGATTGTAAACGACTATTTCGTTCATGAGGGGCTATATTTTACCGAGTGGCTGCCAGATGAAATTGGTGATTTATATGGAATGGCAGATGTTGATGAGGTGGAGCGGGTTTCTATAAAATTTGCCAACAAGGAGTTGTTTGAAAAAGCGAAGAATTACTTTATTGAACAGCAGCGGTTGGAGGATTATGTCGAAATTCAGGGAAACGTTTACTATTTGGAAGATGTGGCTCAGTTGATTTTGACAATAAGTATAAAATAACTATAAAAAAATGGAAAACCTCTTTTCAACGGCCGCTAAGTGTGCTAGTATGCAAATGGGTATGTGGTATTAAAAACCATATATAATAGAAATGCCCAACCCAATATATAATTTGTATATGAAGCAGACAGTTTTTAGGAGGATTAAAATGGGATACAGGATAGTGGTAGACAGTTGTGGAGAATTGCCAGAGGAGTTAAAAAGGGACGAACATTTTGAATCAGTTCCATTGGAATTGATTGTGGATGATTACCAGATTACCGATGATGAGACCTTCAATCAGGCAGATTTTCTGAAAAAAGTGCGAGAAAGCAAGAATTGCCCGAAATCAGCTTGTCCATCACCGGAGCGTTATATGGAAGCATTTGGAAATGATGCTTCAAATATTTATATTGTAACCTTATCTTCGAAATTAAGTGGCTCTTACAACAGTGCGGAGTTGGCAAAGAGTTTATATCAAGAGGAACATCCAGGGAAAAATATCTATGTTTTTGATTCGTGTTCGGCATCGGTTGGCGAGACACTGATTGCTATAAAAGTAAAGGAATGTGAAGACGCCGGCTTAGAATTTGCCGATGTTGTTGAAAAGGTAGAAGCATATATTGAAGCGATGCAGACGTATTTTGTATTAGAGACATTAGAAACATTGCGTAAAAATGGCAGACTAAGTAATCTGAAAGCTTTTGTGGCTAGTGCACTTAATATTAAGCCGGTCATGGGGGCAACTCCGGAAGGCACGATTTGTCAGCTTGGGCAGGCCAGAGGTATTAACAAAGCGTTAGACCGAATGGTCAAAGAAATGATGGATAAAACAAAGGATTGTGAAAATAAAGTATTGGCGATTTCACATTGCAATTGTCCGGAACGGGCCTTGGGCGTGAAAGAAAAAATTGAGCAGGTGATGAAGTTTAAGGAAATTTTGATTTTAGATACGGCCGGAGTCAGCAGCTTATATGCGAGTGATGGCGGCGTGATTATGGTAGTTTAGATTGAGATAAGGTAAAGAGGTTGTCGGTTTTCGGCAGCTTCTTTTTTATTTGCCATGAAATCACGCCTTTTACCGGATTGCATATAGTAAGATATGCAGGAGGCGTAATATGAGCAAAAACGAAGTGTTAATCATAGGCGGCGATTTGCGTCAGCATTATATGGCCAAAAAATTAATTGAAAAAGATTTTACCGTATCTTATTTTGGAGTACCTTGTGCAGAAAAAATTCCTGCGATGACATATCTTGGTACGGTCGATGAAGCATGGGAGAAGCTGAGTGAAAAAGACGTTATTGTCACGCTTCCGGTACCAGTGACCATCGATGGGAAAACCATCAAAGGAACCGATGGAAAAATGGAGCTGGCCGATATTTGTCCGCATATCCTAGAAAAAAAGCGGGTCTTCGGAGGCAATATTCCGGTAGAACTACGCGGTAACTGTGAAATAAAGCAGGGGCAGTGCGTCGATTTTATGAAGTCGGAACGAATTGCTATTTTGAATGCCGTGTCGACGGCGGAAGGCAGTATCGCCGAAGCTTGTCTAGCCGGAAAAGAGCAGTTGTCAGACAGTCAGTGTCTGGTGATTGGATATGGGAAATGCGGCGAAATATTAGCCGATAAGCTGAATAAATTCGGAGCAGAAGTAACGGTAATGGCAAGACGAGAAAAAGCACGAGCCAAAGCGAATGCTTACGGTTTATTGTCATGCTCATTTGACATTAATGATGTTAAGCCGGAGCGTTTTTCTTATATTTTTAATACAGTTCCAACAATGGTCGTGGATAAAGCATTTTTAAAGTATTGTCATCCGGAGTGCACGATTATTGATATCGCATCTGCACCGGGTGGGGTTGATTTTGAAGCGGCAAAGGAGCTTGGTGTAACGGCAAAGCTTTGCCTTGGACTCCCAGGAAAATATGCGCCGAAAACAGCAGGTGAAATTTTGGCAGAAGAAATAATTCGAAAAGTAAAGGAGTCATCATGAAAAAGTATGATACAACAGTCGGTTTAGCAATCACCGGCTCATTTTGTACTTTTGATAAAATTACAGTTGTAATTGAAAAACTGGTGGAGGATGGGGCACATGTTATCCCTATTTTTTCCAACAGTGCACAGCAGCTAAATACAAGGTTTGGCAATGCCGATGAATTTGTGGCCCAAATCGAAAAGATTACCGGTCACGATGCCATTCGCACAATCGCGCAGGCAGAACCAATTGGACCGAAAGGATATCTGGATATTTTGGTAATCGCACCATGTACCGGAAATACAATGGCAAAGCTTTGCAATGGCATTACCGATACGCCGGTGCTGATGGCTGCCAAGGCCCATTTGCGAAATGAAAAACCACTGGTTATCTCAATGTCCACAAATGATGCACTGGGAATGAATCTAAAAAATATTGGTATGCTGATGAACATGAAAAATATTTATTTTGTGCCATTTGGCCAGGATAATCACATTAAGAAACCAAACTCAATGATTGCCCATGTAGATTTATTGGAAGAGACAATTGAGGAGGCACTAGTCGGCCGGCAGATTCAGCCGATGGTACGGTCGCCGTTTGAATAACGGACGTTTGCATAACGGACGTTTGCATAACGTTATAATCGCTAATTGAATAAAAGAAACTTATATATTACAATAGGTGTGATGTATAGGTTTCTTTTTTTGCTTTTTAGCGAAAGATGGAGGGTAATTTTATGCAAAGAATAATAGAAACGGAAAGATTGATAATCAGAAGATTTAAAGAGAATGATGGTACAGATTTATATGAATACTTATCTGATCCGGCTGTAGTTTTTTTCGAGCCATACGATGTATTTAATATGGAGCAAGCAAAGCAGGAGGCAATTCGGCGGGCAGGCATGGAGTGTTTCTTTGCTGTTTGTTTAAAAAGCAATCAAAAACTGATTGGTAATATATATCTGCAAAAAGGTGACTTTGATACATGGGAGTTGGGCTATGTTTTTAACACCAGTTATCAAGGACAAGGATATGCCACGGAGTCTGCTAAAGTGCTGGTTACAAGAGCATTTCAGGAGTGGGGAGCGAGAAGGGTTGTCTCGATGTGTAATCCTTTCAATGAATCGTCTTGGAGATTGCTGGAGCGTTTGGGAATGCGAAGAGAGGGCACATTACTGAAAAATATTTATTTTAAATATGATGAAGAGGGCAAACCAATCTGGTTGGATACATTTGAATATGGAATTCTGAAAGAAGAGTGGACATGGTAGGGATATATTTTAGCGGAACGGGAAATACAAAGCATTGTGTTGAAAAGTTTATGCATCACTATGATGTCAATGCAAAAGCATTTTCAATAGAAGACAGTCAGGCATTGTTAGAGATTCGGGAACAGTCGGACGTTGTTTTGGGCTATCCTGTACAATACAGCAATATACCTAAGATATTAAGAGATTATATTATTAGCCATCAGGATATTTGGAAAGGGAGAAGAATCTTTATTATCGCCACAATGGGACTGTTTAGTGGTGATGGTGCAGGTATTCTGGCTCGTTTACTTCAGAAATATGGAGCTGAGATTATTGGTGGTTTGCATTTGAAGATGCCTGATAGTATCGGTGATGAAAAAGCATTAAAACGTCCACTGGCGAAGAACAAAGAGCTTGTCAGCATGGCCGAAGAAAAGATAGCGACAGCGGCTAGCCAACTGCAAAATGGGAATCCATCTCAGGAGGGACTGGGTATCTGGTATCGTTTAGCGGGGTTATTTGGGCAAAGGCTGTATTTCTATAATAAAACAAAGAGATATACGGACAAACTGAAAATAGATTCAAAACGATGTATTGGCTGTGGAATGTGTGTTTCTTTATGTCCAATGGAAAATATTATAATGAAGGAAGGAACGGCACAGTCGAAAGAACGCTGTACGATGTGTTACCGTTGCGTCAATCACTGCTCGGAGCAGGCGATTACCTTATTGGGCAGACAGGTCGTAGAACAGAGCCGGATAGAGAGGTACTTATAATGAATTTAAATGAGTCAAAAAAATTTATGGAGGCATTAAAAACAAATGAGTTGTCAGAGCTTAGAAAAATTTCTAAAAGCGACTTACATAATCATTTTGTGTTGGGCGGCAGCAGAAATTTTATAAAAGAAAAAACGGGTATTGAAATAAATCCATACCAAGGCATTATGCATTCGATTGATGAAATGCATGCATGGAATGAAAAGTACATCGGTGCAGCATTTGATAACAGTGAGCGGCGAAAACTTTTAATCGAAGCAGCATTTGTTCAAGCAAAAGATGACGGTATTAAGATATTAGAAATCGGCGAAGATGTATGGGGACTAGGCGAATATTTTGACAATGACATTGTAAAGCTTATTGAAACCTTTCAGGAGATAAATGAAAGAGTGGCTCCACATATAGAACTTCGGCTGCAAATTGGCTTGTCCAGACATTGCCCAATCGACTATCTCCTCGATTGTCTGAAGCACTTTTGGGGACATGCCGAGTTTTATTCGATTGACTTATATGGAGATGAGATGTCGCAGCCGATTGAAAATTTTATTCCAATTTATCAAAAGGCAAAGGAAAATGGATTGCGTTTAAAGGCCCACATTGGAGAATGGGGAAGTGCATCTGATGTGCAAAAGGGCATCGAATTGCTGGGATTGGATGAGGTTCAGCATGGGATTGCAGCAGCAGAATCCGAGGCGGTTATGCAATATATCAAGGAGAAAAAGGTGCAGCTTAATATTACGCCGACAAGCAATATCGTGTTGGGACGAGTTGCAGCAATGACGGACCATCCAATTAAGACATTGTACCGAAATGGAATTGACGTGACGGTAAATTCGGATGATGTTTTGATATTTGACAGTGATGTGTCAAAGGAATATCTACGATTATATCAAAGTGGATGTTTGAGTGCAGAGGAGTTGGATGAAATTCGTAAGAATGGGTTGAGAAAATTTATAAAATGTAATTGAATAAAAGAAACCTATATGTTACAATAGATGAAACATATAGGTTTCTTTTTTGTTGGATTGAAAAAATCATTATTCCATTTCAGCAGTTTCGCAAGCTGGTTTGCGATGGGTATTAGCATGTGAGGTAAATATGAGTGATTTTATAGTTAAGAATGAAAATGGTTTAGAGATATTGCTTGAATCAAAGCAGCAAGCAGTAAGACAGGATTTGATAGAGCAATATGTTAGATGTCGTAAGATAAAGAAATTAACCCAGTCTGATATAGCAGATGCGTTAGGGGTAACACGTCCGAACATAACGAGGTTTGAAAATGGGACATATAATCCGACCGTGGATATGCTGGTTAAGATTGCGGAATGTATGGGGATGGAGTTGGAGATTCGGTTGGTGGAGCAGGATGGGAAAGAGAATAATTAGGTGCAAAGGTTGAACAAAATGCAATGCGCAGATGGGAATAAAGATGAGGGAAATAAAAGTTAAAGATATGTCAATATCAATAAAAAAAATCGAAGAAAAAGATTATATTTCATTAACGGATATGCTCAAAGCGAAAGATGGAGATTTTTTTATATCTGATTGGCTTAGAAATAGAAATACTCTAGAATATATGGGGATTTGGGAACAAATATATAATCCCAATTTTAATTGTGGCGAATTCGCCATAATTAAAAGCAAAGCAGGATTGAATAGTTTTAAGATTAGCGTAAAAGAATGGGTCAGCAAAACAAATGCCATTGGACTAAAAGCAACAGCCGGAAGATATGGTGGGACATATGCTTATAAGGATATTGCTTTTGAATTTGGGATGTGGATTAGTCCAGAATTTAAAATATATCTAATACAGGAATTTGAAAGATTGAAGGAATTGGAGGTGCAGCAATACGGATGGGACATAAAGAGAAATCTTACAAAAATTAACTATCGAATTCATACAGCTTCAATCAAGGAAAACTTGATACCAGAAAAAGTAACTAAGGAAAAAATTTGCAGAATATATGCATCGGAGGCAGACGTTTTAAATGTGGCGTTATTTGGAACGACAGCAAAAGAGTGGCATGATAGAAATATACAATTAAAAGGTAATATTAGAGATTATGCAAATGGATGTCAGTTGGTATGTCTTACTAATTTGGAAAGTCTTAATTCGGTGTTAATTAATGATGGACTAAATCAAGCGGATAGACTAAAAAAATTAAATGAAGTGGCAATCTATCAAATGAATAAACTTACAGAAGATAGGCGAATCGAAGATAGGAATGTTGATAATGACAATGGAACAAACTTATGAAATTTATATCAAACTAGTTGCAAAATCCACCCCACAGTGCTAAAATTTTCCTTGGATGGTATTCGAAAGAAACTGTACCGAAGAAAAAGCGGCCTAACGTATGATAATTATCATTAGAAGCAGCGTATCACCTGAGAGGCAGGTGGTCAAATGAAGATAGGATTTGTGGGAGCAGGTAAAGTGGGATTTACCTTAGGGAAATATTTTATGGAACGCAATCATGGATGCGTATCCGGCTACTATAATCGCAATCTGGAACATGCAAAAGAAGCGGCAGCATTTACAAAAACAAAGTATTATGAGAAGCTGGAAGAATTAGTAGAAGCGAGTGATACTCTGTTTCTTACGGTCCCTGATGGGAGCATCCGTGAGGTTTATTCTGAGATACTTTTATTAGATTCAGAAATAGCAGGGAAGCATATCTGCCATTGTAGCGGAGTGTTATCCTCAGAGGTTTTTTCTGGTATCAGAACAAGAGGTGCATATGCATACTCTATCCATCCAATTTTTGCCGTCAGTGATAAATTGACGAGCTATCAGGAATTTTCAAAAGCCTATATTACAATTGAAGGAAGCGAAGAACATTTAGAGCAGATGATGGAGTTTATTCGTCAGCTTGGCAATCCAGTCGAGATAATTTCAGCAGAGCAAAAGGTACGCTACCATTTGGCAGCAGTATTTGCCAGCAATCTGACCGTGGGATTGTACGAGATGGCAACCTCTATTCTGGAATCAACTGGAGTAAGTGAAACATTTGCTAAATCTGCGTTACAACCAATGTTTCTTCAAAATGCCCAAAACATCTGCAAGCAAGGAGTTCAGAATGCATTGACCGGACCAGTAGAACGGGGTGATGCGGGAACGGTGCAGAAGCATTTAGCGGTAATGTCAGAGCCAGAGCGGCAAGTTTATCAGGCTTTGTCACAACAACTGCGTGAGATTGCCGGACGAAAAAATCCAGAACGAAATTATGGACCAATTGATGAAATTCTTGAGAAGAAAGGCATGGATATTAGATGAAAAATACAGTAATAACATTTCGAGAAGCAAAAGAAAAAGGGAATAAGCTGACAATGTTGACAGCATATGATTATTCCACCGCACGGCTCATTGATGAAGCAGGTGTAAACTCCATACTCGTAGGGGACTCATTGGGGAATGTAGTACTCGGTTATGAAGATACTTTGTCAGTCACGATGGAAGATATGATTCATCATGGCCGAGCCGTGGCGCGGGGAGCAAAAGAAGCATTAGTGGTGATTGATATGCCATTTATGTCGTATCAGGCAAGTGTTTATGATGCGGTGATGAATGCCGGGCGTCTGATGAAGGAGGGCAAGGCAGGAGCGGTAAAGCTTGAAGGCGGACAGAGTGTTTGCCCGCAGATTGAGGCAATTACAGCGGCAGGGATACCAGTCGTGGCCCATTTAGGACTGACCCCACAGTCGATACATGCCTTTGGTGGTTTTAAAGTACAGGGAAAAAGTGAGGAAGCAGCCAGAAAATTGCTGGCTGATGCGAAGGCAGTGGAGCAGGCAGGAGCATTTGCATTAGTGTTAGAATGTGTTCCGGCAAAATTAGCCGAGATGATAACGAAGGAACTGCGCATACCGACCATCGGCATTGGGGCCGGAAATGTGTGCGATGGGCAGGTTTTGGTATATCAGGATATGTTGGGAATGTTTTCTGATTTCACACCAAAGTTTGTCAAACGTTTTGCCAATGTTGGCGAGATTATGAAGGAAGCATTCATAGGCTATTGTGACGAAGTTCAGACCGGTGCATTTCCAAATCGGGAACATGAATATACAATCGCGGATGATGTATTGGAAAAACTGTATTAGGAAACAGTATTTGAAATAAAGGAAAGATATGGGTAAAAGGTTGAAAGAAAATAAAAGTAAAGGAATCCATGTAGCTCATAGATTCTTTCAACCATACTTATTTGAGCAGTATCACAAGCAAGCTTGCGATATGCATGGGTAAAAAAATGAAGTTAGTAAAAAGCAGTGAAGAAGTCAGAACACTTGTAAAAGAATGGAAGAAGCAAGGGAAAACCGTTGGTTTTGTACCAACAATGGGATTTCTGCATGAGGGCCATCAAAGTTTAATGCAATGTGCCAAGAAATCTTGTGATAAGGTCGTGGTAAGTATCTTTGTCAACCCAATGCAGTTTGGAAAAAATGAAGATTTGGCAAAATATCCACGTAACATAGAGGCAGATGAATGGCTTTGTAAAGAAACTGGGGTAGATTTGATTTTTCATCCAACGGTATCTGAAATCTATCCGAATGGATATTGCAGCTATGTGGATATGGATGGACTGACTGGAGAACTGTGTGGAAAATCAAGACCAGGACATTTTCGCGGTGTTTGTACCGTGGTAAATAAATTATTCAACATTGTTACACCAGATAAAGCGTTTTTTGGCGAAAAAGATGCACAGCAATTAGCTGTAATTAAGCGAATGACAACGGACTTGAATATGGGTATAGAGATTGTCGGCTGCCCAATTATTCGGGAAGAGGATGGACTGGCCAAAAGCTCACGCAATACATATTTAAACGAAAAAGAACGAAAAGCAGCACTGGTATTATATCGGACGATTTTAATGGGAAAAGAGCTGGTCAAATCCGGTACAACAGATGCGCGGGTATTGGTTCGGGAAATGAAGAAGAATATCCGCAAAGAAAAGCTGGCTAAAATAGATTATATTGAAGCAGTAAGCTTAGACACCATTATGCCAGTGGAAGTGATAAAAGGGAATGTCTTAGTGGCGATGGCAGTGTATATCGGCAATACAAGACTGATTGATAATTTTCGAATCGAAGGATAAAGAGTCCATAACCCAAAATAAGGAGAAGCGATGCAGATAGAAGGATTAAAAAGTAAGATACACCGAGCAACTGTTGTTCAGGCCGAATTAAACTATATTGGCAGTATTACGGTTGATGAGAAGCTGTTAGAACTAGCAGGAATTCATGAATATGAGAAGGTTCAAATTGTGGACATTGATAATGGCGCCCGATTTGAAACGTACGCAATTAGTGGCACAAAGGGAAGTGGGATGATTTGTCTAAATGGGGCAGCAGCCCGGATGGTATCAGTTGGTGATAAAATAATCATTATGTCCTATGCGCGAATGACACCAGAGGAATTAGAAGCCAATCCGCCACGGGTAGTCTTTGTGGACGATGAGAATAAGCCGGCCCGGATTACCCGCTACGAGAAGCATGGACGGCTAGAGGACTTGTGCTGATGATAAAAAAAGGTTTATTAGAAGGAAAGACAGTAGTTCTTGGTATCACTGGCTCTATTGCTGCGTATAAAATGGCCAATGTTGCGTCAATGTTGGTCAAAATGGGGTGTGACGTGCATGTTATCATGACCAGAAACGCCACCAATTTTATTAACCCGATTACATTTGAGACATTAACGAACCATAAATGTCTCGTCGAGACTTTTGACCGTAATTTTCAATTTCACGTTGCTCATGTGTCATTAGCAAAGCAGGCCGATGTATTTCTAGTTGCGCCAGCGTCAGCCAATATCATTGGAAAAATGGCAAACGGACTAGCGGATGATATGCTCTCAACAACCCTGATGGCAGCAAAATGTCCGATTATTTTGGCACCAGCGATGAATGTTAACATGTACCAGAATAAAATTTTGCAGGATAATCTGTCAAAATTGCGACAATTTGGTATAATGATTGTTCAACCTGAAGTAGGTTATCTGGCTTGCGGTGATATCGGTGAAGGTAAGATGCCAAGTGAGGAAGTTCTAGTTCAACATGTGTTGAGGGAGATTGCGAAAGAAAAGGATTTAACAGGAAAACGGGTCCTGGTAAGTGCTGGACCAACGCAGGAAAAAATCGACCCGGTTCGCTATATTACCAATCATTCAACTGGAAAAATGGGCTATGCAATTGCAAAAATGGCAATGCTGCGTGGTGCCGAGGTGACCTTAGTCAGCGGTCCGGTGACACTTGCTCCGCCACCATTTGTAGAAGTAGTATCAGTGCGCTCTGCCAAGGAAATGTTCGAGGCGGTGACGAAAGAGAGTCACACCTATGACATCATCATTATGACTGCGGCCGTTGCTGATTATCGCCCAGTAAAAATAGCGGACCATAAGATAAAGAAGAAAGACGATGAACTTAACCTTAAGCTAGAGCGGACCGATGACATCTTGGCGAGTCTCGGGGGTCATAAGCGAAAAGGGCAGGTCATCTGTGGTTTTTCGATGGAGACAGAACAAATACTTGAAAATTCAGCCCAGAAGCTGGAAAAAAAGCATGCCGATTTAATTGCGGCCAATAGCCTGAACGAAAAGGGAGCGGGATTTGGAACAGACACAAATCATTTGACTCTGATTATGAAGGATAAGGTAATAGATTTGCCAATGCTGGAAAAAGAGGATGCAGCAGATGAATTGTTAACACAGTTGCTGCATATATATAGGAAATAACATAGTTGCAGTCTGGAGCTGTCATGAAAGAAGTACATAAGTTTCTTATTGCCCTAGAGGTGTTGATATTGATTGTCATAGTCTGCCGCTATGCGGAAAAAATGATTGGGGTAGACCAGACGAATGGCATGATGGGTTATACAGTGGAGACGAAACATCCGCAGGAAGCACAGCTTCTGCCAGAGGAAGTACAATTAAAAAAAGTTGCATTGACGTTTGATGATGGGCCAAATGAAAACTACACGGAAGAGTTGTTGGATGGTTTGGCGGCAAAGGACGTGAAGGCAACATTTTTTTTGATTGGGAAAAAGGTCAAGGAAAGTCCTGATTTGGTAAAGCGAATGTATGAGGACGGACACTTGTTAGAGAATCATTCCTATGACCACGTGAATCTATGTCTGCTTACTGATGAAGAGGCTCGCAGTCAGATTGCGATGACCAATGATGCCATCACGGAAATAACCGGAGCATCGCCGGATTATTTGCGACCGCCTTTTGGGTGTAACAAAGAAGATTTAGATACGGAAATGAACATGATAGAGGTGATGTGGGATGTCGATCCAAGAGACTGGTCGCTAAAAGATACTGGAACAATTATCACTCGGGTAGTGACGAAAGTCGAAGATGGTGATATTATCTTATTACATGATGAAACGGCTACCAGTGTTGCGGCAGCGCTGGAAATAATCGATATCCTAAAAAGCCGTGGATATGAATTTGTAACAGTGGATGAATTAATCTTGGATTAAAAAAATATTAACTTGCAAAATCCATTATTTTAAGGTATGGTATTAAAGTAAAAATGAATAATTCAATCATCCCAAAAGTCATATTAACCCAAAGAAACCAGAAAAAGGTTAAAAACATAAACAAAAATGCAAGATTTGGAAAAACAAAATTCAGAATGACGGGATGGTCTATTCCAATTTTGAAATCCAAATTGGAAAGACACGGGGATAAAAATGGATTTATTTGATTACATGCGTTCAAAAAATCAGGAAAAAGAATCACCGCTAGCCTCGAGATTACGTCCGGAAACATTAGATGAAGTAGTTGGCCAGCAACATATTATCGGTAAGGACAAATTGCTATACCGGGCGATTCAGGCAGATAAACTAAGCTCGATTATTTTTTATGGACCGCCGGGAACCGGCAAGACCACACTTGCAAAAGTGATTGCTAATACCACCAGTGCAGAATTTAAACAGATTAATGCAACCTCTGCCGGGAAAAAGGATATGGAAGAGGTCGTGGGGCAAGCCAAAAATAATCAGGGCATGTATGGCAAAAAGACAATTCTGTTTATCGATGAAATACATCGCTTTAATAAAGGACAGCAGGACTATCTGTTACCGTTTGTAGAAGATGGAACGATTATCTTAATCGGAGCGACAACCGAGAATCCTTACTTCGAGGTAAATGGCGCATTACTGTCACGTTCCATTATTTTTGAACTGAAGAACTTAGAAAAAGAAGATATTAAGACGCTTCTGATTCGGGCTGTGACTGACCAGGAAAAGGGTCTAGGCGCATATGGAGCAGTGATTGCCGAGGATGCGTTAGAATTTTTATCCGATGTTTCCAATGGTGATGCCAGAGCAGCATTGACCGCAATCGAGCTGGGTGTGCTGACGACGCCGAGAGGTGACGATGGGCAGATTCAGATAACCTTGGCCGTAGCCGAGGAATGTATTCAAAAACGAGTGATTCGATATGATAAGACTGGAGATAATCATTATGATACCATCTCTGCTTTTATAAAGAGCATGCGGGGCAGTGATCCGGATGCCGCAGTATATTATCTGGCGCGAATGTTATATGCCGGAGAAGACATAAAATTTATTGCTAGAAGAATTATGATTTGTGCTTCAGAAGATGTTGGAAATGCGGACCCAGGTGCCCTGACCGTTGCTGTATCAGCGGCGCAGGCAGTGGAACGAATCGGGATGCCGGAAGCACAGATTATCTTATCGCAGGCAGTTACTTACGTGGCTTGTGCACCAAAGAGCAATGCCGCCTGCAATGCGGTCTTTCAAGCGATGGAAACGGTGAAGAATACCAAAACAGCACCGATTCCAGCACATCTGATGGACGCTCATTATAAATCTGCCGGTAAATTAGGACATGGCAGTGGTTACAAATATGCACACATTTATCCCAATCATTATGTAAAACAGCAGTATCTGCCAGACGGACTAGAAGGAAGTCATTTCTATGAGCTGTCCGAAAACGGTTATGAAAAGCAGATTGGTGAATGGCTGGATTTCCTACATCGTCAGGAATAAACTGGCTTGCGAAATGCGTGGGAATATAGAACGAAAGTAAAAAATAAGAGGAAGCGTACAGGAGGAGTACAAGGATGCAGTCTTATCAGGAAATGTCCAAAGAAGAATTGTTAGAAATCAAAGCAGGATTAGAAAAAGAATATGCGAAATTCAAAGGAATGGGACTTTCTTTAAATATGGCAAGAGGAAAGCCAGCCGCAGAACAGTTGTCGCTGACCATGCCAATGATGGATGTACTAAATAGCGGCAGCGAACTGAACAGTGAAGCCGGTGAAGATTGCCGAAATTATGGTATCGTTGATGGCTTGCCAGAAGCACGGGCGTTAATTGCTGAATTAATTGATACAAAACCAGAAAATGTGATTGTTTATGGAAATTCCAGCTTAAACATTATGTATGATACAATTTCCCGCTCTTATACTCATGGTGTGCTTGGAAATACGCCGTGGTGCAAACTAGATAAAGTAAAATTCTTGTGTCCAGTACCAGGTTACGACCGCCATTTTGGTGCAACGGAATACTTTGGTGTCGAAATGGTCAATGTGCCAATGACAGCAGAAGGACCGGATATGGATATTGTTGAAAAGCTAGTGAGCAGTGATGAGAGCATTAAAGGAATGTGGTGCATTCCGAAATATTCTAACCCACAGGGCGTAGTATATTCAGATGCAACCATTAAAAGACTGGCGGCAATGCAGCCGGCAGCAAAAGACTTCCGTCTGTATTGGGATAATGCCTATGTTGTTCATCATTTATATGAAGAAGACCAAGCGGAAATTTTAGACATCATCAGTGAATGTGAAAAAGCCGGCAACCCGGATATTGTATATGAATTTTGCTCTACCTCTAAAGTCAGCTTTTCCGGTGCCGGAATAGCGGCATTAGCATCCTCACCAGCTAACATTGCAGAAATAAAAAAACAGTTAGAAAACCAGACCATCGGTTATGATAAAATCAACCAGCTTCGTCATGTTCGTTATTTTAAAAACAAAGCAGGCGTGATGGCTCATATGATGAAGCATGCAGCCCTGATTCGTCCAAAATTCGAAATGATCCTAGAAATGTTTGATAAAGAATTAAAAGGACTGGGCGTAGGTACTTGGCTTGAGCCAAAGGGTGGCTATTTTATTACCTTTGAAGCATTAGACGG
Organism: Lachnospiraceae bacterium; assembly: GCA_031555935.1. GTDB lineage: Bacteria > Bacillota > Clostridia > Lachnospirales > Lachnospiraceae > Roseburia_C. The sequence goes on along the minus strand of JAVBTX010000031.1, from coordinate 25,843 downwards.
ATGTGCCAAAAATATTGTTGCGAAAGCAAAGGATGCCGGCATGGTAATGACTCCAGCAGGAGCACCTTATCCATATGGCAAGGACCCAGAAGATTCCATCATTCGAATCGCACCAACATTTCCAACCTTAGAAGAATTGAAGAAAGCCGCTGAGCTGTTTGTAGTTTGTGTGAAGCTGGCTAGTGTCGAAAAGGTTTTGGAAGTGAAATAATTAAGCTTGTTACTGAATTAAAATACACTAAAATACTGGCATGGTTTCGAAAGGGACCATGCTAGTATTTTTTTGTATAGAATGGTATGGTTAAAGTGTGACCAAGGGTAGAGAAATGTCGGTTATATAGAAAAGGGTTACTGTAACCCATAGACTACAAAGGAGGGGTACGATGGAGGATTATGAAATAATCAAGCTATATTGGGCGCGGTCGGAAACGGCGATTACAGAGACGGCAGTGAAATACGAAAAATATTGCAACAGCATTGCCTATCGTATTTTAATGAATTTCGAAGATGCGAATGAATGTGTTAATGATACATGGTTTCATGCCTGGAATGCCATACCACCGCACAAACCGACAAGACTGTCACTATTTTTGGGGAAGATTACCAGAGAACTATCACTAGACAGATATAAGATGAACCATGCCAAAAAACGAGGGAAAGGTGAAGTTCCGCTGGCACTGGATGAACTCAGTGAGTGTGTGTCTGGCTATGAAAATGTTGAGCAATGTGTTGAATTTGAAATGCTGGGTGAGTTAATCAGCAATTTTCTGCGGGCACAATCGTCAGAAACACGCCAAATATTTATCCGTCGTTATTGGTACCTTCATTCGATTGGGGAGATAGCCGGGCAATTTGGCATCAGTGAGAGCAAGACGAAGATGCTGCTGATGCGCACCCGCATAAAGCTGCGTGCTTATCTGGAAAGCGAGGGGATTATCATATGAAAAACGAAGATTTGTTGCAAGCCATTGGCTATGTAGATGAGGAATTGCTGGTCGAAGCAGAAATAGTCAGAAAGAAAAAAACGAACTGGCGCAGATGGAGTGTGGCAGCAGCGATATTTGCCGTTGCAATTGGAGCCGGAATTTATTTGATACCCCAGCAGCAGATGCCGGACTTGCCAAAGATATCCCTGTCACATGAGTATTCGGATGCTGGTGGTGGCGGTTTGCTGCGATATGAGGTGGCAGAGCTGGAAAACGGAAATCCGTGGACGAAAGGGACAAAGTTAGAAACGCTTCCCGTGTATCAAAACTTAGCATATAGCGATAGTGCAGGAATGCCATTGTATCGAGGCGAGAATGCTGAAGAGCTAGTGGACATTGCCAAGCAAACCGCAGCAAAACTAGGCATGGAATGTGGTGCAATCGAATACCACAAAGATTACGATGAAAATATATATGAAGTTGAACTGAAAACAAACCAAGGAGTTATAACCGTAGATGGCAGCTATCAGGTCTGCATTTTCTATGATGAAGAGAACAGAATGAGCTTGCCGGACGCGTATGACACCGCTATCAATGATAAAAAGCAGGCAGAGGCTTTGACAAATTATCTGGTCACAGAATTTGCCGATATCATCAATTTTAAATCAGCAAAAAGTGTTTTGGAATATAATTATGATATCTCAGGAAACATAAATATCTCATACATGGCTTATGATGCTAACGGCAGTATTGAGGAACAAATATTGAACTATCATTTTAGCCCTGCAACATTTTATTTTGATGAGAATAATAAGCTGTCGATAATCCGAATCAATCAAATGCTTACAGCAACAGAAAAATTGGGTGATTACCCGCTGATTACTGAGGCGAAGGCGCGAAAGCAATTGATAAAAGGAGATTATGCCTTTACGAACGGGTGGGAGGAGACACCAGATAAGAAAAATATCGTTAAGGTGGAGCTGGCTTATCTGCCAAGTAATTTGGAACCGATATTTATGCCATATTATTGCTATTGGGTAGAGGTACCCGAAGATGAGCTGGAAAATGGTTTGAAAAACTATCAGGCATACTTTGTTCCAGCGGTGGCGTCACAGTATCTTGAACAATAAAAATAACCCCCAGGGGAGCTTGTATCAAAAAATTGGTTCTGTTACAATTCCATCATATGATACATATGAAAATATGATACGTATGATATATATGGACAGCATGCGAGGAGTAACAGAAGAAAATGAAATATATAAAAAAACACTTTAATCGGGAAGAACCAAATATGCCGTTAATCATATTAATCTTAGTGATTGCCGCAGTTCTGACAATGTGTCTGGCAACAGGGCTTGGGCCAGTGCCAGTAGCCCCTGGAACAACGGTGAAAATCTTACTGAGTCGTTTACCGGTGATTGGAAAAAGTATTTTCCCGACGTGGGGGCAATTGGACGCCAATATCGTCTTGGGCTTACGCCTGCCACGTGTTTGCTTGGGCATGATTGTTGGGGCATCCTTGGCGGTCTGTGGTGTGACGATGCAGGCCTTGGTGCGCAATCATTTGGCAGACCCGTTTATTCTTGGAGTGTCCTCAGGAGCGGCAGCATTCGCTACCCTGGGGATGCTTTTTGGTGTGTTTTCATTTATGGGAACTTATGCGCTGCCGATTAGTGCCTTTCTTGGTGCAGCGATAACGATTATCGTTGTCTATGTTATCTCGCGGGTGCGAGGACGAATTAATATTACGCAATTGTTGCTCTCCGGCGTGGCTATCTCGATGATTATGGATGGGGTGACCAGCATTATCAAGCTTAGTGCTCCAAACGCGCTGGGGCTGCATAATGCAGAATTTTGGATGTCCGGCAGTTTGGCTGGTGCAAAGTGGGATTACCTAAAGCTTCCGCTGATGGTTCTATTCATTTGTATGATAATTCTAATGATAAACTATCGTGGGCTTAACTTATTACTTTTAGGCGATGAAAGTGCCGGTGCACTTGGGGTAAATGTACGTCGCTTGCAGAAGCTGTTGATTTTGGTGGCTTCGCTGATGGCCGGAGTGACGATTGCAGTCAGCGGTACGATTGGTTTTGTCGGATTAATGGTGCCTCATTTTACGCGTTTATTAGTTGGTGGTGACCATCGTAAGGTGCTGCCAATATCGGCCTTGCTAGGAGGTATTCTGGTAGTCTGGGTGGATGTCGCAGCGAGAATGCTGATTGCGCCGGAGGAACTGCCGGTGGGAATTTTAACAGCCGTAATTGGCGGTCCGATTTTTATTTTTTTACTCAAACGGAATACAGGAGCGAAGCAATGAGAATGCAAATAGAAGGTTTAACCTTTTCTTATAATAGTGAATATAATGCAGTTGATCATGTGAGTATACAAGTAAATGAGGGTGAGTTTGTCGGCCTGATTGGACCAAATGGCAGCGGCAAGTCAACCGTGTTAAAAAGTGCATATCGGGCATTAACACCAAAGCGAGGAACGATTACATTAGACGGTGAGAATCTATTGACAATGACTTACAAAAAGTCAGCCAGGAAGATGGCCGTTGTGGGGCAGGAAAATGATGTACCATTTGATTTTCTGGTCGAAGAGATGGTGGCAATGGGGCGCAGTCCATACAAGAAGCTGTTTGATGTTGATAATGCCCATGACAAGCAGATGGTTTACCATGCGTTAGAACATCTGGGGATGGAAGAAATGGCAAAACGAAATTATTTGCATCTCTCTGGGGGAGAAAAGCAGCGGGTGCTGCTAGCCAGAGCAATTGCCCAAGAGAGCGATTTTTTTATCTTAGACGAGCCGACAAACCACTTGGACATCAGCTATCAGGTGCAGATATTTGATTTTATCAAACGGCTCAAGGTGACCGTTCTCTCAGCAATACATGACCTGAATATGGCGGCCCTCTACTGCGACCGTATCTATGTGCTAAAGGCCGGGAAAATTGTCCTTGCGGGAACCCCGGAGGAAGTATTTACGCCAACGAACATCTATGATGTATTTGGGGTGCGCAGTGCAGTGGAAAAGCATCCGGTGACTGGAAAGGTGGCAATCACTTATTTACCAGCCGGAGTAGTGTGAAAATAAATTTTCACACGCAAATTTGTGCCTGCGCATGCTGACAAGTCAGCAGCAAGTTTGCAGGTAGTAAGAATGGCATAGTTATTAGAATAATTGACGAAAGGGAACATCATGAAACGATTACTACAAATTTTTCTGACAGGCATGGTATTGTTGACCGTGCTAAGTGCTTGTGGAGAAGTAGATAAAAAAGAAAATCAGCAGGGAAAACCGCTCAAAGCCTTGACTCTTGGACCAAATTGCACGGAGTTGTTTGTTGCCTTGGGACTGGAGGACTATATTGTTGGAACAACATTGTCCAATCACAGCCGTGGACCATTGCCGGAATATGAGGACATTTATCGGGATATACCAGAACTGAATCATGGTTCGGCAACTCGTGAAGCAGTGATTTCCAGCGGGGCAGATTTTATTTACGGCATTGATTGGGAATTTGGTGACGGTGCGTTGGATGAAAAGGAGTTGGCGGAATATGGATTTACCGTATATATCAATAAGGCTACAACTTTGGAAGCGCAGTATCAAGAGATTCTCGATATCGGCGAAATCTTTGATGTTGAGGAAACAGCAGTGGCGTATATAGCTGAGCAAAAAAAGCGTATTCAGGCAGTCCAGGATGAGATAGCCGGACAAGATATTCCGAATGTATTAGTATATGATAGCGGCAGTGATGGCATTTTCACTTGCTCCGGCAGTAACTTTGAATCGTTGCTGATTGAAATGGCGGGCGGAAAGAATTTATTTGATGATTTAAATGATAAGCAGTGGGTGACTGTCAGCTATGAGGAGGTAATTGCCCGCAACCCCGATGTAATTTTAATTCATGATTATGATTCACCGTCTGTTGAAGAGAAGATTGCTGAAATAAAAGCGAATGATATGCTCGCCCAGTTAGACTGTGTAAAAAATGAGCGCTTCGCCGTTATCACGTTGGAAAGTGTGTTGCCGGGAAGTCGTATGGCATATTCTGTAGAGAAACTGGCAGTAGCATTTTACCCGGAAATATTTGCGGGAAAGTAAAAGATTATGAAAGGTGCCCAAAATTAAACCCCTATATTTTTCTTGGATTGTTAAAAAATCATAAAGATTTTTTTTGTTACATTTTTTATGAACCAAATGGCTTATCAAATAGTCTTATATATGAGGGCTAAATTTATGGCAAATGAAAGGAGAATGAAGGACAGGCTCTCGCAAGTAGGGGAACAATAAAAGCATTAGTTTAGTCTGTATGTGTATTCCACAATTGGAAAGAATAGGAGAGAATAGTGATGAATAATTTAAAAAAAAGAATAACAGTAATAGCATTAGCAATGGTTATGAGTTTATGTAATTTCTTATCCGTGAAGGCTGAACACGATGATGGGAACTTAATTGAATATTATAGGGTAGTGGATGAGATTAATCAGAAATATAATGCGCAGATTACGATGCCATCCGAGAATCAATTGAAGGATGCCGGTATATTGGAAATATCGGTGAAGGGTTTCAAGATATGATAGAAAATCAATACTTAGAAGTAATTGCGGAAATGGATGATTTTCAGACGATTTCAATAGGTAATGTTAATGCGAATAATGTAGGTATTTCATTGTTCAGTTCAGGATTAAAAACCCAGTATTATTCTCTATACAACGCAAGGGGACAGTTGTGTGGGAAGCTGTACTTAAAAGCAAATGTGGTAGAGGCAGGTGTAAACCAATATACTGAAATACGAGCATGTGGTACAGAGTCTAGCACAACATGTGGATACTATTATAATGCTAGTACAACATCGTATTCGTTATCAAATAACAATAAAACGTGCACGGTTAAATATTCGGGAGTATTTATGAATGACATGAAAATTGCATTAACGGCATATCAATCCTATACTGTTAGTTATGAAGTAAATGGGGGAAATTATATGTTATTGCTGGGAGGTATTAATTTATAGGTGATGAGTATGAAAAAAAAATTGATAGGGGTAATTTTTATAGTGCTAATCGGTATATGTATCGGTATTCTGTCATTTCAAAATCCTAACATAAATGAAAATAAAGCAGAAGATGCCTCTATGCAAGAACCGATTATAACGTCAATCACCATAGTCGAACCGGTGACTAAACGAGAGAAATCATTGATGCCAGGATATGATGATAAATTGATTGTACAGTGTCTGGAATTACTAGAAGAGGAAAAAAGTGCATATGATGAAGTTCCCAAGTATGATGTCAGCATTATGTTTAATAATGGAATATCAAAAAATTATTCGATAGTAAGTGCTGAAAAGGAACAATGTGAATTTTTCGAAGAGATTATGAGTAATTTGGTGAAGCAATTATAAGAGAGAAATTCAACAAAGCTCGGTACGTTGCTGTAATACAGGGTGCTAAGCGAGTGGATAAAGTCTGGACAATCCTATACGAGAAAGATTTGAAAAGGGGCAGGTGAATTTTCATCTGCCTACTTTACTGTAATCCGAGCGTGAAGATTGTCTATTTTGTACAAATGACATGATATTGAACGATATTAAATGTGATATATTATACACTTTTAATAAAAACACACTTTGGTTATTTTAACAAATTGACAAATAATTTAGAAGATACTAAAATAAAATCGTTCAAATAAACAATTGAGTTATGGAAGGAGAAGCAAATGAAAAGGAAGTTAAAAAAAGTAACAGCGTTTCTATTGGCGGCAGTATTGCTCAGCGGAGTGTTTCAGATGGCTGGAATAGGAACCAGTATGGAGGTTATGGCAGCAACATCATCATCCAAGGTATCAGTACATGATCCCTCGGTGATGAAAGGAAATGATGGCAAATACTATGTTTATGGAACCCACTTTGGGGTGGGGGTTTCCAGTGACCTAATCAATTGGAGCAGCAGTACGCTGACCGGGATTACGACATCGAATTGTACGACTGCACTAAGTGTACCATTTGCTTGGATGAATAGCTCCAGCAAAAACTATGAAAATGTGTGGGCACCATCAGTAGTGTATAACAGCACCATGAAAAAGTATTGCTACTATGCCTGTGTATCAGTTTTTGGAACAACCAATTCGGTTATTTATTTTGCCACCGCGGACAGTCCAACGGGTCCATTTACTTATCAGGATTCTATCGTATATTCAGGATTTACCAGTGCCACATCAGGAACCATGAGCTATAAAAATACAAATATACAGACGCTGATAAACGCCGGAACGATATCTGGTTTTAACAGTTCATGGGCAACTTCTAGTTCCTATAACTGTGCCGCAGGAAGTTATCCGAATGCAATTGACCCGGCAGTTTTTTATGATAAAGACGGACGGCTTTGGATGACGTATGGTTCCTTTTCCGGGGGAATCTTTATTCTGGAGCTGAACAAATCCACTGGTAAGCCGATTTATCCGGGAACAGATAATGCATCAACGAATACCGACCGATATTTTGGCAAACGCTTGACCACCTCGGTTAACACTGGGGATGCAAATTCTCATGGAAATGGTGAAGGTCCTTACATCACTTATGATTCTGTATCGGGATATTATTATTTATACATCACCTATGGCGGTCTGGCTGCGGCTGACGGATATAATATCCGCATGTATCGTGCGACGAGTCCAAACGGAACTTATGTTGATGTCAGTGGAACAAGTGGCTTATCCACCGCGAACAAAGGAACGAAGTTATTTGGCAATTACAAATTTGCCTGCAATGATCAAGCCTATTTATCTGGTGGTCACAGTTCATCCTTTGTTGATAGTGATGGGAAAATGTATCAGCTCTATCACACCAGATATAATGATGGGGTTGGCGGCGGACATTATGTCAATGTTCACCAGATGATTCGTAACGAAGAGGGCTGGCCGTGTACAGCACCTTACCGCTATCAGGGTGAGACAGTTTCTTCCACCGGCTATTCGGTATCGGATATGACTGGAACTTATGAATTTATCAATCATGGTAATACGACCTTAACCTCGACCTCGATGGATACGATTCGGACTTCGATTCCAAGAACGCTGTCAGTAACCTTGTCTTCGAATGGAACCATTTCAGGGGATGTTAATGGTTATTGGGCAGTTACCAAAAACACACCGTATGTTACGATGTTAATTGATAATGTGCAGTATAAGGGTGTATTTTTAAAACAGCAAAATGAAGGCTACAATCAGCAGGAGGTGATGACATTTACGCTGGTCGGCAAAAATAATGCCAGCATCTGGGGCAGCAAAGGTAGTGGTTCAGCAACCGTAGTTGAAGGCATCTACAATCTGGTCAATGTCAACAGCGGCTTATATATGGATGTCGAAAATGCTGCCAACACCAATGGTACCAATATCAGACAGTGGACTGGCAATGGAGCCGATGCTCAGAAATTTAAAATTGTATCAAATGGTGATGGTTATTATCATATTTTAACTGGTGCATCCGGCTATACTAAGGCAGTCGATATTGACAGCGGCAGTACCGCCGACGGCGCAAATATTATGCAATGGGATTACTGGGGCGGCGATATGCAGATGTACAAAATCGTTCAAAACGGGGACAGCTCGTATTCCTTCCTAACCAAAGTATCCTCTGGTACGCAAGCGATTGAGGTGTATGATTTTGGCACAAGTGCGGGCACAAACATTTCACAGTGGACATACTGGGGTGGGGCGGCACAGTGCTGGAAACTCGTACCAGTGTCGGCAAGTGTTTCCGATGGGGTGTACTATATTAAAAATGTAAATAGCGGTTTGAATCTGGATATTGCGAATGGCTCATCGGCTGATGGGATTGCAATGCAGCAGTGGGCGTATAACGGTTCTGCTGCTCAGAAATTTAAGCTTGTATCAAATGGAGATGGATACTATCATATTTTGACCGGTGCTTCTAGCTATGCAAAATGCCTTGATGTCGAAGATGGTGTGTGGAATGACGGTGCGAGTATTGCACAATACCCTTACTGGGGTGGTGATATGCAGCTATTCCAAATTGTGCAAAACAGTGATGGGACGTATTCGTTTTTAACAAAGTGTTCAGGCAGACGTTCAGCAATAGAAGTGTATAACTTTGGAACGGCCAATGGCGGTGCGGTTGTGCAGTGGGAACATTGGGATAGTGCGGCGCAGAAGTGGACGTTGACGGCAACGAATTAAGAGAAGAAGTATTTAGCGGTGTGTTGGGGTTAGTCCCCGACACACCGTTTCCGATACTCCCTCGGACTAGCCAAAAACCGTCGTTTAAACAACCGGTTAAAATAAGAAAGATTATCAAACCCAACCTCGGCGGCAATGTCTAAAATCGAAGATTCCGAAGAAATCAACAGCTTCGAAGCCATTGTCAGCCGATACTCATTCAAATAATCAATAAACGTCGTCCCCATCGTATTCTTAAAAAATTTCATAAAATGCGACTGGCTTAGCCCCAACTCCTCAGCCATATCTTCAATCGTAATCTTATCAGCATAGTTGTTTTCAATATATTTGATAATCAGCTTCATTTTTTCCAAGGACTTGTTATCACTACGTCTTGCACTTCGTTCCCCGCATTTAGAAAATAAAGTATAAAACATCAAATAAAGCTGCCCCTTAATCACCATCTGGTAGGCAGGAGGACAGGTCTTGCAGATTTCATCAGCGCCATCAATACAGGAAGCGACCTCATGATAGAATGGTACTTCTGGTGAAAACAGTGTCGGAATCCGAAAAGTACCGTCCAGCATCGGCAGAAAAAAATCACTGTTGCAGGTATCTGTTTTTTTAGTAATCAATATTTCCGGCTTGAAAATAATATTTTCATATTCCATCGATTCAGCCTCGAACTGGTCAATCGAGTGAACCTGACCAGGAATAATAAAAAGAATACAACCGGCATAAACGGTATACTGCTCAAAGTCAACCGTAATTACGCCATGCCCCTTTTTAATATAGATAATCTCCATCTCGTCATGCCAATGAGCGGGCACACAAGAAAAGTCGAGTGGAATGGAGCAGGGATATGTAATATAAGGAAACAGTTCCGAACCATGTGATTTCTTTTCCTGATAGTTTTCGTATTCTAAAATGTTCATAAAAAATCCCCCTTTTACGGAAATGGGCAATAAAATTCTTGAGAAAATAAAAGCATTTGTGACTATTGTACAAGTTTGGGGCATAGAATTTATTCAAAATAGCCAAATATCTATTATGATAGTATTGTACTACTTTTTGAGGGTATATTACAAGAAAAAAAAGGAAATATGTTAGATAATGCATACATAGAACAAAACGCAGAACAAAAAACAAAAACTTTGGAGGGTATATCAATGAATTTGAAAGAAATCATAACAAAGAAATATAACAAAGAAATTGCTAAATGTACCGATGCAGAATTGTACGTAGCATTATTAGACATGGTCAAAGAAATGTCTGAGAACAAGGAAAGCAATGACGGAAAGAAAAAGCTCTACTACATATCCGCAGAGTTTTTGATTGGTAAGCTGTTATCCAACAACCTGATTAACTTAGGCGTGTATGATGAAGTAAAAGACCTGCTTGCAGCAAATGGCAAAGAGCTCTGCGCAATCGAAGAGTTAGAGCCAGAACCATCATTAGGAAATGGCGGCTTAGGAAGATTAGCAGCATGTTTCTTAGATTCCATTGCAACCTTGGGCTTAAACGGCGACGGAATTGGTTTGAACTATCATTACGGATTGTTCAAACAGGTATTTGAGAACAACCTACAGAAAGAAACCAAGAATCCTTGGATTGAAAATCACAGCTGGTTGAATAAAACCGATGTTACCTATCCAATTCAGTTTGGTGGATTTACAGTAAACTCCAGACTATATGATATCGATGTAACTGGTTACGATAACAGAACCAACAAGCTGCACTTATTTGACATTGAGACCATCGACGAGAGCATGGTTGAAGATGGCATTGATTTTGACAAAGAGGATATCGCAAAGAATTTAACACTGTTCTTATATCCAGATGACAGCGATGACAAAGGACGTTTACTTCGTGTTTACCAGCAGTATTTCATGGTTAGCAATGGTGCGAGATTGATTTTGAAAGAAGCGATTGACAGAGGCTCCAACCTTCATGACTTAGCTGATTACGTAGCAATTCAGATTAATGATACCCATCCATCAATGGTAATTCCAGAATTAATCCGTTTGTTAATGGAAGAAGGAATATTAATTGATGAAGCAATCGAGATTGTTAGCAAGACTTGTGCATATACCAACCACACAATTTTATCAGAAGCATTGGAAAAATGGCCAATTGCATACTTGGAAAAAGCAGTACCACAGTTAATGCCAATTATCTACGAGCTGCACAATCGGATTGTAAAGAAATACACTGATGAATCCACTTATATCATCAAAGATGGCCGCGTTCACATGGCACATATGGATATTCATTACGGATACAGCGTAAATGGTGTTGCATATTTGCATACAGAGATTTTAAAAGATTCCGAGTTAAATAATTTCTACAAGATTTATCCGGAAAAATTCAACAACAAGACCAATGGAATTACCTTCCGTCGCTGGTTATTACATTGCAACAAAGAGCTTTCAACAATTGTTGAAGACTTAATCGGACCTGGCTTTAAGAAGGATGCAATGGAATTAGAGAAATTGGCTCAGTTTGCGAATGATGATGCCGTATTAGAGCGTATCTTAACAATGAAGGATGCCAAGAAGCTTGAACTGAAAAATCATTTAAAAGCAACTCAGAACATCGAGATTGATGAAAATTCTGTACTCGATATTCAGATAAAGAGATTACATGAGTATAAGAGACAGCAGATGAATGCACTGTATGTCATTAACAAATACTTTGAAATCAAAGAAGGAAAATTTCCGAAACGTCCAATTACCGCAATTTTCGGTGCCAAAGCAGCACCAGCTTACGTAATTGCAAAAGACATCATTCATTTGATTTTATGCTTACAGGAATTAATCAATAATGACCCAGAAGTGAGCCCATATTTGAAAGTGGTAATGGTAGAAAACTACAACGTAACATTGGCTGAGAAGTTAATCCCAGCATGCGATATTTCCGAGCAGATTTCCTTAGCTTCCAAAGAAGCAAGTGGAACCAGTAACATGAAATTTATGTTAAATGGCGCCGTGACACTCGGAACGATGGATGGTGCTAACGTGGAAATCGCTGAGTTAGTAGGCGAAGATAATATCTATATCTTCGGTGAATCCAGTGACCAGGTAATTGAGCATTATGAAAAAGCTGACTATGTATCAAAGGATTTCTATGATGAAGATGAGGATATTAAGAAAGCAATTGATTTCATAATCAGTGATGAATTAATCAAAATCGGTAACAAAGAGAATCTAGACAGACTCTACAAAGAGTTAATTAACAAAGACTGGTTCATGACCCTTCTTGACTTTAAAACATATCGCGAGAAGAAAGATGAAATGTTAAATGACTACGAAGACCGTAAGGCATGGGCAAAAATGATGCTGTTAAACATCAGCAAGGCAGGCTTCTTCTCATCTGATCGGACGATTGAGCAGTACAACAAAGACATCTGGAAATTAAGCTAATAACCTATATTTAGATAAAGTATTCTCCAACCTTTATAATGGGAAAATGGGAGTCCGTGAATGCGGACTCCCATTTTCTTGGTATATTAAGGAAAACTTAAGGAAAGCGAAAGGTAGATGTTAGTAAAAATTTGATACAATATTTTAATGTTTTATTTTATTAGAATAATAATGGAGGAAAAAAATGAAAAATTTGAAATATGGAGTCGCTATCATTTATTTGGTGATGGCATTCGCTGCAACAGGCATCTTGTTTTCACACAATGCGGTAATTGCCAAAGCAGGTAATACCGATGACAGTTTTGTTATTCCGGATAAAGTAACGGGACTGCATCAAATCGAAGGTAAGCAAAAATACGGATTCATCGGGGATGGGCAACAACACGTAGGTGAAATGGATGAGATTTCTTTTTCATTCGATTATGTTACGTCCGCAGATGGCTATGATATTGAACTGTCATCTGATAATAAAACGTGGACAAAAGTAGGTACCGTAACGTCTAAAAAAATAAGGGCAAAAAATAATCTAAGAGGATATTATGATATTGAAAAACTGGATGCTGGTACGATATATTATGTAAGGGTCAGTGCATATATAAAAGTATCTGGAATCGGGCATGTGAATGGTTCGTGGTCAATTGCAACCAAGATGGTTACGTCGCCAGAACAGGCGGTAACAGGTGTGAGGCAGACGAAAGCTTTGGAGGATTCGATAACATTAACTTGGGATGCTGTTCCGGGGGCAGCAGGCTATAATATAGAATTTAAAATAACATTTGGTGAGGATGACGATTGGGTAAACTATCAAACAGATAAAACCACGATTACAATCAGTAGATATTTTTCCGAAGATTGGAAGTCCTATGTTCGTATTACTCCATTTACAAAGACAAACTCTTTTCTGGCATATGGGAAAACATCATACATACGAGATATTTCATACTTACCTCAAAAACTAGAAACATCCCAAATGTTTACTCGGTATACGGCTAATTCAAAGAAGATAGAGTTAAATTGGAGTGAAAAAGGAAACGCAGCAGGCTATCAATATCAGCTATATGATGCAAAGACTGGAAAAAAACTTGCCGATAAAACAATAAAAAGTAATTCAGTGCGTTTAACCACTCAGCGAAATCGTTACTATAAAGTAAGAGTTCGCCCCTATATTAAGATGGATGGTAAGATAAAATACAGTCAATGGTCTGGATATTATTATTATACCTATTATCCCCAAAATATTTCTCTGAAACTAAGTAATTATTCTTCTGGAATAGAGGTAAGCTGGCCAAAAGTTTCGGGTGCCACAAATTATACGGTTTATGTATCAAGCAACAGGTATACAGGGTATGAAGCAGCGGGAACAACGAAAGGGACGAGTTTATTTGTCGATGGATATAATAAGCGTTACTTCTGGAATAACTATAAGTATTATTTCTATGTAGTTGCAAATAAAAAAGTAGGAAAAATCACGTATCATGGTGGCAGTACAAAGGGAAGTGTTTCATTAAGATATAAGGATTTAGAGTAGGAGGTATGAAAAAATGAGTAAATTATATAAATGTGTTATTACGTTTATCATTTCACTTTTGGCTTTATTGGCAGGAGCAATATTATTTCCACAGAATGCAGTAATGGCGAATGCCCAAGCCTTGTCAACGGTAACTGGATTGAGGCAGATAGACAGTGCATCTGATTCTGTAGGTTTCATATTTGGTAAGGTCAGCTCAGTCGATGGTTATGATATTGAGGTATCGAAAGATAATATAAAATGGACACATATGAAATCAATACCATCCGACAAAACGATTAACAGTGGCTTGCAGCAGATTCGTGCATCTGTGAATGGATTAGATGATGGCACTACCTATTATGTAAGAATGCGTGCTTATACATGTGACACCATAATGGGACAAGTAAATGGCTCCTGGTCTGCGGCGGTTAAAATGGTAACAACACCGAGTCAAGCAGTGACCGGATTAAAACAGACGGATGCAACCGTAGATTCTGCGACATTGACATGGGATGCCGTTCCCGGAGCGACTGGCTACTATATTGAATACTATATTGAATACCATCGGGATTTTTGGGATGAATATTTTCCATCAGCCGTGAAATATAACGACGAGACAGGAAATCTCATTGTAAATAAAACCAAAGCTACCTTTTCTTTGAAAAAAGACACTTCTCACGAATATACATGTGCTCTATACATAACACCAATCCGGCAGGGGGATTCCTTTACGGCATATGGTTCCTCCGAAACATATTTGGATGGGGTGAAATTTTTGCCAAAAAAATTGGTGGAAATTTCTTCATGCCAAAAGAATACAAAGAAAATGTTGGTTAATTGGTCCAAACGAAGGTCAGCAGATGGCTATCAATATCAGATATATAATACGAAGACTGGTCAAAAAATCACAGCTAAGTCGACCACAAAATCTTATGTAGAAGTAAAAACACCCAAAAGGAACTTTTATAAAATAAAAGTCCGGCCGTATATGTATATAAATGGAAAGATTAAGTATGGTGAGTATTCCGGCTGGCAGTATTTCTCACAAGATGTTGTACCCACATTAAAACGTACCACTTCCGGTATAAAAGTAAACTGGAAGAAAATAGAAGGCGCAACAGACTATACAGTTTATGTAACAACAAAGGCAACAACAAATAAAAGAAGAAACACATACGAAGAAACTTATGAAGAAGTTGGTACTGTTAAAAATAATAGTCTTACCATCAATAAATATAAAAAATCTGCGTTAAAGAAAAATACAACATACTATTTTTATGTGGTTGCGAATAAAAAGGTAGGAAAATCCATGTTTTCAAGTAATCCGGATAGTCTTCGTTCAATCGTATATAAATAATATCAATGAAAGATTTACAGGAGTAATATTAATAAAATTTCAGTAGTGTTAACAGAACATATATGATAAAATATAGCATATAAAACATTACGAAAACAATCAAGGAGGATAAAATGAAAAGTTTGAGACATGGAGTTACTTTCGTATGTACAGCGTTAGCACTCGTTATAGTGGGTATCTTGTTTTCACATAATGCAGTAGTTGCCCAAGCAGCGAAAGTCGATGGTGGCTTATCCAAAGTAAGCAAGATTTATCATAGTACATTGAGTTCAAAGAAAATTCAGCTTTACTGGGATGACGAAGAAGGATTAGCGGATGGTTATCAATATCAGGTATATAGTGCCCAGTCTTATGATAATCAAAGGGTTACGGCTGGGAGAACCACAGAAACAAACGTAGTAGTAAACGTATCAAAAAGAGCCTTTTATAAAGTAAAAGTTCGACCATATATTTATGTAAATGGAAAGATTGAGTATGGTCAATACTCCAAATGGTACTATTTCTCACAGGATATTGTTCCGACATTAAAATGTAACAATCGCGGCATACAAGTAAAGCATAAGCCAATAGAAGGTGCGACATTCTATACCATTTATGCAACGACAAAGAAAAATGCAAAATTGGAATCATATGTGAGAGTTGGTAGAACGAATGGCCATGCCATGACCATTAAGAAATATAAAAATTCTGCTTTAAAGAAGAATACAAAATACTATTTTTATGTGGTTGCTGAAAAACAGATAGGTAACACCATTTATTTAGGTAATCCGAGTAGTATTCGTTCAATGACATATAAATAATAAAAAAGAGGTTGGCGACAACCTCTTTTTACTTAATCAAATTTAAATCACCGAACTATTCAGATAAGTTTCCTGCTCCGCCGTCAGCACATCAATTTCTTTCCCTAAGAACCGCAGCTTGCGAACCGCTACTTCATTATCAACTTCCTTTGGCACATCAATCAATTTCTCAGTTAAATCCTTTGCATGTTCCACCAAGTATTTTGCACTGAGCGCTTGAATCGCAAAGCTCATATCCATAATCTCAGCCGGATGTCCATCGCCGCAAGCGAGATTCACGAGGCGGCCTTCGCCAAGAACATAAATCCATTTATCCTCATCGATTTGGTATCCAATAATATTCTGTCTCTGGTCAACCGTATCAATAGCTATTTCACGCAGACGTTTCATATCAATTTCAACATCGAAGTGACCGGCATTGCATAAAATAGCACCATTTTTCATAACCTTAAAATCAGGTTCGGTAATGACATGAGCACAGCCGGTTACGGTTACAAAGAAGTCACCAATTTTAGCGGCTTCATGCATTGGCATAACGTCAAAGCCATCCATCACAGCTTCAATCGCCTTAATTGGGTCGATTTCAGTCACAATCACTCTGGCACCCAGACCCTTCGCGCGCATTGCCACACCTTTGCCGCACCAGCCATAGCCAGCCACAACAACATATTTACCAGCCACAATCAAGTTAGTAGTCCGATTGATACCGTCAAAGACAGATTGTCCCGTACCATAACGGTTGTCAAATAAATGCTTACAGTCAGCGTTGTTAACCATCACCATTGGGAATTGTAACTGTCCCTCTTTTGCCATTGCCATCAAGCGAATGATGCCAGTCGTCGTTTCTTCACATCCACCAATCACGTATTGCAGTTCATCAGTCATTGTCGTATGCAGCATATTAACAAGGTCACCACCGTCATCAATAATGATGTTGCAGTGATTTTCCAAGACCTTGGTAATGTGATGCTCATATTCTTCGGTGGTAGAATTGTACCAGGCAAAGACATTTAGGCCAGCATCTACTAAAGCGGCAGCGACATCATCCTGGGTAGAAAGTGGGTTACTGCCAGTGATAAACATTTCCGCACCGCCAGCGGCCAAGACCTTACATAGATATGCTGTTTTCGCTTCCAAATGAATCGAAAGGGCAATCCGTTTGCCGGCAAATGGCTGTGTCTTCGTAAAATCATCTTCCAGACTGCGAAGTAACGGACAATTCTTCCGTACCCAGTCAATTTTATGTGCTCCTGATGGAGCAAGATTTATGTCTTTTATTTCGTAGCTCATATAAGCCTCCTTATATTAATTAGTATTGTATTCAATCTAACATATTTTTGGCTTACAGACAAGTTGTCATATACAGAAGAGGTGAATTTTGCTATAATTTATGGGAACTTACAGTAATGGATATAATATAGAAGTAACTTTATAGAAAGAGAAGGCCATATAATGAAACAAAAATTAATCCTCATTCTACTTGCCGGAGCGCTGCTATTTTCCGGCTGTAACGATAAAGAAAAATTAGAAAAACAAGATGCATACCGCCAGATTGGCATGAACTGTATGGCGGAAGGAAAGTACGAAGATGCGGTGAAGGCATTTCAGAGCGCGCTCGATCAATCACTTGGGAAAATCGGTGAACGTGAAATTGACACCTGTTTTCATAAAGCAGAGGCGCAATATTTAAATGGTGAGCTGGAAGAGGCAATCAAGACGTATACGGCACTGATTGAATATGATGAAAAAAACGCTGATGCCTATTTTCTAAGAGGTTGTCTCTATTTAAAAGAAGGACAATGGGAAAGCGCGTTTGAGGATTTTAACACAGCTACCGTGAGCAATAAAAAGGATTATGAACTGTATATTCAGATTGCAGAGCTTTTGAAAGCTGACAATAGGAAAGAAGAGGCAGAAAAATATTTACAAAAAGGCTTGGAGATATCCGGTAAAACGGCAGAGGATTATGTTGGTCGGGGGCGTATTTATTTATTAAAGAGCGACTGTCCAAATGCGAAGAAGGAGTTAGAACAAGCTATCGAGAAGAACAGCACGGAGGCGGCCTTGTACCTGGGACAGGTCTATATGCTGGAAGGAAATAGTGAGAAGGCGGGACAATTTTTTGAGGAATATTTAGCAAACAACGAAGGCAATATAAAAGCTTTAGAGAGTTTGGCGACACTCGAAATGGAAGCCGAGGAATATAAAAAAGCCATCACCCATATCGAAGCGGCACTGTCCAGTGAGGGTGAAAAAAATGAGCAAAATCTTCGCCGTAGCCTAATTCAAGCTTATGAAAAAAGCGGTCAATTTGAATTAGCAAAACAAGAAATGGAACGCTATGTAGAAGACTATCCGCATGACGAAGAAGCTGCCAGAGAGTATGAATTTTTACAGACAAGATAAGAAAGCAGGAAGACACAATGGATAAAAAAGATTACGAAATTATAGTGCTGGATTTAGATGGTACCCTGACCAATTCAGAAAAAAAAATTACGCCAAAAACCAAAGCGGCATTGATTCAGGTGCAGCAGGCGGGCAAAAAAGTAGTGCTGGCATCGGGGCGGCCAACGCCGGGCATTTTAGCTTTGGCAGAAGAATTGCAGCTAGAGCGTTATGATGGCTATATTCTGGCATTTAACGGCGGCCGGATTATCAACTATGGCACCAAGGAAGTGATCTATAATCGCACGATTCCACTAGAATTGGTACCGGAAATATATGAAGCGGCATTGACTGAACAGGTTAGAATCATGACCTACACTGAGGACGAAATTATTCTTGGCAATGGGCAGGATGAATATTGTGAGCTGGAAGCCAGAATCAATGGAATTCCAATGCGGGAAGTAGCTGACTTTGTCAAGTTTGTTGATTTTCCGATTAATAAATTTTTGCTGACCGGCGAGCCAGAGCGAATGCTTGAGGTGCAAGCGGTGATGCAGGAGAAGTTTGGCTGGGATTTAAATATTTTCCGTTCAGAGCCATTTTTCTTAGAACTGATGCCGCAATCAATTGATAAGGCATATTCGCTGGGGAAATTGCTTGAGCATTTAGGAGCTGACCGTTCGCAGATGATTTGTTGTGGGGATGGCTTTAATGACAAATCGATGATTCATTTTGCGGGCCTAGGGGTGGCAATGGCCAATGCCCAGCCAGAAGTCAAAGCGGTGGCAGATTACATTACCGGCTCTAATGATGATGATGGAATTGTGCAGGTGATTGAGCAGTTTATGAGGTTGTGAGAAAGGCATGGTTCAGATGGAGACATATACAAAAATAATTAGCCGGCAGAGGGCTTTCTACCAATCAGGAAAAACCAGAGCAAGTGCCTATCGAATCGCCCTTCTAAAAAAAATGAAGGCGGCTATCATCAATCGTAACGATGAAATTGTAGCGGCGTTGCGGCAGGATTTTGGCAAATGTGAATTTGAGAGTTTTTCGACGGAAATCATGGGTGTGCTTGATGAAATAGACTATTGTCTAAGTCATGTCAAACGCTTCGCGAAGCCGAAACGGGTCAAGACCCCATTGACGTTATTTGCCGCTAAGAGTATGGTTTATAAAGAGCCATATGGCAATGTGCTGATTATCAGTCCGTGGAACTATCCGTTTTTATTGGCACTTAGTCCGCTGGTGGGAGCGATTGCAGCGGGCAACTGTTGTGTGTTAAAGCCATCCGAATATGCGCCGCAGACGGCGGGCGTGCTGGTCGAAATAATCACCGAGACTTTTCCGGCAGAGGTATGCACCGTAATTGAAGGGGGCGTCGAGGAAACCACCGAGCTGCTAAAAGAACGTTTTGATTTTATTTTTTACACCGGAAGTACCACCGTCGGTCGAATCATTGCGAAGGCAGCGGCAGAGCATTTGACCCCAGTCGTGTTAGAATTGGGTGGCAAAAGTCCTTGCATTGTCGATGAAACAGCAGATATAAAAACAGCGGCCAGAAGAATTGTCTGGGGGAAATTTCTAAATGGCGGACAGACCTGTGTCGCACCTGACTATCTATTGGTTCAACGCTCAAAAAAGGCGGAGCTGTTAACTGCAATGCAGCAGGAAATTAAACAATTTTACGGTGAAAATCCACAGAATAGTAAAGATTATTGCCGGATTATCAGTACCAGACATTATGACCGACTGGCGGCATTTTTAGAGCAGGGCACGATTGTATCGGGTGGCAGATGTGACTGTCTGGAGCGTTATATTGAACCAACCTTGCTCACGGATGTTACATGGGAGTTGCCCGTGATGCAGGAGGAAATCTTTGGACCGATTCTACCGGTATTAGAATACGACCAGCTAGATGAGGTAATAATGATGTTGCAGAAAAAAGAACGGCCGCTGGCACTATACATTTTTTCGTCACAAAAATCCGTTCAGCAGCGATTGATTCACAGCTTGAATTTTGGTGGTGGTGGGATAAATACTACGGTGATGCATGTGGCGAATGGTTACCTGCCATTTGGTGGAATTGGCAATAGCGGAATGGGAAATTATCATGGTAAATGGAGCTTATCAACGTTTACCCATGAAAAAGCAATCATGGACAAAACCGTCAAAATTGATTTGCCGATGGTCTACCCGCCATATGGAAAACTAGTTAATTTGTTGAAAAGAATGAAAGGAATAAAGAATGGCAGAAATATTTGAAAATAAAGAGCTGATTGAACGGGTTATTCTCGTCGGTGTCAGTGAAAATGATGGTGATGACACCAAAGACTCTCTGGCTGAGCTGGCAGAGTTAGTTAAAACAGCAGGTGCCGAAACGGTTGGAACAGTTATTCAAAACCGTCAGTCCATTCATCCAGGCACTTATGTCGGCACCGGTAAAGTAGATGAAATACATGATTTGATCGTGCAGGAGGAGGCCACCGGAATCGTTTGTGATGATGAGCTTTCACCAGCGCAAATAAAGAATTTAGAAGAACTGCTGCATACGAAAATTATGGACCGGACCTTAATTATTCTCGACATCTTCGCGGCGAGAGCATCCACTAGTGAAGGTAAGATTCAAGTCGAGCTGGCGCAGTTAAAATACCGTATGGGTCGATTGGTTGGACTGGGTCGCTCAATGTCAAGACTCGGTGGTGGAATCGGAACGAGAGGACCAGGTGAGAAGAAATTAGAGGTTGATCGTCGTCTGATTAATAGCCGAGTGGCTCAGCTGAACCGCGAATTGAAAGAGGTTCAAAAGCACCGCGAGCTGACCAGAAATCAGCGGAGCAAAAAGCAATTACCAATCGCAGCAATTGTCGGCTATACCAATGCGGGCAAGTCAACGTTATTAAATCATCTAACCGAGGCCAATGTATTAGAAGAAGATAAGCTGTTTGCAACCCTTGACCCAACGACCAGAGTCTTAGAGCTGACCGGTCATCAACAGTTACTTTTGACCGATACCGTTGGATTTATCCGCAAGCTGCCGCATCATCTGATTGAGGCATTTCGTTCAACCCTTGAGGAAGCGAAATATGCTGATTTTATTATTCATGTCGTTGATGCGTCGAATCCACAGGCGGAAAAGCAGATGCATATTGTTTATGACACGTTGCGGACGCTTGAGGTCAAGGACAAGACGATTATTACCCTGTTTAATAAACAGGACAAGATTACCGACCGAGAGCCATTACGTGATGGCCGGGCAGATAAGACCTTGCGGATATCGGCTAAACATGGTCAGGGAATTGAGGAGTTAAAAGTTATTCTTGAAGAAGTATTGCGCGAAGGAAAACAGTATCTTGAAGCAGTAATCCCTTATACCGAGAGTGGAATTTTGCAACAGATTCATACCCAGGGCGAAATGCTGTCGGAGGAATATTTAGCCGAAGGAACTTTAATCAAGGCATATCTGCCGGCTGAATTATATGGAAAAATCAATCATATTTTGGGTAAAAACTGATAATTTGATTGAATTTTTGCTTTTTTAAAATTCAATTTAAAGTACTATATATATGTTGCACAAAAAACATGGGCACTATATATAGTATTTTTTAATTGACCATTCGTCTTAGCTCTGATACAATGATTTTACATGTAAACGAAGAAAGGATGGAGAGGAAATGTTCAAAGTAATGAAGCGGGATGGCGAGGTTGCTGATTTTAATCTGAACAAGATAAAAGAAGCGATTGGGAAAGCATTTGATGCAACCGGAATGGAGTACAGTGAAGATATTACAGGCTTGCTGGTACTTCGTGTGACTGCCGATTTTCAGCCGAAAATCAAAAATGGCCAGATTCACGTAGAAGACATACAAGATAGTGTAGAGGTTGTTCTCGAACAAACCGGTTATACGGAGGTAGCAAAGGCTTATATTCTGTATCGTAAACAACGCGAAAAAATGCGGAACATGAAATCTACCATTTTAGATTATAAAGATGTGATTAATAGCTATGTAAAAGTGGAAGACTGGCGGGTAAAAGAGAATTCAACCGTGACCTATTCCGTCGGCGGTTTGATTTTAAGCAACTCTGGAGCAGTGACAGCGAATTACTGGTTATCCGAAATCTATGACGAAGAAATTGCCGAAGCACATCGCAAGGCTGATATCCATATTCATGACTTGTCAATGCTGACCGGCTACTGTGCTGGTTGGTCACTGAAACAGTTAATTCAGGACGGATTAGGCGGTATTCCAGGTAAGATTACCTCATCACCAGCAGGCCATCTATCGGTACTTTGCAACCAGATGGTTAATTTCCTTGGGATTATGCAAAATGAATGGGCAGGAGCGCAGGCATTTTCATCCTTTGATACCTACTTAGCACCATTTGTAAAAGCGGATAATCTTTCCTACCGTGATGTCAAGAAATGCATTGAATCCTTTATTTATGGCGTTAATACCCCGAGCCGCTGGGGAACGCAGGCACCATTTTCCAATATTACTTTGGATTGGACTGTGCCGAATGACTTAGCAGAGCTTCCAGCCATTGTTGGTGGTAAGGAGATGGATTTTAAATACAAAGATTGTAAGGCTGAGATGGATATGGTCAACAAGGCATTTCTTGAGACAATGATTGAAGGTGATGCCAATGGCCGTGGCTTCCAGTATCCGATTCCAACCTATTCGATTACGAATGACTTTGATTGGTCTGATACTGAGAATAACCGTTTGCTATTTGAAATGACAGCAAAATATGGCACTCCATATTTCTCTAACTATATTAACAGTGATATGGAGCCAAGCGATGTCCGCTCGATGTGCTGCCGTCTCCGTTTGGACTTAAGAGAACTGCGCAAGAAATCCGGCGGTTACTTTGGTTCTGGTGAGAGTACCGGTTCGATTGGTGTTGTAACGATTAATATGCCGCGAATTGCGTATCTGGCAAAAGATAAAGAGGACTTTTACAAACGTCTGGACCATATGATGGACGTTGCAGCTCGTTCACTGAAAATTAAGCGTGGGGTTATTTCCAAGTTATTAGAAGAAGGATTATATCCATATACGAAGCGTTACCTGGGTAACTTTAGTAATCATTTCTCAACCATCGGACTGATTGGTATGAATGAAGTGGGACTAAATGCAAATTGGCTGGGAAAAGATTTGACCGATGAAAAGACACAGGCATTTACCAAAGAAGTGCTGAACCATATGCGTGAGCATCTGGCAGATTGTCAGGAACGATATGGTGATTTATATAATCTGGAAGCAACACCAGCAGAGTCCACCACATACCGTTTGGCAAAGCATGATAAATTGCATCATCCAAATATCCGCTGTGCCGGACACGAAGGTGATACACCATATTATACGAACAGCTCCCACTTACCAGTGGATTATACGGCAGATATTTTTGATGCACTTGATATTCAAGATGGATTGCAGACCCTATATACATCGGGAACCGTATTCCATGCCTTTCTCGGTGAGAAGCTTCCAGATTGGAAAGCGGCAGCCAGCTTGGTGCGCAAGATTGCCGAGAATTATAAGCTGCCATACTATACGATGTCGCCGACCTATTCTATTTGTAAGGAGCATGGCTATCTGACTGGTGAGCATTTTGAGTGCCCAATCTGTGGCGCGAAGGCCGAGGTTTACAGCCGTATCACTGGTTACTATCGTCCGGTTCAGAACTGGAATGACGGTAAGATGCAGGAATACAAGAATCGTACTCTATATGAAATCGAGTCATCTACTTTGAAAAAAGTCGCAACCAATATTGTGACGATTTCAAAAGACGAAGTAAAGGTAGAAAGCCAGGACAGTATCAAATATCTGTTTACGACCAAGACTTGTCCGAACTGTAAAGTGGCGAAGGAAATGTTGCAGGCGGTTGGCGAGGACTATGTTGTGATTGATGCTGAAGAAAACTTCGAAATGGCGCAGCAGTACGGTGTTATGCAGGCTCCGACGCTAGTTGTAGTGGCTGAAGACAAGGCGAAGAAGTATGTGAATGCGTCGAATATTCAGAAGTATGTGGATGCGAAATAAGAAGATTTAGGGTAAGAATATTTAATGAAAATTTTATACAAATTCTTTTAGGCAGATGTTATACTGAAATATATAAGTTTCAGAGGCATCTGCCTTTCAGTTTATCTGGCATATCAGCCAAGTGTTTTACATTTTCAAACAAATCTAATTACATATCTAAGGAGGACATCCATGTCAAAGAACATTCAGAAGAAAGCCGACATGCCATCACGGCAAGAGGTATTGTCACAAATTAATCAATCAGCAGAGTTGAGCAAGGTATTCGGGGAATTAAACATAGTATTTCAGGAAAAGTTTTTGAGTTTTTGCGAGGGTGTAAAAGGAATTCCATTAACATATGACCCATTTTTCAAAAAGATTTTCAGTCCAGAAGAACATCCCGAGCGGTTATCAAGGTTGCTTAGTCTTTTGATTGGCGAGCATGTAACTGTCCGTCGAGTACTTTTAAATGAGGGCAGTCGGATTGTTGAAGAGGGTTCCTTATTGATTATGGACATCGTTGTAGAGCTAGCGGATGGCTCCATTGCAAATGTGGAAATACAGAAAATATCATATTTATTTCCGGGTGGACGGGCTGCTTGCTATTCTTCTGATTTAATGATGCGCCAATATTCAAAGTTAAAGTCAGAACGTAGGAAAAAATTTTCCTACAAAGATTTAAAGAAGGTGTATACAATCGTCCTTATGGAGCAGAGCGGAAAAGAATTTTGGGATTGTCCGAATACCTATGTGCATCAATCCAAGCAGATATTTAATAGTGGATTAAATCTTGATTTATTGCAAGAATTTGTCTTTGTTCCCCTTGACATCTTTCGGAAAAACAAGCACAATGAAGTTGAGAAAGAGTTGGATGCATGGCTACACTGTATTGCGTCGGATGAACCCCAAATTATCCATCGTATCATTGCAAAGTATCCAGCATTTGAACAAATATATGAAGAAATACATGCTTTTCGTATGGATGTAGGAGGTGTATTGCAGATGTTTTCAGATGCGCTAAAAATCTTGGATAGGAATACCGTGCAGTATATGATTGATGAGCTGCAGGAGCAGGTAAAAGAGAAGGATAGTGAGCTTGCGGAGCAGAGAGAGAGGCTAGCAGAGCGAGATAATGAGTTAGCAGAGCGAGATAATGAGTTAGCAGAGCGAGATACTGAGTTAGCAGAGCGAGATAATGAGTTAGCAGAGCGAGATAATGAGTTAGCAGAGCGA
>JAVBTX010000019.1:0-189036 GCA_031555935.1 Lachnospiraceae bacterium | reverse complement strand
AGGCGGATATTTCGCCTGCTATTGACATACGTATGCATGAACTGTTATATATAAAACAAGGTCTGAAAGCTTATCATATAGTTTTCAGACCAGTTCTTATCATAGAAGATTAGTATTTACAGACTTTTCTTCACACACTCGACTTTTCACGCTCTATGATAGTATGATTTTCTTTGCATTTCCAAATAAGTGTATTTCTAATGGTTTCACTCAAACGATAAAATAAGTATGGTTTTACAAATGAATTTATAGGCATCCAAGGATATAATATTTCTCGCATGAATTGATCACGTTCTCTAAACAGTTGATTTTCTTGTGTATCTTCATTCCGTTTCCAATACAAGATATTATCTAAAAAATCATCTAATGGACAAGGATAATAAATTTCTTCTATTTCATATCTACTTGGGTGCTTATATACATAGCTGCTGATATCTAAGTTGAAAACATTAATATTAAACGAAACAAGAGGATATTTCTTGCATAAATCCTCTAAAAAAAGAAAGGTTTTTTTTCGTTCAAATGACGATTCGCCTGGGAAACCAATAATCATAGGAAAATGCACAGATATTCCTGCACTTGAGTACTTCCCACAAATCTTATCTACTAACTCAAGTGAAAAATTAGCATCAAATTTATTCATAGATTCAAGGATACTTGTCGAAGCAGATTCCAAACCTAATCGTATCTCCTTTAGTCCAGACTTTTGGAGAAGCGAGACTAATTTATCTTCTAACAACAACTCGTCTATTCGGCACCTTACCTGCCAAAATATATTTAGTTTCTTTTCTATAAAAAAAGAAGCAATTTTTTTCAGTTTTGTCGGATGTATTGCTTCATCAATAAACCAAATATATTTTACTTCTGAAGAAAGGTACATATTCAAGGAACTTAAGGAATGAATAAGAGTATCACCCATTATTTCACTATTTAGAAAATGATATTTCTTATTTATTCCACAAAAAGTACACTTATTCCAGTAACACATAATATATGGTTGTAAATGGACATTTACTAATTTACTTGCAGGATATTGCTCTTGAATATTTGGAATATAGCTATTCTTATTAGCCTGATATGATGTCTTAATTATTTTATCACCATGTTTATATACCAAATTGTGTATATCAGATAATTCAATATTATTTTCTAGTGCATTGATTAATGCACGTTCTGTTTCCTGAAAATATTCTAGAATAATAGAGTCTACCATTTTGAACAAATATACATTATTAACCAAATGTGTTTCTAATTTATTTAATGAATAATATTCTGACGAATGCCGAGAGAGGCTTATATGAACTTGGGGGAATTCAGTTTTAACCAAGCGACAAATTGTCATATTATAAAGTGATGGCTTACCTTCAACAAAAATGACTTGAGGAACAGATACCCTAAGCTGCGGCATAACATAATCTTCTATAAACCTTAAATAAGGGTTTTCTTCCTTTTCTAAGCAGTTTATATATATTTTTGATGCAGAAAAACACTCATTTTCAAATCCGTTTTGAATTGTAAGCCGATGAGGGTAATATACATA
Source organism: Lachnospiraceae bacterium (assembly GCA_031555935.1). GTDB lineage: Bacteria > Bacillota > Clostridia > Lachnospirales > Lachnospiraceae > Roseburia_C. Next base: position 187,496 of record JAVBTX010000019.1, on the reverse strand, counting down.
TTCTGAGTATAAACTACAAACAATACTTAGTGTCTCTAAATATTGAAAAAAATCTGAGGAAGTTATATCTTGACTACAGATAGATTTTTTTGCAACTTCAATTTGCTTTATAAATAATTCTACATTTGCCATAATAGCAATATGTTTAGGCGATGTCGGCTTAACTTTATTCAAAACTTTTTTGATATTTTTAGTATCAAAAATAAGAGACCAAAATAAATTTGTAGCGTCTAAAATATTATGCTTGCAATCTAAGTTTGGTATTTTTGTTAACCCATTTGGTATAGGTTCATAAAATTCATGAAATAGTCCGCCTACTGAGGATATCCGCATATAGTTCATAAAATCACCATCCTGACTATTATCAATTTGTATAGCTATTATTGCTGTTAGTAGAGTGTTTGCTCACTTCTCCGCCCGATAATTTCTAATTATCCTCCATTCACCTCCATCCAGTTCCTAGGATGCTTCGTCTCCAAAATCTCCCTCTGCTTATGCATCGACACACTCGTATAAATCTGCGTCGTCGTAATCGAACTATGCCCCAGCATCTTTTGAATATACCGAATATCCACATCCGATTCCAGCAGCAACGTCGCAAACGAATGCCGAAACATATGTGGCGTAATATGTAGGGAAATCCCCGCCATTTCCGCGTACTTATTAATCATAAACCGCACCGACTGCTCTGAAATCCGGTTCCCCAACCGATTAACAAACAACCAATCAAAACGGTTTAGTTCATCCTGAAACAAATCCATATAAACCTTAAGTGCGGAAATAACATCATGATTTCCAATGTGCAGAATCCGTTCCTTAGACCCCTTGCCGAAAATAAGCAGCGTATGTTCAATAAGATTCATGTCAACTTGTCGCAGCGAACAAAGCTCCGAAATCCGCATTCCAGTGGCGAAAAGTAACTCAATAACCGCAATATCCCGCACCACACACTTAAACTGATAAGGTGTAAGCTCACTCTGTTTTCTGCCATAAAGCGTATTAAGGAAAAGCTGAATCGTGGAAGAGGGAATTGTTTTAGGCAATAGCTTCGGTTCTCGAAAAGACAGCGTGATACGGTGAAAAGGGTCATAATCTAAGATTTCCTCAAATTCGAGATAGTGAACGAAAGCTTTCAAGGAAGCAATTTTGCGCTTCGTAGATTTCGGCTGGTAACGTTCATGCAAAAACGAGAGAAAAGAAGTCAACGCCGGTTTTTGAAATGGTTCCAATTCATCACGCATAAAATCGGCAAACTGTGTGAGGTCAATCCGATAAGCTTTAATCGTCTTGGAATTTAATTCCTTTTGTGAGTGACAAAAAAATAAGTAATTCTGAATGTGATGATCTAACTGATGCATAATACCTTCTCCTTTGTAAAAAACTAGTCAACCCATTGTACACACAGATGGAAAAAATTAACAGATAAAAACATATGGGAAAAAATGGAAACAGGCTTGACAAACCAAACCGAACAGATAATGATATACTATAAGAAGAAAAGAAGGGAAAGTGGTTAAAAATAGATGAATACCATATTAGTCTTAGAAGATGATGATAGCGTCAACCGGGGCATAACCTTTACACTGGAAAAAGAGGGGTATCAGGTACACTCCTGTAAAACAATCGAAGCAGCCCGGGCAGCTTGGCAGACGGAACATTCGCAGATAATAATCTGTGACCGGAATCTGCCGGATGGTGATGGGCTGGACTTTATTCAGATGGTACGCAAGCAGTCAGACGTTTACATCATTTGCCTGACCGCGCGGGATGAGGAAATCGAGCAAGTGATGGGTTACAGCGCCGGCGTAGATGATTATATAACCAAACCGTTTAGTCTTTCCGTGCTGACATTGAAAATACGCGCATATCTGGAGCGCACTAATGGGAAAAAGAAAAATGAGTACGTGTCGGGTGAAATCCGTTTTAGCATAACCGACGGAAAGCTGATTGTAAGAGGAATGGAGCAATCACTAACCAAAAATGAATGGAAATTGCTGCACCTATTTTTGGAAAATTCCAAACAAATATTGTCCAAGGAACAAATCTTAGAGCAGTTGTTTGATAAGGATGGGAACTTTGTCGATGATAATACCGTAGCAGTAAATATCACCCGTTTAAGAGAAAAAATTGAAATCGACAAAACCAATCCACAATATATCAAAAATGTGCGTGGATTAGGATATATCTGGAATCAAGAGAGCAACCTGATTTAGCACAAAAACAGCACAAAGAACCGGAGGGAACATGAGAAAGCACCCTACAAAATGGACAGGCTATTTAGCTGGTGTCATAATATATATCATCGTAAATGCAATGCTAATTAGTATCCAGTATGTAAATTATAAAGAAAAAATGGAGCTCTTTTGTGAAGTAGTAGAGGCAGATAAGAACGGAGAAGAGATATTTACGGTTGTAACAGAGCTGCTAAAAGGGACGCATATTCAAAATGACTCAGACAAGCTGCGGCAGTATGGCTACCTTGAGAAACATATCAGCATTCAGCGTCGACAGTTCTATTATTATAGTGTACTGATTGTAATTATGACAACGTTGGTAGCTGGTGCAATTTTACTAGGCAGAAATAGACAGCGGCGCCAATTGCATCAAGCAGAACTTGAGCGGTTAGAACAAATATCCCGCCAGATTCAGCGGCTGCGAGAGGGAAATTATCGGTTAGGAATTGACCAATTAGTGGAGTCGGAAAATAAAGAAGATAAAATCCTGCGCCACCTAAATGTAGATATGGTATCACTAGCCGAACAGCTAGAACTAGTAACAAAAAGTGCTCATTTGGAAAAAGAAGAAACAAAAACGTTAGTAACCGATTTATCGCACCAGTTGAAAACACCAGTGGCGGCATTAAAAGCCAGCCTTGAAATACTAAATAGTCCCGAGCTGAGCCAAACAGAGCAGGCAGAGTTTTTGGCAAGGTGTACCACCCAGATAGGACGATTAGAAGAATTGGTAAATGCACTAGTGCAGATATCGCGGATGGAAACAGGCATGATAGAAGTCCATTTAGAGGAAAAGCCAATATTAGATACCATTCGCATGGCGGTCAATCGAATCTATGTAAAGGCGCAGGAAAAAGACATTGATATATCTTTGACAGTGGAAAAAGAAGATGAAGAGCTGCGGGTGATGCAGGATGTCAAGTGGCTCTCGGAGGCATTCATAAACATTCTCGAAAATGCTGTCAAATATAGTGGACGCGATACTCATATTCAGATTCGACTCGAGCGGCGGACCGCGTTTTTACGTTTGGAGATTGAGGACGAGGGAATCGGTGTACCACGGGCAGAGCGCAGCCAGATATTCCAACGCTTTTACCGCGGACAGTCAGAGCAGGTCAAAAATGAAAGCGGTTCTGGCGTTGGTTTATATCTAAGCAGGATGATAATCGAAAAACACAGTGGAACGATAACCATCCGTCCCTCAAAGCGGACGGAACGCAGTGGAAGTGTATTTGTCATCCAGATACCCCCCATTTAGTGGGGGGTATTTTACATAAGCTTCCATAATGTCATCAGGTAAATAAACGACATATGTACAAAGTTCATCACCATTTAACGCGGATGTAATAACTTCACCGTCAAGTGTTCTATCAAAAACAGCCTCCCAAAAGTTTTTAACATGTCCAAAACTGCAATAGCACAAAGTCGGCGAAACTGTTTTATCCGTTATTATTGATTCTTTAGCGAACGGGCAATGGCAGGCATGATAACGTTTCATTTTTGAGTCGGATGTCTGTAAATACTCGTGCATGCTAGCAGGAAATGCTGTAAAGTGCAGCTTATTACCCTCTCGAACACAAGAAAGCATCGCTGGATTTGCCTTTATAAAATCAAGAGCCTCTTTCGTTATTGGCTGTCCGTAAAAATCGTTACCCTCATGATATAATTTCTCGAAATTAGATATCCCTTCTTTGATACAATCATTGGCAAAAGAATCTAAATCGCCATATGTCAGGAATTTTTCTCTAGCCCAAGCACTTTGGGATGGTTTTAATCCATGACGTACTCTTGCCAAGATTTTCTTTGCTGTCTGTTCATCAACGATACTTTCAAAACGTTCCATAAAAGAAACCATGTTTTTACATCCGCATTGAGATTCAGTGTTTATATCCGGAATAACACCATTGTTTACTATTTTTTCCCAAACCTCTTCTCCAAGTTCTTTGATGATTTCATGCTTAAATGTGTTAATACCAAATTCTTCACTATATTCTATGTTTCTATCTCCCATTGAAATGCCTCCGTTTTTGCCTTATTGTACCATATGAAACTTGACAACAGCATGTCGTATTATATGATATAAACGTATCTGTTTCTTACAAATCTGTAAGACTTTTTTCATTCCCTGAAAGAAAACAGAAAGAAATCTCCGCTATTCTATAGTTAACAAAACAAACACAAAAAGGAGAAAAACAAATGGAAACAATCCTAAAAACAAAAAATCTAAGTAAAATCTATGGTACCGGCGACAACGAAGTAAAGGCTGTGGATAATATCAATATTGAAATAAAAAAGGGTGAATTTGTGGCAATTGTCGGCAAGAGCGGTTCTGGCAAAAGTACATTATTGCATTTGCTCGGTGGCTTGGATTACCCGACCGCCGGAAACGTCTACATTAAAGACCAAGAAATATTTGCCCTAAAAGAAGATAATTTGGCAAAATTCCGTCGTCGTAAAATTGGTTTTATCTTCCAAGCCTTCAATCTGGTGTCAGCAATAAACATTTGGGAAAATATCGTGCTACCAATGGGCTTAGATAATCAAAAAGTAGACGAGACATATGTAAATGAAATCATTCAGATATTAGGTTTAGAGAAAAAATTACAGAACCTGCCGAACACCTTATCCGGTGGTCAGCAGCAGCGAGTGGCCATAGCCAGAGCACTTGCATCCCGACCAGATATCATATTCGCCGATGAACCAACCGGAAATTTGGACTCAAAGACCAGTGATGAAGTCATCGGATTGATGAAAATATCGGCACAAAAATTTGGTCAGACCCTGGTTATGATAACGCATGATGAAGATATCGCCCAGATTGCTGACCGCACCATCATTATTGAGGATGGAAAGGTGGTGAAATAGATGCAGACAATAACAAAACTAGCAAGCAACAATAACAAAGAAAACCGAACCAGAAGCATCTTGGTTATTCTGACAATTGTAATGACCACAATTTTGCTGACACTGATTGGAACCTTGGGCTATGGCCTTGTTATGGGGAATCGTACCAATGCAGGAGTATTGTATGGAGATTATTACGGCAGTTTTCGTGGTGTAACCGAAGAACGGATAAAAACCATCAAGCTGCGCGGTGAATTTACTGACATTGGCCAGGAGGCAGTTATTGGTGTGGTAGAAGGTGAGAATAACTTAAGCCTATACTATGACGATGAGACGGCGCTATCCATGCGAAACATAAAGAGTCAATTAGCAAGCGGCAGTTTTCCACAGGCAGAAAATGAAATAGCGGCACAGAGCGCATATTTTAAAATGCTGGGAATCGAAAACCCGCAGGTTGGGGATACCGTTACACTCAGTTATCGGGCCAATCTGAGTACACCATATGCACCAGAGACATTTGTCATCAGTGGTTTATTATCAGACCCAACCGATGAAGATCAGGTTAGCAGGACAGCCTATGTATCAAAAGCATATTATGAAAGCATAGTAGAGGCAGAGGCAAGAGCGTATGTCGTCTATTTCAAGCTAAATGAAGCAATTAATATCAATGCGGACAACGGTGAAGCCGTAATCAAGGAGCTGGCTGGAAAATGTGGTATTGAGGAACGTTATGCCTCAGATAACGGCATGTACTTAAGCTGGGCCTTAGACCCAGGAACTGAAACACTGATTGTATGCGTTGTGATTATCTCGCTGGTGGTCCTATTTTCAGTGTTGGTCATCTACAATATTTTTCAGGTTGGAATTGTTCGAAAGATTCAAGAGTATGGGAAAATCAAAGCATTGGGAGCAACCAAAAAACAGATGCGTCACCTGATTTTGGCAGAAGGAATGCAATTGGCAGTTTTCGCAGTACCACTGGGATTGCTGATAGGATTAGTGTTGGCCGCTCCGATATTTACGATGCTAATGGGGCTGGGAGATCGGCCGAGTGGAATGGTTCAGGTATCGATATATTCGGTGGCAATCATAGCACTGGTATGCGTGATAGCATTTTTGACAGTATGGCTGGCACTAAGACGACCAATGCGTCTCGTTGCCAAAATATCGCCAGTAGAGGCAATCCGTTATCAGGAGAGCAGTAGTAAAAAGAAAAAAAATCAGGGAATCCGTCAGGGCCGCCGGACAATGGGCACATATGAGCTAACGATGGCGAATTTAACCGGAAATAAAAAACGGACGCTCACGACCATTTTGACAATGGGACTATCTTGTGTGTTGTTTGTGGTAATGGCAAATTTCGTTGGAAATATGGACCCTGAATATGATGCAAAACAATATATTGGATATGGACAATTTATGCTTGCCCTTGATTATAGTCTGCACGATACCGCTTATCCGGAAAATAATCTGGATCAGATATTGTTAAACAATCCATTGAGTGAAGAATTGCTGACATCACTAGAAGAAATAGAAGGTGTGAAGGATGTGAAGCAAGGTCAGGTGCTCTTATTAGAAACAGAACGAGGCTATCAGACCGTTTGCGTCCTCGACCGCCAAATGTTTGAGCAGGAATTAAAAAATGGCAATGTAGTCGGTGAATTTGATTATGATATGGCGAGCGCACAGCAGGCACTGATATACGGATTTTCCTATTGGATGGCGGATGACAATGTTCAGATTGGTGAAAATCGTAGTGTGAGCTTATCCAATGGCACGGTAGAAACATCGCTAACAGCACCAGTTATCGGTTCCTTTGGTTCGGCAGATGGAACCTGGGTGATAACCAAAGATACCTATCAAGCGCTTGGCTATGACGGTTCCTCGCGTCATCAAATCTGGATAGATTGTGAGAAGGGCATGGAAAACCAAGTGCGCGCAGCACTGAAAGAACAAATATCGTCACTGGATCATTTGGAAATGTCCTCCTATCAGGATATCCTGGAAAGATCAAAAATGGCAGTATCGGTATTAAAAGGTGGTTTATACGCACTAACGCTGGTAATTGCCGTAATAAGTTTCCTCAACATGGCAAACACCTTAATCACCAGTGTCATCACCAGAAAACAGGAATTCGGTGTACTTCAGGCAATCGGCATGACAAATGCCCAACTAAATCAGAGCTTGCAGTTAGAAGGGCTGTTAATTACCATTGGAACGGTAGTAGTATCTTTGATGGCGGGAATTCCGCTGGGAATATTATTATTTCATTGGGCCAAGAACAATGGTGTAATCGGAATCCATGTATATCATTTCCCAATCTTGGAAACAGCTGTAATGATATTATTATTTGCGGCACTACAAATCACCCTGTCATTTGTTTTGACAAGAAATATAAAAAAAGAATCCCTAATCGAGAGGATGCGCTATCAAGGTTAAATCACAGCGTCTTTAGTAACTTTAGCAGTAGCTCTTTCTGCTCAAGAGAAAGCTTGTTATAATTATAGATTAACTCAGTCTGCATCGGGGTTAAATGCATCACCGCAGTAGAATCTTCCATAAAAAATTGAGAAAGCGTAATATCAAAGGCACTGCATATTTTTTCCAGCGAGGGAATGCTCGGTATCATCTTCTTACGATACCAGGAAGAAATAGTCGACTGGGTCAGCCCCGATTTTTCGGCGAGCTGGTACTCTGTCCAGTGCCTTGCTTCTCGATACTCTGTAATTCGCTCTAAAATGTCCATAAACATTCCTCCCATATTTTTCCAATCATACCGTTCATGTTACTAAAACATTTCGTTGCATTATAATATGCAAAATCGTATAATAATAACGATAAAGCGATTTTTGAGAAGAAATGGATATAACCATAGAATAACCGTACATGGAATAGTATGAAAGCGGGAACAATTGTAAACGAGGGAAAAAAATGGAAATGCCAAAAGATACTTCAGATAAAACAAAAGTAAGTATTTGGGAATTGGTGGTAAAGGATCAGCTGATTACATTTAGCGGAGATTTTGCCAATTTGCTGCGGATGAATATAACATCACCACTTAGCTTGGCAGAATTTATTCAGCAATTACAACCGTTGATTAAAAGGCAAGAGAATCAAACGTTGGTTAATGAAATACAGCAAAGGCTAAAGGAAGAACGCGAACTGGTTTTAGAAAATAAAAGAATTGTGTTTCCAGATGGAAACGTTACATATATTGGATGCAGCTCGACCACCTTATATAATATGGATGGAAAACCGGAGCGCATGACGGGGATGTTATGGATGGAAGGTAAACCATCCACAGAAGATAAATCTTCCACGAAAGATACATAACTTGTCATAAAAATAGCCCTGTCCTCATATTTTTCAATAACGGGAAATAAGGAGGCAGGCATGTCAGAGTTGGAAAAAGAAAATTTACAAAAAAGAGGAAACAATGTATTGGCGGACGAACAGCATAAGTCCGCCATTAGCTGTTTTCTGGAACAATTAAATGATCCCCTCATTTTTATATTGTTTGTTGCAGCGGCAATATCAATGCTGTTAAAAGAATTTGGTGACACCGTAATTATTTTGGCGGTGATTCTGGTTAACGCAATGGTTGGGGTAATTCAGGAGGGGAAAGCGCAAAAGGCGTTGGAGGCCTTAAAGGAAATGACGAGTCCCCATGCATTGATAAAACGTGATGGGCAGATTACCGAAATTGCAGCAGCCGATTTAATACCAGGAGATATTGTATACTTAGAAGCGGGGCGTCAAGTGCCAGCCGATTTACGCCTGATAACGGCGGTAAATCTAAAAATCGAAGAAGCGGCGCTGACGGGAGAGTCTGTACCGGTTTCTAAAAATACGACCAATCGAAATCAGGCCTATATGTCAACCAATGTTACCTACGGCAGAGGGGAAGGCATGGTAACGGCAATTGGCATGAATACCGAAATCGGTAAAATAGCCGGTATGATTCAGAATGCTCCGACCGAGACCACACCGTTACAACGACGGCTGGCTGATTTGGGGAAAATATTGAGCGTTGTATCAATTTTTCTCTGTATCTTACTATTTGTGATAGCAGTATGGCAGCGCCGTGATATTGGTGAAATGCTGATAACCGCAATATCACTCGCGGTAGCGGCAGTTCCCGAAGGACTGCCAGCGATAGTAACGATGGTGTTGGCTCTAAGTGTGTCGCGCATGGTACGGGTAAATGTAATTGTAAAGCGGCTGCCAAGTGTGGAAACCCTGGGCTGTGTCAGTGTTGTTTGCTCAGACAAAACCGGAACGCTGACTGAAAACCGGATGACGGTGACGGACTGCTATACTGAAGGGACGATTTACAAGGCGAAGGATTTGGAACGCGGTCGAAACAAACATTTTTTACAAGGATTCACACTGTGTAATGATGCTTCCATCAAAAATGGTAAGCGCATCGGTGACCCAACTGAATTGGCCTTGCTGGATATGGCCTTGTATTACAATCTGGAGCGGGAGGAGTTAGAGCAGGCATTGCCACGTAAGGATGAGCTGGCGTTTGACTCGGCCAGAAAAATGATGTCAACGCTTCACCCAGCCGTATCTTATACCAAAGGTTCACCGGATGAAATCTTGTCACGCTGTACGCATATTTTACAAAATGGGAAAAAACAGCCGTTGACATCATATCATCGACAGCAGTTAAATGTGGCGATTACAGAATTTACCGGCAGAGCATTAAGGGTATTAGCACTGGGCATGCGGGAAAATCCACGCGGCTTGAGGGAGCAGCAGCTAACCTTTTTAGGGATAGTCGGAATGGCAGACCCATTGCGTCCAGAGGCAAAAAATGCTGTTGACCAGTTTCGGCAAGCGGGTGTCAGAACCGTAATGATAACCGGGGACCGAATTGATACTGCATATGCAATTGCACAGGAGCTGCAGATTGCGAAACAAAAAGAGGACTGTCTTTCCGGGGAAGAATTAGAACAGATGAGTGACGAGGAGTTACAGCGCAGATTGCCAGGCATTTCGGTATTGGCACATGTGTCGCCAGAGCATAAGGTGCGCATTGTCAATGCTTTTAAGCAAAATGGAGAGATTGTCGCGATGACTGGTGATGGCGTGAATGATGCACCATCATTAAAGTCAGCAGATGTTGGTATTGCAATGGGAATGGCGGGAACGGACGTAGCAAAAAATGCTGCCGATATCGTTTTGACCGATGATAATTTTGCAACGATAACAAATGCAATTGAGCAGGGCCGAAATATCTACGAAAATATTAAGAAATCCGTATTGTTCCTGCTATCCTCCAACTTCGGGGAGATTATAACAATGCTCGCGGCAGTGGGATGCGGCCTTGCAGCCCCGCTGAAATCAAGCCATATTTTATGGATAAACTTAATTACGGACTCACTTCCAGCGTTGGCACTCGGCATTGACGTGGAGGAAAACAAGAATCGGATGCGGCGTCCGCCACGTACTAAGACCGAGAGCCTGTTTGCTGGAGGGGGAGTAAATTGTACTTTGTTTTATGGTGTTCTAATTGCATTTATTAGCAGCGTGGCATTCTTGCAGACGCCAATGCAGATTTTGCAGGCAAGAAATCTGCCGCTGACGCTCGACAACCTTCGCGTATTGTTGTCAAATGCGGCCATCCTAAGCCGCAGCCAGACCTGCGCTTTTACGGTACTGGGAATGTCGCAGCTATTTCATGCGATTGGTATGCGTGATGTGGAAATCTCCGTATTTCGGATGAACCACTTACAGAATAAGCTAATGATTGTGGCATTTTTCGTGGGTATCGGTTTGCAGATTTTAGTTGTGCAGATTCCATATTTTGTGACCCTATTTGGAACATGTGCGTTAACGGTGGCCGAATTCACCAGATTGTTGATATTAGCGGCAATGCCACTCTTAGCACACGAACTGTTTCTGATATTTCCACTATTGAAAAAGTTTCATAAAGGCCAGAACAATCAATAATACGCCACTAATCCAGCAGAAATTATAGGGACAGTGACGAGAAACAATTTTACCAAGATTGCTCCCGGTTAGGATCGAGATAATTCCCATAAAAAAGGCGGCAAAAATAGCGACAACCATATAGGCTGGGGCAATTCCGGCACCGACGCCGGCAGCAATACTGTCGAGTGACAGGGCAATGCCTAGCGAAACAGCTTCAGCCGGGGCAATCAATTGATCGTTGTTTTTGTCCGCTTTGTCAGCGTTACCGGAACAAGAGCGGTCGAATAATTTGACCATACCAAGGGCCAAAAGAATCACAAAACTCAAATAAACAGTAAATGAAGCAGGAATAATCTGGCGTAAAAATTGACCGGCCACCATCGAAAGCGCCAGAGCACCTCCGGAAATTCCTGCCAGAATCATCATTGATGTGACTGGAATGCGAATGCGATTCATGCCATAAGCAAAGCTGGCGGCCAAAGAATCAATTGACAGAGCAATCACTAACAAAAGTATTTCTATAATAAAATGAAACATATGAATACCAAGAAGACTATTTTACTGTATGGTATTCCAAAAATGAAAGAATCGTTCATCAAAAGCTATCAGCCTTCCAAAACTTCATTCATCGCTTCCATCCGTTCCTCGGCTTGATAAATAAGTTCACTGCATTTAAATAACTCTTTCACAAAGTCAAGCTCCGTTTCACGATGCAGGGACTTGTACTGAATGTCGTGTTCAAGGCTGGCCCATAAATCCATCGCTAGTGTCCGAATCTGTAATTCGACAGGAACAAATTGCTTCTTATTCATAAAGTAAACCGGAATGCGAATAATGATATGCAGACTTCGATATCCATTTTTCTTAGGGTGCTCAATGTAGTCCTTGAGGTCGAGGATATGCAAGTCATCCTGAGCCAAAATCCGGTCACGAATCAGGTAAACATCCTTGATATAAGGGCAGACAATGCGGATTCCAGCAATGTCGTAGATATTGTTACAGGCAGCCGAAAGTGTCAAATCCAGGTTCTTCTTCTCTAATTTTCCAAGAATACTGCCAGCAGATTTAAGCCGGGTATCAATATGATGAATCGGACAGCGCAGATTGCGGTAGTAAAATTCATCCTTGATAATATCCAGTCTTGCCGTGGCGGCACTCATAGCGGCATTATACATGCGCAGAATCGGGTCAATCGTATACATAAACTGCTCCGTCATATCTGCAATCGTCCGCATATTTTCATGGGCAGAGTCGTACAAAGGCATCAACGACAGCATTTCAATTGTCTGTGATTCTTCAATAATTACTTCCTGCGTGTCTGCATCTTCGTTGATTTCCACTTTTTTATTGTATTTATATTTCATGTAATTACCTCCAGTAGTAAATTTTGCCATCGTATGTATGTTTTGTATATACGTTATATACAGTGTATCAGATAAAGGTGAAATCAGGGTAAAGAAAGAATGAAATTTTTCTAAATAATTTTTACGAAGGATGTGGTATGATAAAAACATTACAAATATAAAGGATGTGACCAAATGCAGAAAATAGGAAAAGTCGCTATGCTCTTGATTAGCTTGCTATTACTTGCCGGATGTGGACAAGGTTCGGCAAATGTATCGGGGATGGAGCAGACGAATAAAATAGAGGAAACAGAAATAACTGGGACGGATGACTTGGAAACGAAAACAGATGAGGTTGACATAACAAATGATGGTGTGGACTTGGTACCAGAAGTTGGCGAGCAGATGACCGAGGCGGTGACAGTGGAACAACCGCCAACTGAGACGGTGACGGAAGCACCAGCAAAATCCATGCCAACACCGCAAGCGGGAATACGCAGCATGGAAAACTTGCTGGCAACAGCAAAACTGCCGGTCGGAACAACGATGTATGTTTGGGGCGGCGGCTGGAATGAAGCAGATACCGGAGCCGGAATCGAGGCAGTCAGTATCGGTGTATCGCCGGCATGGAACGATTTTTATCAGCAACAGAATAGTGCTTATGATTACCAGCAGACGAGATACCAGATTCATGATGGACTCGATTGCTCGGGATATATTGGCTGGATGATTTATAATGTGTTTGAAAATCAAGACGGAGAGCCAGGCTATGTGATGAAGGCAGCCGAAATGGCGAGGACCTTTGCAGACTATGGCTGGGGAACTTATACTCCGGCGGCACAAGTAACTGAGTGGCAGCCTGGCGATATTATGAGTATGAAGGGCCACGTATGGCTATCACTTGGAATGTGCGGGGATGGCAGTGTGGTGTTAATGCATGCCAGCCCGCCAGGGGTACGCATCTGCGGTACCCAGTTGTCTGATGGAAGTAGTAGTGAAGCAGTGAAGCTGGCAGAAACGTATATGCAAAATAATTACCCCGACTGGTATCAGAAATATTCGGATTGTGCCGTTGATTTTTATTATTTGCAGGATTCAGGACAGTTGCGTTTTAACGCTGAGACACTGACGGATAGTATGCAAATACAGTTGATGGGAGCAGAACAGGTATTGTCGCTGTTATATTAAGAAGCAGTTCCCAGCACAGTTGACCGCAAAAAACAAACCGCTTACCCATCATAATCGACCGCTTAGGTAAAACCTATTTACAAAGGCATTCCAATCGGCAATAATAAAGGCGTGGAGAGGGAAAGACAAAGATGAAGATACGAATTGAGATTGATGAGGCAATGGAAACAGATGAAGTGATTATCCGGTGCCGACAACTGAATGAGGAAGTGACAAGAGTACAAAAGGCCGTCGGCGAAGCGCTAGCCGAAAGTCGCAGCATTGTCTTTTACAAGGGCGAAGCCGAATACTATTTTCCATTGGAAAATGTTTTGTTCTTCGAAACCGACATAGAAGGAATCAGTGCTCATACGGTAGACGATATTTATCGGATAAAATACCGTTTGTACGAATTGGAAGAAACACTGCCGGGGTATTTCCTTCGGATATCCAAATCAGCAATCTTAAATACGCGAAAGATATATGCTATTGACCGCGATTTGTCATCGGCATCCATCGTATCTTTTCAAAACACCCACAAACAGGTATATGTATCAAGACGTTACTATAAACCATTAAAGGATCGATTAGAAGAGAGAGGATGATAACTATGAAAAGACATAACGGAGAAAAAATATTCTGGGGCTTGTTTTTTGTCCTGGGAGCCATCTTCCTATTAGTAGGGAAAATGGGAATCTTGCAGGATGTAAATGTGGTAACAATCTTTTTTGCCATTTTTTTAGCAGCGTGGTTCGTGCGCAGTGTTGTGCGTTTGGAGTTTACCGGCCTGCTGTTTTCACTAGCGTTTTTGGCGATATTATTTGATGACCAGCTGGGCATTACGGCAATTACGCCGCTTCCTGTATTGGCCGCAGCACTGTTAGGCAGCATTGGACTAGGGATGATTTTCCATCGTCATCCGTATCACCATCATTGGGAGCAGCACAGCTTTGAAGAACGCACGGAAACGATAGATGTAGAAGATACCAGTTGCTTTAGCTTTAGTACCAAATTTGGCTCTAGCATCAAATACATCAACACTGACGATTTTAAACAGGCAAATCTGGGATGCAGCTTCGGCGCAATGAAAGTATATTTTGACACTGCTGTTATCCAAAACGGTAGTGCCACGGTGAAGCTGGATGTGTCATTCTCTGGTGTAGAGCTGTACATTCCAAAGGGCTGGCAGGTTGAGAATCATGTGATATCAAGCTTCGGTGCGATTGATGAGAAAAACAGAGCACAGTCAAATGGAACACCGGTACTTAATATAGTTGGTAATATCAGCTTCGGTGGAGTCGAAATAATATATGTTTAAAAGGTAACTAGGAATGGGTGTCACTTTAGTGGCACCCATATTTTATGTAAGATATATTTACATATTGACTTTAATATAATTAAATGATATATTTAATTATATTAAAGGAGGGGTAGCAATGGCAATTGAAATAATACCTGAATGGATGACAAATCTTGATGATGAAGATATTGTATTTATCAAAAAATTCATTCTGGCATCGGGTTCCCTGAAAGAGGTTGCAAATCAATATGGGGTTACCTATCCGACGGTGCGCTTGCGCTTAGACCGGCTTATTCAAAAAATCCAAATTAGCGATGAAACAGCCAATGAGCCATATATTGGGGTCATCAAAAGACTTGTTATCAATGAAAAGATTGATTTTGATACAGCCAAACTATTGATTGCAGAATATAAAAAAATGAAAGGGGCGTTATAGAATGAGAATTGGATTAAATATACTAATAATGCTTGTTCTGCTTGTCGGCATCATATTACTTCAAATATTCCTATCAAAAAGGAACGGAAAGTTGTTTGGCTTAATTCTTCCGGTGATATCATTTATGGTTTCGCTATTTATCATTATCGGCATGGTAGCCTATACCTCCATTGGTATCACATCATATAGCCATTCGGAAAATGGTAGAATTGTAGAACATGAGATTGAAGATACCAGATCGGATTTTGGTTCAGTGCTTGGACAGGTGATTGTTATCTTTTTGTTGTACAACATTCCAACCGTAGTCCTGATTACAATTTATGCAGCCTGTCGGGAAAACAAAAAGCAGAGGCTTGAAATCGAAAAAATGCAGATTCAAGATTTAGAATAATCAAATAAAAGAGCAGCCGCACTGAAAAAATTTCAGTATCGCTGCTCTAATTATATAATTAGCAGTACATTCCGTTCTGATTCATATAATCATAGATAAGCTTGCCATGATGTTGTTCCTCACCTTGAATGTGGTTAAGTGCCTGGCGAACATCTTCACTCTTGAATTCGAAGATGCTGGTATTGTAAACATTAGAAACATGTTTTTCTGTTGCCAAAGTATCCTGACAGATGAATTTGTCATGGGCTTTGTCCTGTTCGTTGGAAACGGCACCATAGGTAGCAGAGAAAGAAGAAGGCTCTTTGGAAGAACAGCCGCCACCCTGATTCATATCAGGCACAGTTCCACCTAAGATTTTGGTAACAGTGTCTAAATGAGTTTTTTCAGTATTCGTAATGGAAGAAAAAAGATTTTTCAACTGTGGGTCAATGGCTTCTCTTTCTGCCTTTTCGTATTTCTCGACACAAAGCTGTTCCTGAGTTTTAATGTCCTCTAAAAGTGTAGTTTCTTTCTGAGTAAGTATCATAATGATAACCTCCATAAAATTTTTTATTTGAAAGAAGTGTGTGCAAATTGGAAAAATTTTATACGGAAAATTTTGAGAAACATTGAAAATGCCGAACTTACGCTATATAATAGAGAAAAGAGCGAAAAACAACGCAGAAATGAGGAGAAAAATGACAGCAGAGAATCTATGCGTTTTATTGAATGACATGCAGAAGGAAACCGAGAAGCAGAAAATAAAATGGCGTTTGGAAATGGCAACTAGTGAATATATCGAGGCATCAAAAAAGCCAGTAATTGAAGCTGATGGAAAAACCTGGAGTGTGGACGAGTGCTTTACTTCCTATAGCTGCGAATTTCGTGGCAGCGACTTTTGCATGATTTCATACGAAAATATCGAAAGGTCAGGAGATGAAGAGCGCACAACGAATCTGGTCTTTATCCCGCCAATTGCAATGCGTATTTTTAAGCTGGATGAGCTGGCTCCGTATGCACTTGAGACATCGGCTTTGTTGGCTGACAAGGTGCATCGTTTATGGGAGACATTGCTGGAATTCTACCGCGAAAAAAAGAGCTGTGTTGACTTGGACGTTCGTGAAATTAGCGTAGCAACGAAGTCAGACGACGAGCCGGACGAAGAGGTGTAACACACAGTAGTGTAAACACTTGATAGGGTGACGTTATTTAGTGTAAAATAGACGACCCAGATGAGACGAGGAAATTATGAAGAAGTGGAAAATATATCAGATATTAGCCGTGATGATATTTATAAGTGGCTTGCTTGTTGGCGTGCCAGCAGTGGCCGAGGCACCAGCCTGCGGTAGCCTAGAGGCTCTCGGCAGTCCTGAAGCCTTGGGCAACCCACTGGTTGACGCGGAGATTAATGACTATATACCGGATCAGGTGGAAGTGCCTGCATTGGGGGCAGATATTGCGTCCGTGCAGGCACTTGAAAATGTGAGTGGGGAGTCGGCAGAAAGTAACGCCAATGCAGAAATATTCGCACAAAGTAGCGGAAACTCCCCCGCGCCAGGCCCGGCGGAAAGTAGCATAGTCGGGGCAGGCGCATTGCCAGCCAGCTATGATGCGAGAAGCGACGGACACGTCACATCTGTGAAGGATCAAGGCTCCTATGGCAATACCTGTTGGGCTTTTAGTGCAGTGGCAATGGCGGAATCCGGCCTATTGGCAAACAATCAGACCGTTGGCGGCGAAAGTATGACCAAAGATACACTGGACTTGGCCGAGATGCATTTGGCCTATTATTTTTATCATACCCCAGAGGACCCATTGGGGAACACGACAGGAGATGCAACAATTCCACTTGGTGATTATCAGTTAGTGGGCGGAAATCATATTTTTACAACATTCGCCCTGGCAAATTGGGCCGGATTGGCAATGGAAGCGAAAATAGACGGAATAGATTGGGATAACGATGCCCCAGACATCCGCGATTACCCAAATGATGCCCACATGCAAAAAGCTTATTGGATTAATCTGTCGGAGGACATATCGAATGTAAAAAGATTGATACAAGAGTATGGTTCTGTGGCAATTTCAATGAACTACTTATCAAACTATTATTGTTCTAGTACCTCATCCTATTATTACAGTGGCGCGAGTACATCGGTAAATCATGCCGTATCACTGATTGGCTGGGATGATACTTACAGTCGCAATAATTTTGACAGAATACCATCCCAGGATGGTGCTTGGTTAGTCAAAAACAGCTATGGAGAGGAATTTGGTGATGGTGGGTATTTCTGGATATCATATGATGACCGGGCGCTAAAGCAAAGTACAGCGAAGGCATTTGTATTTGATTTTGAGGATGCCACGAATTATCAGTATATCTATCAGTATGATGGCAGTGCTGGCGCATATATGGAAGGCGGTGCAGGTGACACGGGATATCGTGTGGCCAGTGGTGATAGTATTGCAAATATATTTACGGTGCCACAAGATACAAAGACCACGTATCAACTGCTCGAAGCAGTATCCTTTGCGCTATATGCGGTAAATGTTGATTACAGTGTGCAGGTGTACAAAAATCTAACTGATAGCCAGAATCCTTGCAGTGGAACACCACTGTTGCCACAGCCGGTTCAAGGCCGGACATCATTTGTCGGATATTACACGGTATCACTTCCCGAAGCAATTCTGCTCAATGGTGGTGACACCTTTAGCGTAGTAGTGACCTTGTCAAAGAGTAATGGCGGTAATGTCAGCTACTTTGTTGATAAAACGTATCAGAATGGAAATTGGATTTCATTTGTAAATCAGACAAATTCAGGTCAAAGTTACACGAGTCAAAATGGTAACTGGCAGGATTTGTCGGTGACCGGAGCGACAGCCAGAGTTAAGGCATTTACCAATGATTATCTGGTGCCAACCACGCAGTTGACGATAGATACTGCCAATATGGCATTATGGAAGGGTGAGAAAGCAACCTTAAGTGCTGCGATTTTACCGGAAAATGCATCTTATCAAAGTGTCGCTTGGAGTTCCTCCAACAGCACGATAGTAACCGTTTCAGAAACCGGACAGCTTGAAGCATTGAAACCAGGAACTGCGACAATTACAGCTCAGGCAAAGGACAATGCGAGTGTAGCCGCGACTTGTCAGATTACCGTCAGACAGCCGGTTGAAAAAATTAGAACATCCTCCTGGAATATCAGTTGCATCAAAGGCGAAACGCTAACCTTATCACTGACTTATGCCCCAGCAGGCGCAGGGATAGATGGAGTATCTTTTAAATCACTGCAAACAGCAATAGCAACTGTAGATAAAAAGGGTGTAGTAACAGCAAAGCGGGTTGGAACGACAGATTTACAAGTGTACTCAACATATAATGATGAATTGCTGGGAAGCTTTACCCTAACCGTGACCCAAGCAGCAACAGAGCCAGAATCAGAAAATGATGATGATGATGTAAAGATGGTGAATACCAATGATACAGTAGATTCAACTGGCATTCAGGCCAACAAAGTGCCAAATACAGGAGATATGACAAACATCGTGGGATGGATATGGGCAATTTTCTGTGGAGCAGGCATTATGATGGTGGAAACAATTTGGTATCGGAAGAAAAGGAAGAACATTACATGACAGAAAGTAAAAGCTTCACATAACCATCACATTGTAATCACTTGATTGTCAAAACTTCCCTTTAAGATAGAGTTATTCAAAATAACTGAAACACAATCTTAGGAGGGAAATAATGAAACGAAAAAAAATGATTGTATTACTATGTTCAATAGCATTGGCTGCAAGTCTGATATTTACTGGATGTGGTGACAACAATACAAAAGAAACAAGCGATACTGCCAATGGTCAGGAATCAACTATGTTTGGTCAGATAAGTAGTATCAATGGAGATAGTGTAACGATTGCGTTGGCCGAGATGCCGCAGATGCCAGAAGGTTCCACTGAAATGGAAATGCCACAGATGCCGGAAGGTTCCACTGAAATGGAAATGCCACAGATGCCAGACGGCTCTACCGAGATGCCGCAGCGGACAGAAGGTGAACGACCAGAAATGCCTGAAGGTGAGGCACCAAGTGGAATGCCGCAAGGTGGAGGCATGATGGGCGGATTAACCCTGACGGGTGATGAACAGACGATTACAGTGGATAAAGAGACTGTCATAACAGTAAGAAGTGGAAAAGATAATACCGAAGGCAGCGTATCAGATTTGGCCGAAGAAGATATTGTGACCGTAGTAATGAACGGTGATAAGGTAGTATCGATTTCTGCTGGTGGAATGGGATTTGGTGGTATGCCAAGGGGAAATAAATCATAGTAGGTATACTTGTTATTAATAAAAATGGGAATCACAGACATATCTGTGATTCCCATTTCTAACTATATGCGCCCGGCGGCGCACGTTTCAACTAAATAATATCTACCAGAAAATGCGCCAAGTGAAAGCGTAGTTGCCGCAGCCTGGAAGCTCTGCTCTGATTCGGTATATATTTTCTCGCCGCCATAGCATTCCATATCGCTAGCAATCAGCAATGTGAATTTTGATGCTCCCATCGAGTCGTCCTCGCGTTGTTCGGCGGAAAGTGAAAATTCCTGCGGCTGGTCGGAGAGATTGAAAATGGCCAAAATCCTCTGGGTATCACATTTTCGTTCAAATGCATAAACACAGCAATTGTCCTGCTGGCAAGAAACCCATGCAAATCCTTCTGGTTGATAATCCATCTTGGAAAGTGCTGGATAATCTAAATAACAATGATTCAAATCGCGGATAAAGCGATGGAATGCATCGTGAATTGGATAGGACAGCAGAAGCCAATCCTGTTCCCTTTGTTCATCCCATTCGCGAAGCTGCCCAAACTCATTTCCCATAAAATTCAATTTCGCACCTGGATGGGCATACATATACAAATACATCGCCCGTGCCTGTGGGAATTTATCCTCATAATCGCCGTTCATTTTTTGAACAATCGTAGCTTTGCCATGAACGACCTCGTCATGGGAGAGCGGCAGCAAATAGTGTTCCTGATGAAAATAGTTCATGGA
Organism: Lachnospiraceae bacterium; assembly: GCA_031555935.1. GTDB lineage: Bacteria > Bacillota > Clostridia > Lachnospirales > Lachnospiraceae > Roseburia_C. The sequence goes on along the minus strand of JAVBTX010000019.1, from coordinate 166,810 downwards.
AAAAGTAAGCTTATGGTAAGCCTCGGTTCTTTGGCTCGGCATCAATTGGAAATAGGAGAGTGTATCATGCATCCAACCCAGACACCATTTATAGTCAAAGCCCAAGCCATTTTCATAGACCGGTCTCGTTACACCAGCATAAGTGGTGGAGTCTTCGGCAAAAAGCAACGCACTTGGAATGCGTTCTTTAATCCCCCGGTTCATATTTTGAATAAATTGAATGGCGGCTCTGTTTTCGCCACGCTTCGGGTCACCCTGCCAGTAAATCAAATTACTGATAGCGTCCATTCGCAGCCCGTCAAAATGAAATTCATTCAGCCAGAAGTAAGCCGACGATTGTAGGAAACTGCGGACTTCGCCTCGGGAGTGCATAAAATTACAGCTACCCCACTCGTTTTGTCCCACATCAACGTGCGGATATTCGTAGAGCGCAGTACCATCATAATTCCACAGCGCGTAATCATTTACGGCAAAATGAACTGGAACAAAATCAAGAATAACCCCAATCTCATTTTGATGGCATTGGTCAATCAGGTATCGCAGTTCGTCCGGCTCCCCATAACGGGAGGTGGGACTGAAAAAGCCGGTAGCCTGGTAGCCCCAGGATTCATCACAAGGATATTCATTTAGTGGCATAATCTCCAGATAGTTATAACCAAATTCCTTTAGGTATGGGATAAGCAGGTCGGCCATTTCGCGATAGGAATACCAGTTATCGGCAGTATCGGATTTTTGTTTCCAGGAACCAAAATGCATTTCATAAATGTTAATAGGGTGCTGCCGGTTGGCAGTTCTTGCCTGCATCCAGTTCTCATCCTGAAATTCAAAGTCAGACAGATTGCAAATAATAGATTCGGTCTTTGGCCGACATCCAGAAAAGAACGCATATGGGTCTGCATGGTCAATAAAGCTGCCATCTTTTTTGTAAATCCGATATTTGTACCGCATCCCAGCAGACGCATTTGGAATCGTACATTCCCAGAAGTTTCTGTCGTATATTTGCTCCATTGGGGTTTCCATCCAGTCATTAAAATCACCAATCACAGCAATTTTGGTAGCCGCTGGCGCAAAGGTGCGAAAAGTAGTTCCGTTGTCAGAACAGTGGGCACCCAGATGTTGATATGCCGCAAATTCATTTCCCGTATAAAAATTATAATAATCCATTGTAATCTCCATTTTTAATCTAGACACTAGTTGTTTTTCTTTCTATAATCAATTGTAAGAGGATTGCGGATAAAAAGATACCAGCAAAACTCAAAAAAGGTCGGATAAACAACTAAAATGGAAAAATGTCGGGAGAAATAGGATGGACATACGTGTAGAAAAAACGAAAAGAAGCATCATTAATGCATTTATTGAGATACGGGCCAAAAAGGAAATTGAACGAATAACAGTAAAAGAATTGTGTGAGCGCTCAGAGATTAATAAGTCAACTTTTTATGCCCATTACCATGATATCTATGATTTGTCAGAGCAGCTGGAGACAGAGGTGGTGACATCTATAATGGATACATTAGAACACCCAGAGTATGTCTTTGACAATCCAGAGGCATTTATCAAAGAGCTTTATATCGGCTATGTGGCAAAAAATGCTTTGATTCAGACACTTTTTTCAGGAACCCGCCAGAACTGTCTGGTTCAAAAGATAGAGCACACCATCAAAGAGCTTGCATTTGAAAAGTATCCCCAGTATCGGGACGATCCGCAAAAGAATATTCTTCTGAGTTACAGCATCTATGGATCTTATTATGCTTTTTACGAAAATCGAAGTTATGGCGACGCATTAACAATTGGTATTATAGGGAAGTTATTGGTATGAGTAAAACTTACACGAAATGCATGTGTAAAACTTACACAAAATGCATGTGTAAGGGCATCATTCAGATTATTTCTTGAATGATGCCCTTCAAACTATACTGTCCATGGGACTGTACCTTCCTTTATTTATTTCATCTTCTGTCCGTGAATTCTTCCTCCTGAATCTTTGTTCTCCTATGAGTTCTTTTGGACTGGAATCATATCTCAGGTTCTAATCTGATCCTCCATCCGAAATTTTATTTTTTTTCTACCTCATGGTTTCTACCCAGTTCTGAACTCCCGAACCGAATTTGATATCTTTCGGTTACTGTTCTTTACGGAACTGTAAATCTTTTTACTGTTTATAAATCTTAAATTAAGTATCCAACGGCCTATACCTTCCTTTACTGAATTCTTACTAATACATCATTTATTTTATTGCTTGAGTCCGATTTAGACTCTTATCAAAAAACTTTCGTTCTTCGTGATTTGTTATTACTTTTTTCATCCTTTGCTTAAACTTTGAATGTATTATCTTATGTTTCTGGTGGTCTGTACCTCTCTTTCTTAAATTATGAAATCTGGTTTACGTTTTTGGTGGAATCACCCTCTTTTCTCTTTTTTATTGTTCTCTCTCTTTGTTGTTAAGTTGATTATATCTAACAAAAAGAAAGAAGTCAAGCATAAAATAGTTAATTCACAAAATATTCACAAATAAACAAAAACAATGTGGTGAATAGTGCAAATATTCAGAATAATTAAAAATGTTCAAAAAAAAGAATCCCATTTACGAGATTCTTAAAAAGTAGTGGAATCTAGCGAGATTGTTCTGCTTCAAAAGCAGCCCGGCAGGCTTTGGCTAGCTGGTCACCGCAAGAGGTTTGACGTCCGCTGCAGGAAATGCCGCCTAATATTTTTTCAATCTGCTCAACGGTATATCCCTCCACAAGTTTAGATACGGCTTGCAAATTGCCGCTGCAACCGCCAGTGAAGGAAACATGCTTGACAATATTGCCTTCCAGCTCTAAATCAATACGGCTGGAACAAGTCCCAAATGTTTTATAAGAGTAGGTCATAAAAAACTCCTTTTTGTAAATTTATAAAAATTATATCAAAGACCAAGGTAAATGGCAAAGACACTTTTTTCATTTAATAAAAAATTCATAATTCGTTCATTAGATTGCGTATTGTTTCGATGGCTTGTTAGTGGTACAATATTGTTTAGTTGCGTAAACAAAATAATGGATAGGGAGTATTATATGAAAGCAATAGACAAAATCTTTGGCACCCACAGCGAGCGTGAATTAAAAAGGGTGTATCCGATTGTAGACAAGATTGAATCATATCGTCCGGCAATGATGGAACTGTCCGACGAGCAATTGAGAGATAAGACAAAAGAGTTTAAGAAGCGGCTCTCGGAAGGAGAAACATTAGATGATATTCTTCCTGAAGCATATGCGACTGTCCGTGAAGCGGCAAGACGTTCAATGGGTATGGAGCATTACCGCGTTCAGTTAATCGGTGGTGTCATCTTGCATCAGGGACGTATCGCTGAAATGAAGACCGGTGAAGGAAAGACTTTGGTATCGACCTTGCCAGCATATTTAAATGCATTGGAAGGAAAAGGTGTTCATATTGTTACCGTTAATGACTATCTGGCAAAGCGAGATGCTGAGTGGATGGGTCAGGTTCACCAATTTTTAGGACTTACAGTTGGTGTAGTTTTAAATGCACTAGAAAGCGAAGAACGTCAGGCGGCATATGCCTGCGATATTACTTACGTTACAAACAACGAACTGGGCTTTGATTATCTGCGTGATAACATGGTTATATATAAAGAACAGCTGGTACAGCGTGGTTTGCAATTTGCCATTATCGATGAGGTTGACTCCGTGTTGGTCGATGAGGCAAGAACACCGCTTATCATTTCTGGACAGAGTGGAAAATCAACCCGTTTATATGAGGCTTGTGATATTTTAGCAAGACAGATGAAGCGTGGTGAGGATGTTAAGGAATTTTCTAAAATGGATGCCATCATGGGTCTTGAACAAGAAGAAAATGGCGATTTTATTGTAAATGAAAAAGATAAGGTGGTAAATCTGACGCTGGAAGGTGTGCATAAGGTAGAGAGCTTCTTCCAGATTGAGAACTTGGCAGATGCGGATAACCTCGAAATTCAGCATAATATTGTTCTCGCTTTGCGTGCCCACAATCTGATGTTTAGAGACCAGGACTATGTGGTGAGTGATGATCAGGTTATGATTGTAGATGAATTTACCGGCCGTATTATGCCGGGACGTCGTTATTCTGACGGTCTGCATCAGGCAATTGAGGCAAAAGAACATGTTAAGGTGAAACGCGAAAGTAAGACATTGGCAACAATTACGTTCCAGAACTTCTTTAATAAATATGAAAAGAAATGTGGTATGACCGGTACTGCATTGACAGAGGAAAAAGAGTTTCGTGATATTTACGGCATGGACGTTATCGAGATTCCAACCAATCGTGACATTGCTCGTAAGGATCATCAGGATGCGGTTTATAAGACAAAAAAAGAAAAATTCAAAGCTGTTGTTGATGAGGTTGAAGTGGCTTACCAAAAAGGCCAGCCAGTATTGGTTGGTACAATAACGATTGAGACATCGGAATTGATTAGCAAAATGTTGGGTAAACGTGGGATACAGCATAAAGTCCTGAATGCAAAGTTCCATGAATTAGAGGCTGAGATTGTTGCTCAGGCAGGTGTTCACGGAGCCATTACAATTGCGACCAATATGGCTGGTCGTGGTACTGATATTAAGCTGGATGATGAGGCTAAGGCGGCCGGTGGATTAAAGATTATTGGTACGGAACGTCATGAGTCGAGACGTATTGATAACCAGTTGCGTGGTCGTTCTGGACGTCAGGGTGACCCGGGTGAATCGCAGTTCTTTATTTCCTTGGAAGATGATTTGATGCGTCTGTTTGGTTCGGAAAAGCTAGTCGAGATGTTTAACACCTTGGGCATTCCAGAGGGTGAGCAGATTCAGCATAAGATGTTATCTGGTGCGATTGAAAAGGCTCAGACAAAGATTGAGGCAAATAACTTTGGTATTCGTAAAAACTTGCTGGAATATGACCAGGTAATGAACGATCAGCGTGAAATTATTTACGCAGAACGTCTGCGTGTATTAAATGGTGAAAGCATGCGTGATGTAATCTACAAGATGATTACAGAACGTGTTGAGGGAGCGGTAGATACCAGTATTTCACCAGATGCACCAAATGAAGAGTGGGATATTAATGAATTAAATCAACTGCTGACCCCGATTATTCCGTTGAAGCCAGTGACTCCTGAGATGGCTCAGGGCTTTAAGGGCAGCAAGGAGTTGAAGCATAGCTTAAAAGAGCAGGCTGTGAAGCTGTATGAGGAAAAAGAAGCAGAATTCCCAGAGACAGAAGCAGTGCGTGAATTAGAGCGTGTTATTCTGCTGAAAGTGATTGACCGTAAATGGATGGATCATATTGATGATATGGACCAATTACGTCAGGGAATTGGACTTCAGGCTTATGGTCAGAGAGATCCGCTGGTAGAATATAAGATGAGCGGATTTGATATGTTTGATACAATGATAGCGAACATTCAGGAAGATACCGTTCGTTTGCTGTTCCATGTCCGTATTGAGCAGAAGGTTGAGCGTGAGCAGGTTGCCAAGGTAACTGGAACGAATAAGGATGAGTCGGCACAGAATGCACCGAAAAAGCGTGAGAATGCAAAGGTGTATCCGAATGACCCATGTCCATGTGGAAGTGGGACGAAGTATAAGCAGTGTTGTGGACGGAAATAGTTAATGATATTGAAAATGGGTTTTCTGGGGTGGGGTTTGCCTTGGGGGACCTGTTTTTTTATAGGGGGAGAAACATATTGTGGTGGGCATATCGCCGGGATGGCAGTTGCTCAATCTCAATATTGTTTGCCGCAGCTTAAAACAAAGACAAAAACAAAAAACAAATACACAAAGATAAAAAGCAAAAAAATATAAGCAAAATACAGTATAAAATCAATGTAATATCTTTAGTACAAAATTAGATATAATAAATAGTAATTGTTACTAAGATGTGGTAAGATGGAAAACAAGAAAAATTGTGAAAACAGAAAAATATGAAAACAAGAAAAATTTTGGAGGTTATTAGGATGCATAGTATAAGGAAGATTACAGAAGACATTTTGTGGGTTGGGGGGAATGACAGACGGTTGGCTTTGTTTGAGAATATCTTTCCGATTTCGCGCGGAGTTTCGTATAATGCTTATCTTTTGTTGGATGAGAAGACGGTTTTGCTGGATACGGCGGATAAGGCGATTTCGGAGCAATTTTTTGAGAATGTGATATATGGGCTGGCAGGGCGAGAACTGGATTATCTGGTGATAAATCATATGGAACCGGATCATTGTGCTTTGATTGGGGATATTGTGCGGAGATATCCGAAGGTGCAGTTGATTGGGAATGTGAAAACATTTCAGATGCTGGGACAGTTTTTTGATTTTGAGATAGAGGGACGGACATTGGTAGTCAAAGAGGGAGATACCTTCTGTGCGGGGAAACATACCTTGCATTTTGTGATGGCACCGATGGTACATTGGCCAGAGGCGATGGTGACTTATGACAGTGAGGCGAAGATTTTATTTTCAGCGGATGGGTTCGGCTCATTTGGTGCGTTGCCGGGAAATATTTTTAATGATGAGATGAATTTTGAACGGGATTGGCTAGATGATGCTAGACGTTATTATACGAATATTGTGGGGAAATATGGACAATCAGTACAGGCGCTGTTGAAGAAGGCGGCGGGGCTGGATATTCAGATGATATGTCCGCTTCATGGACCGATTTGGCGGAATGATTTGGGCTATATTCTGGATAAATATAATAAATGGAGTACCTACGAACCGGAACATCAGGCGGTGGTTATTGCCTATGCAAGTATGTATGGGAATACCGAAAATGCAGCCAATGTATTGGCGGCAAAGCTGGCGGATGCAGGCGTTAAGAATATTTCGGTATATGATATTTCAAATACGCATGTGTCGGTGCTGATTTCGGAAATATTTAGGTGCAGCCATCTGGTATTGGCGGCGCCAACGTATAACGGTGGTCTATATCCAGTGATGGAAAATCTGTTAAATGATATGAAAGCATTGAATGTTCAGAAACGAACCGTGGCACTTCTGGAAAATGGCACTTGGGCAGCAGCAGCAAATCGGCAGATGCGGGCAAAATTAGAAGAAATGAAGGACATGCAGGTGTTAGAGCAAATGGTGACGGTGAAATCTTCGCTGAAGCAAGAACAGGAAGCACAATTGGATGCATTGTGTCAGGAGATTGTGGCATCCATGCAGAAATAATTTTTAGATAAAATTTTATGAGGAAAATACAATGGATGAAAAGATTGACAAATTGATTGGCGCAAATATGGATATTGATTTTAGTAATGGTGATTTTGGTGATTCTAAATGTCCGTGGAATGCGGCTGATAACACAGAGGTGCATAAGTGTGCAGTCAAGGACACATCTATTTGCAAACATTTCTGTGGTATTCAGCATCTGGACAGTGTACTTTGCAGCTATCCGGATGAAAATATAATGGTGTTAGGTAAAGATAAAATGGATCGGTGAGTTTAGAGTTCATCTTTAAAAAGTACAGCGAAAAACGAACAATTGTTCTTTTATCGCTGTACTTTTTTTATTTGGTATGGTATAATCGTATTCAGCATTACCAATTCCTTTGTTGTCTATAAATCAACAAAAGTGGGAATAATTACACGAATAAATGACAACAACTTGGAGGTGAATAAATGAGTGATAATCAAGAACAATCGGCATTTAAACTAAAAGCCCCATTCCAGCCCACCGGCGATCAGCCGCAGGCAATCGAAGCCCTCGTAAAAGGCTTCAAGGAAGGCAACCAATTCCAGACTTTACTAGGCGTTACGGGTTCCGGCAAGACGTTCACGATGGCAAATATCATCCAAGCCTTAAATAAACCAACCCTAATCCTAGCCCATAATAAAACCCTCGCAGGACAGCTCTACGGAGAATTCAAGGAGATGTTTCCAGAGAATGCGGTGGAGTACTTTGTATCCTACTATGATTATTATCAGCCAGAAGCCTATGTGCCATCCTCAGACACCTACATTGCGAAGGACTCCTCTGTAAATGAAGAGATAGATAAGCTGCGGCTGTCTGCCACGGCATCACTGGCAGAACGCCGCGACGTTATTGTAATTTCCAGTGTATCCTGTATCTATGGATTGGGAAGTCCGGAAGATTTAATCAATATGATGGTATCGCTGCGTCCTGGAATGGAGCGCGACCGTGATGACGTGATGCGGGCATTGATTAATATCCAATACACCAGAAATGACTTGGACTTTCAGCGTGGTACCTTCCGGGTTCGCGGGGATGTGATTGAGATAATACCAGCTATTTATGATGATACGGCGGTTCGAATAGAATTTTTTGGCGATGAAATAGAACGGATTACGCAGATAAATATATTGACCGGCGAGATAAAATGCGAACTGGAGCATATTGGAATCTTTCCGGCATCTCACTATGTTGTACCGCAGGAGAAAATCAGACAAGCCTGCATTGAAATAGAAAAAGAAATGGAAGAACGTGTTCGCTATTTTAAGGGTGAGGACAAGTTGATAGAAGCTCAACGAATTGCGGAACGGACGAATTTTGATATAGAAATGCTGCGCGAAACGGGATTTTGCAGTGGCATTGAGAATTATTCCAGACATCTGGCGGGACTTCCAGAGGGGGCGACACCGTCGACCCTGATGGACTATTTTAAAGATGATTTTCTAATGATTGTAGATGAATCTCATATTACTATTCCGCAGGTCAGAGGGATGTATGCGGGGGACCAGTCGAGAAAGAGCAATTTGGTAGAGTATGGTTTCCGCTTACCATCAGCGAAAGACAACCGACCGCTTAATTTTGACGAATTTGAAGGCAAGATAGACCAGATGCTATTTGTTTCGGCGACGCCGAATGTCTATGAGCAAGAACATGAATTGCTACGTGCAGAGCAGATTATTCGACCAACCGGATTGCTGGACCCGCAGATAGAGGTGCGGCCGGTAGAGGGACAGATTGACGATTTAATTGGTGAAGTGAATAAAGAAACTGCCAATGGAAATAAAATATTAATAACGACGTTAACGAAGAAAATGGCAGAAGATTTGACCGACTATATGCGCGAAATCGGAATCCGGGTGAAGTATTTGCATTCTGATATTGACACATTGGAACGGGCGGAAATTATCCGAGATTTAAGACTTGATGTATTTGACGTTTTGGTCGGAATCAACTTGTTACGAGAAGGACTTGATATCCCGGAGATTACATTAGTTGCGATTTTAGATGCCGATAAGGAAGGCTTCTTACGTTCGGAGAGATCACTAATTCAGACAATCGGGCGGGCGGCGCGAAACTCAGACGGCCATGTTATTATGTATGCCGATAAGATGACCGATTCTATGAAGATGGCAATTAGCGAGACGGAGCGAAGAAGGCAGATACAGCAGAAGTATAATGAAGAACATGGAATAACGCCGCAGACCATTCAAAAATCGGTTCGGGATTTGATAAGCATTTCCAAGAAAGTTGCTAAGAGTGAAATGAAGTTCAAGAAAGAACCAGAATCAATGAACCGACAGGAGTTAGAGAAATTAATTGCAGATATTCAAAAGAAGATGAACCATGCGGCAATGGAACTGAACTTTGAAGCGGCGGCTGAATACCGTGATAAGTTAATTGAATTGAAGAATATGTTAAGAGACTTGTGAGAAAGGCATGGTTGTTAAATGGCAAAGAAAGAACGCAGATATATAAAGATAAGAGGCGCTTGTGAGCATAATTTAAAAAATGTTGATTTGGATATCCCGCGCGATGAGTTTATTGTCCTGACTGGACTCAGTGGTTCCGGAAAATCATCACTGGCCTTTGATACGATTTATGCAGAGGGACAGCGGCGCTATATGGAATCCTTGTCTTCATACGCAAGACAGTTTTTAGGACAAATGGAGAAACCAAACGTAGAGAAAATAGAAGGATTATCACCAGCAATTTCGATTGACCAGAAATCAACAAATCGTAATCCGCGTTCTACAGTGGGAACGGTAACCGAGATATATGATTACTTTCGTTTGCTGTATGCTAGAATTGGAATCCCGCATTGTCCAGAGTGCGGAAAAGTAATCGAAAAGCAGACTGTAGACCAGATGGTCGACCACATTATGGAATTGCCGGAGAAGACTAGAATACAGTTGTTAGCACCGGTCGTGCGTGGCCGCAAAGGCGAGCATCAGAAGCTTTTTGAGCAGGCAAAACGAAGCGGGTATGTGCGGGTTCGGGTGGATGGCAACTTGTTTGAACTGACCGAAGAAATCAAGCTGGAAAAGAATAAAAAACACAATATTGAAATTGTCGTGGACCGTCTGATTGTCAAAGATGGAATCCAAAAGCGACTAGCAGATTCAATTGAAACAATCTTAGATTTGGCAGAAGGCTTGCTGGTGGTTGATGTTTTTGGTGGTGAGCCTCTGCAATTTTCACAGAGCTTTTCATGCCCGGATTGTGGTGTTAGTGTGGATGAGATTGAGCCACGAAGTTTTTCTTTTAATAATCCGTTTGGAGCTTGTCCGGATTGTTTTGGTTTGGGTTATAAAATGGAATTTGATGAAGCATTGATGATACCGGATAAACGGCTATCGCTTGCAGAGGGAGCAATTCAGGTAATCGGTTGGCAGTCTTCCACTGATAAGAATAGTTTTACGAATGCCATTTTGAAGGCATTGTCTGAGGAGTACAAATTCAGTTTGGAGCTGCCATACAAGGAGCTGTCAGAGGATGCCAGACATGTATTGATTTATGGAACTGATGGGAAAAATGTCAAGGTGTACTACAAAGGACAGCGCGGTGAAGGGGTTTATGATGTGGCTTTCGAAGGACTGATTCGTAATATTCAGCGTCGGTATCGGGAGACTAGTTCAGAAACAATAAAACAGCAGTATGAAGAATTTATGAGAATTACACCATGCCCAGTTTGTGGTGGTCAGCGTTTGAAACGAGAAGCCCTGGCGGTGACAGTTTCTGACCGGAATATTCATGAAGTTACATCTGTGTCAATCAAGCAATTGCATGTCTTTATGGAAGAAATGAACTTGAGCAAACAGCAGCAGTTGATTGGCGAACAAGTTATAAAAGAGATTAAGGCCAGAGTTGGATTCTTGATGGATGTCGGACTCGATTATCTGTCGCTGGCTCGGGCAACCGGAAGTTTATCCGGTGGTGAAGCGCAGCGAATCCGTCTGGCGACGCAGATTGGTTCGGGGCTGGTTGGCGTAGCCTATATTTTGGATGAGCCAAGTATTGGACTTCATCAGCGAGATAATGATAAATTATTGGCGACATTGCGGAATCTGAAGGAGTTGGGCAATACATTAATTGTTGTTGAACATGATGAAGATACGATGATGGCGGCTGACTATATTGTGGATATCGGACCGGGAGCTGGCGAACATGGCGGACATGTAGTGGCAGTGGGAACAGCGGCTGAAATCATGAAAAATAAGGATTCTATTACGGGTGCCTATCTGAGTGGCCGGCGGAAAATACCGGTTCCGTCAGAGCGCCGTCAGGCAACAGGATTCTTAGAAATAAAAGGTGCGAGAGAGAATAATCTGAGGAATATAGATGTGCAAATTCCGCTCGGTATTATGACCTGTATTACCGGTGTATCGGGTTCGGGAAAAAGCTCACTGACAAATGAGATTCTCTATAAAAGATTAGCAAGAGATTTGAACCGGGCGCGGACAATACCAGGACAGCATGATGAAATCATTGGTATTGAACAGCTAGATAAGGTGATTGATATTGACCAATCACCAATTGGTCGAACACCACGTTCTAATCCAGCAACCTATACGGGTGTATTTGATATGATTCGTGATTTGTTTGCCACGACACCGGATGCAAAGGCAAAGGGATACACCAAAGGAAGGTTCAGCTTTAATGTTAAGGGTGGAAGATGCGAGGCATGTTCTGGTGATGGTATTTTAAAGATAGAGATGCACTTCCTGCCAGATGTCTATGTTCCATGTGAGGTGTGCCAAGGAAAACGCTATAATCGTGAAACGCTTGATGTGAAATATAAAGGCAAGAACATCTATGATGTATTGGATATGACTGTGGAAGAGGCATTGAAATTCTTTGAAAATGTACCACAGATAGCCAGAAAAATACAGACTTTATATGATGTGGGTCTATCCTATATTCGCTTAGGACAGCCATCGACAGAGCTATCGGGTGGTGAGGCACAGCGAATTAAGCTGGCCACCGAGCTAAGCAAACGAAGCACCGGAAAGACAATATATATTCTTGATGAGCCAACCACAGGCTTGCACTTTGCAGATGTTGACAAATTGGTCGAAATCTTAAGAAGGCTTTCAGATGGTGGCAACACAGTGGTCGTAATTGAGCATAATCTCGACGTCATAAAGACGGCGGACTATATTATTGATATGGGACCAGAAGGTGGTGATGGCGGCGGAATGGTGATTGCAGAGGGAACACCAGAAGAAATTGTTAAAATTCCAGAGTCTTATACCGGTCAATATGTGAAGCGATATTTGTAAATAATAGTTGAAAATAGCATAAAAATTAAGAAAACGTTCATTTTAATTATGAACGTTTTTTTTAAGAATATATTGCGAAAAATTTAAGATAGTATGTTTTATAAAAAAAACCTTTGAAAAATGGCAGTTATTGTATATAATGAGATTATATATGTAAGAATATGATTAAATGCAATAATCTGCAATTTTTTAGAAGAGAAACTTCTTATTTTAATATATGAAAATTTTTAATATATGAGAATTTCATATATTTTAGAGGATACCCTTTAAATGCAGATGATACCACATATAATGAGACCGACGAAAGGGGAAACATTTAAATGATTACAACAGATATTGGAATTGATTTAGGCACGGCGAGTATTTTAGTATATATAAAAGGGAAGGGTGTTGTATTAAAAGAGCCTTCAGTAGTAGCGTTCGACCGTGATACAAATAAAATAAAAGCAATTGGTGAAGAGGCACGCTTGATGTTAGGAAGAACACCAGGAAATATTGTGGCAGTCAGACCATTACGTCAAGGTGTAATATCAGATTATACAGTAACCGAGAAGATGATAAAATATTTTATTCAAAAAGCGATTGGAAAAAAGAGCTTCCGTAAACCACGAATCAGTGTTTGCGTTCCGAGTGGAGTCACAGAAGTAGAGAAAAAAGCAGTCGAAGATGCAACATATCAGGCGGGAGCCCGCGAAGTTGAGATAATTGAAGAACCGATTGCAGCCGCAATTGGAGCGGGGATTGATATTGCCAGACCATGTGGGAACATGATCGTCGATATCGGTGGTGGAACCGCGGATATTGCAGTAATTTCTCTAGGTGGTTCCGTAGTAAGTACATCTATTAAGATTGCCGGCGATGATTTTGATGAAGCAATCGTGCGTTATATGAGAAAGAAACATAACCTTTTGATTGGTGAAAGAACCGCTGAGGATATTAAGATTAAAATTGGAACCTGTTTTCCATTGGCACAGAATGATTCGATGGATGTTAGAGGTAGAAACCTTGTCACTGGTTTGCCAAAGACTGTTACGGTATCATCGGAAGAGACGGAAGAAGCACTGCGCGAGCCAACCTTGCAGATTGTTGAAGCGGTGCACAGTGTTTTGGAGAAAACACCACCAGAATTGGCGGCTGACGTTGCCGACCGTGGTATTGTATTGACCGGTGGCGGTTCGTTACTTCGTGGTTTGGAAGAATTGATTGAAGATAAGACTGGCATTAATACGATGACATCGGAAGAGCCAATGACTTGCGTAGCGATTGGAACTGGAAAATTCGTAGAATTTTTAGCTGGAAAAAGAGATAACGACTAGAAAATAGAAAGCGTCTGCAAAATACGGAAGGGGTACGTCAATGGTAAAAGGTTTATATACTGCTTATACAGGAATGGTTGAAGAACAGAGACGTTTGGATGTCTTGTCGAACAATCTGGCAAATGCTGATACAAATGCGTATAAGAAAGAAGGAACGGTCAATAAGTCATTTGCTGATGAATTGGCAATTAAGATTAAGGACTCCTCAGATTACTATATTCCTAAGGGACTAGGTGATATCAGTCTTGGTGTAAAAGTTGGTGAAACCTACACTGATTATAGCCAGGGTAACTTCCGTGTGACAGATAGTAAGTACGATGTGGCACTTGATGGAGATGGATTTTTCGCAATTTCTTTTACCAATAAACAAGGTGAGACTTCGGTAAAATATACTCGTGATGGTGCATTTGCTGTAAACACTGCTGGTTATCTAGTGACAAAAGATGGCGATTATGTGTTGAATCAAAATGGTGCAATGACTGGAAATGGTACAGCAGCGAGTTTTATTCAGTTAGACCCAAATCAAGATTTTACAATTGATGAAACAAACGGAAATATCATCCAGAATGGTCAGGTAATTGCCCAACTTGGAGTGGTAGATGTGGCTGACTATAATTATATTATGAAATATGGCGAAAATCTTTATGATTTGCAGGCTGGAGCACAGGTAATTGCTTCCAATGCAAAGATTAATCAAGGTATACTCGAGACATCAAATGTAAACGTAGTCAAAGAAATGGTTGATATGATTACAATAACGAGAGCATACGAGGCTGGTCAGAAGGTAATTCAGACAATTGATACAACTTTGGATAAAGCCGTAAATCAAGTTGGTAAGGTATAAAGTTTTTTTGGTTTGGTGCCGATAAAAAAGATAGCAGTAATTATCTTGATAGTGGATAACTATCAACAATACGAGACAGGACGTCGCATGATAAGTTGCGAAGGGATTCATAAGTCAACTTGGAAAGGAATGCGAGGATATGATGAGATCATTATGGACTGCGGCATCAGGAATGATTGCTCAGCAGACCAATGTAGACACAATTTCAAATAACTTAGCAAATGTAAATACGACAGGTTTTAAATCGGAGAAAGCAGAGTTTAAATCACTGCTTTACCAAACACTGCAAGCAAGAACAACGACGGCGAATGGTGAACAGAAGCCAATTCCGGCACAGGTTGGACTTGGTACCAGAGTAGCATCAACGACGACGAGCTTTGAGCAGGGAGCGATGCTGGCTAACGCTAGTGATACGGCATTTGCAATAGATGGTGATGGTTTCTTTGCAATTCGTGGAGCTGACGGCGATACATATTATACCAGAAATGGTAATTTTAACTGGAGTATGGGTGTGAATGGAACGACACTTTGCAACTCAAGTGGTAACCCCGTTTTAGATAACAATGGAAATGAAATTGTAGTTCCAAATGGCGTATCAGTCAGTAAAGTTACAGTAACAAGTGATGGAACATTTTACTATGAAAATGCGGCTGGCAATAATGTGCAGTTTGGAAATGGAATTGCCCTCTTTCAGTTCAACAATCCAGCCGGATTGGAAAAGTTGGCGGGTAACTTATATAATGTGACCCCGGCATCTGGAGCAGCAATGAATGAGGCGAACACGAATAATCTGGTTAGGAGTAAAGTTTACCAGAATTATTTGGAAGGCTCTAATGTGCAGATTGCCGACGAAATGGTTGATTTGATTGTGGCACAGCGTGCATATGAAATGAACTCAAAGGCAATTCAGGCCGCAGATGACATGCTAGGACAGGCGAATCAGCTTCGAAGATAATGCGATGAAGTTTGAACTTTGAAAGAAAATAAAAGTAAGGAGTATGAATATGGGTATATCTTTAGATGGTATTTCTTCATATATTGATACAACAAAAGCAACATCTGCTAATTCGGAACTGCAAAAGACGCTGGGTTCGGATTTGTCGACCGCGACGGATGATGAACTGATGGATGTCTGCAAAGAGTTTGAGACATATTTTATTGAGCAGGTAATGAAAGAAGTAGAAAAGACCATTCCAAACAGTGATAAAGATTCTTCAATGTCACAGTTAACTGGCTTTTACAAGGATAAGATGGTTCAGGATTTGGCAGGTCAGGTTGGCGGACAAACAGGTAATTCACTAGCCCAGACAATGTATGAACAGATGAAGCGAAATTACGGCTTATAATGAATGATAAATTACGGATTATAAAAAGATTCCCGCTTGCGTGTGATTTGCGAGCGGGATTTTCGATTGAAAATAGATTGGCACTTAGGTTGAGTTTGGAGGCATAGACGTGGACAGTATCACAGGTTTTATAGATCATATAATATATCGTAATGCGGACAATGGGTATACGGTGATGGTGCTTGTCTGTGAAGAAGAAGAAATAACCTGCGTGGGAACATTTTCAGCCATCAGCGAGGGTGAGAATATTGAGGTACGAGGTGAATATACAGCACATCCAACCTATGGGAAACAGTTTAAGGCGGAAAGTTTTGCAGTCAAAGAACCAACCGATGAACTGTCAATTGAACGGTATTTGGGCTCGGGGGCGATAAAAGGAATCGGAGCAGCACTGGCGGCACGAATTGTCAGGCGGTTTAAAAAGGATACCTTTCGTATTATTGAAGAGGAGCCGGAACGCCTCGTTGAAATCAAAGGTATCAGTGAACGAAAGGCAATGGAGATAGCGGAACAGGTAGCGGAAAAAAGAGACTTGCGGCAGGCAATGATATTTTTACAACAGTATGGAATTTCCCTAACGCTGGCAGTGAAGATTTATCAACAGTATGGTCAAGAGGTATATAGTATTATCAAGGAAAATCCATACCGACTTGCAGATGATATTAACGGCGTTGGCTTTCGCATTGCCGATGAAATTGCATCAAAGGTTGGAATTCATACGGATTCAGATTTTCGGATTCGTAGTGCTATTTTATATGTGTTGATACAAGCGACAATGGAAGGGCACACTTACTTGCCGGAAGACGAGCTGACGCGGCGAACGAGCGAGTTGCTGGAGGTGGCGCCAGAATACATATCGAAACACTATATGGATTTGACCATCGAGCGAAAACTGATTATGAAAGAAAATGATGGTCAGACTGCCATCTATGCGGCAACCTTTTATTACATGGAAGCAAATACAGCAACGATGCTTTCACAGCTTGATGTTAGCTATGATGTAGCTGACTTGGAGATTGAGCAGCGGGTTGGTCGAATTGAAAAACAAACAGGTGTAGAACTGGACGAAAAGCAGCTAGATGCAGTGAAAGAAGCGGTGCGAAATGGCTTGCTGGTTATTACCGGTGGTCCGGGAACGGGAAAAACAACAACAATCAATACGATTATCAAGTATTTTGAAATAGAAGGATTAGATATTTTTCTGGCGGCACCAACTGGTCGGGCGGCCAAACGGATGAGTGAAATGACTGGCTATGAAGCGCGAACCATCCATCGGATGCTGGAGCTAAATGGTGGAATGGATGGCAATGAAGGTTTTGAACGAAATGAGAACAACCCATTAGAAACGGATGTAGTAATAATTGATGAAATGTCAATGGTCGATATCAGTCTGATGAACTCCTTGCTAAAAGCAATTGTGGCAGGAACGCGGGTAATCTTAGTTGGCGATGTTAACCAGCTTCCAAGCGTAGGACCGGGTAGCGTCTTAAAAGATATTATTGATGCCAATTGCTTTCATGTCGTGCAGCTAACAAAAATATTTCGTCAGGCTAGCCAAAGCGACATTATTGTCAATGCTCATAAAATCAACCGTGGTGAACCGGTCGTTTTAGACAATAAAAGTATGGACTTTTTCTTTTTGAAACGCTACGATGCGGATGTGATAATTAATGTTATGCTACAACTGATTAAAGAAAAATTACCAAAATTCGTTGAAGCAACTTCATATGATATTCAAGTGCTGACCCCAATGCGTAAAGGGAACCTCGGTGTTGAGCGCTTAAATGGAATTCTGCAACAATATTTAAATCCACCAGCCGGAAACAAAAAAGAAAAGGAGTATGGTGGCAAGATATTTCGCGAAGGCGACAAGGTGATGCAGATAAAAAACAATTATCAATTGCAGTGGGAGGTTCTTAGTAAATATGGCTTTCCAGTTGACCGGGGGCTGGGTGTATTTAATGGTGATACGGGTATTGTCAAAGAAATAAATGAATATACCGAGATTATGACGGTTACTTATGATGAAGAAAAAGTTGTGGAATATCCCTTTAAGCTGCTTGAAGAACTGGAACATGCTTATGCGATTACGATTCATAAATCTCAGGGAAGCGAATACCCGGCGGTTGTAATTCCGCTTTTAAGCGGGCCGCGAATGTTGATGAATCGGAACTTGCTCTATACCGCCGTGACCCGCGCGAGGAAATGCGTTACGCTTGTTGGCAGTGAGGAATGCTTTTGGGATATGGAAGCGAATGTGACGGAGCAGACGAGGTATTGTGGGTTGAGGTTGCGGTTGCGGGAATAAAAATTTAATATGTTGAGGCGAACTGCCCAGTGGGGGGTACAAAATGACTGCGCAGGTACATAGCATTCCGAAGAGCCCAAGCAAAGCATGCACCATGTCGCCCAGAGGGGCTTCATGGTGCATTTGGTCTCGTCTCCATTGTCCCCAATGCAGTCGTTTTGTACCCCCCACTGGGCAGTTCGCTTCGACGTATTGAATGGTTGTAGGAGGAAAGACAAAAGCAAAGACAAAAGCAAAGACAAAAAACAACGGCAAGAACAAATGAATCTGGTATTGAAAAAAAATATGACTATGTAAAACTGATACTTTTTTTAGAGGTGAAGAGGTTTCGGCAGATGTTATTGAGTCGGAATTTTTTGTTGGATATGAATTTAAGAAAAATCTGCTAGGTGTTCAACAAGCAATTTTGTGCTATTTGATGAATGTAAAATAAACGGCTTTCTTATATGGTGTTCTGTTGGCAGAGAGATAGGTGTTGAGTAGCGTTATTTGTTGTGATAAGATGATTATAGTAATGTTGTAAAAATTATTGGATGAATCGAGGTATGCTATGAAAGTTTTGATAATTGGTGGGACTCGTTTTATGGGGGTTCATTTAGTGAAAAATCTTCTTGCAAAGGGGCATAATGTAACGATAGCTACAAGAGGTTTAATAAAAGATGATTTTGGACAAGATGTCAGTCGAATTGTTGTTGACAGAACGGATCTGGCAAGCGTGAAAAGTATGTTGGGTGGTTCGGAATATGATGTGGTCATTGATAATATTGCTTTGAGCTCAAATGATGTAGCTTACTTATTGGATAATGTTAAGACATCGAGATATATTATGATTTCATCGATTTCGGTATATCCGAATTACAAATTGGGACTAAAAGAAACCGACTTTGATCCAAACACCCACCCACTAAAATGGTGTACAAAATTTGATGATACATATGAAGAGATAAAACGTCAGGCGGAATGTGCACTTTTTCAGAAGTATTCGAATATTGCCTCTGTCGCTGTCAGATTTCCATTTGTTATAGGTGAAGATGATTATACAAAAAGATTTTATCGATATGTGGAGCACGTTGTAAAAGGTTTGCCAATGAATGTAGATAACCTTGATAATAATATGGTTTTTATCAATTCAATGGAAGCGGGCACGTTTTTAGCTTGGCTTGTTGAACAAACATATACCGGAACAGTTAACGCAAGTAATTGTGGTGAAGTAACATTGAAAAAAATAATTGACACAGTTGCTGGGAAAACAGGTACAAAAGGGATTTTTTCTGAATCTTCATCACTAATGCCATATAACAAAACGGACACATATAGCCTAGATTTATCAAAGGTAAATCAATGGGGTTATAATTTTTCTACAATTGATTCTTGGATGAACAATTTATTGGACTATTATATTGAAATGGCAAAGAGTGAAATGGCTCATAAATAGGCGTTGTACTAAATTGATTATAAAAATGATAATATCTTGTGATAAATATATATAAGGAGGGCTATACAAATGAAATCAATGTTGAAAGCTATGCAGATGCCTAAAAACGAAATTCCTGAGGGGGTTATACCTTTGTTTGAACACATTGTTGAAACGTATGGTAGGGAGGATTGTGAGAGGGAATTTTTAAAAGCAATGGAGGAACATCTAACTAAGGAACAACGCTTCCGGTTGTTTGAACAAAATGGAAGCTGCAAGGGCGCGGGACAAGACAAAGAGCGCAAAGCCTTTGCCCTTGAGCACGCTGATTTGCCTCTGGCTGAGCGGCTAGAATTGTTTAAAAGTACCTTTTGCAGAGCTGGCGTGTTGAATGATGACAATACCATCACCATCACGTTTGCCTGTGGTCATGGATACTACAAACATGCGCCAAAAGGAAAGTTTCCATTTCCAGATTCAGTTGAAACATATTTTGAACGATGTGCCGGCGGTCGATTGTACGAATATCAAAAGGCGTTGGGGATAAAGCTGAAGATTAAGTCAGTGGATGTGTCTGCGCTTAGTGAAAATGTTGTGGCTCCGGTTGTGTTTACGTTTGAGATAATTTAGTTTGTGGAAGCGAACTGCCCGGCGGCGCACTTTCTTCATTGTCCCCAATGCAGTCATTTTGCATCCCCGCCGGGCAGTTCTTCCTCAACATAACGAAATTCTGCAATCAAAAAAACAAGGACAAAAAGAAAAAGCAAAAAAAACAAAGCAACCTTAAAAAGCCGAACCGCAAACAACAAACGCCACGGCTCAATTTCGTGTCCAAAAACAACTCTTTATAAGTAAATTGTTATAGAGCGTGGAGGTGGCAAAAATCGTGGCAGAGCCCTAAGGACTGCATTTAGATTCAATGTAGAAGAGACCAAAAGAACCATGACACCCATTGGTGACATGGTTCTTATCTTTGCTTGGGCTCTTTGGAATGTTTTGAATCTAGCAGTCCGTGGGCTCTGCCACGATTTTTGCCTTTCACACCCTCTATAAAAAATTACTTAGAAAGCAACGCCTGATCATTATCAAACTCTTCCCCACTAACCTCTTCAAACTTCTGTAACAAGTCATCAACAGTTAGATTTTTCTTCTCTTCACCAGCAATGTCAAGAATAATCTGCCCTTCACTCATCATGATAATACGATTGCCGTGGTGAATGGCATCACGCATGTTGTGGGTAACCATCATTGCGGTTAGATTGTTTTCAGCAATAATTTTATCCGATAATTCCAATACCTTAGCAGCCGTTTTGGGATCAAGAGCTGCGGTATGTTCATCTAATAATAGCATTTTTGGTTTCTTTAAGGTTGCCATCAAAAGTGTCAGTGCCTGGCGCTGACCACCGGAGAGCAGGCCGACCTTGGAAGACATGCGGTCTTCAAGACCTAGGTCTAATTCTTTTAAAATTTCGCGATAATGTTCACGTTCTTTTTTGGTAATACCCCATTTGAGACCGCGGCGGTCACCACGTCTTAGGGCCATTGCCAGATTTTCTTGGATTTCCATGGTAGCGGCGGTGCCGTTCATTGGGTCCTGGAAAACACGGCCAAGGTATTTGGCACGTTTAAATTCTGGCAAGCCAGTAACGTCGATGCCATCTAATTTGATGAAGCCAGAGTCGATTGGCCAGACACCGGCAACTGCATTTAACATGGTTGATTTACCAGCACCGTTGCCGCCGATAACGGTTACGAAATCACCTTCGTTAAGGGTTAGACTCACCCCATTTAAGGCCCGTCGTTCGTTAATGGTACTGATATTAAAGGTTTTATGAATACTATTAATTTCTAACATTATTTTGCACCTCCATTTTTAGCAGCTCGTTTAAAGGAGTTTTTTGATTTTCCGCGTAAATAAGGAACGGCTAAGAAGGTAGCAACCACGATGGCAGAGAAGAGTTTCATGTCATCAGATGGAAGTCCAAGCCATAATACAAACTGGATAACCATGTAATAAATAACTGCGCCGATACAAACGAAGGAAAGGCGGCCGATGAAATTCAAACGTTTTCCGAAGGTGGCTTCACCTAATACTTCACCAATGATTACGGCCGCAAGACCGATAACAATCGCACCACGTCCCATATTGACATCAGAATTACCCTGATACTGAGCATAAAGACCACCAGCTAAAGCAACCAAACCGTTGGAAAGCATTAGCGCCAAAATTTTGGCAAAATCAGTGTTTATCCCTTGGGCACGAGCCATGTTTTGATTACATCCGGTAGCTCGAATCGTAAAGCCCTGTTCAGTGCCGAAGTACCAGTAAAGTATAACAATGATAACAACAATAAAAATAATTGCCGTAATAATCGTAGATGGAATGTGACGAAGCGAAACAATCAGATTGTATTTGTCAACACTGACCGCCTGATTGGAACGACCCATAATATTTAAGTTCACAGAATACAAGGCAATCTGTGACAAAATTCCGGAAAGAATCGGCGGAATACCGAGCTTGGTATGTAACAGTGCGGTAACTAGTCCGCAAAGAATTCCGGCAAAGAAAGCAACCACGATTGCAACTGTTGGTGGAACACCATTTAAAATCAGCATAACGGTAACAGCGCCGCCGGTAGCAAGCGAACCATCGACCGTCAGGTCGGCGAAATCTAAAACCTTAAACGTAATATATACGCCGAGAGCCATAATACCCCAGATAAGACCCTGAGCAATGGAACCTGGAAAAGCTCGAAAAAGTGATAAAATATTTAACATAGTAACCTCCGTTGTGTGACTTAGATTGTTAACACTTACACGCGTTAATTAACTAAAATAATCTTTAAACTAAGATAACGGCAGATAAATCTGCCGTTATCGATAGTCTCAAGGACATGTTCTGTCTGGCAGGTGTCTGCCATTTTTTATTCAGTTGCAGCTTCTTCCTCGCCATAGATTGCTATGTAATCAGATGGAATCGTCCAGTTTAATGCTTCAGCAACCTGAACGTTGTATTCTTTTTCTGCGGTTGGTGCAAATTCAATTGGCATTGTTCCTGGGTCAGTGCCTTCTGATAAAATCTTAGCAGCCATTTTTCCGGCAGCATATCCAATATCATAGTAGCCAATGGATAAGGTTGCCAGACTTCCCTCGCAGATTCCTTCTTCACCAGCGATAACTGGGATGCCAGCAGGAACAGTTACATTTTTAATAATCTCGGTGTTGGCAGCCATTGTGTTATCGGTTGGAATGTAAACAGCGTCACATTCAGCGATAGCATTGGTGATAACGGACTGAATCTCATTAGAATCAGCAGCAGTAAATTCTTTCCAAGCAATGCCGGCATCATCAAGATAACCTTCAATCATCCGTGCCTGATAAATTGAGTTTGGTTCTGCGGAGCAGTACAGAATTGCAACTTGAGTTACATCTGGTACTAATTCCTGCAACATTTCGACTTGTTTATCAAGTGGTGCTAAGTCAGAAGTACCGGTAATGTTAGTGCCTGTTGTTCCGGTAAAATCATCAATGTCTAAAGCGGTACCATAATCAGTAATGGAAGTGCCGACGATTGGGATGGTATTTGTAGCGGCAGCAGCAGCCTGAAGTGCTGGTGTTGCATTGGCCATAATCAAATCAACATTGTCAGCAACGAAGCCGGAAACAATTGTTCCGCAATTGGCTTGCTCGCCCTGAGCATTCTGGAAAGTGATTTTGACATTTCCTTCACCTAATTCATCTTTCAGTGCATCTTCAAAACCTTGAGTAGCGGCATCCAAAGCAGTATGCTCTAAGAGCTGGCAAATTCCCACGTTGTATGTTTTTCCTGATGCGCCGTCTTTTGCAGCACCGTCATTTGACTTGTTGTTTGAGCTACCGCAAGCAGTAAGACTGAACGCCATAATGCTAACCATGCCGAGCGCAATAAATTTTTTCATGCTTTTCATGATATTTCCTCCTAAAAATCCTATGTACTATCTCTAACTTTAATCCTTTGACGCTTTCATGCATTAAAGTTGAGTGACTGAATATTTAAATTATAATAAATGGGTATACCAAAGTCAATCCATAAATCATGGCAAATTTCAAAAAAACTTAAGATTATTTTAATGGTATCGCCGGAATTTCATGCTACGATATCACAGGAGAGTTTGGAAAGGGGTATATGAAAAATACCAAGAAGGCGATAATAACTGGAATGCGGAAGGTAATAGATGCATTTTACCCGCCGCGATGTCCGATTTGTGACGAGATAAGTGAAGGGGAGGAGCGAATCTGTCCGCAGTGCCGGACAAAGTTATATTTTATCGCAGAACCGGTTTGCAAAAAGTGTAGCAAGCCGCTTGAAAATGAACAAAAAGAGTATTGCTATGACTGTACTGGCAGAACCCATGCCTTTGAGGCGGGAAAGGCAGTGTTTGATTACCGTGGTGAAATGAGAAAATCATTATATCGGTTTAAATATGGTAATAAACGAGAATATGCTTATTTCTATGCGAGAGAAACGGTAAAGCAATATGGGAACTGGATAAAAGAACGAAAAATTGAGGCCATTATCCCAATTCCGCTGCACCAGAAGCGAAAACAAAAACGCGGCTATAATCAGGCAGAATTATATGCGCGCTTTTTAGGCGAAATGCTGGAGCTTCCGGTGCTGACAAAAGTGATATACCGAGTGAAGGAAACACGGCCGCAAAAAGAATTAGATGATTCTGGTCGGAAAAATAATCTGAAAAAGGCTTTTAAAACAACGGCAAATATAGTACAATTACCATATATTCTCCTTGTGGATGATATTTATACAACGGGCAGCACGATGGATGCGGCTGCACAGGTATTGAAGAATGCAGGAGTACAAAAGATATTTTGCATCTGTATCAGTATTGGCAGGGGATTGTAGGAGGGCACAGAGATGGATGTACGTAATTGCAGAGGCTGCGGCAGATTATTTAATTATTTTTCAGGACCACCGACTTGTCCGGCGTGCAGAGATGCGCTGGAAACAAAGTTTCAGGAAGTAAAAGAATACTTAAGAGACAAACCAAATTCTACTATCTCGGCAGTAGCTGATGATAATGAGGTGACGGTTCAGCAGATTCGTCAGTGGGTAAGAGAAGAACGGTTGACGTTCTCACCTGATTCACCAATCGGCATTGATTGT
Source organism: Lachnospiraceae bacterium (assembly GCA_031555935.1). Classification (GTDB taxonomy): domain Bacteria; phylum Bacillota; class Clostridia; order Lachnospirales; family Lachnospiraceae; genus Roseburia_C. The sequence goes on along the minus strand of JAVBTX010000019.1, from coordinate 141,943 downwards.
GAGGTTTGTGGTAAGACGATTAAAACAGGTCGGTTCTGTGAAGAATGTAAGAATAAGGTAAAAAGCGATTTGAACAGTGTGATGGAGAAACCAAAAGTTGTGGAAGACAAATCGAAAAATTTCCGAGATCGAGACAAGATGCGATTTTTGGATAAATAATAAAAAACTGCCGAATGATAGCGGCAGTTTTTTTTCTTTGCATTGAATGGTAACTATGCTATAATAAAAATAATGTTTATTAAGATGGGGTGAACTATGATTAGTAAAGAAAGAGTCAGACATATGACCAGACTGGCCGCTTTCGAAGCTCACGAAGGAAAAGAGGAGCGGAGAATACGGCAATATTTTCGTGGCGATTATGTTAGCCTTGAAATGCTCAAGAGTTTTTTGATGGGAACCATTGCGTTTGCAATTATGCTGCTGATGTGGGGCATATACCAGATGGATTATCTATTAGAAAATATCAATAAAATGGATTTGATTGGCTTTGGAACGGAAATACTGATAAAGTATCTGATATTAATGTCGGTATATTTGATTATCACTTATGTTGTGTATCATATGCGCTATGCCAGAGGACGTAGACAGCTGAAAATATTTTATGGCAGGTTGAAAAAGGTGAGCCGCTTATATGAAAGCGAAAGCAAGTCAGGAAACCTGGAAGATTTTGATTAGATTTGGAGGCATACATGAGCGACTTATTGGAATTGAAAGAACGCGTAAGACATTTTTACGGTAAGTATGAAGTATATATTGTTCCGGTGTTAAAGTTTATATTGGCATTAACAACATTTTTAATGATTAGTAATAGCTTTGGTTATATGAAGAAAATCTCAGGCTTACCAGTGAATTTGGTTATCGCATTGTTATGTTCAATATTACCGATAAATACAATCGTGTTGTTTGCGATGGTGTTGCTGCTGTTGCATTTATATGCCTTGTCATTAGAGGTTTGTGTGATTGGTTTATTGGTGTTTTTACTGATTGGTTTGCTTTATTTTCGGTTTTCGCCAAAAGATGGGCACTATACGATACTGACACCAATTTCTTTTGTGCTACATATCCCATATATGATGCCAGTTTCAATTGGCTTGCTGAGAAGTCCGGCTTCGGCAGTATCGGTACTAAGCGGAACCGTAGTGTACTATTTTTTATCCGGCGTAAAAGATAACTCAGCACTGTTAAGCGAGGTGCAGGATGAGAGTGGCAGTGCTACTTCGAAATTTGTGATTGCATTAAATCAATTGATTGGTAATAAAGAAATGTATTTAGTGCTGGCCGCGTTTGTGTTAATCATGATATTGGTATATGTGATTCGTCGCATGTCAGTGGACCATGCTTGGAGTATTGCCATCATTACAGGAATCTTGATTGGGTTTGCGGTACTGTTTACCGGTTATATGATATTAGGGATTCAGGGTAAGACCTTGTGGCTGGTGCTGGGAAGTGTCATTTCACTAGTGATTGGATTCATCCAGCAGTTTATCTTCTTTAACCTAGATTATACAAGGACTGAGCGTGTTCAGTTTGAGGATGATGAATATTACTACTATGTAAAAGCAGTGCCTAAGCTTTATGTAACAACAACAGAGAAGCAAGTGAAAAGTTTTGGTGGCAAAGATAAGGGACAGATGAAAAATCGTGACCGTATTTCAAAGGATGAATTAGCAAAGGATATGGATATCGATAAGGACTTGCTGGACTTTTAAATACAATAATGGCAAAAGGAAGTGAGACGCGTGGGAAGCCTGACGACATTATATGGAAATATAAAAGATACGTTAGTTGGCTGGATGGAGAATCTGCCAAATGTGAATAAAACAGATATTGTAGAGATTATTATTATAGCATTTTTGCTGTATGAAATGATGGTATGGGTGAAAAATACCAGGGCTTGGGCTTTGCTCAAGGGCTTGCTGGTAATTCTTGCTTTTGTTTTGGTAGCCGTAATTTTCCAGATGAGTACGATTCTTTGGATTGCCGAACGAACGATTAATGTAGCTATTATTGCCCTTGTTATTATTTTTCAGCCAGAGCTTCGAAGTGCGCTGGAGCAGTTGGGAAGAAAGAAATTTATTACGTCTCTTTTTTCTTTTGAATTTTCTAAATCCGGAATCGAGAAATTCAGTGAAAAAACCATTAATGAATTAGTAAAAGCATGCTATGAGATGGGCAAAGTAAAAACAGGTGCTCTGATCGTGGTTGAAAATGAAATTATGCTGGCAGAATATGAGCGAACGGGAATTTCGCTTGATTCGCTTGTATCAAGTCAGCTATTACTGAATATATTTGAAAAAAACACACCATTACACGATGGCGCCATTATTGTCCGTGGGGACCGAGTGGTTTCGGCCACTTGCTATTTGCCATTGTCCGATAATATGGAGCTTAGCAAAGAGCTTGGCACGAGGCATCGAGCGGCAGTTGGAGTCAGCGAGGTCAGTGATTCATTGACCATTGTTGTTTCCGAAGAAAATGGAAAAGTATCATTGGCAATGGGGGGCGAGCTTTACCGCAATGTCGATGCTGAATTTTTACGCAGCAAATTACGTTTTTTGCAGCGCAACAACGTCGAGCCAAAACACAAAAAAATTCTACCAAGGAGGCTGGGTCATGCTAAAAAAACTGATAAAACGAGTGACCAATAATCTGGGCTTAAAAGTCATGGCACTTTTATCCGCAGTGATTCTTTGGGTGGTAGTTATAAATCTGGATGATCCGACGATAACAGCGCCTTTCACGGTATCCGTTAAGATGAAAAACGAAGAAGCAATTACGGAGATGAATAAATATTACGAAATCGTCGATGGCAAAAATGCGGTTGATTTTCGTGTTTCAGCAAAACGCTCGGTATTAAAGCTTCTTAATAGTACCGATTTTCAGGCAACAGCAGATTTAAGTAAAATTGAAAAAAATGATGAATCATGGCGGGTACCGATTGAGATTGAGGCAACGCGCTCGGCAAGCTCAGTTCGGATTGTGTCAAAAACCCAGTATTTGCATTTTAATGTTGAGGATTTGCAAGCAAAACCGGTTGTAATTAAACCGGAATACGTGGGTACACCAGCGGAAAACTATGCGGTGGGAGCGGTTGAGGCATTGCCAAATGTTGTCAATATTTCGGGACCGGCATCGCTAGTGTCACAGATTGCTGACACCGCGACGGCAACGATTGATGTGACCGGAGCATCCGTAACCCTTAGTGAGAATGTGGTACCAAAATTCTATGATATTGATGGTAATCTAATCGAAGATACATCGCGGTTAAATAAGAATGTTGAAACCGTTAGTATTACTGCCAAGATTCTTGACGTTAAAACAATTGAAATAAGTGCCAATGTTACGGGTACACCAGCAGATGGCTATGTGAATACGGGCATTACCTATTCGCCGCAGACGGTTGATATAAAAGGTTCCGCAGCGACGCTTAATACCTTAAATGTGATTACGATACCTGACGGTATTGTTGATATGGAGGGGGCGACCGAGACATTCAGTATAACCGTAGATTTTTCTACCTATTTACCAAACGGTGTAACCTTAGTCGGCGAACTGGAGAAGAAGGTTGATATCACGGTAACGATTGAAAAGATAGAAGATGTCGCATGGGAGATACCGACTGATAATATTTTGCTTAAGGACTTAGCAAAGGGATATTTAGTCGAATTTGATAATGAAAGTATTAGCTTGCCGATTCGTGGATTGAGCTCTAATATTGAAAAGCTTACGGCCGAGGACATTACCGTGACCGTTGATTTGAACGGCCTGAAGGCTGGTGAGCATACAGTGGCATTAATCATCACCTTGGATGATGCGATTTATAGTACCGATGCAGACCAGATGGTAACGCTGACGATTATCAAAAAAGAAGAAGACGACAGCGGAAATACTGATGATAATACCAATAACAATTCGAAAAATAATAACAAAAACAATAACAAAAATAATACTAAAAATCAGGATGACGCCACGAATAAGGTGGATGAAAATAGCACTGAACAATAATAAAAAGATTTTGGAGGAAAATTAATGGGCAGAATGTTTGGAACAGATGGAGTAAGAGGAATTGCAGGTTCGGAGCTGACCATTGAGCTGGCAACACAGCTAGGTCAGGCAGGGGCTTACGTGCTTACCAAAGAGCAAGAACATCAACCGACAATTATCGTTGGATGTGATACGAGAATATCGGGAGGAATGTTGGCCAATGCGCTGATGGCAGGTATTTGTTCTGTTGGTGCCAATGCGATTTATGTAGGGGTTGTACCAACGCCAGCAATTGCTTATCTGACTAGAAAACATAAAGTAGATGCAGGAGTTGTAATCTCGGCATCACATAACCCAATGGAATTTAACGGAATCAAATTCTTTAATGGTGATGGATATAAGCTGTCGGATGAATTAGAAGACGAGATTGAATCACTGATTCATAATAAAATGAAAGATGTGGTATTGCCGATTGGTTCTGGTGTAGGGGCAATTGATTATCGTTTTGATATCCGCGATGAATATGTGAAGTTTATGAAAAAGACGGTACCGGTTGACTTGTCCGGCTTGAAGGTCGTAATTGACTGTGCGGAAGGGGCGTCTCATTATACCGCCGAAAAAACTTTGCTTGAGCTAGGCGCTAATCTGGTGGCAATTCATAAGAGACCAGACGGAACAAATATTAATTCAAACTGCGGCTCGACTCATATGGAAGAATTGCAGGCGCGGGTAGTATATGAAAAGGCCAATGTCGGAATTGCTTTTGATGGTGATGCTGACCGGATGCTGGCAGTTGATGAAAATGGTACCGTGGTAGATGGTGACCAGTTGCTGGCAATCTGCGGTAATTATATGAAGAAAAAGGGCCGTCTTAAGAAAGATACAATTGTGGTTACAATTATGTCAAACCTAGGCTTTTCCTTGATGGGTGAGAAAAAGAACATTCATGTCGAAAAGACCAAAGTAGGTGACCGTTATGTTCTTGAAAATATGTTGGCAAATGGTTATAACCTCGGCGGGGAACAATCTGGTCATATTATCTTTTTGGATGATAATACCACGGGTGATGGTTTGTTAAGTGCACTGCATTTATTGCAGGTAATGGCGGACACGGGCAAAAAATTATCGGAGTTAGCGAAGGTGATGGATGTGTTACCACAAGCACTGATTAATGCTAAGGTACCAAATCATAAAAAAGAAAAATTTATGGAATACTCAGAAATTGCTGAGGCGATTACTGAATTAGAGAAGAAATATAACGGCGAGGGTCGCGTTTTGATTCGTCCATCTGGAACTGAACCGCTTGTGCGAGTTATGATTGAGGGCAAGGACCAAAACATGATTGATGAAGATGCGAGGACATTGGCAGAATTGATTACAAAGATTATGCTATAAAAATTATTGTTTGGCAATAATGATAAGGAAGAAGGTAAAGGGATGGTTAGTCAGAAAGTAAGAATAAAGAATCCAACCGGTCTGCATTTGCGGCCGGCTGGAATTTTGTGCAAAGAGGCAATGCAGTTTAAGTCATTGGTTACATTTCATTATGGCGGCAATACCGCGAATGCAAAAAGCGTGTTAAGTGTGTTGGGAGCATGTGTCAAATCCGGTGATGAGATTGAATTTTGCTGTGAAGGCGAAGATGAGGAAGTGGCATTGCAGTCAATGGTACAAGTAGTCGAGAGTGGCCTTGGAGAATAGAACGATTATAAATAGAAATGAGGAAATAGCATGAAGAAGATTCTGGTGACGGGATGTAACGGTCAGCTGGGCAGAGCGATAAATAAAGTGTATGCAGAAGATGCAGTAGAGTTTATTAATACCGACGTATGTGAAGGTGACGGCGTGACGGCGCTTGATATTACTAATGTTGAGGCGGTGCTTCATTTAGTTAGAAGGACAACCCCTGATGTGATTATCAACTGTGCGGCGCATACCGCAGTAGATTTATGCGAACAGCAATGGGATAGTGCATATCGGATTAACGCAATTGGTCCAAGAAATTTGAGCATTGCGGCAAAAGAAGTTGGAGCAAAGTTGATTCATGTTTCGACCGATTATGTATTTGCTGGCAATGGAACAAAACCGTATACAGAATTTGATGAGGTTGCACCAAACAGTGCTTATGGTAAAACGAAATTAGAAGGTGAACGTTTTGTTCAGCAATTTGCTGAGCGATATTTTATTGTTCGAACAGCGTGGCTGTACGGCGATGGAAAGAACTTTGCAAAAACAATGCTGCGTCTGGCTGAAACAAATGATAAGGTGAGCGTGGTTTGTGATCAGCTTGGTAGTCCGACAAGCGCATTAGAGTTGGCGAGAATGATTCGTCACCTAGAGCCGACTGAAAATTACGGATTATTTCATGGAACATGTGAAGGCGATTGCAGTTGGGCTGATTTTGCCAAAGAAATCTTTCGTCTGGCAGGCAAAGATACTGAAGTCGAGTTTATTACAACGAAAGAGTATGCCGAGAAATATCCGGCATCAGCAGCTAGACCAGCGTATTCTGTGCTTGAAAACTATATGCTGAATCTGACAACTGATTATAAGATGGCGGATTGGAAAGATGCCATTGCGGAGTACATGAGAGGAATTTAACAATGGAAGCATTAGTGAGTATATGCATTCCGGCATATAATAGCAGCGCATATATTGAAGATACCATCGTCTCAATTTTAAATCAGTCCTATAAAAATATTGAGCTGCTGGTGGTTGATGACCAATCAACGGATGACACCGTAGGTATTTTAAAAAGACTTCGTGAAACGGACAAGCGAATTACAATTTATGAAAATGAAAAGAACTTAGGCATGGTCGGCAATTGGAACAAGTGCTTGCGGTTGTGCCGCGGTGAATATATCAAGCTGATTTGTGCGGATGATATGATTGCTAAAAATGCCATCGAGCTAGAAGCAAAGGCAATGGCAGCGCATCCGTCGGTAAACTTAGTGGAAAGTGATACGGGGCTTGTTGATGTGAATGGAAAGACGACAGGCTCCTTCAAACGTTACCATAAAAGCGGCGTTGTAAATGGTAAAAAAGTTGCTAAGACGTCGCTGATGTTTAACAACTTTTTTGGCGCTCCAGTCAATAATTTAATCCGCCGCTCGGTGCTTGAGCAGACTGGTTATTTTGATACGAATTTCACTTATATCTTGGATTTTGACATGTGGGTCAGAATTGCATGTGCTGGTGAAATTTATATTATCCATCAGTTGCTGAACAGTTTTCGGATTCGTAATGATTCGAACACCGGCAATCTGATTGGTGAGAACCAGGCGGTATATGTGGCGGAACATAAAAAACTAGTGGAAAAACATGCCGCATTAGGAGTTTTGAAAATTAGCCGCTTGGAATGTCATCTAAGTGTAATGATGCGAAAATTACGAAATATTGCAATATATATTTATTTGAAGATTTTTGCGAAGTAAGGAGCAAATGATGAAGAAACTTGTAATTATTCCGGCCTATAATGAATCGGGAAATATTGAAAAGACAGTAGCAGATATCACCCAGAATGCGAAGGGTTTTGACTATATAATTGTCAATGATTGTTCGACGGACAATACCTTACAAATATGTCGGGATAATGATTTTCGACTGGTTAATCTGCCAGTGAATCTTGGCATTGGCGGTGGTGTTCAGACTGGTTATTTGTATGCGCTGAGAAATGGTTATGATATAGCCGTTCAATTTGATGGTGATGGTCAGCATGATGCCCGCTATTTAAATGAAATGGCTGATAAGCTGCAAAAAGAAAATTTGGATATGGTCATTGGCTCCAGATACATAACAAAAGAGGGATTTCAGTCCAGCAGCCTGCGTCGGATTGGCATTCGGTATTTTACGCTGCTGATTAAAATTTTAACAGGAAAGAAAATTACTGACCCGACATCTGGAATGCGGATGGCAAATCGTCGGGTCATTGAATTGTTTGCAGAAGATTATCCCAAGGATTATCCAGAACCGGAAAGTGTGACAACACTTTTAAAAAGCAAGATGAAAATTGAGGAAGTCCCGGTTCGGATGAAAGAAAGAGAAGCAGGGGTTTCTTCAATTTCATTGAAGAGGTCCATTTACTATATGATAAAGGTTACGCTGGCTGTTTTTATTGCAGCGATACGTAGATAGGAGGAAGACGATGAGTATAAGATTGCAAATACTTGTAGGAGTGCTTATTGTTGCATCTCTGTTGATTATCGCCAACATGGTTCGGAAAAAGAAAATGGGATTAAAGTATGCATTGGTATGGTTTTTTGTTGGTGCAATCGTTCTTTTATTTGACATTTTTCCAGAGCTGTTAAATTGGGTAACTCGTTTGGTGGGGATTGATTTACCAGTCAATATGTTGTTTTTTATGGGCTTTGCCTTTTCGCTATTGATTATTATGACGTTGACAGTCTCCGTATCTAAGTTGTCTGAGCGAGTGAAACGTCTGACGCAGGAAATGGCTCTGCTTGAGGCGGAATTAAAGAGGAATCAGAATGAATAACAAGAAAGTAAAGGTGCTGTTGTCGGCTTATAATGGTGAGAAGTACATTAAGGAGCAGATGGACAGTATTTTACAACAGACACATCAAAATATTGAATTATATATTCGGGACGATGGCTCAAAGGATGGCACCTTACAGGTGTTAAAGCAGTATCAGGACAATCCCAAAGTACATGTTATGGCAGAACAAAATGTTGGCTTTATCAAAAGCTTTTTGGCATTAGTAGTAGCTAGCGGCGATGCAGATTATTATGCCTTTGCGGACCAGGATGATGTCTGGCTGCCGGAGAAAATTTCAATGGCACTTGAAATGTTAGAGCAAGAAAAACAAGGCCAGCCACTATTATATTTTTCAAACTACGATTTTTATGATGGTGAAATGAATTTTAAAGAGAACGGTAAGCGACCGGCGCTTACGCCATCGTTTCACAATGCAATCGTTGACTGCATGACACTGGGTTTTAATTCAGTATTTAATAAAAAAGCGCATGATATGATGGTGGAGCATCTGCCTAAATATTCCTGCGGACATGACTGGTGGACCTATATGCTTTGTTCCGGCCTTGGAAAAGTTGTTTTTGATGAGCGGGTAACTGTTAAGTACCGCCGCCATGAGACAAATGTCAGTGCTGGCGGAATGGATTTTTTGAAATTCCAAGTGTGGCGGTTTAAAAAATTCTTTGTTAATGATTACTTTGGTAATGTCCGCAAACAAATGCAGGAATATCATGGCTTGTATGCAGATTCATTAAAGGCAGAGGATGAGAAGCTGCTGGCTCTTTTTGTTCGCCCCAAATATCATTTTGGCGTGGCTTTGAAGAAGATGTTTTATCCAAAACGTTTTCGCTGCGGCATAATAGATGAAATGTTTGTCCGATTTATTTTCCTGATTGGCAAATTATAAATTACGGTTTTTTGATGATGAAAGGTTTGAAAAATGAACATATCATATGGTGCATCAATATTTTATTTTATTGCAGTTGCAGCGTTAGTGCTGGGGGTTTATCTGGTTCAAAAATCAGAACAGAAATTGTATGGCAGTGTCTGGGTGCCAATTAGTATTATTGCGGTTACGTGCTATCAGGTCCTGATTGGAGCGATTCTAAACCTCATTCATATTCCAGTGAATATTATCTCAATCGGAATTTTTAATCTAATCTTAGCGATGTTCTTATGGTATCTTATTATACGCAAACAGTATCGTCAAAAGTATCGATATGAGGTCATTGACGGCGTGTATTTGGTCGTACTGCTGGTGGTTGTAGGAGCTTTTGCACTGCAGCGATACGGAATTGATTTACATATCCACTATTTAACGATTGATCCGGCCGCCCATTTGAAATCGGCGATGGATGTCGTCAGGAAACAACAGGTCGATACGATGTTCTATGCATCGTTAAATAATGCCCTGCTGATTGAAATGCTGGGAGTAACAGCGTCATCGGTGGGCTACTATTATAAGATCTTTGTGTTGGCAGATGTGATGCATTTGTTTTTAGCGGGATTGATGTTCTTTGGCGTAATCCGTCGCTATTGTCAGGACAATTTTTTAAAGATAGCCGGTGTGGTTTTATCCATCGTGTATTTGCTCGGATATCCTTTGAATAGTACGATATTTGGTTTTGTCTATCTGGGTATGGGTGTGACTTTAATTGCTTATTTATTTACCCTGACCGATGAATTTATCCGCGGAAACTTACATAAATGGACTAATATTATTCTGCTGTCGTTAGGCTGTCTGGGAATTTTTCAGGCCTATGTATTGTTTATGCCGGTGACCTTTTTCGCCATTTTAACTTGTATTTTAGTGAAACAGTTTCAGCATAAAAAGTTATTTTCCGTGGACACGGTAGTGACTGGGCTGGCAATCTTTTTGATTCCATGCGTGATTGGTCTGGTGTATACTTATCTGGGGATTTTTGGTGGCGACACCTCTGTCGGTTCAGCAATTGCTGGAGAAGGTGCAATCTACCGTGATTTATATTCGAACTTTGTCTGGCTCGCACCACTGGCGCTCTATGGCTGCTGGGGACAGATAAAGGAGCGCAAAAATCGGTTGGGACTGTACCTGCTGCCATTTTTAATGGGATTTATTTTGATGTTGTTTGCTCGTGGAATGCAGCATACGGTATCTTCTTACTACTATTTCAAAAACTATTACCTATTGTGGATGGTGGTATTTGTACTAGCGTTTATCGGCATTTCCTATGTGGAAAAGAAAACAAGGTTTTTAATTGTGTCGGGATTTGCGGTATGGTCATTTACGATGTTTCTGATGGTATTCAATATTGAAAACGGTATTCATGAGAAGAGTGAACTATACTGTTCCTGGTCAAAAGCAGGTACCTATAATGATGTCTATTCCTTTAACAAGGAAACACTGGGATTACCGTTTTATCAGTTGGAAAAGATTCAGCTTTACCAGCATGCAATTACGGAATGCTTAGATAAAGGTGAAGAATTGGTTCCTTTGGCGGGATATTGGGAAGACTGTTACTGGATGGAAGGAATCACAAATCAGCGGCTGAATGGTTTTGACTATTGGAATTACGATGACGAAACCTTTTTTGAAAATTTGGAAAAGCGGGCGAATTATGTGATGGTATTGACTGATAATGATTTTTACAAAAACCATGCGGAGTATTTTGATTCGCTGGAACGCATTTATGAAAATGACTTAGGCTATATTGCGAAGGTTAAGTAATACATATGTAATAGTCGTATTGAGCAGGAGAACGAGATGGACATAAAGAGTGTTGCAAAAACAATAACCGCTAAATGCGGACAGCTTAATATAAAAGTTGAACATATCTTCTTGGTGGTGGCATTGTTGATTGGAATGGCAATGGCTTATATTAGCCCGCCGTTTCAAGAATGTGACGGTTACGCACATTTTATGCGCGCAATGGATGTTTCGTATGGAAATGTATTATTGCCGACCGTGGATTTAATTCATGAGAGTGGCGAAATAAAGGTGCCAAAGAATATTGCAGATGTCTACTATGTGCAGATTGAATCCGATAGTGGTGATGGACAGGCATATTGTGATTATATGAAAAGTATCAAATTTTCGCGCGAGACAATGATTCAAGCAGATGGCCAGGGTACGATGTCCTTGTTTTATTATCCTCAGGCACTTGGCTTACTGCTGGGACGATGCTTGAATTTGAGCGTTTTTGGGTGTATCTATTTGTCGAAGCTGATGAATTTGTTTTTGTTTGTGGCACTGGCTTATCATGCAATTAAGATAACGCCGATTCTAAAGAATGTGTTAGCTGTTATTGCGTTGTTTCCAATGACAATTTATCAGGCATCATCGCAATCGCCAGATGCGATGTTAAATGGTCTGTGTTTTCTATTTGTGGGGATGTGCTTGTATTATGCTTATGGTGATAAGGAGCATCTCGGCTGGAAACAGGCGTTGAAATTGGGCAGTGTCTTGGCAGTCATCTTCTTATGTAAGTATGTCTATATATGTTTGGGGTTGTTGGTATTCTTGATTCCAGCAAAGAAGTTCGGAACCAAAAAGGATTATCTGCGATGCTTTGGAATTGCTTTGATTCCAATTATTATTTTATTTGGCTTTGGATATTTTGGGGCATCTTCAGCAGTTGGTGCATCGCAAGCGAGCACCGAAGAGGGTATCACTCAGTTGGCATACGTGAAGCAGCACCCGGCGATTCTGATTCAGACGCTAATCTCTACCTTTGTTGCCAAATTTACGGATTACATGCTGTGGCTGAATGTATTGGGAAGTCTGAACTATTCATTGGGACCATTGATTTATATTGTGCCGATGTTTGCGCTGTATGTTGCGGGAAATGATGTGAATGAATATTGTTTGAGAGTGAAGATGAAGGACCGAGTTTTGGCATTACTGGCATTTGGCTTGGTGAGTGCAGGCATTATATTGGGAATATATATTGGCGATGGCCGCATTAATCCGGTTGGCAGCATTGTTGTTCAGGGAGTCCAGGGCCGATATTTTATTGCGGCATTACCAGCATTGTTTTTAGTAATTATGCCAGCTAAGATAAAGAACCAGGATAATAAATACAGCTACAAGGTAATGGCCTTGGCAACATTTTTCCTGATTGTATCAGTTCAGTTTTTGAAATTACATTGCGCGTAGATGTGCATAGCCAGAGAGGAAAACGTTATGAAATTTTCGATATTAGTCGTTACTTATAATCCGGATATAAAAAAAGTTTTATTGACGTTGAAGTCTGTTATTGCACAGGATTTTGATGATTATGAAATTATTATTTCGGATGATGGTTCTGCGGAAAATTGTTTTGAGGCAATTGAAGCGTTCTTTCAAAAGAATAACTTTACGAACTATATCTTAGTGCCGCATGAACAAAATCAGGGAACAGTGAAAAACCTTATCTCTGGATTACAGAAGGCATCGGGAAAATATGTCCGTGATTTTGGACCGGGGGATACCTTTTATAATAAAAATACGCTTGCAAAGATATATAATTTTTTGGAGCAGGAAAAATGTGATGCTTGCTTTGGACTGATGCGTGGCTTTTATATGGATGAAGATAATCAGATGAAATATGGCGATTTCAATCATCCGTTTGATATTGATGCTTACCGGAAACCGGGGCGCGAGAAACGTATTCAGAAGAATCTGATTCTGTATAGTGATAATGTTTCGGGTGCGTGTATCTGTTATAAAACAGAATTTTATCTGGAATATTTGAAGAAAATTGAAAAATGTGTTACATATGAAGAGGACATATTTCAGGTGTTATCATCTTTAGAGGGAAAAACGCTTCGGTTATTGGATGATTATATTGTCTGGTATGAGATGAACAACGGTGTTTCAGCGCGGAATAGCCGCTTTGAAGAATTGCTCCGGCAGGATGTGGAGAAATTTCATCAGATGTTATTGGAGATATTTCCCGATAATAAATATGTCAGAAAGAGAAAACAGGTATCGGTATTTTATAAAATAAATAATCTATACTTAAGAACATTGTTGAGAATGTTTGTGAATCCAGATTCGATTCGCTATTTATGTAGCTCGGCCTTGCAGAAGCTAGGAGGAGCACATCAGCCAGCCATAGTAGAAAAAGGATTTTTGGAAGAACCGGATTTTTGGAAATAGAGGAGAAGACATATGCAGGTAGTAAAATGTGAATTTCAACAGCACGGTGATAGCCGCGGCCAACTGGTTGCACTAGAAGAATTTAAGAATTTTCCGTTTGAGATAAAGCGGGTATATTATATGTATGATACCAAGGAAGGTGTTCGCAGAGGTTTTCATGCCCATAAGTCGCTCGAGCAAATCTTGATTTGCATTCATGGCAGTTGTAAGATTTTATTGGATGATGGAACCGATAAGGAGATTGTATCACTGACCGATCCTTATGAGGGGCTTTATGTTTCTAATGCGATGTGGCGGGAAATGTATGATTTTTCACCGGATGCCGTACTGCTGGTGCTGGCCTCTGACTTTTACAAAGAGGAAGATTATATTAGAGACTATGATGAGTTTATCAAATATGTGAATTCACCACAGGAGAAATGTGAAAAATAAATTTTTCACATAGCAATTTGAGCTCAGCTTAAAGTTGCCAGATTTTGAAGGAATGGAGACTACTATGAAGATACCTTTTGTGTCATTTGAAACTATGCATAATGAAATTGAATCAGAAATAACGGCTGCTTTTGAGAAAGTATATCGGAATAACTGGTTTATCCAGGGAAAAGAAGTTGAAGAATTTGAAAAAGAATTTGCCGCATATTGTGGTGCGAAGTATTGTATCGGCTGCGGCAACGGATTAGATGCGCTGTTTTTGATTTTAAAGGCCTACGGAATTGGCGAAGGTGACGAGGTAATCGTGCCATCCAATACTTATATTGCAACGGTGCTGGCAGTGACCTACGTCGGCGCAACACCGATTTTTGTAGAACCAATTGAGGAAACATATAATATAAATCCGACCTTGATTGAAGAAAAAATAACCGCAAAGACCAAGGCGATTATGGCGGTGCACCTATATGGCCAGACTGCTGATATCACTGAGATGAAGCAGATTTGTGAGAAGCATAACCTGAAGCTGATTGAAGATGCTGCTCAAGCGCAGGGTGCAATGCATAAAGGGGTTAAGACTGGTGCATTAGGTGATGCGGCTGGTTTCAGTTTTTATCCAGGTAAAAACCTGGGTGCGTTAGGTGATGCTGGCGCCGTCGTGACGAATGATAAGGAACTGGCAGATATGATTAGAGCATTAGGGAATTATGGCTCAGACTATAAATACCATCATATCTATAAAGGAAATAACTCTCGTCTGGATGAAGTGCAGGCAGCTTTTTTGCGTGTGAAGTTAAGACAGTTAGACAAATGGAATGCTGACCGGAATCGGATTGCTGGGCGCTATCTTGGCGAAATTAATAATCCGAACGTACAATTACCGGTGCTTGATGAGAACTCAACTCATATCTACCATGTGTTTGCAGTGAAATGTGAACGCCGTGAAGAATTAGAAAAATATTTAAATGACTTGGAAATCGGCACCAACAAACATTATCCGATTCCAATTCATTTACAGGAAGCATATAAAGATTTGGGCTTTGCCGAAGGTGCTTTCCCAATTGCCGAAAGAATCTCTGCGACGGAGCTGAGTATACCAATGTATTACGGCATGACCGACGAGGAAATCAGCTATGTGATTGAGGCGATTAATACTTGGAAATGAGGAGATTACTATGTTTAGATTTGAGCGCTTCCACGCCGATAACGAAAAAGAATGGGACCAGTTTATTGAAAACGCATCGGTAAATGGAACTTTTTTGCAGAGCCGGCGTTTTTTGAATTATCATCCTGCCGAGCGGTTTGTAGATTGCTCGTTGATGATTTATAATGCCAAGAATAATCTAGCAGCGATATGCCCGGCTTGCGAAGTAATAATGGATGGGAAAAAGGTATTTTATTCGCATCGCGGGACGACCTTTGGCGGAATTATCCTGGATAAGAAGCACCACTGTGCAAAGTATGTGATGGAAATGGTTGGTGAACTCAAGAACTATTTGAAGGAACAAGGCTATCAGGAAGCGGTGCTCAAGCCAACAGCAGACATATTTTCGAGCGTGGAGAGTGACTTGCTGCAATATGCCTTTTGCTACCACGGTTTTACAGAATATAAAGAATTAAGCACATATGTCGATTACAGTCGATATAAAGAAGAACTGCTGTCAAATTTTGCTCAAGGCAAACGGACCAACGTGCACAATTGCATTAAGGAAGGGCTGGAGTTAAAGGTGCTTTTGGAAGATGCACAGGTAACAGAGTTCTACGAAATTTTATGCGAAAATCTAAGCAAGTATGATACGAAGCCGGTTCATACGATAGATGAATTGCTGGAATTTAAAAACAGCCGCTTGATGAAGGAATGTGAGTTTTTCGGAATCTATAAGGAAGATGAGTTGATTGCCGGTTCGATGATGTTTTATTTTGACAAGGCCGGTTGTGCTCACACCCAGTATCTGGCGGCGAAACAGAGCTATAACAAATTGAGTCCAATGACATTTATGTACTATTCCATGATTGTTGAAATGAAAAATCGAGGGTACAAAAATATTTCCTGGGGCACAGCTACAGAAGATTTGGGACGATTCTTAAATATAGGTTTAATTACAAGCAAGGAAGATTTTGGTAGTTCATATAGTAATAATTTGACGTATTGTTGTGAAGTGTGAAACTTTTGGAAGAATGGGTATAAATATGAAATTAAGTGTTTTAATAACATTTTATAATCAAGAGGAATATGTCGATGCAACGCTTCAAAGTGTTTTTGCACAAGAGTGTGATGGAGATTTTGAAGTTCTGATTGGAGACGATGGCTCAACGGACCAAACCATGAACAAGATTTTGGCATGGAAAGAAAAATATCCTGAGCGGATGCAAATATTTACGATGGAACGCGAAACTGGCAGAAGCTATAATGGCAGTCAGCGTGCTTCGCATAATCGTTTGAATTTGTTGGCCCATGTAAGTGGTGAGTATTTTCAGTTTTTGGACGGGGATGATTATTTTTGTGATACACAGAAATTTCAAAAGCAGTTTGCGATTCTCGATCAATCGGAAAATCAGAAATATGTCGCATGTGCTCATAATGTCTATGAGGTCGATGAGAAAAAGGGTACAAGCAAGCCGTTTTTAAACTTAAACCGGACACTCAGGTTAAGCGGAACATCATATTGGGGACGTTATTATTTCCATCCCGATTCGATTATGTTTCGCAGTAAATACATTAAGAAAATTCCAACAGATATCGTGAAGGATTACTTTAATGACAATACCATTACATTTTGCTTTTTGAAATATGGTGGTATCTATTATCTGCCGGATATTATGGCGAGTTACCGCCAGACCGGAGACGGAATCTGGACCGGTGCTTCCAAGTTTATTGGTACGCTTAGAAATATGATGGATTTAGACTTGGAGAAGGCGATTTTACCGCATTTTCGCAAATATAGTCTGGTTCGACATCGTGGCGATATGAAGTTTTTGATTCATCAGAAAGAAAAACAAGATGCTGAAAAAATAAAATTTTATGCCAAGAAAATTGAGGAAGATGGTTTGCAGGATGCTGGTGCATGGCTCGAATATAGTCAGGGGAAAACAAAAAATGCGATAAGTATACGATTACAGTATCTGCAAGCAACGCTGCTTTATCTGGCTTATCATGTGAAATGGCTAGTGGTTGATGAATGGATAAGGAAGAATTAATGAAAGAGAATAAATTTGGGTTTGTCGTACTGCACTATTGTACAATCGAAATGACGATTCAAAGTGTAAGTGCTATAAAAGAAAAATTGAAAGAGGCAAACTATGCGGTCGTTGTTGTTGACAATGCCTCTCCAAATGATTCGGGGAAAGAGCTGCTTCAACATTACGAAAATGATTCAAGGGTAACGGTTTTGATTTCTGAAGAAAATTTAGGCTTTGCCAAAGGAAATAATGTTGGTTATGTCTATGCGAAAAATCAACTGTCTTGTGATTTTATCTGCGTCATGAATAATGATGTTATGATTGAACAGGAGGATTTTATGCAAAGAGTGGTAGCAGAATATCTAAACTCTCAGTTTGCTGTGGCAGGACCACATATTACCTTAAAGGGAAATATGGAAAATGCGATGTATTATAAAATGGCTCCCCCTGATGTCTTGACAAAAGAGCGTAATCACTATATAAAAAGATTAAAGCAAATAAAATCCAGATTTTACAAGTTGTGGAATATCTGGGAAAACTTCAAAACAATGCTCCGTATCTTTCTGGGAAAAATACACGTGATGGAGGAACTCAAATTTCATGAAGATATGGTGGCGGGTTCAAGAGAGCGTCATGAAAATATAATCCTGCATGGATGTTGTTTGATTTTTTCACCAAAGTATTTAGAACGGTTTGATGATGCTTTCGACTCGGCTACTTTTATGTTCCGAGAAGAGGAAATACTATTTTTGCGTTGTCAGAAAAACGGATTATTAATGGTATATAATCCCGAGTTAGAGGTGCTTCATTTAGAGGATGTGGCCACTAATTTTGTTTATAAATCCCAGCGAAAAAAAGAAATTTTTTATTTGGAAAATCAGGTTGCATCAATGCAAATTTTACTTCAAAAGCTTAAGGAAGAATGTTGAACAATATGAAATCAATAAAATTTAATTTTGTTATGAACTTTATCAGGGTATTAATGACAATTCTTTTTCCGCTTATTACTTACCCATATGCAAACCGTGTTCTGCACACAGCTGGAATTGGACGAGCAACCTATGTGACATCAATTGTCAGTTATATTTTGTTAGTGGCAGCGTTTGGCGTCAACAATTATGCGATTACGCAAGGGGCAAAGATAAGAGATGATAAAAAACGCCTGAATAAGTTTGTCTCAGAAATGTTTTTTATAAATCTATGTACCACCGGATGTGCATATTTATTATTTGTTATTTTATTATTCATTCCCAAATTTGAGGGATACCAGATTCTCCTGGTGATTAGTAGCACCAGCGTTTTATTTACCACATTAGGGATGGAATGGCTGTACGAGCTGTTGGAAGAATACAGATATATCACGATTCGTTCGGTTTTATTTCAAATTATTTCTCTGATTGCTCTTTTTGTTTTTGTTCGAAGTGAACGGGATGTGGCCTGGTATGTCGGATTGATGGCATTTTCCACGGCTGGTTCGGGGATTTTAAATTTTTTCTATAGCCGGAAATACGTGCATTTGTTTTCTGAGAAGATTGCGTGGGATTCGCTGAAAACACACATGAAGCCAATGACGTATATGTTTGGTGTATCGATTGCATCGGTCATTTATTTAAATTCTGACATTACCATGTTGGGTTTGATGAAAGGTGATGACGATGTTGGTATTTATACCGCAGCAACAAAGACCAACCAAGTGCTTTGTACTTTGATAAAATCGTTAAGTACAGTGATAATGCCAAGAGTAGCTTATTATTTTGAAAAAGGAATGCAAGAGGACTTTCGTCGTTTGCTGAGGAGGGCGTTTAGCTTTCTGATGATGTTAATTGTTCCATGTATGGTGGGAATGTGGCTGATTGCACCAGAAATTATTCTTTTCATTGCCGGCGAAGAATTTTTAGCCGCTGTTACGCCGGAGCGAATTATGGTTTTAAATTTATTCTTTTCGCCGATTAATGGATTTATCGCATATCAGATTTTTATGCCGCACAAAAAAGAAAAGATTATATTTTGGGCGACTTGCGGCGGTGCGATTACGAATGTGATTATTAACTTTTTGTTGATTCCTAAACTTAGTTATAGTGGGGCAGCGGTAGGAACCGTTATTGCAGAGGGAATGGTAATGATTATCTGCTTTGCGATGGGCAGAAAACTAATTGATATCGGGCAGATGGTGAAAGGAAGCTGGCAATATGTGTTGGCAAGCCTACCAATGATTGCAATCTACTTTGGCTTTACCCAGATTACATTTCCTAACTATATTGTCTACATGTTTGCCATGATGATTCTTGGAGCAGGAAGCTATTTCTTGTGCTTGCTGCTGTTAAGAAATGAAATTGTCATGAGTGAATGGGAAAAAGTGGTTTTAGCATTTCGCAAACGCCAATAAAGAGGAGCAGATATGAGAAAGAATTTGTCCCTGACATTTGAAAAGTACCGAAAGTATCTGCCATTTTTATTTGTAACACTGGTTTTTATTACGTATCATTGCTTTATCGATACAAATAGTAATGATGATATCTACTTTAGAGATGTTTTTACCAAGATGTCGCTGCCGGAAATTCTTCATAAACGATATGTGGAATGGTCTTCAAGAACTTTGATTGATTTGCTTTTGTATGTACCAATCATGTTTCCGGTTCTGTGGAAGGTAGCGGATATACTGATTTTATCTTCTATTACAATGATCATTTGCAGCCTGGTGGAGGCGAATGAAAAGGAGCGATGGTATTGCTGTTTCCTAGTTTTGATGTATCCATTCAAGGATATGGTTTCTGCTGGCTGGATTACGACCACGGTAAACTGTATTTGGCCGTTATGGGGGCTGCTTTTTATCAGCTTGTATTTAAAAAAATGTATCAAAAATCAAAAGATAAAATGGTATGAATATATCATCTGTGCTGTGGTGCTTGTCTTTACCTGTAATCAGGAACAAGTCTCAGTGGTGATGCTGACAATTGTGGTGATTGCGTTAGTCACGCAGTTGAAGAAAAAACAGTTTAAAAATCCATTCTTGTATATGACACTGGTTATCAACATTGCATCCCTGATTTTTATTCAGACCTGTCCCGGAAATAATGCTCGTTTTTATGTTGAGGCGACAAACCGGGTGCCAGAATTTTTTGATTATACACTGCTACAGAAATTATGCTTAGGTCTTTTGAATGTGATGCGGGTCTTTATCGCTGAGCTGAATCCGTTATTCTGGGTAGTGGCGGTTACACTGATGGTATTGGTTTACAAGAAAACCCATCATTACCTGAAAACGATGCTGGCCGCATTACCGGTTCTGTTACTGGCTGCTCATAGCATCCTGATATCAATGTTTCCGGTGCTGAAAGAGATTTTTGTGGTTCCAATCCAGACCTTTGACGTAAAATGGCTGGGCTTGCATACAATTTTGTTTTTGCTGGAGTTGTTTGCAGTAATCTTTGGTGTGATTTATGCGATGCATCAATTGTTGGATAAATGGCGCGGCGAATTCTGGGCAATGTTGTTTATTCTGGGCGCTGGATTTGCTACCGCGGTGGTCATGGGATTCAGTCCAACCCTATATGCGTCGGCCAACCGGGTATTTACTTATTTTTATTTTTCACTTATTTTTGTCTGTGGATACTGTGTCTGCCGAAATAGATTCAGAATTTCTTTTCAGAAAATAGAGGGTCTGCTGATAAAAACGATAGCACTTATTTGGGTGCTGTCAAATGTTCTGGAAAATTTACAGTTTTTGTATGAAGTGGTATGAATTTGCAATGTTATGGGATAAATGCTATAATGAAACGATTTATTACAACGAAGGTAAGAGGAGGAATTCCAAAATGAGAACTTATTTAGTAACCGGAGGAGCTGGATTTATTGGTTCCAATTATATTCACTACATGTTTCGCAAATATGACAATGAAATTAGAATCATTAATGTAGACAAGCTGACATATGCCGGAAATCTGGAAAACTTGAAGGATGTTGAAAATAGAGATAACTATACCTTTATAAAGGCAGACATTTGCGATAAAGAAGCAATTTCGAAGATATTTGATGAAAATGACATTGACCGTGTCGTTCATTTTGCAGCCGAGAGTCATGTTGACCGAAGCATTAAAAACCCAGAAGTATTTGTTCAGACCAATGTCATGGGAACAGCCGTTATGCTGAACAGCGCGAAAGCAGCATGGGAGCTGCCAGAGGGCGGTTTTAAAGAAGGCAAGAAATTCTTACATGTTTCGACTGATGAAGTGTACGGTTCTCTGCCGGATGATGAGAACGCATTTTTCTATGAGACTTCACCATATGATCCGCATAGCCCATATTCAGCAAGTAAAGCAAGTTCGGATTTCTTGGTAAAGGCTTATGTTGATACTTATAAATTTCCAGCGAATATTACCAACTGTTCCAATAACTATGGACCATTCCAGTTCCCAGAGAAACTGATTCCATTGATTATCAACAACGCATTACAGGGTAAGAAGCTGCCAGTATATGGCGATGGAAAAAATGTCCGTGATTGGCTGTATGTTGATGACCATGCCAAGGGCATTGATATGGTTCAGGAAAACGGTAAATTAGGCGAGACCTATAATATCGGCGGCCATAACGAGAAACAGAATATCGAGATTATCAATATTATTATTGAGACATTACAGGAAATGTTGCCAGAAGGCGACCCAAGAAAAGCATTGGTTAGTACCGACTTGATTACTTATGTGGAGGACCGTATGGGTCATGACCGTAGGTATGCAATCGCACCGGATAAAATCAAAGCGGAGATTGGCTGGGAGCCGGAAACAATGTTTAAAGAAGGAATCCGCAAGACAATTGCTTGGTTCTTTGAGCATGAGGACTGGATGAACAATGTAACCAGTGGTGATTATCAGAAATACTATCAGGACATGTATAAATAATCAATAATAAATATAGTGCAGCAAGGCGGGTGTGACGGTGGCACATCCGCTTTGGACTAGGAGGGCAATAATGAAAGGTATTATTTTAGCCGGAGGATCCGGAACCAGACTATATCCATTAACCAAAGCAATTTCCAAACAGATTATGCCGATTTATGACAAGCCGATGATTTATTATCCATTATCGACCTTGATGTTAGCAGGCATCCGGGAAGTATTGATTATTTCCACTCCAAGAGATTTGCCAGTATTTGAGGAACTGCTAGGAACTGGAGAGCAGTTGGGAATGCGTTTTGAATATAAGATTCAGGAGAGTCCAAGGGGACTGGCTGATGCATTTATTATCGGTGAAGAGTTTATCGGTGATGATGCAGTGGCACTGGTACTTGGCGATAATATTTTCTACGGTCAGAGTTTTTCAAAAGTGCTTCGTTCAGCCGCTGAGCGAACGGAAAAAGATGGCGGTTCAACGATCTTTGGTTACTATGTCAGAGACCCAAGAGAATATGGCGTGGTCGAGTTTGATGAGAATGGTAAAGCACTGTCAATTGAAGAAAAACCAGAACATCCAAAATCCAACTATGCTGTACCAGGTCTATATTTCTATGACAACAGTGTGGTTGAAATCGCTAAAAATGTAAAACCATCAGCGCGCGGTGAAATCGAAATCACCAGTGTCAACAATGCGTATTTAGACAAGGGTACATTGTCAGTAGAGACTTTGGGCAGAGGATTTGCCTGGTTAGATACCGGAAATCACGATATGCTCTTAGCGGCCGCTGATTTCGTAGCAGCCTTCCAGAAACGTCAGGGCTTATATATATCTTGTATTGAAGAAATCGCTTATAAGCGCGGATTTATTAATAAAGAACAATTGATTGAATTGGCACAGCCGCTTTTGAAGACGGAATATGGTCAATATTTGATGGAAATTGCGGAGGGGCTGTAAAGGTTGAACAAAAAATGCGTGTTCAACTATTGATTTGAATTGCGCGTCGCACGCGCAGATGGGTGTAAAATGGAAAAGATAAACGTAATTGATGATTGTAATGGAATTAAAGGGTTGAAGGTAATTGAGCCAGCGGTATTTGGTGATGAACGTGGGTATTTCATGGAAACCTATAACCAAAATGATTTCAAAGCGGCTGGAATCGATGTTGAGTTTGTACAGGACAATCAGTCGGCCTCTAAAAAAGGCGTACTGCGTGGCTTGCATTTTCAGTTGAATTACCCACAGGACAAGCTGGTCCGTGTTGTCAACGGCGAGGTATTTGACGTGGCGGTGGATATGCGGGAAGGCTCAGAGACTTACGGAAAATGGTATGGTGTAATTCTTTCGGCAGAGAACAAGAAGCAGTTTTTTGTACCAAAGAATTTTGCACATGGCTTTGTTGTGCTTTCTGATTATGCAGAATTTGCTTACAAATGCTCGGACTTTTATCATGCCAATGATGAAGGCGGCTTGATTTGGAATGACCCGGACATTGGGATTGAATGGCCAATTCCGGCAGATATGGAATTACTATTGTCGGATAAGGATCAGAACTGGAAAGGTATCAAGGCATGGCAGCAGAAATAAATAACCAGATTAATCCAGCGGAGATTTACCGGGAACGGAAAATTATCTGGAAGCTGGCGAAAAACGATTTTAAAACAAAATTTGCTGGTTCTTATCTGGGAACAATTTGGGCGTTTATTCAGCCAGTCGTAACGGTGTTTGTCTATTGGTTTGTTTTTCAAAAGGCATTATCAGCGGCGGCATCTGTTACCAAGAGCGGTATTGAAGCACCATATGTAGTCTGGCTGATTGCTGGACTAATGCCATGGTTCTTTTTTCAGGATGCAATGAACGGCGGAACGAATGCGCTGATTGAATATAACTATTTGGTTAAAAAGGTAGTCTTTAAGATAAATATCCTGCCAGTAGTTAAGATTATTTCGGCGTTATTTGTGCATTTGTTCTTCCTATGTTTTACCGTCATAATTTGTGCTTGCTATAAGCTGTATCCGGATTTGTATTCGCTGCAAGTATTTTATTATGCCATCTGTATGATTCTGTTGGTAGCTGGAATTGTTTATGCAACGAGTGCGATTGTGGTATTTTTCCGTGACATGTCGCAGATTGTTAATATTGTTTTGCAGATTGGTGTATGGGTAACGCCAATTATGTGGAATATAGAGACAACAGCTAAGGACTGGTCACCGTTACTAAAAACAATTTTGCAGCTCAATCCGATGTACTATATCGTGATGGGCTACAGAGATGCGCTGATTAACAAGGTCTGGTTCTGGGAAAATCCTGGACTAACCATATACTTTTGGGTTTTCACCATTGTTGTCCTGTTTCTGGGAACGACAATATTTAAGAGATTGCGGATGCATTTTGCGGATGTGTTATAAGAGGTATG
Organism: Lachnospiraceae bacterium; assembly: GCA_031555935.1. Taxonomy (GTDB): domain Bacteria; phylum Bacillota; class Clostridia; order Lachnospirales; family Lachnospiraceae; genus Roseburia_C. Next base: position 117,436 of record JAVBTX010000019.1, on the reverse strand, counting down.
ATTAGAGGTTGATAGATGGAACAATTAGCAATTAAAGTAGATAATGTAAGCAAAATATATCGCTTGTATGATAAACCCAGTGACCGCTTAAAGGATGCACTGGGATTTTCCAAAAAGAAAAGACACAAGGAACATTATGCCTTAAATAATGTCAGTTTTGATGTGAGAAAAGGTGAATCGGTGGGAATTATCGGAACCAATGGTTCGGGTAAATCGACGATTCTAAAAATTATTACCGGTGTATTAAACCCAACGGCGGGTGAAGTTACCGTGGATGGCCGTATTTCAGCACTGTTAGAGCTGGGGGCCGGTTTCAATATGGAATATACGGGAATTGAGAATGTCTATCTAAACGGCACGATGAGCGGGTTTACGAATGAGGAAATTGATGCAAGATTGCAGGATATTCTGGACTTTGCCGATATCGGTGATTTTGTTCATCAGCCATGTAAGACGTATTCTTCGGGAATGTTTGTCCGTTTGGCTTTTGCAGTGGCAATTAATATTGACCCGGAAATCCTGATTGTCGATGAAGCATTATCGGTTGGAGATGTATTTTTTCAGGCGAAGTGTTATAAGAAATTTGAAGAATTTAAGGAAATGGGCAAGACAATTATTTTTGTTAGTCATGATTTGAGCAGTATTAGCAAATACTGTGACCGAGTAGTGCTTTTAAACCGCGGCAATAAAATGGATGAGGGTGCACCCAAGGAAATGGTCGGTCTATATAAAAAGCTGTTGGTCAATCAAGCGGATGGCGGAAAAATTGGCAGTGCTGGTGTGGCAGCGCAATCATTGGCAGACGGTGAGTGGAAAGCGAACTACACACTAAATTCAAATGTCGACGAATATGGCAATGGAGCCGCCAATATTATTGATTTTGCAGTGATTGATGACGAAGGAAAATATACAAATACGATTATTAAAGGAACTTCCTTTGAAATAAAGTCCAAGGTCAGATTTTTTGAGCCGGTGGCAAACCCGATTTTTACGTTTAGTTTTAAAGATATTAAAGGAACAACGATTACCGGAACCAATACGATGATAGAGAAGGTCGATATTGGCATGGCAGAGCCAGGGGCTATTTATGTGGCAGCGTTTGAACAGGAAATGAATCTCCAAGGTGGCGAATATCTCTTATCAATTAGCTGTACGGGCTATGCGGATGGTGACTTCACTGTCTACCACCGGTTATATGATGTGATAAATATTACAGTGATTTCAGATAAAGATACCGTTGGATTTTATGATATGAATTCTGCAACAACGATTGAAATGCAACAGTAAATGGAGTTGAAAGGGTTTGAAATGGCGGAGTCAGCAGAGAAACTGTGGGAAATATTAAATATCGTGGAACAATATAAAGAAAGTGAATATCAGCAAGTGATTGTGGAACGTAAGGATTATGAGGTGATGTATCATCTGTCTCCGGCACGTTCCAATCTGATTTCATGGTTGCCGATTCGCTCGCACCATACGGTACTGGAAATTGGTGCGGAGTGCGGTGCCTATACTGGAACATTAGCAGGCCTGGCGAGTCATGTGACCTGCTTAGAGGAATCGGCGCAGAAGCTGGAAATCAATCGAGCGAGAAATAAGAACCAGACCAATATTTGTTATCTGATGGGGGGACTTGATGCATTAATCAGCGAAGTGCGGGAATGCTATGATTGGATTATATTGACCGGAAAAAATGCCATGCTGGTAGGTGAGGTAACACCATATTTAAAAGACGGTGGTCGGATGGTGCTGGCAGTGGACAATAGTCTTGCTGTTAAATATTGGGCTGGTGTCAAGGAAAATGCGGATAGTATCGGCAAGAAAAGATTGAAATCAATGCTTAGGGAAGCCGGATTTGCAGAAATGGAAATTTATTATCCGTATCCAGATTATCAATTTCCAATGATGCTATATTCCGATTCGTTTCTGCCGCGGCAAGGCGAGCTGCGTCATAACCGCAGAAGCTTTGGTGAGGCACGATATGAATTTTTTCCAGAGCGGGATGCTTTTGATAAGGTGATTCGGGAAGGGATGTTTGGTGATTATTCGAATGCGTTTCTGATTCTGACCGGAAAAACTACTGATGAGCGTAAATGCATCTATACCAAATATTCTGATGAACGCAGTCGCATGTTTGCGGTTCGGACAGATGTGTTAGAAGCAAAATGTGAGCGTTATGTCAGAAAACAAGCACTTTATCCAGAGGGAGTCGGGCATTTGAACCATATTGAACACTGCTATCGGCAGTTAACAAGACGCTATCAGGACAGTGGTTTGAAAATAAATCGATGTGAGCGTGAGGAGGACAACCTATATCTGGAGTATTTAGAAGGACGCTCGCTCAGCGATGCAATCAAAATCAGGCTAGAGGAAAAAGATGCGGACGGAGTACAGAGGCTGATTGATAAGTATTGTCAGTATGTCTCTTATGGTTGCAAATGCAGTAAGTTTGAAGCTTCACCAGAATTTCATGCGGTGTTTGGTGAGGTGGAGTTGCCGGAGAACTTGATTGGTGCGACGGGATTAGATATTGATATGATCTTTCCGAATATTATTATTAATGAGCAAGGCTGGAATCTGCTGGACTATGAATGGACGTTTGATTTTCCGATTCCAATTCATTTTGTGATTTATCGGGCTTTCTTTTACGAGATTTTAGAACAGCCAGAATATGCATATTTGCAATTGCAGGAAATGCTTGGTAAAATGGGGATTGGTGAAGCCGAAGCGGCGATGTATCAGAACATGGAGAAGGCGTTTCAGTCCTATGCGATGCAGGGAATGGTTCCAACCAGAGACATGCAGGAACTGATTGGAAATCCGATTGTATCAGTGTTAGATATGGAGCAGGAGCGAGAGCAGCTGCGGCGGGAACATGGTGAAATGAGTAGTGCCCTGCATCACACGCAGTTGGAGCTGGCGGCAATTAAGAACACGAGAACATGGAAGATAAGGACGAGACTTCGAGGAGAGAAATAAATGAAAGCAAAAGAACAGACAAAACGTTTGATTATGTTTTGGATGAAAGTAATCATTGTACTGATTCAGACCGCAATGTATGGCTGGTTGTGGTATATGCGGCTGAAAGATTTGGCGAAAATCGAAGGAAGTGGATTCTACCGGCGTGGAAACTGGGCGATTATAGCGATGTATATGCTAATGGTGATTGTCTTTTCGAAAGCCTTTGGTGGCTATAAGGTGGGGTATCTGCGTAACTGGGATGTAATTTATACCCAGATTTTTGCGGTGCTGGTAACCAATGGTGTGACCTATATTCAGCTCTGTTTGGTTGGTAACTGGAAGCTGTTCGAAAATTTTAGCCCAATTGTGATGCTGACCTTTTTAGATATTTTTCTTGTAACTATCTGGGTACTGCTGATGCGTTTGATTTATGTCCGGTTGTTTCCGCCATATCAGATGCTGCTGATTCATGGTGATATCAGTCCTGATTCAATGATGCATAAGCTAGCAACAAGAGAAGATAAATTTCTTATCAAAGAAATGGTTCATATTGATCAGGGAATAGATAAAGTGCTAGATAAAATTGATGAGCATAAAGTGGTATTGATTTGTGATATTCCAGCTCATGAACGTAATATTTTTCTTAAATATTGTTTTGCCAGAAATATAAGGTGCTATTCAGTACCAAAGATTTCCGATATTATGATTACCAGTGCAACTAATATCGAGTTGTTTGATTCACCGCTGTTATTGTTTCGCAATAAGGGACTGTCAACGGGGCAGTCGTGTGCAAAGCGGGCGATGGATATCGTGATTTCATTGCTGGGAATTGTTTTGTCCTCACCGATTATGCTAATTATTGCGGTGGCGATTAAATTGTATGACAGAGGACCAGTGCTTTATAAGCAGGAGCGTTTGACAAGGGATGGCGAGCCATTCCAGATTCTCAAATTTCGAAGTATGATTATTGATTCGGAAAAAGAGGGCGCGCGTCTGGCATCAAAGCATGATGACCGGATTACACCAGTCGGCCGGGTGATTCGACGGCTGCACTTTGACGAGCTGCCACAGCTCTTTAATGTTTTAAATGGAGAGATGGCGTTTGTGGGACCGCGGCCGGAGCGGGAAGAAATCTATAAGGAATATGAAGAGTATATTCCCCAGTTTCGTTATCGCCTTAAAATGAAAGCTGGCTTGACGGGGTATGCGCAGGTCTATGGCAACTATCAGACAGTTCCTTACGATAAGCTGAAACTAGATTTGACCTATATTGAAAAATTCAATCTGGCGCTGGATATGAAACTGATTTTTATGACTGTAAAAATTCTCTTTCAGAAGGAAAAATCTGAAGGTGTGGATGACAACTTGACGACGGCAATGAGGAATGAATAAAATGAATGAGATATTGGTGTCGGTAATTATGCCGGCATATAATGCCGAAAAATACATTGAAAAAGCAATAAGTTCGGTTGACCGGCAGCAGGGGGATTTTGGCATTGAACTGCTAATCATAGAGGATGCGGGTACAGACAATACGGAAAGAATCATCCAAGGATATGAGTGCTCCCGAATAGAAATTGTTTATGTGAGAAATGAGCGGAATCTGGGCGTGGCCGAAAGTCGGAATATCGGTATTCGCAGCGCCAGAGGAAATTATATAGCATTTCTTGATGCTGACGACTGGTGGTCAGAAGATAAGCTGGTGCGGCAGTTGGCAGTGATGGAAGGCAGTGAAGCTGCTTTGTGTGCGACGGCCAGAGAATTAATGAACCCAGATGGCAGCAGTACCGGCAAAATAGTTCCCATCCCGGCAAATATTACTTACGAAATGCTGCTCCGTACAAATAGCATTCCCTGTTCCTCAGTTTTGATGAAAACAAAAATTGCCAGAGAGTTTTATATGTGTCATGATGAATTACATGAGGATTATATTCTGTGGCTGCGAGTATTGAAAAAATATGGACAAGTTCCAGGTATCAATGAACCAATGCTGAAATCACGCTTAAGCGAGGGTGGAAAGTCCCGAAATAAGTGGAAATCGGCCAGCATGCATTTTGGCGTATACCGGTATCTGAGGATTGGATTTGTAAAATCGATTTATTATTTTATTCACTATATATGGCATGGTTTACGGAAATACAATTAGTGAAGCAAGGAGAAAATATGTTTAAGAGGTTTATATCAGACGTAAAAAAACATTATAAATACGCAATCTATTCGGCAAAATCAGAATTGAAGGCCGAGGTTGCCAGTTCTTACCTCAATTGGATTTGGTGGATATTAGAGCCACTCTGTTTTATGTTTATTTATACTATTATTTTTGGTTATGTTTTTAATGCAAAAGAGCAGTATTTTCCAATATTTATTTTTATCGGTATTACGGCATGGGATTTTTTTAGTCGAAATATGAAAAACAGTGTTGGTATGGTGAAGAAAAATAAACCAATTGTCACAAAGGTATATATCCCTAAGTTCATTCTTATTTTTTCGAAAATGATGGTAAATGGTTTTAAAATGCTGATATCATTTGGAATTGTATTTGTGATGATGATTATCTTCCGGGTACCAATCAATTTTAACATATTGTATTTTATACCACTGATTATAACTTTGTGGTTATTCTGTTTTGGACTGATGTGTATTTTGCTGCATTATGGTGTATATGTGGAAGATTTATCAAATGTTGTAAATATCTTTATAAAGTTTATGTTCTATATGACGGGTATTTTTTATTCCATCGAAAGCAGAGTCGGAAAGTCCTATCCATTGGCGGGCGAATTACTGGGTAATTATAACCCAATGGCTTATATAATTATTTCGCTCAGAAAGGCATTGATATATGGGGAATGTCCAGGAAGAAAAATAATGTTGCTATGGTTTGTGATTTCTTGTATTATTTCAGTGATTGGCATCAGAACCATTTATAAAAATGAAAATAGCTATGTGAAGGTGATCTAATGAGTGAACTAAAATATTCAATAACAGTGGAACATGTTTATATTCGTTATCGTACATTAAAAAAATATTCCATCAAAAGGAATCTGCTGAAATTAAAAAGGAATGAAAAGGAAACGTTCGAGGCAGTAAAGGATGTATCGTTTCAAGTGCCAGAAGGCCAGATTCTTGGAATAATAGGAAAAAACGGCAGTGGAAAATCGACGATGCTAAAGGCATTAGCAGGGATTTTTTCGGCGGATGAAGGAACCATTGATTTGCATGGTCATACTGTATCACTGCTTTCGATTGGCGTGGGTTTTCAAAAAGAACTTACGGGCCGGGAAAATATTATGCTGTCGGGAATGCTGTTGGGCTTCCCTGAGGAGAGGATTAAAGAGAAAACCGATGAAATTATCGAATTCGCAGAATTGGGAAAATTTATTGATATGCCCGTAAAAACATATTCGAGTGGTATGTATTCGAAATTGGCGTTTTCCATAACGGCCATTCTGGAAACAGATATTATGTTGGTTGACGAAGTTTTAAGTGTTGGTGATCATAAATTTAAAAAGAAAAGCTATAAGAAGATGAAGAGTCTGATTAATGACCACACCAGAACTGTAATTATTGTCTCTCATAGTATTGATACGTTAAAAGCCTTATGTGACCAGGTGATGTGGATGCATGATGGAGAAATAAAGAAAATTGGTGACCCGGAAGAAGTTCTGGATGAATATGAGGAATTTATGCAATAAGAGGTAGAAAGGGGCAATTATTTGAAACGATTTTTGGGAAAATTTAAACAAATAAGCATCGTTGATATTGGCCATCTATTTCTTTTTGTGCTGGCCATCATTCCGGGTTCTATTTTGCGTCAAAAAAGAAGTGGAATGTGGCTGATTTGCGAATATGGGCAGGAAGCAAGGGATAATGGATATTGGTTTTATAAGTTTGTGCAGGAAAAACATCCCGAGCAGGACATTGTCTATGCGATTGATTCAGATGCCGAGGATTACCAAAAAGTAAAAGCGCTTGGCGAATGTATACCATATGGTAGCTTTAAGCATTGGGTTTATTATTTGGCGGCCCAGGTAAACCTAAGCTCTCATAAGGGTGGTAAGCCAAATGCGGCGGTTTGCTATTTTTTAGAAGTGTATGGTATAATTAAAAATAGCAGGGTATTTTTGCAACATGGAATAACAAAGGATTTGGCAGAATTATTTTTTTATGAAAATACAAAAATGAGACTATTTATCTGCGGGGCCTACCCAGAGTATGAATTTGTCAAAAAAGAGTTTGGCTACCCAGCCGATTATGTCAAGTATACTGGTTTCGCCCGGTTTGACAGTTTGCTCGCGGAAACAGAAAGAAAAAATCAAATTCTGATTGCGCCAACATGGCGAAGCTGGCTCTACCAAACCTCGAGTAATCCTTATGAAAATACGAGTAAGGGTCTGGATACTTCAGAGTATTTTCAGACATGGAAGTCATTTTTGGAAAATGCGAAGCTAAGGGAAAGACTGGTAAAAGACGATGTTGAAATCGTTTTTTTTCCACATCGAAATATGGGAACGCTATTTGAAGCAATTAAAAGTCATAGCCATATTCGGATTACGGACTGGCGAAAAGATGATTTACAGATTCTGATGAAGGAATCGGCTTGTATGATTACTGATTATTCAAGTACGGCAATGGATTTTGCCTATATGAATAAGCCGGTAATATATTATCATTTTGATTATGAAAGATATCGGCAAGAGCATTTTAAAGAGGGATATTTTAGCTATGAGAGAGACGGCTTCGGTAGGGTTTGTTACGAAGAAGAAGCCTTATTAATAGAAACTGAGAAATTGATAATGAATAAATTTGGTGTGGAGAAGTTGTACTTAGAAAGAATTGAAAGATTTTTCCCACTTCGAGATCGGAAAAATTGTGAAAGAATCTATCAGGAAATAAAGTCTATCGTTTAGGAGCCTGGCGTGAAAAAAACAGTATCAGTCATTATACCGGTATACAATGTGGAACAGTATTTGCATGAAAGCTTGAATAGTGTCTTAAGACAAACATATGAACAGCTTGAAATAATAATTATAAATGATGGTTCAACTGACCAAAGCGGAAAAATGTGTAACGATTTTTCGCAGTCAGATGCCAGAATTATTTTGATAAATCAAGAGAATCAAGGTTTATCGGCGGCTAGGAATCATGGACTGGAAATTGCATCAGGAGAATACATTTTTTTTCTGGATAGTGATGATTGGATTGAAACAAAGACCATCGAGACGATGGTGGATGCATTAGAAAATGCCGGTGCAGATATTGTTTGGTCAGGTATTAATTATGTGTATGCAAAAGAAACCAAAACGGTTGCCTATCGAGAAAATTGTGTTGTTGACAAAGATACAGCATTGAAGTTAATCTGCGAAGACAAAAATATCAAGAATTTTGCATGGGGAAAACTGTATAAAAAAAGCTGCTGGGAGGATATTCGTTTTCCGGTAGGGAAGTATTTCGAAGATATACCAACGGTCTATAAGACTTTGGAACATAGTCAGAAGATAGCGATTATCAATCACTGTTTTTATAATTATCGAATCAGAGATAACAGTATATCCCAGACAATTAATTTGAAGCATGCAATTGACAGATGTGACGCGCATATTGCTCGATATATCGATTTGAAATATAAAAAGCCGCAACTGAAAGAGATTCTAATCAAACAATTACTATATTCTGTTGTTGTATATGCCCGTAACTATCGCAGGTGCAGTCGGGAAAAAAGAAATGAGTTCCAGATGGCAATGAATGAAACATTTTCGTTTTTTGCAGAAAACCAAGGTGAATTAACCCAGGATGGGAAGCTGAATGGTTTGGAAAAAATGATTTCAAGGGAGATTGTGAAACGTCAAGGCAATTGGGCTCGAAAAATTCTAATATTAAATGGGTTAAATAAAATTGGAACTGTTGTAAAGAGCAAAACAAAGGGGTTATAAGATGAAACAAAGAGCTAAATGGTTAATCGGATTTGTGATGGCATGTTTCGTGTGTCTGATATTAATACCGAATGCCACAGTGCAAGCTGGTAATTCGCAGATGAAAATACATGCTATATACTTGGGTAAAGAAAATGGAGATGCCATTTTATTGGAGTCAAAAGGCAAGTATCTGCTCATGGATATGGGGACAAAGTCAAGTTATACAAAGGTCAGGGACTATTTGAAATCCTTGGGAGTAACTCAGCTATCACTGTATTATAGCCATTTTCATGCAGACCATACGGGCGGTTTGAAAAACGGTGAAGGTTTTGATAAAATTACAACGGATTTTACCATAGATAAGATTTATTTACCAGATGAAGCGATTGCGAGTAAGCTGGACCTAAGCTGGTCTTATGAAAAAATAAGTAGTATCTTTACCAAAAAATATCCAAATGCAGATGCCGAAAGCGCTATTGTTTATCTAAATGTGGGAAGCTCATTTACGATTGGTGATGCCAGCATAGGTATTATTGGGCCAATCAATCCAGGTAGCTTTAAATATAACCCAAAAGAAAGCTTGGAAGATGATGATTATGAAAATAACTGCTCCTTGGTTGCCAAAATAACATGTGGAAATACAACGTATCTGACGGCGGGTGATACAAAAACGGAAGGTGAAAATACGCTGATTAAGAAATATGGGGCGCAGTTAAAAGCTGATATTTATAAAATGTCTCATCATGGTTTGGCTCCGGCAAATTCAGAAAAAATTATGTCCTATCTCCAGCCAGGAGTTTCCTTTGGTTCAAACGGAGATTTTACAGAACTGACTACATACGGTGATGGAACCAAAAGGCATAGAAGAACATATTCATCAAGGGAAAATTGCAGTCAATATGGGTTTGTGTATATGCTTGGCGAAGAGAAAAAAACGCTGATAGTTGATGTAAATAATAATGTTATTAATTTATATCGCAGCGGCAGCAGTGTGAAGCTGAATAAATCGGGCTGGACAAAAGTATATGGTTCGGATGGTGTCTATCAAGAATATAACTATTATTATTTTGGCAGTAATGGAAAACCGTTAACCGGAGTACAGACAATTGATGGCAAGACATATTATCTGGGCATTGGTGGATGCCGTGAGGATGGGACCTATGCGGTTGAAAACGGCAAGACGGTTTACAAGGGCTGGAAGAATTATGAAGGCAGCACAAAACGCAGATATTTTGTGCAGGGGACGGCAGAAATGGCGGTCGGGTTTCAGTGGATCGATGATAAATATTACTATTTTGATAAACAAGGTGTTTTGCTAACGGGTGACAAGGCATGGTCATTAAAGAAAATTGGCAGCAGTTACTATGCGGTGTATACATCCGGTATGTTAAAAAATAATAAATGGTATACATATCCTGAGGGAAGACGCTATTTTGATAAAAAGGGTAAAATGGCGACAGGATGGAAAACCATAGACGGAAAGACATACTATTTAAATCCAAAGACAGGCTACTGTGCAGTGGGTTATACGAAGATTGGAAAAAACAGATATTATTTTTCTGATTATGGTACACAATATAGGAATGCATGGCTTACCTTTAAAGACGGAATCGTTTATTTTGGTACCGATGGTAAACAAAAAACGGGCTGGTATACCGGCTCGGGAAAAAGATTTTATTTTGAGCCAGAAACAGGATATATGACCCGCGGACTGGCAAAAATAAATAGTAAGCTTTATTATTTTGATGGCAATGGAATGATGTGTAAGAATCAAAACATCATAGTTGATGGCAAGGAGTATAATTTCGGCAGCAATGGTGCAATGACAAATGCGCCAAAAGTATCGAAGGTTACAATCAAGAAAGCAAAAGCCGGAATAAAAAAGGCGCTCGTACAGTGGAAGAAAAATACAAAAGTGGATGGATATGAAATATATATCGCAGATGGAAAAAAGGCAAAATATAAGCTGAAAAAGACATTGACGAAACAAAAAACATCATATACCATTACGGGATTAAAAAAAGGGAAGACCTACTATATAAAAATGCGGGCATATAAAAAGATTGGAAATATAAAAATTTACTCATCTTATAGCTCAGTCAGCCGCGTAACTTCTAAATAACAGAAGTAACTTCTAAATAAGGAAAGGAAAAATAAATGGATAACTTGATTAGTATTATTGTACCGGTCTATAATGTGGAACCGTTTATTCGGAAAAGTCTTGATAGTATTCTGGCACAAACATATCAGAACTTAGAAATTATTTTGATTGATGATGGCTCTAAGGATAATTCTCCGCAGATATGTGATGAATACGCCCAGAAAGACTCTCGTGTAAAGGTAATTCATCAACAAAATCAGGGGGTCTGCGCAGCGAGAAATGCAGCTTTAGAAATTGCTGCCGGAACCTATCTGGGATTTGTTGACCCAGACGATTGGTGTGCACCGGATATGTTTGAATATTTATTGAACAATGCCAAGAAGTATCAGGCAGATATTACTTGCTGCCGATATTATCGGGTGACACCAGGAAAAGAAACAACCTCCCGATGTGATGGAATCGATGTTGTGCTTGATAAGGATGAAGCAATTGCTGAACTTATTAATCACTTTATTATTCGGAATGTCTTTTGGAATAAGCTATTTACGAGAACAGTATTTCAAGGAATTGAATTCCCGGTAGGCAGAATTTATGAAGGCACGGCAATGGTTTATAAATTGATTGAGAAGGCCAATAAGGTTGCACTGCTTGGTGATCCAAAATATTATTATTTTAAAAATACAAAGAGTTATATCCACATTGATACATTAAAGCATAGATTGGATTATGCGATTGCACATATTGAGCGGTATGAGGATTTAAAGGACAAGTATCCAGAACTAAAAGGAAAGATGATTAAAGAAATGCAGGAGGGTCTGTATAACTTCGAAGATGGTTTGAAGAATGCAAATGCAGAAGAGAAGAAAGAAAACGAATCGGACATCCAATTTGTAACAGCATTTTGCACAAACAATAAAGATATATTAAAAAAGAAAACCGGGAAGACCAAGAGCATATTAAAAAAAATACGAAACCAATTTTTGAAATAGTAGAAAGAAAGACATGCAGGAAGGAAAATAGTAAATGAACGATTTGATAAGTATTATCGTACCAGTCTACAATGTGGAGCAATTTATTCGAAAAAGTCTTGATAGCATTTTAGCACAAACCTATCAAAATCTTGAGATTATTTTGATTGATGATGGTTCAAAGGATAGTTCGCCGCAGATATGTGATGAATATGCCCAGAAGGATTCTCGCATTAAAGTGATTCATCAACAGAATCAAGGTGTATGTGCAGCGCGGAATACAGCTTTGGAAATTGCAACAGGAACATATCTAGGCTTTGTCGACCCAGATGATTGGTGTGCACCGGACATGTTTGAATATCTGATTAATAATGCATCGAAAGAGCAGGCTGATATTACCTGCTGCCGCTATTACCGCGTGACACCGGGCAAGGATACAATGGCTAGATGTGACGGTGTAGATGCAGTGCTTAACAAGGATGAGGCAATGGCAGAGCTTATCAATCATTTTGTTATTCGCAATATTTTTTGGAATAAATTGTTTACGAAAGCAGTTTTTCAGAATATTGTCTTTCCAGTAGGAAGAATCTATGAAGGCACAGCAATGATTTATAAACTAATCGAGAAGGCGAATAAGGTTGTGCTGCTTGGTGACCCAAAGTACTATTACTATAAAAATGAAAATAGCTATATTCATATTGATACACTGAAACACAGTTTGGATTATGCAATTGCACATATCGATAGATATGAAGATTTAAAAGATCAATATCCTAATTTAACTGGCAAAATGTTTGAGGATATGCTGGATGGTTTGAATAGTCTGAAAAATAAATTGAAATACATTGATGATGAAGAACGAAAAGATAATGAGGCGGATATAGAGACGGTAGAAGCTTTTTTCCGAGATAATAAGGCCGCATTAGATAATGCCAAAATAACACTGGCGCAGAAAAAGGGGAAGAATGGTAAGCTAATTAGTATCATTGTGCCAGTCTGCAATGTTCAGCGATATCTGAGAAAATGTTTGGACAGTATTTTGACACAAACATACCGTAATTTTGAAGTTATTCTCGTGGATGATGGTTCGCCAGATAATTCACCGGAAATTTGTGATGAATACGCGGCGAAAGATGCTCGTATAAAAGTAATTCATCAAGAGAATCAAGGGGTTTGTGCGGCGCGAAATGCGGCAATGAGAATTGCAAAGGGAGATTATATTGGATTTGTCGATCCCGATGACTGGATTACATCTGATATGTATGCGTATTTAGTAAGAAAGCTAGAAAAATACAATGCCGATATTGTTAGCTGCCGATTTTATCGAGTGGAACCGGGGAAACCGACAGTATCACTTTGTAATGGAATAGATGTAACCCTCAATAAGGATAATGCAATTAAAGAATTAGTCATGGATTTGGATATTAGAAGCTATTTTTGGAATAAGCTGTTTCGTAAGGAAATGTTTGAAGGTATTGAATTTCCAGAAGGCAGAATCTATGAAGGTACTCTTTGTATGCATAAAATCTTTGAAAAGGCAAAAAAGGTAGTATTACTTGGAGACCCAAAATATTATTATTTTGATAATCAATCCAGTCTTGTCAATACTAGAACTATACGCAATGGTTTAGATTATGCATTGGCATATATGGAGCGGTATGATGATTTAGTAAAAAAATATCCGGATTTAAAACAGAAGCTGATGCTAGATGCTGTAACGGCAATACGTGCAATACGATATATATGCAGATATATTAAGGAAAGTGAAATCAAAGAGTATGAGCAGGATTTTCAAAAGATAAGAGAATTTCTGTTGAAGCATGAAGCATATATCAATTCTGATGTAATTACAAAGAGAGAACAAAAAGAAGTTAAGGCCTTAAGTCTGATAACGCCACGAGGATTCAAAAAGGCGCATCGTGCCGCAGCAATAAATATGCGCAAAGAAACGTTTAATAAGATTTTAAAGACTTCCAAAGGCCCTAAAAACAGAAAACCATTACCGCCTGAAATGACACCGGAACAGCAGGAAATCTTAAAGAAACTTCAGGCAACATTGATTGAGATACTAGACGAAATTGATCGGATTTGTAAAAAACATAATTTGAAATATTATCTATATGGCGGTACTTTGCTGGGAGCAGTGCGTAGCAAAGGAATTATACCGTGGGATGATGATATGGACATTGTCATGATACGCTCAGATTATGAAAAATTTGCTAAAATATGTAAAACAGAGTTGTCAGATAAATATTTTTATCAAACAAGTATTACCGATCCGGAATTTCCACCGTTATTTGCAAAAATCAGAAAAAATGGAACCTATGTCAGAGAAACAAAATGGGATGATAAGGACTTCCATAAAGGTATCTTTGTTGATATTTTACCATTGGATTATTTCCCGAAAAATCGTGTTATGGGCTCATTGGTATTGCATATGGCTTCGTTTTTACATCAGGTATGTGCCTTTAATAACAGTAATTCGGATAAAACAATTGTTCATATTCTCTATACATTTGCACGAATTTTTCCAAAGAAGTTCTGGTATCGGGTGCGGAACATTGTCCTAAAAACATGTAATGCACTTAGCGGTAAAAAATATGTATGCAGCTTTGGAAGTCATTATCAGCCGGTGCAAAGAAGAGTGTTAAAAACCGAATGGTTTGGTGAAGGAATTCCAATGGAACTTGAAGGAAAAGAATATATGGCACCATCACATTGGGAAGGCTATTTGCTACATCTTTTTGGTAAAGATTATATGCAATTGCCACCTCCAAAAGACCGTGTCTGCCATGGAGATTTAGAGCATATTAGATTTGGTGATGAACAATAAGGAGAAACAGATGAAAAAGTATAAAGTGGGATATACCGCAGGTGTGTATGATTTGTTTCATGTGGGGCATCTGAATTTATTGAAGCGGGCGAAGGAGCAATGTGATTATTTGATTGTTGCGGTTACGACCGATGAATTGACATCCTATAAAAATAAAACCGCCGTGATTTCGTTCGATGACCGCTGCCAGATTGTGGAAGCGATCAAGTACGTTGACCAAGTGGTTCCGCAGGTCAATATGGATAAAATGGAAGCTTGGGAAAAATACCATTTTGATGCAATGTTTGTCGGCGACGATTGGAAGGGAACGGAGAAATGGAATCAATTGGAGCTTGATTTTCAAAAAGTCGGTGTAGATATTGTTTACTTTGAATATACAAAAAAAGTATCATCTACAGAATTGAGAGAACAGATAAAAGGATAATAAAATATGAGTTATTATAATGATTTTGCAAAGTATGGTGAAAAAATAGCGGCCATTCAGGATGACGGAAAAACGATGACATATCAGATGCTGGGTGAAACAGCCCAAGCATTGGGTGCGGTGATAGAAAGCAGAAGCCTTGTATTTTCGTTTTGCAGAAATGAGATTGGCTCCATGAGCGGATATATCGGTTTTCTGTATCATAAGGCGGTTCCATTAATGTTAGATGGAGAAATCAATGGAACATTGGCAAAGAATCTAATCGAAGTATATCAGCCGGCTTATTTATATATGCCAGCAGATATGCGTGAAGACTATGTGGAATATGAGGTTATCTATCAGGAATGGGGATATGTCCTTTTAAAAACGAACTTTGAAAAGAAATATCCGCTGCATGATGAGCTGGGCTTGCTGTTAACCACCTCGGGCTCGACCGGCAGTCCTAAATTGGTTCGACAAAGCTATCAAAATATTCAATCAAATGCGGAAGCAATTGCTGAATATCTGGAGCTTGATGAAAATGAACGACCGGTAACGACACTGCCAATGAACTACACCTATGGTCTATCCATTATCAATAGCCATATTCTTGTTGGAGCGACGATTCTGTTGACGACAGCATCAATTGTGGCAAAGGATTTTTGGGATTTTATGAAGGTAAATAAGAGCACCTCCTTTGGCGGAGTTCCATATACTTATGAGATGTTAAAACGGATTCGCTTTTTCAAAATGGATTTGCCGGACCTCAGATATTTTACCCAGGCAGGTGGTAAGCTGTCACCGGAATTACACAAGGAATTTGCCGAATATGCAATGGAGCGTGGAAAACGCTTTGTTGTTATGTATGGACAGACGGAGGCAACGGCACGAATGGCATACTTGCCGCATGAAAATGCACTGGTGAAATACGGAAGTATGGGAATTGCTATTCCGGGAGGAAAGTTTACTTTAGTAGATGTAAATGGCAATGCAGTTACTGAGCCGGATGTTGTTGGTGAGCTGGTTTATGAAGGTGAAAATGTAACCCTGGGTTACGCGGAGTGTGGAACGGATTTGGCCAAAGGAGATGAACGCGGTGGACGTCTGGAGACCGGCGACATGGCTCAAATGGACCAGGACGGCTATTTCTACATTGTTGGCCGCAAAAAAAGATTCTTGAAATTATTTGGCAATCGTGTTAATCTTGATGAGATAGACCGCATGGTAAAATCTGTATATGATGATGTGGATGTAGCAAGTGATGGTACTGATGAATTAATGAAAGTATACATTACCAAAGAATCATATGTGAAGGATGTGGAGAAGCTGATTTTGGAGCGTACCCGCATTAACAACCGTGCCGTACAAGTAATTGCAATTGACGAAATACCGCGAAATGAAGCGGGAAAGACGTTGTATAAAAATCTGCCATAAAAATTGCAGATGAAAAAGAGGAGGAACAAATGGACAAGTTGTTAGAAGCATTAAAACGGGTAAATGCGAATATTGATTACGAGAATGAAAAGGCATTGGTTACTGATAAAATAATAGATTCTATTGATATGACATCTATTTTAGCGGAATTAGAAGATACTTTTGATATTGAAATTGATATGGAGTATATTGTTCCAAAGAATTTTGACTCATTAGAAGCAATGTGGGATATGGTACAAGAACTTATGGATTAAAAGGGAGGCAGTGCAGAAATGCGCTGCCTAATTTTGGAGGAAATACATGACATTTATACAGTTTGGATTTTTTATATTCCTTATTGCTGGAATACTTTTGTTTTATATATGCCCGGTGAAACACAGATGGAAGGCTCTACTTGCTATTAGTTTGGTTTTTTATGGAATAGCAGGAGTAAAGTATCTTCCATTTATTTTTGTAACCAGCTTTTCAGTTTATTTAGCTGGATTTAAGATGGGCCGAATCTATGAACAACAGGCATTAGAATTGGACGCAGAAGGACTTGAACGACAAGAAAAAAAGGCAATCAAAGAACGTGATAAAAAACGTTGTAAAAAAGTCGTCATCGGGCTACTTGTTTTTAATGTAGGAATTTTGTCAGTTGTAAAATTTACGAAGTTTTTTGTTGAGCCAATCAATGATTTAGTTCGTTTTATGGGCGGTGAGGGAACCTTTAGTGCAGCATACATTATCGTACCACTGGGGATTTCGTATTACACATTTTCCTCTTTAAGTTATCTATTAGATGTGTATTGGAAACGTGTAGATTATGAAAAGAATTATTTTCGATTCCTTTTATACGCCATTTACTTTCCACATATTTTACAAGGCCCGATTGAGCGCTATGGAAGATTAGGGCAGCGTTTGAAGCAAGAGCTGAGATTTGATTATAATCGTATTGTATCTGGAATGCAGTTGATGATTTGGGGCTATTTTAAAAAGCTTGTCATTGCCGACCGTCTGGATATTTATATTAAGGGCGCATACGGGGACTGGCAAAATACCGGCGGATTCGTGCTGATTATTGCGATGCTGTTTGATGTGGTATATATCTACGCGGATTTTTCCGGCTGTATGGATATGGCAAGAGGTATGTCGCAGATATTTGGGGTCGAATTGGATTTAAACTTCAATCATCCGTTCGCTTCAAAGTCAGTTACTGAATTCTGGCGACGCTGGCATATGACGCTTGGTGGTTGGTTTAAGGACTATGTATATTATCCAATATCAACATCGAATCTGGTTAAGAATATTAACAAAAAAACAAAAAACAAGCTGCCGGACCGATTGACGAGGGGCCTTGTGACGATTATTCCGGTATCTGTTACATGGGTGTTGACTGGACTGTGGCATGGTACTGGAAAAACCTATCTGGCATGGGGAATCTATTATGCCTTTATGATTTTTATGTCAGTTACCTTTGGTGAAGATTTAAAGAACTTGGCGTTAAAATTAAAAATAAATACCGAAGCAGCTTCGTGGAGATTTTTTCAGATGGCACGGACGACAATTATTTTCTCGATTGGTCGTTTGTTGACAAGGCCGGGAAGCCTTCGTGAGAGTTGGTCTATCTTTAAACAGGCATTTGGTACCTTCAATCCGTGGGTACTAGTTGACAAGACACTGTATGGATTTGGTTTGAATCGGATGGACTTTGGCTTGGCAATTATTTGCATTGGAATATTTGGTGTGATTAGTCATTTACAGCAGCAAGGCTCGGTTCGTGAATTAATCGGCAAACAGAATCTGGCATGCCGCTGGTTCATTTATTTGACAGCGATATTCGCGATTCTGATATTGGGTATTTATGGTCCGGGTTATGATGCGGCGTCTTTTGTATATATGGCATACTAGGGGAAGAATGGAGAATAAAATGAGTAAGAAACAATTTATAAAAAGTATCGCGTTTATTTTACTATTTGTATTCCTTCTAAGCGGTATCTCGAACATACTTAGTGCCAAATGGGTGATGAAATTAAGCGAAACCTGCGTTTTAGAAGGATTCTATGAGCTGGAGAAGAATAGTCTGGATGTCTGTGTCCTTGGCAGCAGTCAGGTTACCTATGGGCTTAACTGTATGGAGATGTATGAAGACTATGGGATTTCGGCATATAGTCTTGGAACGGCGAATCAGCCAATGATGATGACATACTATTTGGCAAAGGATGTTATCAAAACGCAGAATGTTTCGACGATACTGATGGATGTAAGTATATTATATGAAGAGAGCAATGAAGGACAGTTTCGTAAAGTTCTTGATAATATGCCGTTGTCACGGAATAAGGTAGAGGCAATCTGGGCTCATTGTCAGGAGGAAGAGGGCGAAAGCGAGTCGGAGTCGGAGAAAAATACAAGCACAAAGCAGGCATATCTGTTTAATATTATCAAGTATCATTCCAGGTGGCAGGAGTTGACCAAGGAAGATTTTGATTACAGTGATGTAAGAAATTATATTTATCGCGGAAATAATTTGAATTCCGATTTAACCGGTCATACTCTAAGCTATGATATTTTAATGATTGAAAATGATGAACCAGAAGAAATTGAAATGGTTCGTGAGAATAAGGACTATTTTATTAAAATAGTTGAGCTATGCAAAAGTGAGAACATTAACCTGATTTTGATTAAAACACCAAAAGAATCATGGACGAAGACAAGACATGAGGGTGTGGCGCAGTTGGCCGAGGAGTATGGACTAGATTTCCTTGATTTTAATACAGAAGAAATGATGAAGGCAATGAATCTGGTGACGGATGAGGATATCAAGGATATTGACCATCTGAATGTGCGGGGCGAAGACAAGCTTTCATCCTATTTGGCGGAATATATGTTGGAACGTTATGAGTTCACTGATTACCGCACAGTCGAGGGATATGACCCGGGCAATTTTGAGCAGTATCAAAAGGATCATCAGGATAAATATCTGCAATCATGCCGGAATATAGAAGAATTCCTTTCCTATTTAAGCGATAGTCGTTACGATGTGATGATGCAGTCCTCAGGTGATATATCTGGAGGATGGAACGAGGAACAACAAAAATATTTCAGCGACATGGGTGTTTCAATTAATCCGAAAGATGTGGCCGGAATGTGCTATACAGTTTCGATTAATAGTGGTAAGTGTGTTTTTGAACAGGCTTCCGAAACGGATTGTGCTTCTGATGGGGTGCTCTCTGATGGTAATCCTTATGCTTTAATTAGTAGAATTGGTTTTGCTGATCAAATGGTAGTGGCAGGTGTGCCGCAGGAATTTAAAAAGCTTGGGTTGAATATTTGCGTCTATGATAATCAGATGAATGAAATTGTTGATATCGTGACGATATGTTCCACTGAAGAAGGACTGGAGTTGTACCATGAATAAAATTCAACTTTTTTGCATCCCCTATGCAGGCGGTGGAGCAGAAGTATTTGATGAACTTAAAAATGGTCTGCCAGAAAATATAGAGTTGGTGGCCTTTGACTATTCGGGCCACGGAATGCGTAAACTAGAACCATTTTATCAGACCTTTGATGACATGGTAAACGATATGGCCAGACAGATGAATGCAGCAATCAGGAGTGAAACCATGATTGCTGTATTTGGTTATAGCATGGGGAGTGTGGTGGCATATGAAATATTGGCGAGGAATTTACTGAATGCCAAGCCTTGCCACTTGTTTTTGGCGGCCCATGAGGCCCCGGGGGAAGTTTGGGAGAGTGCAGGGTATGCTCAGTTGGATGATTTGGGATTTGTGGAGAAGATGAAGGCGCTAGGGGGGCTGGAGCGATTGCAGGAACGGACGCTGGGCAATAAGTTTTTTCGCAAGCTTTATTTTCAGCCATTGCGGGAAGATTATCGGTTGATTGCTGATTATCAGTTGAAGCATGATGTTAAGCTGGACTTGCCGGTGACGATGATGTATTCGCCGGAGGATGTTGCAGAAGAAAAGGTACGAAAATGGAGCGATTGTTTTGAAAATAAGGTAGAATTTATCGAAATAGGATCGAATCATTTTTTTATGAAGGAATATCCACAGCAAGTGGCGGAGATAATAAGTCGAAGCTTTACAATTTAAAAGGGGTGCGGTAAAATTAATTTGTATTTTTACGGATAAATGTGGAAGAGGAAGTATAAATGAAAGTGATGAATAAAATTAGGACATTTATTTGCTGGCTATTAATTGGGGTGATTGGCAGTCTTTCAATATCCGCTATGATTGTGAGTGGTTCGTTTAATTTAGACAATTTTTATGATGTTGGTGAAGTAAGCGAAATATACCAAAGTAAATTACATTCAAATTCATATAATCTGGAGTCTTTAGGAGATGGTAGCATGGTGATTCTTGGAGACTATGCATATGCTATATTTCAGGTATATGAGAACGAGTGGAATTATTGGGATATAGAAGTCAGTGATTTGAATGTTGAGCAAATGAACTGGCAAGTGATTTTTTGTAACCAAAAGGACAAACAATTGATGCGTTGCAGTTATGATTTAAAAAAGGGAAGTAATATCATCGATTTTCCGGATTTGTCATTTAGCTATGTAGCTGTAATCATAGAAAACCAGCCGGATGTTGTTTATCATTTGAGTAATATGAAATTCTGTGAAAAATATCCTATTCATAACGGAAAACAGTTACTGCAATGGTTCACGGTCATTATGCTGGCGTATATTGCTTTAGCTTGGGGAGGCTGTCGGATAATTCATAAGAAATGGAAGCGGGAAGACTTAGCTGAGAAGCACATTATTTTGGATGGTTACCAGCGTATTTTAAAATATATATCAGATCAGATACCAGCTTTTGGTGAGCGCTTTTCCGATAGAAAGAAACATTTCATCCGTATCGTTTGCTTCTTGCTATGGATGACGTACATTATTTGGATGGTAGATTCTAAATTGCGCTATAAGTTGCATGTATTAAATTTCGGACTAAGCATTTTGCTGGTGCTGGTGATTGCAATTATATCAATTGGGTGTGAAACAAAGATGCGCCAATGGAATTATAAGGTGATGGCACCCTGGTTTGCCTTGTGGGTAATTGCATGCATATCTGATTTTATTGTTCCAAAGCGATGGAGTTATTTGGGATATACATTCTTGTTGGTATGGGGCTTACTTTTCTTCCTATGGCATAATATGAAAAATCCGATGGATATATTAAAGGATATAGTGATTGCCATTCAGATACACTTTGCTGGGGCAGTTTTATATTGTTTTATTTGCAGACCTCAATATGAGAATATTTCCTATCTGGGTGTAAACGATAATGCCAACATGTTTGGATTCTACCTGATTACTGTTGTGGCAGCGTGGCTTGCGATAGCGGATAATCTATTTGTCTCTGGTCTAAGGAAGTGGAAAGGAAATGCATGGAAGATAATATTGCTTGCAATTGAGGCAGATTTATTAATTTTCTTTTTGTGGAAGGCGCAGTGTCGAGGCAGTTTTATAGTTGTATTTGTTTTGACCTGTGTATTTTTAATTAAACGGATTAGTGAACGTAAGCAGAAGGGTGAACGGTTGGCTAGGGCTGGAATTATAGTGATGACATTGCTTATGCTGTTTCCGATATGGTATGCATCTGACTGGATAACCTGGAATGTTCCGCAAAAGTTGGGAACGGTTAAAGTACATCAGGCGGATTCCTATAAACCAAAGCTGTCAAGTAGTTTAAAGAATCCACTTACCATGGAGGT
This sequence comes from Lachnospiraceae bacterium, assembly GCA_031555935.1. Taxonomy (GTDB): domain Bacteria; phylum Bacillota; class Clostridia; order Lachnospirales; family Lachnospiraceae; genus Roseburia_C. The sequence continues at coordinate 95,109 of JAVBTX010000019.1, read as the reverse complement.
GTACGCAAGTAATAAAGTAATAAGCAAATTACAGTCAGGAACATTAGATGAACTACTTTCTGGAAGAGTCACCATATGGAAAGGTTATCTTCGTGAAATGAACCTGTGGGGACATAAAAATGTTGTTAATATAAATGGTAAGGCTTGCTTTGCGCATAATTCTATAATTGCAATTATGTATCGATATGGTGTATTTGCTGGGATTCCATATATACTGATGTGGATTGGAATTGTTGAAAGCGCAGTACAATATATGAGCAGAAAAAAAAGTGGGGGTAAAGTTTTCGGTTATGGTTTCTTTCCATTTGCATTATGTATAGGGTATATTGTTTTGTCATTGAATGATGCTTTGGAACAACCGTGGAGAGATTCAATCTGGCTCTTGACCTACTTTGTTATTGGTATTTTTATGGTAAAACGAGACGAAGAAATGGCATGATTTTACATTTATACTGTATTATGTTATATTTATAGAATGTATTTTTTAATAGAATGATAAAGAGGTAACACATTGTGGACGAATTAATTGCAAGAGATAAAGGGAAACTATGGGTTCGTAGGATTTTATTAATATGCTACGATATTGCAGCGATATATTTGGCAGGAGTTTTTGCGTTGTTTGTTCGGTTTGAATTAAAATTTAATGAACATATGCATATATATTTGGATGTGATACATGATTATATGCTGCCAATTATTATAATAACAATACTGTTTTTTTATGTTTGTCATATGTACTCCAGTTTATGGACCTATGCTGGAGCGAATGAAATGGCAAATATTTTGCTTGCTAGTGTAATTGCTTCTATCATTCAATTAGTTCTTGTAACGTATCTTCCACCAGAGGGAGACAGTATGCCAAGAAGTTATTATTTGATTTATGGAGGGACACTTTTTTGTCTGGAGATGGCATGCCGATTTTCTTATCGTGCCATTCGCTCATTTACTAATCATCGGGTAGAACTGGGAATTAAAACGAATGTTATGATTGTTGGGGCTGGAGATGCAGGTGCAGCACTGATTCGAGAAATAACAAACAGCCAATATATTGATAAAAAAGTAGTTTGTGTAATTGATGATGCGAAGGATAAAGTGGGAAACTATATACATGGTGTACGTATCGTGGGTAATCGAAGCACAATTCTGGAAATGGTAAAGCAGCACAATGTACATGAAATTATGGTTGCGATGCCGTCTGCATCACAGAGGGATATAAAAGAAATATTAGATATTTGTAAAGAAACAGGATGTGTATTGAAAAGACTTCCGGGTATGTATCAGCTTGTCAATGGCGATATTAGTGTAAGTCGGTTAAAAGATGTAGATGTCAATGATTTGTTGGGAAGAGAACCAATAAAAGTAGATTTGGATTCGATTCTTTATTATGTTGCAGATAAGGTAGTGCTTGTTACTGGTGGAGGAGGTTCGATTGGAAGTGAGCTGTGTCGTCAGGTTGCCAGCCACAATCCAAGGCAGTTGGTATTGATAGATATTTATGAAAATTCAGCCTATGATATACAGAATGAGCTTCGAGCAAAGTTTCCGAACTTGAATTTGGTAGTATTGATTGCATCTGTGCGCAATACAAAACGAATGGATAATATATTTAGGAAATATAGACCGGATATTGTATATCACGCGGCGGCACACAAGCACGTTCCGCTAATGGAAGATAGTCCCAATGAAGCAGTAAAAAACAATGTCCTAGGAACATGGAAGGTTGTTCGTGCGGCAGACCGCTGGGGAGTAAAAAGATTTGTAATGATATCGACAGATAAGGCAGTAAATCCTACAAATATAATGGGAGCAACAAAACGAATCTGTGAGATGATTATTCAATTATATGACACGCGTTCAAAAACAGAATTTGTAGCCGTACGGTTTGGAAATGTGTTGGGAAGTAATGGGAGCGTTATTCCTTTGTTTCGAAAGCAAATTGAAAAAGGCGGACCAGTCACAGTTACCCATCCAGAGATTATTCGTTATTTTATGACAATACCAGAGGCGGTATCTTTGGTATTACAGGCGGGAGCTTATGCCAAGGGGGGGGAAATATTTATCTTGGATATGGGAGAGCCAGTTAAAATATTAGATCTTGCAAAAAACTTGATTTTATTGTCGGGACATAAGCCTGATGAAGATATTAAAATAGAATTTACGGGGCTGCGCCCAGGTGAGAAGCTATATGAAGAAATACTGATGGAAGAGGAAGGTATGCAGGACACGGCAAATACGCTGATTCATATAGGTAAACCAATTGAAATGGATGAAGAGATATTTTTAGCCCAATTAGAAAACTTAAAATCATATGTTGAACAGGAGCCGGATGATATACGTGAGTATGTAAAGAAACTTGTTCCGACGTATACGCCGAAATAAAGGAAGAATAGGGATGTTAAAAGAAAATTTAGAAAAAAGAATAATACCATTTAGCCCGCCGGATGTGTCTGATAGGGAAATCGAAGAGATAGCGAATACAATCAAAAGCGGTTGGATTACGACAGGACCAAAAACAAAAAAGTTTGAGGCACAAATAGCAGAGTATTGTCATACAAATAAAGCGGTATGCTTAAACTCGGCAACAGCCTGCTTAGAAGGAATATTGCGAGTTTTAGGCATCGGAGCGGGTGATGAGGTAATTGTGTCGGCTTATACGTACACAGCAACTGCAAGTCCGGTTTGCCACGTAGGGGCCACGTTGGTTATGGTTGACACCCAGGTCGACGATTATGAAATGGATTATAAAAGGCTGGAAGAAGAAATTACCGAAAGAACAAAAGCAATTATTTTGGTAGACATAGGTGGCGTAATCAGTGATTACGAACAGGTATATAAAATTTTAGAAGCCAAACAATCGCTTTTCAAACCAGCAAATGAATTGCAGGAGAAAATTGGAAGAATTGCCTTAATAGCTGATGCGGCACATGCATTTGGTTCTAAGAAAGATGAGAAGATGGCAGGTGAAATTGCAGATTTCACAAGCTTCTCTTTTCATGCGGTTAAAAATTTGACCACTGCAGAAGGTGGAGCATTGACATGGAATCCAAAGTTGGGATTGGACGACGATGAACTATATCGTATGTTTATGCTTTATTCGCTTCATGGACAATCGAAGGACGCATTGGCAAAAGCGCAATTGGGAGCTTGGGAATATGATATTTTATCGCCAGCTTATAAATGCAATATGACAGATATTATGGCAGGAATCGGCATGGTTCAATTGCAGAGATATCCAGAATTGATGAAGCGAAGAAAAGAAATTATTGATAAATATACAACCAGTTTGGAGCCTTTGGGGGTTCAAGTATTAAGACATGACAAATTGGGAGGAGAATCCTGCGGTCATCTATATTTAATTCGAATTCCGGATATAACAGAAGAAGAGCGAAATCAAATAATTATTCAACTAGCAGAAGTGGGAATTTCTACAAACGTACATTATAAGCCATTACCGATGATGACAGCATATAAAGAGATGGGATTTAATATTGTTGATTTTCCAAATGCATATGCACAGTATCACAATGAGATTACTTTACCACTGCATACAAAATTAAGTGATGCGGATGTGGAATATATTGTGACTGAAATAGAATATCTATTGAAGAATAGAATTTAGGAGAGTGTGATGTATCAAAAATTTTGGAAAAGAGTATTTGATTACTTGTTTGCAATTATATTATTGCCATTTATTTTGATTGTCTTGATAATAGTAATACCGTTAATTTTTATCGAAGACAGAGGAAATCCTTTTTATAATGCAAGTCGTCTTGGATACAAGGGAAGAGTTTTTAAAATGTATAAACTCCGCTCAATGAAGCAGAATGCACCGGATATTAGAAATGAAGACGGTTCTACATATAATTCGGAGGATGATCCAAGACTGACGAAGGTGGGGAAATTTATTCGCAAGACTAGTATTGACGAACTTCCACAGATTTTTAACGTATTGAAGCAGGATATGAGTTTCATCGGTCCTAGACCGGATCTGCCGGAAAGCGTGGCAGTTTATGAGTCTGGCGAAGAACAGCGATTAGATGTTTTACCCGGAATTACCGGATATGCCCAGGCATATGTAAGAAATTCTGTTTCATGGAAAGAGCGAATCCAGAAAGATATATATTATGTTCAAAATATTTCCTTAAAATTGGATTTGCAGATTTTATTACAAACAATTAAAAGTGTCATATTTAGAAAAAATATCTACAATGGTTAGTGTGAGGAGTAATAATGGGAAAACCTAAATTTTTGTTTATTGCAAACGGAACAAAAAATCCTGAACATTATGAATCAAGAGAAAAGTATTGTTTGGGAAATTTTTTCAAAGCTCCGGTAGAAGTGGCCAGGGATTTGGGATTGGAAGTATATATTGGTGTTAACCAAAAATATGCAAAAGATAATGCCTGTGAACTCCCCGATGTGCAGCTTAGAAATGTGGAGATATATCGGAATCCATTCAACGTGAAGGAGATAACTACAGCCTATAAACACATGATGGAGGTTCTGAAAGAGGAAAACTTTAAAGTGATTCACTGCAATACACCAATTGGGGGCGTTCTTGGGCGAATGTGTGGAAAAAAATGTGGTGTGGAGAAGGTGATTTACACGGCTCATGGGTTTCATTTTTATAGGGGTGCACCGTTGTTAAATTGGCTACTTTATTATCCTGTCGAACGGATTATGGCGCATTACACCGATGCGATACTTACCATGAACAAAGAAGATTATAAAAGGGCTTCAAGCTTTAAATTAAAAAAAGGAGGGAAGGTATATTATGTGCAAGGTGTTGGAATAGACCTTTCCAAATTTTCGGAAGAAGGAGCGGCAGAGAGCCAGCTTAGAGCTTCTTTGGGTTTATCAGCCGATGATTTTGTTTTGGTGGATATTGGTGATTTGGTAAAAGGGAAAAATCATGAAACGATTATCAGGTCGGTAGCCAATTGCAAAGATGATAAAATACATGTATTGGTTTGTGGCGTTGGTAATCAAATGCAGGCATTGCAGGAACTGTCAATCGATTTGGGGATAGAAAAGCAAATTCATTTTCTCGGGTTTTGGAACGGCATTGAACAAATATTAAATATATCGGATGCCTTAATATTCGCCAGCGTTCGTGAAGGATTACCAAGGGTAATAATGGAGGCAATGGCTAGTGGACTGCCGGTGATTGCATCCCGGATAAGGGGTAATGACGAGTTAATTGATAAAAATGGTGGAATCTTGGCTGACTGTAAAAATGTGAATCAATATTCAGCGGCCATATTGAGGCTAATGGTTGATGCTGAATTACGAAAGAAGATGGGAATTTACAATCGTAAAAAGGTGGAGCATTTTAGTTTAGATGTTGTAAAAAAAGAAATGCATCAAATTTACCAAGAGATTCTAAACCAAGAATTAGAAACGAGGATGTAATGAAAATAGTATTTATTTTGGGCTCATTAGGTCAGGGTGGAGCGGAAAGAGTAGTAGCGAACCTGGCTAATTACTATTCTGAAAATGGACATAAAGTATCTATATTAATGTTACTGGAAAACAATGTTGAATACGATTTGAATTCTGAAATTAAGATTGAGTTTCTTGAGACCCAAAGAAAAAATATGGTATCAAGTTTCCTTGAATATACAAAGAAGATAAGAGAAAACAAGCATTTTGGACAAGCTGACATCGTAGTCTCATTTTTTGCAAGGATTAATGTGATGTCCATTCTGGCAAATAAAAATCGAAAGAACCGACTAATAATTTCGGAAAGGAATGATCCGAAGAGGGATGGCAGAGATGTTTTTACAAAAATGCTGACGAAAGTCTTATATAGAAAGGCAGATGTTTGTGTTTTTCAAACGCCTTATGCGAGAAGGTGTTTTCCTAAATTGAAGGAGGAACGCTGTCGCATTATTGAAAATCCAATCACAGTAACAGTGCCTGAGCGTGAAAAAAATCTGACGGGAAGAATTGTTAATGTGGGACGGTTAGTACCACAAAAAAATCAGGAGATGCTAATCAAAGCATTTGCCAATGTTGCAAAACAATTAGAGCAATATCGGTTGGAAATATATGGGGAAGGGGCCCTGAGAGGTGAGCTTCAAACATTAATTGATGAATTGGGGATGAGTTCAAGAATATTCTTGAAAGGGAATTCACAGAAAATTTTTGAAGTTGTTTATGATGCAGATTTGTTTGTTCTATCATCTGATTTTGAAGGTATGTCAAATGCGCTAATGGAAGCAATGGCATTAAAGACACCAATTTTGACAACAGATGTGGCGGGCGTCAGTGAATTGCTAAAAGATAATTCGGCGATGATTGTTCCACGAAAAGATCAGTTGGCATTGGAAAATGCAATGACAGAATGTATTTTGAATTATAATCGAACAGAAAAGTATACGATAAATGCAAAGAAGACCGTATCATCATTTGATATAAAAATTGTATCAAAGAAATGGAATGATGCGATTTTAGGAGAAGAAAAGTGAAGTTAGGATTTTACATTAATACCTTACAAAAGGGTGGAGCAGAAAGGGTTATTTGCAATTTGGCAAATGCCTGCCACAAACATGGATATGAAGTGGTCTTCATAACTTCGTTCCCAGTTGCAGATGAATATATTTTGGACAAGGATATTGTCAGATTTAATTTGGAAGAAGAAGAGCTGGAGAATGGTTTTGTTAAAGAAAACCTTCAGCGGACAATGAAGGTAAGAAAAATCTGCAAAAAATATAAACTAAATATGTTGGTATCGTTTATGGCGGCTCCTAATTTTCGAAATATTTTGGCAACGAGATTTTTGAAGACAAAGTCCATCATATCAATAAGAAATTTACCAGAGAAAGAATATTTCAATCGGGTATATCGATTGATGGCTAAAGTGCTATTTCCATTTGCGGACGGTATTGTATTTCAAACAGAAGATGCAAAGGGTTATTTTTCTAAACGGGTGCAAAAAAAATCTAAAATCATATGGAATATGGTAGACGAAAAATTTTATCAAAATCGAGTTCAGTATGATTATGAGCAGAGAAAACAGATTGTCTCGATTGGCAGGTTAGTAGAACAAAAAAGGCATGATATATTTATTAAGGCATTCAGTAAGATAGCAGATAAATATCCTAATATCAGTGTTAAAATATATGGCGAAGGAAAGCTGCAGGATGAATTACGGGGTATTATTTCAGAATGTGGCATGACAGAGCGAATAACTCTGTGTGGAAACATTGAGGATGTGGTATCAGCCTTAGATTCTGCAAAAATTTTTGTTATGTCATCGGATTATGAGGGCATGCCCAACACAATAATGGAAGCGATGACAAGGGGGGTACCGGTAATCGCAACAGATTGCCCGTGCGGAGGGCCACAGCTATTATTAGGGACAGGCAGTGGAGTATTAATTGAAAAAGAAAATATTATGCAATTAGCAGAAGCGATGGATGATTTGCTTAAAAGTAAAAGAAAGGCAGAGGAATTAGCCTCATTGGCCTTGCAAGCATCTGAGCATTTTAGAAATGATATAATTGCAAGAGAGTGGATGGAATTTATAGAAAGGATATAAATTAATGTTAATATATGTATTGAATCTTTTCTTAATAATTGCCTGGATGTTTTTCAACAAGCTATGTGGGAAGCAAGAAAAAATAAGATATATAATTAGTTGGGGAATAGCGTTTCAATTACTGCTTGTTATGGTGCTAAAGGCAGACTTTGTTGGTACCGATTTGCCGGTATATAGTAAATTATATATTCAACTAAAATATATTGATTGGCGTGTATTGCCTACAATTGCCTGGGACCTTGGCTATACCTTGTTTAGTAAGTTTATGGCAATTTTTATTAGTAATGTTCATTATTTTTACTGTCTAATATATTGCTTTTTGATTATCGCTTTTCGTAAGTATATAAAAGAGAACTCTGATGATATTCCATTGAGTTTTTGGTTGTTTATAACATTAGGAATGTGGGGACAATCGTTCTATGTTTTACGACAGTATATTGCGATTGGAATATGTCTATATGCATTATCAGCACTAAAAAAGAGAAAGTTATTGTTATATATATTTTATATTATATGTGCTGCATTATTCCATAAAACGGCATTGGTGCTTCTGATTCTTTATCCGATGAATTATATTAGGCTGAATAGAAGCAGGGTGATTGCAATATCTGGAGGTTTATTTTTATTACTTCTCTCAAATGGTATTATTTTTGACGTTATAGTAAAAATATTGCCAAACAGTTTATATTTGCAAAAATATTCTGACTATGAGTCTGGTTCGGGATATACAATGCTGATAATCTATATATTGCTTTTGTTATGGGTTATGCTTATAAATAATAAAGAAGTATATGAGAAATATTGCCTGGATATTTGGATGCTTTTTTGTGGGTGCGCATTTCAAATCATGTCAATTAATTTAGCGTTATTTAACAGGGTTGCATTATATTTTTTTGTAAATGTAATTGTATTGTTGCCAAACTTATTGAAATATGAAAAAAACATTTATTGGAGGACTTGTATTAAGTGTCTGATTTATGTGATTAGTGCAATATTATATTTACGAATTTTGCAAATAAGCTCCATTGTGCCATATCAATTTATTTGGAATGAAGGGTAAATTATTATGAAAAAAATGTGTGTTGTTACTTATGTATTTGGTAAAAAGTATCAGTCTTTTATACCTTTATATATTTATTCTGTACTGAGAGCATATCCGGAGTATGATGTATTCATTTATACGGATAGTAAATTGGATGAGATTTGTAAAAAACAGTTAAAAACAATAAAACATATGGGAAGGTTTTATATCCGAGATATAGATAACCTAAATTGTAAAATTACTAATAAAGCATTAAAGAATTTAAATATATCAAAAGCAATGAGATGGTTTTTGTGGGAGGAAGAATTTTTTTCATATGAGGCTATATATTGCGGTGATATAGATATATTCGTATGTAAGGAAGAAGCAGGAATCTTTGAACAGCATATGAAACATTGTGATAGCTTGGGATTACCATACAGTAATTATGTAAGAACGCTTCAAGAAAAAAGAAATTTGGTATCGACCTTGCTTAATGTGAAAAATAATGGAATCTTAGGTACACTACGTTGCTATAAGGAGCCAGAGAGAGCATATAATCGGCTGTCGGGATTGCATTTTGTCAAAAGTAAGGAGTATTACGAATTTATAAAAGATGCAATACCGGGAATAATATCCGATTTAAATGATGTTGTGGAGTTTAAATCCAAAAGATGGAATACTTGTAATATCAATGATGAAAGTGTTCTTTATGAACTGGTAAAAGATTCTGGTCTGGGATTGCCCGCATATCATAAGGTGACAGGTAAGGAATTGGTAGAGATAGATAATCCTGAGAATGTGGTATACCGTCCGCATCATGGTTTACATTTGGCACTATGGAGAGCAGATTCTTTGGGAAGAGTAAAGTATGACAAGAAGATAATGCTCTGCCCTACGTATGTTGCGTATTACAAAGATTTTGATATAGCATATAAAGATGATGAAGTGCTAAGAAACTTGATTTCAGAAGAAACATTTGCAACTGGGATAATTCATAGAATGATGGAATTCTATATGGGATTGGAAAATAAAGATGCTAATTAAAGTAAAGCAAATTGTAAAGTGGATAATCGCATGCATACGTATGCCATATGAGATTTTAATATTATTGTATGTTTTCTTAAGATTAAATGATCAGAAGGTTTTAGGCGAAAATAATTCAAGGAATGAGATTCAATTTAATTTGCGATTGCCAGTATACTATCGCAACGTGATAATTGAATGGAAAAGCGAAAATCAGTTAATTAATCAGCAGGGAATATTGAATGCAGATAAGCTGACGGAAATAGGTGGTTATCAATGTACAATGCGAGCAACTTTGAAAGTTCATTATCGATATATAAAAAATAGTATAATAAAGATAAACAAAAAATTTGCCGTTACTGTTTGTCCGCAAAATAAAGAATTCTTGATACAAAAAACATTGGAGTCATTGGAAGATAAGATTGTTATGGCGGGAAACAAAAGTCTGAAGAATGTATACATGAGTCTAAATCTGGTTAACTATTCGAAGGTGGGAATTCCAATTGCTTGGGGGAGTAGCAATGAAAGCATTGTTAATTTAAAAGGTATTGTTTTTTGTCAGGATGCGAAAACGGAGGTTACCCTAACAGCCAAGTTTAAGGTAGCTGAACAGGAAATAAGTAGAAAGTTTCAAATAGGGGTAAGTGCAAAGGCAAATAGTAATGGTGAATGCTCTTTGATCTTTGTTCCACATGGAGATGACGAACTGTTTTTGGCAATTAATGAAATATATACGGCAGTAAAAAGAAGAGAGAGTGTTTGGGTTTGTTTTTACACAAATACGGATATGATTGGTGTTGATTATGCCGAGGAACGATACGAGCAGAGTGTAAATGCGCTGAATTATTTGGGCGTTGAACCAGAAAAGCTGATTTTTTTAGGGTATAGTAACAAGTGGAAAAACAAACATATTTATCTATCTGATGGAGATGAGGTATGTGAGTCGCAAATTGGATTGAAACAAACATATGGGGTTTGTGGATACGAAGATTTTAGCAAAAAATTTAATGTAGAAAGCCATGCATATACACGAAACAACCTAAAGAAAGATATTAAAGATGTCATTCTAATGGTGGGTGCAAATAGGATTTATGCAATAGATATGGATGGTCATATTGATCACAAAGCATTTTCATTGATTTTTGATGAATGTATCGGTGAAATAATAAAAGAGAATATAGGATTTTTTGAAGGTAAGAAAATCTATAAAGGATTTGCCTATAACACAAATGCATATGGTAAGAGAGACTTTTTGGTAAGTAATGTAGTATTTCCGACATTGGAGCCAAAATCAAATTTGGGCAGGACAAGGTTGGAGAATCCCATGTATTTATGGGCTGACCGGGTATGCTTTCAGACGGATTCTGATTTACTAGAAAAATCTCTAGAGAATCCAGGAATGCAATCATTATTGAAATACAATAGATTATTTAGAAGCTTTGAGAGTTTTATTAACAGCGATTCGGTTTACTGGGAACGGCATATATTGAGTTCATTTTATAATGCAGACATTGTTGTTTCATCAGGAGATAAGAAGTTTTTAAATGACTTTAAATTGATGGATGTCAAAGATTTAATATCAAAGAGTGAGAAAGCATGTATTGGTGAATGGAATCCAGAACAAAATGATGCTGAAAAAAAGATTGTTTACGTGTTTACTGAAGAAATTAAAATTAGTTGTTTGAGAATTTATCAATCGTTTAAAATGAAGAAAAATATAGACAAGGTAACAATTATTGTTGATCAAGAAAAGCATTTTATGTGGAGAAATTATCAACGAAAAAAGTTGCCTTATATAGACATTATTTTGGAAAATACAAAAATAGAAAATACAATCGAGTTATATTTTGGCGATAATAAAATTGAAAATTTAGGTATCACAGAGATTGTAGCTTATGCAAAAGGCAGTACAAAAGAAGAATTTGAAAATAAAATAGAAATAGATAGAAAACTGAAAGCCGAAAAGTATTTTTGGATATATCTATGATCTATTTGACGAAAAGAGAATTAAAATGAATAAATCAAATATAAAGAGTTTATTTGGAAATGATTATAGTATAACTATTTTAAAAAAGGTTTTTATGACTTTCTTTAATGTAATGATTACGGCATTGACAATTAGAGCCTTGGGACCAGAATTACGAGGTCAGTATACGTATAATATGAATATGATGGCATTAATTGCAAATTTCCTGAGTTTAGGAATACAATATGCATATTCAATTGAACGAAAAAATGAAAAAGTACCGTTGGAAGATTTGAAGGCAAAATATTTTGCAGTAAATATTAAAGTATTATTGTTTTATTTAGTTATTGGCATTTTTTTATTTGCAGCGTTTTACGACCCGACCTTCTCTATGATTTATTTAATATTGCCGTTTAATGTAATTGCAGGTCAAATTGGAAACATCTTATTGATTGAGGATATAAAATACCATAGTTTGATTTATATGCTTAGTAGCTGTATCTATTTCGTTTTAACAGTTATAGTATTTTTGTTTTTCAAAGTAAATCTGACGGTTGTAATGCTAGTGAATTTACTTGTTTTTTTGTTCTTGGCGGTTTTGTTTTTATATAAGCTTAAAAACAAAAAATATCTTTTTGAAATAGATTTAAAATATTTAGGTAAAATTATTAAATTAGGGTTCATACCAATGATAACCGCAATGTTAAAGATGGTTAATTATAATTTTGATACAATTATGCTGAAGCACATGGGTGTTGACCTGGCGAAGATTGGTTACTACTCGATTGCAGTAGCATTAGCGGGCTATATTTGGTATATACCGGATATTTTCAAGGATGTCTCTTTTTCCAAGAGTGCGAAAGAGAAATCCTGTGATAATATCTGCTTTTCGATGCGCATATCAAATGCTTTAACAATTTTTGTTATATTAGGTATTGTGGTTTTTGGTAAAATCTTTATAACTGTAATGTACGGCAAAGATTTTATAAATGCCTATGCAGTAAGTCTTATATTAATATTAGGAACGCCGGCAATGGGAATTTTTAATATTATTTCACCGGTTTTTAATGTGGTCGGGTTGGCCAAATTCAATTTTAATATACTTCTAAAATCGGCAGTTTCTAATATCATTTTGAATTTGCTGTTAATACCATTGATGGGAATCGAAGGTGCTGCTTTGGCATCTGTAGTATCATATTCTATTTGTGGAGTTATGATGACTCGTAAGTTTGTAGCCCATTTTGAATTATCTTATAAAGATGTTTTATTGATAAATGCAAATGATATAAAAAGGATAAAAAATAAATTTAAAAGAGGTTAATTTATGCGGGTTCACTATAAAGCGATTGATATTCTAAGGCTATTTATGAGTGTGTTTATTGTAATGATTCACACATATGTGTTTGAGTTGTTACCAGGAATGCAAGGATGGTTTTTCCGTCATTTTCTTTTAGATACGGCGATACCAATCTTTTTCGTTATATCGGGATTCTTCTGGGGACGGAAAATGGTTGATGCGGGGGATAATGAAAAAAGAGAACAGGTTTTGAAAAATTATATTAAGAAATTGATGCCCCCATTCTTGTTTTGGAATCTATGTGGACTAGCTTATTATGCCCATTCGATTTGGGATTCGAAAAGCAAATTATACATTATGGCAGATGTATTAAGGCGTGCTGTATTTTATCCTACATTTGCAATGTGGTTTGTATGGGCGTGTATCATTGCAAGTACCATTATATTTTTTATAATGAAAAAATTTAAGAAATATCGTACTGTAATATATATCTATATGATAATTGCATATACATTTTCGCTGGTTTGTAATTCATATTTTTGGGTGATTAAAGATACAAAACTGGGGACCTTGGTTGAAATATATCTGAAAGTATTTATTTCGCCGCGTAATGGTATTCTCTCAGGATTTGTATTTATGGCAATTGGATTTTTATTAGCGGATTTGCGATTGGAAATGTGGGTAAAAAAAAGAATGAAGTCAACCATGCTGTTACTTATTGCTTCGGCATTTACACTTGGGCTTGAAGTTGCTTTAGTATATGGTAAAGAAGTTGGTGATAATGCATCATTATACATCTCTCAATTGATCCTTGTACCTGTTATAATATTAATTGTATTGAATCTAAATTTAAAGTCAAACCTGCCATATGCAGCTTTCCGTAACTATAGTCAGGGGATTTATTATTGCCATATGGCATGTGTTTATATAGTGCAGATATTTATCGAAAATAAGGTGCTGGTGTTACTGTTCACACTTGCTTTGGCAACGTGTTTGGTGACAATTTCATTGAATAGTAAGAATAAATGGATTAAAATGGTTATATAGGAGGAAATGCACAGATATGGATTATAAAAATACGGTTTTGGTAACCGGCGGAGCGGGATTTATTGGAGCAGCACTGTCAAAAAAACTATTAGAACAGAATGTTAAAGTAGTTGGATTAGATAATCTGAATGATTATTATGATGTAAATTTAAAATTAAGCAGATTGGAAGAGTTACAACAAATAGAAGGATATATATTTGAAAAAGGAGATTTGGCAGATGCCGAATTTATTACACAGATATTCGAAAAATATATACCGACAGTCGTTGTGAATCTTGGTGCCCAGGCGGGCGTGCGTTATTCTATTACAAATCCAAAAGCATATATGGATTCCAATATGACCGGTTTTTTCAACATTCTGGAAGCCTGCCGTCATTCTCATGATGCAGGACATTCGGGAGTGGAGCATTTGGTGTTTGCGTCATCTTCTTCTGTATATGGGACAAATAAAAAGGTTCCGTATTCGACAGCAGACAAAGTGGACAACCCAGTATCATTATATGCAGCAACAAAAAAATCAAATGAATTAATGGCACATGCGTATGCAAAGTTATATAATATCCCTTGTACGGGCCTTCGTTTTTTCACGGTATATGGGCCAATGGGAAGACCCGATATGGCATATTTTGGATTTACCAATAAGATTGTAAATGGTGAAAAAATTCAGATATTCAATCATGGTGATATGAAACGTGATTTCACTTATATTGATGATATTGTTGAAGGAATTATGCATGTTATGAATAAGATTCCGGAATTGACGGAAGACGGGGCACCATATCATATTTATAATATTGGAAATAGCAGCCCGGAAGACTTACTGTACTTTGTGGAAACATTAGAAAGTAAGCTGAAGAAGGTGGGTGTGATTCCGGCTGATAGAATAATTGAAAAAGAGTTTTTACCAATGCAGCCAGGGGATGTATACCAGACATTTGCTGATACAACAGAATTAGAGCATGATTTTGGTTTTAAGCCATCCACCAGTTTAGAAGATGGTCTGGAAAGATTTGCAGCTTGGTATAAAAAATATTATTGCTAATGGGTCAGCCATTAAGGAGGAATAAAGATGAAAATAGCAGTAGCAGGAACAGGATATGTAGGATTATCAAATGCGATACTTTTATCGCAACACAATGATGTTTATACCGTAGACGTTATTCCAGAAAAGGTAGAGATGATTAATAATAAAAAATCTCCAATCGTTGATAAAGAGATTGAGGAATATCTAACTACCAAGGATTTGAAGTTAAACGCAACCATGGATGCAAAGCTTGCTTATGAGAATGCGGATTTTGTTATTATTTCGACACCAACGAATTATGATACGGAACGCAATTATTTTGATACAACATCAGTGGAAGCTGTTATTGAACTAGTGCTGAAATATAATCCCAATGCCGTTATGGTAATAAAATCAACTGTTCCAGTGGGCTATACAGAGCACATTCAAGAGAAATATAATTGTCCCAATATAATCTTCTCACCTGAATTCTTGCGGGAAGGGCAGGCTCTATATGACAATCTTTATCCATCAAGAATAGTAGTCGGTTATCCTAAGGGAAATGAAAGTATGAAAGATAAGGCGGAGCAGTTTGCCCAGCTGTTACAGCAAGGTGCCATTAAAGAGAATATCCCGATGCTGATTGTTAATCTGACAGAAGCGGAGGCAATAAAACTATTTGCTAATACCTACTTAGCTTTGCGTGTGGCATATTTTAATGAACTAGATACTTATGCGGAGGTAAGGGGATTAGATACTGCTCAAATTATTGAGGGAGTGGGACTTGATCCACGCATTGGAACACATTACAATAATCCTTCGTTTGGATATGGTGGGTATTGTTTGCCAAAGGATACGAAGCAGCTGAGAGCAAATTATGAGGATGTTCCAAATAATATAATCGGAGCCATTGTTGACGCCAACACCACAAGAAAAGATTTTGTTGCATCCCAGATTATGGAAAGGCAACCAGCGGTGGTCGGCATATACCGTTTAACAATGAAAGCAAATTCGGATAATTTTCGTCAGTCGTCGATACAAGGAATTATGAAGCGTATCAAAGCAAAAGGCATAAAAGTTGTTATCTACGAGCCAACGATGAAAGAAGATATATTCTTTAATTCGGAGGTATATCGTGATTTGGAAGCTTTTAAGCAAGTATCAGATGTTATTGTGGTGAATCGTTATGAATCCGAGCTAGATGATGTAAGAGATAAAGTATATACAAGGGATTTATACGGAAGAGATTAGATATGAAAGAAAATCTGTATATTCGGAGGAAAAGATGAACGAAGATGTTAAAAAAATAGGGAAAGCGGATGAACGAGAAATTGATTTAATCCATTTGATTTATAATCTATTGCGTGGTTGGCGCAGTATAATCATTTGTACACTGGTATTTGCTGTAATTTTGGGCGGTCTAAAGTATACAAGAGATGTCCAGGGAAGCGGCGCTGGTATAACTTATCAGACGGCGGTTGAAGGCTTGTCAGAGCAGGAACTTGAAGAGGTGGAGAAGGCTTTATCTTACCAGCGGAGAATGGAGGATAAGCTGAGCTATAATAATAATTCCATTCGCATGAATTTAAATGCTTATGAAAAGAGCACAGTGACATTACAATATTACGTAGATACAGACTACGTAGTTGATATTTCTCAGCCGATACAAAAAGATTACGCGAGTGAACTAGTGGATTGCTATGTATCATTTGTTGAGAATAAAGGCATAATCAATGAATTGGATTTTGACTGGAAAGCGGACGAAGCGCTATTAAGTGAATTGATTTCAGTTGGCGGGCGTGTCAATAATTCTACCGATCAAACGAATGCAGTAAAAGAATTTAGTGGAACATTTAATATATATATAATCGGAGAAGATTTGGATATGGCCAATGAACTGGCAGATGCAGTTGAAACATGCGTGAATGAATATCAGGCAATGCTGAGTCAGAAAATAGGCGAGCACGTTCTTAATCTGGTTGGACGAAGTGAATCTTTAGTTGCAGATAAAACATTGGCAGATGAGCAGATAAGTGTAGCTAATTCGCTCGTAGAAATGAAAACTAAGTTGAAGGATATGACCGGCGCGCTGTCGTCGTTGCAGCTACAGGTGTTTAATGGTGAACCACAGCAGGATAAAGCGGAACAAAGTAGTATCAGAGTTACACCAAATATAAAGTATATTTTACTAGGTGGTATAATTGGTCTGATTATCGCTTGTGGTATGATAGCTTTTCACTATATTTTGAGTGGTAATATAAAAACGATAAAGGAAGTTCAAAATATATATCAGCTTCGATTGTTAGGTAGCGTCAGAATAGATTTAGGGAAAAAGAAAGTCTTGTCTTTTGTTGATAACTGGATAGATTTATTTTTTGGTAATGAGAAGGTGCCATTAGAAGAACAAGAACAACTCGTTGTAGCAAATCTATTGATGACTTGTAAAAAGAATAACATAAAAGAAATTTTTATTACCACGAGTTTGCATTTTGATGAGCAGGAGCAGGCTGTAATTGATAATCTGGTGAAAGTAATGGAAATGGCCGGAGTGAATATAATCTATGCAGAGAATGTCATTCGCAATGCAAAATCGTTTGAACAAATGGCAAATGTGGAAAATGCAATTATAATTGAGAGGCTTGAGAAGACAAAGTATACGTTATTTGAAAATGAGTTAACACTATTAGAGCATCAGCAAATAAATATAATGGGTACAATTATAATTGAATCCTATTAATAATAAGGGGCCAGAACCAATTATTGGTTCTGCCCTTCACTGAATATTTCGCCATCGTAATCATATGTGCTGTAAAATGAGTAGATGCTGGCAAGGTATTCCTCATAATTCTCAGATGTCAGCAGTCCATCCTCCTCCTTGATCCAATGCAAAATGCTGGAGTTTATATCTGCACTATAATGTTGTGCATCCTTATAGTTATTCAAGTTGCAAATAAGGTCATATTTATCAAAGAAAGAATATAATTTAATATTTTTATAAGGTAAAATCTCTTCAATGGCAACGCGCTGTACATCTACCTGCCATTTAGTACGCCCATTCTGATTTAGTCCATCCCAATCAATAATGCTATATGGAGGGAAGAAATATAAAAATTCTACATCAGGATTATCGATAGCAGTCTGGATAATATTCTGTTGCACATTTTCTCTGATTGTCCCAATTTCAGCCTCGGTAAGGCTCTCTTCACTTTCCACTTTAGAACCTCTGGAATAATCGTCAAGTACCGTCTTCTTTGAAAAATCAAATTGATCATTCCAAAACATATAGTCGTCAAACGTAGTGATAGAACCTTCTTCCCCACGGAGCCAGCATTTAATAATATCTTTTGTGGAATCAAAAAAGATACTCTTATTAAAAATATAATAAACATCATTGAAAATATTATTGTCATATAGGTAAGTTGGATAACTATCGTATTTCATTATATTTTTATGAAGTTGTAGACGATTGGAGTCAATGCCCCTTAATACAACGCGTAAATTAGGATTATTTTTTAATGCCTGTTTTACATTTTCATCAATTTCTTTGTAATAGGCACCACTGAAAGGAACCTTAATGGAATTAACACCGAAGATTTCATCAAATTCACTTGTTTTAAAATTTTCAGTCATACTAGTGCCGGTAATTAATGCATCATAGTCAAAATTCTTTACAATTCCATCGTTTTGATATCTTTCATTACTTAAGTCATATCTCATGCTTTCTAAGGGCTGGTGATAATGAAAATATGGATCAATGCCAATCGTTATTGCAGCAAATGATAACAGTATAATAACTGTTGAAACTAATACAAGTTTATTCCAGGATGCAGCTTTCATTTTTATCCTCCTTAAAAGTTGAAATATATAAATGTTGTTATTCCTGATAATGATAGTATGCACCATGATAGTAAAAAGACAGAGATAAATGCCTTGCTTTTGGTAGGAGCAAACTTCTGTTCATAACAATTTTTGAAATTAAGTACAATAAAGCCAGCTAAAAACAGAAAAATCCAAACATAAAAATTGGACATATATTCTGCTAGGTGAGATAAATGAAGGACTTTTGCTAAAATTTGCATTTCCTTAAATTCAAAACAAGATGATAAGCCATTGGATATAGACAAGTTTTGTAAGGAAATCATATTCTTTAAAAAGTTAACCGCAAAGCCGATACTATCCGAACGGAATATAAGCCAAGCAACGTTTACAAAAGAGAAGGTAAGAAACCACCGGAAGGCAGAATGCATTTTCTCCCAGCTCTTATGAAAAATTCTGGTCAGTGCGTTTGCAATTCCATGAAGAGCGCCCCATAAGATAAACGTCCAATTAGCGCCATGCCATAAGCCACTTAAGAGAAAAATAATCATAATATTTACATATGTCCGTACACTGCCTTTTCTGCTGCCACCCAGTGGAAAATAGACATACTTTCTAAAAAATCTTGTCAAGGTCATATGCCATCTGTCCCAAAATTCTAAAATAGAAGTTGCTTTATATGGCGAGTTGAAGTTCATTGGTAACTTAATATTAAACATTGATGCAATACCAGCCGCCATATCACAATAACCACTAAAGTCAAAGTATATTTGGAAAGTATAGGAGAGCATTACGATGATGGCATCCATTTGGGTAAGAGTACCAGCAGCAAATCCCCACTCGACAGCAAGGGCAACGGTGTCAGCAATAATTACTTTTTTGAATAGACCGATTGAAAAAAGGTATATTCCATATGAAATATTTTCATGATTAACTCGAAAGGTTTTCTCATTCTTAATTTGCGGTAAAAACTCACCATTTAAAACAATAGGACCAGCGATTAGCGGTGGGAAAAAAGTAATGTATAATGCATAATCTAAAAGGGTACATTCCACAATTTCGCCTTTGTAGGTATCAATAAGGTAAGAAAGTTGCTGAAAAGTAAAAAAACTAATTCCAAGCGGTAAGAGAAGGTGCTTTAGTGTGAAAGAGGTTTTTAATACAACGTTTATATTTTCAATAAAAAAATCATAGTATTTGAAATAGAAGATGCTTCCAAGGTTTAGAATAATGGCCAATATAAGGATTGGCTTGGCATATCCTTTGGAACGTCCATTTTTAATTAGGTAAGAGAAAAAATAATTTATCATGACACTGGCAATAATAATTGCTAAATATTTGAAATTAAAATAGCCATAAAAAACAAGGGACATCACTAACAGCCATGTTTTACAGAAGATACGATTACCCAATTTACAAAGTCCAAAATAGACAAATAATGTGATTGGCAAAAAAGCAAGTATAAAAATGTATGAGTTAAATACCATAGCTACCTCCAAAAATAAAGTATGAACAGACAGATAATGCATGTTGCAAATTTAAAAACAGACATCTTCTATAATAAGACAAACAGACGCTTTTGTAAATATATGTTTTGGTTGATATTATTCTTGGTTTCGGCTAAAATATAACAAACTGAATGTATTTAATCACAAATATAAAAGAAAGGAAAAGTGTGATATTTAATTCTGTAAGTATCACATAGATAATTATGAACATAGAGGTTGATAAATATAATAGTGAAATATTTGGGATTTTAATGGGAAATGTAAGCTATCAAGATAATGAGAATTTAGCTGACTTTGAAGAACTAAACCGTGAAAGTCGTAACCGGATGATTAAGCATCTTACAATTAGAGTTAGTACAAAAGATAAAAAGTTCTTAAATTTGGCGTTAAAAGATGGATATGAGATTGCTGATACTTTAGTTCAATTTGTTTTTCTGTTTGATAAGGCCAATTTGACAAAGATAGAACATAAATGTATTCTTAGGGACTGCTGTGATGAGGATATATCTGGATTAAAGTTAATTGCAAGGACCTCTTTTGCAATAGACAGGTTTCATTCGGATGAACATCTGGACAATGATTTGTGTGACAAATATTATGAACAATGGATTGAAAATTCCTATCATGGTTTTGCTGAAAAAGTTATAGTAGCTGAGTATAACAATGAGCCCGTTGGTTTTACAACTGGTAAGAC
The DNA here is from genome assembly GCA_031555935.1 of Lachnospiraceae bacterium. GTDB lineage: Bacteria > Bacillota > Clostridia > Lachnospirales > Lachnospiraceae > Roseburia_C. Next base: position 74,188 of record JAVBTX010000019.1, on the reverse strand, counting down.
ATATGTGGAGGATGAATTTGGACATCTGGTTCTTTCGGCAGTATCTAGTAAATATAGAGGTATCGGTGTATATACTAGTATGATATATGAGGGCGTGAAATGGATGCAGAAAGAACATGGAAATCTCAAAGGACTTATAGTGGGGACGCAAATCGATAATATTGCCGTTCAAAAAGCTTGGATTAATCTGGGATTTACAGTTATGGATAGCTATTATGTTTTGCAAAAATACATGGAAGACTAAAATTAGGAAAGGTTGTCGGTAGATTTTATGGTCAGTATTGGAGATAGTGCGAGTGTTAGTAAAACGATATCGGAATCAGATGTTTACATGTTTGCCGGATTGACGGGAGACTTCAATCCGGCACATGTGAATGCTGATTATGCAAAAAATAGTATATTTGGAGAACGAATTGCTCATGGAATCTTGATTACGGGATTGATTTCAGCAGCTCTGGGTATGAAAATGCCAGGAGAGGGAACAATCTACCTGGAACAAAACGCTAAGTTTGTTTTGCCAGTAAAAATTGGAGATACGGTGAAAGCTGTTGTAACTGTAAGTGAGATCATAAATGATAAAAAAAGAATTGTTAGATTAAGTACTGATGCTTTTAATCAAAACGGGGATAAAGTCGTAGAAGGGTATGCGGTTGTTAAGGCGCCGTAAAGAATTTCAAAAATATGACCAAAACAAAGTTAAAATTATATATCTGGCTATTTGTCGGTGTACTATTCTGTTCTGTAGTTGCATTAATGCGGACAACCGGAACCATAAATTTAAACGCATTTTATGATATCGGTGAAGTATATGATTTTGGAAAATCAGATTTAACATCATCATCACCAGATTGTATCTATGATAAAGAAACCAAGTCGTTTACCATTGCAGATAACAATGCGGTAAAGAAATTTGCTAAGATGACCACCCAGGGGCAATGGAACTACATCCAGTTTTATGTAGATGCATTGAACCAAGAAAATGCTGTCTGGAAAATTCAATATCTGAATGGAGCGAAAGAAATTATTTCAGAGCAGGAATATACCATTAATCAGGGTGAGCACCTTGTCCCAATATCGTGCCCACAGAAATTTTCTTATCTGCGCATCCGAATCAAAAATCAGATAGGATTGACATTTTCGATTCAATCGATGCAGCTGCGAGAAAAGGTTCTTGCAGTGCGAGCGACAGATGTTTTAAACCTATTTTGTCAAAATGTCGGGATATATGTTCTTTTGACAATCTTGATTCTAGCAATCTTAAAACTAAACTGGTATACCCCAGTCATGATTTTGCAGTACGCTTATCAGTTATTTGGAGATTACTGGGGAAAACGTTTTCAGAAATTGGACGAACGCCACCGAAACAGACTGCGGATTTTGCTGTTTTGGTTTCTCTTTATGCTAGTTATTATCTGGCAGGCGACGGCGTTATACTACGATAAAGATGCATATAAATACAACGTGTTATTGTGCTGCCTGTCATTAATCTTGATTGGCTTATTGTCATGGGAGAAGCCATTGCAGGGTCTTAGCTGGCGGGGGGTATTGCCATCGGCCTGGTTTGTTTTCTGGCTGTGGGCATGTGTTTCAGATTTGTTTGTTAGCAAATACTTTAAGTTTACCGGCTATGCAATGTTTTTGGGAATCGGATTTTTCTTTTTCCTATGGAATCAAAGCGGAAAATCAAAAAAAATCTGGCATAATATGATTCAAGGAATGGAATGGACATTACCGATAGTAGTAGTCTATTGTATCTTTTTCCGATTGAAAAAAGGGGGAATTATATACAATGGGGGCTTTGCGAATCGACAGGACATGTCTTTTTATGCATTGGGTTTGTTAATCGTATTTTTGACAGAGTTAAACTATGTTTTACATTCAAAGCATAGTGAACGTTTTTTAAAACGTCTGGCGGTATTTGGAACAGGGGCATCGTTTGCGGCATATTTTATATATCTATGTTGGACACCGATTTGCTTGGTGGCGGCACTTGTTGTATTGCTACTATGGATTGCCATTCAATTCCAAACAAGAAAAACCTTGCTTCTTGGCACCGTGAAAACCATATTGACGCTAGCTTGGGCGCTAATCATTAGTGCTGGTGTGCTTTCAGTTACTTTGCTTGGCATGGAGAACGTACCAAAGCTGCTGAATACGGATTTTCAATATAAAAACGAAGTACAGGAAACGAAACTAACAGAGCTTCAACTGGCACAGCTTAGAAATACGGAGCCGGAGTATCTTTCTAGCGTAAAATCAATTGAACGGCAGGACAAGCAATTAATCTGGAAAAACTATTTCCGTAAACTAAATCTGATGGGAAATGAAGACCGGTTGGTGGTGGCAAGACAACGCACCGCAAGTTACAACGGATTTTTAGAAATATCCTATCGCTATGGTTTGTTTGTATTAATCCCATACCTGTTGCTATTATATCTATGCTTGAAAAAAGCTTGTAGGGAGAAAAACTTTCTGTCAGTTGCAATTACCATATCCTTTGGTCTGCTTCTGCTGACAGAGAATATCGAGCTTCCGTTTGCCAGTCCGCTGTGGGTACTGTTTTATTTAGGAATGGGAAGATGGTTTGGCAGGGGGCCGATGAGTTTAGAGGAAAGCGATTAATCTATGAATAAGAAAACATTGTATTTACTGGCATTTTTAATACCGATCTTGGGCATGGTTCTGTTAATGATATTAATTGGAATCTATCCTTTTGGTGCCAAAACATTTCTGACCCTTGACTTAGAATGTCAGTATACCGCATATTTTTCCTATCTCAAGGAAATTTTTAAGGACCCATCAACGCTTCTATATGGTTTTTCAAAAACATTAGGCGGTGAAATGATAGGATTTGCGGCATATTATTTAATCAGTCCACTGAATATCATCTATGCACTCGTGCCAACTGAACAACTGCCAAATGCAGCGATGGTGGTGACACTGCTCAAGGTAGGACTTGCCGGGCTTAGTTTTTTTATATACACAAGGAAATCTTCAGTCAGATATGTAATGTTTTCGACCGCATATGCCCTGATGGCATATAATATTGTCTATATGTCCAATACGATTTGGATCGACGATGTAATTCTACTGCCATTGGTAGTGCTTGGAATCGAGAAGATAATTGAAAATAAAAAGCCGTGGCTTTACTTAGGAACATTATTTTATGTACTTGTGTCAAACTATTATATTGGCTACATGATTTGTATCTTTTCGGTCATTTATTTTATGTATCAGTGGTTTTTTGTGGCAGAGAGAAAAAATTGGACGATAAACATTGTGGCAAGATACGCCCTATCATCAGCACTGGCTGGAGGTCTGGCGGCCGTTATTCTACTTCCGGTGAAGCAGTCTCTGGCGGGACAGAAGTCGGGCATTAATTTGGATATACTTACAATGGAGCCAAATTTCTCGCTTCGGGCTTTTATGAGCAAATATGTGTTGGGTAGTTTTAACTGGGAACAGGTTCGTTCCGGTTTGCCAAATATTTATTGCGGTATTCTGGTATTGCTCTTTGTGGTATTCTTTTTATTGGGAAAGAAATATAGCTGGAAGGTTAAAATTGGCTCCATGCTCGTGCTGGCATCGCTATTTCTTTGTATGATATTAAATGGATTAAATGTTATCTGGCATGGATTTAATTACCCTATCTGGTATCCATATCGATACAGTTTTCTGTTCAGTTTCGTTTTGCTGATGATGGCGGTAAAGGGAATGGATTCTTATGCAGCGTTATCCGAAGAACGAAGCCATCAGAGAATTATATTGATTGCTGGTTTGTCATTAGGAGTATATGCCTTGGCCGTATATTTGATTGGCAGAGGTGATTTTGAATACCTGAATCAGATGAAATTGATTCTTAGTGTGGGTATCATGCTGCTGGGAGCGTTGGTGGCAATCATTGCATATCGGCGTATCAAGGTGGGGGGATTGATTTTTCTTGCCCTGATACTGGTTGAGCTATGCATGAACGGGTCATACTGTATGAAGGAACTAGATTATACCAACATCGCAGAATACCAGACTTATGTCAGGGAGGTAGAACCGGCAGTTGAGTATGTGAAGGACAATGACAAAAGCTTTTACCGAATGGAAAAGACGTTTTTAAGAGATTTTAATGATGCAATGCTGTTTCGTTATCATGGACTGTCGCATTTTAGCTCGGCGGAAACGGCTTCTTTGCGTGAATTTATGGGAAGCTTAGGATTCCGTAATAATGGCAATTGGAGCTACTATAACACGGGGACAACCTATGCCAATGATAGCTTTTTGGGAATAAAGTATCTTTTGACACAGGATGAATTGGGAAGTGGATATCGTTATTTAGAGTCAATAAATGATATCAATATATATGAAAATGTATATGCGCTGCCAATCGGTTTTATGGCTGATGCAGCAATTCTAAATGAAAACTCGCTTGGGGATAACTGGTATGAAAACCAGAATCAATTGTGGAAAACATTGAGTTCCAATCAAACGGAAAATATTTTTGTTGAAGTTGAAAAAGTAAAAACTAAGCCGGTCGATGTTACCGTTTCAAAAAATGAAGATGGTTCAGTGAAGTATGATAAGGATGGGGAACAGGCATACATCCAGTATAGCTTTACGGTTCAGAATGAAAACCCATTGTTTTTTTATTTGCGAAGCGATGACCGAAAATGGGTTACACTGAAAATAAATGGTGAAGATTCAGGCGGATATTTTACCAAAAAAAATTATCAGATTATGCAGCTGGGACAATTTGAAATCGGCGAAAAGGTTACAATCAGAGTCTATTTGAAAAGAGACTATGTAAAAATTGACGAAGCTCGATTCTTCTATCAAGATATGAAGGTGTTTGAGGATTATTATCATGAACTTTCGGCGCAGGGGTTAACGATAGAAGCTTATAAAAATAATCATCTTTATGGTACAATCGAAAGTAAAGGGGACAAGCAATATTGTCTGCTGACGATACCATATGACCAGGGCTGGCATCTCTATGTAGATGGAGAGCGGGTAACCCCTTACGCAGGATTAAACGAGTTAATGGCATTTGAAGTAGAGGAAGGTACACATGAAATCGAAATGCTTTATATCCCAGGGGGATTGAAATATGGACTGATAATATCTGCGCTTTCGGCTATCATTTTAGGTGGATGGATATTTGTTTCCGTAAAGATGCAAAGGAGTGATTCTGGCTATGACAATAACCGTAATAGTACCGTGCTTTAATGAGCAGGAAACACTAAAACTTTTTAATCAAGAAATATGTCATGTATCGGAAGAGATGCATGAGGTTGATTTTGAACTGATTTATGTAGATGATGGTTCGGTTGATGACACGCTGAAGATAGTAAAAACAATCGCAGAAAAGGACACTCGTGTGAAATACCTGTCCTTCTCGCGTAACTTTGGTAAAGAAGCGGCTATTTATGCGGGACTATCCCATGCATCCGGTGATTTAGTAGCGATTATGGATGCTGACTTACAGGACCCCCCATCCTTGCTGCCAGAAATGTATCGTGGCATCATCGAGGAGGGCTATGATTCCGTAGCGACCAGACGCGTAAACCGTAAAGGAGAGCCAGCAATTCGTTCCTTTTTTGCCCGGATGTTCTATCGGATTATGAACCGGATTTCGAAGACAGACATTGTTGATGGAGCCAGAGATTTCCGCTTGATGAATCGCTCGTATGTAAATGCTTTACTGCAAATGGGTGAATACAATCGTTTCTCAAAAGGGATGTTTGGTTGGGTTGGATTTCGCACAAAATGGGTAGAATATCAGAATATAGAGCGTGTAGCTGGGGAAACGAAGTGGTCATTTTGGAAACTGTTAATGTATTCGGTCGAAGGAATCGTAAATTTTTCAACGGCACCACTTGCAATTGCGTCCTTTACTGGGGTAGCAATGTGTGTACTAGCGGTATTATCGATCGTATTTATTGTTATCCGGCAGCTAATGTTTGGCGGCTCCGCATTTGGCTGGCCATCGCTTGCTTGCATCATTATTTTCATTGGCGGCATACAACTGTTATGCATTGGAATTTTGGGTTCCTATTTATCCCGCACCTATCTTGAGGTGAAGCATAGACCGATTTATATCTGTAAGGAAACGAATTGTATTGCTGAAAACAGTGACATATCCAAGCATGAAATTGGCACAAAATAAAAAAACATGGAATTTTAAGGAAGAATATAGTATAATGTGATTCGTGTATTTATGACCAAATACACATTATTTAGAAAATTACATGGCTAAAAGGAGTGTATACATGTCATATAATTCGTTTCAGTTTGTTGTATTTTTTGCAGTATATCTGATTATTTATTTGCTGATGCCACGCAGATGGATGAAGCAAATGGTGATATTAATTGGTAGTATTATTTTCTATCTCAGTATGGGCGGCTATAATCTGCTGGCAGTTATCATCGGAACCTCAATAATTGTTTATGGGGCCTCACGATGGATAGAGCGTATCTATGGAGCCTATGATAAGGAAAAAGACGGTTTAGCACCTAAGGAGCAAGCAGCTTTATTTGCTACATACAAGAAGAAAACGATTAAAGTTTTACTTTTGGCATTCCTATTTATCATTGGAACTTTGATATACACAAAGGTCGGAGGACTTCTTGGATGGAGTAAGGTAGATGAAATTTCACAAATCATTCCTTTCCGCACTTACCTAGTACCAATTGGTCTGTCATACTATACTTTTTCGGCAGTCGGATATTTACTAGATATTTATTGGAAAAAGGTAACACCAGAGCATAATTATATAAAGCTTTTGATGTGCATGGTATATTTTCCGCACATCGTACAAGGTCCCATCAGCAGGTACAATAAACTGATAAAAGAATTTGATAATCTGCCGGGTTTCTCCTATCAGCGTATTTGTTTTGGAGTACAAAGAATGTTGTGGGGATTTTTCAAAAAACTTGTTATTGCGGATCGAATTACACAATACACGTCGGTTATCTACGGTGAGCCAAATTCTTACGTTGGCGTAGAGGTTGCCTTGGCAGTATTCTTAGGTGTGATTGAACTTTATTGTGACTTCTCGGGATGTATGGATATTGTTATTGGAGCTTCTGAGACAATGGGAATCACGTTAGATGAAAACTTCCAAAGACCGTTCTTTTCAAAAAGTGCTGCCGAGTTTTGGCGGAGATGGCACATTACATTGGGAACCTGGTTTAAGGATTATATCTATATGCCAATTGCGATGAATCCGCATTTTATGAAGAAAAGCATGAATGTTAGGAAAAAATTCGGAAACAGAATGGGACAAGTATTTTCCTCGGCAATACCGCTGCTATTCGTCTGGTTATTAACTGGTTTGTGGCATGGTACTGGTAAAAATTATGTAGTATGGGGATTATATTGGGGTACCTTGATTATCCTTGGAACGATTCTTGCACCTGATTTTAAAAAATTAAGAGACAAATTGAAGATAGCTCCGGATAGTGCTAATTTAAGGCTCTTTCAAATGGTACGAACATTCCTCATTTTTGGGGGTGGACGAATGCTTACAGTCACAGGTTCGTTAGGAGGCTGTTTGGCGATGGTAAAACAAATTTTAACTGATTTTCAATTCAGTAATTTGTTTTCCGGTGCAATTTATGAACACGGTATCGAAAAGCATGGATTAATGATTTTAGCTTTGGCAATGTTTTTGGTTTGGCTTGTGGAATTATTACAGGAAAAAGGAATTCATATTAGAGAAAGTATATCAAATCAATCCATTGCCGTTCGTTGGTTGGTTTTTTATGGGTTGATTATGGTCACACTATATTTTGGAATATATGGTGTGGGATATAGTACAAGTGGATTTGCCTACGCACAGTTCTAAGAACTGCACAATTTTAACAACAACAACTTTTAAAAGGAGATAAGACGATGAGAGAAAAAGTAAAACAGGTATTAGCAGACAACTATCCAGAGATTGATTTTGAAGCAAGTGAAGAATTGGTAGATGATGGGATTTTAGATTCATTAACATTGGTGGGAATTATATCAGCACTTTCAATGGAATTTGGTGTGATGCTGCCATATGAAGACATTGTTCCAGAAAACTTCAATTCCATTGATTCGATGGCAGCATTAGTGGAGAAGTTCTCATAAAAAGTTGCGTTGAGAGGATGAAAGAATGTTTGATACATTGGTTTGTATAATTGCAGAACATGCAAGCAGTCAGTCGGACAAAATAGCACTGGCTTTTAAAAATGAACAGGTTACCTATGGAGAATTATCGAAAAAAATAAAATCAATTGGAACCAGTCTGAAGGAAATGGGAATTGTTAAAGGTGACCGGGTCTTATTTACGACCTTGTCGAAACCAGAAATGGTAGCAACTTACCTGGGCATCCAGTATTGTGGTGGTGTGGCAGTATTTATCGATAAAAACAGCACCCCAGAGAATATGGTTTCTATTTATGAAGACGCAGAAGCGAGTTTACTGTTAACGGACAAACCGATGAAAGGGTTAGGCGAGGAATGCAGGATTTCTTCCCTGAGACGTTTATATCAGCAGGAGTTGCCGGAGCAATTTGCCGAATATGTAAAGCCGGATGAGAATGACATGGCAGAATTGTTATTTACAACAGGGACAACTGGTAAGCCAAAGGGCGTTATTCTGACCTACAAATCGGTGTATCATATTTTATCAAATACAATTGAGGGAATCGGAGTTCGGGAGGATGAAATTCTGCTGTTACCGCTACCTCTAAACCATTCATTTGCCTTGCGTGTGCTACGGGCAACCTTGGCAAAAGGAGCAACCGTTGTCCTTCAAAATGGTTTCGCTTTCGCCAAAGAGGTAGAGGATAATCAGACAAAATTTGCATGTACAGCGCTGGCTGCGGTGCCAGCATCAATGGAAATACTGCGCGGTCAGATGCAGGACAAGTTTGAAGCGGTGCTGGGCAGATTCAGATATATTGAGGTTGGAGCTGGCAGTCTGACAATCGAGCAAAGAAAACGATTGACTAAGACTCTTTCTGGTACAACGATATTCAATACCTGGGGCTCCTCGGAATCAGGCGGAGCACTGTTTCTCAATGTTACCGAAGCGGCAAGCCATCCCAAACGGGTCGGTGCAGTCGGAAAACCATTGTCTGAAATTAAGGTGCGGGTACTGGACGAAGAAGGCAATGAAATAAAAAGTGATGAGCAGCATCCAGGGCGCATGTCATTAAAAGGCGAGATGCAGATGGCAGGCTATTGGCATCGCGACGAGCTAACAGCGGAAACACTAAAGGATGGTTGGCTGCTTACGAGCGATATGGTTTATACTGATGAAGATGGCTATGTTTATATGCTGGGCAGAGCGGATGATATTATCAATGTCGGTGGTGAAAAAGTATCCCCAATCGAGGTTGAGAATATTGCCGGTCAGTATGAATATTTACGTGAATGTGCGTGTATCGGTGTAAATGACCCGGATGGTATCATGGGTCAGGTTCCGGTATTGTTTGTGGTACCAAAAAATAGTGAATATACGGAGGCCGGATTACAAACTTTTCTGGCCTTACAGATGGAACGTTATAAATTACCGATGCATTATGTGATGCTTCAGGAATTACCAAGAAATCGGATGAGTAAAATCGACCGCAATCAGTTACGTGCGATATGGGAAAAGGGTGGCGAAAATACCTTAATGAACCCTGTCATGCAAGCAATTTTAACCAGACGCAGTATTCGCAAGTTTACGGATGAAAAGATTCCCGAAGATATTTTGGAAATGATTTTACAAGCGGGATGTTATGCTCCGACTGGTCATAATATGCAAACATGGCGGTTTACCGTGTTGACTGATCGAAAGAAGATTGAAAATATAAAAGAAGTGGCTGGACCGATTGCAAAAGAAAAGAAAGTGCACTTCTATGGATTTGAAAATCCAGCATGCTTGATTTTAATATCCAATGATGAGAGGAATACAAATGGATGTCAGGATGCCTCTTGTGCGGCCGAAAATATTTTCCTTGCTGCCCATTCCTATGGGATTGGCTCGGTGTGGTTAAATCCACTTCTGACCTTATGTGATGAGCCTGAAATCAGAGCGATTTTAGATGAATATAAGATTCCTGCAACACATCGGGTCTGGTGTATGGCGGCGCTTGGCTACCCGGCAGTAGAAGGCAATTTGTTGGCAAAGAAAAAGGATGTTGTAGTTTATGTGGATTAACAAGTTGAAAGATAAAAAGATTGATATAAAAAAAACAATCAGTATTGCTGTGCGGGTAACACTTTTTTTCCTGGGCTTGTTTTTGCTTGATAAAGGGATGAAGTTCCTGCTTATTTCAGACGATTCTTCGTATACAAGGGTGATGATGCACGAGCTTTATGAGTCAGAAGAGAATATAGATGTCCTTTTCTTAGGTTCGTCACATACCTACCGGTCCTTAAATCCAGAGATTACGGATGGACTTTTTGACGCATATACTTTTAATGCTGGTTCTTCCTTGCAAGAGTATGATGGAAGCTATGCACTATTGGTTGAAGCTGCCAAAAAAAATGATTTAAAGCAAGTGTATATGGAAGTGTGCTGCTCTAGGATGAATAGCTCTTACGCAGAACGAACACAATTGACATCAACCTATATCTTGAGTGATTACATGAAATTTTCGCTTAATAAGGTAGAGTATTTGCTCAATGCGAGCAGCGATACTTACTATTTAAACTCCTTTTTTCCAGCCCTTCGAAGCAGAGAAAAGTTATTAGAAGAAGATTATGTAACTCAAAATGTGTCTGTTAAGCAGGATGAGGGATATGGAAACTATCAATATCCAGGTGACCCAGAAGTAGATAACGCACATTATGTGGGGAGAGGGTTCGTCGCCAACAAAAGAAGTGTGAAAAACGAAGGTTTTACAAGAAAAACATCGTATGAACCGATTCCGGACAATATGATTTCTGAGGACGAAAGAGGGGCATTGGTGAACATGATCGAGTTTTGCCAGCGTAAGGGAATTGAAATCGTGTTTTTTACAGCTCCAATGGCTGATTTTAGAGCCAGTGATTATGGTAATTATGATTATGCAATTGAGCAATTAAGTGAATTGTGTGAAGAGTATCAGGTTGACTATTATGACTTTAATTTAATCAAGCCAGAGTACTTTACATTTGAGAGCAAGTATTATAAAGATGAGAATCATTTGAATGATATTGGGTCAGAGATTTTCAGCAATCTTTTTGCCAATTTTTTTACCGGGAAAATCTCAGAAGATAGTCTGTTATATTCGAGTTACAAGGAAAAAATGGAATATGCCGGCGAGCGGACCTTTGGAATGAAGTATTCGATTAGCAAGACTGATAACGAGAAGATAATCAAGCTTGTTCCGGTTAAGAATGGGGATTTTCCAGTCTATGTATCCATTTCAAAAGAGAAAACCGATGCGGCAGATGCGGAAGTGGTTTTAGAATTTGGTACGTTGGAGGATGTCGTCGTCCCAATTGATGAAACGGGCAAATTACGAATTAATGTTTATAATGATGCTCAGGGAACAACAGTGACCAATAAAATGACGATAAAATATTAGTGATATCGATTAGGGGGCTCGTGTGAAGAAGAGTAGAAAAAGCTGGCTGCTGATAGCGGCGTCGATTGCAATAATCTGCGGTATTCTGGCAGGGATTTTCTTTATGCTGAGAACTCCGTCAGGAGAGCAAAAACAAGAAAATAATGACGAGACTGACATAACAACGGAGCAAAATATTGAGCAGACAGAACAGATAAAACAGACAGAAAATCCGAATGCGGAAATGACAGTCGAAATTGACAATCAAGAGGTTATCGACAAGCTGAATAGCATGACCCTGGAAGAAAAGGTAGCTCAGCTATTCATCTTAGCTCCGTCACAGTTAACGGGCCCAGTCAACATGACCTTGACCGATGAAACCACCAAGCAGGCACTGGAAGAATTTCCAATCTGCGGTTTTATATATTTTGCCGAAAATATCGTTGACCCAGACCAGTTATTAGAAATGACCACAAAAGCACAAAACTATGCCAATGAAGTCAATGGTCTGCCATTGTTTATCAGCACCGACGAAGAAGGCGGTGACGTGGCTAGAATTGGCGAGAATCCGAACTTTCCGGTGGAACACTACCCAAACATGTGGGAGATTGGACAAGCTGGCGATACTTCGAAGGCATTCGAGGTGGGCGATAAAATCGGCGAATATTTAGCCGACTATGGAATCAATCTTGATTTTGCACCAGTTGCCGATGTGATTACGAATCCGCTTAATACTGTAATTGGAGTAAGGTCCTTTGGTGAAGATATTGGCTTGTCTGCTGAAATGGTGGTGGCAGTGCTGGAGGGGCTGGAAGGCCAGGGAGTCTACTCTTGTCTCAAGCATTTTCCGAATCATGGAGCGACCGAAGGCGATACCCATGAAGGCTATGCCTATTCTGATAAAACGCTTGAGGAGCTAGAGCTTGAGGACTTAATCCCTTTTCAAAAGGGAATTGATGCCGGAGTATCCTTTGTGATGGTATCACATATCTCGGTACCGAATGTGGTTGGAGATAATACTCCAGCTACGCTGTCAGAGCGGATGGTCACAGAAATTTTACGTGAACGGATGGGGTTTAAGGGAATTGTAATAACGGATGCGATGAATATGGGTGCCATTGTTAATAATTACTCGCCGGGGGAAGCGGCCGTAAAAGCAATCCAAGCTGGTGTTGATATTATCTTGATGCCGGTGGATTTTCGCTCGGCATATCAGGCAATCTTAAATGCAGTGGCAGATGAGGAAATATCGGAAGAGCGAATTAACCTTTCAGTCAGCCGCATTTTAGCGGCCAAGTATAAAATGATAAACGAATAGAAACGTGCGCCTGGGCGTAACTATAAAAAACGGGATAGAGCCTTACAGCTCTATCCCATTCAATTTCAACAACTCTCTGGCACTCTCCAAAGAATCAATCCCAGTCGCATTCTTAATCGGCGCAAATTCCTTCTCCCGAACAATCTCACACGGAATACAATTATCCGACATATGCACCATATCCAGCACCAGCGTTTCGAATTTATACCCATTCGGTTCCGTTGGGTTAATCGGATTCCCCTGCTCATCAATACAAGGAATTTTCTTCTCCGCAATATGCAGCGGCATATTCGCCCCTAGCATCGTTTCGAGCATATCGACGCGGAACAGATAATTCAGTGTAACACCGAAGTTATAAACCAAGTCTCCATTATCCTTGCGGGAATTAGCCATCTCCTCCGTCATTTCATAATACTCCACAATCGAAGGCCGACCATCCTCTAAGCAAAGTACCCCAACCCGTTCGTCAGGAGCCGCTTTGCGCACCACCTTGGCGCCGCTGACACAGCCAGAATCCAAAGTAGCGCCGATAAAGACGGCATCACCAATCTGCTGTAGTACGTTATCAACCGAAAAGACGTTAATCCATTCAAGGTTCCGTTTACGAACATCCTCCAAAACACCGCAATTATGCATCGAAGTGTACCAACCGCCATTGCCGTTTGGTGACATGCAGATAGTCGAAGGATTTTCCATTAACACCTTGCCATTCAAATCCGTACATGGAACACGTTCCTGAATAAAGAAAGAGACATAATCGCGCGGATAACCAAAATAATTATGTTCTTCAAAAAACTGAATTGTATCGTCGTTATTTTTGTGACTTGTCATAATATAAAGCGGTACAAAGGCATCAGCCGCATCGGTATTTTTCTGCAAATTGCGAATCAGCATTTCAAATAAAAACAGTTCATTATCAATGCCGACATTTAACATCCCCTTTGGCTTGTCAAAACCTAGTCTGGTCCCTTGTCCACCGGCCAACAGAACCGCGCCGACTTTGCCAGCACGAATCGCATCAAGTCCAAGCTCGCGGAAATAATCTTCCTTGGCCGCGATTTCATCGGCTTCAATGGCATCAAGTGGTTCAATCACGCCCTTGTTGTTGGGTTCGTCCTTATGAGCTAAGGCGGCAATCACAGACCAGTCAACTTCGCCAATCTGTTGTAAAAGTTTTTGCTGCTCCGTCGAACTTAGGGTGTTATAAAATGCTAATATATGAGTTTGATTTTTTTCTTCCAATAGTTTTTGTGCTTCTAAAAGATTCATCTTTCCATCCTCCAATCGTAAGTTTTGTCTCAATCAATAGAATATCAGTGTTTGACAAAAAACGCAAGTTATGCAACTGTACGCAGTTTCTTGTTTTTTTTATGACAAAATGTGGTATAATAATGCAGATGTAAAAAAAGAGGAGAATTTTATGAGCATTTATATCATATTATTTGGAATTTTAATGGGAATCATCCCGTTTTTCATAGGTATTCTATACACAAGGATGCTTCGTACAAGCAGCGAAGCCAATAGCATTATCAGAAACTGGGTCAGTGGCATGGTAATTTGCCTGGCAATCTTCTATCTATTGGCGATGCCAGCAACCTATTTGGAAAAAAGCTTGAGTGGACTAGCTTACGTATATATTGGCATTATTGCATTGTTATGTATGATATCTTTGATTGTCAATTGCCGGCGTTTGGTGGCAATCATCAAAGATTTATTTCATACATTGCGACACATGCCGTGGATTACAATACTAGCAGTTGTGGTCATTGGTTTCCAGATTTACATGTATGTCTTTCAGATGCATGTCGACGATGATGATTCCTTTTATGTGGCGACAGCAGTGACGGCAGTGCATACCGATACGATTTTTCAGTTTAATCCATATAGTGGGGCGGCATATTCGGCCTATCCCTCACGTTATGTTTTGTCACCATTTCCAATCCTTGTCGCGGTGTTAGCTCGTTTGTCAACGATTCATCCGACGATTCTGGCTCATACCTTGTTACCGGTGATATTTGTTCCGCTGGCATATGGGGTATTTATGCTGACCGGTCATGAATTGTTCAAAGGCGACCGTGAAAAGACGGCGTATTTTGTCTTGCTGGCTGCGGTAGTGCAAATGTTTGCAGCAACGACAACCCATACGCAGGGGATGGTTATGTTAGTTCGAATCTGGCAGGGAAAAGCATTATTGGCCTCGGCATTATTGCCATTGGTATTCTATCTGGGCATGCGGCTGATGATGGACAAGTTTGAAAAGGCGGACTGGTTCTTGCTACTCAGTCTGATGTTGGCTTGCTGTCTGGTATCGTCAATGGGAATTATGCTCGGGGCGATTATGACCGGGATTATGGCAATTCTGATTGCATTTCAAAAAAGAAAAATCCGGCCGCTGGTGCAGATGTTACTCTGTTGTCTCCCCAATTTAATTTTTGCTGGGATATACCTGGTGATTCGCTAATGGATGGAGGGACGTAACTGATGAAAGATGTAATCATAAATGCCATTAATATGTACAAGGAATTTTGGGGGACAGGCATGTATATCACCTTGTTCTTCATTGCAATTATATATATTCTAGCGTTGGAAAAAGATAAAAAAAAGCAATCTTTGTTTCTTGGAAATATACTCATATTTGCCGGAGTATATCTGTTTCCGCTGTCAGCCTATATCATTATGAAATACTGTATTGGATATGGTGTGTACTGGCGCATGTACTGGCTGTTACCGGTGACTGTGATGATTGCCTATGCACTGACCAGTATCATATTTAAGGCCGATGCACGTTGGAAAAAGGCACTATTAACCATCCTTACGCTGGGAATGCTGGTGTTGAACGGAAATACGATGTATAATGAAGCCAATTTTACCGAGGCACCGAATCCTTATAAACTAAATCAAGATGTGCTGGCTGTATGTGATGCGATTGAAGCAGATGCAGCAGAACAGGGTATTACAGATATACGGGCAATTGTTTTTAACACACTGGTAACCGGAATCCGACAGTATGATGCCAATATCAGGATGCCATATGGACGTGATGCACTTCGCGGCGAGAATGTATCGAAGCTGTCACAGCAAATTTATAATACAATCAATGCCCCTAGTCTGGATGCCAATGCGCTGGCCTATCTGGCTTCCAAAGGCAAATACAATTATCTGGTTCACTTAAAGGATGAGGGCTTTGCGGAAATTATTACAGCCGCTGGTTATACGATAGCGGCTGATGCGGGAAACTACTATGTGTACCGCTTGGATACCGGAACAATTGCTAAGACTGATTGGCTGATTACCCAATATGGTGAGGCTGAGGGAGCGCAGCAGATTTTTCACACCATGCAAGATAAAAAAGGCCATGTCGTCGTTGTCGATGGCGGCTGGGTCGATAATGCCGAAAAAGTACGTGAGGTGATTGCCGATTTGGGAAATCATGTCGATGCTTGGATATTGACCCATCCTCATGAGGACCACATCGGAGCGTTTTGTGAAATCTATGACAACTTGGGAGATATCACCATTGATAAAATATATACGGTCGAAATGGCGCCGCCAGAGCTTTGTATGGAAAATGCAAGCTGGGATAGTGTTACGATGTATGAAAGATTTCTCGGGATGGAGATTGCTCAGCTAGAATACGTACATGCAGGTGATACCATCTCAGTTGGCAAGCTAAACATTGATATATTAAGTGCTTATGAGGACAAAGTCGATGAAATATCAGCAGATTTGTTAAATGATGGTTCGATGATGTTTCAGGTTCATGGCAAGCATGAGACAATGTTATATTGTGCTGATGTCGGCAAGTCCATGAGTGACTATCTGTTAACGCAGTATGGTGACACGTTGGAAGCTGATTACATACAGATGGGCCATCATGGCAATGGTGGACTAAAAGAAGATTTTTATCGAACGGTTGCACCGCAGCTGGCATTCTTTGATGCGCCGAATCTGTTGTTTGAGGATCCTGAGGGAGTCTATACAACGCCGCAGAACCAAGCCATAATGGAATCCCTTGGCAGTAAAATAAAAAGTTTCGCGACAGCTCCCAATAGCATTATTTTAAAGTAGAATGGAGTATTTATGGTAGATCATAGCTTTTTTCTGGAAAATTTCAGATTTCACCTAAGCAGCGGCGCGTTTGTACTAGTGCTTCGCGGCTGGTTTCCGAAGGATAACCCAGACGAACGCAGCATAGAAGTGTATCTGGACCGGGAATTACTAAACTATACATCAGAGAAAAAGTGTGGTGTCGAGATTCGCCAGAAGTATCAGGATTATCAGGCTGATATATCAGAAGAAATCCGCTTGGAAGTTTCTTTACCACAGAACTGGAAGGAACATAAGCAGCTACGCATTGTTTCGGTGCTGGGACAAGAGAAAAAGACGGTCCGAACCGTACCAGTAAAACAACTAATCGAAATGGCAGCCGGGGTCGACCATTATATCGAAACCGAACATGTGGCGGATGGCAAAGCGACCATCAGTGGCTGGGCCATTGGCAGAGCACCGGTAGAGATTTTGGTGACCTCAGCAGGGGAAGAAATACAGTCAGAAATTACTCGTTATCATCGCCGCGATGTGATAGATATCTATGAGGAAATAGAGCCACATTACGAAGCCGGATTTAAAATAACGATTCCCATTGGAACGGCGCGTGACTTTACACTAAAATTAATAAGTGGCACGAACGAGAGCAGCTACCACAATAGCTTTTCACATATTATGAATGGAAAAAAATGGGATAGTAATATATCACCAAATATGTTTCAGAAAGCAGTGGCATATTACCGCCGCAATGGGATTCGTAAAACATGGCAGCGAATCCAGGTGAAGCTAGGTCACAAACCAGAGCAGGACTATAATTTGTGGCGGCAGCAGCATTTGACCAGCGAAGCAGAATTGAGCGAGCAGCGTCAGATGAAATTTGATTATGCGCCATTATTTTCAATTGTGATTCCCGTCTATCAGACACCCGCAAAGTATTTGCAGGCAATGATTGATTCTATTATTGCTCAGACCTATACCAATTGGGAGCTTTGCTTAGCCGATGGTGGTGGAAAAGATAGTACGGTAACACCGATTTTAGAAAAATATGCGAAGGCCGATTCGCGAATCCGGTTTGAAACACTAGCCAGCAACGAGGGCATTTCAGAAAATACCAACGCCGCCCTTTTGATGGCACAGGGAGAATATGTGATTTTTGCTGACCATGATGACCTGATTCCGGCTGAGGCACTTTACGAATTTGCCAAAGCGTTAAATGAAGACCAAACGATTGATATGATGTATTCCGATGAAGATAAGGTGGATATGGATGGCAAATCCTATTTTGAACCAAACTTCAAACCGGATTTTAATCTTGATTTGTTACGCAGTATGAATTATATCTGCCATTTGTGTGCAGTCAAGCATGAGCTGCTGGTACAGGCGGGATTTTTGCGCCGTGAATATGATGGGGCGCAGGACTATGATTTAACGCTGCGGTGCGCAGAGCAGGCGCGAAATATATATCATATTCCAAAGGTGTTGTACCATTGGCGGTGTCATCTTGACTCAACAGCATCGAACCCGGAGAGCAAGCTATATGCGTTTGATGCGGCAAAGCAGGCCTTAAACGAGCACTATAAACGTTTGGGAATCCCCGCAACAGTTGAGCATAGCACCTACTATGGCATGTATCATACATGCTATCATTGGACGGAAGAACCGCTGGTATCCATTTTGATACCGAATAAAGACCATATTGCGGATTTGAAAAAATGCATTACCTCCATTCAGGAGCAGTCAAGTTATCGCAATCTGGAGTTTATTATCATCGAGAATAATAGCACGGAGGAGACTACATTTGCAGCATATCAGGAGTTGGAACGCGACTTCGACAATATTCGAGTGGTGTATTATAAAGAAGAGTTTAATTATTCAAAGATAAATAATTATGGCGCAAAATTTGCCAAAGGTGAATATCTGCTGTTGCTAAATAATGATACTGAAATGATTGGCAGCGATGCGATTCGCGAGATGTTAAATTATTGTATGCGCGAAGATGTCGGAATTGTCGGTGCCAAGCTGATGTATGAGGATGATACCATTCAGCATGCCGGCGTAGTGATTGGTTTTTCTGGTATGGCAGGACACGCCTTTATCGGTTCCTCAAGATATGACCTTGGTTATCAGGCGCGGATATTTGTTGCCCAGGATTACTCCGCAGTTACCGCCGCCTGCTTGATGACAAAGAAAAAAGTCTTTGAAACAGTAGGGGGATTGTCGGAAGAACTGGTGGTAGCGTTTAATGATATTGATTATTGCATGAAAGTGCGAAAACTAGGAAAGTTAGTCGTCTACAATCCGTATGCCGAGTTCTATCACTATGAATCTAAATCCAGGGGATTAGAGGATACACCAGAAAAGGTCATCAGGTTCAATCAGGAAGTGGGAATATTCCAGCAGAACTGGGGTGACGTAATTCAGCGGGGGGACCCTTATTACAATCCAAATTTAACTCTGAATAAAGCTGATTTCTCACTAAAATAGAGTTGTGGGAAAGAATTAGGGAGTGAGCATATGATAAAAGTATATATCTGCCCAGAGTGTGGATGGCTTCGGGCAGTATCTCGGAGAAAGCATGTTGAATGCCATAAATGCGCCGAGCAGAAGATGGAATTGACCAAGATGTCATTTAATAAATTTGCCTTATTAAGTGAAGGAGAGCGCGAGGATTATGTTGATACCTGGATGTACATTCACAACAAGAAGGACAAGAAAAAATGAAAATCACATACTATAATATTGTTAAAGGAATTCGTTTCCTAAAGAATTATGGTCTAAAGGCATTTCTGGTTCGAGTGGGCGAACGCTTAGAACCAGAAGAGGTCGCATATGGACCTTGGTATGAAAAACATCAGGCGACGCCTGAGGCATTACAATTACAGCGGGAGCGTTCCGATGCATGGGAACGGCGCCCGCTGATTAGTATTTGTGTGCCCTTGTATTGTACCCCGGAACATTTTTTTGATGAAATGGTGCAATCGGTGCTTGACCAGTCATATCGTAACTGGCAGCTCTGTCTGGCGGATGGAACACCAGATGATAGTGTGAAGCGGATGGTTCAAAAATATTTAGCGGATGACCGCATCAAATATCAGCACCTGGGTGAAAATCTAGGTATTGCCGAGAATACCAATGCCGCCTTTGCAATGGCAGATGGCGATTGGATTGGTTTGTTAGACCATGATGATTTGCTGGCCAGGGATGCCTTGTATGAAGTGCTAAATATGGCGCTTTATCAGGGTGGCCGAACAATCAATGGTTTGAAAAGTGATGCGGAATGTGAGGTTGTGTATACCGATGAGGACAAGGTATCCGAGGACTCCAAAATATTTTCACAGCCACATTTTAAACCGGACATTAATTTGGATTTACTCCGTTCTAACAATTATATTACGCACTTTTTTTGCGTGAAACGTTCCGTTGTGGAAAAGGCTGGCGGATTTCGCAAAGAATTTGACGGGGCGCAGGATTATGATTTTATTTTCCGTTGTCTCGCGAACGCAGGGAGCATTGCTCATGTGCCGCGCATCCTTTATCACTGGCGGGTGTCGCGAACCTCAACCGCAGACAATCCAGAGAGTAAGCTCTATGCATTTGCGGCTGGGAGGCGGGCGATTCAGGCACATTTACAAGCCTGGGGGCAGGAAGCTGCCATTCGTGATACCTCACATATGGGCTTCTATGAGCTGGATTACGCATGCCCAAACGAGGTTTTAATATCCATTCTGATTCCGAATAAAGACCAGTCGGCGATGCTGAAGCAATGTCTTGACTCCATTGCCAAGAGTACGTATCAGCATTATGAGATTGTCATTGTTGAGAATAATAGTGAACAGCCGGAAACATTTGCTTACTACGAAGAACTGGTGGGACAAAAATATGTGTCAGGGCAAGCACTGGAAGGAACGCTGGCAGATGGAAAACGCATCTGTGTGGTAACCTGGGGGGCTGACTTTAACTATTCGGCAATCAATAATTTTGGTGTTAGATATACCCACGGCAAATATTTGCTGTTTTTAAATAATGACATTGAGCTGATTACAAACGATTGGCTGGAACGGATGCTGAGCAACTGCAGCCGCCCGGAAGTGGGGGCAGTTGGGGTAAAGCTCTTATATGAAGATAACACTGTTCAGCATGCCGGAATTGTCATTGGAATTGGCGGAATCGCGTCTAATATGCTGGTGGGCTTAAAAAGAGAGCGGGACGGCTATCTGAATAAAGCCAGCGTCCAGCTTAATTATAGTGCAGTCACAGCGGCCTGTATGATGGTGAAACGGAGCGCATTTGATACTGTCGGTGGATTTGATGAGACATTGGCGGTCGCCTTTAATGATGTGGATTTATGTCTAAAGCTTCGTGAATTGGGGCTGCTGATTGTTTACAATCCACAAGTCCTTGCATACCATTATGAGTCAAAATCGAGAGGGCTTGAGGATACCAGAGAAAAAGTCGAACGTTTTGGTCAGGAAATTGATTGTTTTAAGCAAAAATGGAGCACAATAATAGAAGCCGGAGACCCTTATTATAATCCGAATTTTACATTAAATAAATCGAATTATTCATACAAGCAAAGCATGCCTTTTGGGCACAAGTCGCAATAACAAACATTTTTCTTAAAAAAAATTAAGAAAAAATTCGTTGTTGTTTCGAAACGCTTAAGGTATGATAAAATTATTGTTATCTGAGGAAGAATTTTACATTAATGTATGAGGCTTTCGAAAGGAAATAGAATGTATAAAAAAGAACGACGAAGCTGGATGAAGCATCTGGATTTTATGATATTGGATTTGCTTTGTTTGCAGTTGGCATTTGTAATTTCATATATGATCCGATTAGGATTTTCATCACCATATAAAAACCAATTTTATGAGAGATTGGGTATTGTTCTAATCTTGATTGATATTTGTGTGGTGTTCTTTTTTGAGCCATACAAAGGCATTTTGCGGAGAAATTATTTTCAGGAATTAAAGACCGTTGTGATTACCACGACGATTGTATTCTTAGGTATGCTGCTTTACATGTATGGCACCAAGCAGTCGGAGATTTATTCGCGACAGATTTTATTTGCATACTGGGGCTTATCGATGGCAATTGAATTTGCGGTCCATTTGGTGCACAAACGAATCATTCGAAAATGGCTGCGGGATGCCAAGAAGCAATCAGTGATGATTATTGTCACCACCAATGAACAGGTCGAAGATTGTATTCGCGATTTTGAAGATAACCGTTACCGGGATTTTATGGTAAGAGGAATTGTTGTCGTAGACAAGCCGCGTGAGGGTGATGTGATTCGGGAAATTCCGGTAGTTGCCAATGCGGATAACTTTTTTGAATATGTTCAGACCCATGTAGTTGATGAAGTGTTTATTAATGGCAATTCCATTGACAGCAGTGAGGCATTGGCCGAAGTGCTCCTTGAAATGGGTGTAACGGTCCATTTTAAGTTGGTGCATGAATCAAAGCTGATGCCGAATAAATTGGTGGAGGAATGCGGAAGATACATGGTATTGACATCCAGTATGCGGATTGCTTCGCCTCGTCAGTTGTTGATCAAACGCGTGATCGATATTATTGGAAGCATTGTCGGATTATTGCTGATGGTCATTGCATTTATTATCTTTGCGCCGATAATTAAGCGGCAGTCACCGGGACCGGTATTCTTTTCACAGGTGCGGGTGGGCCGAAATGGCAGACGATTTAAAATATATAAATTTCGCTCAATGTATGTGAATGCCGAGGCACAGAAGAAGGACTTGCTGAAGCAGAACAAAATAGATGGTCTGATGTTTAAGATGGACGACGACCCGCGGATTTTTCCAATTGGAAAATTTATGCGTAAATTTTCGATTGATGAGCTGCCGCAGTTTTGGAATATTCTAAAAGGTGAGATGAGTCTCGTTGGAACACGACCGCCAACGATGGATGAATTTGTCCAGTATGAGAAACATCATCGGGCCAGACTGGGAATCAAGCCGGGACTGACCGGGATGTGGCAGGTGAGCGGCCGCAGTGACATTTGCAATTTTGAAGAAGTGGTTGAGCTGGATACGGAGTATATTTCGAACTGGTCGCTGAGCCTCGATATTCGAATTATCTTAAAAACGATTGAAGTTGTACTGAAAGGACGAGGCGCTGAGTAGAATAGAAATGGATGATATTAGTGTAGCAATCGTTGTATATAATAACGAAGAAGACGTGCGGCAGGCGGTTGAATCAATCGAACACTTTACCGCAGAAGCGGTCCGCAAAAAAATCTATCTCATTGACAACAGTACTGTGGACAATCAGTTGGCGCAGCTAGAACAGCGCTATGGTGATGTATGCTATGTCAAAACCGGCTCCAATTTGGGCTTCGGCGGTGGCCATAATTACATCCTGCCCCAGCTTAATTCCTGCTTGCATGCGATTGTTAATCCAGATATTTTGTTGACATCAGATGCCTTGTCAGCATTAATTTCATTTATGCAAGATGGCAAGATTGGCATGTGTGTTCCCAGGCTACTAGACGAGCAGGGGAATTTGCAGGCAGTATATCGCCGTGAATTAACGGTTATTGATATGTTTTTACGAATGTTTTTGCCAAACATGTTTCGCCGGCGCCAAGCGTTTCATACAATGCAGGATATGGATTATCGCAGACCCTTTGAGGTGCCATTTGCGCAGGGCAGTTTTTTAGTAATCCGAACGGAACTGTTTAAACAAATTGGGGGATTTGATGAACGGTTTTTTCTATATATGGAGGATGCTGATTTGTGTAAGCGGGTCAATGAAATATCGGTACTTACATACTGTCCATACGCATCCGTAATTCATAAGTGGGAGAAGGGTTCCCATAAGAAGAGGGAATTGTTTCGACTGCATTTACATTCCATGTGGTCATACTTTAGGAAGTGGGGGTGGAAGTTAATATGATTAGAGCATCCGTTGCGATGGTTACGTATAACGGAGAAAATTATGTCGAGGAACAGATTGCATCCATATTGGAGAGTATGGGGGAACAGGATGAATTAGTAATATCAGATGATGGTTCGACTGATGGAACACCGGGCACCTTAATGAAATACAAGGAAACGGATTCAAGAGTTAGAATTGTTCGTGGACCGGGACGTGGTGTCAAGGCCAATGTTGATTTTTGTATCCGCGAATGTCAGGGAAAATATATCTTTTTAGCAGATCAGGATGATATCTGGAACAAGCAGAAGATTGAGCGAATGATTGATACATTTGTGAAGAACGGATGCAGTGTAGTGGTGCATGATGCCACGGTGGTAAAGGAAGATGGTAAATCAGTGCTGCGGGAATCGTTTTATGAAATCAAACATTCCGGTGCCGGTGCTTTAAAAAATATATGGCGAAATACCTATGTAGGATGCTGCATGGCTTTTCGTCGCGAATTAATCGAATATGTATTGCCAATACCCGAGACAATCGAAATGCATGATCAGTGGATTGGTGTAGTAAATGATGTACGTGGCCGCGGAACCTGCTTTATCAAGGATAAGCTAATCTCATACCGTCGGCATGGTGACAATAATTCCAGTATGAAGCACTATGGAATCCGCCGTATGATTCAGAACCGGCTGGCATTTGTCAGGGTACTAATGACCAATTGGCGGCATATCCATGAGGGTGGCAATTATTGACAGTCACTTTAAATTGGTATATAGTTAAAAAAGTTTCACTTTTATGAAAGTCGTACTTTTAAGAAAAAGATGGAGAATTACAGAATGACTACAAAAAAGAAATTAACCAAGAAACAGCGTCGAAAAAGAAAAATAATATTATTTGCAGTAGAGATTTCGGTATTATTGCTATTACTGTTAGGATTATTTATAAAATCAAAACTAGACTTGGTCGACCGAACGAAGATTGACAAAAAGGATTTGAAAATCAATGAGTTAGATGAGACGACAAAAGAGCTGCTGAAGGGCTTTACGAACGTAGCAATATTTGGTCTGGATAACCGTTCCAATGGTTCCTGGTCAGCCGGCAATAGTGATGTCATTATGATTGCCAGCATTAATAACGATACCAAGGAAGTAAAACTGGTGTCAATCTATCGTGATACCTACCTTGATGTCGGTGAAAAGGTCTTTAAAAAAATAAATGCGGCATATGGCAGAGGTGGGGCGACAAATGCAATTGCGACCTTAAACTCCAGCTTTGATTTAGATATTTCTGAATATGTGGTAGTCGATTTTAACGCGGTTACTGATGCGATAGACCTATTAGGTGGTGTTGAAATTACCGTACAGCCGGAAGAGGTGATTTACTTAAATCACTATGCCCAGACGACTGCCGAGGTAACCGGCAAGACAGCTAAGACAATTAGCGGCGCCGGCACATACCTGCTCGACGGAACCCAGGCCACCGGCTATGCCAGAATCCGTTATACTGCTGGTGATGACTATCGCCGGACGGAGCGTCAGAGAACGGTGGTAGAGCAGATGGTAAAAAATGCCAAGGCTTCGGATTTGAGCACACTAAATAAAATTGTTGATGCAGTTTGTGATGATATTTCAACCTCAATGTCAAATTCAACAATCTTAGGATTAGTTGCCAGCGCTCTGGATTATGAGCTGATTGGTACCAATGGCTTCCCATTTGAATTAGCCAATAAGAAGATGGGCGGCAAAGTCGGTGATGTAGTTGTAGCAACTGATTTAGCAACAAATGTAAGTGAACTACATGAATATCTGTTTGGTGTAAAGGATTATGTGCCGTCAGCAACGGTTAAGGCATATAGTCAGCAGATTATTTCGGATACCGGTCTGGGCGCATCAGATACGGCAAGATGGGACAATCCGCTTGAAAAAGAAGAGTCAACAGAAACAGAAACCGAACAGTAAAATTAATTGATAAAGTCTGTTTTTGCAAAAGTTGCAGAAGCAGACTTTTACTGTTATAATAGTTCAGAAACTTTTGCATATAATGACTGAATAAGCTTGAGGAGGAACAAGGGAATGTGTGGAATAGTAGGATATATTGGTAAGTCGCAGGCAGCACCAATTTTGCTGGATGGTCTGGCAAAGCTGGAGTATCGGGGATATGATTCAGCGGGAATGGCGGTGTACGATGGCAGCGAAATCCAGTTTGCCAAGGCAACTGGCAGACTGAAGGTGTTAAGTGAATTAACCCATGACGGTGAGACGATGCCAGGCAGTGTGGGAATCGGTCATACCAGATGGGCAACACACGGTGCACCATCCGATACCAATGCCCATCCACATTTTAATGAGAATAAAACGATTGCCGTAGTTCACAACGGAATTATCGAGAACTACTTGAAGTTAAAGAAAAAACTAGTCGATAAGGGATATGAGTTCCATTCTGAAACAGATACAGAGGTAATTGCACATTTATTAGATTACTATTATAAAGGCAATCCGCTTGAGGCCATTACCAAAGTAATGCACCGCGTGGAAGGCTCTTATGCGTTGGGAATTATTTTCTTAGAGTGCCCTGATGTGGTATATTCCGTTCGTAAGGATAGTCCATTGATTGTAGGTCATGGAAAAGACGGAAATCTGATTGCATCGGATGTGCCAGCCGTATTGAAGTATACCAGAGAGGTATATTTTATTGAAAATGAAGAAATTGCCAAACTGACGACAGATGCCATCGAATTTTTTAACGTTGACGGTGAGCTAATCGAAAAAGAATCAAAAACAATCGAATGGGATATCAATGCAGCCGAAAAAGGTGGTTATGAACATTTCATGTTAAAAGAAATGTATGAGCAGCCAAAGACGGTACGCGATACGATGAACCCACGGATTAAGGATGGCCAGATTGTAATTGAAGAACTAGGCATGACCGATGAAGAAATTCGGGCGATAAAAAAAGTACATATTGTTGCATGTGGTTCGGCATATCATACCGGTGTAACCACAAAATACATCTTTGAGGGATTGGCAAGAATTCCAGTAGAGGTGGATGTTGCATCCGAGTTTCGTTACCGGAATCCAATCTTAGAGGAAGGCGCGCTCGTTATTATCATTAGTCAATCCGGCGAAACCGCGGATTCGCTGGCGGCTTTACGGGAAGCGAAAAAGCAGGGCATTACGACGCTGGGAATTGTAAATGTGGTCGGTTCATCGATTGCCCGTGAAGCAGATAAGGTAATGTATACCTGGGCTGGTCCGGAAATCGCGGTAGCAACGACGAAGGCATACAGTGCCCAGTTAATCGCCCAGTATCTTTTGGCAATGAAATTCGCACAGGTTCGTGGCAAAGTAACGGATGAAGAGATTGCCGTGATGATAAAAGATATGATGAAGCTGCCAGAGCAGATTGAATTGCTGTTAAATAATAAGGAGCGGATTCAGCGCTTTGCCAACCGATATATTGCCGCGGTAGATGTATTCTTTATTGGGCGCGGAATTGACTATGCGATTTCAATGGAAGGTTCATTGAAGTTAAAGGAGATTTCCTATATTCATTCTGAAGCTTATGCCGCAGGCGAGTTGAAGCATGGAACGATTTCACTGATTCAGGACGGCACCTTAGTGGCGGCCGTAGCAACGCAGGAAGAACTATTTAAGAAAACCGTCAGCAACATTGTCGAGGTACGTACTCGTGGTGCATTTGTCATGGCAGTTACTAATGAAGGCAATACCGAGATTGAAAAAGCGGCTGATTATGTCATTTACATTCCACAGACAAATAAGTATTTCACGAACTCACTGGCGATTATTCCACTACAGCTATTTAGCTATTATGTTGCAGTTGGAAAAGGCTGTGATGTGGATAAGCCACGAAATCTGGCAAAATCAGTTACGGTAGAATAGGGAAAGTGTAAAATGGAAAAAAAGCAAAAGATACAGACATTAATGGCCCAGATTATGAAATTTGGTGTCGTGGGAGTATTGGCCTTTTTAATTGATTATGGGGTACTCTATGTATTAACAGAATTTATCGGTATCTACTATCTGACTTCAGCGGCAATCTCCTTTACGGTATCGGTGATATTTAATTATTTGTGCAGCATGAAATATGTGTTTACCGGAAAAGAGGGCATGAGCAAACGGAAGGAATTTTTGATTTTTATCGTTCTCAGTCTGATTGGTTTAGCTTTGAATCAGTTGCTGATGTGGCTCGGTGCAGATATTCTGAACATTTACTATATGCTGACAAAGATTTTTGCCACGGGTGTAGTCATGATATTTAATTTTATAACTAGAAAAATCTTCCTAGAGGATTAGTCAAAAAACACAATTTTGACACAATTTGTAGATATGATACAAGAATCTATAGGATGAAAGGGGTAGATGAAATGGACTATTATGATATTCCGCCGGAAAAGAAACGCGAAAACGGTTTCCTTAACCGGCTTACAAAATGGGTTGCAATCGCGCTTGTATTTGGACTAGTAGCAGGAACGGCATTTGAAGGTACGCGATATTTCTTCGGTGAGGTTTTAGGAACCAATCAGAAGCAGACGACAGAGATTGCCGCAGTAACACCAAGCATCAATAAAACAACAACAGCAGAACCAGCGGACGAGAAAAAAACGCAAAGCAAAGCGAATGTAATGGATGTATCCGCTATCGTTGAGAACGTAATGCCATCCATTGTGGCAATTACCAATATGTCCTCGATTCAGTATCAGGATTGGTTTGGCCAGATTCGCAATTATGAAAATGAAAGTGCCGGCTCGGGAATTGTGGTCGGTCAGGATGATAACAACCTTTATATTGCAACAAATAATCATGTGGTTCAAAATGCCAAGAGCATTACCGTTCAATTCTGTGATGATGCAACGGTCACCGCCGAGGTCAAAGGAACAGACCCGGGCAATGACTTGGCAGTCGTTGCCGTTAAATTATCCGATGTCGAAGCAAATACGGTTGCTGCGATAAAGGTTGCCTCGTTGGGAGATTCAGAGAATATGCATGTTGGCCAACCGGCGATTGCGATTGGGAATGCATTGGGCTATGGACAGTCGGTAACTTATGGTGTAATCAGTGCACTTGAGCGTGAGGTGAGCTTGATGGATGACCAGACTGGGGCAACAAGTACAAGCGAGTTGATTCAGACCGATGCGGCAATTAACCCAGGCAACAGTGGCGGTGCACTGCTTAATGTAAATGGTGAAGTGATTGGCATTAATTCAATCAAATATTCAGATACTGCGGTGGAAGGCATGGGCTATGCAATACCAATCAATACAGCCTCCCCAATTATCGAAAAGTTAATCTATCGTGAAAAGGCAGTCGAAGGAAAAGCAGCATATTTGGGCATTTCCGGGGTGGATGTGTCGGCTTCGGTGGCACAGACCTACAATATGCCGGAAGGCGTCTATATCTACAAAGTGGTTGAAGGTTCCGCAGCAGCAGTTGCCGGATTGGCACAAGGCGATATTATTACGGCTTTTGATGGTACGAAGGTAGGCGGCAACACAGAACTGGAAGAACAGATTCAGTATTATGAGGCGGGCGATACGGTTGAAGTTACGATTCAACGCCGGGCAAACGATAAAAATGGTGAATATACAGAACAGGTGATTTCGGTAACATTAGGTAGTAAAAATTAATTACATACAATGGAGGAGATTAGTATGGACAATCAACAAAACCAAGAACAAGTAAATGCACCAAGCCTTTATGCAATGGCATGTCCAAAATGTCAGAGCAAGGACTACAAAATTATCGGTGTAAAGAATTCAAAAGCCGCAGTGGGCGCAGCATTTGGTGCAATCGGTGTGCTTGTCGCCAGTGCAGTAAGCTCAGATGACAAGAAGCTGGAGCCAACACGTTATAAATGCAATTCTTGTCGCAAGAAATTCGAAGCAAAACCACTCAAAGCGAAACCAGAAGAAATATTAGCTGAGCCATTTACAGTTAATTTTGAACGTCGTTCCAGTTTTGTTGGCGCTGCCGTAAAATATGATGTTTGGATTAACGGTATCAAAATCGGTTCCGTCGGTAATGGCAAAACATTTTCATTTGAGGTTTTAACAAAACACAACATCATGTATGTGACCGATGCATACGGTAAGGCCTTTAAGGGACATTATCAATTTGAAGCATCAAACGGTGGTAAAATTGATGTTAAATTTAAAGGAAAGTTTTTATAGACCCTTATAGGCTAAGAACGAAAAAGAAGTCCATTGTTGTAAAACAATAGGCTTCTTTTTTGCTGAAAATATGAAATTCGAAAATATTGCACTTTTTTAAAAAATTGGTATCTTTTTTCTAACCACTAGTAATGCTAAGATTTAAGTGTACAAAAACTTAACCGAAAAACAATTGGGAGGAATTGGAAATGAAGAAAAGAATTGTAGCAACACTTATGGCAGCAGCAATGGCAATGAGCCTGATGGCTGGCTGCGGAAGCAACAACAAGGTAAACGATGCTAGCAAAAGCAATGTTGACACCAAAGCAGAAGCATCAGAGACTGCCGGCGACGACAAAACCGCCGAAGAAGAACCAGCTTCAACTGACCCTGTCACCCTCAAGTTATTCTCGAACCTGCCAGACCGAAAAAATGGTCAGGGCTTAGTAGAGCAGATGATTATTGATGAGTACATGGCAGAGAATCCAAACATCACCATCGAAGTAGAAGCATTGGATGAAGAAGCTTACAAGACCAAATTCAAAGCATATGCAATGAACGGTATGCCAGATGTAGTTAGTATCTGGGGCCAGCCAGCATTCTTAGATGAAGTATTAGAAGCAGGTGTACTGGCAGCATTGAATGAAGCAGATTACGCAGACTACGGATTTATCTCAGGCTCTTTAGACGGATTTAAGAAAGACGGCAGCCTGTACGGACTTCCAAGAAACACTGACGTAATGGCATTCTACTACAACCAGAAGATGTTCGCAGACAATGGTTGGGAAGTACCAGCTACATATGAAGACTTAATGACACTTTGTGGAACCATTAAAGAAGCAGGAATCGTTCCAGTCGCAATGGACGGTGGTGATGGATGGCCAATGGCAATCTATTTAACTGATTTATTGGTAAGAGTAGATTCAGCAAATGCAGCATCCATTATCGGTGATGCAATTGCAAATAAAGATTTTACAAATGAATCCTTAGTAAAAGCAACTGAGTTACTGGCACAGTCTGCAGCAGCCGGAATGTTCCAGACCGGATATGATTCACAGGATTATGGAACCGCAATGAACCTGTTTACCAATGGTCAGGCAGCAATGTTCTACATGGGAAGCTGGGAAACATCAATGGCAGTAAAAGAAGATATTGATGAAGAAATCAGAACCAATATCCGTGCCTTTACAATGCCTCCAGTAGCAGATGGCAAGAGTGCTCAGACCGATATTCCAGCATGGAATGGCGGCGGATATGCAATTGGCGCTGACTCTTCACAAAAAGATGAAGCAGTTAAATTCTTGAACTATATGTATCAGCCAGACAAATTATCCAAATACGGATGGGAAAACGGCGTTGGAATGTCAGCACAGGATCAGACTGCATATATGACTGGCGATGAATCAGATTTACAGAAACAGTTTGTTGATATCGTAAATAATGCAACAAGTACCTCTGGAACACCAATTAATGACTGTGGTCCATCGGCATTTAAAGTAGCAATTGAAACTCAAATTCAGAGCGTATCAAACGGAACAATGAGTGTAGAAGATTTCCTGGCAGCAATGGGTGATGCGTGTAAATAAATAGCGCTAGAAAAGAGTGAAATACCTTGGCTGTCACAAAGCAGAAATCTGGTAGCAGAGAAGCTTTATGACAGCCTTCTCTTTTGAAAGGAGATTCTTATGAAAAAGTTGTATAGTAACAAATTGGTAATTTTTAGCTTGATATTGCCGGGACTTTTGGTATTTGTATTCGCTATTTTAGCACCAATCTGCCTAAGCGTTTATTATGGCTTCACAGACTATTCAGGTATGGGGCAAGCAAATTATGTTGGCCTAGAAAACTATAAAACATTAGCTCATGATGCGACCTTTGGTCTCGCATTACGAAATTCATTACTGCTGGCAATTGGCTTTGTCTGCATTCAGCATCCGCTTGCCATCGTGGTAGCAGCCGTATTAGATAAGCTG
The DNA here is from genome assembly GCA_031555935.1 of Lachnospiraceae bacterium. Lineage (GTDB taxonomy): Bacteria > Bacillota > Clostridia > Lachnospirales > Lachnospiraceae > Roseburia_C. Next base: position 42,288 of record JAVBTX010000019.1, on the reverse strand, counting down.
CAAGGAAAAGCAGAAGGAATATTCCGCTGTATCTACTTTATACCGAACGTTATTTCCGTAGCAATTATTGCTTCGTTGTGGAAATTTATATATAATCCAAGTTATGGACTTTTAAATAATGTTTTAAAAGCATTTGGTTATCAGGGAGAGATTAACTGGCTCAGCCCTGACCGTGCGATTTGGTCGGTACTAATCGTCTTAATTTGGCACGGGTTTGGTTGGGGAATGTTAATCTACTATACTGGCATCAAGAATATTGATCCCGTTCTCTATGAAGCGGCTTCCATTGATGGAGCCAATACCTCGACAACGTTTTTTAGAATTACCCTGCCATTAATGAAGCCAGTCATTCAGATTAACGTGACAATGGCAATAATATCAGCATTAAAGCAGATGGAAATGGTATACCTCTTAACGGATGGTGGGCCGGGTAATAGTACCCAGTTTACCGCAAACTACTTGTATCAGCAGGCATTTAAGGCCTTCCGTTATGGATATGGAAATGCAATCGGCGTGGTATTCATTGTCATTTGTATTCTGGCAACCGTGGGACTCAATACTGTGTTCCGTGAGAAAAAGGAGGCATAGATGGATATGAAGACGATAGGCGAAAAAATTAGAAAATCATTATTGTGGATTATCCTTCTGATTGTTGCAGTGGTTCAGATATTTCCATTGATTTGGCTGTTGAATTTCTCACTTGCAAGCAGTAATGAAATGTTTACCAGTGGATTATTGGTAATGCCAAAGAAGATTCAGTGGGGCAACTATGTAAAGGCATTTGTGGATGGACATTTCTTACTATATTTGAAGAATAGTGTTCTCATCAATGGCCTGGCAGTAATTTTGGTTATTATTATATCCATTATGGCAGCTTATGCCTGCCGCCGAATGAAATGGAAATTAAGTGGATTTGTCAGAACATTACTGCTGCTTGGAATGATGATACCAATTCACGTAACGTTACTGCCGAACTTTAAAATCTACAATTCAATGGGAATTATGGATACCATCTGGGCACTGTTAATACCGTATGTGGCGTTTTCACTGCCGCAGGGAATGTTCCTGATGTATGGATTTATTGAGTCAATTCCGATTGAATTAGAGGAGGCGGCAGTCATGGATGGATGCGGAATCTATCGAATTGTATTTCAGATTTTGACACCACTGCTCAAACCTTCCATTGCAACCGTAGCAATTATGACCTTTTTGAATAACTGGAACGAGTTTATTATGGCAAGCACCTATTTAAGCACCCCGAAATGGAAAACACTTCCATTTGCCATTCTGGACTTTACCGGACAATATTCATCCAACTACGCAGTTCAATTTGCCGTAATGGCATTGTCAGCCGCACCGGCAGTAATTGTCTATATTCTTTTGAATAAGCACATTACAAAAGGTGTTGCAATGGGTGCCGTAAAAGGATAAAATTAAGAAAATGGGGTTAAAAAGTCCACTTGGAAGTGGACTCTGAAGGGGGGCACTATGAAACGGATAAAATATTGGATTATGAAATTAAGTTTAAGAAAGAAGCTGGTCTTTTACAGCTACTTAATTATCACACCGATTTTACTGTTAATTAGTGCCCTTTTATTTTTTGAAAATTTTGAATCTGCCGTAAACAAAGAAAATGAATACTGCCAGCAAAGCGTAAAAGCCCTATCGGATAATATTGATTCCATCCAAAAAAATATTATGGAGATAGGAACCTATCTGAGTGTCAATAATGAAATCAACTTGATTTTGAGTTCCAACAAACCCAACCAGCTAAATGAGGATACCCGACTGTGGTACAATAATGCACCAATTCAGATGTTGCAGGATATCATTGCAATAAATGGTCAAATCAAGACCGTTGCAATTTACCCGGAGAATGGGGTGAATCCATATCTACGCTGTATGGATGCCCACGCGTCCTATCTTTCTGATATAGAAACTGTCCAGAAAACTGATATTTACCAGACGGCCGTAGCGGCTCGGGGAAAGGTCTTGTGGCAGCGGGTAGGGAAATATCAATCAGACACCTATGCATCCAACTACAGTGATAAAATGGTGATGTATCGTGAAATTTATGACTTAACAAAAAAGAAAAAACTGGGCTATCTTGTGATTGGCTCATCAGCCGACCGGCTAGATAAAGTCTGTGACAATTCGTTGCGCAGTGATCAAGAGAACATCATTATTTTAAGTGTAAATGGAGCAGTTTTAAATCAATCGGGGAATATTAAAGAAGATACGATTGCCCAGATTATTGATAGAGAGGTATCAAGCGAAACAAGTGACGGTTTGTTAAATGAATACAACATCTATCGAATCGCCAATAACGATACGGGAACGATTGTCTATAAGCTGGTTCCCAAACAGACATTAGCCAGTATGTTAGGAACGATTGTAGCAACACCCATGGCAATGCTGTTAGGATTTTTGGCGGGTCTATACCCAATCATGGCGTTTGTCTCCAAGATTGTCTCCAAGCCGTTAAACGCACTATCGCGGGCGATGCAGGAATTTAAAAAAGGCGACTTTAGCCAAAAGGTAGAGGTTACGACCCTTGATGAGGTTGGTGAGGCATCGGCTTGCTTTAATGAAATGGTCGATGACATGAAAGAGTTGATTGATAAGAATTATGTGATGGCATTAAAGGAAAAGGAAAGTGAGTTAGATGCCTTGCAGGCGCAGATTAATCCACATTTCTTATATAATACACTGGACTCTTTATATTGGCGGGTGATTGAAACCGGTGATGAAGAAATTGCCGAGGATATCATTGCATTATCACAGCTATTCCGTTTGGTACTTAGCCGCGGCGAGGGCATTGTTGCAGTTCGTCATGAGGGAGAGCTGTTAGAGCGTTATTTACAGATTCAAAAAATGCGTTTTGGCCGACGGCTGGAATATCAGATTCAAATGGATGAAGCTATATTGGAAGAACAGATTCCAAAATTGATTTTACAGCCATTTGTTGAAAATGCGATTGTTCACGGCTTTGAGCAGGCGGGGGATAATTACTTTTTATCAATTGAGGGCAAGCTTGCTGAGGGTTACATGAATTTTGTGATTCGTGATACCGGTGTGGGGATGAACAAGGAGCAGGTGGCAGCCCTTTGGGATGTGCCAGACACCAGCAAATATGCCAGTCAAAGAATTGGCAAATATGCCATCAAGAATGTGAAGGAACGTCTCGAGTTAAAATACTATGAAGATTTTGAACTAAAGATTGAAAGTGAAGAGGGGCAGGGGACAACGGTGTTTATGCGGATTCCATGTCATAATAGTGAGGAGGCAGACAATGGGAGTGAAATTGCTGATAGCTGATGATGAAGACGTCATTCGCAATGGAATTGCAAAATACATACAATTGCATACGGATCGGTACGACCGGATTTATCTGGCTGCGAATGGACAGGAGGCAATCGATATTATTTTTCACGACAAGCCCGATATCATGTTGTTGGACGTACAGATGCCAAAGAAAGATGGCATTGAGGTAATGCAGGAGGCCACGCGGGCCGGAATTTTACCATGTACGATAATTTTAAGTGGTTATGATGAGTTTAAATATTGCCAGCAAGCGATTCGCTATGGCGCTAAGGATTATATGTTAAAGCCAAGTCGCTCATCCGATATTTTAAAGAAGTTAAATGATGTGGCCGATGAAATGTTTGGGGTTGAAAAGAAAGAATCAGGACTTGTCAGTGGTGAAAAAAACAATCTGGTTGAGCTGGCGAAGGAATACATTAATGAGCATTATGATGAAGATCTCACCTTAATCAGCGTTGCCGAGAAGGTAGGTATTACCGCAGGATATTTATCGACCTTATTTTCGCAGAATGTAAACCGTGGCTTTGTCGATTACTTAAATGAAATTCGGATTGACCATGCCTGCGTTTACTTAAAACAAAATTATTTGAAGACATATGAAATCGCCTATAAGGTTGGCTTTCATGACGAAAAATACTTTTCCAAGGTATTTAAAAAGGTAAAAGGACAATCACCATCCGAATATAAAAAAAATTAACTATTGATTTTGTTAAAATCGTGTAGTAACATATGGCTAAAGAAGAAGGCGTTCAACAAGTAGAAGAACGCCTTTTTTTATTCAAGGAGGAAATAAGATGAAAAAGGTAATCAGTGCATTACTAATTATGACAATGGCGGCATCTGTTTTGGCAGGATGCGGCAACGAGAAAAAGACAGACACATTTTACATTGGTGGAATTGGACCAACAACAGGCTCAAACGCTATTTACGGAACCGCAGTAAAGAACGGTGCGCAGCTGGCAGTCGATGAAATTAATGAAGCAGGTGGAATTAACGGTGCACCAATTGAGTACAAATTCGAGGACGACCAGAGTGATGCAGAAAAAGCAGTAAATGCATATAACACATTAAAAGACTGGGGTATGCAGATTCTGATGGGAACAGTAACATCGACACCTTGTGTGGCAGTTGTTGACAAAACTGGTCAGGATAATATGTTACAGATCACACCATCGGCATCAACTACTGATGCAATTAATCGTGGCAATGTTTTCCAGATATGCTTTACCGATCCAAATCAAGGAACAAAATCGGCACAGTATGTCGGTGAGCATCAGATTGCAACTAAGATTGGTATTATCTATGACAGCTCAGACGTATACTCTTCTGGCTTAGAAGAAAACTTTGTGAAAGAAGCAGCAAATCAGAATCTGGAAATTGTTTCCGTGGAAGCATTTACCGCAGATTCCAAAACAGATTTTTCAACTCAGATTAAAAAAGCCAAAGATGCTGGCGCAGAATTACTGTTTCTGCCAATCTATTATCAAGAGGCATCAATTGTGTTAGCGCAGGCAAACGCAATTGACTATGCACCGATTTTCTTTGGTTGTGACGGCATGGACGGAATTCTTTCCTTAGACAATTTTGATCCTGCTCTGGCGGAAGGTGTATTACTGTTAACACCATTTGCAGCGGATGCACAGGATGAGGCAACGAAGAGTTTTGTAGACGCATATAAGAAGGCTTATAAGGATACACCAAATCAGTTTGCAGCAGATGCATATGATGCGATTTATACCATCAAGGCCGCCATTGAAGCAGCAGATTGTACACCACAAATGAGTGCTTCAGAATTATGTGATGCACTGAAGCCAGTGATGACAACCATCAACGTTCAGGGTCTGACGGGTGGTGATGAAGGTTTAATCTGGTCTGAAAGCGGCGAAGTAAATAAACAGCCAAAGGCTGTAAGAATTGAAAATGGAGCATATATCGGACTGTAAAAGTCTTGGTGAGAAAAGCAGGCATTGCGCAATTATAAAATTGTGTGATGGCCTGTTTTTTGTTTGACTTGATTTTCAATTTTTCTCCCCCTTTTTCATAGATTGTCTAATTTTCATGAAATACCATGCATGCTATACTTAAATAAAATCAGGAAAACTATGTTAACCATGTCAAAAATAAATAAAGCAGGGGGACAACTATGAAGCAAAAGGACTACTACATCAATGCTGAGGGCGAGTTTGTCATTGAAGATTATAACCGCAAAAAGCCATTTTCCAGTTTTCTGCCAGCAGTGTCAGGATTATACGGAAAGCCAATGTGGGCGTATTATGTGAATCGCGGACAATGCATGGCAACCTTTGGCGTCAATAATAAGGATTATTCCATTATGGAATTTCAACCGGCGAACAAAGCATACCGGCAGACCTCATTGGAAGGCTTTCGGACTTTTTATAAAATCAAAAAGGCAGATGGGACAATTGCCTTTTACGAACCATTTCAGAATCATGCCGATAACATGAAGCAGAAAATCAGCCAGCGAATGTTAATTACTTCGTATGATTTCAAGCTGGAGGATATCAATAATGAACTGGGGATTAAGACCGAGGTGATGTTTGCCACCTTGCCGGGCGAGAATCTGCCGGCTTTGATGCGCAGTGTAACAATTACGAATATCGGTAATGCGGATATAGCGGTAGAAGTATTAGATGGCATGCCGGTAATTATCCCGTATTATCTAATCAATCAGGATATGAAAAATGAAAGTAATTTAAGACAGGCATGGATGAGTGCCGATACCGACGAAGGTTTGGCTTTTTATCGGATTAAGGCATTGCCTTACGATACTGTTGAGACAGTCTTGCTGGAGGGCGGAAATTTTTATCTGAACTTCCAATTTGATGGCGATACAATGAAGCGTTCCCAGACCATCGTTGACCCATCACTGGTGTTTGGCAATATAACGGATATGACATACCCGGAAGTATTTATGCGAAATGATTTCACAGTTCCAACTGAGCAGGCGAATGTCGGCTATACGCCTTGTGGTTTCAGTTACCAGAATATTTCCTTGTCAGCAAATGCAGACAATACCACCTATACGCTGATTGGCAGTGCACCTAGCTTTGACAGTTACAAAGCATTTTTGGACAGCCGGATAAAGGCTGGTTATATGGAAACCAAAATAGAAGAAAACAAAACGATAATCGAGCAGACGAAGCGTCACATTTTTACGGCCAGCAGCTCGGATATCTTTGACCAATATTGCGGGCAGACTTTTATGGACAATTACCTGCGCGGCGGCTATCCGGAGCAGACGGGTAACGGCAAGCATGTTTTATATGTGTATTCCAGAAAGCACGGCGATTTGGAACGGGAATATAATTTTTTCCAGGTTGACTCAACGAATTATTCACAGGGCAATGCCAACTTCCGTGACGTAAATCAAAACCGTCGGAATGATGTCTATTTCTTTCCGTATGTTGGTGATTCGGTGATTAAGATATTTTTTAATATCCTTCAGTTGGACGGTTTCAATCCGCTGGTACTTAATGGCTCTCGCTTTGCCATGACTGATCAGGAAGCTTGCACCGCCGTTATCAGTTCTTATTTTGGCATATCGGAAACAAGTGGAATTGTCAAATATTTGGAAAAAGCCTTTACGCCGGGGGCGTTGTTGCTGTTTATTGAGCAGCAGGGCTATTCGTTTAAGGGCAGCATTGACAGCTTTGTCAATGACCTGTTGGAGTTGTGTGAAAAAGAAGATGTTGCGACCTTCCAAGAGGGCTATTGGGTCGACCACTGGACCTATAACAACGATTTACTGGAACAGTATCTGGCAGTATTTCCGGATAAAGTCAAAGAAGCAATGTTTCAGGCGAAGGACTATACCTATTACGATAATGATGAAATTGTAGTACCACGGACACAGCGTTATGTATTGACCGAAAACGGTATCCGCCAATATGGTGCGTTGAAGAAAATAGCAGAAAAGACTAAGCTGATTCAGGCGCGGGATAACCGGCCAAATCAGGTCCGTAAGCAATATGGTACCGGTGAAGTATATCATTGCAGCCTTGCGTCTAAGCTCTTGCTACTACTTGTGAACAAAGCCGCGTCCCTCGACCCGGAAGGTGTTGGTCTGGAAATGGAAGGCAATAAGCCGGGCTGGTGTGATGCTTTAAATGGACTGCCGGGTATCTTAGGCTCCTCCATTAATGAAAGTGCGGAGGTTGTCAGACTGGCTAAATTAATGAAGCAGCTTTTGGCGGTAGCTGGTGAGGAAGAAATCGCGTTGCCGGTAGAAGCGAAACAATTTTATGATACGCTACTGGCGCTGATTACCAGCAATGCGACTGCCTTTGAGTATTGGGGGGCGAGTAACGATGCTAAGGAAGCGTATCGTGAAGCAGTAGTGTTTGGGATTGATGGCGCCGAAGCGACAGTGACGGCGGCAGAGACAAAAATATTCCTTGATGCCGTGATTACCCAGCTCGAGAAAGGCTTGCAGAAAGCTTATAATACGGCAACCGGTGTCTATGATACATATTTTATCAATGAAGTATCAGCTTATGAAACCATGACAGATAAAAATGGTGAAGTTCTCAAAAATGATTTGGGGATGCCTTATGTTAGAGCAACTGCCTTTAAACAGCGGGCAATTCCGCCGTTTTTAGAAGGTCAGGTACATATGATGCGTTCAAACCATGCGATTTCCGGCAAGCTGCATGAAGCCGTGAAAAAGAGCGGTATCTATGATGAGAAGCTCGATATGTTTAAGGTAAATGCGGATATTATGGATGAGACGAAGGAAATCGGCCGGCAGAATGTATTTCCACGCGGCTGGCTGGAAAACGAAGCTGTCTTCCTACACATGGAATATAAATATTTCTTAGAATTGCTGCGCAGCGGCTTATATGATGAATTTTCACATTATCTGCAAAAGGCATTTATTCCATTTTTAGACCCAGCTGTTTATGGTCGTAGTACCTTGGAAAATTGTTCCTTTATTGCCAGCTCAGCGCATCCTGATGAGCGGATTCACGGTGCCGGTTATGTGTCTCGTTTGACGGGTGCTTCAACGGAGTTGCTGCATATCTGGCGGTTGATGACAGTTGGTGAGAATCCATTTTTACTTGATGAAAATGGTGAACTGTGCATGGAGCTTGTGCCACAGATTCCGTCATGGCTCTTTACTGAAAATGAAAAGACGGCGGAGCTCTATACAGCAACAGAATGTCGCGAGCAACAGATACCGGCCAATGCGTTTGGATTTATGATATTAGGCCACACCCCGGCAGTATATCGCAATGACAGCCGCTGCAACACATATGATAGCGGTGTTGGCGTGGTTGGAGTCACACTGTATCGGGATGGGAAAGAGGTTGCAACGTTCAAAGGAAACCGGATTCCGGCACCATATGCGCAGGAGCTGCGCGATGGAAAAATTGATTATGTTGAGGCAATCATTTCGGCGACGGTTTAATTAGTAAATGGCGCTAAGGCGGCGAGATGAGAATTAATATAAAAATATAGCGCGTGTTTTGACACGCAGAATGGAGATTTATATGGCAGACATTTCTAATATTATTTCTTATGACCGGAATGGATTTATTATCAACGGTAAAAGAGAATATTTAATCGGCGGTGAGTTTCATTACTTCCGTGTTCCCGCAGCAATGTGGGAGGAACGCTTACAAAAAATGAAGGCAACCGGAGCAAACTTGATTTCCGTTTACATTGCCTGGAACATGCATGAACCGGAAGAGGGCAGACAAATCTGGGATGGTGATTTGGATTTAGACCGATTCCTGACCTTATGTGAAAAATACGGCTTATATGTTTTGATTAAACCAGGCCCATATATCTGTGCAGAGCTTGACTTCGGCGGTCATCCTGATTGGTTGATTAAGAAAATAGCCAACAAGGAATTCCGTCTGCGGATGCTTGATGAAAAATATCTGGCACTTTGTAAATACTGGTATGAATCCTGTGCGAAACAAATTAATTCTCATTTGATTACTAACGGCGGAACAATTATTGCCGCGCAGCTTGAAAATGAATATGACCATTTAATTGAATACGGGGAAGAAGTAATTACAATTGAGAATGCGATTGACTACTTTATGTTCCTTAACCAGACCATGGAAGATTGCGGCATTGATGTACCGAAATTTGCCAACGAAGCAGAATTCCTGCGTGGCAAGGGCATCATTGATACCCGTACTTACTATCCGAATATTCCGGGACTGTGGATGTCAGAATATGAGCGCTTTGAAGAAAAATTATTAAGTTCCAAAACGGCTCAGGACGGTCCGGTCATGATTTTAGAATTGCAGGCAGGCTGGTTTTCCCAGATTGGCGAGCCAACTTATATTCCTGGTGTTGACGTTATCGAGGGCGTATCTAAGAGCGTCTTTATTACCGGAGCATCAATTGTGAATTACTACATGATGGTTGGTGGAACTACGTTCCCATTTATGGGCGGCCGTGGTGACGTTGCCTTAGGCGGTTATGGCAATATTACCAGCTATGACTTCGGCGGAGCACCAATCGGTGAGACAGGCGAAGTACATCCTGATAAATATTATTGGGTCAAAGGCTTTATCCGGTTTGCGAAAGAATTTTCCCATATTATTGCGGAAAGTGACAGCAAGCGGTATATGAAAATTATTGCCGGTGGCGAGCAGGTGGCTGTCTTGAATCAGGATTCATCGTTCTTAGATGTTTCAATTGATCAGGCATATGAGAATTTTACGACATATGAGGAAGGTAATGAAAACGGACGCTTCTTCTTCGTCAGAAATGTAGAGCATGATGATAAGCAGGTGACCATTGAGGTACCAGCAAGTATTTCTGGTCGTGGCTATACCTTTAAGACCGTTATTAAATCAGACCAGACGAGAATGTTCCCGGTACATTTTAAAGTTGGCGATACAAATCTGCGGATTGCTTACTCCACCTCGGAAGTATGGATGACGAAAAAATATGACGCTGTAACCGCTTTGGTGATGCATGGAGCAGCCGGTATTGCCGGTGAATTATGCTTAGAAGCCAGTGCTAAAGATGTGAAAGTATTGCAGGGTGATGTGACGATATACGATGCTGGTGAAAATGCGATTCTGAGCTACGAAAATGAGCAAATCAGCATTGTCAGTGTTGGTGATGTGACAATCTTCCTTGTGCCAGAGGCGATGATTGGCCGGATTGATGATTTAGAAAATGGCCTACTATTCCAAGACGTGTATTTTATGGAAGATGTAACAGAAGAAAATGGCAGTGTAGCTCTGTCCTTACAAGTAAAAGAAAATACGACCGCCACGATTGCTTATTTCCCGATGACTAGGGAAGCGGCATCAGCCGCTGCGTCATCAGCCGCCGCACCATCGACAGCAACCTTAAATGGGGTGACAATTCCATTCATTACGGAACCTTCCGGAATGCGTAAGGCTACATTTGAGACAGCCACATTTGCTGACCGTCCTGCTATTACGTGGACATCAGATTGGAAATACATGGCCGATAGTGAAGAAGTGAAGCCGGAATTTGACCACAGTGCATGGACGAAGTTAGAAAAGCCAATGTCCTTAGAGGAAGCTGATTTCTTCAAGCATGGTTATTATTGGTTCCGTTCCAGTTTTGATGTGGCGGTCGATATTTCCCACATTCATATGAACTTTAAGCACAACGATACGGACCGCTACTTAGTCTATATTAATGGCGTTCTTGTTTTCCGCTCCCGCAATAAATCGATGGAGCGCCATAACATTGCCGGCGCGGTGCAGCAGGGAACGAATACCATCACAGTTCTATATGCGAATGAGTTCCATAATAAATCACATCCGCATGAAGGTGCCATCGTGAAATTCAGCGGCTTGATGAATCCGTTTACCATCGGCGGCGAATATGCCGACGGTAACGCAATTGATATTACCGTAGAATCCTTCTATGTAAAATTTGAGCTGAGCGGCTTTGCGAATGGATATGAAAAGTTGACCTTTGATGATACATCATGGCAGAGTGCACCTGATGTCGAGAAACTGGTTATTGGTAAAGAGATGGGTCATCTGGTCTGGTTCAGACGTCACTTCACCTATCAACCGGGCGAAGGCTATCTGGCACCACTTCAGATTATTCCGATTAAGGCGGATGAGCGACTGCTTATCTACGTCAATGGCAAGCCGGTGGCACAGTATGATATCATTGGACCGCAGGAGGAATTCTATATTCCAGATTCTTACCTGAACTATAACGGTGACAATGTAATTACGATGATTTTGGAATGTCCGGGATTCTTTGAGGAAATTATGAGCGGCTACCGCCGTGGATATCTCTACAATCCGATTGTACAGCCGTCTTATGTGGCGAAGAAGATGAGGGTTGAACTGAAATAAAATAAAAAAGTTTAAATAAAATAGTCAAGTACGATTTGCCGAATCGTACTTGACTATTTTTGTCGCTATGATATACTAAAGCCAAACAAAGAGGGAGGTATCGCGATGTTTATTGGTAGAGAGCGTGAGCTGAATGCTTTAAATAAGCTGTATGCTTCAAATAAATTTGAATTTGTTGTCATTTATGGTCGCCGTCGGGTTGGAAAAACGGCGCTTATTAACCAGTTTGTAGGTGAAAAAACGGCAATCTATTTTATGGGTGTTGAAAGTAATGCGAAGCAGAATCTTGAAAACTTTAGTAAAAGTATAATTGAGTACAGCGGTGGCATTGAATCGGAAGCATCCTTCGCGTCTTTTCAGGCAGCATTGGAATATGTTTTTAAACTGGCCGAGAAGGAACGCTTGATTCTAGCTATCGACGAATATCCATACATTGCCCGTTCGTCAAAGAGTCTTGCTTCAACCTTGCAGCTCTTGATTGATAAATATAAGGACACTTCAAAGTTGATGCTAATTCTTTGCGGTTCTTCGATGTCTTATATGGAGGATCATGTGCTCGCTTACAAAGCACCGCTCTATGGAAGAAGGACAGCACAGATGAAACTGCTTTCATTTGATTTTGCGGAAACTTGTCAATATTTTGAACATTTTGCAGATGAAGATAAGGCACTTATTTATGGTATTGTTGGTGGCACACCTCAATATTTACTTCAAATGGACGACAAACTGAGTATTGAAGATAATATCAAGAACACGTATCTTAATCCGATGTCGTTCCTTTATGAAGAACCTACAAATCTGCTAAAGCAGGAGGTACGTGAGCCAGCGATTTATACAGCGATTATTACAGCGATTGCCGCTGGAGCTTCTCGCATGTCAGAGATTTCAAGTAAGGTAGGTGAAAATACAAATGTGTGTTCAACCTATATAAAGAATCTAATTAATCTTGGAATTATTCAAAAAGAAACACCATACGGTGAAAAAGCATCCAAAAAATCGGTGTATTCTATCGAGGATAATATGTTTCGCTTCTGGCATCGTTTTGTGCTGGAAAATAATTCAATGATTGCACGCGGAGCATCAGACCTTGTGTATCGGCGTATCGAACCACAGCTTTCAGATTATATGGGGAAAGTTTTTGAAGAAATCTGTATCCAGTTTTTATGGGCGCAGCTCCTTGCGGGTAAATCGCCAGTAGAGTTCACTTCGCTGGGACGTTGGTGGGGAAATGATTCAATTGAAAAGAAACAGGCAGAAATTGACATTATGGGAGAACAAGATAAAGATACCGCTCTTTTTGGCGAGTGTAAATGGACGAATGAAAAAGTTGATTTGAGTATTCTGGAAACACTGATAAAACGTAGTCGGCTATTTTCTTATCAAAATACACATTTTTATCTGTTCTCTAAATCTGGTTTTACCAAGGGGTGTGAGGAAAAGGCTGACGAATTGGGAAATGTTACACTTGTGAGCTATGCTGATATTTTAAAACGTTTGTGAAAAAGCTTCACGTTGTGAAAAAGCTTCACGTTGTGAAGCTATATAAATTGTGCTATAATATTCGATAGTTTATAAGGTGTTTTGAAAACACCCTTCAAAAAATGTACGAAAATAAAATTGTGAGGTGTTGATATGAATTTCATATCGTATTTAATCAATGGCATCAGCCTGGGCAGTATCTATGCGATTATCGCGCTGGGATATACGATGGTATACGGAATTGCCAAAATGTTAAACTTTGCTCATGGTGATGTCATCATGATTGGCTGCTATGTAGTCTTTACAACGATGAGCGGCATGAATTTTAATCCGATTGTGAGTGTATTACTAGCGATAGTCGTATGTACGGCATTGGGAATGACGATTGAAAAAATTGCCTACAAACCGCTGCGTAAGGCGACTCCTTTGGCCGTGTTGATTACAGCAATAGGAGTAAGCTATTTTCTGCAAAATATTGCACTGCTGATTTTTGGTGCAGATACCAAATCATTTTCTTCAGTTGTAACACTTCCGGCCCTGAAGCTGGCAGATGGAAAATTAATTATTTCCAGCGTTACCATTGTGACGGTAATTAGCTGTCTGGTGATTATGGCAGTGCTGATGACATTTATAAAAAAGACCAAGGCTGGTCAGGCCATGCTGGCAGTATCAGAAGATAAGGATGCCGCTCAGTTGATGGGGGTAAATGTCAATGCAACGATTTCATTGACCTTTGCAATTGGTTCAGGATTAGCGGCGATTGCCGGTGTGTTGCTATGTTCCGCGTATTCCACCCTAAGCCCTTATACTGGTTCCATGCCGGGCATTAAGGCTTTTACCGCAGCGGTGTTTGGTGGTATCGGCTCGATTCCAGGTGCTTTAGTTGGCGGTCTGCTATTAGGCGTGATTGAGATACTTGGAAGAACATATATTTCATCAAAGTTATCAGATGCAATTGTATTTGCCGTATTGATTCTAGTATTGCTGCTAAAACCTACAGGTATTTTGGGCAAACCAATCCATGAGAAAGTGTAGGTGGAGCAAATGAAGAAGTTAAATCTAAAAAATATGAAAAAAACAACGAGGGACCAGATGATTACGTATGGGCTGGTGCTGGTCGTTTATCTAATTGCTCAGTTACTGGTAATAAGTGGAAATATGTCTAGTCTGATGCAAGGCTTATTAGTTCCGCTGTGTACCTATTCCGTGGTTGCAATTGGGTTAAATCTCTGTGTTGGTTACTTAGGCGAGCTAAGTCTTGGTCATGCCGGATTTATGTGTGTGGGTGCATTTTCCGGTGCATTATTTACCAAATGTCTGGAACAGACCAGCTTACATCCAGGTCTGCGTTTTGTATTAGCCATCATCGTGGGAACCATAGTGGCGGCACTGTTTGGTTTTTTGATTGGAATTCCAGTGCTTCGTCTGCGCGGCGATTATCTGGCGATTGTCACCTTGGCATTTGGTGAAATTATAAAAAATGTAGTCAATATTTTATATATTGGTAAAGACGAAACGGGAATGCATCTATCAATAGTAGATACCGATTCTTTGCAGCTTTCGGAAAGTGGCAGTGTAATCATCAATGGCCCAAAGGGTATTATTGGAACGCCGCATCAATCGACTTTTACGATTGGTATTATCTTGATTCTAATTAGTCTTTTTGTTGTTTATAATTTGGTTAACTCACGTAGTGGCCGGGCAATTATGGCAATTCGTGATAACCGGATTGCGGCTGAATCAATCGGTGTGAATATTACGAAATACAAGTTACTGGCATTTGCGATATCAGCGGCGATTGCCGGGGCTGGTGGCGTATTATATGCTCACAACCTATCAACACTAACGGCATTGCCAGGAAACTTTGGTTATAACATGTCAATCATGCTATTGGTATTTGTTGTACTGGGTGGAATCGGCAGTTTCCGCGGCTCGATTATTGCAGCCGTGGTACTAACGATGCTGCCAGAGGTACTGCGTGGCTTGTCTGACTACCGGATGTTAATCTATGCCGTAGTATTGATTGCAATGATGTTATTTAACTGGGCACCAAAGGCGATTGAGTGGCGTCAGCGTCATTCGTTCAAAGAAATGTTTAGCAAGCGGAAAGCGAAGGGGGTACAATAAGATGGCATTATTAGAAGTAAAAAATCTTGGTATCTCATTTGGTGGACTTCGGGCAGTGGATGATTTTTGGATTACCATAAAAAAAGGTCAGCTCTATGGACTGATTGGCCCCAATGGAGCTGGTAAAACAACGGTATTTAACATGCTCACTGGTGTCTACAAACCAGACAATGGAACGATTTTATTAGATGGCAAAAATATTGCCGGACAGAAGAATGCTGATATTAACAAGGCTGGAATAGCCAGAACATTTCAAAATATCCGCTTGTTTAAAGAATTGTCAGTCCTTGATAATGTCAAAGTTGGACTGCACAACGACTACGAATATTCCACTATAACGGGAATTTTACGGCTGCCGAAGTATCGCAAGGTGGAACGCCAGATGGATGAGCGCGCGCGTGAATTGCTACAGGTAT
This sequence comes from Lachnospiraceae bacterium, assembly GCA_031555935.1. Classification (GTDB taxonomy): domain Bacteria; phylum Bacillota; class Clostridia; order Lachnospirales; family Lachnospiraceae; genus Roseburia_C. Next base: position 26,606 of record JAVBTX010000019.1, on the reverse strand, counting down.
TTGGGCTGGCTGATAAGGAACATTACTTAGCCTCCAATTTACCCTATGGTGACCAGCGGAAGCTAGAGATTGCCAGAGCATTGGCAACTAATCCAAAGTTATTGCTGTTAGACGAACCGGCGGCTGGAATGAATCCAAATGAAACGAAAGAACTGATGGATACCATCCGCTTTGTGCGCGATAAATTCGAGATGACGGTACTGTTAATTGAACATGATATGAAACTGGTATCAGGAATCTGCGAAGAACTGACCGTGCTCAATTTTGGTCAGGTGCTGGCGCAAGGAAAAACCAGTGAGGTGTTGAATGACCCACAGGTAATCAAAGCATACCTTGGAGAATAGGAGGAAATGACTTATGGCAATGCTTGAAATAAAAGACTTAGAAGTATATTACGGAATGATTCAGGCTATCAAGGGTATTTCCTTTGAGGTAAATGAGGGTGAGGTCATTGCGTTAATCGGTGCCAATGGTGCTGGCAAGACGACGACCTTGCAGACCATCACTGGCATGATACCAGCGAAAACAGGCAGCATTATCTTTGAAGGTCAAGATATCACAAAGGTTCCCGGACATAAAATCGTAACAATGGGAATGGCTCATGTACCGGAAGGACGACGGGTATTTGCGCAGTTGTCGGTCTATGAAAATTTGAAATTAGGTGCCTATACCAGAAAAGATAAAGACGAGATTACTGCATCACTGCAAACGGTTTATAAGAGTTTTCCGCGTCTGGAAGAACGAAAGAATCAGTTGGCCGGAACCTTAAGCGGTGGTGAACAGCAGATGTTAGCAATGGGGCGTGCGCTGATGAGCAAGCCAAGAATTGTGCTGATGGACGAACCGTCGATGGGACTTTCACCGATTTTTGTCGAAGAAATTTTCAACATCATCAAAGCCATTTCAGCATCAGGGACAACGGTATTGCTCGTTGAACAGAATGCAAAAAAAGCACTTTCCATTGCCAATCGGGCATATGTTTTAGAAACCGGAAAAATTGTGCTGGAAGGTGATGCCAAAGAATTTATGAACAATGAATCCATCAAGAAAGCATATTTGGGCGAATAGTGTGATAAATCACACGAAGAAAGGCATGGGTGTTTTTATGGAGAAGACGGTAATTACAATTGCCAGAAGCTATGGCAGCGGTGGTAAAACGTTAGGTAAGCTGCTGGCCAAAGAACTTGGCATTAACTGCTATGACAGAGAACTGCTGCGCTTGGCATCGGATGAAAGTGGTATCAATGAAGCTCTGTTTGGAGAAGTAGATGAAAAATTAAAAGGAATGCCAATTTTTCGGATTGCTAAAAAGATGTACACCGGAGAAGTGCTGGGGCCGGAAAGTGATGATTTCGTATCAAATGATAACCTCTTTAGTTATCAGGCAAAGGTCATTAAGGAATTAGCCGGCGAAGAATCCTGTGTCATAATCGGTCGTTGTGCAGACTATGTATTAAAAGATTTTGATCATGTGATTCGTTTGTTCTTCTATGCACCAATGGAGGACTGTATCGCCAGAGTAATGAGTCAAAACGGTGGAACCGAAAAAGAAATTATCAAAAAGATTGAAAAAACGGATAAATATCGTTCGGAATACTATAAGTATTATACTGGCAGAGACTGGAACAATGCCAGAAACTATGATTTTTGTTTGGACACTACATCAATGAGTTATGAAAAACTGATACAGGTAGTAAAAGCGTATATTGACGTTTGTCATAGCTAGAAGGAAGAATGGAGATTATTATGGAATGTATTTCATTACTATTTTGGGGAGCTCTGATATTTTTTATTGTCAGAAAGAATGCCAAGAATAAATCCGGTCAGCAAGGTAAAACCTATAAACAACCAGCCGGAGCACAGCAGACGGCGCAGGCTTGGCAGCAACTGAAGGAAAAGACGCAGCAGGTGACGAATGCGACGATGCAGCAGACAGCACAAGCATGGCAGCAACGGAATGCAGCACCAGCATCATCGACGACGGTACAGCAGTCGAAGGCAAAACCGCAGCCCATAACCCCAGTGCAGCAGCCAAGGCCAAAAACACCAACCGCGGTGCAACAGCCGAAGGCAAAATCACCGGTAACACAGTCAAAGGTGGCATCACCGGTACAGCAGTCGCAGGCATCACCGCAGAATGAAATGATTTCCCAGGAGTCGTCCATATTAACACAGCCAGAGAGTATCGGGTTGATGAAGGATGTGGAAGAGATACTGGCAAAAGGCTATTCGACAGAAATGACTTTTGAGCGTGATTTTGTTTCAGAGGGAATTGAAATGCTAAATCGATATACATTATAAGGAGCGACAACAATGGAAAGCAGAAGACCAAATCCCGGTGAATTGTACCGGCATTTTAAAAATAAAATTTATCAGATTATAACAATTGCAAAACATTCGGAAACCGGTCAGGAGCTGGTGATTTATCAGGCGATGTATGGCGAATTTGGAACGTATGCCAGACCACTGGAAATGTTTGTAAGTGAAGTAGAGCATCAGAAATATCCTCAGGTGAAGCAGAAATATCGTTTTGAAAAAATTACTGCTGATGCGTTACCACCGATGGAATCACAGCCAGTTACAGTAGCGCTATCACCGAGCGAATCGCAGCCAGTCACCGCAGCAGCACCGCAAATGGCGAAACCGACGGAAGAAGAAACGGCAGACCCGCGACTGCTGAGATTTTTAGATGCCGATACTTACCATGATAAATATAAAGTCTTGCAGGCGCTGGAATCCAATATGACCGAGCGATTGATTAACGATTTTTCTGTTATCTTAGATGTGGTCATACCGGAAGGCGACTTATCAGAGCGTTTCTCGCAGCTAAAGCAATGCGTTGCCACGCAGGCAAGATATGAAACGTCGAGATTAAGATAAAAAGGGCTTATCCTAAGCCCCCGGGTTTAGGATAAACCTGAAGGCTTAGGATAAGCCTTTTTGACTAAGAGTGCTATTATGATAATCACTGGAAAATGTCACATCTTCGCCGAACCATTCTGGCGGAGTGAAGGCATTGGCTTCGTCCTCATTTTCGAATTCAACTTCGGCGAGAACAAGCCCGGTCAACTTTCCTTCGAAAATATCAAGTTCGATGGTTAGGGTGCCGCCCAGCGGAATCAGATAGCGCTTTTTTTCGATTAGAATACCATCGACTTTGGTTTTTAAATGTTCATACCCTTCCTTGGTCAGAGCTAGATTATGTTCCTCCCGAACCATCAGGCCACTGCCTTTATAGGTTAGAATATAGTCCTCATTGGCACGGCGGATACGAACCACTGGTGCGGTACACAGATAGCCCTGCTCGATTTGTTTAAATTCATAAGCATCTAAATTTTCTGGTACCTCTTCGATTAAATATTTGCGTTCAATTTCCATAACAATCATCCTTTCTCTGCAATATCATTAGTATGCCCATTTTAGATTAAATAAATTTTAGATAAACTTTTTGCATGCATTTACATAAAAAATGAATGTGAGGACTACCGCCAAAAGATGGGAAGGCGATAGTCCTCAATATTTTATAGATAAGTCACTTTGGTAGGATCAAAGAAACCTCTGGCGGCAGGTGCTTCGTCCGGAACACCAAGCGCAATCACGTTAAATGGGGTCGCATCAATGCTTAGAATCCGCTTCATATCTGTAATCCGTTCTTCTTGCGGGTAAACCCCACACCAGCAAGTTCCATAGCCTAATTCCCAAGCCTGTAATAAGATATTCTGGGTAGCAGCGCCGCAGTCTTCCGGAAAATAGCCATCGCAATTGCCGCTTTGAACCTCTGGGTGAGCGACAACGATAATTGCCAGCGAGGCAGTTTCAAGCATGGAAGTATATGGATTTACATTTTGGATTTCTCTTAGTATGTTACGATTTTTCACAACCACAAAACTCCACGGACGGGTATTGCAGGCAGATGGAGCCATCATTCCGGCAGTCAGAATCTGTTCCATGTGTTCCTGAGGAATTTCTGCATCCGGGACATATTTGCGGACACTTCTTCTTGTCTGTATTGCTTCGGTAACAGTCATATGCAACCTCCTTGTTTTTTTAATGCTTTTGTACTATTATAATTTTATATGAAACATGTGTCAATTGCTCATATGAATCATTGCCTCATATTTCAATCAAGATAAGAAAGGGAAGGTCGATAATGGTAGAACAAGACTATATTATGCGAATGATACATCAGGCAGTCAGAGCATTATTGCTGTTAGTATTTCGAGTAGATACCTATCCTCAGGAAGAGATAGTTTTTGAGGAGATAGAAAGAGAAATGATGTATCGAAAATTAAAAAAGCTGATTGATGAAGGAAACATCAATGAAGCTGAAAACGAACTTTTAGAATGGCTCGATGCTGGCAGTTTGGAAGATATGAAGTTAGCGCTGGTATTTTATGATTACTTGAACCAGAAGTCGGCTGATTACCTGGAGGAACATGATTTCTCTCAGGAAGAAGTGCGTGATGGAATAAAATATGTCACCGGAAAATATGGCTATGCAGAGATGATGAATACGCTGGTGGAACTGGACGAAGTGTGAAAAATAAAGGAGGGCAATACAATGACAGAAACATTAAAAAAACGGTGTGAGTTATTTATTGAAAATTACAATACAATTCGAAGTGGTTTTGTGTGGGAAAATTCGTATTTGTATCCAATCTGCGCCAATGTATTTACCGAAAAGAATAAGCGAGTAGATGCGGCTTGGTTAAAGGAATGTGTCAGTGTGTTAAAACAGAAAACTGGTCTGTTTTCAAACTTCCGTGGCATTTCACGGTTGGTAATCGCTTCATTCTTAGCGGTGTCCGAACAGCCAGAGCGCAAAATGGAACAGACGTTGCAGGTATATCAACTGTTAAAAGAACATTTCTGGGCCTCAGATTATCTGCCGGTTGCAGCCTTAATTGTTGAGAATCTGGCTCAACCAGCAGAGTATAAGCATGTAGCGATGCGAACCAGAGAGATTTATAATCAGATGAAAAATGAGCATCCCTTTCTGACCTCAAGCGAGGACAGTACCTTAGCGGCAGTATTGGCATTGTCAGAGAAAAGCAATGAGCAGCTAATTCATGATATGGAACAATGCTATCAATTACTAAAGCCCAACTTTTTTACGGGCAATTCGGTTCAGTCACTTAGCCATGTGTTGGCATTGGGCGAAGGATTGCCAGATGCAAAATGTCGTAAGCTAATGGAATTATTTGAGCTATTTAAAAGGGAAGGCTGCAAATATGGAACCAGCTATGAACTGCCAACGCTCGGAGTGCTGGCGCTTTTGGAGGTGGACGCAAAGACTCTAGTAAGCGAAATTACTGAGGTGGACGCGTATTTAAAAACGCAAAAAGGGTTCGGAATGTTTGGCATTGGCGCAAAACAAAGGCTGATGTATGCGGGAATGCTTGTCGCTGATAATTATATCAATGCAGAACAATCAACGTTGACAACGGCGGCAATCAACAGTGTTGTTGCAATTGTTATTGCCCAACAAGTGGCAATATGTGCGGCGATTGCGGCCAGCAGTGCGGCAGCAGCAAGTGCATCATCATAAGAAGGAGCAAGAGAATAGATATGAAAAAAATTGGAATATTTATGGCTGAGGGCTGTGAAGAAATTGAAGGACTTACCGTTGTTGATATTGCAAGACGGGCAAATATAGAAATAACAATGATTTCTATAAATGGAAAAAAAGAAGTAACTGGTTCACATGGTATTACCTTTATTGCGGATGCATTAAGCACGGAAGTAAATTATAGTGAATTTGATGGTCTGGTGTTACCGGGTGGAATGCCAGGGACCTTGAATTTGGGTGCGGATGAAATTGTGAATGCACAGTTGAAAGAATTTGCCATGACGGGAAAATTGGTGGCAGCTATCTGTGCCGCTCCGACGGTCTTAGGGGCAGCAGGGATTTTGGTGGGTAAGAATGCAACCTGTCACCCAGGTCATGAAGAAAAATTAACTGGAGCAACTTGTTCTACCGATGATGTGGTTATCGATGGCAATATTATTACGAGCCGTGGCATGGGAACGTCTATCGAATTTGCATTGGCAATTGTCCGTTATCTGGGTGATGGGGAAACCGCCCGGAGTGTTGAGAAGGGATTAGTATATACAAGCTCCTTTTAGACACAATACGTTGCCTAAAAGGAGCAATTAGTAATTGCGAGTCTAAGGAATCTGCACAATTAGGGCATCATCAATGTTCTCGAAATCGACTGGATGTTCAAGCTGAGTGTTATAATGTGCTTCAATATTTTGCAGTGCCTGATTGGCATTGCCGCCGGCAAACCAGCCATTTGCTTCTGGTGGCGGTGCTAAAATTGCGCCACCATTGATTACCTGAATAACATCATCATTTATTACAGTTACTTTACTGTTCATAGCATATTCTCCTTTCGCGTTTATCGTATACCGGTATGAGAGCATCATAGCAGAAGAATGTTACAGACAGAATACAAATAGGCGTATCTTTAACAAAGCTTTAAAATAAATAATGGATAGTATCAGTGTTTCCGTAGAATGGAGATTAGAATGAAAAAGAATACCTATGCTTTGGTTCCACCAATGGGATGGAACAGTTATGATTACTATGACACAACCGTAAATGAAGAACAGATAAAAGCCAATGCCGACTATATGGCAACGCATTTAAAAGAATTTGGCTGGGAATACATTGTCGTGGATATTGAATGGTATGCCCGGGGAGCCGGTTCACAGCGAGAAAAGTTTCAGTATATTCCATTTTCCGAGTTGGAAATGGATGAATATTCTCGTTTGCTTCCAGACCCGGAGCGCTTTCCTTCGGCGGCAGGCGGAGCAGGATTTGCACCGTTGGCCGAATATATCCACAAGCTAGGACTGAAATTTGGCATCCACATTATGCGCGGAGTTCCAAGAATAGCGGCCCATATGCATAATCAAATTAAGGGTGCGGCAGTAACCGCCAATGAGATTGCAAATCCAAGTTCTATCTGCGGTTGGAACCCGGATATGTATGGCGTGACAAATACACCAGCGGGGCAGGCGTATTATGATTCGCTATTAGAGCTGTACGCTTCATGGGGCGTGGATTTTATCAAGTGTGATGATATCTGTAACACCAATATGTATCGTGAGAATCAGTATTCGGCTCGCCATGAAATCGAGATGCTGGCAAAAGCAATAGAACGCTGTGGCCGCCCAATTGTCTTGTCGCTTTCACCGGGACCAGCACTGATTGAGCAAGCCTGGCATTATGAAAACTATGCGAATATGTGGCGCATTACCGACGATTTTTGGGATAACTGGCCATTGTTAAAAGATATGTTTCACCGCTGTGAGTTGTGGCAGAATCATGTATCAGAAGGTTGCTATCCAGATTGTGACATGCTGCCCTTGGGGTGGCTTGGAAAAGGCTTTGACTGCGAACGTCAGACCAATTTTACGAAGGAAGAACAGCGGACGATGATGACACTGTGGTGTTTGTTTGGCTCGCCACTGATGCTGGGAGCAGAAATGACCAGATTAGATGACTGGACCATTTCTCTGCTGACGAATCGCAGGGTGCTTAAGATGCTGACACCAGACTGTCGACCACGCCAGATTTGTCTGGACGAGGAAAAAGCCATTTGGACGGCTCGCAATGAAAAGGAAAATACCGCTTATGTGGCATTTTTCAATCTATCGGATGAAACATCCGTTATTACTGTCAGCACAAATGAGCTCGGAGTCCAGAACAATGCTACCCTGATTGAACTTTGGACAAATGAGGAGATAGCTCATGTAACAGATGTTATAAAAACAGAGCTTCCTGTGCATGGATGTATGGTATACGAAATAGTATGTTAATTAAGGAACAGCCGGTTGCTGATATAGCCGGCTGTTTTTTTGCAGTTTGCCGGCAGATTAATGAATCATTATAGTTGGGCAGAGTTATCATTGTATCAGTTTACTAAAAATTAAAAATCAAAAATAGTTTTATGACTTGCCGATTCGGGAAATATGTTGTATTATATGCATTAATATCATAGCAGACTTTATTTTGATATTCATGTAATGAGGTGTATAATGCATATAATAGTAGAACCATATCACCCCTCATGGGGACAAAAATATGAAGAAGAAGCAGTATTAATCAAAGAGATATTAAAGTACATACTAGTAGATATTCATCATATCGGCAGTACAGCAGTACCAGGACTGGCAGCGAAGCCAGTGATTGATATTATGCCGGTGGTCACGGATATTAAAGCAGTGGATAAATATAACAAGGAATTTGAAAAGCTTGGTTATGAATGCATGGGTGAATATGGCATTCACGGCAGACGATATTATCGTAAGGGTGGCGACGAACGGACCCATCAGATTCATATTTTTGAATCAGGTAATCATGTTGATATCGACCGCCATCTGGCAGTCCGGGATTATTTGCGGACCCATCAAGAGGTTGTGGCAGAATATGGCGAATTAAAAAAGGCGTTGGCGGAAAAATATCCTGAGGATATTGAGAGCTATTGCAATGGCAAAGATGATTTTCTAAAAAGGCTTGAGCAGAAAGCAATACAGATAGAAACGAACTAAAACAGCATCAAAGAATAAGGGCGGATGATGGTTAAATCGCCCCCAATATGTTATAATAAAAAAGGATTGTGGATGGGGAAAAGCTACTACTGATCATAATAGTTTTATAGTTGAAAGGAGAAGAATCATGGAGCTGACATCCAAACAAAAAGAACGTATTGAGGCAGGAAGAGTGGATTTTAGTAATGCAATTATTCGCTTTATAATGGTTCATTCAGATTTGTTGGCATATGCCACTAAGATTAATCTTAACGAGATTTCGAAATCATCTGATGAATTAAAGCACTGTGTAAATGATATCAAGTCAATTTCATCTGAGATATCCCAGATTTCATTTAAAACACAGATGCTTTCCATAAATGCCTCTATTGAAGCTGCAAGAATTGGGGAGCATGGAAAAGGGTTTGCAGTCGTCGCGACAGAAGTAGGAAAACTATCAGAACAGACCAAAAAAAGCATGGGCAAGATAGAGGATGTAAATAAAAAGACCTTGCATCAGGCGGAGAAAAATGGTCAGGAAATTACTGGTGTCGGAGAAGTGTTAAACCGATTCAGTGACTCTAATAAAATACTAACAGATGTTATGAAAGCAAGAACAACCGTTGTAGAGGATGAATACATCATTTCGTTATTGGCACTTCGTTTGATTAATCACGCGGACTTTATTGTGAATGTCATGAATAATGCCGGTACATTGTCTCATGTTGCCGACCACCATGAATGCGCAATGGGAAAATGGTATGATGCCAATAAGAGCAAATACAGTAATATCCGTGAGTTTGCGGCATTGGAAAGTGTTCATGCGGAATTTCATTTGCTGGCGCGAGAATATAATGAAACACTTAAGATGGAACATATCCTTGGAATGGTTGATGTTTCACATAAGATTTTAATCGCATTTTTGGCAATGGTAGATGCGTTTGAAGCAAGAGTATTAGAGACGCCGGAAGCATATATAGCATAATAATTTAATTCCAAAACTTACCAACATATTTTTCCAATGGAAGGTCATACTAAAATCAGATAAGCGAAAAGCTTATTCAAAAAAATAGATGACACAGGAAAAATGGAGGTAGAAACCAATGAGCGGATCTAACAGTTCAAGTTCTAACAGCAGTAAAATGGCAGTGCCACAGGCAAAGGAAGCAATGAATCGTTTTAAACAGGAAGTTGCATCTGAAATCGGAGTACCATTAAAAGAAGGTTACAATGGCGACCTGACAAGTGCACAGGCTGGATCTATCGGTGGCGAAATGGTCAAGAAAATGATCATGAGACAGGAAGAACAGATGACAAAATAGCATAAAGCTAGAAGCAGATACCCTGTAAGTGTAACATATTGTTATGTGGCACTTACAGGGTATTTTTTTGTATGTGTGACAAAGAAAGTGTGTGTTGGGCAGATTGGTCAGATGGCGGTCCGCTTTTGTTCCGATTTTTCGGAGATAAGACATTCTAAGTATCCCTGCTATTAGGTTGTGGATGCCGTCCGTAACCGGCTTAGAGACGTCGTCCATGCCGTCCTGCGCCTTGCCCCGGCATCCTTGCCGGGGCATTTCTAGGCTGTGGTGGGATACTAAGAATCTCTAATCTCCTGGGCGCGTCCCGCGCCCTTCCATATGTCACAAAAGCGGACCGCCATCTGACCAATCTGCCAATCCCATTTCTTGGCTCACCCGCACAATTGTTACCTCGAAGTTGCCCCTATTTTTTGGTGGAGATTAAAAGCTATTGGTTTATTAAGATTACAAGTTTTCGCGTTTTTGTTTCTCTTGCGCATTTTTAAAATGTTTCGAGCAACAGGGGGGATGTGGGAACTGGAATTGTCGGATTGGATTTGGGGGCGCGCACTTTTGTGACTTGGGAGAGAATTAGAGATTCTTAGTATCCCGTCAAAATGTAGTAATGCCAGCGGCATTTATGACGCTGCCAAGGACGGCGGGGCAAGGCGCAGGGCGGCAGGGATGCCGCCTATAAGCCGGTTACGGACGGGAATAAATAACCTGACGATGGGATGCTTAGAATCTCTTATGCTCGTACATCGGAGCAAAAGTGCGCGCCCCCAAATTCAATCTGACGAATCCACTACCTCCCCCACCCCCGTCCCCCTCGCGCAACATTCATTAAAAAAAAGCTTTCAATTTATATTCCCATATGATATAATTCCATAATGATTGTGTACTAGTCGTAATTTGCACTTTTTTATTTACAATAGGAAAGAACGCTGACAAGTGACATATAAAAATCGAGATATGTACATGTTTAGGAGATAAATTTAAGGAGGAAGCAGTAGCAATGAGTGTACAAGTAGAAAACCTAGAAAAAAATATGGTGAAATTAACCATTGAAGTATCAGCAGATAAGGTAGATGAGGCATTAAAAGCTGCATACCAGAAACAAAAAGGTAACATCAGCGTACCAGGATTCCGTAAGGGAAAAGTTCCAATGGCAATGATTGAAAAAATGTATGGAACAGAAATCTTTTTTGAAGATGCTGCCAACATATTGATGCAGGATGCATATCCACAGGCTGTAGAAGAAAGTGGGATTGACATTGTATCTCAGCCAACTGTTGATGTGACTCAGTTAGAAAAAGGAAAGACTTTCATCTTCACCGCAGAAGTAGCAGTGAAGCCAGAAGTAACACTTGGAAAATACAAAGGCGTAACCGTAACAAAGGTTGATACAACCGTAACCGATGAAGAAGTTATGGCCGAAGTAGAAAAAGAGCGTAACAACAATGCAAGAACCGTAAATGTAGAAGACCGTGCAATTCAGACCGGTGACACAGCAGTTATTGATTTCGAAGGATTTGTTGAAGGCGAAGTATTTGAAGGCGGCAAAGGAGAGAATCATTCATTAGAAATCGGTTCCCACTCCTTCATTGATACCTTTGAAGACCAGTTGGTTGGCAAAAATGTTGGTGATGAAGTTGATGTCAATGTAACCTTCCCAGCAGAATACCATGCACCAGATTTAGCTGGCAAGCCAGCATTGTTTAAAGTGAAAATTCATGAAGTAAAGGCAAAAGAATTGCCAGAATTAGATGATGAATTTGCCCAGGATGTTTCTGAATACGATACCTTAGATGAGTACAAAGAAAGCGTTCGTAAGAATTTAGCAGAGACAAAAGAGAACGAAGCAAAACGTACCAAAGAAGATGAAGCAATTGGTAAGATTATTGAAAAATCTGAGATGGAAATCCCAGAACCAATGATTGAAACCCAGATTCAGAATATGATTCAGGATTTTGCCCAGAGAATGTCACAGCAGGGCTTAGGCTTAGACCAGTACATGCAGTTCTCAGGTATGACAATGGATAAGTTAAAAGAGCAGGTTCGCCCGGAAGCAATTACCCGTATTCAGAGCAGCCTGATATTAGAGCAGATTGCCAAAGACGAGAACATTGAAATTTCAGATGAGGAAATAAATGCAGAATTAGAGAAGATGGCGACCATGTATGGCATGGAAGTAGATAAGTTGAAAGAATTCATGGGCGATGCAGAGAAAGAATCCATGAAGAGAGACTTAGGAGTGCAGAAAGCTGTTGAAATAATTATGGATAATGTAAAAGAAAGAGCAAAAGCAAAATCCAAAAAAGACGACGAAGCAGAAGATACAGAAGAATAAGATTTATAAGACAGACTGGCTCTTGGATTAGAGCCGGTCTGTTTGGTAATAATGAATTTGAATAAAAGATTGAAATGGAGGATATACTATGAGTTTAGTACCTTATGTCATTGAACAAACAAGCCGCGGAGAACGCAGTTATGATATTTATTCACGTCTGTTAAAAGACAGAATTATCTTTTTGGGTGAAGATGTAAATGAAGTGTCAGCCAGCGTAATTGTTGCGCAGTTGCTTTTCTTGGAATCAGAAGACCCATCAAAGGACATTAATTTATACATCAATTCCCCAGGCGGAGTGGTAACAGCCGGAATGGCTATTTATGATACGATGCAGTATATCAAATGTGATGTTTCCACAATCTGTATTGGATTGGCAGCAAGCATGGGTGCATTCCTGTTAGCCGGCGGCACAAAAGGAAAACGTTTTGCATTGCCAAACGCAGAAGTAATGATTCATCAGCCATCAGGCGGAGCAAAAGGTCAGGCGACAGAGATTGAGATTGCAGCAGCAAATATCTTAAAGACGAAAAAGAAATTAAATGAAATGCTGGCAGCAAATACCGGCAAACCATATGAGGTAGTAGCACAGGATACCGAAAGAGATTATTACATGTCAGCAGAAGAAGCAAAAGAGTACGGCTTAATCGATGATGTAATAACCTATAAAAAATAAAAAATTGTCGCACTAGTGTATCATCTTATCTAGAATCTAGGGTGTGAATATTAGTGCGGCATTTTAAGTAAGAAGTGAAAAGATTCGGAAAGATATAGGTATAAATAATGGCAGGAAGAATGAACGAGGAAAAAATCAGATGTTCCTTTTGTGGAAAGACACAAGAGCAGGTACGCAAATTGATAGCGGGTCCAAATGGGGCTTATATCTGTGATGAATGTGTGGACATCTGTTCAGAAATTATAGAAGAAGAATTTTTTGAAGAAAGTGAAGTAGAACCAAGAGAGCTTCAAGAAATTAATTTGTTAAAACCACAGGAAATGAAAGATTTTTTAGATGACTATGTAATTGGTCAGGACGATGCCAAAAAAGTGCTTTCAGTGGCAGTTTATAATCATTACAAACGAATCACAACGGATATCGATATTGATGTAGAATTGCAGAAAAGTAATATCTTAATGCTAGGACCAACCGGTTCCGGTAAGACCTTGCTGGCTCAGACCCTGGCGCGGATTTTGAATGTGCCATTTGCGATTGCTGATGCAACCACCCTGACCGAGGCAGGTTATGTCGGTGAAGATGTGGAAAATATTCTGCTGAAGCTGATTCAGGCAGCGGACTATGATATTGAACGAGCACAGTGTGGAATCGTCTATATCGATGAGATTGATAAGATAACGAAGAAATCTGAGAATGTATCGATCACCAGAGACGTATCCGGTGAAGGTGTCCAGCAGGCACTGCTTAAAATATTAGAAGGAACCGTAGCATCTGTTCCGCCACAGGGTGGCAGAAAACATCCACAGCAGGAATTAATACAAGTTGATACAACCAATATTTTATTTATCTGCGGTGGTGCATTTGACGGTTTAGATAAAATTGTTGAAGCCAGAATCGATAAACATTCGATTGGATTTGGTGCTGAAATTGCGGATAAAGAGAATCGTAATGTGGGAGAAGTATTTAAGAAAGCATTACCACAGGACTTTGTCAAATTTGGCTTAATCCCAGAGTTTGTTGGTCGAGTGCCAGTGACAGTATCTCTCGATACACTGGACCGAACGGCATTAATTCGGATTTTACGTGAACCAAAGAATTCACTGATTCGTCAGTACCAGAAATTATTTGAAATAGATGGCGTTGACTTACAGTTTGAGGAAGAAGCAATTGAGGCAATTGCCGAGAAATCCTTAGAACGTAAAACGGGTGCCAGAGGATTACGGGCCATTATGGAAAATACAATGATGGATTTGATGTACAAAATCCCATCGGATGAACGCATTTCACGTTGCGTCATCACCAAGAACACCATTGAAAGCAAGCAGGCATTACTAGAATATAGCGAGACCAAAAGCGCGTAAATGCCAAAGGAAGTAGAGAGTAAACAAATGAAGGAATTGATCAACCAAATGCCGGCAGTTGCACTTCGGGGAATGATTGTACTGCCGGGCGTTGTGGCGCATTTTGATGTTAGTCGGAACCGTTCTGTTCACGCAGTTGAGCAGGCCATGATGGGAAATCAAAAACTATTTCTGATAGCCCAGATTGATCCGGAGCGTGATGAGCCAGAACAAAAGGATTTATATAAAATTGGAATCATAGCTGAAGTAAAGCAGGTAATAAAGCTGCAAAATGATATTGTGCGCGTTCTGGTAGAAGGATTAGAACGCGCCGAACTTTCTGCAATTATTGATAATCACGATTTTTTACTAGTAGAGACGATTGCTTATGACCAGGAAAATGCGGAAGAGGTATTGCCAGAAGTTCAGGAAGCAATGGTTAGAAGCTTGAAGGAAACCTTTTTAGCATACAGTAAAGTGAATTCAAAAATGAGCAAGGATTTTGGTAAGCAGGTCGAGCGGATTACTTCACTGGAAGGCTTGCTAACTCAGTTAGGCAATAACCTGCCGCTGCCCTTCGACGAACGGCAGAAGATACTTGATGCAGTCGATATTACCTCACAATACGAAGTGATTATGGCAATCCTGTTAAATGAAATCAATGTGCTCAATATCAAGAATGAGTTTCAAGCCAAAGTAAAAGAGCGGGTCGATAAAAACCAAAAGGACTATTTACTGCGGGAGCAAATGAAATTAATCCGTGAAGAACTGGGCGAAGAAAATACCCAATCGGATGCTGACAATTTCCTCGAAGCATTGGATAAGCTGAAAGCGGACAAGACCGTCAAAGCCAGAATCAAAAAAGAAATCGAACGTTTCAAAAATATTAGTGCCAGTTCATCAGAAAGTGCAGTCAGCCGTGGCTATATCGAAACACTGCTCGAGTTGCCGTGGAATAAAACCTCGAAGGATAATCGTGATTTAAAGAATGCGCAAAAGACCTTGGATGAAGACCATTATGGCTTAGAAAAGGTCAAAGAACGGATGCTGGAATTTTTAGCGGTGCGCAACCTGACAAAAAAGGGGGAAAGCCCAATTATATGTTTGGCAGGACCACCAGGAACCGGCAAGACCAGTATCGCTCGTTCCGTCGCAAAAGCGTTAGATAAAGAATATGTTCGCATTTGTTTGGGCGGCGTTAGAGATGAAGCTGAAATTCGTGGACATCGGCGGACTTATGTTGGTGCGATGCCGGGTAGAATTGTAGCCGGACTGCGTAGTGCTGGTGTGAGAAACCCACTGATGCTGCTTGATGAAATTGACAAAGTCAGCAGCGACTATAAAGGTGATACCGCATCTGCGTTATTGGAAGTGTTAGACAGTGAACAAAATAGTAAATTCCGTGACCACTATGTGGAAATACCAGTCGATTTATCGGAAGTATTATTCATTGCAACGGCAAATAATATAGCTGATATCCCACGCCCATTGCTCGACCGTATGGAAATTATCGAAGTAACCAGTTACACCGAAAATGAGAAGGCGCATATTGCGCAGGAACATCTGGTGAGCAAGCAAATTGAGCGCAATGGCTTGAAGTCAAAGCAGTTGAGCATCAGTGACAAAGCGCTTGAAATGGTAATTCGCAGCTATACCAGAGAAGCCGGTGTGCGTAATCTGGAGCGTAAGATTGGCGAGATATGCCGTAAAGCTGCCCGTGAGATATATGAGGGTGAAAAGAGCAAGGTTCGAATCACGGAACGAAATGTGGTTTCTTATCTGGGCAAAGAAAGATATAGCATTGACCTAAAAAATGAGGCCGATGAAGTTGGCATCGTGCGTGGGCTGGCATGGACAAGTGTCGGCGGTGATACGCTAGAGATAGAGGTCAATGTCATGCCGGGAAAAGGTGAATTTAATTTAACTGGACAGCTTGGTGATGTAATGAAGGAATCGGCTCACGCCGGAATCAGTTACATTCGTTCCGTTAGCGAGCAATATCAGATTCCAAAGAAGTTTTTTGAAGAAAATGACATTCATATACATATTCCTGAAGGAGCGGTGCCAAAGGACGGCCCATCGGCAGGAATAACAATGGCAACGGCGATGCTTTCCGCGATTACCGGGCAAAAGGTTCGTGCGGATGTAGCAATGACCGGCGAGATTACACTGCGTGGGCGAGTGCTGCCAATTGGTGGTTTGAAAGAAAAGACCCTAGCCGCAAAAAATGCCGGCATCAAGACAGTGATTGTTCCGCAGAAAAACGAAAAAGATATCGAAGAGGTTTCGGCAGAAATTAAAAAAGGACT
Organism: Lachnospiraceae bacterium; assembly: GCA_031555935.1. Classification (GTDB taxonomy): domain Bacteria; phylum Bacillota; class Clostridia; order Lachnospirales; family Lachnospiraceae; genus Roseburia_C. The sequence goes on along the minus strand of JAVBTX010000019.1, from coordinate 10,095 downwards.
TGAGATTGTCTATGTTCAAACGATGGAAGATGTATTGGCGTATGCATTTGTAAAAAAGGAGAAGTCAGATGGTAATAAAAAATGTTAACTTGGAAACTGTGTGTGGTGTAACCAGCACCTTGCCGGAAAATCTGTTGCCAGAGGTAGCCTTTGCCGGCAAATCCAATGTCGGTAAATCCTCCCTAATTAACGGATTGATGAACCGGAAATCATTGGCGCGGACATCCTCACAGCCAGGAAAAACGCAGACCATCAACTTTTATAACATTAATGAAGCGATGTACTTAGTGGATTTGCCGGGCTACGGCTATGCCAAAGTGAATCAGGCCGAAAAAGCAAAATGGGGCAAGATGATTGAAAATTATTTGCATACCTCAAAGCAGTTAAAGGCGGTATTTTTGTTAATTGATATTCGTCATGACCCATCAGCAAATGATCAGACAATGTATGACTGGATTGTTCATCAAGGTTACAATCCAATTATTATTGCAACGAAATTGGACAAGATTAAACGCAGTCAGGTTGACAAACACTTAAAAGCCATTCGGGTTGGCTTAAAGGTACAGCCGGGCACAAGGGTACTGCCATTTTCAGCGGAAAGCAAGCAGGGCCGGGAGGAAATCTGGCAGGTTATGGATGAGGTAATTGGATATGAAGCGTAAATATGGATTTGTAGCATTTCTGCTGGCGGGCATTTTGCTGGCCGGAATGGGACTGACCGGACTTTATGTAAGAGAGAATGAGGGCACACCGGCGCAGAAATTAACCGTTGTGACCTCTTTCTATCCTATGTATGTTCTGGCACTGAATATTGTCGGTGATACGCCGGATGTGACAGTGCAAAATCTCAGTGAGAATCAAACCGGTTGTCTGCACGATTATCAGCTAACTCCGGAGGATATGAAAACCCTATCGTCGGCGGATGTATTTGTGATAAATGGCGGTGGCATCGAAAGTTTTTTAGCGGATGTGGCGGCAAACTATCCAGAGCTTACGATTATTAATGCGAGTGAAAATGTGGAGCTGATATCCAGCGAAAAGGAGCATGACCACGAGGAACATGACCATGAAGAACATGACCATACCGAGGAAGTCGATGCTGACCATAATGAAGCAGACGATGACCATACGGAGCATTCACACGGAACCGAGAATGCTCATGCTTGGTTGAATATCGAAGATTATATGGTTCAGGTTCAGACCGTTGCACAGTATTTATCCGAGTTGGATTCGATACATACCAAGGAGTATATGAGCAATGCCCAGGACTATCTGGATAAATTAACTAGTCTGAAGTCAGAGGCCGAAGCGGTTGTGCAGTTGGCAAGTGGCAGTGAAATTATCAGCTTTCATGAAGCATATGACTATGTGGCGAAAGAATACGGCATGGAAGTTGTTTACACGATGGACTTGGATGAGGAGCGTCAGGTTAGTGCTGGCGAAGTAGCAGAGGTGGTTTCTGCAATCAAAGAACACGGAATTAAGGTGGTATTAGCGGAAGAACTTTATGGAAAAAGCATGGGTGATACGGTCGAGCGGGAAACCGATGCCAAAGTCTATTACCTCGATACGCTAGTGCGCGGCACCAATTTGGCGGACAGCTATTTAAACGGAATGAAAGCAAACATTCAGTTACTGAAGGAGGCATATGCCCAGTGAAAAAGATGATCAAACCATGTGGTCTACACTGTATTAAAATCAAAAATCTGGGAGTTACCATTGGCGAGCAGGTTATTTTAAAGGATATCAATCTACATATTCACTGCGGAACCATGACAGCGATTATCGGTAAAAATGGCGCCGGCAAATCGACGTTGATGAAAGCTATTTTGGGTGCCACTCCGCACGCTGGTGAGATAGAGTTTAAGGACCATGAAAATGGCCATGTGCAGAAGCTTCGAATTGGCTATGTGCCACAGAACCTCAATATTGAAAAGCATACGCCAGTAAGTGTTTATGACATGATTGCCAGCTACCAGTCCAACTATCCGGTGTTCTTTCATAAGAGCAAAAAGTTGTATCAGGAAATTATTGAAAGCTTAAGAATATTTGAAGCTGATAATCTGATTGATAAGCAAGTCTGTAATCTTTCCGGCGGTGAGCTGCAAAGAGTATTGTTGTCGATGGCTTTAATGGATGAGCCCAAGTTACTGTTGCTGGATGAACCAGTATCCGGTATTGACCAAAATGGGATGGAGCTATTTTATAAGAATATTGAGTATATGAAAAATAACTTTGACCTTGCCGTTATTATGATTTCCCATGATTTGGAGTATGTCAGAAAATATGCGGAACATGTTGTGTTGTTGGACCAAACGATATTAGCACAAGGAACGCCAAAAGAAGTATACACCAGTGAAGCCTTTGGGAAGACCTTTGCGGAATCGGAGGTGCTACGATGATGGAATTTTTTACAGCCTGGTGGAGCTATGGTTTTATGCGTAATGCGTTTCTGGCGGTGCTGATTATTACGCCGCTGTTCGGTTTGCTGGGAACGATGATTGTTAATAATAAGATGGCCTTCTTTTCCGATGCGTTAGGGCATTCGGCACTGACTGGAATTGCGATTGGCATCATTCTTGGAGTGACCAATACTTCCGTTTCGATGGTGATTTTTGCGGTATTATTTGCATTATTGTTAAACCATATTAATCAAAAAAATGCGGCCTCGACCGATACGATTATCTCGGTATTTTCTTCTTGCAGTATTGCGATTGGATTGGCGGTATTGTCGCGTGGTGGCAACTTCGGTAAATATTCCAGCCTGCTGGTTGGCGATATTTTAAGTATTACAACACGTGAAATTATTTATCTGCTGATTTTATTTGTTGCAACCTTTGGTTTTTGGTTTGTCGCATTTAATAAATTAAATGCTGCCAGCTTGAACCGGACGCTGGCAAAAAGCCGGAGAATACCGGTTCGATTGATTGAAAATATTTTTGCAGTATTCCTGGCATTCATTGTAATGCTATCAATTAAATGGGTTGGAATCCTGATTATCAATGCGCTTTTGATTTTACCAGCCGCCAGCAGTCGGAATATTTCTGAGAATATGCGGGAATATCATTTCTTCTCGATTCTGTTCTCAGTATTTTCCGGGGTGATGGGATTAATCATCTCTTATTTCACCAATGTTGCAACTGGGCCAATGATTGTCATTGTCGCCTCCGTTATTTATTTCGCCACCTATTTCTATGGCAAACGACTGGATTAGGAATCTTTCGGTGCTTTGGGGTGATATTCATCCTCCATGCCTAAGAAGCTGCCACGGACAATGGCATGCTGACCAAATTTATCACGAATCGTATCAACAGCGGCATCCAATTGCTTGAGCTTATCCACAGAAGGCTTTTGGGTGTCGCTTTTTTGTGCACTTTTTGACTCGGTTGCATTGCTCTCATCTACCGTTGAGAAACTAGCATCGGAAGTTGGCAGGTCAAAAATAGACATCTGGATGGGGGTGTCAATTGGCAGCAGCTTTGCGGTGCGAATCCCCAAAAGCCGAATCGGTTCACCATTCCATAACTCATCAAAGAGCTTGCAGGCAGTTTCGTAGATAGTGCCACTGGTATTGGTTGGTGTAAAAAATGGCATCTGATGTGAAAAGGAAGCAAAGTTGCTGTATTTGATTTCAACAGTGACGTTCCCAGCCAATTGCTTCGCTTCCCGCAGTCGTTCGGAAACCATATCGGCCAAGCTTAATAGTACCTTGCCTGCCTGTTCGTTGGTCTTTGCATCCTCCCGCAAGGTGACAGAGTTGCCGATGCCTTTTAGTTCTCTAGCGGTAGAAATGACATTGCTGTCGCCAATTCCATTGGCATATTCCCACATCATCTGGCCGTGGCTTTTGAACTCGGACTGCAAATATTCCGGGTCAGTCTTAGCCAGTTCGCCAATCGTTCGAATACCTAGATTTTTTAGGCGGCTCGCACTAGAGCGACCAACCATATATAATTCATTAACCGGCAGCGGCCACATTTTTTTCGCCATTTCTTCGTGGAATAAGGTATGGATGCGGTCAGGCTTTTCAAAATCACTGGCCATCTTAGCGAGCACTTTATTGGGAGCAATTCCAATATTTACCGTAAATCCTAACTGCTTTTTGATATCCTCACTAATCATCGTCGCGGCGGCCAGTGGTGATTCATAAAGTCTGGAAATCGGGCCAAAATCAAGGAAGCATTCATCAATCGAGAGCTTTTCAATATCGGAGGTATACGTGCGCAGCAGCTCCATCAACTGTCTGCTGTAAACATCATAGAGCCCATGATTCGGCGGCTCAACCAACAGGGTTGGACATTTGCGTATGGCAGCAGCGACCGGCTCAGCGGTGGAAATGCCGTAAGCCTTAGCTGGAATGGATTTGGCGAGGACAATCCCATGCCGACTAGCCAAATCACCGCCGATAATCGACGGAACAGTGCGAAGGTCAACGGGATGGTCGGATGTGTCATTTTTTAGTTTTTCGACCGCGCTCCAGCTTAGATAAGCAGAATTAACATCAATATGAAAAATAATCGTTCCCATCGCCAGCTCCTTTCGATAATATATATGTGTCCGAATATATGTTTGGTATTATTGTAGCATATTTTTGCCCGTTTGGAAATATATCTTTTACAAGGTAGTTAATGATGGGGGCTGCAAAAATGAGGGAATATTCGGTTGAAAGCGCAGTCAATTATGCAAATCGATATTATGAAAATTACAATCCGGCATATCCAGACTGGACCGCATATGGCGGTGATTGTGCCAACTTTATTTCTCAATGTCTTCATGCCGGTGGAATCGAAATGCATGGCATACCGGGCACGGTTCGTTCAGCAACAAATTTTACCAATTGGTTTTCAGCGGGAAATAAGCGGGATATATTAAGGGTGTCATCCACATGGCGGGGCGCAGATGCGTTTCGGAATTATTGGCAGGCACATGCGAAGGTCTACCAGAAGTTTGCGGTAGTGGGACCAGAGGCCTACAAGTTTGGGCACAAGGGGGATTTTATTTCACTCTTAAATGCGAATGGGACGGCATATCATACGTTGTTGATTGTCGGTTATGCGGATGCACCACAGGATTTTATTATTGCGACGCATACCTTTAACACGAATTCCAAGCGGCTAAGCGAATATGCCATTCCGGGTGGGTTTTTGATTTACAGTGTGCGGTAAGAGAGGGAAGGATAATTCATAATTGTTAATTATTTTGAATTAACGCTTTACATTGATGATGAGATTGGTTATACTAAAATAAGTTTGGGGGAACTGTGAGTTTGGAAAAAAGATTAGGTGAATATGATATGATTGACAAACCAGATACTTCCCTTTGGGCGGTAGTCTGGTTTTTTTATGATGTTAAATGCATTGACATAAATAAAATATACTGAAACTGTTCGCGACAGTGTCAGAACACGAAGGAGGAAACATGTTTACAAAAACAAAAAAATTCACTGCATTAGCACTTAGTTTCATAGTGCTGGCAGGGGCAACAAATGTGCAGGTGTTTGCAGCAACAACAATTAAAGATTCTAAAATAATTGATGGTACAACAGCGTATGCATCTCATACAGGTAGCGATACTTCATCGACAGCGACCGCAACATATGCTCGTTCTGGTGTAACATTAAAAGCAACGGCATCCATTTTTTACATAAATAATGGATCTTGTTATGGGACAAAGGCCGAGTCAATTAGTAGCGCAGGAGGAGTTACGGCAGTTGCAACAAAAAAAATTAGTTCAGGGCAAGTGATTGGAACAAGAGGAGAACTTTCGGTTGAATATAAATCAAATCCTTGGACACCGATTCTGCAAATTGGCACATGTGCAGACACATATATTAGATTATAGTATATAAGCAGAAAATATGGTTGCCTACAATTACTGTTGTGTAATTGTAGGCAAGATATTGCCTTTGGAGGTATGAGTGAAAAAACAGTATATTTTAATTATATTTTTCCTTGTTGCAATGCTAGGAATGATTGGCTGTGGAAAAACAGAGCTTGGCGACTTCTATGTAGAAGGAAGCGATTATCAATATATGTTTGAAGGATCGTTTATATTTTACAAGGGACAAGCGAGAGGGAGTAATGGTCATTTTTTTACAATGGGTCATTATATCTATTATTTAGATGATGATACAAAAACACTAGTTCCGTTATGCAATAAAGTGGATTGCTTACATAATAAGGAAACAGATGAGAGTCGATACGAGGAGTGTAATGCCCACATAAATAATACGACGAGTGCCGGCGAGGTAGGCATTGCGTACTGTAATGGATATTTATATTTTATTAATAAACGGCTTGACTGGAGTCAAGACCTCTACCGGATGAAAGAGGATGGTTCTGAAAAGCAATCTATTTATCATTGGGAGGATAGTAGGGTAGAGGAATGGGCGATTCATCGAGACGTTTTATATTATGTGGAACATACCTATGAGGCGGTGGATGATAAACAGAATAATTCGGGTACAATTGAACACTATGCAGTAAAAAAGTTAGCATTAACCGGAATGGGAAACAAGCAGCCAGATGCAATCTATGAAGTGGAAGAAGGTCACACGGTATACTCTCTGTCGAAGGTAAAGGCTTATGGAAATCACGTCTATTTTACCTTACATGGGGCATCCGTGTCTGATGTGGATGTGATTACAGATGAAAATGTTTATGATTATGTATACCTTAAGCAGATTGCATATGATATCAATACTGGAGAGTGCAAATTATTGAAATTACCAGAAGAAAAAAAGGGGGTCAGTTTAAGTGCGGTTGCGTTTTGGAAGGGAAAACTAATTTTAAACCAATATAATAATAATCAGGAAGCGGATGGAAAAGCGAATTCTTATATCGCTGATTTGGATGGTTCCAATGTAGAACTCTTTGAAAAAGATAAAATACAGGGAGAATCATACATTAGTGATGGCAAGTATCTCTACATTTCGAATTCAATTTATGTATTAATGGGTAAAGTGGAAAAAGAGTATTATCGTATCTATGACCAAGATATGAATCTGTTAGATACATTGGAATTGCCGTTTAGTGTTGACCCAGAGATTGGTATGGAAGAAGGCTCCTATGTTTTCTGGTTAAATGATGATGAGACTGGCGTGGATTTAATGTTTTTTGACAAAAGTACAATAGGAACCTATCACGGTGCTTCGGCAAAAGAGGCCTATAAAAAAATAGCAGAGATAAAATTTTCACCAGAAGATTTAATTGAGCCTAAACATGTGGAAGAATTCGAATAAAAAAAGCATATTGCTTTGGAGGTAAAATGAAAAAACAGTTTGCTTTAATTACATTTTTGCTAGTTGCAATGCTAGGAATGACTGGTTGTGGAAAAGAAGACTTAGGAGACACCTACATAGAAGGCAGCGATTATCAATATATGTTTGAGGGTTCAAATATTTTTTTCCAGCAAAAAGCCAGAGGAAATAATGGTTATTTTTTTCTACAGGGTCACTATATCTATTATTTAGATGATAATACACAGAAGCTGGTTCCTCTCTGTAATAAGGCGGATTGCTTACATAATAAGGAAACAGACGAAAATCGTTATGATGAATGTAATGCATATGTAAATAACTCTGTTTATAACGGACATGTTGGCATTACCTATTGCAATGGGTATCTATACTATCTTGAAACAAAGTATAGTGTAGATGGGGATTACGTAACCCTATCTCGTATGAAAGAAGATGGTTCTCAGAAGCAGTCCATTTATCAATGGGAAAAATGGACAATCGAGCAATGGTGTATTCATCGCGATACATTTTATTTTGTGGAGCATACCTATGAGTCCGTAGATAATACGCAGGAAAATAAGGAGACAATCGAGAAATATGCAGTAAAAAAGTTGGCTTTAACCGGAGTGGGAAAAAAACAGCCAGAGACAATCTATGAGGTGCAGGAAGGGTTAACAGTATACTCGATGGGAAAAGTAAAGGCATATGGAAATCATGTTTATTTTATGCTACATGCAGTAACCTTGTCTGATACCAGTATCATTACAGATGATAATTACCTTGATTATACCTACTTTAAATATATGGCATATGACATAAATACTGGAAAGTGTGAAGTCTTGGAATTACCGGAAGAAAAAAAGGGAGTATACTTAAGCTCAATTACATTTTGGAAAGGGAAATTAATTTTGTCGGAATATGATCATAATCAGGAGTTGGATGGTATTTCCAATTCATACACGGCAAATTTAGATGGTTCTAATGTGGAGGTTTTTCAAAAAGAAAAAGTTCAAGGTGAGGTTTATATTAGTGACGGGAAATATCTCTATATTTCAAATTCGCCACTTGTAGTAAGAGGTTATGAAGAGGAGGAATATTATCATGTGTATGATCAGGAAATGAATCTGATCGATACAATGAAGATGCCTTTTGAAGGAGATCCGGAAGTTGGTATGGAAGAAGGGGCGTACATTTTCTGGTTGAACGATGATAACACTGGCGTAGAATTAGATTTTTTTGATAAGAGTAAGATTGGAACATATCAGGGCTCCTCAATAAAAGATTCATATGTCAAAATAGCAGAGATAAAATTTTCACCAGAAGACTTAGCAGAGGTTCAAGACATGCAAGAATCCGAATAGATGAGATTTCCTTTGGAGGTAAAGATGAAAAGATTTACATTAATGGCATTTCTTCTAGTTACCATAATAGGAGTGGTTGGTTGCGGAAAAACAAATCTTGACGAATCCTATGTGGAAGGAGGTCATTTGCTTTAGTATAATGTGATAACTATCTTTGTCTATGACGAAAGATAAGTCGTGGACAAGGATAGTTTGTTCTTGGAGGAAATCGTGAAAAAACAAATTAAAATGGTATTACTAGTAATAATTACTATATTTGGAATAACTGGTTGTGGGAAAGCTGATCTTGGAGATTCCTACATAGAAGGCAGCGATTACCAGTACATGTTTCAAGGAACAGCTATATTTTTTCAAAAAAGTGCAAGGGGAAGTAATGGCTACTTTTTCGCAAAAGGTCATTATATTTATTACTTAGATGATAATACGAAGAAGCTGGTTCCAGTGTGTAATAAGGTAGATTGTCTACATAATAAGGAAACAGATGAAAATCGTTATGGGGAATGTAACGCCCACATAAATAATGAGGTAAATAACGGAACGGTTGGCATTTCCTATTGCAATGGGTATCTATATTATATGGAAACAGATGATAGTGCAGATAAACAAATTCTATATCGTATGAAAGAAGATGGTTCTGAGAAACAATCTATTTATCAATGGGAAAAGTGGACAATACAGCAGTGGTGTATTCATCGTGATGTTCTGTATTTTGTTGAACATACCTATGAGTTGTTGGAGGATGCCCAGAAAGAATCAGAAACAATCGAGAAATATGCACTGAAAAAGCTGGCATTAACGGGAGTCGGGAAAAAACAGCCAGAGACAATTTATGAGGCAGAGCAAGGAATAACGGTGTATTCTATGGGGGAAGTAATGGCATATGGAAATCATGTTTATTTTATGATACATGGAGCAACTTTATCCGACACAAGTATTATTACAGATGATAATTATCTGGATTATATGTATTTTAAATATATGACATATGATATAAAGACGAAAGAATGTAAGGAGTTAACAATACCGAAGGAAAAAAAGAGTGTATTTTTAAATTCTGTTACATTTTGGAATGGTCAACTCATTATGGCCGAATATGACTATAATCAAGAATTGGATGGAAGCTCAGATTCCTACATATCGGATTTAGATGGTTCAAATGTGGAAATTTTTCAACAACATGTGGTACAAGGGGAAAGTTATATTAGTGATGGAAAATATCTATATATATCAAATTCACCACTTGTGATAAGGGGTTATGACGAGGAGCAATATTATCATGTATATGATAAGGATATGAATTTGGTAGATACAATGGAAGTGCCATTTAAAGGAGACTCAGAGATAGGAATGGAAGAAGGACTATATATTTTTGGGGAAAACGAAGAAAAAAACGGATTAAATTTAATGTTCTTTGACAAAAGTATGCTGGGAACATTTCAAGGAACTTCGTCCAGAGACTCGTATCAGAAAATAGCAGAAATAAAATTTTCGCCAGAA
>JAVBTX010000005.1:0-72050 GCA_031555935.1 Lachnospiraceae bacterium | reverse complement strand
CTGCATGGATGGTCTTGACAGATACTGGTAATTGCTTTCCACTCCCTGATCATCAGTTATGCTTTTTACTCGTCCTGCATTCGCTGATGTAGTATCATAGGTTATCACAGCTTTTACGAGTGTTCCTTCGGTTATTTTACTTAGTAAGCCGCTTGTGTATTCATAGCTTGTCTTAAATCCTCCGGTATCTGTCACTGTTTTTAGATATGTTTTGGTGCTGTCGGTATATTCGTATTGAACGCTCCGGTCTGAACCATTAGCTTGGATTGCTGCCAGATGGATACCATCATAGGTAAAGCTAACCGACATAATGGCATCCTTCATGGTGGTTATTTTATTCGTCGCATCTCTTTCCACTGTGATGCGGTTGCCTTTGAAATCTTCGATATATTTTAAATAACCGTTCGATGCAAATCCATACCGCACCTGCGCTAACGTTTCTAAGGTGTATTCACTGGCAGATGCATTCCATTTCAGTGTACCGCGGCAATCATTGGCGGTATAGGTTCCATCGGTATTCTTCGTGAAACACCACCATGAGCCATCTGGCATAATGACATATGGTTTTGTAGTACCCGTCAGAACCCGCATGTCATAGTTGAAACGGAAGCCCTTGCCAACCATGGTATCGCTCGCAGCCTCTAGTGAATTATAGGTGCGGGAAAGTGAAAGTTCTCCCAAAACCGAAGGAACTGTCAGATCCGTAAACGTCTGTGAGTAGTTTCCCGTTGGCGCATAACCTCCTGCTATCCCATAAAAACGCTTTTCTTCTGCTCCGATTACGGTAATGGTACAGGTCGCTGATTTCGTTGAATCTTGTTTTGAGGTAGCCGTGATGGTAACTGTACCTGTTAATTTTGCACTCACCAATCCGGTGCTGTTAACTGTGGCTATGCTGGTGTTACTTGATGACCATGTTACCTCTGTATTGGCGATGCCCGTCACCGTTGCCGATAGCTGCAACGTTGAATCTAGTGAAAGGGATGCCGTATTATATGCCGCCATCGAAACGGTTGGTACCTTAACGGTAACTGCACAAGTTGCTTTGACCGATTTATCCACATTTGATATCGCTGTAATTGTCGCTGTTCCGGCACTTTTTCCCGTTACCACACCGGTTGTACTCACTGTCGCAATGGCTGCGTTGCTGGTCGTCCACGTTACGTTTCTGTCAACAAGGGTTGTTGGCTCTACGGTTGCAGTCAGTTGCTTGGTTGTATTTACGTCTACGGTTGTTGTACCTGACGGCGTTATTGTTACTTCGACCTTTGCTACAACACTTTTTGTACTGACATTATTTGTTTCATTATATTCTGTTATCTTACCAGCAGCGTCAGCAGTGACTCTAACGGTATAGTTTCCTGCGGCTGGTATCGTTAAAGCTGCCGATACATTTGACGATGCATTTCCGTCTAATGCCGGAGTGCTAACGTTTACCGTCTGCAGGACTGCATTTTTGTTGTCTAGTAATTCAAATTTCGTTGTCGTTGCAGCGACTTTTGAATATGTATTGTAAATATTTGCCGTAAACGTATAGGCCCCCGGAAATGGTCCATTCATAGCTGGTGGCGTGATACTGTTGACTTTCAAATCCGGCATCGTATATTGTGTGGATGCCGCCTTGAATTTCCATTGATATTTTAAATCCGCATTATAAGTGCCATATACAGCATTAGCTCCAGAATTTAAGCTTCCGCCAGATATGCATAGGCTTTTAAGGTCATTTAGGGCCTTTGATACAATCCGGTATGTTCCAGAACCATCATTATTCTTTACAATCTTAAATCTATTCCTAGGGTCACTAATCCCCGGGAAAATATCTGCATTGACTGGGCTTGCATCTGAAGCTTCCACATCCAAATATCCACTCGAGCCATAATATTTATTGGCAATCGTGTAGTAGCCGTCGCCCCGATGAGTAACAATCCACTGCTGCTTGTCCGTATTGGTCACATTGTATTGACGAACGTTGTCATTGGTGGTGTTTGCATCTAAATAGAGGTCACTTCCATAGTTCATGATAAAATATGTACCATCAGCAATTGAGGTATCCTCTTCATACGTTATCTTGATGGATGGACAGCGTGAAGCTGTTCCACCATATTCTGCCGAACAAAAATCCTTCCTCTGTGTCGTCGAACTGCTCGGAACTATCATTACCCCATAACCCTGTTCAAATCCACCTTCATACAGCTCATCTCGGAGCCAGTCTTTCACTACCGATGTGATAGCAAATTCATAAGCACCAGAGCTGCTGATGCTAACAGTACTCAAAGCAGAACCGTATTTTCCCGGCATGTTGTCCCATTTGATTGAACCACTTGTCCAAGTTTCATCGCAGTCATATGCCTTGAACGTGGACGTATAAGTTGTTCCAGAGTTCTCATAAACACGCAATACCGCACTCGTTATCTTATTTGGATTGATATACTTATAATTTCCAATTATATTGGTCTTGAAAAAACCATAACCAAGTCCATAGGTGCCACCAGCATCACCGATTTGTATTAACGCACTGGAACCAAAGTTTTTTGTTGGTTGTGATTTGTATACTGCCGCATCCAAAATGGTAGTAATTGTCTTTACGGAAGGGTCCACTAATACTGGATATTGCGTCGATTCCTGATTCAGGAATTCTTCATCCAAAACGTAGGTTACCCGATAACAGTAATCTCCCATATCCTCAATCTGATAGTGATTCTCAAAGGAACAATGTGCTTCTCCATCTGACTCACCGATATAAGAATCCCGGATAAACAACTCGCCCAGTGTGAAGACAATATTTGACTCCGGCGGGATTTCCTCCGTTTCATCCGTATTGTCCCCTTCGACACGGTTTGGCTTCACGATATCTTTATACTTAGATGTCTTGCTTTCAGCAGCGTCACTTTCCTCTGCTTCCGCCACTTCGGTTTCCGGCATTTCAGTAGCAATCGTCTCGGTTTCCATATGTTCGGTGCTAATCGCTTCTGTTTTCGGAGATTCAGTTTCTAGGACTACTTTTTCTGTATCCTCTATTTCTACTGATTCCGTGCCAACTTCTTCTGTGTCTAGTGATTCTGCACTTATTGATTCTATGCCTACCGATTCTGTTCCTGCTACTTCGGTTTCGGTAGACGGGGCTTCCGTATTCTCTGTACTAACAACTTCGGTCTCAATAACTTCGGTCTCAGTCTCTTCTAAATCGGAATCTTCCGTTTCTGTGTCTGTGATAATGTTAGTGCCTTCCTTCACAAAATTAACGGTCTTACCTTCCATCTGTTCAGGAACTAACCCCTGCGCCTTTAATGTAAATGCAAAGGTATATTTTCCACTATTCTTTCGAATCAAGATATTTTCTTTGACACCATCATTCTGCGGTATATATTGCAAATCGTAACCCGTTCCAAATGCATTTTTATACTCCGCTACATTTTGTTCTTCACCATTAAATTTAAATTTCTTTAACTTCGCATTTGCGGTGTTATCACTAATAGCTGTAAATTCAAGGGAGTAGCCATCTCCATCTTCAATTTTTACACTATCATTACTTGTCTGCGGCAAGAATACCTTAATACTGTTGGCCGCATTCTCATAGGCATAGGTGCCATTCTTTAATGCTTTTCGATCTGATTTCTTTAAGGTATTGTCAATGAATTTAATTTCATTGTTTTCTGTATCATAATATTTGATTGGTGTATCAAAGATATGCAGTGTTCTTGTATCATCTTCGTCAATTGTTGTAACCGAATACAAATCGGCACTGTCGACATCGTCTAAGGCTTTAATTTCGTTTACATCAATTTCCAATGCCTCGATGAGTTCTTCCGGCATATCCGAAACTTCCAGCTCCATGTCAATGTCTTCCAATCCCTTGACACTCTCTTCTGTTTCCTGCTCCGACGATACTTGATTGGTGTCTGCCGATAGTTCTTCGGCCGCTTCCATGCCTAAACTTCCCGCCATCGATTCAGCCGGAAGAAGTGTTACCAGCAGTGCAATGATTAATATCATCGATATGCACTGCCTTAAGTGTTTGAAATGTTTTCTTTTGTTCATAGGACCCCTGTTGTTGCTCCACGCAAAATCCTTTTCTTTTATTTGAAACATAAATAGCCATATCATTTTTTTATGCTCCAACATATATGACGGAATAGATGTCCATTTGGTTCCCCAAAAACAAATATTTTTACAAAAAAAGGCAAGATTCGCACTTTGCACAAAAACTTGTCCTTCTTATTGTGCAATAATACAACAAAAAACAGGCTCCGAGGAGCCCGTAATTTATAGTATAATTCAATATGCTACTTGTACTGTAATTTGACCTTCCAAATTCATTTAAACAATAATGATCATTGGTTTGATTTAAGAAAATAAATTTGCAAAAAAGTTCTTAATCGAATCGACAATTCCTGAGAAAAATGCGCCTATCTTTGCGCCAATTCCTTCTGTTGCTGAAGTATCAATGCCCCATTTTGATAGCTTATCGTAAATGGATTGCGCTTGGTCAAGAAGCTTATCAACATCCAAATCCAAATCTTTGATTTTCAACATCAAATCGATCAATTCGCTTTTTTCTTCATTGGTTAGTGTTACCTCGAACTGCTTACATGCATCATCAATCGCCGCACTAATGCTTGCTTCATCCTTCAATGCACCTTCTGCCACTTTTTGTTTCAGGTAGGCTACCAGCGCCTCTACCTGCTCTGGATCCACACCTTCGATTCCTTCTAACTTACCAGTCAGAACCAATTCGTTCAATGCCGTATCAATACTTTCCTCTGAAATATCACTTCCAGTCATTTCGGTATAGGCTTTGAATATCCCAACCAATGCAGCCGTTCCTGAGATTGGCTTTGGTCCCGCAACGATTATATCAGCATCCTCGATACCAGCCGTTACCAGCGCATTTTTGTACATTCCAATCGTACAATAGTTAATGTTTTTCGTGGATATATTAATGCCATTGCCTTTTTCTCTTTTGACGATGACTACTGAGGACCATGATTTCGAACCAATTTCATTTGCCGAAATATAGGAACCCAAATACTCATGTTCTTCTGTATTTGTTACATAGGAAATATTGTAATTGTCCATATCGCCGGTGGATATTCCCATCAGCTCAAGCACCACCGCCTGCTGCTCGGCACTCAAGTCTGCGCCAAGTGCCAAATATGGTTTATCATTCTCTGCTATGATAACATTGTCATCTGCTTCATCCACCGTATCGGCTTCGTCCACGACATCCGCTTCATCCACAACATCGGCCTCATCCTCTGCACCAACGATTGGGACATCTTCCGGTACTTCTTCTGTTGCATCGACATAGACAATTCCTAATTCGGTATCTTCTATCATACTCTCTGCACGTACACCTTGGCCCGGCAAAAGCATTGCAAATACTAATCCCAGACTCAATAATTGTTTCATTGATTTCTTCACGGTTCTTCCTCCTACTATTCCCGATGCGTAACGCATCCACATGCGTTTTGCAGGGGCTTTCATGAATGCCACTATTTTGACACATGAATCTTTATTTGTCAAAAACAAAATCATAATTATTTCTTAATTTTTCAGTTTATGTGCGCATTCATCCAGACGAGGATATCTTGATAGACTTTTTCCCGGTCTGTTTCATTTAATATTTCATGACGGTCGTTTTCATATAATTTCATTGAAACATCCCCAATCCCGGCCTTCTGAAACTGCCCATAGACACGTTTTACACCCTCACCCAAATCGCCAACCGGGTCGTCCGCCCCAGAGACTAAATAAAGCGGCAACTCTTTTGGTATTCTTGCGATGTTCTCTGGCTGATTGTCAAACAAGACTGCCTCAAATAATCCCAGATATCCATTCAAGGTAAATACATAGCTACATTTCGGTTCGCCATAATAGAACTTCACGATGTCTTCATCCTTTGTCAGCCAGCTATTTTTTATATCTGTACCAGTTAAATCGAACTTCCGATACGGTTTGCTATATGACATCTTCTGAACAAACGAGCTGCGATGATTCCAGCCACGGAATCTGGCCATAATTTTGGCCAGCCGCATTCCCAGCTTGGTGATGTTATCTGGAACACTGCCAGTTCCCATAATAATTGCTCCGGTCAGATTCGTACCATGAAGAGACAAATACTTGCGCAACATGTAGGAACCCATGCTGTGTCCGAGCATAAAATATGGTTTGCCACGATTCTCTGCTTGGGTTATGGTGCGCAACTGGTGCATATCTGCTACCAACACATCACTCGGGTGCTCTGGTGCAAAGTATCCCCAATTTTTCTGTGATAGAACTGAGTCACCGTGGCCGAGATGGTCATGACCAACCACCAGATATCCCTGACTTGTTAGATATTCTGCAAATTCACGATAACGCTCAATAAACTCCACCATCCCGTGGGTAATCTGAAGAACAGCGTTGTATTCACCCGAATCTGGCAGCCATTTAACTGCATGTACCTGAGTCTTTCCATCGTTTGATAAAAATTCAAATACTTCTTCCCTCATCTTTTATTTTCCCCTTTCGGATGTTTTTATTATTTTACATTCTTTTATGGCTTTATACAAGCCTTTCTAGCGTTTTGCCCTGGATAAATCACAGAGGACACTTCCTTTGTTTGTATTCACAACACAAAGGGGTGCCCTCTTTCCAATTATATCACATGATATTCCTTTAAAATCTTTTCGACTTCCGTTCCCGAAATGCGGTCGAGTAATTTTTTTACAACTAGTTTTTCTTTCATCCCGAGTTTCATATCGGTTGCTTTCTTACCATCACGAAGCTTTACCGTGGAATCCAGCAAATCACGAACATCATAGACACTACCCCAGACTTCTGGCACACCGCGGTCCACGTTTAATAGTGTATATACTGCCTCCATACCGGTCCGCATTGAATACTCCGTTGTAAATATCGTATCACGAGGCGTTTCTGCAAACTGCCCAAGGAAGGCGAAGTTGACAGCACCTTCTGGTACTACATTCGGGCGGTCACCTTTTGCCCGTGGCATAAAGAATGCCGTAATATAAGGCATCATACAAGGAACCGTGTTGGCACTTGTCGTTGCCAATTCCTCAATCTCATTCTCTGGAACGCCAATGTGGTACAGCCATTCCATACAGATTTCTTTACCGGTACAATCGCGCATCGGCTTTTTCACGTAGTCGCCAGGTCGGTCTGAGAACAGTCCATAAACCCACACTAGGCAATGATCTTTCGGCTGGTCCCGAAACTGTGGTTGACGGTTAATTGTCCAACTCAACAACCAAGAGGAATCCTTGGCCGTAACAATACCGCCGGTAACAACTTTGCCGGTAAAGGGATCACGCTTACAAATATCCTTAATATATGGGATAATCCGCTGATCCATTGTTTCCACCGTGGCACTTAGCCAGTTGGTCTGTTCCGGGTCATAACAGAATTTATCCGGATTACCAAAGGCAGCATCCTGCGCTGCAATCTTACGCCACATATCCCAGCCGCCGCCAGCCTTAATTTCCTTATTATATACCGCCGGCGTGTTCTGGTCACCAATCGTTGCGTTCTCCACACAACCGCCATTTGTAATGAAAACAAGGTCGTTTTCGGTCAAATCAATGCCACCTTCTTCGCCATCTTCAATAATGTCAATGCGTGTTGCCTGCTTCTTTTGGGCGGAGCAGTCAAACTGAATATTGACCACCTTGACGCCATAATGGAACTGGACACCAAAGCTCTCTAAATATTTTACCATTGGCAGAATCATTGACTCATACTGATTGTATTTCGTAAAACGAAGTGCTTTGAAGTCAGGAAGTCCACCAATGTGATGGATAAATCGCTGGATATACAGCTTCATTTCTAATGCACTATGCCAGTTTTCAAAGGCGAACATCGTACGCCAGTAGAGCCAGAAATTGGACTCCAGCACTTCATCGTCAAATACATCGGTGATACGCTTATCCTGAAGGGCTTCGTTTGGGGTGAAGAACAGCTCCATAATTTCCATTGCGCCCTTATCTGAAATATCGAACTTGCCATCGGTATGCGCATCTTTACCACAATTGATGGTTGCCCGGCAAAGAGAATAGTTTGGATCCTCTTTATTTAGCCAGTAATACTCGTCTAAGACACTGACGCCTTCCGTCTCAATCGAAGGAATCGAGTGGAATAAATCCCACATCACTTCAAAATGATTGTCCATTTCACGGCCGCCACGCATGACATAGCCGACATTTTCGAAGTTGTAGCCGTCGCAGGCACCGCCCGGCAATGTTTCCTTCTCCAAAATATGGACATGTTCTCCTTTCATCTGACCATCGCGGACAAGATAGCAAGCCGCTGTCAGTGCAGCGAGGCCGCTTCCAACGATGTATGCAGACTTGTTTTCAACACCTTCCGGTTTTCTTGGTCTTGCAAATGCTTCATAATTTCCATTTGAATAATACATACTTTTTACCTCCTGTTTGTGTGTTTTCTATCGTTAACTGCATTGTAGCAAGCTTCCATAGGAGTCACAATAATCAAAAAAGTCGCCGTGATAAGTTTCTTATCACGACGATAAAATAGATGTATTTTTTATCAATCAGCCGGTTTTGATGTAGGTTTGTCGGTTCGGTACCGTTCAAGTGCAGTTGTAATATTGCCCGACACAAGTACAGAAAGACGGTCTATAATCTGCTGCGGTTCTTCCTTCATATCATTTTTCACCCAGTCCAGCATAAGCCCAACAAATGCATATTTATAAAAGTTAGCAATAAATTCCATGTCCTCGTGACGGACAGACATATCTTCGGCCGCTTCTTTCACAACTCCAATCAATAAGTTATAAGTCAGCTTATACAGATAGATATCTACCTGTTCACGACTGATTGACCGGTAGACATTTAAAATAAAGGGCTTGTTATCAAGAACTGCTTCAAAGATTTGAAGAAATCCCTGCTGCCATGTATCATAGGTTTTCTTGCCCTCCAAAGCACTCTTGGCGTCTTCTACGCAAGACCATTCAATAAGGTCATAAATGTCCTTAAAATGATAATAAAAAGTCATCCGGTTGAGCTCGCAATCATCTGTAATATCGCTGATTGTAATTTTATCCAATGGTTTTTGCAGTAGCAGCCTCTTAAGAGAAGTCTCTAATGCTCGTTTTGTTACTTTCGACATTGTATTCGCCTCCTAGCGGTATTTACGAATAATAATCTGCGGCTCATATTTTCCATTATAATCATCAATACTTAAATCATATATGATTGATATCGTAACACTATTTCCTCTGCCGTTTAGCATCTTGTCTACTTCTGATTTACCAAACTTTTCTCGCAGATATTGTAAAAAGATATCTACATCACCAAAATATACGCCTTTTCGGCTATAGCTTTCACGACCGGCCAAGTCTAGTTTTAAGACATTGCGGTTTTTCCCCAATACTCTGGCACTGCGAATATGTACGTCACGGTCAGCAAAAACTGGTTTGGTGTTTTCTTTGCCAAATGGTTCTAGCAGTTGTAACTGTTCAATTAGGGTGGTAGTTGCATAGCCAATTGGCAAGGCGATATCAATGCGAACCTTTTCCGTTAGTTCCTCCTCGGTTAATGCACACACTTCATTGATTCCAGAGCGAAACGCACTTACTTTTTCTTCTGCTAAGGACAACCCAGCCGCCATCGGATGACCACCGAATTTGGTTATCAGTTGCGATACCTTATTCATTTCTTCAAACATGGAATATTCCTCGACGGAACGTCCCGAGCCCTTTACCCCATCCTCACCTTTGGTCAGGACAAAAACTGGCCGATAATAACGCTCGCGAATCCGACCTGCAATAATTCCCGCCAGACTTTCGTGGCACTCTGGCAAATAAACCACGATGACGCGGTCCTGATGGATTTCCTCACGCTCAATCAATTCCATTGCCGCTTCGGTCTGCTGCTGCGTCAATGCTTTGCGGCTCTCGTTTAATTCAATCAAATGTGCTGCCGCGGCCGATGCTACGGCTTCATTTTCAGCCAGCAGTAATTTTAGTGAATACTCTGCCGTGTCCAACCTGCCGCTGGCATTCATACACGGCCCCAGAACAAAGCCAATGTGATAGGGACTGATTAAGTGCTGATCCAGATTATTCTGGCTTATCAACGCTTGTAAGCCCAGATTAGTGGTCTGATGCAGGCGCTCTAATCCAGCCTTGACAATAATTCGATTTTCACCAGTCAGTGACATGATATCACCGATGGTTGCGAAGGCTGCATTCTCTAAAAACTCCAAGACTTCCTCGGGTGGTATTCCCCACGCTTCATACAATGCCTGAACCAGCTTATAGGCTACTGCCGCTCCGCATAATTCTTTGTAAGGGTAAGCACATTCTAACTGTTTGGGATTGATAATGGCATCCGCCACACTACGAAGGTGTACGCGTTTCCCATCCTTTTCCTCATAAGGAATTTCATGATGGTCGGTTACCACAATGGTCATGCCCATTTCCTTGCCATATGCAATTGCCGCCAATGCTGCAATACCGTTATCACAGGTTACAACCGTGTCCACCCCAGCCGCCCTGGCATTTTCAATCAAATGCTCGTTGATGCCATAGCCGTCTGTCATCCGGTCTGGGATTGCATAGTCAACATCTGCACCACAGCGCCGAAATGCCTTGTACAAAATATAGGTTGCATTGACACCATCAATATCATAATCGCCAATGATCCTTATCTTTTTTCCAGCTTCAAACTTCTCTGTTAATATCGAAACCGCCAAATCCATATCCTTCATGGTGTGCGGATCATGCATACTGTTGATTCCGCCATGAAGATATTGCTCGATTTCTTCATCCGTAATCACCTCACGGTTACGGATAATCCGGGCCATAACCGGGTCTATTTCAAAGCGGCTGGCAATTCCTTCGAAATCGGCACCTTTTCGTGTTTCTATCCATTTTTCCATTTGTATTTGCCTCGTTTTCTTAGTCGTAACGTACTTCCATCAGACATAAGCCCTTTGCCGGCATGGTGATTCCGGCTTGTTCACGGTCCTTGCTTGCCAAAATGCCGCTGATTTCTTCTGGCGTTTTCTTGCCTAAGCCGACCTCCACCAATGTACCAATGAGAATCCGCATCATATTCTGCAAGAAACCATTGCCCGTCACATAAATGCAAACCTCGTGCTCACGCTGTTCCATGCGAATATCATAGATTGTCCGTACCGAGGATTTCTTGAACTTACGATTGCCGCAAAAAGCCAGAAAATCATGTGTTCCCAAGATATGTCCGGCGGCTATTTTCATTTGATTTAAGTTTAATGGTTCTAGGACTGTTGCCATATACTTGCGTTCAAATACATTTGGGATACTGCTGGTCCAGATTCGATAACAATAGGTCTTTTCTCTTGCACTCAAGCGACTGTGAAAATCCGGCTTTGCAATTCTGACTGAACAAACGGCAATATCCTCCGGCAGATATTCGTTTAGATATTCCAAAATCGCTTCAGAATCACCCGGCTGGTGCAGCTTAAAATTTGCAATCTGTCCGATTGCATGTACCCCGGCATCCGTTCGACCAGAACCATGAACCTCGACTTCTTCGCCGCTCATCTTCGATAGAACCTCCTGTAGCTTGCCTTGGATGGTCATATCGGTGTTTTTCTGACTTTGCCAGCCCTTATAGCGACTGCCGTCGTATTGTATTCGTAGTTTGTAATTGGTTGCTACCATCTTCGCTGCTCCTCTTTGGTTGCTCGAATTACCT
This sequence comes from Lachnospiraceae bacterium, assembly GCA_031555935.1. GTDB lineage: Bacteria > Bacillota > Clostridia > Lachnospirales > Lachnospiraceae > Roseburia_C. Next base: position 60,351 of record JAVBTX010000005.1, on the reverse strand, counting down.
CGTCCTGATGCAAAAACAAGGTACATCCGCCTTTATGCTCCATTTTTTCCGCCGCGCTTATGTTACGTACTTTTTCAAAAAATGGTGATTGCAATGCCGACATTATTGTCTGTTCTTTCAAGTTTACAGTTGAGTATGACGAAAACGGACACGGCTCACATCCGCCATTCACATTAATATGGAAAAATCCCCGACCTGCGGCTAGACATCCCCCCATTGATTCCTCATCACCCGGAAATGATAGCAGTACCATTCCTTTGTTTTGTTTGTCATTTCGCAACAACTCGATTTGATTTTGTAACACCTGAACCTCATCATGATTTAATAGTAAATGCTCTGTACCCGTTTCCACCGGTACATACTCAACAAAAAATATCACGCCACAGCCCTGCTCACGCAAGTTGTTGATAAATTGGCCTTCCGTAACCCGGTCCTTATTTTCACTGGTTACCGTTATCGAAACGCCATATAATATTCCGCGGCGTTTAAATTCTTCGATTACATCTCGAATTTGTTCAGATACGCCTGCGCCCCGCCGTGCGTTAAACTCTGCTTCACTGCATTCAATGCTAAGTACCGGAACTAAATTGCGGTTATTATCAAACAGTTCGATATATTCTGTGTCAATCATTGTTCCATTTGTAAAAATCGGAAAAATCATATTTTTTAACGAGGCCGCCATTTTGATAAGGTCACGCCGTAACAACGGTTCACCGCCCGCCAACAATATAAAAGACACACCGATTCCAGATGCTTCCGTAAAGATACGGTACCACTCTGTCAGTCCCATTGCATCAACATCACCCTCATCGGAACAGTTTCCATTAGCCCTTGCGTAACAGCCCGCACAATGCAGATTACAGTCAGATGATATACTAGCTATCAAAAATGGCGGAATATGTGTCCCTTTTTGCTCATATCGCTTACGTATTTTCGAGCTGTTAAATAGTGCTGCTGCCATATCTATCATGAATACTCTTCCTTGACGATTATTTCGATAAAAACGGCCAATTGTATCTGAAATATTTTTTATCCCTTTGTTAAAAAATTCGTTTAATTGTATTTGCATAGTACATCCTTTCTTTTTGTATATTGACCTATTATACCATCTTCTGAAAAATAGTTCAAAATATAAAATGGACAAACCACACACATGCGAGATACTTCAAAAGGGGTGAATTGCTAATCAATTCACCCCTTTTGGATATGTTCCTATGATTTACTCTTTGTTCCGTTTGATTGCCCGCAACTCAATATATCCGCGCTCTCCTCGCGGTTCAAGCTGGATGCGTGGGTTGCTGTCATCCCATTCATAGCCAATAACCGTCGGGTCATAGTGATTCATCGAATACTGCACAGATAGAATCGCCTGTGCATAGTCTTCTTCTTCAAAGGGTTCTCCTTGAACAACCAAGTATTCCGTAGCTGGCAAAGATATGATATCAAAGCCCTCGGGTATTTTCCCCGGAACATTCTCAGCGTAGTCTGATGCCACTTCAACACCTTGTACATAAGTAGATGTGTTCGGTGTCTTGTATTCTTCTGGCAGCCACAGACAAACCGGCTCTTCACCAAGAGAATCCATGCTCATTAGTGTGCCCCAGACATCACATCCCACTTCTTCGCAGTAGGCGAAGTAGTCTTCTGCACTAATGCCACGCTTGATGATTACTTTACGTTCCGGTTTATGAATAACCTGAACAAAAATATTTTGTAAATTTTCCATATCTACCGTATCCTTTCTAAACTCTCTGAATTTAACACCATAGGGAACAAATAGTGTAATCGGAACAGGGTCTTTGGCGTATTCTCCAGGATTACAACCAAATTCTTTGTTAAATGCCCGGATATAACCGTCCACGCTGCCAAAGCCGCTATTATAGGCGACCTTGGTGACCGAGCTTTTTTCTTTTTTTAACTGCATCGCCGAATGCGAGAGCCGCAGCCTACGGATATACTCTGCCGGAGTAAGGCCCATATATTCCCGAAACAGACGGTAAGAATACCATGGCGAAAAAAGAGAAGCCTTAGAAAGCTCAGACAGTGTAATTTCATCTGTCATATGCTCTTCAATATAGTCCTGCATCCGTTGGACGGCCATCATCTGTTCCTTCATGCAAATTTTTCCTCCTACCACACTTTATTGTAATGACTTTCTCAGATACCTTGCCGTAATCGATTCGGAATTGTCGACCATTTCCTGTGGCGTGCCGGTAAAAACAACCTCTCCCCCAGCTGTACCGCCATCTGGTCCGATGTCAATGACATAGTCCGCCTGCTTTACGACATCCATATTGTGTTCGATTACAATGACCGTGTTGCCGCGTTTTACAAAACCATCTAACAGTTTCATAATGGCTTGTACGTCAGAGGCATGAAGCCCAGTTGTCGGCTCATCCAGTACATAGATATTTCCTTTTTTGTCCAAATACTTGGCCAATTTTACCCGCTGACGTTCACCGCCAGATAAGGTGGAAAGCGGTTGTCCCAGCGAAAGATACGGCAATCCCACGGCCACCATCGCATGTAAATGCTTACGAATTTTAGGACAGTCGGCAAAGAATTCTTCGGCCTCCTCAGCACTCATATTTAGTACATCCACAATATTTTTGCCATGATAATTATGCGAAAGAGCCTCGTCACTGTAACGGCTGCCGCCACAGACCTCGCAGGTTGTCGTCACCGGGTCCATAAATACAAGCTCGGTCACAATTACCCCGCGCCCCTTACACACCGGACATGCCCCTTTGCTATTAAATGAAAACAAGGCGGCACTCACACCATTTTCCTTTGCCATCCGCTTACGAATCTCGTCAAAAAAGCCCAGAAAAGTGGCTGGTGTTGAACGACCTGTCGCGGTTACTGGTGACTGATCCACCAAAACCACCCGGTCCTCATATTGGGCTGCAAATACATCCCGAATCAGCGAGCTCTTTCCCGAACCAGCCACACCAGTCACCGCCGTTAAGATATTCAAAGGAATATCAATGGAAATATTTTTCAGATTATGAATCGTGGCTTCTCGAACCGGCAAAAATTCCTTGGGCTTTCTCGGCTCCTCCTTAAACGGTATCTGAGCCTGCATCGCATTGCCAGTCAGTGTACCTGATACCAAAAGTGTTTCGAAGCTTCCCTGATAGAGAATCTCGCCACCATTTCTACCGGCTAACGGACCAACGTCGATGACCTCATCGGCAATGGAAATCACGTCCTTGTCATGCTCCACCACCAAAACAGTGTTGCCCTTATCCCGAAGGCTTTGCAGCAGCTTGGTCATCCGGTGAACATCACGCGGGTGCATTCCTGTGCTCGGTTCATCAAAAATATAGGTCATCCCAGTTAGGGCACTGCCCATATAGCGCACCAGCTTTAGTCGCTGCGCCTCGCCGCCGGATAAGGTGGACGATTCACGGTTAAACGAAAGATATGGTAGTCCAATATCAATCATCCGATCAAGAGCCATCACTAGACTATCTACAATCGAGCTGCCACGTGAATCAGTGACTGTTTGAAGCACCTCGCGCAGCTTGGTAAACTCCATCTCACACATCTCGTCAATCCCAAACCCTGCAACCTTACTGGACAGTGCCGCCGCATTTAGCCGTTTCCCATGACAAATTGGGCAGTCATTTTGATGAACAAGATTTGTCAGACGTCTCATCGAAGCCTCACCCATTTCGGCCCCGTCTCGCTTAAGCAGTAATCGGCTCATCATGTTGTGGATTCCCTCTACTTGTTTTACCACACGCGGCTCACCCGGCTTTGCCGCACCGTATAATAATAGATTGCGCTCTTTTGGGGTATAGTCGCCCCATTTTTTATCTAGCTCAAACAGCCCACTGCCGGTATATTGCTTCCAATACCAATTATCGATATGAAATGCTGGCAAATCCACCATGCCCTCATTCCAGCTCTTATCCTCGGCAATCATCGGTGTTATGTCAAGCTCCATTACTTTCCCGATGCCAGAACATTCTGGGCACATACCGTTTGGGTCATTAAATGAAAAGAATGATGCCGTTCCTACATATGGTTCTCCGATGCGCGAATAAAGCAGGCGCAGGGCCGAGTACATATCACTGATTGTCCCCACCGTGGAACGGGCATTACCGCCAAGACGTGTTTGATCAATGATGACTGAGGCGGATAGATTTTCGATTTTATCTACTTTGGGCTTTTCAAACTTCGGCAGTCGCCCCCGGATAAAGGCAGTATAAGTCTCGTTCATCTGCCGCTGGCTTTCGGCGGCAATTGTGTCAAATACGATGCTGGACTTGCCCGAACCAGAAACGCCAGTAAAGACAACTATTTTTTCTTTGGGGATGTCCAATGAGATATTTTTCAGATTATTTTGGTGCAGTCCTCGAATGATGATGTGATTTTGATGCGACATTTTTATCTCCTGACTTGGTTATTTTATTTATATTGTAACCGATTCAGGAGTATTTTTCTCGACTTTTTTTGCTTATATTTATTAATTCCTAATCCCCATTCATTTCTTCAAGAATTTCCTTGATTCTGCTTTCATTATTCAAATCCGTTAAAATGGAAAGATAGTCTCCCTCTTCTAATTTCGTATCGCCATTCGGAATCATTTGACATTCCCCTCGTTTTACTCCAACTAGCAGTGATTTACCCGGCCATTCAATATTTTTCACCCGGTGATTTTGAAATTTAGAATCATGTTTTATAATCAATTCCACAACGATTTTTTTGCTGCTTTCGATTTTCTCTTCACCATTTTCATCATGAATCAAATTTTCCAAAAGAGCTTCATAGATTGGCGGACTTTTAATCAAATCAGCCACAACATATGCTATCACTGAGACCACCGTTAGCGGCAATATATGTGTAAATGAACCCGTCATTTCGAGCACAAGTACAATTCCCGTTATTGGCGCTCTGACAATCGCCGTAAAATATCCTGCCATTGCCAGAATAATAAAGTTATTATATAATTCCTGCTCAACTCCCAAATAGTCAATCGAAACTCCAGCAAAAATGGCTCCAATTGCTGCTCCAAGAACAATCAGCGGAAAAAAGATTCCACCCGGTGCACCAGAGCCAAAGCTGATCATTGAAAATATAAATTTAACCACAAAAATCAGAGCTAAAAATAAAATGCCATTTTTGGGTGTCAATTCTTCCACAACCCGATGACCACCACCCAATACGATTGGAAAGACAAGGCCTAAAATACCCGCAGTGATAAATGGAATCATTATCTTCATTTTTGAATTTAAGAATTTCATTTTCCCATACATGACCTTCGTTTTTAATAATATGTAGTTGTAGAGCGAGCCCATTACACCGAGCAAAATCCCTAAAATAATAAGCAGCCAATAACTGCCCAGGGGAATTGCTTTGGTAATCTCAAAATCAAAAATTGGCGCTAGGCCAAACACTTGCTTTGACACAAAATCCGCGATAACGGCAGCCGACATTACAGAAAGCAAAATCAATGGCGAAAAATATTTAAAAATTTCTTCCAGTACGAAGATAACACCGGCCATCGGAGCATTAAATGCTGCCGCTAATCCTGCCCCCGCTCCACTTGCCATCAATATTCTTCTTTCCGCACGCCCGGTTCCAATTTTTTTGCCTAGTCCTTCCGCAATACATGCTCCCAACTGAATGGACGGACCTTCTCTGCCCAATGATAGACCTCCGCCAATTGCTATCGCACCACCCACAAACTTACTAATCAAGGTATGTGACCATTTTTTTCTTTTCCCAAAGTAACCTTTCATGATTCCCTCTAGCTGTGGTATTCCACTACCCGAAATCATCTTGTTTCTTTCTACCAAGGTGCCTACCAGCCAAGCTGCCAGACCAAGCAGAATTAGGATTAGTGGAAAAAAGTGTAGGGTTTTTTTGACAAATTCATACATATGAAAAGCAAATTGTTCTGCATATGTCAGCGTAAGTCGATAAAGGACTGTAACGCTTCCCGCTAACAGTCCCACCAATAAGCTTTTTAAAACAATTAATACATTGTCAAAATAATTATCTGTTAATACCTTGTAATTATTCTTCATTTCATTTATTTCTCCCAACCTCGTTCTTCTAACACTTCCTCCGTTACTACCGTTACGGCATATTCAACGTCATCAATTATTACCGTTGTGACCGTATCATCATAGGCATACATGCCTTCATCAACATAAGAAAACTTATCCGGCGTTTTACCCGCTTCTAACAATTCAATCGTTTCTTTCACTGGCGGTCCCAACAGCGGATTACATGCTGTGATACAAGTGATTTTATCCATCATAATATAATTCATGGCATCTTTCTTCACGCCATCAAATGAAATAACCATTATCTCACCAGACCCAATATCTGAGCCAATCTGTTTGCCAGCTGCTTCAATTGCCTCTATAACGCCAAAGGCTTCATTATCATTTTCACAATAAACCACGTTAATGTTATCATGTTGTTTCAAAAGGGATTCCATTACTTCTTTGCCCCTCGCCTGCGTGAAATCTCCAGTCACTTGAGCCATCAAGTCCCAGCCGTTCGCTTTTTGGGCATCTTCAAGACCCTTTGTTCGTCCGATCTGAGCGGTAGCTCCGATGGTACCTTGAATATTAACAATATGAACATCGGCAGCCGCAATGCCCTTTGCCGCCACATATTGATTCAGCCACTCTGCTGCCTTTTTTCCTTCTAATTCAAAATCAGAGCCAATCCAACAAGTAAATAGACTGTCATCTTCTACATCGACCCTGCGGTCTACGATAATAACCGGAATTTCAGCATCCTTTGCCTCCTGCAAAACCGTATCCCACCCCGTCTCTATAACCGGAGCCAAAACAATATAATCCACTTCCTGTTGAATGAAGGTGCGAATCGCCATAATCTGATTCGCCTGCTTTTGCTGACCATTCTCAAAGATTAGCTTATAACCGTTTTCTGCTGTAAACGTAGACTTCATGGATTCTGTATTGGCGCTTCTCCAGTCAGATTCCGCACCAAGCTGGGAAAAACCAACTACAATATATTCATCAGAATCTGCTTCCTGGGTATCTTCCGTCTCAAGATTCAATACATTATCTTTTCCGCAACTAGCTGCCAAAAGGCAAAATACCAATACGCCAAACATTAAAAATATAGGAGTTATCATCGTTCTTAACGTTCTTTTTTCCATTTCTATATCCATGCCTTTCCTCACAAGCTTCCCAAATATATCTTATCTACCATCTTAAATTTTGTCAAATATAACATCCACTATTTCGAAACCACGAAAAGAGGCCGCCGCATTTTTACAGCTTCCTCTTTTCCAGAGCCATATAATGGCTTTGACATTATATGGCTTTTTTTACTCAATTTTTGTTTGTAAGGTCCTTTTTTTACGAGCCATAACAATACTCTGAACAACGAGGAACAGACATAACATTGCTGCAATCGTAATTCCGGTCCACCACGCCTGGTCTAATCCTGCGGATGAAACAATATTCTGAATGGTGCTTAGAGAAAGTACACCAAATAAGGTACCAATAATGTTACCAACACCGCCAGTCAACATCGTGCCGCCGATAATCGAAGAGGCTATCGCATTCATTTCCATGCCGCTTGCGTGTGATGCCGAACCAGAGCCGACATGCATGAAATAAACAAAACCGCCAATTCCTGCTAATAAGCTGCAAATCAAGTGAGAAAGGAATTTTGTTCTTTTCACATTAATACCAAGCATCAGGGCACTTTGTTTATTGCCACCAACGGCATAAAATCCACGTCCTAACTTCGTCCAGCGAAGAACACAAAACAGGATAACAACTAGTAGCAGGGCAACAACTACACCAATTTCAATATAGGCATCTACATAATTGCCCAATTTATTGACCGAACCAAAGCCCGGCACGACAACTCGTGTTTCTTTCAAGGCTACAAATGATTCATTGGCTACATTGAATGGATTTGTATTTACAATTGTTGTCATACCGCGGGCAAAAAACATTCCCGCCAGTGAAACAATGAATGGTTGGATATCCAGATATGCCACCAAAAATCCCTGGACAATACCGAATGCCAAACCAATCCCGATTGCTATCAGTATGGCGCCAAACACATTACCACCATGAAAGTCAAGGTAAACTGCACAACTCATACTGACTAATGCGGCAATACCACCAACCGAAATATCAATACCACCAGTAATCATTACAATACTCATACCGCAAGATGCTATGATGAGCGGCGCATTTGCATTCAGGATATTAAAGAATGTCTGTGGTTTCAAAAAGCCTTTTCCTTGAAATACAATCGCCCCGATATACATTGCAAAGAAAACTACGATTGTTATGATTAACAACAGATTTGTATCAGTCATGTTTTTTGTTTTATCGCGCAGTTTGATTGCAGATAACTTATTTAACATATTATGCAACCTCCTTTACATGTAATTTCAACTTGAATTTCTTCCAGAAAGAAGAAATGCTATCTCTTACGACTGGTGCACTTAAGACAACAAGCAGAATGACAACGACTGCCTTATATGCGGAAAGCGCATCGGATTGAACATTGAATTTATAAAGTGTTGTCGTAAGGAACTGAATTACATACGCGCCAAGGATTGATGCGGTCATGTTAAATTTACCACCGCTCAAAGCATTTCCGCCTAGTGCAACGGCCAGAATTGCATCCATTTCAATATCCTTCGCAATAACCGAATAGTTTATGGAAGAAAGCCGGCTGACTTTTATAAATCCTGCAACTGCGACACACAAGCCAAGAATTACAAAGGACAAAAATTTGACAAGGGCAGGGTTTAAACCATTCAATCTGGAGGAGCTTTCATTGATTCCAACTGACTGGATATATAATCCAAGGTTGGTAAATCGCAGCACCAGTGCAATAATAATCATACATGCCACCGCAATGAAAAACGGGGTTGGAATTGGTATACCCGGAATAAATCCGCCAGCATATCCAAAGGATACATCACTGATAATTGGAAGCTCGTTGTTATTAATCCACGCTGCTATCGAACGTCCTGCGGTAAATAAAATCAGGGTTGCTACCATCGGTTGAATCTTGAAATACGCTACCAGTGCTCCGTTAAATGCACCAAACAGCATTGCCACAACGCAGCTTACTAAAAACGCTACGATAATTGGTGCTTGAAGGGTATCTGGTCTTGAATTAGTACCACAAAGTACCCGCAACACAACACTGCCGCTGATTGCAATGGCTGCACCAACACTGATATCCTGACCGCCACTTGCTGCGGTAACCAAGGTCATACCAATGGCAAGAATTGCCAACTCGGAACCATAATCTAAAATTGTCATCAGATAACCAGACAGAACCGGGTCGCCCATACTGTTATAACCAAATGTAATCTTAAAGAATGAAGGGTCGATAATCAAGTTAAACACGGCCAGCACGATGAGCGCTGCAATCGGAATAAATATCTGCCGTTTAAATATATTATTTTTTACCATTATTCTTTTTCACCTCCGGCAATTGTACTCATGATTTTATTCTGAGTCAGATTTTCGCCTGAAATCTCGCCTACCACCTTACGGTCCCGCATTACGACCAAGCGTGAACAGGTACGAAGCATTTCATCTGTTTCTGAGGAAATAAACGTAACGCTCATTCCTTCCGATGCGAGCTTAAGCACTAATTTCTGGATATCAATCTTGGTTCCAATGTCAATACCACGCGTCGGCTCATCCAATATCAGATACTCCGGATGTGTCAGCAGCCATCTTGCCAAAATTACTTTTTGCTGATTTCCACCCGAAAGTGATTTGATTGGGGTGTCGGCTGATGCCGTCTTGATTCCAAGCAGCTTGATATATTCATCAGCAAATTTATTTGCCTCTGCTTTGCTAAATGGTTTGAAAAATCCTTTTAATACCTGCGCCGCAAGGATAATATTCTCACGCACGGAAAGGTCACCAACAATACCATCGACCTTACGGTCTTCGGGAAGATAGGCAATCCCATTTTTCATTGCATCCAGTGGTTTTGAAATCTTTACCTGCTTGCCATTCTTTTTAACAGTTCCGCCAATAACTTTGTCAGCGCCAAAAATTGCTCGCACGCATTCACTTCGGCCGGAACCAAGCAGACCGGTAAAGCCATTTACTTCACCTTTTTTTATGTAGAAATCAAAAGGTTTAATTCCCGCATTGCTAATTAGACCTTCGGCTTCAAATACTGCCGTTGAATTATCTTCTTTATTATAAACTAATTTCTCATCACGAATTTCTGATAAGTCATCTAATTCCTTGCCTAACATTTTCGAAACAAGCTGAACGCGCGGAAGGTCTTTTATTTTGTATTCACCGACTAATTTTCCGTCACGTAAAACGGTAATCTTGTCACACACCTCATATACCTGATCGAGAAAATGGGTAACAAAGATTATTCCTACTCCGCGTGCCCTTAAGTCACGCATCAAGCCAAATAGTTTCACAACCTCTTGCTCATCCAATGAGGATGTTGGCTCATCTAAGATTAATACCTTACAATCCATATCAACGGCCCGTGCAATTGCAACCATCTGCTGAACTGCCAGAGAACAGCTTGCCAACTGCTGCGATGCTTTCGCTGGGATATCAAGTGACTTTAATATTTTATCTGCATCCGCAGTCATTTTCTTCCAATTCTGACAGATATTATTGGTTCTGCCAATGTACATATTTTCTGCCACCGATAGATTTGGACAGAGTGTAATTTCCTGATACACGGTACTAATTCCAAGTCTCTGTGCATCCTGCGGCGAATGAATTGCGACCGCCTGATCAGACAGCGATATTTCGCCCTCGTCCTTTCCGTAAACACCGGTCAGAACTTTTATTAGCGTTGATTTTCCGGCGCCGTTTTCACCCATCAATGCATGAATCTCACCTTCGCAAAGCGTGAAATCTACGTTCTGCAAAGCACGTACTCCTGGAAAGTTTTTATGTATATTTCTCATTTTCAAGATCGCATTTTCTTTCACTAGTGTCTTCACCCCTCATAATTTTTTAGAAAAAAGGCGCAAGCATGCGTGCAATTTTTCGCTATGCCGCGCCTTTTATTATTTAGATACCGTAATTGTCTACATCTTCCTGTGTAATTGTAGATGCATCAAATCCTTTTTCATCCATGATGATGGTTTTTTCTGTAAGTGTTTCACCAGCTTCAAGTTTCTTGATGATTTCATCAATGTAAGCGGACTGGAATGGGTTACACTGTCCATCATAGTTCCAGTTCTGAGCCAATAATTCTTCTAATGCCCATTTATTGCAGTCAAATCCCATCACGATTACGTCTTTGCCAACACCATGTGAGATATTTGCTTTGTCAAGAGCTGCTACTGCACCTTTTGCCATATCATCATTCTCAGCGTAGATTACATTGAAAGAGTTACCAGCATCAATTACCGACTGCACGATCTGCTGTGCTTTTTCAGCATTCCATTCTGCGGTCTGCTGTGCTACAAGTGTCCAGTTATCAGACATTCCAACCATTTCTTCAAGTGCTCCGGTACGTCCCTTCTGTGCTGCCGTTCCCATTACACCCTGTAAGTGGATAATGTTGTATTCGTCAAGTCCCTGACCATTTAACCAATCAACTGCGGTCTGACCTTCCTGAGCCATATCAGATACTATTGATGCTTCATAAAGACTAACATCTGCATCAATGGTACGGTCAAATAAGATAACTCTGATGCCTGCGTCTTTTGCATCTTTCAACACAGAATCCCAGCCTGCTGTATCTGCTGCGGAAAGTAATAAGTAATCAACGCCATCCTGAACAAATTTCTGGGCTGCGGTAATTTGCTCATCATTCTTTAAACTGTATGCAAATGATGCATCATATCCGTTTTCTTCTGTAAATGTTGCTTTTAAGTCTTTATCGTTTGCGGTACGATATCCGGATTCGTTTGGATCATTATTAATGATACCAACCTTAATCAAATCACCTGAGCTGCTGTCATCCGCACCATCATCTGCATCTGCATCTGCGTCAACATCAGCACCATCATCTTGAGCTGTTGCCCCATTGTTTGTGGTTGCATTACCGCTGGTATTGTTTGCTTCCCCTGCACCACATGCGGATAAACCGACTACCATTGTTGCTGCCATCAGAACTGCCAAAACTTTCTTCTTCATTGATATTTCCTCCCAATTATATGTTTTTCAAAGAACCATTTCTTTGATGACTCTATCTTATGATAAATTGGGTGGTATTTCCATGCAGATAACTCACGCAAAAGTTGAAATTTTTATTGTGACTGAAAAAAAGTTGATTTTTTTATTTTCAAAGTTTATTTTTCTATTTTAGGCAGAGCAATACTCACAACTGTTTTTTCCCCATACGTACTTTCAATCGATATACCATAGTGTTCTCCAAAGTTCAACCGAATCCGCTCATTTACATTGTACAATCCATAAATATCACTTCCGGTAAATATTTTATGCGAAATCCCCTCTTGAACCTGCCTCAGCCGTTTGGCACTAATTCCAATTCCATTATCCTCGATTCGAAGAATGCAAATATCCTTTTCTATTCTTCCACTAATTATAATCCTGCCAGGACCACGTTTATTCTTAATTCCATGATATAAGGCATTCTCCACCAGTGGCTGAATGGTAATCTTGGGGATTAAATATTTTTCCAACTCCTCCGGAACGTAAATTTCATATTTCAAAATATCCTGATAGCGCACTTGTTGTATTTCAAGATAACTCCGGACGTGCTGTAATTCTTCCTTAATGGGAATAATATCTTTTCCCTGATTCAATGAGGTACGGAAAAATTCGGACAAGCTGCCCACCATGCCAACTACCTTCTTCTGTTCGCCTGCCTCTGCCAGCCAGACAATGGTATCTAACGTATTATATAAAAAGTGTGGGTTAATCTGGGATTGTAGCAATTCAAATTCTGCCTTTCGCAGTCTGATTTGCTCTTTTGTCACCTGCTCTAACAGCACATTAATCTTATCTATCATCGCATTTAAGGAGTCGCTGAGCATCCGGACTTCCACACCGCTTCTAACATCTGAGCGCACCGTCAGATTCCCCTTGGCCACCTGGTTCGTCACTTCCACCAGATTTCTAATTGGGCGTGTGATACTGAGTGGGATATAATAAGAAAGAAATGTGATTAACATCACAATAATGATTGCTGCAATAATTGAAAACCGGATAATCTCCATAAAAAAATCTTGATATTCGGCACGTGATTGCTGAAGGTCTCTGACCTCATAATAAATATAATCAAAAAATGTTTCGCGGATTAGTGAGGTAACAATCTGTACATCATTTTCCCATATTTCAATATTGTCCTCATATCTATTTCCGGCGAGTAAATTTTCCTTGATTCGATTATTGTAAATATCCAAATTGGTTAAATATTTTTTTACACTCAAAAGACGATTGCTATTTTCCTTCTGACTCGTTAATTCCTCAAGTCCATTTACAATCCGATTCGCTTCACTCAACATGTCATCCAGACCCGATTCCTCAATCGACTTATTTTCGACAATCAGAAGATATGTCTCATAGTCAAAATCCTTTTTGAAATCAAGACTGAATTCGCTGGCAACCAACGTTGAATTTATCATATTCTCATAATTTCGATTGCCTGCCCATAAATTATAAAAACAAAATATCAGAAACAGGACTATCGGAGCTAACAATATAAGATAGGAGTATCTGATTTTTGTATCAATATTTGAATCATTATAAATCTGCTTCAAGCGCGCCTTCATCTATCTGTCTCCTCCCAGGTTCTTTTCACCACGATATTGGGTTGGTGTCATGCCCTGTGTCTTTTTAAATAAATAAGAAAAATAGTGAGGATCTTTGTATCCTACTTCGAGACTGATTTCACTGCTTCTTTTTCCAGTACAGCGCAGCAGTTCTTTGGCTTTCCCCATCCGATAATCGGTCAGGTATTTCGTAAATGTCTTGCCGGTCTGCTGACTAAAAACCATACTTAAGTGATTCGGCGAAAAATTGATATGTGATGCCAACAAATTTAGTGATAGTTCTTCATCGCCGTAATTCTTTTCGACATAAAGCATTACTTCATCTACGACATCTTCATAGCGGTTACTTGCCTTTTTCTCTCGCAATTCTAATGCTTGTTTGATAATTCTGGTAATATAGCTGGTGACACTTTCCTCACTTTGCAATAGTCCTGATGCAATATCAAAGGCTTCTATTTCCTCCTTTGATATCTGCATCCCTTCCAGAAAATCAACCACGCAAAAATATATATCCATTGTGATATATTGTCGAAACATATTTGACTTCATCACATTTGGACCAAGGTCTTTGAAATACTCTTCGATAAAATAAATCACTTCTTCTTTGTTTCCAAACTTTATAAATTCGCGAATCTTACTTCGGTCTAACTGGTGGGAATCGACATTGCTAATATCAAATTCTTCTTGTTCCAAATAAACGCGCTGCTCTCTTTCCTCACCATTTAAAATGCAGCTTTCCCGAATCAGATAACGATGCGCAAATGCATGACTGGCACACTCAAAAGAAACCGGCAACTCCCGCAACCGATTCACTGACACTCCACTTCCACCAAAATAATGGATATCTCCATAACTTTTTACTATTCCTTCAAATTGCTCTAAACAATTTTGCTGAATCTGCTTTAGTTCTTCCTTAGAATCGGCCTTAATAAGAAGTGCTTTTCCTTCCAAATTTCGCTCAAAAACAAGCACATGTTCCTCATCAATCAACTCTTCTAATTTACGCTCTGCTTCAATCAGACTGTTGGAATACTCATCTTGCGCTTGGTTCGTCGCCTGCATTTTAAGCAGAACGATATTATACCACAAAGCCGAAATATCCAGCTCCAATTTATCTGCGATTTCCAATAACTCTGCCGCGGACTTGGAGCCGGTAACAAGGTAATGAAATAATTCCTTTCGCTCATTGAACAGGTTCTCTTTCATTTCCTTTAGGTATGTTTCTCTGATTTGACGCTCCTGCCGCTTTTCTTCTATTTTAACTGCAAGCGCATCCACTTCCTCTAAAAGTTCCTCACTATTTATCGGTTTGGATAGGTACCTAGCAATTCCTATCTTAATCCCTTCCTGAGCATACTGAAACTCTTGATACCCGGACAAAATAATAATTTCAATGAAGGGCATCTCCTTCTTGATTAACTTGCTAAGTGCCAATCCATCCATAAATGGCATTCTGATATCAGTAATCACAATATCCGGTTTCAGTTTTTGAATCATGGGGAAGGCTAATTCTCCATCACTTGCCTCACCGCTAAATTCATATCCATGTGATTGCCAATCTATGTTTTTAATTCCTTCACGTACAACGAATTCATCTTCTACTAAGAATACTTTTAACATCCCTATGTCCCCACCTTCTAAATGTTATATAGAGATTATATCATTGACAGTGCTTCCATCTTGTTTGATTTTTTATGGATTAAGTTGATTTTTTTATTTGATTCATCTCATCGACAAAACTCTTACTTTTTGCTGTCACTTCTACCCACGCTGGGCGAAACCCACTTTTTATCGCATTTCTGGCAGAGCCAATATTTGACCAGGCACAGCAATAGAATGGAACCTTATCGCGATTTAATATTTCGACTGCCAGACGACTGGTCAAAGCCGCTGCTATGCCTTGTTTTCGATAGGACGGTAGTACATCAACACCGATTTGCCACATGCTATCGCAATCGGCTGAACAGCCTGCCAAACCGATGAGCCGTTCGCCATCATATGCACCAACTGCCAAGACGTCCAAGTGCTTGCGATTTTCACCCAGGGCATTATCCCATTCCGGTGTATATAAGTTGGCAAAGTCTGGTGGCGTTAGTACCTTCATATCATATTCACATGACAATGGCTTTAATATCTCTACATCCGGCAGGAAATACTCCGCCATAAAGCAGATTCGCATGTCCCGCTTTTGCAGCTCATCATTTAGGATATGTAGGTTTGGTGTCTCAAAGCAGTGTCCGATATTGTATTGATTGATGTAGTTTGAAACAATGTCTGAGATTTCTTCATTTACGGAGGCAACGATATTGTGTCCATAGGATACGAGGTCACAATAGAAGGGTAGCTCTAAATATCTTCTGGCATCTGGTGACGGTTTCGATATAACTACTTTATTTTCTGTTTGGGTAAAGTCCTGCCAGTTACATGTGCTGTCCACGGCAGACTGCTGCATGGCGATTTTTAGTATTTGCTGGTTTGTCATGGTTGTTCCTCCCATTTTATCTTCTTCAAATGATTATTTTAGCTCAAGCGCAAATGTGTATGCAGTCTTTTCAAATCCATACTTTTCATAAAATGCATGTGCCTTCTCACGTCGAAAACCGGATTCCAGCTCGATTGCCTTGCAGTTATTTTGCATCGCATACTCTTTTATATTATCCATAAGCTTGGCTCCAATCCCCGCTCCACGATGTTCTGAATCAATAACCAAAACTGCAACGTAACATAATTTTCCAGCTCGGTAAAATGCATTTTGGAAATTTCCAGCCACAAATCCTAATATTTTTCCATCACTAACATAACATCTTGTGAATTCTGCTTCATTTGACATGGATAACTGGTATATGTCAAATAAATCCTCTTTGTTTAAATTTTGGTCTGGCCACAACTGTTCTAACAGCAAATATATTTCATTAAAGTCTTTTGGTTGAACATTGCGTATGATGTGGTTATTTTGCATCTCTTTCCTCCTGCCTACTTTTCTAGTTATACTTCAACAAATAAATCATATCATAATGCTTTTTTGCAAGCAATGTTTATGCGTGACCTTTCCGTCACTATAAATAATGATGGGACCCCACACGGAGTCCCATCAAAAAAAACATCTGTATTTGACCTTATTTACATAGATGTCATTGCACAAGTTGCAATTAATGTTTCAGACGTACTCAATCTATGTGAAATGGTTCCTTTTGTATACCCGATAACGGCTGTACCATATGTTCCCATGCTGTAGTAATAATCACTTGGACCACTTATTGAATAATTTGTTCCTACTGTCGGACTATAAACTTGATTTGAGTAACCAGAATCTTTCCCCTTATATCCAACATGGCTACCAGCGGATGTATATGCATCACCATGCACATCATACCTTAGATATAATGCCTCACACCAATAGTTTCCATTATTCTGAACAACGCCGCCATTTACTTTTGTTAACATTATGTAATTATATGCACTTCCTGAAAAATTCTTTTTTTCATATGTAATTCTATTATAAATAACTACCCCATGAAGTTCATCTTGACTTTCATTGTTAAGGGAAGCATACACAACAATTTGTGTTGATTCAAACGTATCAACTCCAATTTGGTTAGTCGAATATAAATACGTAGTATTCATCTCTTCATCTGGTGAGGATGCCACTACATGATTGCTATTGTTAAAAATCATTCGTGCCTGTCCATTAAAATCTGATATATCTTCACAGTACGAACCATTCTGGTACTGTTCAATCAATTCATATATATCATCTGGAATCTTACCATCTTCATTAATCAACTCATTTTGGGTTAACACATCGACAACATTTAGATTGGCGGCATTTGCATTGACACAAGTTAATGACAATGTTATAAAACATACTAGACCTATTATTTTTTTTCGCATTATATTTTTCATACATTACCTCCTATTTTATGCTTTATTTCGTAAATAAATATCCCAGTATTCACAGTAAATATTATTATAAATTGAGGAACACAAAAACCAATAAAAAAATATAATATCCCGAAATTTAACTTTGGCATTAATGTCAAAAGAAATATAACAATAACCACAATGATACCAATAACATTATCTATATGCACTTTTCGTAGCTGTTTATGAAACGTTCTTTTGCAAAGCAAAAGTAAATACATTCCCACAATAGCATTGGCACATATCTCAAAAATTAATTTTGCTTTTGTATTATACATATAGTAAAAATCTATATTACGCTCAACTAGTACATATGTGATCAAAAACATAGATGGAAATAATACACTTATAACAAAAAACACTTTTTCCCTCAACCTGATTCCTCCTTGACATCGAAATTTATTTACCAAGTTAACTCTCCAAATTATCTAACTTCTTTCTCACCCCCCTACATTCTTTTAATCATCTCAAAGTCAAAATCACCTCCCTTTCAACTAAAAAAACGTCTTATATATTAGACGTTTTTTTGAGTATTCTGGTTCCAATGATTTTTTTAATATTTTCTTAATTTTATTTGCTTGGATTTTCATATTCCAACAATTCCTCCACCTGACATCCCATTGCTCTGGATAATGCCACGAGCGTAACCGCTGCCGCTTTATTAATATCTTTGGCCCCGATTTCATACTGCTGAATCATCCGAATATTAACGCCAGATTTTTCTGCTAACTCTTTCTGAGAATACCCACATCTATTTCTGATTTCCTTAAGCCGGGTTGGTGGATTTGCTGAGCGAATTATCTCATTTACAACATCAATAAACTTATTTTCTGAGGCTTCATGAAGGGTTGGATATAATTTTAGAATATCTGCAATATCCAAGTGTTTTTTTAAGTCTTTAAAATTCCGCCCTGTATACCACTGATAATACGCCAGGATTCGGCCAGCCCAATACTCTGGGGAATACGAGTATTCTTCCTGTGGCCTTGGCAAATCTATTCTAATTCCTGAATGATCCAAGATTTCCAATGCTAATTCAGTTCCCGATGTACCGCTGATAATTCTTGGTTCACCTTTACCAAAAGTGGATGCCATGCCGCTTGCCAGAAATAAATCCCAGAATTCATCACCTTCAAAATGACATGCATTAACTGCATAATCAAGCATCTCACCCAGGTTTTCCATCGCATCGTTTAAATATTTCTCATCGTAAGCGTGCATCATTGGCTCCGACTCCTTCCATGATGATATCACGCATATATAAGCTTTCCAGGTCGTCGTTGTCTATTTCCATCTGAAATGCCACTCGTGCATCATCATCTCGTATTTTTCGTTTGATATAGTATTTAGAATTATCTGCAATTATATAATCCACAAATTGAATTGCCGCAAATGCTTTTTTACTTTTTAACACAAACTGCTCGCCGAGCCTTCCCAACCGCATTGCATAAGATAATTGTTTCAAAGAAATTTCATTATTTACAAAAGCTCTGGCGAAAGAAAAATAGGAATCATCAGCGCGATATCCGACAATCAAATCATATCCCTTAATATCCAGCAGAAAATTCTGTCGAAGCCATTCAATTCCCCGCTTCATTACCGGGGTTGATATTCTGACCTGCCGATGCTCCATCAATAGTGCCAACCAATGCAAAATTGTATACTGCTCATCAGAAAGTCTTAAGATATTCAAATCAGCCAGATTTATCTCATATTGATTCGCGTAGCCATCAACACCTAAAGTACATGCCCATTCCTTCGCCAGCTCTAAATGCTCCGTACAATAGAAGCCCCTTCCATAATCATTATAACATTTTCCTTTTCCGTATTGGGGTTCACGAATAATTTCCGAGGACCCATGATATAATATACATTTTTGCATTTTTAGACCCATATCTTCACCTTCTTTATACATCTATAGAGTTATATGTATAATATATTCACATTATACATCTGTAGCTGTACAAAATCAATGCCGTATCGTTATAAAATTTTTTCAGAGAATTTTTCCAAAGATTTTTGGTGGGAGGTAAAGGGCAGACGGAGCCTGCCCTTTAATAGTATATTACAAATATTATCAATTAACGTTTTTTACAATGCCTTGAAACTATATTTGGTTTGTGTCTGATATGTTTCATTCGGCGATAATGTTGGTGTAGCAAAATTTGTTTCATTTACTGCATTTGGAAAATACTGCGTCTCCAAACAGAATCCATGACGAAAACCGTAGGTCACACCATTTTTTCCTTTTTGCTCAGTGATAAAGTTGCCGGTATACAATTGTATCCCTAAGCAATCAGTATAGACCTTCATTTCAATTCCGCGTTCAAGTGCTGTCGCGGTTGCTGCTAAGATCATTCCTGCGCGATTTCGATCAAGCACATAATTGTGATCATAACCGCCGCCAAATTTTATCTGTTCAAACTCTGCATCAATGTCTGCTCCGATGTTTTTTGCCACCCGAAAATCCATTGGTGTATTTTCGACTGCTTCAATCACGCCGGTTGGAATTGCTTTCTGGTCAACCACTGGTGTAAAATGAGAAGACTCAATTTGCATCTGCTGATTTTCAATACTGCCAGAATCATGTCCATTCAAGTTAAAGTAAGCATGATTGGTTAAATTGGCAACCGTCGTCTTGTCGGTGGTCGCCTTGTAATCGAGCACAAGTTCATTTTCCGATGTTAAAGTATAAGTAACCAATACATCCATATTTCCCGGAAATCCTTGCTCACCATCCCGGCTGTAATAAGAAAATGTAATGCTGTCATTTCTATTATCTGCCACTTCGGCGGTCCAGATGGCGTCATGAAAACCATTACTGCCACTATGTAAATTGTTCTCGTTATCATTCTGTTCTAACTGATAGTTAACACCATCTATCGTACAACGTCCGTCCTTGATACGGTTGGAGTTTCTGCCGATGACGGCACCGAAATAACAAGTGTTGTTCTGGTAATCGGACACCGTATCGTAACCAAGTACGACATCACATGGATTGCCATTTTTATCAGCTACTTCCAGTGATACGATAGTCGCGCCAAGATTGAGCACGCTCATCTTCATGCCATTTGCATTTTCCAATGTATATTTTAATACCTCTTCACCCTTTTTGGTGATGCCAAACTTTTCTGCTAACATAACATGTTCCTCTTTCTTCACACTCTTATTGTCCGTAATATGCATTCTCACCGTGTTTACGGAAGAAATGCTTGTCGCGGATACAATCCGGTGCTGGATTTACACTTGGGTTGATGACTTCGGTCTTGGTCGCCATCTTAGCCACCTCTTCAAGTACAACTGCATTATGTACGGCTTCGTTCGCATCCTTACCCCAAGTAAATGGACCATGATTGGTACATAATACGCCCGGTGTATGCATTGGGTTTAACCCTCTTTTTTCAAAGGTTTCAATGATTACGAAGCCGGTATTCGTCTCGTAATCAGAATCAATTTCTGCTGGTGTCAAGCTTCTGGCGCACGGAATCTCTCCATAGAAATAATCTGCATGTGTCGTTCCGTATAACGGAATGCTTCTGCCAGCCTGTGCCCAAGCAGTTGCTTCTGGTGAATGAGTATGTACGACACCGCCGATATCCGGGTATTTTTTGTACATTTCTAAGTGGGTTGCAGTGTCAGAGCTTGGTTTGTACTGTCCTTCGATTTTATTTCCTTCCAAGTCCATGACCACCATATCCTCTGGTTTTAGCACGTCATAATCAACACCGCTTGGCTTGATTACGAAATAGCCGGTTTCGCGGTCAATACCGCTGACATTGCCCCATGTATAAGTAATTAATCCGCGTTTTGGTAATTCCATATTCGCGTCATATACTTGTTTTTTTAATTCTTCTAACATCATTATCCTCTTTTCTCAATCCGATAATTATTTCAAGGAATCTACGGCTGCCCGCTCAATTGCAAGCCCTGCTTTGTAACGCTGCATAAAGGCATCAAAGCCAGCCACATCAGAAGCAACTGGTGCGATTTCACTGCCAGTCTGACCAGCAAATACTTTGTTGTTCAGATAAGCCGAAAGGCTTTCACCATTTTCTTTGTTATTCATGTAGGCTGCCAATACAGCAATTCCCCATGCGCCGCCTTCGCCAGCTGTTTCCATTACCGAAACTGGTGTATTCATCGCTGCTGCCATAATTTTCTGGCCAACACCCTGAGTCTTAAACAATCCGCCATGGCCAAAGATTTTATCAACCTTTACGCCCTCTTCCTTGAGCATAATATCAAGTCCTGATTTTAATGCACCAAGCGAGGTAAATAGGTGGGTCCGCATAAAGTTAGCCAGATTGAATTTGCTTTCAGCGGTCCGAACAAAGAGTGGACGGCCTTCTTCAAAACCAGTTACATGCTCGCCGGAAAAATAGTTGTATGCTAATAATCCGCCGCAATCGTCGTCGCCCTGAAGCGCCTTATTGTACAGCACCGAAAATAATTCATTCATATCGACCTTCATGCCAAAGCTTTCGGCAAATTCTTTGAACAGATTTACCCATGCATTTAAGTCTGAGGTACAGTTGTTACAATGCACCATACCAACTAATGCGCCGTCAGGTGTCGTAACCAAATCGATTTCCGGATAAACTTTCTTTAATTCATCTTCTAAAACAATCATTGCAAATACAGAGGTTCCGGCTGATACATTACCAGTCCGTTTGCCAACACTGTTGGTTGCGGTCATGCCAGTTCCAGCATCACCTTCTGGTGGGCAGACTGAAATGCCTGCTTTTAAATTGCCGCTGACATCTAATAATTTTGCCCCTTCGGCACTTAATGTTCCAGCATTTTCACCGGCTGAAAGTACCTTTGGCAAGATTTCTTCTAGTTTCCAAGGATAGTTTTTCTCTGCTACTAAGGCATTAAATTTACTAACCATCGTCGCATCAAACTGACCGGTATGGCTGTTGATTGGCAGCATACCAGAAGCATCACCAACACCTAACACTTTTTCACCAGTCAATTTCCAATGCACATAGCCTGCCAAGGTGGTAAAATATGTAATCTCTGTGACATGCTCCTCACCATTTAAAATAGCCTGATATAAATGTGAAATGCTCCAACGCTGTGGAATATTGTAATTAAACTCTTTCGTTAATTTCTCAGCTGCTTCTTCGGTAATGGTATTTCTCCAAGTTCGAAATGGCACTAATAATTCGTCGTTTTTGTCAAA
The DNA here is from genome assembly GCA_031555935.1 of Lachnospiraceae bacterium. Classification (GTDB taxonomy): domain Bacteria; phylum Bacillota; class Clostridia; order Lachnospirales; family Lachnospiraceae; genus Roseburia_C. The sequence goes on along the minus strand of JAVBTX010000005.1, from coordinate 37,531 downwards.
TGCCATATAGCCATGCATCATTGCGGAAAAGCCAAGTGAGCCAAACGTTGTGATGGTTGCATCATACTGATTCTTGACATCTTTTACAAGTTCGCTGTAGCAATCCTGCAAACCACTCCAAACATCATCCAAGCTGTATGTCCAGACGCCGTTCTCATGACGGTTTTCCCACTCATGACTGCCAGAGGCAATTGGTGCTGCATCTTCACCGATTAAAACGGCTTTGATTCGGGTCGAACCAAACTCTATTCCAAGAGCGGTTTTCCCGCTCTCAATTGCTTCTTTTATTCCCATTTACGTTCTCCTAATTATTGAAAATAATTTTTTTTATTGTTTTTTTACAGGGATGCTTTGATTTTTTTATAAATGCCTTCAGCATCTAGTCCGTATTTGTGCAATAATTCTACGGCTGGGCCGGATTCGCCAAAGACATCGTTAACACCAATTCTGGTTACTCTGGTTGGCTGTTGTTCAGAAAGAACTTCGCTGACAGCACTGCCTAAGCCACCGATAATCGAATGTTCTTCAACGGTAAATACATGACCTGTTTTCGCTGCTGCTGCAATTACCATTCCTTCGTCTAACGGTTTAATCGTATGGATATTGATTACCTGAGCATCAACACCGTCGGCTTTTAACATCTCTGCTGCTGCTAAAGATTCCGATACCGTCAGACCGGTTGCGATAATTGTGATATCTTTTCCGTCTTTTAATTCTACGCCCTTACCGATTTCAAATTTATAATCTGGAGTATCATTGATTACTGGTACTGCCAATCTGCCGAAACGCAGATAAACTGGGCCGTCATGCTCATATGCTGCTCTAACTGCTGCTTTTGCTTCAATGTCATCACTGGGATTGATTACCACCATGCCCGGGATTTCACGCATTAAGGCGATATCCTCGTTACACTGATGGCTTGCGCCATCTTCACCAACCGAGATTCCGGCATGGGTCGCGCCGATTTTTACATTCAGATGTGGGTAACCAATGGCATTGCGCACCTGCTCGAAAGAACGTCCAGCGGCAAACATTGCAAAGGTACTGATAAATGGTATTTTTCCGCAGGTAGATAAACCCGCGGCAATTCCAGTCATATTTGCTTCTGCAATTCCACAGTCGATATGACGCTCTGGAAATGCTTTTTTAAACACTCCGGTTTTGGTTGCTTCCGCAAGGTCTGCATCCAATACCAGCAGATTATCTTTTTCTTTGCCAAGCTCTACTAATGCGTTACCATAGCTGTCTCTGGTTGCGATTTTTATTACTTCTGCCATTATGCTTCACCTGCCTTCGTTAATTCTTCCATTGCGGTATTGTATTCGTCTTCGTTTGGCGCTTTTCCGTGCCATCCGGCTTTGTCTTCCATAAAGGAAATGCCTTTGCCCTTGGTCGTCTTTGCAACGATTGCGGTCGGCATACCTTTGATTGTCTTTGCCTCATCAAATGCTCTGCGAAGTTCATCGAAATCATTTCCATTGACATTAATGACATGGAAATTAAAGGCTTCGAATTTTTTATCAATTGGATATGGGGAACATACATCTTCGATGCTACCATCAATCTGTAAGTTGTTATTATCAATGATTACAACCAAGTTGTCTAATTTACGATGGCCAGCAAACATGGAGGCTTCCCAAATCTGTCCTTCTTGGATTTCACCATCGCCACATAGGCAGTAAACACGATTTTCTTTGTTATCTATTTTAGCCGCCAACGCCATTCCTACTGCGGTGGATAGTCCCTGGCCCAAAGAACCACTTGACATATCTACGCCTGGGATGTGTTTCATATCTGGATGTCCCTGTAGGTAAGAGCCGGTATGACGCAGGGTCTTTAGGTCTTCTACCGGGAAGTAACCACGGTTAGCCAAGGTCGAGTATAAGCCCGGTGCGGTATGTCCTTTGGACAACACAAAGCGGTCACGGTCAGCTTTTTTCGGCTCCTGTGGGTCGATGTTCATTTCTTCAAAATAAAGATAAGTAAAAATGTCGGCTGCGGAAAGTGAACCGCCTGGATGTCCCGACTTCGCATTGTATACGCCGGTTACGATTCCTTTTCTCACTTCAACCGCTGCTTTTTTTAATTCTGCTGTATTCATATAATACTCTCCATTCTTTTAACTATTCTCCGAATGCTGCTTTGTAATCTGCCTGAAATTTCTCAATACCCTGGTCTGTTAATGGATGTTTTGTCATTGTCTCAAAAACAGAGTATGGTACAGTTGCGATGTCAGCGCCTGCTAATGCACAGTCAGTTACATGGATTGGATTACGAACAGAAGCGGCAATGATTTCTGTCTCTAAACAATAAATATCAAAGATTTCAGCGATGGTCTTGATTAATTCTACACCTGGCTGGGAAATATCATCTAATCTGCCTAAGAATGGAGATACATAGGTAGCACCTGCTCTAGCTGCTAACAATGCCTGATTTGCTGTAAAAATTAATGTTACGTTAGTTTTGATGCCTTCGGATGCTAATACTTTGGTTGCCTTTAAGCCTTCTACGGTCATTGGAATTTTAACCACCATGTTTGGATGAATTTTGGCAATTTCACGGCCTTCAGCAATCATGCCTTCGGCATCAACAGTCGTTGCTTTTACTTCACCACTGATTGGTCCATCAACGATGGATGTGATTTCTTTGATTACTTCGTTGAAGTCTCTGCCTTCTTTTGCGATTAAGGATGGATTGGTGGTTACGCCACAGATTACACCCATGTCATTTGCTTTACGAATATCCTCTACATTTGCGGTATCTACGAAAAATTTCATTTTGTTACTCTCCTTATGATTTGATTTTTAATTGTTTACTTTATTTATGGGGTGCCGCACTAGTATCCCAGCACGACAGCCCCTATATTTTAATGGATTAGCGATAGAATACTTCGCCTAACATTAAGTCTCTCTTGAAATCACGAATCTTGGTATCTTTGTCAATGTATACTGCTTCGATACCCATTGCATTTGCCCAATCGCCCATCTGATCTGCGGTTAAGTCATATGAGAATGCAGTATGATGTGCGCCGCCTGCTAAAATCCAAGCTTCTGCACCAGTGTACATATCTGGCTGTGGAGTCCAGAAGTTGGTTGCTACTGGCAGTTTTGGCATTGCTTTTTCGTTCTTTTTACAATCGACATCATTAAGAATTAAACGGAAACGGTTGCCTAAGTCAATTAAGGATGCGGCTACACCAGTGCCTTCTTTGGATGTAAATACAAGTCTCGCTGGGTCTTCACGGTCGCCCATAGATAATGGCTGACACTTAATGCTGATTGGACCATCGGCAATGGTTGGGCAGATTTCTAACATATGTGCCTGCAAAATTCCTTCTTTGCCTTTGACTAAGTTGTATGTGTAATCCTCTAACATTGAGGTTCCTTTTGCATCTTTTACGCCAGCAGACATGATTTTCATCAAGCGAACCATTGCTGCTACTTTCCAGTCACCTTCTGCGCCAAAGCCGTAGCCTTTTTCCATCAATCTTTGAATTGCTAATCCCGGAAGCTGCTTCAATGCACCCAAATCACCAAAGTGAGTTACGATTGCCTGATAGTTTTTTTCTACTAAGAAACGTTCGAAACCAAGTTCAATCTGTGCCTGTACCGCAACATGTTTCTTGAATTCATCGGCATCTCTGCCTTCTAATAAAATGTCATATTTATCATAGTACTCTTCAACCAATACGTTTGTATCCGCCTCTGATACGGCTGCTACTGAAGCTTCGATTTCATTGATTGGATATGCATCTACTTCCCAGCCAAATTTAATCTGTGCTTCTACCTTATCACCTTCGGTTACAGCTACGTTACGCATGTTATCAGCAACTCTCATGACACGGATATGGCTGCTTTCCATAATTCCAATTGCAGTGTTCATCCAAGCTGCAACCTTGCCAACAACAACTGGGTCAGTCCAATGTCCAACTACTACTTTACGCTCAATTCTCATTCTGCTAACGATATGACCATATTCTCTGTCACCATGTGCAGCCTGATTCTCATTCATGAAGTCCATATCAATGGTGTCGTATGGAATCTCTTCGTTAAACTGGGTATGTAAATGAAGTAATGGTTTTCTGTATTCCTGTAATCCTAAAATCCAGGATTTTGCTGGTGAAAATGTGTGCATCCAAGTGATTACACCGGCACAACTGTCATCTGCATTTGCTTCATTAAAGGTCTTGCGGATTAATTCATTGGTGATTAAGGTTGGCTTCCATATTACTTCATATGGCAAAATACCAGATTTGTTCAGCTCGTCTACCATCTGTTTTGAGTGACGGGCAACATTGTTTAAACACTCTTCTCCGTATAAATCCTGTGAACCAGTACAAAACCAAAACTTGTATTCTTTTTGTAATAACATTATTCTACCTCCTGCATATTGTGCCATTCTAATGGCTGCATCATTTTTCTTGTTACTTTAATCTTACAACTTGTATTGTCGTATTTACAAGTTGTTTTTTCTCAACATAATACACAAAGTTATCATCTGGAAAATGTCTATTTCTTACAACTTCCGCTCGATACATGAATTACCAATCACAATTTCTGGTTCGACCAGAATTTTTTGGTTCTCACGCCCTTCACCACCGTGGATTAAGTCGAGCAACAGCTCTGCCGCCATTTCACCCAGCCGCTCTTGGGGATGGGCAATCGTCGTTAACTGCAAGCCGCCAGAATTGGCCATATAGGAGTTGTCATAACCTGTTACCGAGACAGCTTCCGGCACACTTAGACCCATTTCATCGAGCGCCCGAATCACTTCAATGGCAATCTGGTCATTGTAGCAGACAACTGCATCCATCGGCATCTTTTCGGCTGCCATTTTGCGAATACTTTCATAGGGATGCAGCATTCTATCCTCCGTATAAAACCAGACAACCTTGTCTGGGTCATACAAGATTCCTGCATCCTGTAATGCTTTGACATAGCCTTTGTGGCGGTTTTGACCTTGTGTATCATCTGATTTAAACACTCCGACAATATTCTTATGTCCTAAATCAAGCAGATATTTGGTGATTTGATAACCACCGGCAAAGTCATTCATCAACACCTGTGGTTTATCACTCATTTGTGAAAAACAACCTTGAATAAAAACATATGGTATCTGAAATTCCTCCAGCTTCTGATACAAGTTCATATGACGGCAATACACCTGGCTCTTACTTGGCTCAATAATCATTCCGTCGATGTCCTTCTTCAAAAGTGCTTCTAAGCACTTCGCTTCCTGACTGCGGGAGTTTCTTGTGTTTTTCAAGATAATGCTGTATCCATCATTGGTCAATACACTATCAATTCCTTGAATAACCCGGGGAAAAATGTAATCCGACAGATATGTCGTGACAACTGCTATGTTCTTCGAATTCTTCGAATGCTTTACCAGCTCTGAACAGAAGGTTCCCCGACCATGCTCGGCATAGATGTAGCCTTCATTTTCCAGAATGGAAAGAGCCTTTCTAACGGTCTGACGGCTGACCTGGTATTTTGCTGATAATTCATTTTCGGAAGGCAGCTTGTCACCAGCCTGGATTTCACCAGTGACAATCTGCTCCCGCAAATCTTCCATTAGCTTGGAATATTTTAACTGTTTTTGATTCATTCGTTCCATTTTAAAAATCCCCCAACTTGTATTCAACTTGTATAACAGTATCGTACTCCGTTCGGGGATTTTTTGCAAGGACTTTCGCAATTATTTTATTTGTTCGATTCTTTGTTCTATTGCTTTTACTACAGTTTCAAGGATTTTAATGCGAGCATAATACTTATTATTTCCCTCTACTACCACCCACGGCGCATGTAATGTAGATGTACGTACAAGCATTTCATCGACCGCTGTTTCGTACTCATCCCACTTCGCCCGGTTGCGCCAATCTTCCTCGGTGATTTTCCACTGTTTGGCTGGGTTTTCCTGGCGCTCGGTAAAACGCCGCTCCTGCTCATCCTTATCAATGTGGAGCCAGAACTTAATCACAATGTTGCCGCCGTTGGCCAATTGTTCCTCCATCTCATTGATTTCATGATAGGCGCGTTCCCACTCTTTTTCGGTACAAAATCCTTCAATCCGTTCCACCATTACCCTACCATACCAGCTACGGTCGAAGATGGCAACATGACCCGCCTTCGGCATCTTCGTCCAAAACCGCCATAAATAATGATGCGCCCGTTCGATATCATTTGGTGAAGCAACCGGATTTACTGCATATCCACGCGGGTCCAGGGCCTGTGTCAGACGCTTAATCGCGCCGCCTTTGCCGCCGGCATCCCAGCCTTCAAATGCCAGCACCACCGGAATTCGATAGCTATATAATTCATTGTGCAGCCAGGATAACTTCTGCTGTAATTTCTCGAGCTTCTTCTTATATTCTTCTTTGGTCATTTCCTGCGCCGGATTCACGCCCGCCAACACGGAGGTGCGCAGATTCTTTGCCATTTGCTGTACGCCTTCCGCTTCTGTTGTTTTAGCTTCTGTTGTTTTGGCTTCTTCCGTTTTGGCCTGCTCTAATTCAGCTTGTAGCTGCATTGCCTTTTTCCGCTTGGCCACCGCTTCTTCTAATGTATCAACCACAACCTGCATCATTTTAACTGCCGCATATTCGCGGTCAGTTCCTTCGATAATATGCCACGGGCTATAGTCGGTGTCGGTTTTTTCTAACATCTCCTCATTCATCCGCAGATATTCGTCATACTGTTTGTTACGTTCTAAATCACCCGCAGTTACCCGCCAGGCACTTTCTTTTGATTCTAACAATTTATCAAATCGTTTCTTTTGCTCCTTTTTTGAAATATGAGCAAACAGCTTGATCATCACTACCCCGTCATCCGTCAGTTGTTTTTCAAAGGAACAGATTTCACCATATGCATTATCGAGCTGCTGTTCCGTTGTTATTCCATCAAAGCGGTCAGTTAAAACACGGCGATACCAACTGCGGTCAAAGATTGCCATCCGTCCCTTTTCCGGTGTTCGCGTCCAAAAACGCCAGAGAAATGGGTGCATTGTCTCTTCTTTGGTCTGAGCCGCCGTAGCATATACGGTGAAGCCACGCGGGTCAAGCGGTTCAATTACCCTTTTAATTAACGTTCCCTTGCCGGCTGCACCGAGACCTTCAAACAGAATAATCACCGGCATATTAATTTCTTTGCAAGCTCGTTGCAGATAGGATAACCGTGGCTGCAAGTTTTCCATTTGTTCCTTATATTCCCTTTTATCCATGTTCTTGTCTAAATTAATTTTTTCCAGCATACTCTCTCTCCTTTTTGACGTTTTGGGTCTTTTATAACGTTTCTATCCCTATTATATTGCTTTTTTCTACACGACTCAACATTTTTCGTTGAACTTTCTGTCTTTCCTCGTTATAATATATTTATTGTACACACAAATGGAGGACTTTATGAAACTAATATCATGGAACGTCAATGGACTTAGAGCTTGTATTAAAAATGGTTTTGAAGATATTTTTAAACAGTTGGATGCAGATGCATTTTGCTTACAGGAAATAAAATTGCAGGAGGGACAGATTGATTTCAAACCAGACGGTTACTTTTGTTATTGGAATTACGCGGTAAAAAAAGGATATTCCGGTACTGCTATTTTTGTTAAGCAAGAACCTTTGCAGGTGTTTTACGGAATTAATATCGAGGAGCATGACCAGGAAGGCCGTGTCATTACGTTAGAGTATGACAATTACTTTTTAGTGACTTGCTACACGCCAAATTCTAAGCGCGAGCTATTGCGTTTGGATTATCGAATGACGTGGGAAGATGATTTTTTACTTTATCTAAAAAAGCTCGAACAATCCAAACCGGTAATTCTCTGTGGTGACTTAAATGTTGCTCACCAAGAAATTGATTTGAAGAATCCGAGCAGTAACCGCAAGAATGCCGGATTTACGGATGAGGAACGCGGTTGCTTTCGTAATCTGCTCGACAATGGCTTTGTCGATACATACCGCCACTTTTACCCTGAGACAACCGGAGCCTATTCCTGGTGGTCCTATCGTTTTAATGCCAGAGCAAATAATGCGGGGTGGCGGATTGATTATTTTGTGGTTTCTGGCGTTTTAACAAGCAAGTTAAATGATGCTAAAATTCATGCTGATATTCACGGTTCTGACCATTGTCCAGTGGAGCTGGAAATACAGATTTAGTACGTGAAGCATTGCAAACAAAATGACTAACGACGAAATTTTCATTCACGTCATTAGTCATTTTAAATTTCTATTTAAAGATATTTTTTTTCAAATTCCTCTACCCGCAACGGTTTGCCAAAGTAGAATCCCTGTATGTATTGAACCTTCATTGCTCTTAATTTCTCAAGTTGTTCTTCTTCCTCAACACCTTCGACGCACATCCGCACGCCAATGGTTTCAGCTAATTCAGATACCATCTTGACAAATACCTCAGAGTAATCGTCCTTACCAATATCAATAATAAAGCAACGGTCAATCTTAATAATATCAATCGGCATTTCCCGAATATGATTCAAAGAAGAATATCCCGTTCCAAAATCATCAAGCGCGACTTGTACCCCAATCTGCTTGATTTCGGCAAGGATTTTTTTCATTCTGGTCATATCATTAATTGCCAGTCCCTCCGTCACCTCTAACGTCAAGTTCTGTGGATCGACATTACTTTCTTTAATGACCGTTCGAATCCGGTCAACCATGTCATTCTGTAACAACTGGACCACCGACAGATTGACATTCACATGGTATTCCGGATGTCCCATATCGTTCCAGTATTTCAAACGCTTACATGCTTCCCGCAGCACAAACTCACCAATTGGATTGATTAGACCTAAGTATTCAGCCAGTGGAATAAATTCTCCCGGTGAAATAAAGCCCATTTTTTCAGAGTTCCACCGTACCAACGCCTCCGCGCCGGAACATGGGTCACCCGGTTTTGAAATATCAATAATTGGCTGATAATATACTTCAAATTCATCACAGGCATTAATTGTTGCATAACGCATATTTTTTTCTAAATCCAAACGCTTAAAAGAGGTTGATTCGACATTTTCGTTGTAGAACTCAACGCGGTTCTTACCGCCTTTTTTTGCTTCATAGAGCGCAATGTCAGCCTTCTTAATCAAGTCCTGAACGCTTTCACCGTCAATCGGATATTTAACGACACCCATGCTCATGGTACAATAATAATCGGCACCTTTTAAGAACCACGGCTTCGTAAAAATTGATTTTATTTCGTCCAGTATTTCTGATAATCGGTTAAATTGATGGTGGGTAACAACAATAATAAATTCATCGCCGCCCATGCGATAACAAGTTGATTCAATTCCCACAATCCGCTGTAAGCTATGGGAAATCGCTTTTAACAAAACATCGCCATACTGGTGGCCAAGACCATCATTAATATGTTTAAAATCATCAAGATCTATGTAGAGTAACGCGCCCTGACCATTGTTCGCAATGGCCTGACGAATATATTTTTCCACGTCCTGCTCACAACGCATCCGGTTATATAGTCCCGTCAAAAAGTCATTATTGGCCTGACGCTCAATTTTCTGTTGATATAGTTTTTTATCTGTCACATCATAAATTGTGGACAGCATCACATTGCGTCCGTCCACCCAATGAATCTTCGTATGATAAATATCAAACCAGCGATTTTCTTCCTCCGCATAATATTCCTTGAATTTGCCGCTTTCCGCACTGCCAGCTTTATCAAGAAACAGCTTCTGGACAGCCCGTCCCTCAAATCCATTTGGAAATAGCTTCTGGAATTTCTGATTGCGATAGAGAATCTTATCACCAAGCGGGTCACGCACACAAATTCCACAGCCGACATTCTCCAAAATTGCTTCTAAAGATGCAAAGGAACTAGCCAGCGAATTTTTGGCAATCCGTTTCGACAGAATACTCTGCACAATCTGTTTTACTTCATTTAGAAACTTAATCTCGGTAACATCCCAGATACGCTCCTTCTTCTCCTGCGTAAAAACAAGATACATGCCCACCGTTCCGTTTACTTCAATCGGCAGACTAATCAATGCCCGAATTCCAGTTTCAGAAAAGAACTTCTGGAAATTTTCTGGCAACAATGTGTCGGAAGATATCATATACGGCTTACCGGTCAGATACGGTACCCCTGCGATTGGAACTCCTTGCGAAGTATCTATTTTCAAGTTAATCTGGTCAAGGACAAATTCACTAATCATGTCCACTTCCTGCCCATTGCGGCTCAAACGCATCAAGGCACCGCGGTCAATTTCTAAATATTCACACACTTCATTCAAAATATCATCGACTATTTTGGAAAATTCATTTTCACTTTCCAGCTTCTGAACCACCGCGGTCATCACTTCATTACGACGTAGCTGAACCTGCATTTTTAGCTGCGCTTCCCGGCTCTCAGCAAATCCCTCCTGAGCTAGGCGTTCATCTAATTTTACGGCAAAATATTGTTTGGACAAAGACTCTAAAAACTCGATTGACTTGTAGTAGCGTTCCACCGTCGTCGTCTGTACACAAACCGGCACGTCCTCGCCATAGATTCCCTCTTCTTTAATGACACCAATGACAATCCAGATAGCCGCTATTTTACCGCCAACTCTAATTGCAATTCCGCACATCTTCAGATATTGGTCCGCTACTGCCTCTTCCACTACATCCTCAAGCTCTGTTGCCAAAAGCCGGCTAAGCAATACGACATGGCGGTTCATTCCAATTTTGCCATGTACATAATTCAGCTCTTCTCTGCTTCCATAGGCCTTTGTAACAACACCCTGGGAACGGCTTAAACACACACAGTAAACATTATTAGCCGCACAAAAACGGTCCTGCAACCCTTGTAAAAGTCTGCTGTCTAATAATTCTTCTGCAAAATTGTTTTCCTCTTTTCTGTTTTCTACTGTGTACGCCATTGTTTCCTACCTCTTAACACCTATAATAAATAAAAAATAACCTTCTTTTTCACGAATGCAAAATTCGTTCCTTAGACAAAAGTCTTCTCGAAGCCGCAACTGTTTCTTAACAAAACCATTTTCATTTGAATACATGATAATGACACCATTTTTTCCTAGCAGAGTTGATGCCTGTTCAAAAAATTCGGCATAAAACCGGTCCTGCTCTTCTTTGGTCTTTCTCCCCCGTTCCGGCATATTTGTAACAATCTCATCAAACAAATGCCGATGGGTAAAGTCAAAAAAGTTGCGATTGATGTAATTGATAGTACGCCCTACCACACTCGTATTCTCTCTGGCCTTTACAATTGCTTCACCAAAAATATCGGTTCCATACATATCACCGGCCGGAACCAGCATGTCGCGCTCAATCAGCATTGTGCCTACTCCACAAAATGGGTCTAGCACTTCTGCCTCCTCTTGTAAATATGGCTCTGCCAGCTTCATCAAAAGTGCCGCTGAGGATGGTTGAATGGAATATGCAATCACATTTTTACGATAGGCAAAACGCCGCATCGGAATTGTGTGAAGCTTGATAAAAGGAATTAATTTTCCGCTTTTATTTTGTAATAAACGAATCTCTACTTCGTATTTATCGGTAGAATTTAACAAGCTTCGATTCGATTCTTCTTCGATTGCCACCCCGATTTTCCGTAAAAAATCACCGCGGTCTTCCGGTTCTGCTCCGCGATATTCAATTCTAAAATAAAATGGTGCCGTGCCTTCATGCAAGCGCTCAAGCCATGTGCTTAACTGGCAATTTACCAAGCCCTTTGCAATTGCTTCCGGATTAGCATCCATTCCTTTCGCGCCCGGTAAGAAAAACAGCATCTCCCGATAGGATCGAATATTGCAGATTTCACGTAAATGATGGGTCGTAACTTTAACACCTAACGCAAGCAGCTCACTCTGACCATGCTTAATCTGGTCTGCACACACTTGACGATATTTTGGATTTGTCGTCAGCAATACGGTGTTTTCCTGATCATAGCCGGTAAATTTATGTTTACTGTTGCCCTCTAGTTTATAGATAAGAAGCTCTAACGCTTTCTTTTCTTCGTTGATATGCTTTTTTTCATCGTCCTTCACATCTAATGCACATAAGATATCATAGCGCTCTCTAATCTGGCTCTGCCATTCCTTTATCTCCAGCTGTTCCATCGCTCCTAAATATGCACTTTTAACAAACAGCTTGTCCTCCGCCTGATATGCCTGCCAAAGCTGAGCCGCCGCTTCCTGGATACCCAATTTGCCCAGAAGCAGAGCTGCATTTTTACGTGTTTTAGCATCTTCATGGCGCAAAAAAGACTGCAACGCGCTCACATTCTCCTCCCATTGCAGTATCTTTTGTCTATAATCTTCGATATTTTCTTTTAAAAAAATCAGATTTGCTCTGACATTATCACCTTTTTGTAAATCCAAAAAAACTTGTTCCACCATCGTATCCCTTTTTCCCAAAATGTTACTCTTTTAACTCATATTCTACTTGATTCTGCAACATTTGGCAAGGCAAATCCTAATTCTTGGTCGACTTTTCCTCGATAACCCCATAATCCTTAATATACTTTTTGATATCCGCCTTCATTTGCAGCCATGCATCCTCATTTTCAACATAGTATTTGGGGCATATCTTTCCGGTTACATCATAGTGACGAATCACTGCATCTGTGTCTAAATCATAACGTCCCAATAGCCATGCCGTCAAATGAATCAGCGTGTCATACGTCTCACTTGTAAATTTCCCCGTATCGTCAGGGATACAGCATTCAATGGAAATGGTATCATGGTTCCGATCATTAGATGCATACGATATTTCATTGCAAGGAATGCACTGTATCAATTCACCCTCCATACCAATTATGAAATGACTGCTCACCTTGGTGTCATGACTATCCTTTAACCCTTCAAAATAATCGCGATTCTGCTGCGCCGAGGTTCCCGGATTCGCAGTATAATGCACAACGATTCCAGTTATTTTATCAATTGCCGTTCCCGGCCTTGAATATTCATTCATCGTTAGCAGCTGGACATCATAGTCTGGGGCATTTTCAACCACCTGCCGCGGTAAGCCTTCCGCCTTCGCCAACACCTGCTGCTCACCCTTCTCTCGAATCATTCCCACAATCTGTATGAATGTAAATGCCAACAATCCCACTACTAGCGCGGTGGTCATACACCGCACCGCTATTTGTATCTGCCGACGCTGCCGCCGTTTCATTCTTCTTCTGTAATTTACCATTCTTTTTCCCTTTTTTTGAAAATATTGCACAATTTTGTCGATTGTTTTTTGTATATTTTACACAAATTTTATTTGACTTTTTCAAAGTTCTGTTTTATAATAACATTATCAAAAGAAAAGGAGGTCTTGCATATGTTTTTAGAAAACGATGCTGTTTCCGGGTTTGCAAAAATCATATCCGCTTACGAACAATATGTTGCAACCGCTGAGAAACAAAACAAAAAACCGCTTTCTATCCTTGCTTATATGGTAGAAATGTTTCAATAAGCCAGTAGCCATCCGGTGATTACCTTAAGTATATTACCGATTAAGCTGCCGGCTTATTTTTTATCCAATGTAATTACTCTTTAGCAAGGCAATCTCTGCCGCATATCCCTCTAGTTCATTTGGCGTTTCCAAAAAGAACGGCTTCTCCCGCAGTGATGGATGATTAATAATTTGTACCATCGCCGCTAAGCCGATACTTCCCTCACCGATTTTTTCGTGACGGTCCTTATGACTGCCATACGGATTCTTACTGTCATTGATATGCAATGCGTGAAGGTGCTCCAAACCAATCACATCATCAAATTCCTGCAAAACACCATCCAGATTACCAACAATATCATACTCTGCGTCATACACATGGCAAGTATCCAGACAAACACCCAGATGTTGTTTTAATTCCACCCGATTCATAATTTCACGCAGTTCTTCAAAATTGCGACCTACTTCAGAACCTTTTCCAGCCATTGTTTCAAGCAACACCGTCGTTGACATATCTGCTGTCAAGATCTGATTCAACATCTCTGCAATATAGGTAATCCCTACCTCACTGCCTTGTTTGACATGACTGCCCGGATGAAAATTATACATCGTCCCGGGAATGTTAGCCAAACGTGACAAATCGTCAGTCATTACATCCTTGGCAAATTGCCGCAAACCTGCATCCGCAGCACATGCATTAAGGGTATATGGTGCATGAGCCAGAATCGCTCCAATCTGATGTTCCTTGGCAAACTCACGGTAAGAAGCCATATCTTCTAAGTTCAATGGCTTAACTGCTCCGCCCCGCGGATTTCTGGTAAAAAACTGAAATGTATTGGCACCTATTTTGACTGCATCCTGCCCCATCGCTAAATAGCCCTTTGATGAAGACAGATGACATCCTATTTTTAACATGTATGTTCTCCTTATGAAAAGATTTTTTCAAAAAATATTAGTAAGCGCTTCAAATCAATTGGCTTTGAAATATGCTCATTCATCCCAGCCGCTAATGAGGCTTGTACATTTTCGTCGTAGGCATTCGCTGTAATTGCCGTAATTACTACGGTCTTTGCATCTGCACGATTCAGCCTGCGAATCTGACGCGTCGCTTCTAAACCATCCATCACCGGCATCTGAATATCCATAAAAATACAATCGTAATACCCCACCGGCGAAGCCACAAACATTTCCACCGCGACCTGACCATTGACAGCTTCTTCAAACACAATATTTGTTTCACTTAGCAGTTGTATTATCAACGTTCGGTTAATCTCAATATCTTCGACAATCAACACATGCTTGCCAGAATAATCTTTATAGTCCGGTAACTCCAGATTTTTTTCCATCGGTAAAATATTTGTCTGCGTAAATGTCATTCCCACTTCAAAAATCGAACCTTCACCCAGCCTGCTGGAGACGGATATTTCCCCGCCCATTTTGCTCACCAACTCACGGCTGATTGCTAATCCCAGTCCGGTTCCGCCATAATTGCGGGTAATACTCATCCCGCCTTGCTGAAATACCTGAAAAAGCTTTGCCTGCTGCTCGTCGCTCATACCGATTCCGGTATCACGAACAATCAATTTAACATCGATTCGCTGATCTGACAAAATCTCGGCATTAACGGTAAAATCAACACTACCGCCCGCCGCTGTAAACTTCATCGCATTCCCCAGGATATTTAACAGCACCTGCTTTAATCTCATCTTGTCGCCCAGTACATTAAGCTTCTCGCTAATACCAAAATGGGTTTGGAAATTAACTGATTTACTTTGGGCTTTGGTTTCAATTAAATTAACCACCTCTTGTAATGCCCGAAATAAATTAAATGGCTCATTGGCTATCTCAAGTTTTCCGGCCTCAATTTTAGACATATCCAATACATCATTAACCAACGACATCAGATGGTCAGAGGCAATCAGTAATTCATCCATCGAACCAGCCGCCTCCGGTTGATTTTTAATCAATGAATTTTTCATAATCTGAGCCATGCCAATAATTGCATTTAACGGTGTTCTTAATTCATGGCTGACATTTGATAGAAACTGACTTTTGGCTAGATTCGCCTTTTGCGTTTCTGCCATTGCTGTCTTGAGGGCAAGTTCTGATTTGTGGAATGCCACTGCCCCCGCCATAACTGAGCCCGCCATAACTGCCACCCGGCAATCCTCTTCCGTCCACTGCGCCATTTCCCGAACTGTCAAAAAATTAATAAACCCCATCAATTTACCATCCACCGACAATTTAATATACAACGAACTGACTGCACCATAATCAAAATGGGGATACTTTGCATAGTGCTCCCTGACATCATTAAACAAAAGATATGGCTGCTTGTCTAGTTCATTGACAATATCCTCAATCTGCTCATATGGAAAAACAAGTCCCACCGTGCTATGAAAATCATTGTAACGCAGGTGCTCATGGGTCAGCAAAATATCATCTTCGATAACATCATAGAAATAGATTCGGTCCGTACCCAATTGACTTTCCAACTGTATCAGCGCATTTTGAATTAAATCATCAAAATTATTTGGCTGCGTAAACGGTTTGGAAAATTCCGCTAAAAACCGCTGTGATTGCAGGTAACTTTCCCGTATCCGCTGTTCTTCTTTTTCTTTGGTAATATCCTCACCAATTGTTGCATAAGCAAAAATCTCGCCCTCTCCATTTCGAACCGGAAACGAGGAGTAGCGAATTGGTACCAGATTTCCCTCTGAATCCTTCATTGTTACCTCGCCACGATATGTTTTACCGCTAAACACACCAGGAAATACTTCTTCATAAAACCGCCATACATCATAATCCCCATACAATTCATCGACTGGCATCCGCTGACCAACCCGCAAACGCCGTTTGGTTACACTTTTGAACTGCCGATTGAGATAGAGTATTTTATAATCCTTATCCAGCGCAAAAAGCATCATATTGGCCGATTCAATAATCGATTCTTGAATCGATAGCAAAGATGCCTGATTGCTTTGCTTCTGTTTCAATTCATGCAGCTCGGAAATAATCTGAGCCATTTCCAACCGCGCCTTTCGACCATCTACCCAATCAATGACACACTCTGTAACCGTGTAGTAGTGTTTTGTTCTGGGATTATAATGTTCTTTTGAAATGGAATGTTTTCCCGTTTGATCAAAATCAGCATATTTCGTGCAGGTTGGACAGACATCATCACGACCACATAAAGCTTTATAACATTTAGAGCCGATGACTTCTCCGGACACGTTCTTTGTCCGTCCATTGACATATAACAGCTCATAGGTTTCTGCATCAATAATATAAACCGGACTTGCTATTTTATCGAATGCTGATAGCCAATAATAAAATTCTTGCTCATTCTCAAACTTCCTATTCATGTTATTTAGCGGTTTATCCATAGGCTTCTCTCCTCAGTGATTAATATTCTAATTATAAACGATTTGAGAAAGCTTGACAATGAAAGTATAACATCTCAGCACGAAAAAAAAGCACTCAAAAATCTTATGATTTTCGAATGCTTTTCTTAATTTTATGAGCCAAGAAGTTGGCTTTGCCTAGGCAAGCGCTGCCGTAATAATTGCCATCGAATATACTTCATCTGCATTACATCCACGCGAAAGATCATTAATTGGCGCATTCAGTCCCAATAATATTGGTCCATATGCAGTAAAGTTACCCAGACGCTGGGCAATTTTATAACCGATATTTCCGGAATTAATATCTGGGAAAATAAAGGTATTCGCATGACCTGCCACTGATGAATCCGGACATTTTGTACGTGCTACCCGTGGTGCAACTGCTGCATCAAATTGCAGCTCACCATCAATTGGAAGGTCCGGTCTTAATTTTTTAGTCTTAGCTGCTGCGTTACGCATCTTATCAACATCTTCACCAGAGCCAGACGCCCGCGTGGAATAGCTTAAAAATGCCACCTGCGGATCAACCCCAAATATCTTTGCACATTCAGCTGCACCAATTGCGATTTCCACCAAATCATCTTCTGATGGATGAATATTAATTGCACAATCGGCCATTGCAAATACTTCATTGTCACCAGTTGCTGCTGGTCTTACCAAAATGAAACAAGAGGAAACTATTTTATTTTCTGGTCTTGTTTTGATTAATTGCAAAGCTGGTCTTACGGTATCAGCAGTCGAATAGGTCGCGCCACCTAAAAGAGCATCCGCTTCACCCATTTTCACCAACATGGTGCCAAAATAATTGTACTCCATCAATGTCTGTCTTGCTTCTTGTTCTGTTACCCCTTTGCTCTTACGAAGTTCACAAAAAAGCTGAACCATCTCATCCATTCGCTCGTATTGCTTTGGGCTGACAATATTCGCCCCGCGAATATTAAAACCACTGTCCTCTGCTACCGCTGCAATTTCCTCTGGTTCACCCACTAAAATCGGACTTAAGAAATTACTTGCTAAAAGTCTTGATGCCGCCTCTAAAATACGCGGATCTGTTCCTTCTGTAAAAACTATTTTCTTTGGATTTTTTTTCAAAATACTAATTAATTGACCAAAGCCAAATGTCGCCATAATTCTGCTCTCCTACCTTCTCTGTTCTCTCTTTTTTTCTTGTTGTCTATTATTCTACCCACTTTTTATTTTATTTCAAGGCATGGATTCTATTTAGTACAATTTTCCATGTTTTTTTAGGAGAACAAGATTTTTATCTCTCAAGACGCTGCAACATTTCACCAAATTTCTGAAACGATTCCATCACATTTTTCACTCGCCGGATTACTACTTCTGGAATCAACGGTTTGACAATATAATCATTCGCTCCCATTGCAATTGTTTCAACCTGATGCTGTGCGGCATCATCGGAGGTTATAATAATAACCGGGACATTAGCCGCTTCCATCAACTCGTTCTTTTTCTGCAAGAACGTGCGGCCATCCATTACCGGCATAATCATATCTAGTAAAATCATATCAATCTCATAATTTAGCTCTCGCATTACTTCAAGAGCCTCCTGTCCGTTCTGCGCCTCAATAACGGTATACTCCTCGCTAAACAGTAAGGATAGAGACAATCGGATTGAGTCCACATCATCTACAATCAAGATTGTTTGCTTGTCTTTCACTACCGTCATTAATGCATTCCGGTATTTTTGCAGTTCCCGATTCATTTGCTGCTGGCTTGTCACATCAGAAAGCATTCCAAAAATAACATACTTATTACCAATCTGACTGATAAATTTAAGTTCCATGTCAATCCAGATGCGTTTACCATCTTCCAACTCGCGAACATAGCGACAACTTGTAACGTCCTTTAACTCGACTACCTGATCAAAGGCCTGCAACACCATCTGGCGATGTTCCTCAGTCAACTCCTGAAAAATGGCATCCATATTTTCATTTAAATCTGCATAGCCAAACAAATCATAATAAGCATTATTCACTCGGATAATATCAATGCTTTCAGATTCTTTGTCATATTCATAAACTGCCACTGCCTGAAGCATCTTAGAAAATAAAATCTCCATTTGCGAGGTCGAGGTCCACAAATCATCTGTAATTTCATCGATATTTTCCGTTGTTCCTTTATGTATCGTATTGCCGCTAAAGGCCAGCTTCTCATAATCCTCAACTGGCATTGGGCGGGCAAAATAATATCCTTGTACAAATTCGCAGCCAATACTCTTTAAGAAAGATACCTGTTCCTCACGCTCTACCCCCTCGGCAATGACTGGCATTTTCAGCCACTTTGCCATTCGCACAACGGATGCCAGAATATTTTCACAGCGCCCTGGCATATCACTGTCCGATAAAAATTTCATATCAATTTTAAGCACGTCCACGGCAATATCTTTTAGCACATTAAGTGAAGAATATCCACTGCCAAAGTCATCCATCAAAACTGCAAAACCGTTCTTTTGCAGCTTCTGCATTGCCTCCTTAATGGCAATTGGATTACTCGTATAGGCACTCTCGGTTAACTCTAGCTGCAATAATGTTGGTGATATATTATATCGCGCAACCAGCTCACAAATCAGCTCCACCAGATTCGGATTATATAGACTGACGCGCGAAATATTAACTGAAATCGGATGCGGATTCTTTCCTTCATTCAGCCACTTGCGAAGCAACTGACAGGCATGTTCCCACACATAGTAGTCCAACTTCATAATAAATCCATTTCGCTCAAATATCGGAATAAATTCTCCCGGCGTAAATAATTGTTCATTTTGATTCCGCCAGCGAACTAATACCTCTGCGCCATCAATATCAGAGGTGCGCAAGTCATATTTGGGTTGTAGATACAAGATAAATTCTTCATTCTCCAACGCTGAATTCATGTTATTTACAACCACTTGCTCTTTGACAACATCACGTTCTAATTCCTCTTCATAAAAAGAGTAATTCTTCATGTAATTGCCCTTACAGCGCTTGCTGGCAAGTCTGGCCCGGTCAATCATCTCATTGACTGGCAAACTATTGTCATCCACAATATATGCACCAAAAACAGGAACAATATCATAATCCCGTTTATAACGATTAAGCTTGCTCCTGGTTGTTTCAAAATATTTCAATAGCGTTTCTTTAGTAACATCACCAATACATATGTTAAATACATCTGCGTCCTCGCGGCAATAGATAATATGCGAAACCATATCCGAATAGGAACGTAGGGAATCAGCAATAAACTTCAGCAACCGGTCCCCTTCCTGTCTTCCATAAAATGCGTTAAACAACTGAAATTTGTATATATCTAAATGCAGCATTGTGAACTTCTCGCCAGAAAATTCTGCCATCATCCGCTCAGTCTCCTGCACAAACTTACTCTTTTTGTAAAGACCAGTCAACCCATCGTAATCTTCCCGATAGCGCATCTCCTGCAACACATATAACTGGCTTCGTTCAATTGCATTTTTAACACGAAAACGAATCACTTCTTTTTCATATGGCTTCTTAACAAAATCCCATGCGCCAAGTTCTAAGCACCTTGCTTCACAGCCAACCTCACCATCGGCAGTGGAAACAATCACCGGTATTCTGTTTAATGAAGAAGACTTGTTATATAATTCCAAAAATTCATAGCCGCTCATCACCGGCATAATCAAATCCAGAATAATTGCTGCCACTGCATGGCAATTGTCTCGCAAAAATTCCAATGCTTGCCGCCCATTTGAAGCTATCTTAATGATGTACTCTTTTTCCAAAATTGCTTCCAGAATTGCACAATTCACTTCTTCATCATCCACAACTAGAACGATGTTTTTTTTCCGTAAATTATCGACCATTTATTATCCTCCACTGATACCAGCAGTTATTTCCCCAAATATTGAAAATCTATAGCCCATTATACTACATTTTCTCTGACATTTCAATTTTCTATTTGAATTTTTTAGCAAAATTATGGAAAATTTTGGATAAAATCAACAAATTCTTGGTAAACCTTCCCCTTGCAAACGTTCCAAAATCCGATGTCCACCAAATCTAGTGTGCAGCACCACCCGCCCCGGCTCATGTTCCAGCGGTCTTGATACGCGGCCAATCATTGCTGCATCCTGACCATATGGCGATGTTTTAATAATCTCAAGCGCCTGTTCCCCCATTGATGCTGGAAGAATCATTACCATTTTACCTTCATTTCCCATATAAAGTGGTTCTAGTCCAAGCAAACCGCAAAAGTCACGGACCTGATTTTGCACCGGCAACCACTCCTCTTCAAGGTCAAATTTTAGGCCCGACGTAACTGCTAATTCCTTCAAAACAGTTGCCAGACCACCCCTTGTCACATCGCGCAAAACATGCGGCACAATCCCCGCGTTCATCAAGCTGCTTACCATCGCCGTTAGCGGTGCAGCATCACTCATAATCGTATTTCTTATTTCCATTCGACTGCTCAAGATTGCGGCGTGATGTTCGCCTAGCGTTCCTGACACTAATATCACGTCGTCAACCTGACTGTTTCGTGCTGAAATATCAACCCCGGATGCCACAAAGCCAACTCCGGTTGTATTAATAAAAATGCCGCCGTCGCCCTCTACCACCTTCGTATCACCAGCTACAATTACCACACCAGCTTCTTCTGCCGTTTTGGCCATCGACATTGTCAGCCGTTTCAACTGCTCGATGCTGGCACCCTCCTGCAAAATGAAACCACAGGTAATATATTTCGGTACCGCCCCCCGGGTCAGCAGGTCATTGACCGTTCCGCAAATTGCCAGACGACCAATA
Source organism: Lachnospiraceae bacterium (assembly GCA_031555935.1). Lineage (GTDB taxonomy): Bacteria > Bacillota > Clostridia > Lachnospirales > Lachnospiraceae > Roseburia_C. Next base: position 15,941 of record JAVBTX010000005.1, on the reverse strand, counting down.
TCTCCACCCGGAAATTCAAGTGGCGTTACCACAAAACTGTCTGTCGTAATTGCCAGTGTTCCACTGCCCGGCACCACGGCACTATCCTCCATCTGAAGCAGAACCTCATTATCAAATGCACTTGCAAAAACTTCATCAATTAATGCTCCGGTGCTTTGTCCACCGCTGCCATGCTCTAAAATTATTTTTTCCATCACACTATTTTCCTTACCTTTTATCATTCAGATACTTTTGATAACAACTGCCCTCAAGTGAGACCATACAAGCTCCCTGTGGTTTCGCCGGCGTACATGCCTTCCGAAACAATGGACATTGCTGTGATTCCATTTTGCCCATCAAAACCTGGTCGCAACAGCAGTGCTGATTCATTTTCTGATCCGCTGTTAAGTTACGACTGCCTGCGTCGAATTCCTGATAGCACTCTTTCAAATACAGACCGGAGCCGGAAATGTTTCCCATCCCCCGCCAGGTGGCATCGCCTGCTTCAAAATATTCAGCCAGCTTTTCTTGGGCAATCAGATTGCCTTCGGCTGTCACCACCGCCGGATAATAGTTACAAACATCGTACTTACCGGATTTGATTTGAGCCACCAATCCATAAATTGCAATGAGCAGTTCCTCGGCACCAAATCCAGCCACGCCAAATGGCTTTTGGTACTCACTGGCCAACGGCTCAAACAGTTCACTGCCCATAATGGCACTAACGTGTCCCGGCGCTAAAAAGCCATCGATGCGGGCTCCATTTTGACACAACCACGCCAATGCGGATGGCATTGTTTTTAATGCTGTCAATAGCTTCACATTGGTGAGACCGCGGCGTTTCGCTTCCTCTAACAGCAAGGTATACACCGGTGCTGTGGTTTCAAAACCGACTGCCGCAAAGACATAGGTAATCTGCGGATTTTTTGCCGCCAGTCCCAGCATATCAACTGGCGCATAGACCATCTGCACCGCCCCGCCTTCGGCTTTGGCCTGATTTAATGTCTGTGCACTGCCCGGCACACGCAACAAATCGCCAAATGTCACCACACAAGTATGCTGCCCTTTGGAAAGCTCAATCAAACGGTCGATATAGGCCGTCGGGGTGACACAGACTGGACACCCTGGCCCGCTAATCAAATGAATCTGCTCTGAAATAATCTCCCGAATACCAAACTTGGCAATCGCCGCAGTATGGCTTCCACACACTTCCATAATTGTCAGCTTACGGTTGCTTTCGTGATATGATTTTAAATATGCTACAATATCATCCAATTCCATCATCATTCTTCCCCCAAACGAGGGGAACTTACCTCATTGAGCTCTCTCATCAAATCAATGATTTCATCTGCTTCCTGCTTCTTCATAGTCTGAATAATGCAGCCCGCGTGAACCAAGACATAATCACCGATATGGACATTTACCAATCCGGCCAATGCATTGACATGATTTCCACTAAAATCTACAACTGCCGTCCCATCTGCAAGGGAAATTACTTTTCCCGGAATTGCTACACACATTTGAATTGCTCCCTTCTAACTCAAATAGACCTGGCCAAGGCCAATCTTAACTCACCTAAAGCTTGTTCTAGCCAAATAAGATTGGCCTAGACAGAGCCCACCGTCTCCTGACGGAACCTTCTCATTCACATAGACTTGATAACTCTTTTGCTCAAGCTGGTCAATTATTATTTCTAATAGAATCCGATTCATGAACGTCCCGCCGCTTAGCGCAATCTGTGGAATCGCCAGCAAATCACTGATTTCAATTACAAAATTGGCCACTGCTAACAAAAATCCATACGCCAAATCCGGCCTTGATACGCCTTGCTCCAAGCCTTCTACTAATTTCAAAAACAAACCTTCAGTATCACCGACATAACCAGCTTCCACTGCTATAACGGTAATTGTTAACGGATATGGACAAGCCGACTGCGCCGCCAGATATTCAAGCTCGATGGCCGCCTCGCCTTCATAACTGTTATAGTGACAGATATTTAAAAGTGCACTGACTGCATCAAACAATCGACCCATTGAACTTGAGCGCACAACATTAATGTTGTGTTCCACTGCCGCGTAAACCACTTGCCCTTGCTCCTTATTTAACCACGGAAATTGCCACACTCGCTGCGTAAAGCTTCCATCAAAGGACGAAAGATAACCATACAAGATACTGTCAGTATTCTTGGCACCTCCATCCCCTCCTAATAGCTTAACCGGCTTAAGATGTGCTTTTCTTTCCATCTGAAGCGGCCCTTCGCCGCTGTGCCCATTATCCTGACAGACAAAAAACTCACTGCCCCAAATCGTTCCATCGGACCCATAACCGGTGCCATCAAAGGCGATGCCTAAGACCATTCCCGATAAATGATGCTCTGCAATCACCGATGCCACATGGGCTTGATGATGCTGAATTTTATGAACTTCCATCTGTTCATATGGCAACTGTTTGCTCATTCTGCCAGATACATAAGATGGATGCAAATCTGCTGCAAATACTTCCGGCATAAAGCCGAATAATGTTTGCATTCGTTTTACTTCTGACTGATACACATTAAAAACGTCCTGCTTGGCCAAGTCGCCAAAGTGCTGACTTAGATAAGCCCGATTCTGATACACGTAACAAAAACTTGCCTTCAAATCACCACCCGCGGCAAACAGTTGCTTTTCCTTCTTTGCAGGCATAATTATCGGCTCCGGCACTAACCCGCGACCTCTGCGTAGAATCTGTATCCTCCCTCTTACTACTCGGGAAAGTGAATCATCAAGTGGTGCCAGAATCGGCCGGTCATGAGCTAAGATACCAAGTGGCAATGCCGAACTTTCTTTCTCACTCAGTCTGCTTCGACCTTCCTCGAGCCAGTCAGTCATTCTCTGATTATCTATTAACATCGGTTCACCGGAACCATTTGCGCTCGTCATCACCAGCGGACCACAAGCAACAGATAGCATTATCTGCACCGGATTACATGGCAGCATTGCCCCAATATCCGGACTGTTGCCAGATACTTCACGAGCAAATGTATCCATGTTTTTTTTCAATAATACAATTGGTCGTGAGGTAGAAGTTAACAACTGTTCTTCTTGTTCACTTAACTGACAATACGCTTTTACTTGGGCAGCATCTTCAAACATGACTGCAAATGGCTTCTTTTCCCTGCCCTTTAGTTCTCGCAGAATCCGCAGGGACTTCGCCTGCGTCGGCAGACAAGCCAGATGAAAGCCACCGATGTCTTTGATTGCCAGTATTCCGCCTGATTTTAAAATGGCCGCTGCTTCTGCTACAACGTCCTCATCTGTGTGAAGGCGGTTTTCCAATGACAAGGTTGGACCACAAGTATGACAAGCGATTGTTTGCGCATGATGGCGACGGTCTCCAAAAGTCTTGTACTCACTTTCGCACCTTTCACAAAAGGGAAAATCCTTCATTGTAATATGACAGCGGTCATATGGAAGTTCCTCGATTATGCTATACCGCGGCCCACATGCCGTACAACTGATAAATGGATGGCGATACCGCCGGTCATTTTTATCTTCAAGCTGCGCCAGACACTCTGGACAAGTTGGCAAATCAACTGGAATATCCGGTATCTTCTCGTCGCGAACATCTTCCGTCAAACGAATCACATGTAAAACGGCGGACTCTCCACGATCAAGTGAACTTGTTTCACTTGCCGCAATCACGAACCCATCAAAATTCTGCAACGTTTCTATCTTATAAGTTACGCTATCCACCCTGGCTCCAGCCGGAGGCTTCGTTATCAACACTTCGGCAAACTGTTCTAACACTTCCGCTATTCCGGTCACATAGATTGTCACCAGTCCAGCCGAATTCAAAACTTTGCCCGTTATCCCATATTGCTTTGCCAATTCAGCAACAAAGGGGCGGTATCCAATTCCCTGGACCAGCCCCGTTACCGTATATTTCCTTGTTTCTTTCATTCGATTATTCACATTCTATCTCTGTCAGTTCCACTTCTTTGCCGGACTCGGTCGGGTTTCCTTCGACACCACAGTCAGGACATTGATAATCCAATAATTTCTTTTCAAATGACAAGCCACACTGCGGACACTTTAACACCGAACGGGTGGTGGTAATCACAAATTCGGCACCTTCACTCGCTGTTCCCACTGCCGCCTCATCAAAATAATTTTTTACTACTTCTGGTGAAAAGCCAGAGCTTTCGCCAAAGGTTACATGCAGCTTGGTTACCTTGCTGGCATTTTCTGCCTTTGCTTTGGCATTCGCCTGTTCTACCCATTCCGTTGCTTTATGACATTCATGCATCTTTTTCTTCCTCCGGTTTCTGATGTGTTATGATTGATTTTTCTGGCTGCGGTTCGGTATAACCCGGAACAATGGCCAAGCATTTTTTCGGACATTTCTCCACGCAATAGCCACATTGGACACAGTCAAAAGGTGAAATACTCCAATTCCTGCCGGACCGATCAACCGTAATCGCTCCCGGTGGGCAGGTCCGCATACAAATTCCACACAGAATACATGTCTCTATCTCAATTTCGATATGTCCGCGGGAACGCTCCGGATATTCCAGAGGAACCGCCGGATAGGAGGTTGTCGCCGGCTTTGAAAATAAATTTTTCATGGCTGTCTTTGTAAAACTCATAAATTGTGACATCTTTTCGCTCTCCGTTTCCTTATCGTTCGGTACAACTAATACATGGGTCGATGGTTAGAATCAATAATGGCACATCACCATATGCAGCACCTTTCATGGTGCTTAGCATCGCCGGCAAATTGGCAAAGGTCGGTGTCCGCACCCGCATCCGGTCTAAGAATTTTGAACCATTTGCCTTAACATAATAAAAGGCCTCGCCGCGTGGCTGTTCCAACCGCATAAAATATTCTCCATCTGGATTCCCTTTTACTGCAGTCGCAATCTCACCCGCTGGCATCTTCGCGACTGCCTGCTTAATAATTTCAATTGATTGGAAAATCTCTCCAATCCGCACCTGACATCTGGCATAGCTGTCACAGTCATTGCTGGTAATAATGTTAAAATCTAAATCATTATAAGCACTGTAACCAATTTTACGCGTATCAAGTTCAATCCCAGACGCCCGCATCATTGGTCCGACTGCACCCAATCGGTTGGCATCCTCTTTTGTCAAAATACCAACTCCGGTTAAACGAGTCTTCACGGTATAGTCATTTAAAAATACACTTGTCGTCTCCCGCAGTTCTTTGTCCATATCATTTAAAATAGCCACAAAGCTATTCAACATCTCGGCTGGCATGTCCTTCAAGACACCACCGATTTTGTTTACCGAGAAAATAACCCGGCCGCCGGTTGAGATTTCAAACATATCTAATATCTTCTCACGAATCCGCCATGACTGCATAAACAATGCTTCAAAACCAAATGCATCCGCTAATAACCCCAGCCATAATAAATGACTGTGAATCCTTGACATCTCCGCCCAGATGGTCCGCAGATAATCGGCCCGCCTTGGCACCTCTATCTTCATAACTTCTTCAACGGCATGACAATAACCCATCCCATGCATAAAGGAACAGATGCCGCAGATACGTTCGGTGACATACACCATTTCATGGAAATCTTTTTTCGTAACCAGACTTTCCAAGCCCCGATGCACATAACCAATCGATGGAATCGCTTCGATGACTGTTTCATCCTCTAACACTAAATCTAAATGAATCGGTTCCGGCAAAACTGGATGCTGAGGTCCAAATGGAACGGTACTTCTTTTGGTATTCATCTATTTGTCCTCCTCTTTCAAAAATGGTGTCTCTTCATTAATTTGGTAGAGCTTGTTATGATAGTCTACTCTCATATACTCTATATTTACACCAAAAAGCTCGCGCATCTCATTTTCATATAAAAATGCTGAACTGTAAATTCTACTAATACTTGGCAACAGTGTTTCTTTTTCAATTGTCACACGAATATTTTCAAGTTCATACTCCTGTGCAAAAGAGTAACTAATTTCATATTTGCCATCTTTATATACCGAGCAAATCTGTCCCAGGCGCCATTCCTCTACCTTCTTCTTCATAATGGCCGGAAGCAGGTCAACTAACTCCAGCTCGATGATTTTTCTTCCATTGTCTTCCATGAATTAACCCCTTTCCTCATGTTTTTGTTGGAATAATGCAACTCCCTTGACCACCCCATCGATAATCGACTGCGGTCTAGCGGCACATCCCGGCACATAAATATCAACCGGAATCGTTGTATCAACGCCACCCTTAATATTATAGCACTCCTTAAAAATCCCACCGGTACAAGCACAAGTACCCACTGCAATCACAACCTTGGGATGTGGCATCTGAGAATATATTTGTTTGATCACAGATTCATTTTGACTATTCACACCGCCTGTGATTAGCAGAATATCAGCATGAAGTGGATTGCCGGTATTAATTACCCCAAAACGTTCCACATCATAGACCGGCGTCGTGCAAGCCAACACCTCGATATCACAGCCATTACAGCTCGAACCATCATAATGAATCATCCACGGTGATTTATGCATACTCTTCATCGTAACTTTCCTTTCTATCGTATCATCTGCAAGATGAGCAAATTTAATCCAGCAGTAATAACAGTAACACCCCAAGCCGATTTTAACATCATCTGCCAGCTTACACGAGCTGAGGTATTATCAATTAATATCTCCACAAAATAAACAAGTAACACGACTACCACTGCACCAAGATAACTCCACGGATTGCTGGTAACAAAAAATGCTCCGACAATGGCCAGCAAAAATACATTTTCATACCATTCCGCGACCGTCGTTGCCGCATATTCAATTCCACACATCTCCGTCGTCAGTCCTTTGACTACTTCCTGGTGAGCATGGTGTGAGGTACTAATATCAAATGGTGACTTGCGGAACTTTATCGTCAAAATAAAGATAAATCCGAGGAAGAAGCCAGGAATATAAATAACTGCCGGATATTTCATCTGCAACACATCCATAACATTAAAGCTGCCAGAGGCTAAATAAAATCCAACTGCAGTTAATAACAGCATTGGCTCATATGCCATCATCTGCACCATCTCACGCTGTGCTCCAATGGTACTAAACGGTGAATGGGTAGATGCTGCTGCCAGAATCAAAAACATTTCCGCAGTTGATAAAGAAAATAAACACAACAGCATATCACACCCGCCAAAGAATAACGCTCCGGAAAATACGACGAATACCATATAGGTCATAATCATCAGCAACTGAAAGCGGTTAAAAGAAAGCAACTGCTTATTCATCAATTTCTTCACATCATAAAACGGCTGTAAGATGGACGGTCCCTTTCGTCCTTGCATCCGGGCGGAAATCTTACGGTCAATGCCATCTAACAAACCACCAAGAACAGGTGCCAAAACCACAAATATGACCATCATCAAAATGCGTATCAGATACTTTTCCATCATCTTACTGCACCTCCTATAATAACGCATAAAAAGATAACCAGGATAACGGAGGAAAACCAGATTGACGGTTTCAAAAGCTTCTGCTCGCCAAACCAATCCATCATATACCAGTTCGAAACATGAAGCTCACGCTCGTCCCCATAGGAATCAATAAAATGCTTATTATCTCCAGCATTTGCACCACCCATATAGGTAAGAACTGTTTTATCCTTAATCTTTCTGGTCCATAAATAGTTGAAGGATGGGACAATAAATAACGCCAAAATCATAATCACCATGATAACCATATTGCCCTCCGAAATAACTGCCCCCGTCACACCATACATATAGTCCATCATCGGCTCAATTACATGTCTGGAGATTAATGGGAAACCAACACACAATACAATCAGCAGAAATGCATGAAAATACATCGAAGCATATTCACTTCGTCTCGTAATATCCTTCTTTTCTTTTTCATGGGTGGAGCCCAATATTTTGGCCAGCCATTTTGTCCAATAGAACATCGTTGTCGCACTGCCGAAAGCAATAAATAAAATCATCATTGCATCTGGTGCCATCACAAAGGCTTTCAGTGCCGCCCATTTTGAAATAAGCATTCCAAATGGGGCTAAAAACATTCCGGCGATTCCAACCATCAGGATAAATGCCAGCTTCGGATAGCGAATTGCCAGCCCTTCCATATTGTCAATATTTTTACTTCCGGTATTATTCTCAATGGCACCAACGCACTGGAATAACATCGATTTCGACACCGCATGGAATATCAGCAAGAAAATGGCTGCCCAAACGGTCTCTTCATATCCGGCCCCGGCACATGCTGTAATCAGACCCAGATTTGATATCGTGGAATAAGCCAATACCTTTTTCGCATGACTGGTTGAAATTGCAATTACCGACGCCATCAGAAATGAAAATGCACCAATAAGCGAAACCATCTGACCGACATAATTGCCACTCATTGCCGTGGAAATTCGCAGTAACAAATAGACTCCGGCTTTTACCATCGTGGCACTATGCAACAATGCCGAAGATGGGGTTGGCGCAACCATCGCCCCCAGCACCCAGGTTGAAAATGGAAACTGCCCGGATTTTACCAAGGCCGCAAATGCCAACAGGGCAATTGCCACCAGACCAATACCCTGATCACCCAATGCCGTTATTTCAAAGAGACTTAAAGTTCCCTCCATGTAGATAAAATAAATCGCAGCAAACGAAATTCCTGTTCCACCAAGCACATTCATCCACAGTGCGCGGAACGAATTGTTGATGGCCTCCTCTGTTTTCGTATAGCCAATCAACAAGAATGAGCATAGACTCGTGATTTCCCAGAACACACATAGCCAAATTACGTTCATCGTTAAAACCAGACCAAACATGGCTCCATAGAACATAAAAATAACAGCAAAGAAAAATCTCCGTCTGTCTCTAAATTCACTATGGTGGGCACAAAATCCTTTCATGTAACCAACTGCATAAATTCCCACGGCGACGCCAATTACGCCAATAATCAGAATCATAATCATCGACAGCCAGTCAAGACGAATATGCGGTGTCTCTGGAAGCTGTGGTCCAAACAGCTCCACATAAGTCAGCGGCAACGTCTGTATTGCTGATAATAAACAAAGCGCATATCTTTTATGCTTCACACCTTGATAGACAATAAAAAACATCAGCACAAAGTCTGAAAAAATAACAATCTTATTAAACAGCTCAATTCTCGGCAAATCAAACATCATTGTTTTTCCAACTTGAAACCACGCCGTAGCAACAATGATTGCCAAAACTGCAAGCGTTATCCCAAAAGTGAATACCACATACTTTCGGACTTTTTCATTCTTAATCAGCCACAGTATCAACGCCATTACAAATGGCAGACAAATTAAAAGTGTTACAAGGTTCTCCATTTCATAAATTCCTCCTACGTTAATTTCGAAAACCAAAATCCCCCCTAGTATGTTATACCACTTTCTCAACCTTTTGTACATGCAATTGATAGTATTTGCCTTGCTTTGCCATTAATTCGTGATGTGTCCCCATCTCGGCAATGTTTTTCCCATCAATATACAAAATTAAATCCGCTTCCTGAATTGTCGATAAACGATGTGCGATGACAAAACTGGTGCGATTTTCCAACTCCTTTTTCATTGCCTGCTGCATTTTTTGTTCTGTTTCACTGTCCACATTACTTGTAGCTTCATCTAAAATAATTAATCGCGGATTAGCCAATATCAGCCTTGCAAAAGACAGCATCTGCCGCTCTCCGCCTGAAAGCATTTCAGTATTTTCACCAATCACCGTCTCATAACCGTCCGGCAGATTTAAAATAAATCTTTCGGCGCAGGCTCTGCGGGCCGCCTCTTTGCATTCCTCATCCGTTGCCTCTGGTCTGGCAAAACGAATATTTTCCAATACCGTTTCACCAAATAAAAAACTATCCTGCATCATCACCCCAATCTGACTTCGCAGTGAGGATATCGTTACTTCCCGCAAATCGTGTCCATCAATTAGAATTCGACCCGACTGTACATCATAAAAACGGTTTAATAAATTTACAATTGTTGTCTTTCCCGCACCGGTAGCACCAATCAAAGCGACCGTCTCACCCGGATGGATGTGCAAATCAAAGTGTTCTAAGATATTCTCATTGCCATCATATGAAAAGCTCACATCCTCAAACACAACATCTCCCTTTATCTCTGGCAAAGGATAGCTATCCGGTCCATCCTTAACGTTTTCTTCGGCTGCCAGCGTATCATAAATTCGCTCCAGGTTTGTAGTCAGTGTTGAAATATTTTGTAAGCGCTGACATATAGCAAACACCGCCTCCGAAAATATTTGCATATAGGTCGTTACACTTACCAGCGCCCCTAACGTCAATACGCGCGCCGTATCTGACTGCAAAATCAACAGTGACACACCATAGATTAGAATGACACAGACAATGCGGATAATTCCATTGGCCAACGGAAAAAATGCTTCTCGAACTCTGGTGGTGAACAGAAACGCCTGCGTATACTGGTCACATAGTTCCTGATGAATTTCGCCGTTTAACTGCTCTCGGTTAAATGCTTTTACCACCGACAAGCCATTAATCGACTCTGCGACAAAGGCCGTTCGGTTGCTATTTTTATTTTTATCGTTTTCCGCTCTTTTTTGCAGAACCTTTGACAGCTTAAAAATAATCACACTCAAGATTGCCATTGAAACAAAAATCACCTCGGCTAACCGGTAATCAATCAAGAGCACTACCAGAAACGTAATGACCATCGTTCCCGATTGCACGAGCAGCTCGGTCAGATGATTGATAAAAATATGTGCAATTTCATCGGTATAGTTGGTAATTCGAACGAGTATTTTTCCGGTTGGCTGACCATCGAAATAATCAAACCCCAGCCCCATCAATTTATCATACAGTTGCTGCCTGATTTCATAAATGATATCATTTCCCATTCGATTTGATAGCTTCACACTAAAATATGACGTGATTGTTGTCCCGATAAACACACCGGCACAAATGGTCAAAATTACAATTGCCGCCGTCATATCGCCAGTCCCAGCCACCCCATTCTTGGGCAGCACCCGGTTGATAATCTGCATGTTCAATGCGGCTGGCAACAGTGCAAGTATAGCTGCCGCGATTAGCACCAGCAATACGGTCAGATATTTTTTCCGATGACGTTTGACATAGGAAAATAACCAGGTCAGCATTTCTTTGTTAAAATGAGTTTCAATTGCTTCATCTTCATAGTATAAATTCTTAGCCATTTGCTACCACCTCTCCACTCTGCCGCCGATAAATAGCCGCATATTTTCCATTCAATTCTAACAGCTCCTGATGAGTCCCCCGCTCGACAATACGCCCCTGCTCCATAAAGAGAATCTCATCTGCATCCACAACGGCGTAAGCGCGATGGGTCGCAATCAACTGCGTCCGGCCAGCGTAAAATTTGCTGATATGAGCAAATGCCTGATGCTCGGTTTCGGCATCTAAGGCACTGGTACAATCATCCAGAATCAACACCGGTGCATTCTTGCATAATGCTCTCGCAATGGCAATGCGCTGCTTTTGCCCACCGGATAAGCCAAAGCCCTTTTCACCAATAATCGCCTCATATCCGCCCGACATCCGTTCAATAAATTCATTGGCGCAAGCCGCCTTCGCACATTCGGCAATCCGCTCCTGACTCGTCTGGGGATTGTAATAGGCAATATTGGAGGCAATTGTATTTGAAAAAAGAAAAACATTCTGCATTGCATAGCTGTAAATCTGGCCCACAGAATCCTCGGTATAGGTATGCATTTCTGCCCCATTTATCAGTATCTGTCCTTCTTCATAGTCAGTCAATCCTTGCAGCGTTTTTAAAAGGACTGATTTGCCACTCCCAGAATTACCCATAATACCAATTTTCTTGCCATATGGAAGCGAAATATTAATCTCCTCTAAGACGTTATGCTCGTCTTTCTTTATGGTCAGATTCACCACCTCAATCGAAGGTTCGCCAGCTAAAACCTGTTCGCCAAACTCCAGCTTTTGACATTTTGGCAGCTCCATAAATTCAAAAAAACGCTTACCGCTGACGATTTCATCCTGAATGTCACCCAAAATAAAGTTAATCGAAATAAACTGCCAGGAGATTGTTAGCAGGTAGGCCAAAAAGCTGACAAATTCACCACTGGTCATCTTCAAATTAACTGCCAGCACAATCCCCACCGCCATACAGACTACATAGAAAATCGACTGTACTGTTGAATAAATAGCCTCATATTTTGCGCCAAAGTCACCAAAGCGATAATAGAAATCCTTTAAATTTCCATTTGCTTCGTTAAATTTTTTACTAAAATATTTCTCCTTGGCGGCCGATTTGATAATCCGAACGCCATAGATGCTTTCCTGCACAAGTGTATTTAAGGCGGTATTTTTCTCCCACAGCTCGCCATAATAGCGACCCATCTGCTTAATATAGCGCTTGGTCAGAAGAATATAAACGACCCCAATTAAGAGCGGGAAAATAAGCAGAATCCGACTGATATAAGCCAAAAAGCAAGCCGCCGTGACAATATAAAAAATGCAGTCAATCATAAACGGTATAGTCGCCATATAAAAATCTTTGATACGTGCCGGGTCAGTCCCGGAGATGGTGATTAATTCACCACTGGTATATTTCGAAAGAATCTTGTTTCCCTCACGGTTAATCTTTTGAAAAGCATCCTGCCGCATCTGATTTTCACTCTTTAGACCATACAAATGAGCAATATTCCAGCGCAAATAAAATGCTACAAAATAGAGCACCATTGTCGCAATAAAAATTAACACCAGAACAGCAAAAATCTTCATATATTGTTCGTCTGGTATCCCTTCAATAAAACCGCTAAAGATACTCGAATTTTTGACCGGCTTCTGCCCCATGGCCGGACCAATCACCCGGTCTACCATTAATGATATCACCTGCGGTTCGACCAGCATAATTACCATTCGCATTAGTCCCAATAAAATGCAGACAATATAGATTGGGATATATTTCAAAAAATACTTACTTGTTTTCTTTAGCAGTTGCATTTTCGCTCACCTTGTCCTTTATGTACCACTTTTAAAATGTTTTACATCTAATTATAAAATATTTTAGATAAAAATAAAAGCATTGGTTTTGACCACCAATGCTTTTTGTGCTTTTATTTGTTTTGTTTTAGTGTTTTTTGGAACGTGTTCTAACATCAAATGCCACGGCAACGATGAAAATCAATCCTTTGACAATGTACTGATAAGAAACGTCAACACCCATCAGGTTCATACCATTCGTTAAGGACATGATTACGAGTGCACCGATAATTGTGTTAGTTACTTTACCTATACCACCGCTTACTGCAGTTCCGCCGATGTAGGAGGAAGCGATTGCATCAAGCTCAAAGCCTACTCCGGCCGCCGGTGCTGCTGAGGTCAGACGGGAGGTATATAAAATTCCGGCTAATGCTGCCAGGGTACTCATCGAACAGAATGCAAATAAGGTTACTTTTTTTACATCTACACCAGATAATTCAGCTGCCTGGTCATTGCCGCCGATTCCATAGATGTAACGGCCCAGACGGGTTTTATTTAACATATAATTGTAAATGATTAATACTACACCAACGATCACTGCGGTCCAAGGAATTCCTTGATAGCTTGCCAGGACCAAAATTATTACCATGATAATGGCTGAAATAAATACCAATGAGAAGATAAATACTGGCATTGATGCCACTTTAAAGTTGTATTTCAATCTGTTTTTTCTTGCTTTCAACTGCGACATAATTACAAGTGCAACGGCAATGATACCAATCAAAAATGTTAACAAATGAATCTTCATATCCAGCCCCGGGATATCTGGGATATAGCCATTGGATAATGCTACAAAAACTGGGTCCGAAACAATGATGGTACCTGTTTTCTGCAAAGTCAGGTTGAGCAAACCGCGGAAGATAAACATTCCTGCTAAGGTGGTTACGAATGCCGGAACCCCTAATCTGGTTACCAGTGTTCCCTGATAGAATCCAATCACCAAACCAACCAAAAGGACAATTGGAATTACCAGCCAGACGCTTAATTGTACCTTCGTCAATAAGATTGCGGCAATTGCGCCGCTAAAACCTGCGACGAATCCAACCGACAAGTCGATATGTTTAATAATCAATATCAATGTCATGCCAATTGCCAATATTGCTACATAACCCGCCTGATTAATCAAGTTCGATAAGTTCTGTGCCTGGATAAAGGAACCATTTGTTTTAAAGGTGAAAAATCCCATAATCAGTACCAGTGCAATGTACATAATGTAATCCCGGATATTTGTTTTTAACAATCCACCTACCTCTTTGGTAAGTCCGACTTTATTTTCTTTGTTATCCATTACTAACCTCCTATGATTGAATGGCCATTGCCATTACTTTTTGTTCATCAGCCTCTTCTGCCGAAAGTTCACCGGTGATAGTACCTTCTGACATAACGTACAGTCTGTCACTCATACCTAATACCTCTGGCAATTCCGAAGATATCATGATAATACTCATTCCCTCTTCAACCAGCTTGTTCATCAGCGAATAAATTTCAAATTTTGCACCAACGTCGATTCCTCTGGTCGGTTCATCAAGAATTAATACCTGTGGCTTCGCAAACAGCCATTTTGCCAACTGCACCTTCTGCTGATTTCCACCACTAAGATTTCCCACCTTTTGGGCAATGGATGGTGCTTTGATATTAATTGACTCTTTGTAGCCAGTTGCAATCTGAACCTCTTTGTTCTCATCAATTGCCAGTCCATGCTCAAGTTCTTCCAAATTGGCAATTGATATGTTATATTTGATATCCTGTAACAATACCAAACCGTTTCCTTTACGGTCCTCACTTACATAAGCAATACCGGCATCAATCGCCGCTTTCGGATTTTTAAATTTCTTCTCATCACCATTTAACAATATCTGTCCACTGGTGATATGATAACCAGTCGGATTGCCAAATAAGCTCATTGCCAACTCGGTTCTACCAGCTCCCATCAAGCCCTGCAATCCAACAATCTCGCCTTTTCTGACATTCAGATTAACATGGTGCAAGATTTCACGACCTTTGACTGGGTCTTGTGCCGTCCAGTCTTTTATTTCTAAACAAATATCACCAATTTCTTTTTTCGCTCTTTTCGGATAAATGTTATCAATTTCACGTCCAACCATATGTTTAATAATTTCTGCTTCTGTTATCTCATGGGTTTTTGCATCCAGAGAACAGATTGTTGCGCCATCTCGCAGTACCGTGATGGTATCCGCAATTGCGGTAATTTCTCTCAGCTTATGAGAAATCATAATACAAGT
The DNA here is from genome assembly GCA_031555935.1 of Lachnospiraceae bacterium. GTDB lineage: Bacteria > Bacillota > Clostridia > Lachnospirales > Lachnospiraceae > Roseburia_C. The sequence goes on along the minus strand of JAVBTX010000005.1, from coordinate 700 downwards.
TACACCCTGGTCTCTTAATTCACGAATCAGCTCCAGGAGGTTTTGACTGTCATCCTCATTTAAGGATGCTGTCGGCTCATCTAAAATCAATAATTTTACATCTTTACTTAATGCTTTGGCAATTTCTACTAACTGCTGATTTCCGACACCTAAATCTTTTACCTTAGTGGATGGGTCCACATTCAGGCGTACTTTTTGCAGCATCTCTTTTCCTTTTATAATTGTCTGATTCCAATCAATTGCTCTACCGTGGGTAATTTCATGGCCAAAATAAACATTCTCATAGAGGCTGAGTTCCGGTATTAATGCCAGCTCCTGATATATAATTGCGATTCCTTTGCTCTCACTATCAGCAATTGTTTTAAATTTCTGAACCTCACTGTTATAGACAATGTCGCCCGTGTATGTTCCAAATCCGTGAACACCCGAAAGCACTTTCATCAGCGTCGACTTTCCAGCTCCGTTCTCTCCTACCAGACAATGAACTTCGCCGCGTCTTACTTTAAAATTTACGTTATTCAAAGCCTTGACACCCGGGAATTCCTTTGTAATATTCTTCATTTCCAGTATGTAATCGCTCATTGTTGCTCCTATCCGTGCCGTGGAGAAATTTATTGAAAACAAAAAAATATTATAGGAAAAAAAATAAATATTAAATATTTGTTTAAATAGTACAGGCAATTAAAAAAAAGAAAAAAAA
>JAVBTX010000012.1:0-89834 GCA_031555935.1 Lachnospiraceae bacterium | reverse complement strand
ATGTGGGCGGTTTTTCAGACCCGCTGATGGATTGTAAAGAATGCAAAGAGCGCTTTCGCGCAGATAAACTGATAGAAGACTATTTGTTTGAGAATAAAATACAAGAAGTGGTAGACGGCTGGAGCAACGAAAAGCTAAAACAATTTATAGACGAGAAAAATATAAACTGCCCAAGCTGTGGCAAGCACAATTTCACAGATATCCGCAAATTTAACTTGATGTTTAAAACCCACGCAGGCGTAACCGAAGAGAGCAAAAACATTGTTTATCTGCGCCCAGAAACAGCGCAAGGCATTTTTGTAAATTTCAAGAACGTGCAGCGTACCACGCGCAAAAAAATACCATTTGGTATAGGCCAAATTGGCAAATCGTTTAGAAACGAAATAACACCGGGCAACTTTATTTTCCGTATCCGTGAATTTGAGCAGATGGAATTAGAGTTTTTCTGTGAACCAGATACTGACTTGGAATGGTTTGCATATTGGAAGGCATTCTGCATCAATTGGTTAAAAGAATTAGGCATGAAAGAAGAAGAAATGCGTGTGCGTGACCATGATCAAGAAGAATTATCATTCTACAGTAAAGCAACGACCGATATTGAATACCTATTCCCATTTGGCTGGGGCGAGCTGTGGGGTATCGCTGACCGTACCGATTACGATTTAACCCAGCACCAGAATACCTCTGGACAGGATTTGACTTATTTTGACGATACCAAAAACGAAAGATATATTCCATATGTTGTGGAGCCATCACTTGGCGCAGACCGCGTTTTATTGGCATTCCTTTGCGGCGCATATGATGAAGAGGAATTAGAAGGCGGCGATATGCGTACCGTGCTTCGTTTCCATCACGCTTTGGCACCAGTGAAAATTGGTATCCTGCCATTGTCCAAAAAATTAAATGAAGGCGCAGAGAAAATCTATGCGGAGCTTTCCAAACAATATAACTGTGAATTTGATGACCGTGGAAATATCGGTAAGCGTTATCGCCGTCAGGACGAAATCGGAACACCATTCTGTATCACCTATGATTTTGATTCCGAAGAAGATGGCGCAGTTACCGTTCGTGACCGTGATTCAATGGAGCAGGAACGAATTAAGATTGAAGAGTTAGGCGCATACTTCACAAAGAAATTTGAGTATTAAAAAGAAGGAGCTTTTATAGTATAGCTTGTCGAAAAATGATGAAATGGGGCAATATGTACAGAAAATGTGCAGAAAGGCCCCATTTTTTTTATGTAAATCTGTTAAAAAATGGTTGATTATCTGAAAATTTATGATAAGATAAATATGTGCGCTCAAACGAGCAATATCGCTCGTAGAAGCAAATTATTATTAGGAGGAATTAAGCAAATGGCAAACAAATGGGTTTATTTGTTCAGCGAGGGTGACGCTACAATGCGTGAACTTCTCGGTGGAAAAGGCTGTAACTTAGCAGAAATGACCAAATTAGGTCTTCCAGTACCACAGGGCTTCACTATCTCAACCGAAGCTTGTACTCAGTATTATGAAGACGGCGAGAAAATCAACGAAGAAATCATGGGCCAGATTATGGAAAACATCACAAAGATGGAAGAAATTACTGGTAAAAAATTCGGCGATAAAGAAAATCCACTATTAGTTTCTGTTCGTTCAGGTGCAAGAGCATCCATGCCAGGTATGATGGATACAATCTTAAACCTTGGTTTGAATGAAGAAGTAGTAGAAGTATTAGCAGAGAAATCAGGAAATCCTCGTTGGGCATATGACTGCTACAGAAGATTTATCCAGATGTATTCTGACGTAGTTATGGAAGTTGGTAAAAAATACTTCGAAGAGCTTATCGATAAAATGAAAGAAGAAAAAGGCGTTACCGAAGATACTGATCTTACCGCTGATGACTTAAAAGAATTAGCAAATCAGTTCAAAGCTGAATACAAATCAAAATTGGGACAGGATTTCCCAACCGATCCTAAGGAACAGTTAATGGGATCAATCAAAGCTGTATTCCGTTCATGGGACAACCCTCGTGCAAACGTTTATCGTCGTGACAATGATATCCCATATTCTTGGGGAACCGCTGTTAACGTACAGATGATGGCATTTGGTAACTTGGGCGATACATCAGGAACTGGTGTTGCATTTACTCGTGATCCAGCTACCGGTGAGAACAAATTAATGGGTGAGTTCTTAATGAACGCACAGGGCGAGGACGTTGTTGCTGGTGTTCGTACACCTCAGAAAATCGCTCAGTTAAAAGAAGTTATGCCAGCAGTATACGATGAGTTCGTAGCAATCTGTGCAAAATTAGAAGATCATTACAGAGACATGCAGGACATGGAATTTACTATCGAAGATAGAAAACTTTACATGTTACAGACACGTAATGGTAAGAGAACAGCACAGGCAGCTTTAAAAATTGCTTGTGACTTAGTAGACGAAGGAATGATTACCGAAGAAAAAGCGGTAGCTATGATTGACCCTCGTAACTTAGATACCTTACTTCACCCACAGTTTGATGGAGCTGCATTAAAATCTACAACACCAGTTGCAAAAGCATTAGCTGCTTCTCCAGGAGCTGCTACCGGTAAAGTTGTATTTACCGCAGAAGATGCAAAAGCTTGGGCTGAAAAAGGCGAGAAAGTATTATTAGTTCGTTTAGAGACATCCCCAGAAGATATTGAAGGTATGAAAGCCGCTCAGGGTATCTTAACTGCACGTGGTGGTATGACTAGCCATGCAGCTGTAGTTGCTCGTGGAATGGGAACCTGCTGTGTATCTGGATGTTCTGAAATCGTAATGGACGAAGCAAACAAGAAATTCACATTGGCTGGAAAAGAATATCATGAAGGAGATTTCATGTCCTTAGATGGTTCTACCGGTTACATCTATGATGGCCAGATTCCTACCGTTGATGCTGAAATCGCTGGTGAGTTCGGAAGAATCATGGGATGGGCTGACAAATACAGAGTATTAAAAGTTCGTACCAATGCTGATACTCCAGCAGATGCTAAAAAAGCTCGTGAGCTTGGTGCAGAAGGTATCGGTCTTTGCCGTACCGAGCATATGTTCTTCGAAGGTGACAGAATTGACGCTTTCCGTGAAATGATTTGTGCTGATACAGTAGAAGAAAGAGAAGCTGCATTAGAGAAGATTCTTCCAGTACAGCAGGGAGACTTCGAAGCATTATACGAAGCATTAGAAGGATGCCCAGTAACCATCCGTTTCTTAGATCCACCTCTTCATGAATTCGTTCCAACTGAAGAAGCTGATATCAAGAAATTAGCAGACGCTCAGGGCAAAACTGTTGAGCAGATCAAAGCAATCATCGATTCTTTACATGAATTCAACCCAATGATGGGACATCGTGGATGTCGTCTTGCAGTTACTTATCCAGAAATTGCTAAGATGCAGACCAAAGCAATCATCCGTGCTGCAATCAATGTAAAGAAAGCTCATCCAGATTGGGCAAATAAACCAGAAATCATGATTCCATTGATTGGCGATACAAAAGAATTAAAATTCGTTAAGAAGGTAGTAGTAGAAACAGCTGATGCTGAAATCGCTGCTGCAGGTTCTGATTTACAGTACGAAGTTGGTACCATGATCGAGATTCCAAGAGCTGCATTAACGGCTGACGAAATCGCTACAGAAGCTGAATTCTTCTGCTTCGGTACAAACGATTTAACTCAGATGACATACGGCTTCTCTCGTGATGATGCTGGTAAGTTCTTAGATGCTTACTATGATACCAAAATCTTCGAGAACGACCCATTCGTTAAACTTGACCAGATTGGTGTTGGTAAGTTAATGGAAACAGCAATCAAATTAGGAAAAGCTACCCGCCCAGAACTACACGTAGGTATCTGTGGTGAGCACGGTGGAGATCCAAGCTCTGTAGAATTCTGCCACAAACTTGGCTTAAACTACGTTTCAGCTTCTCCATTCCGCGTGCCAATCGCAAGATTAGCAGCAGCACAGGCAGCTATTAACGACAAGAAATAATAAGCAGTTAATATTTAACCCCCGTCTATTTATAGGCGGGGGTTTGTATTGTTCCGGGCAGATTTAAATAAAAATAATAAAAAAGGCTATCATGTTAACGAATAAATCGTAATCATGGTGGCCTTTGTTTTCGGGGAGTGCATCCCGCCGAAGCAGGATGCATGAGTTATGAAAAATTATATTAGCTTGTTAGCTAGTACTATTGTATAGTACCACAGTATGAATTTATTTGCAATAAGAAAAATATGGAGTTTTTGACATTCACTGCGTATTTTTAAAAAATGAGCTAATAATAAAACCTAAGCAATAAAAAATAACGGAGGAATCCCTAAATGGACAAAATGTTTTGTTACCAATGCGAACAAACCGCAAGAAGAAAATCCGAAACCAGCGAGCTTCACGGTTGCACAATATCAGGAGTATGCGGCAAAAAGCCAGAAGTTGCCCATGCCCAAGACGAGCTCACCTGTGAAATGATAGCCCTTGCCGTGGCAGTAGAAAAAAGCGGAAAAGACAATAAAACCGCGGTCGAAAAGATAGTTGACGGACTATTCACAACTCTTACCAACGTAAATTTTGATACAAAAAAAATTGATGAATTAAACCAAAAAGTAAAGGCAATAAAAGAAGAACACGGCGGCGCAGAAGCAATGAATACATCGGAGTTATTTTACGGCGAAGAAGACCTTGTCTCACTTCGCTCCTCCCTGCTCTTTGGTCTGCGCGGCATGGCAGCATACGCCCATCATGCCAGGGTACTTGGCAAACATGATGCCGAGGTGGACGCATGGTTTATCAAAGGGATGGCGGCAATAGCGAAAGAGCATAGTGTAGATGAGTGGCTGTCGCTGATAATGGAATTTGGCCAGACGAACCTGAAATGTATGGCACTTTTAGATGAAGCAAATACATTTGCATACGGCAATCCGGTTCCGACGGAGGTCCCATTGATGATTGAAAAAGGTCCATTTATTGTAATCAGCGGTCACGACCTGCACGACCTTGAAATGCTGCTTGACCAGACCGACGGATGTGGTATCAATATCTATACACATGGTGAAATGCTTCCGGCACATGGATATCCCGACTTGAAAAAACATCCTCAGCTCAAAGGCAATTTTGGGACAGCGTGGCAAAATCAACAGAATGAATTTGAGAATATCCCAGCTCCAGTATTATTCACCACAAACTGCTTGATGGCACCAAAGGCATCCTATGCGGACCGAATTTATACCACATCGGTGGTTGCATTTCCAGAACTAAAGTATATTGAAGGTGACGAAGATGATAAGAAAGATTTTTCGGCAATCATTGAACATGCCAAAAAACTTGGTGGTTACAGCGAAGACCAGCCACGAACCGGCATAAACGATGGTGCAACTGTTACCACTGGTTTTGGCAGACAGACCGTGCTAGACAATGCCCCAGCAATTATTGATGCAGTGAAGGCAGGCGCAATCAAACACTTTTTCTTAGTTGGTGGATGTGATGGTGCTCAAACGGGAAGGAATTATTATACCGAATTTGTCAAGCAAACACCGAAAGATACCGTGGTACTGACACTGGCATGTGGAAAATACCGAATCAATGACTTAGATGTGGGTGAAATCGGTCCGTTCCCACGGATATTAGATATGGGACAATGCAATGACGCTTATGGTGCAATTCAAGTTGCAATTGCGCTGGCAAATGCTTTTGAATGCGGTGTCAATGATTTGACGCTGACCCTTGTTCTTTCGTGGTATGAACAAAAGGCGGTCTGTATCTTGTTGACGCTATTGTCGCTTGGTATTAAGAACATCTATATTGGACCAAGCATCCCGGCATTTTTTTCAGAAACGGTTCTAAATACCATTATTGAGAAATTTGAACTGCATCCAATCAGTACGCCAGAGCAGGACTTGGCTGAGATACTAGGGGAATAGATGTAACGAATATTTAGGAATAGTTAGAGTTGACAAAAGAATGATTAACAAGTATAATAAGCACATGCTCAATATTAAGCATGTGCTTAAACTGTTTGAAGGAGGCTATAAATTTGGGAAATCGCAATCAGGAAAGAGAAAAAAGAAGAGCGCAAATCTTGCAAATAGCACTTGACCAGTTTATTGCCAAGGGGTATTACGGAACGTCAACCCGTGAAATATGCAAGATTGCCGAAGTGAGCTCAGGACTTATGTTTCATTATTTTGATTCAAAAAAAGCCGTATATGAGGCGCTGATTGAAATTGGCTGCAGCAAGCTGGTTTTGACATTGCAGCAAGACATCAGTCCAATAAAGATATTTGAGTATCATGTCAAAGATTTATTGCAAATGATTTCAAATAACCCATTTGCAGCAAAAATGTTTGTATTTATGGGATATGCCGTATATAATGCCAATCGAATTTCAGAAAAGGCAGGAGCGTTAATTACCCAGCATGACATTATTAATCAGAGTATACCATTAATTAAAAAGGGACAAGAATTAGGGGAAATACGTTCGGGAGACCCGCTTGCGTTGTCAATTTCATTTTGGTGTGCAATTCAGGGCATTGCTGAGGCTATCGCACGAAATCCAAATAACCCAATACCCAATGCCGAATGGATATTAGGTATTCTCAAACCAGAAAGGAAGGGCGATATTTATGAACAAGCATAATATCCGAAATTTAGTTATTTTTATCACAATAACTCTTGCCAGTGGCTGGGTTGGTATATTACTAGATTCGGTTCTGACAGAGCAACCAGAGGGGAATTCTTTGGGAATGGGTCTATGGCTGATATTGCCATTCCTGACGGGAATCATATTAAGAATCAGCGACCATGATTGGAAAGACATGGGCATAAAACTCCATTTGAAAGGAAACTTAAAATGGTATTTATTATCTATCGTAATTTATCCACTCGTAACGATAGTAACGGTCGGGTTAGCAAAGATTTTCGGTTGCATTGAAATGTCAGAGTTTGAGGCGGGAGCATTTTTCGTACTTGCTGGAGCTTCGGTTTTAGGCGGATTCGTCAAGAACATATTTGAAGAATTTGCATGGCGGGGGTATCTAACCCCAAAGCTGATTGGACTGAAACTCAATGATTGGCTTATTTACGGTATCTCAGGTCTGATTTGGGGACTATGGCACGCTGCATATTATCTCATATTTCTTCCAGATAATTATTTTAAATCAACATCAAGAGTGGAGATGCTTTTGATAGGATGTGTATTAATGGTATGTTGGACTGTTATGTATGTTGAAATATATCGGCTGACAAAGTCTGTGTGGCCATGTGTAATTATGCATGCAGTTGAAGATGCCTTCCCAAATGTTCTAGTCATGACAGGTGGATTTATTTCATTTACAAAAATAGGAGATAATTTGTTTAACCCCATCACAGGTATTTTTTCAACAGTGCTATTTATCGGGATTGGACTTCTTCTTAGAACACTCAGAATTAAGAAAGAGCGGATAGCAGTTTAAAACAAGTCACTGATAAAAAAGCATCCGCTGCGAATAACATTCGCGGTAATTAGAAGGCGTCAACCCCGTCACCTTCTTAAAACAAGTCGAAAAATTATGATTATCCTGAAAACCAATACTGTAAGCAATCTGCGAAACCGGATCATTCGTATCTGTCAGCAACGATTTAGCCAAGTCCATCTTGGCATTTAAAATATAAGTTTTCAGCGGAATACCACTTGTCTTCTTGAAAAAAGTAGACAAGTATTTTTCGTTATAGCCATAATATTCAGCAATTTCCGAGACGCGAAGATTTTCACTGATATGCCAGGAAATATAGTCAATAATATCAGTGTATAATTGCGATTTGCCGCGTTGCAAAAAATAGTCAGCCGCAGGCAGATGACATTGATTAAAAATTTCATATAAAATAGTAGTCGTCAAATAGTTATCAAGCTCATGATGATGGTAACGCCGCTCTGAGTCTTGCAACTGCTTCAACAAAATAATAGTGCGCTCATAGCTAGCCAGAGGAGCATGATTGGGAAGCTGGAGCGATTTAGAATCCGCATGAAAATCCGGCTGCGAAAAATGCATCCAATAAAACGTACACTTCGAAGATTTGAAACCAGACTGATTCACACCTGGTGCCATAATCAGATATTCTTTGGGATGGACCGTATAGTTTTTGGTTCCATCACAGATGTAGAGAATTCCTTCTGTAACAATAATCAATTCGTAATCCATTAAAAATCTTGTTAAATGAATCCAGTCATTGCTTGGCGACTCAAATTTACCAACCCAATTAAAGGTAAGTGGTTGCTCTGTATAGAAAATCAAATTATCATCCATATGACATTTTCACACCTGTTCTGTCCTTTTTATATTCAAATTTTACAATCAATTTGATAATATTATATTATGGCTTGTAAAAAAGGTCAATCCAAGGAGGTCGCAAATTGAAAGGTATATCGGAATTTAAATTAGAACAAGCAAGGGTAACAGATGAGTATTTTGATAATTCATTGCAAAAAGAAGTGGCCTATTTATTGTCGCTTGATGAGGACCGTTTGCTGGCAGGATTTCGTGAAACAGCCGGCATGGATATGAAAGGCAAAATGCGATATGGCGGACAATGGGAAGATGGTTTAATCGGCGGACATACAATCGGTCATTACATGACTGCAGTTGCGCAGGCTATCGCAAATCCAGGAACCACTGACGAAGCGCGAACGGTATTAACCAATAAACTGAACTACACTGTGGATTCGTTAAAAGAGTGTCAGGAGAAGACCGGAACGGGATTTATCTTTGGTGCTAGAATAATTAATAACAGTAATATCGAACAGCAATTTGATAATGTCGAAGCATATAAGACCAACATTATCACGCAGGCATGGGTGCCTTGGTATACCATGCACAAGATAATCGCCGGCCTCGTCGATGTTTATAAATATACCGGCTATGAGAATGCCAAAACAGTAGCCTCCTCGCTTGGTGACTGGACCTATCAAAGAACAAGCAAATGGGATGAAGCCCTCCAGCAAAAAGTGTTAAGCATTGAATACGGTGGCATGAATGATTGCATGTATGAATTGTATAAGATAACACAGAACGAAAACCATAAAACAAGTGCGCATATGTTTGATGAAGTGACTTTGTTTGAAAATGTTTTGGCAAACCAGATAAATGTTTTAAATAATAAACATGCGAATACCACTATTCCCAAATTTCTGGGCGCACTAAATCGGTATCGTGTAACCGAGGAAGAAAAATATCTTCAGTATGCCGAAGCATTTTGGCAAATGGTAATTGACAAACACACCTATGTAACCGGCGGCAATAGTGAATGGGAGCATTTTGGTGACGATTACGTGCTTGACGTTGAAAGAACAAACTGTAACTGCGAGACATGTAACACCTATAACATGCTAAAATACAGTCGTGAGCTATTCAAGATAACCGGTAATAAAAAATATTCGGACTATTACGAGAGCACCTTAATCAATGCCATCATGTCATCACAAAATCCTGAAACAGGTATGAGCATGTATTTTCAGCCAATGGCAACAGGATACTTTAAAGTCTATGGTTCACGGACAGACCATTTCTGGTGCTGTACAGGAAGTGGCATGGAGAACTTTACCAAATTAAATGACAGCATTTATTTTTACAAGGATAAAACTATTTTTGTAAATCAGTATCGTTCCTCAGAATTGACCTGGGCAGATGAAAATATAAAAATCACACAGACCGCCGATTTGCTAACGAGCGAGACTGTGACATTTATGGTCAGCACAATTGACGGCAGTGCCAATGTTGGTGTGTCATTGCGATTTAAAGTGCCAGACTGGGCAGCCGGCAATCTTGTGATAAAAGTGGATAACGTAGAACATAATGTCACAGTCGCTGACGGCTATACAGTCGTAAGCGGTCCAATAAAAAATGGTGCAGTCATTGACATAACAATCCCAATGACAATTAGAGCCCACAATTTGCCCGATGCAGAAAACACCTATGCATTTAAATATGGTCCCATCCTATTAAGTGCTGAGCTCGGAACTGACGACCTATTATCATCAACAACAGGTGTAAATGTTTTGATACCAAGCACCAAGAAAGTCATATCAGAAAAAATTCGAATCGATAACACTGCCGCAAAAACGGTAGCAGAATTTATGGAAAACATCAGCAATTACCTTGTGCGGCAAAATGATACATTTGAATTTATTTTAAATAGCACAAATCAAACCTTAACATTTTCACCACATTACATGCAGCATACGCAAAGATACGGTATCTATTGGAAATTTTCGACTGATAGTGAGGGCATGGAAGCGGCAGAAATTTTGGCAGAAAATGAAAAGGAGCGATTTGAAGCAGCCAAGCTAGACACGGTTCAGCCTGGATATGGACAATACGAAACTGATCATTTGCACGACATGGAAGAGGATGGTTCGGTGGGCAATACCAGTGATGGCACCAGCCGATATGCCGAGGCCGGTGGTAAATTTTCCTATCGCATGTTAATCAATGAATTGGGAAGTACCTCGCTGAAATGTACATTTGACCGGAAGGATAACGGCAAATCAATAAAAATTAGCATTGGCAAAACAGTGATTTACATGGAAACGCTGGATAATCAGGAAGCGAAGCGTTATTATGATGTGAACATAAAAATACCAGATGAAGTCATCGCCGCGAACATCGTAAACGTTAATTATGATGGAAATACTTGCGGGGCAGTTCGAATTGTTTTTGAAAGTGCCGTTGCAGGAGAAAGCTCAGCAAAATTATGTAATTATGCATACACATTAAAAGCCGACTCGGCAGAAGCCGTGTTCAATTAGTCCATGCGTAGTTTTAGGGTACAGTTTATACAAAAAAAAGCCGATATACTATATAAAGAAAATATCTGAATCAAGGAGGATGATGATATGGGGCTGGCAATTGGTGGAACGAATAATTCCAATGTAAGATCGATAACCCTAAAAAATGCCGATGGAACGGCAGCTGGTACAATTAGTATAACCAAACCTAAGACGGGTAAGAAAAAGAAATTGCAATATAATTTTAAAGAAATTTCGACTCAGTTGATGCGGACCAGGAGTGCTGGAGGTGCAAGGCAGGTCGCATCGAAAGCGCGTGGGATAGTAGCAATGCTGCGCAAAAAAATGAAAACCGGTGAGTATGATGATAAAGAATTAGAGGCTGCGATAGAACATGCCAAGCAAATGGAAAAGGTTGCAAAAAAACGTGCCAAACATTTGCAGGAGGAACAGGGCATCAAGGAAAAAGGTGGTGGTGGTGTTTGTGCGGCTGAGCTGGAAGAAAATGAGGACCTCGATTGGGACGCGATTGAAAATCAAGAAAGTATCGAACCAGAGATAGATATGGAAGAACTCAAAGAACTGATGCAGGAATTTCAAGAGCTGATGCAAGATACAATGGAACAAATGGAGGATGCAGGTGGCTTAGAAGAGTTAACAGAAGAGCTAACGCTAAATGTTCAGACAGAAATGGACCCAGAGGACATAGAGCAATTAAAGAAAAAGCATCGGGCGGATGAGCTTCGTGATATTGCGGAAGCGGATGTGAAGTATTTAAAAGCAATGTTTGATAAATTAGAAAAAGAAAAGCAGGATGCCGCAAGTGGTGTGTCATTAGAGCTTGGCGGTGTGGAAATGCCGGTTGCGACTGTAGTTGATGCACCTGTTTTAGTAGAGGGTGGTGCGGTGGATGTGTCGGTTTGAATAAGCCACCATTTCACACCCCTTGCATACTATATATGGAAAAACAAAAAGGGCAAATCAAATGGACATTTATGAATTTGCGGTCAACTATCCAAAATTATACCAACAAATTGATGATGAAGTTGAATATTATATAACGACATATCAAATGAACGGAAGTGAATCGCTTCAGGATTGGGATAATTATGTAGAGAATATCTATAGTAAATACGAACAGCAGGACTCCTACGATGATGCAAATATGCTAGTGGAGCAGCAGTTTGATTTCAGAGACAGAGACAGACGGCGAGACTTTGATAGAGATCGCCACCGGAATCGAAACCGCCATCGCCGCGATTTTGACTTGAGAGATTTAGTCAGAGTAATATTTTTACGAAGACTGTTTGATAGAAATCGTTTCTAAATTATAAAAAGCTGGTGACTTCTACATTAAAATGCGTAGAAATCATCAGCTTTATTAATAATTTTACATTTTCTTTTTCACATCCGCATATCCCATCCAAACAATCCAAACATAAGCACAGGTTTTCGGAATCATCAGCATACCAAGAAGCGGAATCGAATCGGCCCATAACACAACTGGAATATAAAACGCAAAGCTAAGTGAAATTGCCAGCCACATAAAGCGGAAAGCACGGTCGTGATTCAGATGCGCTTGCTGAAAATATAAAACAATAATAATAATCCCCAGAATGACAAATGGAATATTGCGGTAAATCCCCCATGAAAGAGGTGCATCAGCACTAAACCAATCATTCTGTGGTAATAGGCAGAGCACAATCCGCACCATGGCAAGGATATAGATAATCACCGTCAGACCAGACACGTATTTCCGATAACGATGCTGCCAAACATGGTAGAGTAACACATAAAAAACCGTCATCGTAATAGAGGTAACCATTTTGCCAAAACCAAGGGCGGGAACGTGATTCGCAATACCATCCGTGAGCAACGCATACATTCGCGGTACCAGATGAAAAGCATCTCCTAAACCGAGGATAATCGCCATACTGCCAAAGAGCGTAAACTGCTTTTTACCACTTGCACTGTGAAATCTCGCTCTACGCAATATGAGGAGTCCTAGAACAACGACACCAATTAAATAAGGTATTTCAAAAATCGGTTCCATAATAGCCTGCATAATTGTCACCATCCATAAAATTATTTTGCATCTTCTTAGATAAAAGTATATAGTAAATAAATGGTGAAAGCAATATAATAAATGGAGGAACATATAAATGTTATTAAGTATAGCACTGATTTTATTAGTGGGAATGTTGACCGGCTGGTTATGCAGTAAACTAGGCTTGCCAAGCCTGTTCGGTATGATACTGACCGGAATAATCCTCGGTCCTCATGTGTTAAATGGAATAGACAGTTCGCTCCTTGAAATCTCAGCCGAACTTAGGAAAATAGCTTTAATAATAATTTTGACCAGAGCAGGTTTGTCACTTGATATAAGAGATTTGAAAAAAATCGGTCGGCCGGCACTGCTCATGTGTTTTGTTCCAGCCAGCTTTGAAATAATTGGAGTGGTATTATTTGCTCCGAGGTTGCTCGGCATATCAATGCTTGATGCGGCCATCATGGGGACGGTAATCGCGGCAGTATCACCAGCCGTCATCGTGCCAAAGATGATAAAATTAATGGACGAGGGTTATGGTGTAGACAAAGGTATTCCGCAGCTAATATTGGCCGGAGCATCGGTGGATGATGTATTTGTTATCGTATTATTTACCGCATTTACCGGACTATCACAAGGAAATGGTGTTTCCGTAATGAGCTTTGTTAACATACCAATATCCATTTTATTAGGGATTGGGTTAGGGATTTTAATTGGATTTGGCTTGGCAAAATTTTTTGCAAAAATCCATCTCCGCGACACGATAAAAGTAATCATACTATTAAGTATTTTCTTTATCAGTGTTACGTTAGAGGAGTGGATTCCGGGAGAGATTACATTTTCAGCATTAATCATGGTGATGTTTACCGGCATTGCCTTACAGCATTATCGTGGTGTGGTAGCAAAACGGCTGGCCGTAAAATTCAATAAATTATGGGTTGGTGCGGAAATCATTTTGTTTGTGCTAGTCGGTGCAACTGTCGATTTACATTATGTCTTAGCGGCTGGTGGTGTTGCAGTGTTGTTGATTATTGGGGTACTCGTATGTCGAATGGCTGGTGTGATTGTCTGCTTGTTAAGAACAAAACTTACGTTAAAAGAGCGCGTATTTTGTATGCTCAGTTATATGCCAAAAGCAACCGTGCAGGCGGCCATTGGCGGGATTCCATTAGCAATGGGACTTAGTTGTGGTAATATTGTCTTGACAGTAGCGGTTTTGTCAATCTTGATAACCGCACCACTTGGAGCCTTTGCGATAGAGCATACCTATCGCAAAGTGCTTTCCAGCAGCTGATAATGCTAATGATATTCTTCGGCAGCGTCAGCATCAGCCTTTGTTTTGTGTATCGTTCCATGTGGATGCTGGGGTGGCGCATAAATAGAATACAGCTTAATCGGACAATTCCCTTTGTTAACAAGATTATGCCATGTACCAGCTGGAATAAAAATGGCACTGTCGCGGCATACATTTGTTTGCCGATTCAGTTGATAACGATGACAGCCCATCATAACGCAGCCACAGCCAGCTACAATGTTTAAAAACTGATCAAGATGAGGGTGTGATTCTAAACCAATTTGACCACCTACCGGAATACACATTAAAGTAAGCTGTAAATGTTCCCCAGTCCATAAAGCCTTGCGGAAATTCGAATTTTGCAGAGTGGCCGTTTTGATATCAACAACAAATGGTTCTGGCCCAAAATCAGTATTGTTTATCATGCAGCGGTTTTGATTATACATTTATTATTCTCCATGAACAAAGTCTCTCTAAGCATTCTATGATTATTAGAGGAATTTGGTTCTTAGAAAGGATAAAATCATATGAAAAGAATCCTAATCATCGACGACGACATCAGCATCGGCAACATGCTAGAAACCGTCTTAACCAAAGAAGGCTACCAGATATCAAGGGCCTATTCCGGCACCGAAGCCCTGCTTGTATTAGCCCACCAAAAGCCAGACCTAGTCCTGCTTGACCTGATGCTGCCGGGTCTAAATGGTGAGGAAGTGTTGCCGCAGATTACGGGGATACCAGTCATCGTAGTCAGTGCCAAAATAGATGTAAATGATAAAGTGAATCTGCTCCTAAATGGTGCCGCCGATTATGTTACGAAGCCATTTGAAACCAAAGAGCTACTGGCAAGAATCGCGGTTCAACTGCGTAGCCATGCAGCGTCTGAATCAGCCGCCGCGTCTGGATCAGCCGCCGCTGGTGTAACCTCATCCCAGATAACATTTGATGATATCACAATCGACACCGATGCACATACCGTTTGTGTTGCCAAGCAGCCGGTGCGGTTGACCAAAACTGAATATGCCATTTTAAAATTACTGATGCGAAATCCGACTCAGGTAATTACTAAGACCTTACTGCTGGAGCGTATCAGTGAGGACACGCCCGATTGCATGGAAAGCTCATTAAAGGTACATATTAGCAATCTGCGCAAAAAGCTTCGGGAAGTCGGGGCAAAGGATTACATCGAATCAGTTTGGGGAATTGGTTTTAAAATGAAAGAAGAATCTTAACCAATTCTTAACGTTATCCTTAACTGCTTTCTTAACCAACATTAGCTAGAATGACAGTATCAAGTAAAAGGAGGCAAACAAAATGGACTACGTTTTGACAACAAATGTATTGAGCAAAAGCTACAAGCATTTCAAAGCATTAAATGGATGTTCCATGCACGTCCCAAGAGGTGCGATTTACGGCTTTGTCGGTAAAAATGGAGCAGGAAAAACAACCTTAATTCGCTTAATCTGTGGATTACAGCAGGTGACATCAGGGGAATATACGCTGTATGGAATCAGCAATGAAGCGAAAGAAATTGGGAGAGCCCGTCGAAGGATGGGAGCAATCGTAGAAACACCATCCATATATATGGATATGACGGCTGAGGATAATATTAAGGAACAATACCGAATCCTGGGATTGCCATCCTTTGATGGCATGGCAGAGCTGTTACAACTTGTTGGGCTGGAAAATACCGGTAAAAAGAAAGCCAAAAACTTCTCATTAGGAATGAGTCAGCGGTTAGGAATCGCAATTGCACTAGCTGGTGACCCGGATTTTTTGGTCCTTGATGAACCAGTCAATGGACTGGACCCGGAAGGAATCATCGAAATCCGCGAACTAATCTTAAAATTAAATCGTGAACGCCAGATAACCGTACTAATATCCAGTCACATCTTAGATGAGTTGTCCAGATTGGCAACCCATTATGGATTTATTGATCATGGACAAATGGTCAAAGAAATTAGTGCACCGGAATTAGAAGCAGCCTGTAAAAAATGTGTCCGGTTAGAGGTGACTGATATCAAAGCGTTAGCACACGTACTAGACCAGGCGGGTTTAGAATATAAGGTACTTTCTAATACCGGAGCGGATGTTTTTGACGAAGTCAATATCTCCCAATTGGCCTTGGATTTAATGAAAGAGCAGTGCGAGATAATGTCCGTGACCGAGCGCAGCGAGAATCTGGAAAGCTTCTATATCAATCTGTTGGGAGGTGGCGGTCATGAATAAGTTATTTGCGGCAAATTTTGTAAGACTAAAAAAAGATAAGGTATTTTGGCTTGGTATCTTGTGCATGGCATTTTATGGTATTTATCTTGTTGTAGGTGGTCATTTAGATTCAGTCAAACGTGGCTATTCGTTAACCCTGGAAAGTGTACTGTTTAATTATACAATGGTAATCGGCATTGTCGTTTCGGTGTTTGTCAGTTTACATCTGGGAACAGAGTATAGTGACGGAACGATTCGAAACAAGCTAGTGGTTGGGCATGTCAGAAAAAACATCTATTTAGCGAACCTATTGACATGCATTGTGGCAGGAACACTGATGGTGATTGCATATCTTATTCCGACCATTGTAATTGGAAGTATTTTATTTGATGCCATTGAAATAGAGCTAATCACAATTCTGGGCATAATCGTTGGAAGCATCATGATGACAGCAGCACTAGCGGCCATTTTTACACTTTTAGGAATGTTGATTCAAAACAAAGCCATATCTGCGGTCGTAACCATATTGGGAATGTTTACCATGCTTTTTGTCTCACTTTACATGTGGCAGATGCTATCTGCACCGGAGAGTTGGCCATCCTATGAATATGATGGCGTGGGAAATATAACGAACACGGTTATCATCCCAAACGATAGATATATATCAGGGACGAAGCGAGTCGTATATGAAACTGCAATGGAAGTTCTGCCAACCGGCCAGGCAATGCAATATGCTACTGGGGGAGTCACACATCCGTGGCGGTTACCACTATATTCCCTATCACTTGTAATAGTAACAACTGGCATTGGTATATTTGTATTTCAAAGAAAAGATATTAAGTAGCGGAATGTAAAGGAGCATCTTATGGAAAATTGGTTATGGACCATAATCATATTATTAATTGTAATTATTCTGGCGTTATTCATAAAAATCTATTTGCTGAAAAAGGCGGCACGGGAAATTGAAACAGCATTTGCCGAACGGTTCATAACCGATACCAATACGCTAATTGACATCTCAAGTCGCGATAAAAATATGCGTAAGCTGGCCGCAAGTATCAATGTGCAGTTACGAAAACTGCGGCGGGAACGGCATCGCTTTCAGCAAGGGGATTTAGAATTAAAGGATGCAATTACGAACATTTCGCATGATTTACGGACACCGCTGACGGCCATCTGCGGTTATCTGGACTTACTGGCGGCGGAGGAAAAAAGCGAGGCCGCAAATGCGTATTTAGACGTAATTAGCAGTCGGGTGGAGGTGCTAAAACAGCTAACCGAAGAATTGTTTCGATACACTGTAGTAACATCCACCCTCACGGCAGGCGAACAGGAAGAAGTAGCTATCAATAGCGTTTTAGAAGAAAGCATCTCGGCCTATTACGCAGCTTTAAAGGGGTGCCAGATAGTTCCCGAGATTTCCTTGCCCAAGCAAAAAATCATGCGTACACTCAACCGAAGTTCATTGTCACGGATATTTGGAAATGTTATTAGCAATGCCATCAAATACAGTGATGGAGATTTACAAATAACATTGACAGAAAGTGGTGAAATAATCTTTGCCAATCATGCTTCACATTTAAACGAAATGGAGGTTGGCAGATTATTTGACCGCTATTATACCGTGGAGGCAGTCGGTCAGTCAACGGGGCTTGGATTGTCGATTGCAAGATTGTTGGTGGAGCAGATGGAAGGCACCATTACGGCAAGTTATCAGAACAAGATATTAAGTATTTATATAAGATTTTCACCAAGCTATAATTGAAGCGATGATACATCTTCAATTTATAGCTTTTTTTCTTGTTTATGATAGATTTATGGATAAATCTGTTAATATAGATATAGGAAAGTGATGTGCATAGCATTTACTTTTAGCGAAGGATAAGGAGAGGTGTAATATGAAAAAAAATATCAAACGTTTAGTAATAGTGGTAACAGTACTATTTATCATTGTGGTAGCCGCATGTGGTACAGAAGTAAAAGATGATTATGATGAGCCGGCCGATTTAGTGACTGAAGCAATGATTAATAGTGAAGTAGAACCAAATAGTGAGGTAGAGCGTGACACCGAAGTGATACCCGACAGTGAAGTTGAACTTGACACCGAAGCAGAGAATACTGAGATAGAATGTGGCAGTGTGGAATTGATGCAGATATCTAGAGCAGATGGAAAGATACATTTGCGTCTGAAATTTGATTTTGGTGAAGATATATCGGAGATGAAAGAACTTTGTGAATCACATCAACAATGGAATATGTTTGTTAAATCCGATGGGGTCCTAATAAATATCCATGATGGCTCAATCATTACTGAAAATTGTATTGCAGATGCAGATGGGAATGTTGCATTTATAGATGATGGGGTAAGCTGTTATTTTGGGGCTGATGCTTCGTGGGTTTATAGGGAGGGTTACGAATTTTCTATGAATTGGAGACTGGCTGTTACCCCCGATGGAAAGTTAATGAATATGCGTGATGGCACTATTATTACAGAGGACTGTACGGTAAGTGAAGATGGAAAACTAGCCTTTACAGTGGATGGAAAAACAATTGAGGTAGGGGCCGGAATAGAGTACAATCATAATGACTTGGGAGAAATCCTATATGCGCCACCTTTTGCGAATAGTACAATTGAAATTGATGGTTTAAATGCGGAAATTCTAGATGAAGAATATGGGTTTGCTGACTTCCCAGTCAGGAATGCTAAAATAAGTAATGAAGAAATATCAGGAAATATATTGATACAGAATGTGGTTTTGAATTTGCAAGACGATAATTATCAAGGTGACATTCCGATTGCCATTCGTTATAAAGATATTGAACTGGGGAACCGGACAATCAAAGGGGAGTGGTTTTTAGATTATACCATTAGTAATGCAGATTATGCAGTGGGCGAGCTAAAGCGACGTTCAATCGAACTGTCAGGAGTAGTTAGTACCGGTATTGTCGAGAAACTTTATGCTTACTCTGTAACACCAGCAGGTGTTAAAATGTATGGTACCTCTATTACACCTGATAATATTGTTATAACAGAAGAAAATAGTTGGGTTTATTTTGAGTATGATGTTCGTATCCGGGCGAAGGATGAATTTGGAAATATCTACTATTTTTATTCAATGTTAAATGATGACGGGGAAGAGGTTTACTCGCTAAGTGATTCATTAGGCGGTGAATCATGGTTGGCGGAGGATGCAAAAACATTGACAATTGTATTAGAACAAGTATCAGAGGGTGGTTTAGATGAAAATGGAAATTTTTTGGGCTATGTCGGGGTGACGCTTTCTGACGAATTAACCATCTCCATTGAGCCACAATAACTTGCATTCATTACATAGAACGAAGGAGACAAGGGAGCAATGAAAATTACCGAAGACAACTACATTGCTTTAATGAAAAAGGGAAATCAAGATGCTTTGAAGTATTTTATTGAACATCATGGCTGGCGGGTTCAGTCAATTGTTAGCAAGAAATTAGCAAGCTTTCCAAATGAGCAGGAAGCTTGTATAAATGAAATATTTTATGCAATATGGTCGAATATAAAAAAGTACGATGACAAGAAGGGGAGCTTTAACACTTGGATTGCAGCAATCAGTAAATATGTTATTTTAAATAATTTTCGAAAACTAAAAGATACACTAAATGAAGAATCCATAGAGGTTACTGGGTGGGGAAATGAATTTGCATCATGGGACACGAATGATGAACTAGAAAACGAGAGCTTCGAAGAGCTAATCGCTTGTCTATCAGAAGAGGACCGTATCTTATTTCGAATGATTTATCTGCACGGAAAGGATAGCAGTCAAATCAGTGAATCAACCGGAATGAAAAAGGAAAATATTTATAACCGCATATCAAGAGGAAAGCAAAAAATCAAACGTTCATTGGTTGTGATGGCGATATTGGCATTGGTTACATTAGTGACAGTATTTAACCCACAAATAAGAGCATTTGCAGATGATGTGATTTCCTATTTCACAGGTAATACCAAGAGTGAATATGGCGAGAGGGTCAATCTGGTTGTTAAGGCGACCATACCAATCGAAAAAGAGCCTGGCATTGTGGAAGTGTTGGAGGTGGCACGAATCGGGAAGGAAGTACATTTACGCATCAAATTTGATTTTGGTGAGGATGTATCAGAGCTCGAAGAATTGTGTAAGATACAGATTGAAGGGCTGGCGGTTGTTCGGGGGCAGTTGGTGGATACATGCGGTGGTCATTACCTGGCAGATGAAGGAGAATTTACCATAAGTGATGATGGCAAGCAAGCATTTGTTGATGATTTTTTTGGTGAGCGAACATATGAGATGGGTGAACCGGTGTATTTGGATAGCAATTCGCCCGAGTACTTTGTCTTAGATACACCACCATTTGAGGCTTCTACTCTTACCATAGATGATAAATGGGAGGGGTACGAATTGGCTCATTTAGATGTGCCAATGGGTTTAGGCTCAGATAATCCCGATGTACCATTTTCGGGCCTGCATTTAAGAAATGAAGAAGTATCTGGAAATACATTGATACAGCATATGGTTCTGTATTTAAAAGATAGTGATTATCAAGAAGATATTCTTGTTTCCATTGGCCATTATTATATGGAGCTTGGAGAACGAGCTATTTCAGGGGAGTGGAAACTAGACTACACAATACGCAATGCGGGATTTTTCATCGAGGAGCCAACCAAATAACCAACATTTATAATTTTATTTTCAAATCCATCAAATTATGTCACTTATTTTCAGTTTCGCACTATATTATATTAAGGCCGCTGCAATGGGCTGACTAAAAAGAAAAAAGGGGTGCGTAATCATGATGGAAGTTGAAATGAATGTTGAAATGGAAGTTGAAAATAATAAAGATAAATGCAAACTGTGTGATGCAAGCGAAAATATCAAAGAGGGCATCTGCGATATTCGCGAAGGACTGAAGGATATACTAGAAGGATTAAAGGAGTTAAAAAAATGCTGTAACATTTGTGACGCTAAAAAAGACATCAAAGAGGGCTTAGAAGACGTTGAAGAAGGCTTGAAGGATATCAAGCGCGGCCTTCGGGATCTGGGCTGTGACCTAGAATGTGTGAAGTATGCGGAATGTGATGGTCTGCGTGACATCATCAGAGGCATCAAAGCAATCGAAGAAGGCATTTGTGATGCTTATGAAGGACTGGAAAAACTGGACTGCTGTAACATCTGTGAAGCAGAAAAGAAAATCAGAGAAGCTGTAAGAGATATCGAATGCGGTTTGAAAGATATCATTGAAGGACTTTGCGACTTATTTTGTTTTGTAAAATAAAAATACCATAAGCGAACTTGGGGCGGCATCCGATACTCGTAAGAGAGAGGGCGCCGCCCTTGTCATGTCAGATAAATTGTACTACAATATATCTATCAATTTTTGCATCAACTAGGAAAGAAGGACAATCATGGAAATAAAAAGATGTACCATATCAGAAATAGAAGCATTGGCAAAGCTGGCGGCGGAAATCTGGCATGAGTATTTTACCAGTATCATAACGGAAGAACAGATTAATTATATGGTCGAAATGTATCAGAGTAAAACTGCCTTGACGAAGGCTATAACCGAGGAACACTATACATATTTTCTGGCCTATCAGGAGGGCAGATTGATTGGCTATTGTGGTGTAAAACCAGAAGCAGGGCGGGTATTTCTAAGTAAGCTGTATCTGCATCGAGATTATCGCGGCAAAGGCTTGTCATCTTCATTATTAAACCAAGCAATTCAGTTTACGCAGGAACGAAACAAACAGGCCATCTATCTAACCTGTAATAAATACAATGCCAATAGTTTAGAAATGTATGCCGCCAAAGGCTTTTATAAAATTGATGATGTACAGACAGATATTGGCCGTGGATTTATTATGGATGATTATGTGTTGCAGTTAGATGTTTAAATTTGTTATTGACAAAAAGTATATACTGTATATAATTATATATGTACAGTATATACTTTTTTGGAGGAAGCATGAAAATATTACTTTCAAATCAATCAGAGCTGCCTTTATATGCGCAGATAAAGGAGCAAATCAAAGAACAAATATTAAGTGGTGAAATTGCCGAGGGAACGATTCTGCCCTCAATTCGGGTACTGGCGAAGGAAGTCGGCGTCAGTGTCATCACGACTACCCGCGCTTACAATGAGTTAGAAGAGGATGGCTTTATCACCTCGATGCAGGGTAAGGGAAGCGTTGTATTATCGAAAGAGAATCAGATTTTAAAGGAACAATATTTAATTCGGATTGAAAATGGGTTAATGTCAGCGGTCGAAACCGCCAGCCGAATCGGCATGAGCGAAGCAGAATTGCACCAGTTGTTAACTCAGTATTGGAAGGAGCAAGGATAAGTATGTTATTAGAAGTCAATGCATTGTGCAAAAGTTATAATAATTTTAATCTAAGCAATATATCGTTTGCGTTGCCGGAAGGATATATTATGGGGTACATCGGGAAAAATGGTGCCGGAAAGACCACGACAATCAATTTGATTACCCATTTATGTCGGGCCAAGAGTGGAACCGTAGTGATTGATGGGCTGTGTTATGAAGATAACCCACACGCATATTTGGAAAAAATAGGATATATTGGTGATGAATCATTTTTCCCGCCGATGTTTCGTTTGAATGACATTCGCCAAATCTTGAAAATCAGTTACCGCAGTTTTGATGAACATAAATTCATGGAGCTGGTAAAACACTATCAACTACCGGCGAAAAAGAAGGTTATGGAATACTCCAGAGGAATGAAGGTGAAGCTGATGTTTGCCAGCATTTTAGCCAGAGATACCAAGCTGTTAATTCTCGACGAGGCAACAAATGGCTTAGACCCGGCAATGCGGGATGAGATTATCCATCTGCTGCAAGATTATGTTGCGGACGGGAAACATAGTATTTTGTTTTCTACTCATATGCTAAGTGACTTAGAGCAGATTGCGGACTACATTGCATTTATTGATAATGGCAGTATTTATCTAAATGATACCAAAGAAGAAATCCTCGAATCGTTTATTATGCTCAAGGGCGAGGAACAGGATTTGACCCAGGAAATGGAAGCAAAGCTAATCGGGAAACGCAGTGGGCAGTTTGGTTTCGAGGCAATCATAAGTGCTAATGATGCCATCTTCTTTGGCTCCAAATTCATCACTGAGAAAACAAATCTTGATAAAATAATGATTCATCATATTACGGGAGGTTATAGCCATGAATGCGCTTAAGATTTCAATGATAGATATGTTAAAAATTAGAGGTCAGTCGTTTGTTTTACTTATATTTTTAGTCTTATCTTATTATTTTATGGTAATTGATAAGGCTTTGATAGCGGCAATCTATATGATTTTTGGCGGCGTTATATTTTCGATGCAGCCATTTATGTTAGAGCAGGCAGCCGAAGCTGGATTTCTAAACTTATTACCATTTTCATTAAAAGAACGTGTCCGTGGACGCTATACATTTGGTTTGCTGCTGCTGTTGATGCTTGATGTGTTTTTGCTCGTAATCGCCCAGATATATGGCTTAAACCATGTCGCTTTGCCAATGCAGTGGTATGTGGTACTAATGATATTTACCAGTGCAGGATTAGTGATTATAGCACTAGAGTATGTACTTTTCTTCGCAATTGGTAAGTTTAAAAGCCAGCAAGTTGCCAGCATCGTGATGATGATTCCAGGATTTATCCTATTTTTTGGCGGTTCTTATGTGGTTGAATATATCGGGGAGCAGTTGCCAGCGTTGATTGAATGGGGACTTAACAACATGTTATTGGTGGGAACTATTTCGCTGGCAGTAGGGATTGTTGTCTGGGCGATGGGAATTGGCATATCGTATCTGTTTGTGCGTCGTAGGGATATGAGCTAGAGACAGATGAGGCTACATACGAAACCAAAAATCGTATGTAGCCTCATTACTGTTGGTAATGCTTTTAACTACGCATGTGGTAGCCCTGTAGTCGCCAGCCGCATCAGTAGATAACCAATTTCCTTGGTCGAACGCACCAGCCCGTCAGCCAGCCACTTGCGGATAATACCAATCGAACCGTTAGCCAGAAACAGAAAAATATATTCCTTGTCGTTCTCAGAAACATCATTTTGCGTATGGATAGAGTAAAAATACTGCTGTCCAATCAGCTCAATTACATCACCCTGAAATTCAATATCGCCATTGAAATTCAGTAGCAAATCAAATAACTGTGCATTTTCCTTAATAAATTCTAAAATTTTAATCAGCATTTCAAGTGGGGCAGAAGTGGCATTTTGTAAATTATAATCATCAAGATGCTGACGGATGCCGTCAATCAGTTCCTTTTCCATCTGGCGCAGCAAATCATATTGGTCCAAGTAGTGGGCATAGAAGGTGGCCCGATTAATATCTGCCATGTCACAAAGTTCTTTAATCGTAATCTTAGAAAGTGGTTTTTCCTTCAGCAATTGAATAAAGCTGTCGCGAATAACCATCTTTGTGTAACGTACTCGGCGGTCAATTTTTTCTGGCTTCATAAAATTACCTCTTTCTAAAAAAATTATGAACTAACCGACAAAACTGATAAATCTGTTGGTTATTTTTCATTTATATTTGGATTGGTGCTTGCGTTTTTTCATTAGTGTTAATATACTATACACAAGTAAAATAATCAACAGTATGTTCAATAAAATCCAAGGAGAAACATATGTCATTTATCGAATTTAAAAACATAAAAAAAGAATATCAAACCGGAGATGTCACAATAACAGCAGTGGAAAACTGCTCCTTTTCGATTGAAAAAGGCGAACTGGTAGTGATTTTAGGTCCATCTGGAGCGGGCAAGACAACGGTACTAAACCTACTCGGTGGAATGGATAGCCCAACCCACGGCGAAATACTAGTGGACGAACATCCGGTGCATAAATACAAACGCAAAGAGCTGGTTACGTATCGCCGTAATGACATTGGCTTCGTGTTCCAGTTCTACAATTTAGTTGGCAATCTAACCGCACTAGAAAATGTCGAGCTAGCCTGTCAGATTTGCCATGATTCGCTTGACCCAAAAGAGATATTAGGAAAAGTTGGTTTAGAGAACCGCCTCAATAGTTTTCCAGCTCAGCTATCCGGTGGTGAGCAGCAACGTGTTGCCATTGCCAGAGCCATTGCCAAGAATCCGAAGCTGTTATTATGTGATGAACCAACCGGTGCACTCGATAGCAACACGGGTCAGAAAATTATTGAGCTGTTGCAGAAAACCTGCCGCAAGACGGGAACCACCACCATCTTAATTACCCACAATGCAGTAATTTCTGAAATTGCTGATAAGGTTATCAAGATTAAAAACGGAATGGTAAGTGATATTCGTATCAATGAGCATCCGAAAAAAGTAGAAGAGATTGTGTGGTGATGATATGCTGTTTAAAAATACAATAATCAAAATCAAGCGCTCCTTTGGCCGATATTTTTCCCTATTTATTATCGTCATGATTGGCGTCGGATTTTTTGCTGGAATCAAGGGAAGTGCACCGGATATTCTTGCTGGTGTTGATTTATATAGCCACGAACATCAGTTGATGGATTTTAAAATTGTCAGCACGCTCGGATTAACAGAGGATGACGTAACGGCATTAAGTGAACTCAGTGAAGCAGCGAAGGTAATACCATCTTATTCTGTTGATGTCTTAGATAGTGGTATTCCAATCAAGGTGCATGCCATCGAATCAGACATCAGCACGATGGAAGTGGTTGATGGAAGAATGCCGGATTCCAGTCAGGAATGTGTGGCTGATACTTATCAATATCAAGTCGGCGACAAAATCGAAATCACCAGTGACGTGGAAGATGAACTAAAACATACCGAATACACCGTCGTTGGAACGGTTAAAACACCGCTCTACATGTCCACGGATTATGGCAACACAACCATTGGAGATGGTAAGCTGGCATCGTTCATATTTGTCAATAAAGCTGAATTTGATTTTGAGTTCTATACCGAAATTTATTTATCCGCAAAGTCGGCGGTTGATGCCGAGGTTTATTCAAGTGAATACAAGCAGGCGACAACAGCGCTAAAAAAAGAACTTGCGGCCATCAAATCCGAACGGCAGGATAGCCGCTATCAGGAAATCTTTGATGAAGCCAATGATGAAATAAACGAAAATCAAGATAAATTAAACAAAGAGAAAAAGGATGCCGAGGAAGAATTAGCTGATGCCAAAGCAGAATTAGATGAAAATGCCGAAAAGTTAGAAGATGGCAAAAAAGAGTTGGCCGACAATGAGAAAAAACTAAACAACGAGGTCGTGGCTCGAACGGCCGAGTTTGAAGATGCCAAGGTGCAGATTGCTGATGGTTGGAATCAGATAAATACCGCACTTGATAACAATGGAATTAAACAAGAGGAACTAGATGGCAAGCTGACAGAGCTAAGTCAGGGCATTGAAACGATGAAACAGCAGCTTCCGATGTTACCCAAGGACAGCCAGGAGCAGATGGGATTAAGTGCCCAGATTGAACAGTACCAAGCAGCATATGAAGGGCTGGTGACATTGCAAGCCTCCATTCAGACCCTGACTGAGCAGGAAACCCAGCTAAACGAAGGAATTGCAACCTTTGATGAAGAAATCAGCAAAGCCAGAAAGAAAATAGCTGACGGCAAAAAGGAGCTGGCCGAAAACGAACAAAAGCTGACCGATGGCTATGAGGAATATGAGGAAGGCTTGGCCGAATTTATTGAAGAAATAAACGATGCCCAACAGAAAATCGACGATGCCAGAGAAGAGTTAGCAGATTTAGAACATCCAAAGTGGTACATTAATAGCCGCGACGATGTGATTCCCGGCTATGAAAGCCTAAAAAGCAGCACCGATATTATTGTAACGGTTGCGGATATATTACCAATATTTTTTATCTTAATCGTAATGCTGATGACATCAAATACGATGGCACGAATGATTATGGAGGAACGCAGTGAGCTTGGAACCTTAGCCTCTCTGGGATACAAAAATAGCGGAATCATGGCCACGTATTTATTGTATGTGTTATCGGCAACCGTACTTGGGGCGGTGATTGGATTCTATGTTGGTTCATGGATATTACCGGGTATCGTCTATGGAACCTTTTCGATGTTTATCCTGCCGCCGATGATATTGCAGTATAATATACCAAGTCTAATCATCATGTTACTTGGCGCCGTTCTGTTAATGACCGCGGTAACCATTTTCTTCTGTAACATGGAATTAAAGCAAAAGCCGGCAGATTTACTTCGTCCGGTTCCGCCTAAGAATGGACAGAAGATATTGCTCGAGCGAATTGGATTTATCTGGAAGCATATGTCATTTACCTGGAAAGTAACAATGCGAAATATTTTTAGATATAAATCGAGAGTATTTATGATTATCATTGGGGTAGCGGGCTGTACCGCCTTGCTGGTCACTGGATTTGGTTTGCGCGATAGTGTGAATGGGGTAGCAGATAAACAATATGGTGAAATCTTTTGCTACGATGCAATGCTGGCTTTGGAAAAGGAGCAGACGGAAATCAGCGGAAAATTGGAAACCCTGCTTGAGAAAGAAAAAGTAGTTGATCCATTGCTGATGAAGCAGGCAACATACGAGGTAGAAAATCTGGATGCATATATTAATGTGCCGAAAGATAACACCTTGTTTGATAAATATTATCACCTTACCGATATTGAGAGTGGAGCAGTGCTTACGCTTCGTGATGATGGTGTAATCATAACAAAGAAACTGGCCGAGACATTGGGGATTAAGATGGGCGGAACCATCACCATCAGTGAATCGGATGGTGATACCTATTCCATGCAGGTCAGCGATATTGCCGAGAACTATATCGGAAATTATATCTTTATGAGTGCCACCTACTATGACACGGTATTTGATGAAACCGTGAAATACAACATGATGGTGTCAAAATATAATCAGGAAAAGAGCACTCTGGCAGAACATTTGCTGGAAAGTGAATTGATTGTCAATGTGACATATCGTGACGATATCGTGCAAGCCATCAAAGACGGAAATGAAAGTCTAAATCAAGTTGTAGTATTGTTAGTTGTCATTTCTTCGATGCTTGTTATCATTGTTTTGTATAACCTGACTTCCATCAATATCAGTGAGCGGGAGCGCGAGATAGCAACGCTAAAGGTGCTCGGATTTTATGACCGGGAAGCCAATTCATATATATATCGGGAAGCATTTGTATTGACCATGTTTAGTATATTAATGGGATGTGTTCTGGGAATTGGACTGCATCGTTTCTTAATGAATCTGATTGAGGACCAGGCAAATGTATTCTTTAAAATCATCAAGCCAATGAGCTTTATATGGTCATCCATGATTATCATTATCGTTTCCTTCATCATGCAGTTGGTGACCTATATCAAAATGAGAACGATAGATATGATTGAAGCATTAAAATCAGTGGAATAAATAAAAATTTAAATAGACCGTCACACAAAAGTGTGGGCGGTCTATTTGCTTGAAATATTAAGATGAAATGAATATTTAATTAAGAATAAAGTGGGACGTCGGATTTTTACATTCCGATATGTTATAATTATAACGGCTAATTTACAAAAATATTATCTTAGGAGAGATATGAAAAGGAGAACTTCAAACATGAAAAAAACAAAAGCACTGATTCCAATTGTAATACTGCTGGCATTACTATTTTCACCGCTTGTATTAGATAACGGAAAGGGTATTTCAATTCTTCCGGTAAGTGTTGCGGCAGCAGAAAATGATGTGATTCAAAATGATAAGACGGGTATTCCGGATAAGGTTTTATATCAATACATTTTAAAAGCCCTTAAGAAAAATATGGACGAAACATTTACAGAGGCAGAAGCAGCAACGATACGTGAGCTAAGAGTCAATTGGGCTAATTCAATAGAGGGAACACAAAAAGATGTTAAGAGTCTAAAAGGCATTGAATATCTTACGAATTTAAAGTCATTTCGTATTTCTACAGATGAAATAACTAGTATGAAAGGAATTGAAAAATTACCGAAATTAGCTCATTTAACTGTTGATGCGAAGAATTTGACAGATCTAAAAGGAATAGAAGATGCAACAACGTTGGTGAATCTGTATATTCAAAATAGTAAATTGACAAGTTTAAACGGGATTGAAAAGTTAACAAAATTGAAAAAATTAAGTGCTTCAGCAAACAGATTGACGAGTTTGAATGGAATTGAAAAGTTAACCAAGTTAGTTGAGCTGTACGTTGTTAAAAATAAGTTGACGAACCTAAAAGGGGTTGAAAGATTAACAAAGCTAGACATCCTATGTGTTTCTGATAATAAATTGACAAATCTAAAGGAAGTTGAGGGTCTGTACAATTTAACTGATCTGGAAGCATATAATAACAAATTGACAAGCTTGGGTGATTTTAGTAAATTAAAAAAATTACGTGGTTTGAGTGTTCAAAATAATAAGCTGACAAGTTTAAAGGGCATTGAGAATGCAACGGGCCTAACTACATTGGTTGCGAGTAACAATCGAATCAGCAGCCTTCCAGACATGAAAAAGCTTAATCGCTTGCAATTTGATGGTATCTATCTTAAGGGGAATAAGATAAAAAAAGCAGCTTTTGAAACAAACATGCCAACAAAGCTCCAAAATAAAGGTGTTGATTTTCAAAAGTGGGTGAAAAACCAGATGAAATTTCAAGACATAAACAGAATCTTGGAGATAAAAAAACCAAAAAATATTACCAGTAAGACCAAGACAATTACAGGTAAGACTCATGCAAAAGCATATGTAAGAATAAGTGGTCCTGGCAAAAAAAAGATAGCAGAAGTAAGGGCAGATGCAAGTGGTAACTTTAGTTTTAAAAATCTTGATTTGAAAGAATATAAGGGCCAGAAAATAGAAATACGCTCATTTGTGCGAGATAATTATGATACCTCCATATGGTGTGCTGATGTGGTAAAAATAATTACAATCCAAATTCCAAAGTGATGATTATAAAATAATAATAGAGAAATGGTAAAATAAGGCTGTTGCACTCCGATGATAATTGGGCAACAGCTTTTTTTGTGCAATCTGAAAAATTTCCGGAAAAGTATGAAAAATTTCATATGTTCTATAATAAAAATATGATAAATTTAATATTAGGAAAAAAGCTTTTATAGGAGAATATAAAATGTCATTTTCGATAAAAAAGAAAACACCTCTTTTCTTCACCGTGGTACTGTTTGTAATTTGCTTTGCTGGTTGCATGTCAAGTTGCCGCCAAAAGGACAGCGGTCAAAAACATCAAGCCAATCCAGTGGAAGAAGCGGATACGATTACGATTTGGGCATGGGATGAAAATTACAATATCGTGGCCATTGGTGAGGCTATTACCAGTTACCAAAAGGAGCACCCTCAAGCGAAGTTTACGACTGTAACGATGTCACAGGAGGAAGTCGTGGCCAAGCTTGGCTCCGCATTATTGACCGGGAGTACGAAAACCCTGCCAGATATCGTTTTAGTAGAGGACTATCGGATTCAGCAGTTTTTACAGAATTATGAGCAGGAGTTTGTCAACCTAAATGAAATTGCATCTCCGTCAGAATTTGCCGGATGTAAGACGGGGGTCAACCAGATTGGCGATAAGATGTATGGCATCCCCTTTGACAGCGGGGTGGTGGGCTTGTTTTACCGGGCGGACTATATTGCCGAAGCGGGCTATACCGATGAGGATATGGCTGATTTGACATGGGAGAAATACATTGAAATTGGCACCGCAGTAAAAGAAAAGACGGGTAAATATATGTTGACCCTAGACCCGGATGACCTGCCAATTATTCGGATGATGCTGCAAAGTGCTGGCGCATGGTATACGAATGAGCAGGGTGAATTAGATTTAGAAGACAATCAGGCTCTCAAGGATGCAATTGCAATTTATCAGGATATCGTAGATTCAGGAATCGCCAAAACAATTGCGGACTGGAATCAGTTTATCTATGGTTTTCAAAGTGGTGATGTGGCTTCGGTTGTTTCTGGTTCATGGATATCCTCTAGCATTACCGAGGTAGCCGAGCAGAACGGATTGTGGCGGGTGGTGCCGCTGCCAAGAATGCAGAATAATGAAGATTCCATCAATGCCTCCTCCGTTGGCGGCAGTGGTTGGTATGTGCTCAAAAACGGTGGGCATGCCGAAGAAGCAATGCAATTTTTAGCGGCGACCTTTGTGTCAGACCAACAGCTAATCAATAACCTGGTTGAAAAAATAAATTTAGTGTCAACGTTGAAAAAAGCCGAGAATAGTGAAAACTATGAAAAGGGTGTGCCATTTTACGGTGGTCAGATGATTTATCAGGATTTCATCAAATGGACTTATGAAATACCAAGCGTCAATTATGGGGCGAAAACATATGAGGTAGAGTCCGTCGTCGCCGAAGCAATTCAGAAAATATTGTCTGGTGAAGAGATGGATAACGTTCTATCAGAATATCAACGCAAATCTGAGTAGTGTGAAAAAAATTTCACACGCAAATTTGTGCCTCCGGCCCAAAGTTTGCAGATTGTGAGAAAGGCATGGTTACCAAGATGGGAAACGATTTATACTGCAAAATCTTAATTATAGATGATGAATATATAATGCGTCAGGGCATCAAGCATATGATTGAATGGGAAAAAGAGGGCTATCAAATCGTTGGCGAAGCAACCAATGGCGAAGAGGGTCTGCAAATGGTAGAGCAGCTAGAGCCGGATATTATTTTCGCTGATATTGTGATGCCCAAAATAGATGGCATCGAATTTTCGGCAATTATGAACAAACGATTTCCGCAGACGCGTTTGATTATGCTAAGCAGCTTTGATAAGTTTGAATACGTGAAGCAGACCTTGTTAAATGGTGCCGCCGATTATGTTCTAAAACCGTCGCTGAATCCCGAGGTGCTATTAAATGTATTAGAAAAGACCGTTAAGACAATCCCAGGAATGCATCTGCACAAAGACACGGAGCTGTCGATGCGGGAAAAATTGAATCGTTACTTAAATGGTTATGAGGCCGGAATTACCGAGGGTGATTGGGGAGCCCATTTCCCTTATACCAGATATCGTCTGCTCTGTTCTAAAATTGGCTTTTCAAGAGATGGGAAACGCGCCGAGGAAGCACAAATCCTGCGGATGATGGCAGAATTTTGGCAGGAGCAGCCGGACTATGTTTCGGAGGTGCTTTGGATAAAAGAAGAAATCTGTTGTGTCCTTCTAAATTACCGCATCAAGGACGAGCAACCGTTAAGAGCATTGGCCAAAAGCTGCGTTGGAAAAATTGACCGGCATCATCCCGGCACCTTCTGGGTTTACGGTGAAGCCTTTGTTGGTCTAGCGGGAATGCGGGAAAGCTATCAGCACACCAGTGAAGAAACCGGGCTGCGTTTTTATTACAAGAATATACCATTACTATGGGAAGAATTACGTAAGGAGCGAAGGAAGCCGGAACGCTTTGCTTATGAAGCCTATTCAGAATTACTAAAATACCGCGATTTCAAAGTGGCCATTGCAAAATTGTCGGCATATGTGGACTACATGTGTGAGTGTTGTGTGGAGGAATACTTTCTGAAAAATACTGTTAAAAATTTGATTTATAATTTCCTATTGGAAAAAGAGTCAGCCGAGAATTCAGTTCGGGAAAACCCAGGCAAAAAGGCAGAGTATTTTCGCGAAATTGACCATTGCCAGTATTTAGAAGAATTTCATCAGATCTTTGCTGGCATTATGGAAGCCCTTTCCCGTGAAAGCGGCAGTGCCGAAAAGCAGAACGAAAATATTTCCGAAATCCGTCAGTTCATTCTGCAACATTATTCCGAGAACTTAGAGCTGTCGCAATTAGCAGAGCAGTTCAACTATAATTACAACTACTTATCAACGTATTTCAATCAACAGATGAAAGAGAGCTTTTCAGAATATTTAAATCGTATTCGGATTGAGAAATCCTGTGAGATAATGAAATCCTCTCCATATTCCATCGCCCAAGTAAGTGCGATGGTCGGCTATTCGGACCCAAGTTATTTTTGCCGGATATTTAAGAGTCAGATCGGAAGAACACCATCCCAGTGGAAGCGAATGATTGGTAAGTCCCCCTCGCGCGGCTCGGCGGAAAGTAGCGGAAAGTCCTCCTCGCATGGCTCGGCGGAAAGTAGCGGTAAGACACTATGAAAAAATTACATTTAAACAGCTTATTTTTTAAATTGGCAGTGACGGTTATGACTGGTGGAGTGGTGTTAGCAGTCTGTCTGTTTTTCACCAATATCCGCTCATCAGAAACGATTTTTGCAGATGTGTTTTCCAGCTCACAGGCGAAGATTTTCAGCCAGATAGAAGAAAACTTTTATGATTTCTATATGGATGTCACCGAGATATCCAAGTCTGTAGCTGATAGTGAAAAGGTCAATACTTTTTTAACCGAAGAATATCAAGATACCATTTCCGAACAGCGTATTACCTATGATATGAAAAAACAAGTTAAGGAAATGAAGATATCGGAATACGACTATATGACACTGCTGTTAGTCGGGATCAATGGACGCAGCTATATGTACAGTCATGCCGATTTAGTCAGCTCGCCGCTGGAAGAAATTATCAAGCTGCCAGTAACGCAAGAGGCCGCCGATAGTAAGGGGCGTTTAATCTGTAAATATATGGAACAGGGATTTACCGATACCACGAAAAATAATCCGGTAGTGGTATGCTGTCGTACCATCGAGAAAAATCAGGAAATTGTTGGTTACGTTTATCTGGTCATTAAAGAATCGGAAATGCAGGAGTTCTATGATTATTTTGTGTCTGGAACCAGCGATATTGTTGTCTTTAACAGTGATAATGAAGTAATATCAACTAACAACAGCAGTTATCTTAATACCGATAGCGCATCACTGGAAAAGTTGCAGCAGATTGTCGGGGAGTCGAAGCAGAGCCGCATTTACCATACCACCAAGGAAATCGAAGGCGAAATAATTACCTATCTGGTACAGCAGTTTACAAATACCGATTTTGTGATTGCCGGAACCGTCAATGCGGAGCGCGCCTTCTACGAAAAATACAACTTGGTTTACAATATCGTTGTTGCCTTAATCATTGTGCTTTGTAATATTATGGTGATATTTATTCTCGTTCGTCATCAGACCAGACCACTCTACAAGCTGGCAAATATGATGAAGACCCAGAAGAACCAAGATTTTAACGGCTATATTGAGGTCGATGGTACGGAAGAAATTAAGGAATTGTGTCAGACCTACAATGTGATGATTTCCGACCTTCGCCATTACATCGAAAAAGTTGTGGAGACGGAGCAGGCGAAACGCAATGTGGAACTTCATGCACTTCAGATGCAGATAAATCCGCACTATATTTATAACACATTAGCAAGCATCAAATGGTTGATTATGCAGGGGAATGCCGGACAGAGCACCGAGACGATCGATGCATTTATTGCGTTGCTTAGAAATACCATCAGCAATGCTGATGAATTTATTACGATTCGTCAGGAGATTGTCAATCTACGCAATTATGTCCTGATTAATCAGACCCGCTACGGTGAAAAGGTACAGGTGGAATTCTATGTGCCAGAGGAATGTATGAATTGTAAAATACCGAAGCTGGCCTTGCAGCCATTTATTGAGAATGCATTTTTTCATGCCTTTCCGGGTGATATTGGCGGCAATATTAATGTCTTTATGCGTCGCGTCGGGGATGATAGGATGGAAAACGTGGAGAGTTCCGAGCGTGGGAAATTAGTCATTGAGATTGCAGATGATGGCATCGGCATGGCAAGAGAGCGCAAGGAAAGCATGTTAAAAGGTGAACGCCAAGCGGAGCATTTTACCGGAATCGGCGTCAAGAACGTGGATGAACGGTTAAAGCTGCTCTATGGAATGGCTTACGGTATTAGCATTGAGAGTGAAGAAAATGCTGGGACGACGGTGACAGTTGAGATACCGTTTTCTAAAATTGAGTAAATTTAAGAATTTTTGAAAGTGTACAGATAATAAAATTTGGGGTATAATATAAAAAAGCAAGGAAGGGATGTGATACTGTGAATGAAAACAAAATGCAAATGCTTATTAATGATATAACATCAGGCTTACAGATTGTTGTAGAAGGTAATTTAAAATCGGTTATAATGTATGGTTCCTATGCCCGAGGTGATTATAATTATGAATCGGATATAGACATTGCAGTATTGCTAAACAGTTCCAGAATAGGAATGAAGAAGTATACCGATGCACTGGCAGAACTTATGGTTGATTTGAATTTAGAGTACGATGTTTTAGTCAGTTTTTGCTGCATTCCGTATGAAGAATTTAAAGAAAAAAAGAACGTACTTCCATTCTATATGAATATTGAACGAGAGGGGGTAAACCTTATTGCCTAATGAAGCTCAGATAGAACTATCAAAATATAGATTAGAGAAATCAAACGAAATGCTTGCAGAAGCAGAGATTCTTTTTGATAACCAGCACTATAAAGGTAGCAATAATCGTTCCTATTATGCAATATTACATGCCCTGAGAGCAGTATTGGCACTAGTAGGGTTTGATTCTAAAAAACATTCAGGGATAATTGCAGAATTTCAGCGAACATTTGTTAAGACTGAAATATTTGATAGAGAATATTCCAAAATCATTATGACAGCTAGTGAAATAAGAAATGCTTCAGATTATGATGATTATTATATTGCATCCAGAGATGAAGCACAAAACCAACTTGAGAACGAAAAAAAACTGTATTCTAAAGTTTATACTTATGTACAAAGTACAAGCACAGTAGACTAGAAAACCAAAAATAATCCAGAAACCAAAAAAAATTACAAATCTCCGATCATAGATTTTTACTGAATCTGAAATATCTTCAAATTCAGATGAAGAATCTATTATCGGAGATTTTTTGCTTTATGCTATATTTTTCTTGTAACAAAGAGAACCGCAAAAGGCGGTAAAATCACCCCAGAGCGACAATCGGGGGGAATGTACAAGGAGGATATTTATAATGAAAAAGAAGGTATTATCCGTATTATTGGCAGCGTCAATGGCATTATCATTGGTAGCTTGCGGTAACAACAACGGAGCAGCAGCGAACACCGGAAATTACAGTAGTAAGAATGACACAAAGGTGGAAGACCAGGGGAATGCAGATGATGCGGATGCAAGTGATGCAGGCGATGAAACCTTGACCGTTTGGTGCTGGGACCCATCCTTTAACATTAATGCAATGGAGAAGGCAGAAGCAATTTACCAGCAGGAACATCCAAATTTTAAATTAAATGTGGTTGAAACACCTTGGGCAGACGTTCAGACGAAACTGACAACGGCGGCAACATCGGGACAGCTTGATACCTTACCAGACATTATTTTAATGCAGGATAATGCGTTCCAGAAAAATGTAATCAGTTACCCAGATGCATTTGCTGATTTGACAAATACATCCATCGACTTTAGCCAGTTTGCATCTGCAAAAGCAGGCTTCTCATCCGTAGGTGGCAAGAACTACGGCGTACCATTTGACAATGGCGCAGTTATCGCATGCTATCGTACTGATTTGTTAGAAGCGGCAGGCTATACAATGGACGACTTTACTGACATTACATGGTCACAGTTTATTGAAAAAGGTAAAGTTGTATTAGAGAAAACAGGCAAACCATTACTTTCTTGTGTAGGCGGTGAATCAGACGTTATCGTAATGATTTTACAGTCTGCCGGCGGAAGCTTCTTTGATGCTGACGGAAATGTAACGATTACAAGTAATGACGCTTTAAAAGCTACCTTAGAGACATACAAAGAATTAGTTACATCTGGCGTTATGATTGAAGTAAATGACTGGGATCAGTACATTGGTTCCTTGAACAACGAAACGGTAGCGGGAACTATCAACGGATGCTGGATTATGGCTTCCATTCAGGCAGCAGAAGACCAGTCCGGAAATTGGGCAATCACCAATATGCCAAAATTAGATGATGTCGCAAGCGCAGTAAATTACAGCAACCAGGGTGGTTCAAGCTGGGCCGTTACATCGAATTGCCAGAATGTAGATTTAGCAGCAGATTTCTTAGGCTCAACCTTTGGCGGCAGTGTAGAATTCTGGGAGCAGATTCTTCCAAGTGGAGCATTATCAACGTATTTACCAGCAGCAGAATCAGCCATGTATGGCGAACCAAGCGCATTCTTTAGTAATGAATCAGTATTTGACAAAATCACAGAATATGCTGGCAAGATTCCAAGCTGTAACACCGGTGTATATTTCTACGAAGCACGTGATGCAGTCGCAACCGCAATTACAAATGTAATCAATGGTTCCGATATTGATGCTGAGATTCAGCAGGCAGAAGATACCGTTAACTTTGCAATGGGCAAATAAGAACGGATAAAAGGTAAGTCCCCCTCACAAATGTGAGGGGGAATAGTAGGAGGCAGTTTATCTATGAATAAGAAAAAACTGAATTTAAGTCAAAAACAAAATATAAATGGCTGGGCATTTCTAACACCGGCAGTTGCACTGATCGTAATTATGAACTTTATCCCGATGCTTCGTTCCTTGTTCCTCTCCCTGAAAACGGGCATTGGAGCCAATATGGAATGGGCCGGTCTATACAATTATATGCGTATGTTCAAAGACACTGTCTTTGTGCAGGCACTCAAAAATAACTTTTTTTACCTAATTATTCAGGTCCCTATTATGCTGATTCTAGCCTTAATTTTAGCATCAGCGTTAAATCGGAAGGATTTAAAATTTAAAGGATTCTTTCGGACCGCAATCTTTTTACCATGCGCAACCTCATTGGTATCCTATGCGATTATTTTCCGTTCCTTATTTGCGGTCGATGGATTTGTCAATACGGTCCTCATCAAATTGGGGATTTTAAATACAGGTTACAACTTCCTCGGAAATGCTGGAAGTGCCAAAATCATCATTATTATTGCGCTCATCTGGCGTTGGACTGGATATAACATGGTCTTTTATTTATCGGCATTGCAGAACATTGAATACTCGGTTTATGAGGCGGCAAAAATTGATGGTGCAACACCGATGCAGACATTCTTCAAGATAACTGCACCACTGCTAAAACCGACGATTCTTTTGACAACGATTATGTCCACCAATGGAACCTTGCAGTTGTTTGACGAGTCCGTCAACTTAACCAATGGCGGACCGGCAAATGCCACCATAACGATGTCGCACTACATATATAATATGTCCTTTAAATATGTACCGAACTTCGGCTATGCTGCGGCGATGTCTTACTTAATCCTGATATTAGTGGCAGTGCTGGCCTTTGTACAGATGAAAGTAGGTGATAAGCGTGACTAAGAAAAGCCATACAATAACCGTATATACATTTTTAACAATCGTTTCGCTATTCTCGATTTGTCCATGAGTTTGGATGGTGATGGCGGCAACCAATAAAAGTGTCGATGTTGTCCGCGGCAGATTGTTGCCGGGAACACAACTGATTGAAAATTTTAAAAACTTACTTGCTGCTCAAAATGTGGGTGTGGCAATGCTAAATTCCTTTAAGTATGCAATTATTTTAACCTTATTGTCCTTAGTCATCTGTTCACTGGCAGGTTATGGATTTGAGATTTATCACGACAAGGTCAAAGACGGCGTGATGAGTGTCATCCTATTAGCAATGATGGTTCCGTTTGCAGCAACCTTGATTCCATTATTCCAGATGTTTTCATCAGCAAAAATGTTAAATTCGACGGCTGGATTTATTTTACCAACGCTGTCAACGCCATTTTTGATTATGATGTTTCGTCAGAGCGCGCGGTCATTTCCACATGACATTATTGAAGCAGCACGAATCGATGGATTAAGTGAAGTCAGCATATTCTTTCGGATGTTTATTCCGACAATGCGTTCGACTTATGCAGCCGCAATGACAATTACCTTTATGAATGCTTGGAACAACTATCTGTGGCCAAAAGTAATTATGACAGATGATAAATCCATCACCATGCCCATGCTGATTGCGAACCTGACCGAAGGATATTTCACGGATTATGGGGTGCTGATGTTAGGCGTATGTATTTGTACGATACCGACTGTAATCATTTTCTTCTTATTGCAGAAGAGCTTTGCCGAAGGAATTACTGGCGCAGTGAAATAAATTGGGGAAAGACATAGGTGTACGATGACAACGAAGGAAAAAAGATTGGGGAAAGCATCACGTGGCGGAAACAGTGTAACGTTTCCGACCCGTCAAAAAGCGGTATTCGGCCAAAGTATCAGATTACGGCTAATCGGCTCCTACATTTTGCTAATTATGTTTTTAGTGACAGTGGGAGTGTTGGCGTATCTGGTTGCCTATCGGGCGATGATAAAAAGCTATGAGAAATCATCCTCCGAAACACTCGATATGATTGGTGAATATCTTGAGTATGGATTTGACAGCATCAAAACCACGGCCACCGAATATCTGGTTGATTCGAAATTAACGGATTATCTGTCTGGCAGATATGATGAGAACACCAATGAGTACCGAGAGTTTTATAATAAACAAAAAGATGCCTTGGTAACGAGAGCATCATCAGACCGATTTATAAATGGTATTTACTTTTTTTCCGATCAGGTATATTCCGTTTCCACAAGCAAAACCTCCCAGTTGAACGTGTACACGGAATATACTTCCGGTGAATCCGGAAGTGCAATAAAGGAGAACCCAAACGGCTATTTATGGCAGGGTATCTCTACCGTCATCGACGAAAAGTTAAATATAGATGAGAACAGTTATGCGGTCCGGCTCGTAAAAGCATTTTACGGGCAGGATGCATTTCTGGCAATTGATGTAGACAAACAAGCCGTTTTGGAAATCTTAGGAAAATTAGAAACCGAAAACGGCTATATGGCATTTATCACCAGTGATGGTGCCGAATTAAATCAAGATGGAACATCCGACACAAGGCTTTCACAGACCGATTTTTACTTATCGGCAGTAGCATCAAATAATCATCGCCAGTATCATCGCCATTATCATAGGCGGACAGATTTCCTACCGGATTAGCTCATCCTTAAGCTATATCAGTAGAAATATGGGTGAGGTGGCCAGAGGTGATTTGTCAGTGCGCTTAAAAATCAAGCGGCGAGATGAATTTGGTCAGCTTGGTGAACAGATGAATTACATGTTGGTCAGGTTAAGAAGTTAGAGCAGACGATGAACTGTTTTACCGGAATTCATTAAATAAAAACAACAACGATATGGGCTGCTACAATATAATTGTAAGCAGCTCATATACTATGTTCATTCAAGATTTGAATATTGCTAGTAATATTCATTCGCTTGACCTTCACTCATATGAAAGTGTTTAACTAATTTTCCTAGAATACGTTCTTTGTCAATATTTTCTTCACTAAATGTTTGAATTATAACCCGTATTCCTTCCTCGCGGCCCTGTTCAATACCCTGTTCGATGCCAAGTTCACGGCCATCCTCCAAAAATTCTCGATACTTCATTTCCAATGTCATATAATCATGCCTCCAATCAATATTATTGCGCGCTTTTATTACTGCCTCATCAATCCCTTTAATGAATTTATTTTCACTTACTTGTCCAGTTAGATATTTTAGAAAGGCTGCCAAATCTTCGCTGACATCATCGCCAGTTCCCGTAGCATTCAAAAAAATTTTGGTCGTACCATCGGCCAATATAATACTTTTATCCTCTTTACAGTAATTCTGAAACGTATAGATACTGCGGCCCTTTCCAAACAAATCAAACATACAAATAAAGATAATATAGCTGTCATTTAATGCATTATAGTCCATGCCCTTTTCCAACGAATCTAAATCTGACATTCCTTGATAATAGCGGCTTCGCCGTGGCAGGTTCTTCCGATTAAATGTCTGCATCTCTACATCATAAATTTTGTGATTTTCATCTGCAACATAAACATCCAGCCGGACACTTTTGGCATTAGCTGTTAGGTTAATTGTCTTCTGGGGCTCTAAGTAAACAATATCTGAAATCTTTACATCTAAAATAATTTCCAGTAAACGTTTACAAATTTCTTTATCACTCATTATCTTAGCAAATAAGAAATCATCCTTTAGCTGCAATTGCTCGTACATCTTAATTTCATTTGTCATATGTTCTTCTCCTTTTATTATAGTAAAAGAAACCGCTCTTGACAATGACCTAATTTGTTTCTTTTACCAGTCTATAAATATGTTATGAATATGGGCTGAATCAGCCATGAAACATTAGAATTTTTAGAAAGCAGAATCTTTCTAAAGATTTAATATAAACATAAACTATTCCAGAACATTTTGTCAATCATTATAAGGTTGTTTCTTGTTTTTTAAGAAAGTTTAGATGTTTTTTATATTTGGCATGTATAATATTATAAAATAAAAATAGGAATAATTACTAGATTTAAATTTAAATATATGTTATGATAAAAACATATAAAATTATAAAAAAATGTCATCTGACACCAAAATTACGATTGAGGTGAAAGGCGCCTGACAAAATGGTTAAAATTTGAATCATATAATTCATATGATTCAACATTATAAATGCGCCTTTCGGGCGCATTTTTTTGATGTTGAATTAAGGGCTAAAGGAGGAACACGATGGAAACAAGAGTAGCACTTATCGGTATTATTATTGAGAAAACCGATTCAGTAGAAGAACTAAATCATTTGTTGCATGAATATGGCGAGTATATCATTGGTAGAATGGGTATTCCGTATAAGGATAGAGGAATCAATATTATCAGTGTCGCCATTGATGCACCACAGGATGCGATTAATGCATTGTCTGGCAAAATCGGCAGATTAACTGGGATTAGTGCCAAAACAGTTTATTCCAATGTGAAATAAATGAGGAAAAAGTGAGGTGCATTTATGATTAGCAGGGAAACAATAGACCAACTAGAAGCAAGCCGAAGATTAGAACCGGAAGCATTAAAACAACTATTACTGATAGAAAGTCCGGGGGCAGAAAATGAAAATGATGTACTGTCATATCTGCGTGAGCGGGCCGAAGCTGTCCGTAAAAGCATTTATGGCACCGACATCTATATTCGTGGTTTGATTGAATTTACCAACTACTGCAAGAACGACTGTTATTATTGTGGGATTCGATGTAGCAACCAAAAAGCAAGTCGCTATCGGCTGGAAAAAGAGGATATTTTAGACTGTTGTCGAATGGGATATGAGCTCGGCTTTCGCACCTTTGTCTTACAAGGCGGCGAGGACCCTTATTTTAACGATGAACGGATATGTGATATTATAGCCACTATTCGCCGCGGCTATCCAGATTGCGCCATCACAATGTCAGTCGGAGAACATTCGAAGGAGAGCTATCAACGAATGTATGATGCCGGGGCAAACCGTTATCTACTGCGTCATGAGACGGCAAATGAAGCACATTATCAGAAGCTTCACCCAGAGAATTTGACATGGCGCTCAAGAATTGCTTGTCTGGAACAATTAAAAGAAATTGGTTATCAGGTCGGCTGTGGCTTTATGGTCGGTTCACCCGGCCAGACAATTGATAATCTGGTGGAAGACTTGCTATTTATCCAGCAGTTTGAACCGCAGATGGTCGGCATTGGGCCATTTATTCCGCATCAAGATACCCCATTTGGTGATGAAAATGCAGGAACACTTGAGCTGACCCTAAGATTATTATGCATCCTTCGCCTAATGAATCCCCATCTATTGTTGCCATCGACAACAGCACTAGGAACGATTCATCCAAAAGGGCGGGAGTTTGGCGTTCAGGCGGGAGCCAATGTCGTTATGCCAAACCTTTCCCCGACCAGCGTGCGGGCGAAATATTTGCTATATGATAACAAAATTTGTACGGGCGATGAAGCCGCTGAATGCGTCACGTGTATGAAAAAACGCATGGAGAGCATCGGTTATCAAGTGGTGACCGACCGTGGAGATTATAAATAAATACAAAACTAAAAACACTAACGGGAAAGTGGATGATTAAAAACACCTCTGACCTGAAAGAAAGGAAGAATCATATGTATAATGAAAAGTCATTAAAAGCGGAAGAATTTATTAACCATGAGGAAATCGAGGAAACCCTAGCCTACGCCGAGGCCAACAAAGACAACACCGAGTTGATTGACCAGATTTTAGCAAAGGCACGTGAGCAAAAAGGACTAAGCCACCGAGAAGCATCCGTCTTGTTGGCGTGTGAAAATCCAGACAAAATTGCCGAAATGTACCAGTTAGCAGAGAAAATAAAAAAGGATTATTACGGCAATCGAATCGTTATGTTTGCCCCGCTGTATTTATCGAATTACTGTATTAATGGCTGTGTCTACTGTCCATATCATGGTAAGAACAAACACATTGCCCGCAAAAAGCTAACTCAAGAAGAAATTGCCAAAGAGGTCATGGCGCTGCAGGATATGGGACATAAACGTCTGGCTATCGAGGCTGGTGAAGACCCACGTAATAATCCAATCGA
Source organism: Lachnospiraceae bacterium (assembly GCA_031555935.1). GTDB lineage: Bacteria > Bacillota > Clostridia > Lachnospirales > Lachnospiraceae > Roseburia_C. The sequence continues at coordinate 46,133 of JAVBTX010000012.1, read as the reverse complement.
ATATATCCTAGAATCAATCAAAACGATTTATAGTATCAAACATAAAAATGGCGCCATTCGCCGCGTCAATATCAATATTGCGGCAACCACCGTTGAGAACTATCGTAAATTAAAAGAAGCTGAAATCGGTACTTACATTTTGTTCCAGGAAACCTATCATAAGGAGAGCTATGAGCAGTTGCATCCAACGGGACCAAAGCATGATTATAATTATCATACCGAGGCGATGGACCGGGCGATGGAAGGTGGAATTGATGACGTGGGACTTGGCGTATTATTTGGCTTAGAGCTGTATCGTTATGAATTTGCCGGACTATTGATGCATGCCGAGCATTTAGAAGCAGTGCATGGTGTTGGTCCGCATACCATTAGCGTACCGCGAATCAAACACGCCGATGATATCGACCCATCTGCCTTTGACAATAGTATCAGCGATGATGTCTTTGCCAAAATCTGCGCGTTGATTCGAATCGCCGTCCCATATACCGGTATGATAATCTCAACCAGAGAAAGCCAGTCGGTGCGGGAAAAAGTATTGCCGCTTGGTGTATCGCAAATCAGCGGTGGTTCCAAAACCAGTGTCGGCGGGTATGTAGAGGAAGAGGCGGAGGACGATAACTCCGAGCAGTTTGACGTCAGTGATAAACGAACCCTCGATGAGGTTGTGAACTGGTTGATGAAACTAGGTTACATTCCAAGCTTTTGTACCGCATGTTACCGTGAAGGCCGGACCGGCGACCGTTTTATGAGCCTCTGTAAGAGCGGTCAGATATTAAATTGCTGTCATCCCAATGCCTTGATGACCTTAAAAGAATATTTAGAAGATTATGCCAGCGAAGAAACCCACCAGATGGGGATGAAATTAATTGAAGCAGAGCTGGAAAAAATCCCCAATGAAAAGGTTAAAAAGACAGCCTATGAGTATATCCATGATATTGCCGAGGGAAAACGTGATTTTAGATTTTAGGAAGAGAGGAAAGTCCACCTCAAGAACATTCGGCGGAAAGTATAGGAAAGATAAGGAGGAAACGCATGGGAGTATCATTAAATGAAACACCAAGCGCAGACCGTTTGCACATCGGTTTCTTTGGCAAACGCAACAGTGGTAAGTCATCATTAATCAATGCCTTCACAAATCAAGAAGTATCGATTGTTTCAAATGTCGCGGGAACGACGACCGACCCGGTCTATAAAGCAATGGAAGTGCATCCATTAGGACCATGTATTATCATCGATACGGCCGGCTTTGATGATGTTGGAGAACTGGGACAAATCCGCGTCGAAAAAACCAAGCTAGCGGCTCAGAAGACCGATATAGCCCTCATTATCTGCGCTGACTTGGAAATGAGTGAGGAACTAGAATGGCATCATTTTTTCATCGAGCGAAAAACACCAGTATTGATGGTTGTAAATAAATCAGATGTCTTAAACAACACCGGTGAAATTTGTGAAAAAATAAAAACAAACACCGGCAGTCAGCCAATCATCATCAGTGCCAAGCTAAGACTTGGCATCGATAAAATAAAAACAGAATTGATTCGTTTGATTCCAGAGCAATACGGCGACCAAACCATTACTGGCGATTTGGTGACTTCTGGCGACTTGGTCTTACTCGTGATGCCACAAGATATTCAAGCACCAAAGGGGCGGCTGATTTTGCCTCAGGTGCAGACCTTGCGTGAACTGCTCGATAAAAAATGTCTGGTTATGTCTACGACAACTGACCAGCTCGAAGCTTCCTTAGCGGCAATGAGTAAAAAACCAAAACTGATTATCACCGACTCACAGGTATTTTCAGCAGTCTACGAAAAAAAGCCAGGGGAGAGTATGTTAACCTCTTTTTCCGTATTATTTGCGGCCTATAAAGGCGACATCGAATATTACGTGGAAGGTGCAAAACAAATCGACCATTTGACCAGCAGGTCACGGATTCTAATTGCGGAATGCTGTACGCATGCGCCGCTAACCGAGGACATTGGGCGGGTAAAGCTGCCTCAGATACTAAGAAAACGGTTTGGCCAGGAATTGAGCATCGACATCGTCAGTGGCACCGATTTTCCCACTGAATTATCAAGCTATAACTTGATCATTCAGTGTGGAGCCTGCATGTTTAATCGAAAATATGTGTTAAGCCGGATTGAATCAGCCAGAGTACAGAACGTGCCAATGACCAACTATGGCGTGGCCATTGCCCATTTGACTGGAATCCTGCCTTATGTAGTAACACCATACTTTCCGTCGAATGAATGAGAGGGAACTTTCCTAGGTGAGAATAAAAAATATCAAGAAAACTGATTAAATTTATCACTATCTTTTTTGAAATTCATATGCTAAGATAAATGCAAGTTATAAATTGAAATAAGTGATAAAGCGATGAATGGGAATAGTAGCAAGGGAATGTCTTTCAGAGAGCTGTTGGTTGGTGTGAAACAGTGGCAGGAACATTGTGAACTCGCCTTGGAGCTGCTGGCTGAACATAATGTCCAGAGGAACAAAGGGGTACATTAAGTAGGCACAGACGGAATCCCGCCGTTATCGGGCAGAGCATGATAGTGCTTGTTAGAGCATGATATTAAATTATCATGAAAGTAGAGTGGTACCGCGTAAGATATAAGAATTGAATCTTTCGCCTCTATAAATAATGCATACGCGTTAAACGTGCATTATTTATAGAGGTGTTTTTTTTCCAAAAAGAAAGGAAGTATAACATGAAAAATTTTCAAAAGTATGAGCGGGCATATTTTATGCCGGAAAATCCAACTTATGACTGGGTCAAAAAGGACTATATTGATAAAGCACCCATCTGGTGCAGCGTAGATTTGCGTGATGGCAATCAGGCCTTAATTGAACCAATGAGTTTAGAAGAAAAATTGGAATTTTTCGAGCTGTTAGTAGCTGTTGGCTTTAAGGAAATCGAAGTAGGATTTCCAGCGGCATCAGACACCGAGTATGCTTTTTTGAGAGCCTTAATAGAGAAACAGATGATTCCCGAGGACGTTACCATTCAGGTCTTAACCCAGGCTCGTCCGCATATTATAAAGAAAACCTTTGAAGCGGTAAAGGGCGCACCACATGCAGTCATTCATTTATACAATTCCACCTCCGTGGCACAGCGCGAGCAGGTCTTTGGTAAGAGCAAAGACGAGGTCAAGCAGATTGCTGTCGATGGTGCTGAATTATTGAAGAAGTTAGCCGCAGAGGTAGAGGGTAACTTTTCGTTCCAGTATTCACCAGAGAGTTTTCCGGGAACAGAAGTGGATTATGCGCTGGAAGTGTGTAATGCCGTCTTAGATGTGTGGCAGCCAACGGCAGAAAATAAGGCCATTATCAACATCCCAACTACCGTTGAAAATGCGATGCCGCATGTATTTGCCACCCAGGTAGAGTATTTGCACAAGAATTTGAAATACCGTGATGCCGTAATTTTATGTCTGCATCCACACAACGACAGAGGCTGTGGTATCAGTGATGCCGAGCTGGGAATTTTAGCTGGTGCGGACCGGATCGAGGGAACCTTATTTGGAAATGGTGAGCGGACCGGTAATGTCGATATTATTACCTTGGCAATGAACCTGTATTCTCATGGGGTGAATCCACAGTTGAATTTTGCCAATATGTCAAAAATCACCGAAACCTACGAGCGTTTAACTAGGATGGTAGTGCATGAGCGTCAGCCATATGCCGGACAATTAGTATTTACCGCATTTTCAGGGTCACATCAGGATGCAATATCAAAGGGCTTTGCCCACCGTAATAAAAATAACAGCAAAATTTGGAATGTTCCTTATCTGCCAATTGACCCAAAGGATGTCGGCCGGGAATATGACGGTGATGTGATTCGGATTAACAGCCAGTCGGGAAAAGGCGGCGTAAGCTATATTTTAAAAGAGAATTATGGATTGGCAGTGCCAAAAGAAATGCAGGAGGATGTTGGATATACCATCAAAGGTGTTTCCGACCGTGAGCATTCCGAATTGACACCACAGCAGATATATCAAGTATTTGAAGATAAATATGTAAATAATAATCATATTTTCCAGATTGGCGACTGCCATTTCAAACAGACGGATGGCATTCTTGCCGAAGTGACAATCATTCACGCTGGCGGCAAGCGCGAAATCAAAGCAAATGGAAATGGACGTTTGGATGCGGTTAGTAATGCGATAAAGCAATACTTCGGTATCAGCTATGAGCTTTCGGTATACGAGGAACATGCACTGAGCCGTGGGTCATCCTCCAAAGCTGTTACCTATGTGGGAATCAGTTGCGTGGGCAAGAAATATTGGGGTGTCGGTATCGAAGAGGATATTATTAAATCTTCAATTGCCGCTTTAATCGCCGCGGTCAATCAGGTCGATGCGTTGCAGGGTGTTTCGGAGGGCAGGGATAATCGGCTGACGGAAATCATTAACTATATGCAAACTAATTATGATACGGTTACCTTAGAAGGACTGTCACAAGAATTTTTTCTGTCAAAACCGTATCTTTCGAAATATATCAAAGAGCAGTCAGGAATGACCTTTGGTGATAATGTGAAAAAAATTCGCATGAAACGTGCCAAAACATTGCTGAAAAATGGTAATATGAAGGTAGAGAATATTGCGGAAGCGGTGGGCTACCAAAACGTCGAGCATTTTAATCGTTTATTTAAAAAACAGTACGGCATGACGCCAGTACAGTACCGCAATTCAAAATCACATTAAATGAATGGAAAGCCCACTTATGTAACGGATCGTTAGGTAAGGGGAACGTTGGGAGAAGGACGATGTATGACGAATTAACCGAAAAGGATATTAAGAAAATTGAAGAAGAAATCGAACATCGCAAGCTGGTGGTGCGCAAGGAAGCAATCGAGGCGGTCAAGGAAGCCAGAGCACATGGCGATTTAAGTGAGAACTTCGAATATCATGCCGCTAAAAAGGATAAAAATAAGAATGAGGGCCGGATACGCTATTTAGAGCGAATGATAAAAACAGCAGTGATTATCGAAGAGAACTCCAAAGAAGATGAGGTCGGTCTAAATAACACTGTGACCTTATATTTTGAAGAGGATGATTTGACGGAGGTCTATAAGCTGGTCACAACAGTTCGCGGCAATTCCTTAGAAGGACGTATCAGCATTGAATCGCCCTTAGGGAAAGCGATTCTTGGGCATAAGGTGGGCGAACGGGTTGAGATAGTCGTAAATGAAAGCTATTCCTATTATGTTGAAATAAAGCAGATAGAGAACACCGTCGATGACGGAAGCGACCGGTTGCGTGGATTCTAAAGCGAGGTGAAAGTTTGAAAGAAAACAAAATGCAAAATGGCGAAGTGAAATTTACTTATTCCAGTGTGCTGCGGAAAAACAATCGAAATGCCATCAGTGTTCGCTTTGAGCGGGAGTACCCAGAACGCAAAGATTATGCCGAAGGCTGGATACCGGAGTGCAAGATTGAACAGCAGGAGGGGTTTACTGCTGAGGAAATCGAGCAGATGGAGGAATACTTGAAAAAAGAAAAGCACAATATTATCGAAGGAGCCAGAGAACTTAATAATATTAAGAACTGGTTCTAAAAGGTGGGGGAAAGTTGGTAGACAGATGATTTATACAGTGACCTTTAATCCATCATTGGATTACGTCGTAGATGTGGAGCGATTTCAAGAGGGAATGGTAAACCGGACGAAGCGGGAACAAATCTATCCCGGTGGCAAAGGTGTCAATGTATCAATGGTACTAAAAAACTTAGGCTGTGCGAATACAGCACTAGGATTTGTCGCGGGTTTTACTGGTGCCCACATTGAAAAGCTGTTAAAGGAACAAGGGGTGTCGACGGATTTTATTGAGGTTACGGAGGGTTGTTCGAGAATCAATGTCAAGCTCCGTTCATCGGCCGAGACGGAAATCAATGGGCAGGGACCAGCCATTACGAGCGAAAATATAAAGCGGCTGTATCAAAAATTAGATTATTTAACGCAGGACGACATATTGGTGTTGGCGGGCAGCATTCCAGATGCCATGCCAGCATCTATTTATATGGATATCATGAAGTATCTGGAATTACCCCGGGTGGTAGTTGATGCAACAAAGGAACTGTTGCGAAATGTTTTGCCTTATCGTCCATTTTTAATCAAACCAAATCATCACGAGTTGGCAGAATTATTTGCCACGACGATAGATGATAAAGCTGAAGTTATTCAATATGCAAGAAAGCTTCAGGAAATGGGTGCGCAGAATGTATTAGTATCAATGGCAGGTGACGGAGCCATTTTGATTGATGAAAATGGTAACGTATATAAGCAGCCAGCGCCAGTGGGAACGGTCATCAATTCAGTCGGTGCCGGCGACTCAATGGTAGCGGGGTTTTTGGCAGGATATTTGGAAACCGGTGACTATGGCAAAGCGTTTTTAATGGGGCTTTGCAGTGGCAGTGCCAGTGCTTTTTCAGAGACGCTTGCGACAAGAGCGGAAGTAGAAACTTTATTAAAAAATTTGGAGAAAACATATGATTCGTAAGCATTTAACCTTTACCGGCCGAGTTCAGGGCGTGGGTTTTCGTTACCGTACACACAGCATTGCAACTAGACTTGGGCTGACCGGATATGTCAAAAATTTATATAACGGCCATGTCGAGGCAGAAGTACAAGGTGAATTATTCTTGATTGAACAGCTCGTAGAAGAGTTGCGAAATGCAAGTTATATTCGCATTGACAATGTCGCTGAATATGAAATGCAGCTAAAGGATGAAACGCATTTTATCATAGCTTAAAAAAATCTTCCCCTGAAAAGCAGGTGAGGTCTGGTACAACCAAAAATATGAAATGAATTGAAACTTTCTTAAAAAGGTGTTAAAATAGAATAAAAATCTGGTATGACCAGAAAACACTTTAGAGGAGGCTTATGTTATGTATTCATTTGCAGGAGTAGTACCAAATGTGCTTGTGCTATTAGTTTGGCTGGCAGTATTTGCTGCCCTTTTTGGACTCAATGAAATCGGCCGGAGAAGTAAGTGGATTGGTTTTGCTTTTTTTGTAATTCTACCAACAATACTTACTATTTTATGGTTAACGGTACTAAGCGATACGGCATATATGGACTGGTTCCATTTGGCCAAAGTTTATTCATCCACGGCTGGATGTATCGGTTTTTGGTGTATCCGATTTGTTGGTGGCACCAAAAAGAAAACGGGAAAGACCTGGCGACTGGCTGACAATAAGATTGCGTTATGTTTTCCACCACTGATTTTGGCCATCAATATTGCCGAAGCTGTTGTTAGAGATTTTGAAGTAGGGCGTACTTACTGGGGCGAAGTGACAAGAGTAGCAGAGCACAATCAGGTTCAGAATCTGTTCGGCGGAAGCTGGAACTATATGAACGGAATTGCCGGTATCTTAAATATCATCACCATCACTGGCTGGTTTGGCATTTGCATCCGCAAAGCAACCGCTAAGGATAAGAGCCATGATATGTTGTGGCCGGATATGTTATGGTTTTGGATTATTGCCTATGATTTATGGAACTTTGCTTATACCTATAACTGTCTGCCAGACCATTCCTTCTATTGTGGATTAGCATTGTTATTGGCACCGACCTTATGTGCATTTACCGTCGGCAAAGGAGCATGGTTACAGCATCGTGCGCAGACACTGGCACTGTGGTGTATGTTTGCTCAGACCTTCCCACTATTTATTGACCAGGGACCATTCCTCGTGCAGTCCACCAATAATTCGACGATTCTATTTATCGTCAGCTTCTTGGCATTGGCAGCGAATGTACTTGTATTTATCTACATGATTTTCAAGGTTGCTAAGACCAAACGCAATCCATATATGGGCGAGTTATATACGGATGTGGCAAAATACAAAGAAGTGAAAGCTTTAGCAGAATAATAAAAAATAGTTGAATGGGATATCATTTGCAAAAAATGGTATCCCATTTTATAATGGATAAAAGTAACGTAAGAAAGTAGGATATTATTTAATATGCATATAAATTGTTTAATCGTAGATGATGAAATAGAACTGGCCCAGATGACTTGCGAATATTTTCAGATGTTTGATGTATCCTGTGACTATGTGGAAACGGCTCAGGCTTGTTTGGAGTATTTAAATAAAAATACAATTAATTTGTTGTTGCTGGATATAAATTTACAGGCTGAAAATGGCTTCTGGTTATGCAAGAAAATCCGTGAAGAATATGACTTCCCAATTTTATTTATCAGCGCCAGACAAAGTGATGATGATGTGCTGGTAGCGCTCAACATCGGTGGTGATGACTATGTTAAAAAGCCTTATGCCTTAAGTGTACTGCTCGCGAAGGTGAAGGTAATGTTAAAGCGGATAATGAATCAAGAAATGCAACAGAAAAAGGTGAGCGAGAGCGAGGAAACAGAAAATTCACTCTGCGAAACGTTTGACAGAATTCGCTTAGATGAAGCAACCATGTGCGCGTATATCGGCAAAAAACAAGTAAGTCTCAAAGCAAAAGAATTTAAGCTGCTGCAATGTTTGTTTGAACATCAAAATACGATTGTAACAAAAGAAAAACTGTTTGAGTTGGTTTGGGGCGATTCGTTTTTTAGTGATGGAACCTTGAATGTACATATTCGCAAATTGCGGGAGAAGCTAGAAGAAAATCCCAATGAACCAGAACTGATAAAAACCATCTGGGGAACCGGATATATGCTGAAAAATGAGTTTGGCGGAAAGTGAATAACCTATGAAAATTAGATATATCGCTGTAATTTATACGCTGTTATTATTGCTGGCAGTATTAGGCGGTTATGGCCTGATGAAAAACAACACAATTGAAGAACGTGATATGGTGTTTTATCAAGAGCAGTTAACGCAGATTCATCGTGAGATTGCGAGTGGAGAAAGCTGTGATATGTTAGCCGGGGCATATGACTGTGAGATATTGCTTTTAACAGATACCGATTATCAGTCAAAAATAAATGAACGAATCAAAAAAGGTGACATGATTTTAGACTTGTATCAAAACAATACCATGATTGGAAAAGTAATGTGGGATTTTGAACGAGTTACCTATCAGAAATTGGAACATCAATTACTGCAAGGCTATCTGTTATTGGGGCTGATATTATTGTTGATTGGCTACATCGCAATGGGGCTGCTGTATTATGGGGTGGTGCGTCCCTTTCACAAATTACAGTCTTTTACGAGCGAGATTGCCAAGGGAAATCTTGATTTACCACTGCCGATGGAACGAAATAATTTTTTTGGAGCTTTTACCGAAAGCTTTGATATTATGCGTGAAGAATTAAGAAAAGCGAAGGAGAGTGAGTATCAAGCCAATAAGAGTAAAAAAGAGCTGGTCGCAGAGCTGTCCCATGATATCAAGACACCGGTGGCAACGATACGAGCAGCTTGTGAGGTGATGCAGGCGGCGAAATGTAACCCTGGCACTTGTTTAGAGGAAAATGATACAACGTTCTCCAATGGAGAAATCTCCCTTGGAGATATGGAAAAAATCAACGTGATTGCGGGCAAGGCAGAAATGATTGACCGGCTCATCAGTAATCTTTTCCAAGCAACATTAGAGGAGCTAGAGGTATTAAAAGTCGAGGTAACAGAGGAAAGCTCACTTTGCCTCAAGACGATGTTCGAGGAACTACAATTCTACGGTGAAATCCAGTTTGCCAATGAAATTCCAGAGTGCCTGCTCTATATGGATAAACTACGGTTACAGCAGGTAATTGATAATATCGTAAATAATTCTTATAAGTATGCAGGGACAGTAATTACGGTATCTTTTCAGGAAACAGAAGATGGCATTTTGACGAAAGTCAAAGACTATGGCGCGGGTGTACCAGAAGAGGAATTAGCACTGATTACTGAAAAATATTATCGTGGACGGGATGCCAAAGGAAAGGCCGGTTCCGGTCTGGGATTATATTTGGCAAATCGCTTTTTAAATCAGATGCATGGTGGAATGGAGTGTTATACGGAACATAATGGTTTTACCGTGGCCTTCTATTTGAAAAAGGCTTGAGAAACCAATTTAAGAATCAGTTAAGAAACAGACAAGAATGGGGTTAAGACTTTCCGAAAAGCTTTCCTTATAATGAAATCAGATACCACTTCCCATGCATGGGAAATTAAGAAAGGAAGACAATTATGGAAGCAATCTTAACAGCCAAAGATTTATGTAAAACATTTTCAACTGGAAGCGTTCAGCAGCATGTGTTAAAGAATTTAAATTTATCTATCGAATCAGGAGATTTCACGGTAATCATGGGTAACTCCGGTTCTGGAAAAAGTACCCTGCTCTATGCACTGTCGGGGATGGACCGTCCGACCTTGGGCAGTATTCAGTATCGGGGGGAGGAAATCTCCAAATATTCCAATGATAAGCTGGCGATATTTCGCCGCAAACATTGTGGCTTTGTCTTTCAGCAGAATTATTTAAACGATACGATGAGTATTCTTGACAATGTTATGGTCAGTGGTCTGCTGGTGAATAAAAATCGAAAAGATTTAGCAAAGCGGGCGAACGCGTTACTAGAAAAGATGGATTTACATGCCCCGATTCCGGCTAAATTTCCAGCCCAGTTATCGGGTGGAGAATTACAACGAGCTGCCATTGCCAGAGGCCTGATTAACATTCCGGAAATACTATTTGCCGATGAACCAACTGGCGCACTCAACTCACAGAATACCGAAAAGGTTCTGGATATTTTAACGGAATATAATCGAGCGGGGCAGAGTATTGTTATGGTGACACATGACATGCGTTCGGCCAGACGGGGAAATCGGATTCTTTATTTAAAAGACGGTGTGATAACTGGTGAACTGTTGCTTGGCGCATATCGCAGCGGTGATAAAGAAAGACATCAAAAACTACGCCAGTTCTTAGCGGAAATGGGGTGGTAATATGTATGAATTATTTTTTATTGCCCGCAATAATTTAAAGAAAAAGAAGGGTGATGTAGCGATTCTGTTTTTCCTGATGCTGTTATCATCGTTGATTTTGTATGTTAGTATTTCTGTTTTGACAAATATGGATCATGTGTTAGAGCAGTCACATGAAAATTTTCATGGTGCTGATTTCCTTTATATCGTGCCGGAAATAGAAGCGGCAAAGGTTACCGAAATTATTTATGAAAACGAGGATGTGGCAGAATCTCAGACTGCTGATGTGTGGATTCCAACTGGCGGTGTTTCCTACCGAAAGAGTAAAGACGCAGAGAAGAAGGCATTTAGTTTTATCTTCGAAACCATTGAGGATGAAAAGACCATCGGGAAGCTGTCTGATAATATTGTGTTGGATAGTGACGAAAAGACAATCCTGCTCCCTTATTACTTGAAAATATCAAATGATTATGCAGTCGGAGAAAAAATCTATCTAACGATTGGCGAGCAGGAGTATGAATTTAAGATCGGTGGATTTGTAGAAGACCCAATGTTTGCGAATCCGACCAATATTAGTTTTTACTACTGCTACCTTGAGAGGGATACGATTCAGCAAATAATTGATGAGCAGCCACTGATGGCGGCGGGTCATTGTTTAAACTATCAGGTGCGCTTAAAAGCTGGTGCAGATTCATTAGATTTTGATGATCAGATATCAGTTCAACTTACAAAGGAAATACCGGAGTTGGGGAATGCCCAAACTTTGGGTATGAATTGGACCTCAATGAAAGGTGGCGCTGGTATCGCCGCAAAGATTGCAATGGGAATTATGCTGGTATTTTCCATTCTGCTGATGATGATAGCCCTGATTATTGTCCGGTTTAGTGTTCGCAATTTCTTGGAAAGAAATATGAAAAATATTGGGGTTCTTGAGGCGACCGGTTACACCACCAGACAACTGCAAGCATCAGCAATGCTAGAGATGGTTTCACTAGCCGTTGTGGCATCGATTACCGGAGTGATTTTAGGAATTGCCGGAAGCAGTTTGATTGGTAATATTCAAGCTTCAATCATTGGTATTTCTTGGAATCAAAAGCCTGACATTACAGCCGCATTTATTTCGATTATTGTGGTCGTTGCTCTGGTGATGGGCATAACATGGATGGTTGGCCGGATTTACAAAAAAATTACGGTGTTATCTGCCTTGCGCGGTGGAATTATGACACATAATTTTCGTAAGAATTATTTGCCATTTGAAAAAAGTATTCTACCGGTATCATGGACGCTGGGCATAAAAGCGATACTGCAAGAAAAGATAAAGAACGTTATGGTCATGGCGATTATTGCTCTCTTAAGTTTTTCGAGCTGTGTTGGTTTTTTTATCTATGAAAACTTTTCCAAGGATATGAGCATGCTGATGAAAATGAGCGGCATTGAAGTGGGAACGGCATGGATAAATGGTGAAGATTTAGCTGGAGCCGGTGAGCAGATAAAAGGCCTGCCAAGCATTGAACAGGTACTATTTTTTGATATCAATACTGTTCGTCTCAGTCATGATGAAAAAAGTGCATCTGTCACTTGTGATATGTGGGATGAGCCGGAGAAATTAATTAATGAAATGGTAGTAGCGGGACGATTGCCAAGACAGGATAATGAAATCGTTTTGACAACAGCAACAAGTGAACAGCTTGGCGTGGCAGTTGGAGATGTTATTTATGTAGAGGGCTCAGGTGAGCGGCTCGATTACATCGTCGTTGGAATTGACCAAAAGATAAATGAAATGGGACGAAAAGCATTGATGAATCTTGCCGGCGGAACGCGGTTGAATGGTCGGGAACAAGTGACAAGCCTATACTTATATGCAACAGAGGGCACAAGCTTTGAACAAATAAAAAAAGAAGTAACAAGCATTCTGCCAGATCTTCAGCTTACAGATGGAGAAAAGCAAACGGAAGATTCAATGGGAAGTGCGACCGCGGGGATGAAAGCAATTTGCGTTATTTTTGTAACAATTACGATTGGTGTGGTAATCATGATTGTAATGTTATTAATAAAAAATAGATTGGCCAAGGAACGAAAGAATTACGGCATCCAAAAAGCGTTGGGATTTACCACCCCACAGCTTGTGATACAGACCATTTTGACCAATCTGCCGGTGGATTTATTTGGCGCCGTAATCGGGGCGATTTTAGCCAAATTTTTAATGAATCCGTTGGTGGCATTAAGCTTCTCCTTCTGTGGAATTCAAAAATGTGATTTGCAGACACCTGCATTTTGGCTAGTATTGGATGTTGTCGGAATTATGATAATTGCAATGCTAACAGCTATTTTATCCGCTAGTAAAATTCATAAAATTGAACCGGTAATGTTATTGCAAGAGGATTGCTAAAGAATTATTAGATAAAGAGACTATCGCAAAAAATTGGCGGTAGTCTTTTGACGTTGACACTTAAAACGATTGTCGTATTATGTCGAAATATGTCGGTTAATAATTCTGGAAAGTTAGGACATAAAGGAATATAATTATTATCAAAGTGACAGCTTGCCAGATTTCATCCTGAAAGGAGAAATAAATGAAAAATTATAAAAAAACTTTAGCGGGCTTATTTAGCGCTATGATAGTGATTGGTGCTTTGCCGACCAATGTAAGTGCAGCAACAATAGGAGACACGGGATGTTCCTATTCAATGTCATCTTCTTATACGAGTGTATCCACTACAGTAAGTCTGGCAGGTGGTTATTCAGGAACAGCTTTGGTAAGCGTTTCTGCAAGATATAAAGCTGGTGCGAATTTAACAAGTTCAGGAGCCACAACGTATGTATCGACTACAAGTAATAATAATACGGCAGGCGGAGTTACAGCCAGTATTTCTTTACCAGCAACTCATGATGGGAAATCATACTGTTATGAGGTTTCAAGTTCACATGGCGGTAGTGTAACGAGAAATAACCTGAGAACTTCATTTGGTGATAATAAGTTTATATCAAGAAATTAATTGTAATAAATGATGTAATTCGTTGTAAGAGAGTTTAAGAGATACATATTTAAGTCTGGCAGGCTGTTTCTTTTAAATTTCAAGGTAAAGCATTTATCAATAAGTATAAAAAGGGATAGTTATGGAGGTTGTTAAACATGAAGCGAAAGATTTTGCCGATGGTGTTTATTTCGATAATTTTAATTATATTAATTGTGGGAACTGTTTTTTTTCTAAAAGATTCCAACCAAACGTTTCCTTCTGAGCTATCGTATGCCACTTCTTATGGAGGTTTTTCACCATCAGGTGTAGTGCAAAGGTATAACGAGGCACCCTACATCAGGTTTATGGATTTTGCGAGTACAACGGAGGTTTCACTTGGAGCAGATCCCCAAAGTACAGATGACGATATGAATAGTTTTGCGTATAATTTGAATAATACATCGGCGGAATTAATCAATATCTATAACAAGAAGCTGTATTATGTTAGCAGAAATTATGAATATGACCGGAAAGAACCCTACTCCATTGTCGTTTATGAGTCAAGCTTGGATGGGGGAAAGATAAAAACCATCGGTGAATTTATCGGTTATAGCAGTTGTATCGAGTATTATATTGCCGATGGTTTCATGTTTCTGTTTTTAGAAAAATATGATGAAGAAACGATTGATTCATCAATTATTAGTAATAATATGAGAAATATTACAGTTACAGTTGGCTGCATTGATATAGCAGAAAAAAAAGCAACTACACTTCCTGATAAAACCGGATATGGAGCACAATTGCTGTATGTTGGTTACGACGATGGTGTATTTAATTATTTATTAACCTATCAGACGGAAGCGATAGACGTACCGTTCGAAGATGATGATGCTTGGAAGACGGAAAGTTTTAAAAAGGTTAGAAAGACAGTATTTAGCTACGATGTACATAAACAGGAGGAAACCGTATGGAGCGATGAATTTGCAGATAGAAAAGCAGTGTCGGAGGACGAGTTTATCTATTTTCGACAAGAGAAAGAGCGGTTGTATGTTACGACATATCTTCCTGCTCCTGATTCATCAGGCAACAACAACATTCAGTTTATAAGTTATGATAGCAAATCAAAACAAAAATTAAATGAATTTGAGGTTCTTGAAAAAGATAGCGGAACATATAATCCCAATCTGCATGGAGAGGTATTTATTTTTACCAAAATTGACGAAGCAGATTCGACAAAGAAATTATGTACAGCAATTGACGGTTCTACTGGAAAGACATTTTCAATTACAGAGTTAGCGAATTACGCGATTCAAGAAATAATCGGAGATAAGTTGTTTCTGGCATTTGAAGATAGCAATGCGGATACTCAATATGCATGGGTAAGCATGGAGGATTATTTAAGTAATAATATTGATGGTCTACATATCTTTCCAAACTTTCAAAATGAATCTTCAAATGAATCAACGGTACAATTGAATCAGGCGAATTCATATATAATTAAAGATATTGAACAGCGGTATCCGGATAAAAAAGTTCTGGTTTGGTTAAATAACAGTGATGGGTTACGTTTTTTGACAGAAGATAGATTGATTGCGTTTAATGATAAATTAGTGGAAAAAGGTTCTGATTTTGTACTGCAAATGTATTCGATAGATGTAAACGAGGGAGCTATCGCAGAATATTATAGTCAGATGAAATATATGATTGAGTCGGGCGAACAAGTGGATTTGGTTTTTACGGGACAGACTTTGAATGATGGAGCAGCAGATGGGATAAGTGATCCCTATATGTATGCCTATCAAAATGAATTGCTGATGCCGCTTGATGAGTATTTGAATTCTGATGCAGGGCTGGCGTTGTATCAGGCATTAGGTGAAAATCATTGGA
Source organism: Lachnospiraceae bacterium (assembly GCA_031555935.1). Classification (GTDB taxonomy): domain Bacteria; phylum Bacillota; class Clostridia; order Lachnospirales; family Lachnospiraceae; genus Roseburia_C. Next base: position 30,438 of record JAVBTX010000012.1, on the reverse strand, counting down.
AGAGCGTGGACATAGATGGAAAAATATACGGCTTAGCCTGGCCGGTTTATGGACAGACAGCGAATCTTATGGTAGATAAAGAAGTGGCAAGTCGATATAATCTTGATTTAACGAATATCACAAATGATATAAATTCTCTTGTGCCAATTCTTGAACAAATGAAAGATGAAGAATATCCAGTCGATTTTTTTGACACATTGCCTTCTATTATGAAGTTATTAGAGTATGAGTTCATTTCATTGCCGATTGCTTTGGATGCAGAGCGAGGAGCATTCAATTTGTTTGAAGATACGAAATGTATTGACTATTTGAAGACAGTACGTTCGCTTCTTGAACAGGGCTATATTAATTCGGATATAAATGCAGATATTGGGATAACTCCGCTCACGTTGCCGACTACGAATGTACCTGATATGCTATTGTACCCCGACCGGTTCACTCAATATCTGTTGCCAATTGCTCCGGCAAAATTGGACACAGCAAGGGTTGCTAACGGTATTGCTAAAACATCCCAATATCCGAATGAGTGCATTCAATTGCTGTCATGGCTTTATACGGATGTAGAATTGGCAGATTTATTGGCATATGGTGTGGAAGGTGTGGATTATCGCCTCGACGAGGAAGGAAGAGTAGCTCCTATTAGTGAGGATGGACAAATTTCATGGGAGTTGCCTTGGTTTTTAGGTTTTATATCAAATACAACAGAAAACACAATCGACGCAGTTGATTCGAAACAATGTCCAAAATACAACGAAGGACTTGAGACGACACCGATTGTCGGTTTTCATTTTAACAATCAAGGTTTAGAAGATAAGCTCCTTGAATTAAATCGGATTGTAGAAAAATACACAATTATTTACGAAGAGGAGAGTACAATTCCAATTTATAGATCTTTTCTTACCGGACATGATTCAGAGCTTACCACAACGTTGGCATCCTTGAATCAGGACTTAAAGGAAGCGGGGTTAGATGAATTAATTGTGGAAGTGAACCGGCAGTTTAACAACTGGAAAGAGATGAGGTCGGTGACATCGAGTGCGATTAGATATTAACGGAATACATAAAAGTTATGGCGAAACGGTAGCTTTAAATGGGTTGAACTTGTCTTTAGAATCTGGTATTTATGCTTTATTGGGTCCCAATGGAGCCGGAAAGTCCACGTTCATGAACATTCTGGTCGATAATTTGCAGGCTGATGCAGGTGAAGTGCTGTACAATGGCGAGAATGTCAAGAAGATGGGTGCGGATTATCGCAAGCGAATTGGCTATATGCCACAACAGCAGCAATTATATACCAATTTCACAGCAGAGCGTTTTTTGTACTATGTTGCTACTTTAAAAGGAATGAAGAAACAAGAGGCACAGAAACAAATTGGAGAACTGCTTGAAGTAGTAAACTTAGAGGCTTGCAGACACAAGAAGCTAGGGGCTTTTTCCGGTGGAATGAAGCAGCGGATTCTAATTGCACAGGCACTTTTGGGGAATCCAGAGATATTGATAATGGATGAACCAACGGCAGGATTAGACCCCAAGGAACGAATCCGAATTCGTAATATTATATCGAAGACCAGTTTTAACAGAATCGTAATTATTGCAACGCATGTAGTGTCTGATATCGAGTTTATTGCAAAAGAAATCCTTTTTTTACAAAAGGGTGAATTAATTGAACGGGGAAATTTATTTGAGTTGAAAGAAAAAATGCAGGGTCGTGTTTATGAACTCGTGGTGGATGAAAATGAAATAGAATCTTATTTACGTGATTATAAAATAAGTAATGTGAGCAAGGAGAACGATGGCATACATTTACGAGTAGTTTCTGACCGTCATTTATCAGATGTAGGTGGGGTAATCCCAAATCTTGAAGATATGTATCTAGCTTTGTTTGGAGAATGATTGTTAACGTTGGAGGAACTGCATGGCCGTATTTAGAGAAGAGTTTAGAAAAATATTTACCAAAAGAACTGTTTACATATTGTCATTCCTGCTTGTTCTGACAAGCCTATTTATAAATTACATGAATGAGCAAAAACGGTTTGCTAATGATGAGGGTTATGTACTGTTCCAAACATCAGCTTACCGTAACCTGATGACAGAATTAGAGAATGAACAAGAACCAAATGTGTTTTTAAAAGAAAGATTGGAAGATATTGATAGAGATATTGATTTTAGTGAATTTGACATGTTTCAAGCAGTTTTAAAGGAAATGGATGAGGTTGCTGATTATGATGACTATTTATCTGATATCAGACAAAAGGCAGCCGAACTAATCAATGTTTCCTTATTCTCAGATGAGAAGTCTTTTTATCATAAAAATCTAGTCAAAATGTCAGAGGATTATTCGAAGCTGACTGGGACAAAGCCAATTTGGGATGAACGGGCCGGAGTAGAAATGGCGACAGGTTTTCCTGACTTATTTATTCTCATTGGTATATTTTCAATCTGCTTCATTCTTATTACTGACGAAAAATCAATGTTTCCATTGCTGCGTTCTACCCATTTCGGACGCAAGAGATTGATTTGCGCTAAGATAAGTGTGAGTTTGATTTACGTCTTTTTTTTACATACGCTACTGACCGGAGTGTTATATGCGTTTGCTGGTTGGTATTATGGCTTTGGTGATGTATCGCGTCCAATCCAGTCTGTTTTTATTGCAGCACCATTTTCGATGTCGGTACTTCAATACCTGGCATGGTCTTATCTTGTCAAGCTGATGACAAGCTGTTTATATACAATGTTATTTCTTTTTATTTGTGTATGGTTTAAAAGTCCGATTGGAGCATATGCATCCGTTGCCATTGCTTTGGGAGCAAATGCAGTATTTTATTATGTCATCGCACCGTATTCCTATTTTAATTTTCTAAAATATATAAACGTATACTATTTCTTACAACCATCAAGGTTGCTAACGACATACATTAATATAAACATATTCTCTCAGCCATACAGTCTGTTGCCGATAGCCATCGTTTTTTGTGCCATTGCATGGGTGATATTGTTTTTTGTCACCGTTCGTAGTTTTTCTTGCCACTATGAAAATTCACGTAATAGCTGGTCTCTTACCAAACGTTTTCCAATCAAGCTACCGCATGTTAGGACAACTCATTTGTTTTCGGCGGAAGGTTTCAGATTCCTTGTTGCATATCGGGTAATCCTTGTGGTACTAATTTTTATTATTTTTCAATTTTGGAAAAGTGATGCCTTCAAGATGAGGGTCACTCCTGATGAAGTGAATTATCGAAATGTCTTGGAAACGGCATTACAACAACCAGACCCATATGATTGGGCGATAAAACAAAAAGAACATTATGATAATCATGGAGCAAGGCGAATGGATATTGATGCCATGAATAGACTTTTGGAACGCTTCAGCTATCTGGATGAAATTGAAAAAGAGAGCGGAAAAAGAGGGGCATTGGTTTATGATTCGGGGTACGACAAGTTGACGAATAATCCCAGGAATGATGTATTAAATGCGTTGATTATGGTCATTTTACTTATCGTGTGTATCTCGCAGCTTCGGGAGCGGGTTTTACACAATTTATTTAAAACCATGCCGTTAGGACGCGGTCGCCAGACACGTATAAAAATTATTTGGTTAATTATTACCGCAAGTGTGATTTTCGTTCTGACCTATTTGCCTGATTTGTGGCAGGCAAAGCGCGTATTCGGATTGCCAAATTTAAGTGCAGAAGCTTTTTCATCGCCAATCTTGCATAATGTGCGATGTCTGTCACTCGCTGGATATCTGTTTTTTCTTTATTTATCGCGATTGTTCCTATCATGGAATATAGCAATGATTATTTATATCATAAGTAAAAAAGGTATTACTTCATCCATGATGTTGCCGTCTGCCATTTTTATCGTGCCATTGTTGCTTGATTTTTTTTCAATAAAGATAGTAGACTATTATCCATTTAATGTTTTGCTTAACACCAATGTACTACATAAAATGGGCGATTTTTTTTCGATTTGTTTACCTTTGGGGCTATTCATTGTTTGCTTAATACAAATCTTATCCATATTAGATTTTCCTCTGCTAAAGCGGTAATTCAGAGCAGTTTACATTTTGAAAAATCTGTGATATTGTAGACAAAAATGCTTAGTGTTAAATGCCAAATTAAGGGCATACTAGGAAGATACTAATGTTGCAGAGGTGTAATTGATGAAAAAAATTGTGATTGTTGGAGCGGGATATTCTGGAATATTAACCGCTAAGAAGTTGGAAAAAAAGCTGCGTAAAATGAAAAAGATTTCAGAGTATGAAATTACGCTGATTGATAAGCGTCCGTTTCATACTATGCTGACAGAACTCCATGAGGTAGCAGCACAGCGTGTGGATGAGGACAGTATAAAGATAAACTTAGATCAAGTATTTGCTGGCAGAAAAGTAAATATCGTTTTAGATCAGGTGGAAAGCATTGATTATGAAGCAAAGAAGATTCATGGTGAAGCGCGGGATTATGAGTTTGACTATATGGTTTTAGCCAGCGGCTCGAAGCCAACCTTCTTTGGCGTAGAGGGGGCGAAAGAGAATTCTTTTACGCTTTGGTCATATGAAGATGCAACTATTTTAAGAGAACATATCATCCAGAAGTTCCGCGATGCGGCTTGCTGTACAAACCTTGAGCAAAAGAAGCGGATGCTGACATTTTACATTGTCGGGGCTGGATTTACTGGTGTTGAGATGGCCGGTGAGCTGGCTGAATTGGTGCCATCTCTATGTGAACGTTTTCACATTGAGCGCAACATGGTAACCATCGTCAATATTGATGCACTTGACCGTGTTTGTACAGTTCTGCCGGAACGATTATCTGGTAAGGTGCAGAGAAGATTAGAAAAAATGGGCGTTGATGTTCGTCTGAAAGGACAAATTTGCGGTGTTGGCAAGGATTATATCGAATGCAAACGTAATAATAAAGTTGAGCGCTATGCGACTGATACAGTTATTTGGACCGCAGGTATTGAAGGCTCTGATATTGCAAACGGCTCGGCGAAGGAATTAGGCGATGCCGGACGGGGCAGAACGCAGACGGACGAGTATCTTCGTTCCGTAAACCACAAGAATGTATATATTGCCGGAGACAACATTTTCTTTATTCCAGAGGGAGAAGAACGTCCGGTTCCGCAGATGGTAGAAAACTGTGAAGACAGTGCCAAAACGATTGCTCATAATATGCTCTGTGAGCTGACGGGCAAAGGTGAAATGGAGAAATATGCGCCGAAATTTCATGGTGTTATGGTATGTATTGGTGGCAGATATGGTGTTGCAAATGTTGGATTCCCGAATAAAATGTTTGCCTTACCATCCTTTTTGGCGATGTTCAGTAAGCATTTTATCAATATCATTTATTTCGTTCAGGTACTTGGCTGGAATAAGATATTCTCTTATATGAAGCATGAGTTCTTTACGATTCGTAATCGCAGAAGCTTTGTGGGCGGACATTTTTCTAATCGTTCCCCAAGCTTTATGCTGGTTCCGCTACGAATCTTTTTGGGTGCTTATTGGCTCTACGAAGGAATTGTAAAGATTGGTGAAGGCTGGCTTCAGAGTCCAAAATTAGTCGGATTCTTTAATGGTGCCAACCAATTTTATGAAAGCATTATGTACCCGGGCTCGGCTACGGCAGAAGCAGTAAGTGCAGCCACAGATGCCGGTGCAGCGGTCGTAGATGCGGCTAGTGCAGCGTCTGGCGCAGCAGCCGATGCAGTTGCATCAGCGGGTGATTTATTGTTTTACTATGATATTTTTGGCTGGTTCCAGATTATTTTTGTCAAAGCCAGCGAATTTGCCTTGAAAATACAGGTGCCGGTTGTTGATTGGATTGTGAATCACTGGGTATTACCGTCAGACAATATGCAGATGGTCTTCCAGATTGTGATTGTAATATCAGAAATATTAATTGGCTTGGCCTTAATGGGCGGCTTGCTAACCACACCGGCGGCTGGATATTCTATTATTCTACAAGGAATTTTCTTGACTTCGACAGGGCTGTATCTGTCCTCTTGGTGGATGCTTTTCGCGGCAGTGGCAATGCTGTTTGGCGGCGGCAGAGTATTAAGCCTTGATTATTATGTAATGCCTTGGCTGAAAAAATGGTGGAATAACCGAAAGATTACAAAGAAATGGTATATTTATCATGACTAAGAAGAAACGATTAACATTAGAAGAAGCTTATGAGTACAGCAGTCAGTATGTCGACCATCTGTTACACCAGAAGCATGGCATTTTAGACCAGCCAATGAATCATTTGGCTGGTGCTCAGGGAAAAGGGGTCAGAGCCATGCTGCTGCTGCAAAGTGCGATTGGAGCGGACCAAATGGTGCCCGAGGAGGCATGTAAGGCGGCGGCAGCGGTAGAATTATTTCATCTTGCGACATTGGTGCATGATGATGTGATTGATGATGCCGCAACCAGACGAGGAATCGCCAGTGTACAAAGTAAGTATGGCAAAAAGCAGGCGGTGATAGCCGGAGATTATTTGCTGTGTTTGTCTCTTTCCACCTTGTCCTCGATCAGTCGTGAAAGCTTTGATGAACATATTGATGTATTAGAACGATTTGTATCAATGGCAGGGAAAATCTGTTTAGGTGAATACAATCAGTTGATTCATAATTATAATACCAACATCGAATACCGAGATTACTACAAAACCATTTCCGGCAAAACAGCGGCACTATTTTGGATTGCTGGTTATATGGGGGCAGTGCTAGGCGGGGAATCAGAACAGCAGGCGAAAAAAATAGCGCGGTTCGGCCAATTAGTTGGTTTGATATTCCAGATTCTCGATGATTGCAAGGATTATGAAATGACCGTTGAAGAGGCATTGAAGCCGGTGAAGAGTGATCTGAAGGAAGGCGTTTTAACCTTGCCACTTATTTTGGCAATGGCGAAGGACAAGAACCTGCGAAATGATGTGAAGCTGGTATTTGACGGCGGCCTTGAAGCAATTGAAATAATCAATAAAGTAAAACAAAGCGGTGGAATAGAAGCATCTCAGCAGTTATCCAGACGATATTTTCGTAAGGCAGAGGGCCTAATAGAGGGCTTGGAAAATGATATTAAACGGTCAGTCTTAAAAGAATCGCTGGTGCAGATATTTCCCACACTTGCATAGAAAAGATAGGATTTTAAAACAAAATGAAATTACTTTCTAATTTTTTTAGTTTTGTAGAAATAAAAACAAAGATTGCCAGTGTCGTCCCTTTTTTGGTTGGAGCAGGCTATACCATCTATCGGAATGGCAGTTTGGACCGATATAAGACGTTGGTCTTTTTTGTTGCCATGCTGATTTTTGATATGACGGCAACAGCGATTAATAACCATGTTGGAACCAGACAGCAGAAGCTGCAAAATCACTATTCGAACGGAGTTTCCCGGGGGATTATTTTGTTCATGCTAACCGCTTCGGCGGTACTGGGAATTTACCTGGTATCAATTACTGGTATCGTGGTGCTGTTGACTGGTATCATCTGCTTTGGCATTGGAATCTTGTATTCCTTTGGTCCGTTGCCGATTGCCCGAACGCCTTTTGGTGAGATTTTTTCGGGAATGGTGATGGGGACCGGCATTCCTTTTTTGGTCTATATCATCAATGACCCGGAATTGCTTTCGCTTCAGCTTGCGCTTCCTCGTGTAATGATATCCGCCGATTTAGTCGGACTGATTAGCCTTGGGATTGTAGTCTTGCCGCTGATATGCTGTATCTCAAATATTATGCTGGCAAACAATATCTGCGATGTAGAAGAGGATATCAAGGTCAAAAGATACACATTAGTATATTATATCGGAAAAGATTCCGCACTGAAATTATTTCAACTGTTATATTTAGCAGCACTTTTATTTATCGTAGTTGGTGCAGTAACAGCAATATTGCCGCCAACGGCATTGCTTGGCGTAATCGGTTTTCTTCTGGTGTGGAAGAACATTCGGATTTTTTTTGAAAAACAGAGTAAGCGGGAGACATTTGAAGTTGCAATTAAAAACTTTATTTTGATTCTGATTCCTTACACTGTTGGAATCTGGTTGGGCGTATGGATATTTTGAAAAATAAAAGAAAAGATATTATCGTCATTGCCGTTATTCTTGGCCTAATCTTTTGTTCCTTTGGAATCAACTATTTGTTCTTTCAGGATAAGGGTGAGGTATATTGTGAAATATATGTCGACGGAGATTTGGTAAAGACGGTGGATTTAATGAAAGACACGCAGTTTTCGATTGCAGAAAGACCAGATATTGTTTTTGAAGTAAAGAATCATGCAATCGCATTTGTAGAATCAGATTGTCCAGATAAAGTATGTGTACACGCTGGATATCTGGGGCATACTGGACAAAATGCATCCTGTTTGCCAAATAAGACCACAATCCGAATATGCTCGAACCATCAAGATGCGGATGACCCCGAAATAGTTGTTGGCTGGAATGCCACTTTAGCATCAGACGGGAGCCGATATGAAAAATAGCAAAAAAATTGCGGTACTTGGATTGCTGCTTGCACTCGTAGTGGTACTTGGAATGATTGAAAATACCATTCCGCCTATTCCATTGCTGCCACCAAATGTAAAACTAGGATTGGCAAATGTAGCAAGTATGTATTGCATCTTTTTCATCGGCAAAAAAGAAGCGTATACATTAACGATATTAAAGTCAGGCTTTGTGCTAATCACTCGTGGTCCGATTGCGGCCATGCTAAGCTTTACCGGCGGAATTTTGTCGATGACGGTGATAATGGCAGCCTTGGTGCTGTCAAGGAAGTCACTATCTTATGTGACGTATAGTATTCTTGGGGCAGTATTTCATAATATTGGTCAAATCGTGGCATACTCTATTATAATGAAGAATTGGTACATGCTGTACTATTTTCCGGTGCTGCTGATTGCGGGTATCATCATGGGAAGTGTAACAGGTACATTATTAAAGGTCATTATGCCGCATTTTAATAAAATTATAAAACAAGGGGATTCGGGGTAATCTATTGATAGTAAATTTGTTATTCATCACATTTGTGATAAGAATATATAAAGACAACTTAAGGAGGAAATATCTATGAAGAAGAAATTATTAACAATTCTGCTGACTGGAGCATTAGTAGCAGGCGTATTATCAGGGTGTGGACAGACTCCACCGGCAAAGGATAACCAGACCAAAACCAATGACGTTGATACGAAGGATGATGTAACCGATGAGGCAGACAATAATGACGTCGCAGCCGACACCGAGACAGATGCAACATCAGCAGCATCTCTGCCGGCAGAAGGAAAACTAAAAACAGGTCAGGGTGTTGTTACCAAAATTTCCAGTTCCAAGGCAGCAACAGAAGAAGCAGAAGGAACAGCTCAGGTTGACAGTGCAATCGCATCTGTTACATATGACTCCAATGGAGTGATTGTAAAGTGCGAATTGGATGCAGCCCAGACAAAAGTAAGCTTTGATACACAAGGTGAGGTTACATCTGATTTAACTTCTAAGATTAGCACAAAAGTAGAGCTTGGTGCTGATTATGGAATGATTGTAGCTTCCAGCATTGAAAAAGAGTGGTATGAACAGATTCAGGCATTTGCTGATTGGACCGTTGGAAAAACATTAGAAGAAGTAACTGGTATGCAGGTGAAAAAAGTGGATGATAATCATCCAGCAGTACCAGATGTACCAGAATTAGCTTCCAGCGTATCAATTTCGGTTGGCGACTATCAAGCAGCAATCGAAAAAGCAATGACTTACGGCGGTTATGAATTTGATGAACCAGCATCTTACACCACCGGTATGGGGGTTATTACTTCAATTGCCAGCTCAAAATCAGTTGCTGAAGATGCCGACGGAACAGGTCAGGTTGATTCTGCAATTGTAACTGTAACATTAGACGGTGATGGAAAAATCGTTGCATGTGTAATGGATGCAGCTCAGTCAAAGGTTAACTTCAATGCCGCTGGCGAATTAACATCTGACTTGAGCGCAGAAATGAAAACAAAAGTAGAGCTTGGTGATGAATATGGCATGAAACAGGCTTCGACAGTTGGAAAAGAGTGGTATGAGCAGATTCAGGCTTACGCAGAATGGACAATTGGAAAAACCGTAGATGAAGTCAAAGGAATGCAGGTGAAGGCGGTTGATGACCATCATCCATCAGTACCAGATGTAGCAGAGCTAACCTCTTCGGTATCAATTTCAGTAGGTGACTATATTAGTGCCGTAGAAAAGGCTGCTGGAAATGCAAAATAAGTAACGGTTAATGAGAGAGTCTGCTTAGGCAGGCTCTCTTTATCGGCGTGCGCCCGGCGGCCTACGTTTCGAAAGGTTGGAAAAAATGTGAAAAAGAAAATAATCTCTGTGGTATTGGCTCTGTGCTTTTGGCTCAGCGGATGTGGGGAGATTCAAAGTAATACGGATTTGATGGCCGAAAGCTATGAAAAGTATGAGGCGGAATTTATAGGTACATTTGATGTCAAGGTTCAAGTCATTGGCTACTCTGAAAGTGAGGAAAAATTCACAGCAGGGAGTACCGCTGTCTATGATGAAATGAAAGAGCTAAATAAACTATTTGATATTTATAATGATTATGAAGGTGTCGTAAATATTAAAACCATCAATGACAATGCCGGCATTCAGCCGGTTGAGGTAGACCAACGAATCATTGATTTGCTATTATTTTCACAGGAAGCATATGAAAAGACAGAAGGACGGACGAATGTTGCAATGGGAGCTGTCTTGAAAATATGGCATCAGTATCGAACTGAAGGGAAAAGCTTTCCGCAGGAAGCCAAGCTGCCATCCAAGGAAGAGCTGGCCGCAGCAAATGAACATACTAAGATTGAAGAAATGGTAATTGACGAAAAGAATCAAACCGTTTATCTATCGGACCCATTGATGAGTCTGGATGTTGGTGCAGTAGCCAAGGGATTTGCCGCGCAGCTAGCCAAGGAGGCAGCGGTGTTAGCTGGCTTTCACTCTGGAGTGATTAACGCTGGTGGGAATATTCTAACGGTTGGTAAACCGCTGGACGGCGTTCGAGCGCGATGGGGAATTGGGATTCAAGACCCCAAGAAGACAGTGGACGGAGTAACAAATGTTCTTGATACCGTTTATCTCAATGATATGGTTGTTGTAACCAGCGGTGATTATCAGCGTTATTATGAAGTCGATGGAAAATCGTATCATCATATCATTGATTCGAGCACTTTATTTCCGGCCGATAATTTTGCGTCTGTTTCGGTGATTCATGAAAATTCAGCAGTCGCCGATTATTTGTCAACGGCAATATTTATTGCTACTTATGAGGAAGGCTTAGAAATGGCCAAGGCGCATGAGGCTGAGGTGTTATGGGTTTATCAAGACGGACATACAGAGGCAACCGAAGGCTATCAGAAGATTTCGAAGCTTTATGGTGGATATTCCGCTACAGACTAAAAATTCAGGGCAGTTATCATTAGATAATCTGCCCTGAATTAATCTTAAACAACACCTAAATAATTTTTTAACTTTTCAAGTAAATCAACGAGTGAAATCGGCTTTGGCAGATGGTCATTCATCCCACAAGCCAAACATTTATCAATATCTTCTTTAAAAACATTTGCTGTCATGGCTACAATTGGAACTGCCTTGGCACTCTTGAAGTCAAGGTTTCGCAGGGCGATAGTAGCTTCATATCCATCCATTACCGGCATATGAATATCCATTAAAATGATATCAAACTGATTCGGATTAGCTTTATATAATTCAAGCGCTTCCTTGCCATTTGTAGCACAGGTGATTTTGATTTTTGTTTCTGCTAACAACTCAGTTATAATTTCGCTGTTTAGTTCAACATCCTCAACCATTAATAGTGAAAAATTCTCTAAATTCGGATATTCAAACTTGACATTCTTTTTATTTTCCAACATATTATGGTTTGGCACATTAAGACAAGAGTGAATACTGTTAACAATTTCCGAAGGAAACAGCGGCTTGGGAACAAATCCATTGACGCCGGCTTCAATTGCAAGACCTTCAATATCTTCCCAGCGGAAAGAGGAAATCATAATAATTACCATATTTCCACTGACTCTGTGCTTGATTTCACGGGTCAATTCAATGCCATCCATTTCCGGCATTTGCCAATCAAGGAAGAAGAAGTTAAATGGTTTATCGGTTGTTTCAATCAAGTGCAATGCCTCTTCACCACTCGCAGCAACTGCACAGGAAAAGTTCAGCTTCTCCATGAGGTCTGTGAAGTAAGTTCTAGTCTGAGCAGAATCATCTACAGCCAAAATGTGCAGGTCTTCCTTCTTAATACTATTGTAAGCATGAGAGGTCAGATTTTTAACATACTCAGCAGTTACCGTAAAGGTAAATGTGGTACCTTCCCCAGGGGTAGATTCTACCCAGATATCACCGCCCATCATGTTGGTTAACTTCTTGGAAATAGCAAGACCAAGACCAGTACCGCCATATTTTCTGGATTTACCGCCATCCGCTTGTTCAAAGGAATCAAAAATACTGCTTTGCTGTTCTTTGGCAATGCCAATTCCAGTATCGGAAACGGAGATTTCAAGCTCCAGGGTATTACCTTCTTTTTTGGTCTGACGGACCTTAAGCTGGATAACACCTTTTTCAGGAGTAAACTTGACCGCATTCGATAGCAGGTTCGTTATAATCTGGGATAAACGTTGTTCATCACTGCAAATAACCGTTGGTATATTTTGGTCAAAATCGACAATCAGTGTCTGTTGCTTTTCATCAACCGGGAAAGCGATAATATTAGTCGTGTTAATCAGCATATTTTCGAAGTTAAAGTCAGCCTTTGTAATTTCAAATTTATTTGCTTCAATTTTAGACATATCTAAAATATCATTAATAATACCGAGTAAGTGCTTCGAAGCAGTGTCAATTTTTTTCAGACATTCCTCTTTTTTATCAACGTTATCGGTATGCTGAGCAATTGAGGTCATTCCGATAATGGCATTCATTGGGGTTCTGATTTCATGGCTCATCCGGGCCAGGAATTCACTCTTGGCGAGATTTGCATTTTCGGCATATTCCTTGGTCAGTCGTTCTTCCTTAATCTGTTCATACTGCATTTCCAAAGTAGTAATCATATCGTTGTAGCTACTGGACATGTCGCCAAATTCATTGTTTTCCTGTAGGTCACAGCGAACATAGATACCATGCTCCGCACCAGATGCAAAGGCTTTCTTTAGATTGAGAATTGGGGTCGTAAACTGTCTGGAGACACGTAGTCCCACTGTCACAGCCAATGCAGAAAGAGCGGCCAGCAGTGCAATCGTAAGTCCAATAATCATATTGCGGTCACGGGAAAATTCGCTGTAATCCTGACGCAGGAATACGGTCATTCCGATATCATCCATAATGTAGTAGTAGTATAGGCGGCGCTTATTAGCCATATTATCATCAATTAAGCCGGACTGTTCAATATTTCCTTCTTGGTAGTTCCAAAGAATATTTTGGATTTTGGGTGCTTTGGTGTAGGTATCATAAAACATCGGCTCAGAGTGGTACAAAATATAGTTGTCAGCATCGGTAATAAAGGCCAGACCAGTTTCACCAAAACTAATACTATGGGAAAAATCAGCTAGAAAATCGATTCCCACAAAGGCAACTAAAACACCAGCAAATTCGCCCTCATCTGACCAAATACCATGACTTAACCCAACACATTTATCCTCGTAAACACCAGGATTCACCAAAGAGTCATGGACCTTGCTGGTAAAGACATAGGTTTTATCAGTATTATTCACGATATTTGTATAGTAGTCTTTGTCAGATAGAACCATTCCTGTTGTTTCTTCATTATATCCTAAGATAATCTCACCGTTTCGATTGAGAATGACAGTATCTTTAAAAATAGAAATAGTATCAACGTAGCTGTCAATATATGCTTCTGTTTCGTCATAGATTTTCTGATAATCAGCAGTATCAGTCGCCTGAGAATTCATTATCGATATAAAATTTTTGACCGTAGGATTTTCATAAAGCATCTTTACTTCATTTTTATGGATACTAACAATCTCACTAAAAGCAGAAGCAGAAGTCTCCGTTAAAGAACGCAATCTTTCTAAATGTAATTGTTCTGTTGTTTTGACAGAATTAAACACGTTTCCAATTGCAAGAATTATGGTTGGAACCAAGGCAAATGAAATAAATAATAATAGTAGTTTTTTTCGTATTGACATAACACAATCCTCTAATCCATCTTTATCATTATAGTAGTAATTCAAAAAAATCATTCCATTCTAATATAGCATATAAGCAGAAAGAAAGAAACCTAATTTATTTGGGACATTCTAATAAAAAGAGAGTTTGTTTTTTGTGCACTTCGTTTCTTGTAAAACAAGAGTGCAAATGCTACAATTAAGGAAACTGAGAAACTAAAAATAGTTTCTCGGTTTCCGCGAAACAACTAAAAATAAAAAGGAGGGAAGGATGGAGCTGAGAGAGAAGATTTTAGAAGCAACCGTAGAAGTTTTTCGGGAAAAGGGAATGAAATTTACGATGGATGACATCGCTGTAGCACTATCTATTAGTAAAAAAACCATCTATACCATATTTTCAGATAAAGAGACACTTTGTTACCAGATGGTTGATTATGGATTCGATTTAATTAAAGAAAGTGAGCAAAAAGTAATTGTAAACCAGAAGCTTGATACATTAGCGAAAATCCGCCAAATTTTGGGGGTATTGCCAGAGAGCTATAAGGATTTGGACCTTCGGCAATTATATATGGTGAAGGACAAATATCCACGGATTTACCAGAAGATGGAAGAGCGCTTAGAGAGTGGCTGGGAGACGACAATTGCCTTGTTGGAACAAGGGATGGCAGAAGGGGTTGTCAGAAAAATTAATATCATCATTTTTAAGACCATGTTTGAAGCTGCATTGGAACAATTTTTTAGCAGAGATATTCTGATTCAGAATAAGATATCGTATCGTCAGGGCTTAACGGAGGTGGTCAATATTTTAGTTGATGGTATCACCAGCACAGAGAAGGAATGAGGAATAAGATGAAAGAGCGAATCTATCTAAACAATGATTGGAACTTTGCGATACCATTTGAAGGCGGCGGAGCCCAGGAACAAGTTCGGATTCCACATACCTGTAAGGAAACCCCGTTTCACTATTTTGATGAAAGTATCTATCAAATGGAATGCGGCTACCGCAGACAATTATATATTGAAGAAGCATGGCGTGGAAAACGCCTTTTGCTGACCTTTGAAGGGGTGGCCCATGTTGCTTTGGTCTATGTTAATGATGCCTTAGTTGGCGAGCATCGCTGTGGTTATACTGCTTTTACCATCGACATTACCGAGGCGGTAACATATGGTGCTAAGAATCAGATTGCAGTTCGCCTTGACAGTCGGGAGAGCAGTAATGTTCCGCCATTTGGATTTGTGATTGATTATATGACCTACGGCGGAATCTATCGGGATGTTTATCTGGAAGTCAAACCAGAGGTCTATCTGGCAGATATATTTATGAAGTCAAAGGTATTACCTTCCAAAACGCATGCGCCTTGGAAGGAAGCCGCAGTTAATATCGACATCGAATATACCATCGCGGGCACAGCCACAGACTTAAGTATCTGTCATTTTCTGGATGGAAACGAGCTGGGCAGGCAGGAGCTGTTGGCATCGGCCGGACAGATGAGTTACCAACGGGAAGCAGAAACACTCTGGGATGTGGAAGCACCCAATCTACATACCATCACGACCCAGCTTTGGCGAGGGGCCATCCTTGTCGATGAGAAGCAAACGGTGACGGGATTTCGGCAAGCTGATTTTCGGGCCGATGGATTTTATTTAAACGGTCGAAAATTAAAAATCCGTGGTTTAAACCGACATCAGAGTTATCCCTATGTCGGCTATGCGATGCCAAAGTCGATGCAGCAGTTTGATGCCCAAATCTTAAAGCAGGAGCTGGGATTAAATGCAGTCCGTACCTCGCATTATCCACAATCGCATTATTTTCTGGCGGAGTGTGACCGTTTGGGGTTGCTGGTCTTTACCGAGATTCCAGGCTGGCAGCATATCGGAGATGCGGCATGGAAGGAGCAGGCCGTTGTCAATACTCGGGAGATGGTGAAACAGTATCGGAATCACACTTCAATTATTTTGTGGGGAGTTCGCATTAACGAATCCCCAGATGATGATGAATTTTATCAGCAGACGAATGAGGTGGCGCATCTGCTTGATGAAACAAGACCAACGGCTGGGGTGCGGGTTCACAAACGCAGTCATTTGCTTGAGGATGTTTATACTTATAATGATTTTTTGTATGATGGCAGCACCAAGGGCTGTGACCGCAAAAAGGATGTGAGTGCCAATCCAAGTAAGGCATATCTGGTATCAGAGTACAACGGCCACATGTTTCCGACCAAGAGCTTTGATTGTGAGGAGCATCGCGTCGAGCACGCCATCCGTCATGCCACGGTCTTAGATGCCATTGCGGCCGAGGCAGATATTTGCGGAAGCTTTGGCTGGTGCATGTTTGATTATAATACCCATCAGGATTTTGGCAGCGGAGACCGGATTTGTTATCACGGAGTCATGGATATGTTTCGTAACCCGAAGCTGGCGGCCTCGATTTATGAAAGCCAAGATGAGGACCATGACGTGTTAGAGGTGGCAACGAGCATGGATATTGGGGAACATCCTGGCTGCAACCGGGGGAATACATATGTATTTACGAATGCCGACAGTGTTCGGATGTATAAGAATGATGCTTTTATTCAGGAATTTTATGCAGCCGACTCACCATTTTTAAATCTATCGCATGGACCGATTTTGATTGATGATTTTATTGGAAACCAGCTCGAGGTGGCGGAACACTTTACGCCGAAACAAGCCAAAATGGCCCGTCGGGTATTAAATGCGGTGGCCAAAAGAGGTCTTTCCCATCTGTCCTTGACCGAGAAGTTGACAGCACTTGGGTTAATCATCGGTTACCGGATGAAACCGTCTCAGGCGGTAGAGCTTTATAAAAAATATGTAGGCGAATGGGGCGGCAGTGTCACAGCCTACCGATTTGAAGCGATAAAAAATGGGGCAGTCGTAAAAACGGTTTGTAAAGAACCAATGCGCCAGATGGAGCTTATGGTCAAAACAGACCACTGCGAACTGGTGGAAGCTGAGAGCTATGATGTGGCAGCCATTCGAATCTATGCAGTCGATGGGCATGGGAATATTTTAAATTATTGGAACGAACCAGTGCAGTTAGAAACAACGGGGGATATCGAACTGATTGGTCCTAAGTTGATTGCCTTTCAGGGCGGGATGACGGGAACATATGTAAAAACCATTGGGAAAAGCGGAACCGGACAGTTGCATTTAAAATCAGGTGCTCGCAGTCAGGTGATTGATTTTACCATCGAAATCAAGGAGGAGAGAAAATGAATTTGACGAGAAAACAGAAAATTTCTTATGGTATTGGTGCAGTGGGAAAAGATATGGTATACATGCTGGTATCGGCATATCTTCTGTATTATTACAACACCGTTTTAGGTATCAGCGCAACCTTCATTGGTGCAGTGTTAATGGCTGCCAGAGTCTTTGACGCATTTAACGACCCAATTATGGGCATTATTGTAGCGAAAACCAAAACCAGATGGGGTCGTTTTCGTCCGTGGATATTCAGTGGAACGGTATTAAATGCAGTTGTGCTATATGCCTTATTTGCCGTTCCACAGGCCATGAACGGCGATACAATGAAGGTCTATCTGACGGTTTTATACTTTGCCTGGGGAATAAGCTATACGATTATGGATATTCCATATTGGTCCATGATACCGGCCATTACCGAGGTCGGTAGCGAGCGTGAAAATTTATCTGCTTTGGCACGTTCTTGTGCTGGGGTTGGTTCGGCAATTCCAACGGTTTTGACAATGATTTTAGTTCCCATCTTAGGCGGTGGCGCATTGGCTCTTAACTATCAGATTGGCTTTAAGTGGTGGGCTTTGATTGTTGCAATTATTTTCGTGATTTCAGAAACCGTTTGTGTTTTAAATGTCAAAGAAAAGACGGTCACTGAGGTGGAGACACATGGTGTCGGCGAGATGTTCCGGGCGTTGTTTGCCAACGACCAGGCGATTGTGTCAGTGCTGACCATTATTCTGCTCAACTCAGCCCTTTATATTACTAGTAATCTGGTTCTTTACTATTTTACCTATGATATTGGAAATGTGACGGCATACAGTATTTTCAGTGCATTTGGCGGCGCATCACAGATATTAGCAATGATGTTCTTCCCTGTTTTTCGCAAGTTCTTTGAAAAGAAAAAACTATTGCTTTTTTCGGCGGCAATGGAAATTGCGGGATATGTAATCATTTTGCTGATGGCCTTTACCAATATTGTAAAAGTAAGTGAAATTAGCTGGATGCTGTTATTTATTCCAGGTCTGTTGGTATTTGCCGGAAGTGGCTTGCTCAATGTTCTGACTACTGTTTTTCTGGCGGACAGCATTGATTATGGTGAACTGAAAAATGGCACCAGAGACGAAAGTGTTATTTTCTCAATGCAGACCTTTGTGGTGAAATTAGCTTCTGCAATTGCGGTATTTGTGGCTGGAATCAGTCTCGATGCCGTTGGTATCAAGGCCGAGGCAGGTGCAGCTCAGGCTGCTTCAGCATTGAATGGACTGCGCCTGGTGATGACCATTGGCCCAACTATTTTATTAATCGTAGGAGCACTGTTTTTTACCAAAAAATATATTTTAACGGATGCGAAAATGAAAGAAATATCACAGCAATTACAACAAAAGAGGTAGAATATGATCGAGCAAAAAGAAAAATTATTTATACTAAATACTCAAAATACCACCTATTGTTTTCAGGTGATGGCAACCGGGCAGCTAGAGCATTTGTACTATGGGCGGAAAATCACCCTGAACGATGCGTTGCCGGTGATGGAAAAGTATGCCTTTGGCCCCGGCAATACAATCGCTTATGATCAGGAACATGTCAATTTTTCCTTGGAGGACTGCTGTCTGGAAATGTCCTCCTATGGAAAAGGCGATATCCGCGAACCATTTGTGGAAATCATTCATGCCGATGGCGGCAGTACCAGTGATTTTACCTTTGAAAAGGCTGAAATTACGACTGGCAAAGCCGCATATGAGACATTGCCAGGTTCCTATGATGACAGCAATCAGGTCGGGCATCTATGTGTTACCTTAACCGATCAGAATTATAACCTGACCTTGGAGCTGCATTATTATGTCTATGAGGATACGGATGTCATTACCAGAAGCAGCCGACTTATCAATACCAGCAGTGAACAGATTCAACTAAAACGGTTGATGAGTACGCAGGTGGATTTCGACCGCGCGGGTTATGTTCTGACGACCTTTAACGGTGCCTGGGCGCGAGAAATGAAACGCCATGATACCTTGGTTCAAGCTGGCAAAACAGTGAATGCAAGCTACACTGGTTCATCCTCAAACCGAGCCAATCCGTTTGTGATGGTAAGCCGTGAGAATGCGAGCGAGGATTTCGGGGACTGCTATGGATTTAATCTGATATACAGCGGCAATCACTATGAGGCGGTGGAGGTATCAGCCTTTGCCAAGACCAGGGTAGTAACTGGTATCAATCCCCAGTCATTTACTTTTTTGCTAGAGCCAAACGACAGCTTCGAAGCGCCAGAGGCCGTAATGACATATTCTCGTCAGGGCTTTAATGGAATGAGTCAGAACATGCATCGCTTTGTGCGGGAACATATTGTCCGCGGCGAATGGAAAGACAAGGAACGTCCGGTGTTACTAAATAGCTGGGAAGCGTCCTATTTTGATATCAATGAGAAAAAGCTGCTAGCTTTGGCGAAGGCCGGTAAAGCAGTCGGAATCGAATTATTTGTGATGGATGATGGTTGGTTTGGCACAAGGGATGATGATAAACAATCCCTAGGCGACTGGTTTGTCAATCCCAAAAAGCTGCCCAATGGCATTGCCGGATTAGCCCGAAAGGTAAATGAAATTGGTCTGGATTTTGGTATTTGGGTCGAACCGGAAATGGTCAATGTCAATAGCCAGTGTTATCGGGAACATCCACAGTGGTCAATGGAAATACCGGGGCAGCCGCATTCAGAAGGACGCAATCAGCGGATTCTTGATTTAGCCAATCCCGAGGTGCAGGAATACCTGATTACGCAGATGACGGAAATTTTTTCGACACCAGGAGTTGCCTATGTCAAATGGGATTATAACCGCATTTTTTCCGACTACTATTCCCAATATCTGCCGCCGGAACGTCAAGGCGAAGTGGCACATCGTTATATGATGGGCTTGTATCGGGTAATGAAAGAATTAACAACACGTTTTCCAAAGATTTTGTTTGAAGGCTGTGCCGCTGGTGGCAATCGTTTTGATTTAGGCATCCTTAGTTATTTTCCACAGATATGGGCCAGTGATGATACGGATGCCGCTTGCCGAACGCAGATTCAAAATGGATACAGCTATGGCTATCCAATGTCAACGGTCAGTGCCCATGTGTCAGCCTGTCCAAACCATCAGACCCTGCGGATGACACCGCTGGAAACCAGATTTAATGTAGCGGCTTTTGGGGTGTGTGGCTATGAATGTAATTTCTGTGATATGAAGAAGGAAGAATTACAGGAAATAGCGATGCAGATTGTCATCTATAAGGAATGGCGCAAGGTATTGCAGTTCGGTAACTTCTACCGTGGCCGCAGCGGCAATATCTACGAATGGACCTGCGTCAGCCCGGACCAGCAGAAAGCAGTTGGGATGGTGATGCAGCATCAGGTCAGCCCAAATACACGTTATGAAACCTACACCGCAAAAGGCCTGGCCGAAGACTGCTGTTATCATTTCTATAATCGGGAAATGAAGTACAATGTCAAGAATTTTGGTGACTTAATTAATACTGTTGCACCGATTCATATTAAACAGGATTCATTGGTGCAAAACGTGGTTGCCAAATTTATCAAAATGGATGGCGAGATAGAAGATATGTCAGTTTATGGTGACACGCTGATGTACAGTGGCGTCAAGCTAAAACAGGCCTTTGCTGGCACCGGATATAACCAGGAAGTTCGATATTTTCAGGATTATGCGTCACGGATTTATTTTATGGAAACGAAATAATGTAGCGGCACTGCCAAGTGAAGAAATTTGGTGGTGCCGTTTTTGTATGCGTTCGAGGGCTCACGTTCTAAACATATGGAATAAAATGGAAATATACATTGACGTAGATATGGAAGAAGATTACAATGAATTTATGAACTTACTGGGGAGAGGTTGTGGGAAAAGTCAATGCCGAAAGGCTATCTATTTATGAATCATATTAAACTCCCCTCAAAGAAAAAAATATCGGAATATAAAAGGAAGGTTGATACCTTTCAAATTTTTTGATGATTAAAATACAGATGTGTGGAGGAAGATGGTTATGAAAATAAAAAGAAGGATTAAATCAGTGGTTTCATTGGTGATGGCGTTGGTTGTGCTGATAGGTTCAATACCTTTGAGTGAACGACCAGTAAGAGCGGCTACATCTTCATCGTATTTCTTTACCCAAAATGGTGCGGGCATACAAGATGGTACAAGTTGGGCAAATGCATACCCAGCCGACAAATTTGCAGATATATTGAAAGAGGCAATTAACGGTGAATCATTTTATCTTGCGGCCGGAACATACTATCCGAAATATGACATACTGAAATCTGCTACACCGGCTGATCCACGGGACAAAACCTTTTTTATAGACCGTGGTAATTCAATCTATGGTGGGTATGATGATGCTGGTAATCGGAATGTGGAGAGCAATATAACCACACTTCATGGTAATAATGGTTACCATACAGTCATTGCCAGTAATGGTCAGGTATTGCTTGACGGACTCACAATAACTGGGGGTAATGCAAACGGAAGCGGTTCTGTTAATATTTCTATTTCCAATTCAATTCCACGTGAAAATGGCGGCGGTATCTTTTTAAATAATTATGTCGTAACGGTTAATAGATGCACCATCAAAGACAATAAAGCAAAAGGCTTTGGTGGCGGACTTGCCGGCAACAGCAGTAGTTCGAATTTGAAAATTAATGATTGTACGGTTATAAATAATATGGCAGAAAATGGGGGAGGAGCTTATAATGCGGATGCATACAGGTCCTACTTTGAAGGTAATGTCGCGAACAATTCAGGAGGCGCAATATATCAGGGAAATGCGCAGAATTGTACATTTATTAATAATCAAGCTGGAATATTTGGTGGAGCATTATATATTGACGGATGGGCAAAAAACAACACAATTGTCAATAATACGGCGGGAAGCGGAGGCGGAATTTATGCAAGGGTTTTCCTTCAGATAAATGGGAATATTATAATTGGAAATACAGCCACATCAAGTAGCGGGGCTGATGTATGTATTAAGGATCAAACAGCAACAATCGTAACCGGCTATAATATTATGGAAAGTACATACAACTGGAGAGCTAATATAAACACAACGATTCCTGATTTCATTGTGAGCGAGACTAAAATGCGCTCAATCCTAGATTACCGTGATGGCAAGTATTATGCCCAGAACAACGGAGGGCATACATATACCGTAGCTGTAGTAAACGCCACTGCGATATTAAAAGATTATAAAACCATCATGTGTATGCCATCAAGCGACACCTATGCGGCACCTACCATTGACCAGCGTGGTTATTTCCGTAAACAAGGCGCCGCCACCATCGGTGCATGCGAAGTGGCTGGAACATTAGCATATACAGTGGCATACAATTCACATGGCGGTAGTATTGTATCATCAAGCTATGCTAGCGCCAACAGTACCATCACTGCCCCAACTTCGCCAACAAAGGATAGCTATGATTTTGCAGGGTGGTATAAAGATGCAGAATGCATCAATTCGTGGAATTTTAGAACTGATACTGTGACAGAGTCGATAACACTCTATGCAAAATGGACATTAAAGAAATATACCGTCACATTTAATCTAGCTGGCGGCACTTATACCGGCGGTGGAACATTGACACAAACGATAACTCACGGCTTATCCGCCACGGCCCCAACCACAACCAGAGAGGGCTATACATTTGGTGGATGGGAAGGTTCGCTCACTAGTATTTCAAGCAATCGAACCATCAAAGCAATCTGGAATGCCAATGACAATCAATTGAAATTTGTTGCTGGTGCCGGAACTGGTACAATGAGTCCTCAACCATATAAAACGGATGAAACAAAAAATATAATTGACTGTACCTTTACACGCGTAGGTTATGACTTTGCTGGCTGGGCAACAAGCCCAATGGGTGCGATTGCCTATAACAACCAAGCATCTTACACGATGGGTACGGGTAGCGAAAATACCTTATATGCCATCTGGACACCTAAAATCAACACCGTAACATTTCAGGGAAATGGTGCAACCGACGGCACCATGCCAGCACAGGAGATTGCGACGGATGGGACAGCAAATCTAACCCTTAATGCGTTTGCAAGAATCGGTTACACCTTTAGTGGGTGGAATACAGCAGCGGATGGCAGCGGGACACCTTATGCTGACGGTATAAACTATCAAATGGGTACGAAGCCGAATGTTACGTTATTTGCGCAGTGGCGTGCGGACCCATACAGAATTACATTTGATAAGAACTCAGATGTAGCAATAGGAACAATGGATATTCAGATGATTACATATAACACCAGCGCTGCACTTACACCAAATACCTATATGCGTCCGGGATATTATTTTGCTGGCTGGGCAACAACTCCGACCGGTTCTGTCTCGTATAATGACAAGGCCAGCTTTTTGATGAATGTAACTGGTAAGACGCTGTACGCCGTATGGGAAAAACACACCAACCAAATTGTATTTCATGCGGGCGGCGGAACTGGAAGTATGTCAAATCAGAGCATAAAAACCGACGAGACGGCTGCCATTAACGCAAATCAGTTTGTCCGCACCGGCTATACCTTCGATGGCTGGACGACAAGTGCCGATAATAGCGCCGAAGGCAATGCCTACGGCGCAGGGACTTTTTATGCCCCAGATGCGCAGTATACAATGGGTACAGAAGATACCAATCATTTGTATGCAAAATGGACGGCAAACCTCAATACCATAACCTTCCATCCAGGGGATGCAATTGGAGATACGTACACCCAAACAATAGCAACTGACACATCAGCTACGCTTACCACAAGCCAATTTGGCAAAACCGGATATCGGCAGACCGGCTGGAAGTTAGATGGCATCGGAGCGTTGATTCATCTTAATGAGTTATATGTTATGGGTTCCAATGCAAATTATAACTTGCATGCGGTGTGGGAGGCAAACAGTTATACCTTGAATTTTAGTGCAAATGCTGTCGGTGTAATTGGGAATATGCCAGAAGTGGATGTTACATTTGGCGATTTTATTACATTGCCAGAGTGTGTCTATGATAGACCAGGTTACACGTTTACCGGCTGGGCAGAGTTTGAAAATGGTGAGGTACAGTACCTTGATGGTCGCAGCTACCCAATGCGAACCGAGGGGGCGGTACTTTTTGCAGTATGGTCTGCAAATATGAATACGATAACTTACCATGCAAATGATGGCGGCAATGACAAAATCACCCAGTCACTGAAAACAGATCAAATTGCGGTATTGACTGACAATACGTTTATGCGTTTCGGCTACACCTTCGTTGGTTGGGCAGCAAAACAGAGCGGACCAGTTTTGTTTGCGGACGGCGATAGCTACATCATGGGTGCAGAAAATAACTATGACTTGTATGCGGTATGGAAGTCGAATGAGTACTCTGTTTCATTTGACAAAAATGGTGCAACATCGGGAAACATGCCGGAGCAAATCATCGCATTTGATAGTACCGCAGAGCTAGATGCAAACCAATACATGCGCAAAGGTTATACGTTTATCGGCTGGCGTGATGTGGACAACAACATCGAATATGCTGACCAAAGTGCTTATACGATGCAGACGGAGGGCGTAACACTTACTGCAATGTGGCGCGCAGACGACAACATAATAACCTTTAATGCGGCAGGCGGTGAAGGGTTTATGATGCCGCAGATAATGAAATCCGATTCCTTCGCACCACTTGATAGCAACGAATTTACCAGAAAAGGTTATACCTTTATTGGTTGGTCCACAACAGCAGACGGTGAGTCTAGTCATGAAGACGGCGAGCAGTTTCATATGTTAACAGACCATGTGGTTTTGTACGCAGTTTGGAGTGCCAACACATATACGCTCTCTTTTCAAGGCAACGGTGCGACCACCGGTAATATGCAGTCGCAACAGCTTGTGTACGATGTTTCGACTGCCTTGTCACCAAATGTCTATGTCAGAGAGGGCTATGATTTTGTCGGTTGGACGATGGAGCAAACAATGGGCCGCCCAGTAAACCCAGAGGTTGATTTTAGGGATGGGGATTTATATTGTATTGATGATGCAAGTGCGGTACTTTACGCGGTATGGAAACCAAGGATTTACAGCGTGACTTTTAAGTCCGGTGCTCATGGTACACTGAACGGCGGCACAAATGATGTGGTATATGATTTTTACTGTGACGATGAGTTGGTTATCCCTTCGGCCATACCAGACAGCGGATATTACTTTGGTGGATGGGACAAGCCTTTGGATTTAATTGTGCGGGAAAATACTGAGTATACCGCACTGTGGACCGACTTTCCGGTTTACAATGTGACTTTCGATGCAAATGGCGGAATCGGCGCAATGCCAGAACAACCGATGCAGCAGACAATTGCCACAGCACTATACAAAAATAGCTTTAACAAGCCAGGTCACACCTTTGTGGGTTGGTCATTTTCCCCTGTCTTGGATTACGAAGCCCTGAAATATGATTATGCAGATGGTACGCATTATGTAATGGGCGAAGGGGATGTCACCCTTTATGCGGTGTGGTCGATCAATTATTATAATGTAGAATTTATGGATTATAATGGGGAATTGCTTCAGTCGGTACAAAGTATAAAATATAACACCGCAGCAATTCCGCCACAAGAACCAAGCAGAGTGGGTTATACCTTTGCCGGTTGGGACCTTGATTACGATAAGATTACCGCTGACTGCAAGATTACGGCGACATACACTGCCAATGAAAACACGATTTCCTATAAAAATGACGATGTTGTGGGTGACATTCAAACCCTCAAGACAGACCAGTCGGCACGGCTTAAGATGAATATGTTCAGCAAAACGGGTTACGAATTTGTCGGCTGGCGTGAGAACGAGGCGACGGAGGTACTTGTGCAAAACTCACTCTATACGATGGGAGCAAAGGATGTTACTCTTTATGCTGTCTGGACACCGGTGCGCTATGAGCTTACATTTGCAGCAGGCGGTGGTTTCGGTACGATGTCAAAAATACCGGTGTATTTTGATGGAACGGCAGTCCTGCCGGAGTGTCAGTTTACGCGTCCCGGCTATACGTTCGCAGGCTGGAGCGACGGAAAAAATGTCATTCTGCCAGAGGAAGATTATGTGCTAACCACCACCGGCAGAACCTTGACGGCAGTTTGGACGGCCAATGAAAGCAAGATTACCCTAATGCCAAATGGAGGTATCGGGGATTCTAATATGGTAAATGCCAAAACAGATGAATCATTGATGCTGAAAAATCAGTTTGTTCGCACCGGCTATAGCTTTGCCGGCTGGGCAGCAGCACCTGGGGGCAAGGTGATTGTTCCTGTGGATTCCCAGTACAAAATGGGAACGTCTGATATTACACTGTATGCTATATGGGAGGCAAACGAGGGTACGATCAAATTTGTCAATGGAATTAATAGCAATACCCAGAAAGCGAAAACGGATGCAAACGTGAAGCTTGTGAAAAATCAATTTGTCAGAGCTGGATATAGCTTTGTCGGCTGGTCGGTTACCAAGGATAATACACAATCAGATTATGAGGATGCTGCGTCAATTACAATGCCTGCCGCGGATTTGACATTATATGCAGTGTGGTCTGCCAATTCAAACAGCATTATCCTAAATTCAAACAATGGAAAGGGTAAAACGGAGACTGTAAAAGGAAAAACAGATGAAAAAATAAATATCCCAGCATGTAAATTTGAAAAAAAGGGATATACATTTTCACATTGGAGCACTGCATTAGAGGGTGGTACGCTCTATCAGTCCGGTGCGCAATACATCGTTCCGGCGGTGTCTACCAGCCAGTTATATGCAATCTACACGCCAAACAAGTACAAAATCACCTTTGATGCTGGTGGGGGCACAGGCAAGATGTCAAGTAAAACAATTACATTTGACCAAGAGGTCACCTTGCCGATCAATACATTTACACGGACTGGATATGTGTTCAAGCAATGGACAACGAATCTGGAAGGCAGCGGCTTTGTCTATACTGATGAGCAAGCGTTCCAGTATACCCATGAGGATATTACGCTCTATGCGGTGTGGGAAGCAAATCCCGAACAGATTATTTTTGAGCCGGGAGTAGGTATTGGCGAATCGTATACGCAGTCGATTCGTTTTGAGGAAACCAAGAAGCTGCTGAAATGTACATTTACCCTAGAGGGCTATACGTTTGCGGGCTGGTCGACGAGTGAGGATTGGGGAGATGCTGTTGTAGAATATGAGGACGAGTCCGAATTTACAATGAATGAATTATCTATTACGCTGTACGCGATATGGGAGCCAAATCTCAACACGATAACCTTTGATGGGAACGGCGCAGATGGCGGCAAGATGGACGGACAACAAATACTAACGGATGACATCGCCCTGCTCCTGCCAAATCAGTATCATAAGGCCGGGCATGTATTTGCCGGATGGAGCGAGGTACCAGATGATGGTCTGGCCATGTACGCAGACGAAGACGAATATTGGATGGGCATGGAGGATGTGACACTATATGCCATATGGAGAAATGACGTCGGCACAATCGTATTCGACGCCAATGCCCCACACACGGGCAGCATGACGAACCAGATCAATGAGTTGAACGAAAGGTTTACCCTTGACCTCAATACATTTGAAAGAGAGGGCTATTCCTTTGCAGGGTGGTCGACGACCTCCGATGGGCAGGTCATGTATCTGGATGAGTCCGAATTTATTCTGCGTGAAAAGACTCTTGTCCTCTATGCCATATGGAAGCCCGATACCAATTTTGTCATCTTCGATGCATGCGGCGGCGAGGGTGAGGACTTCTACATACAGATTCTGACAGGGCAGACAAAAGAGCTGACCCCGAATTCTTTTTACAAGCCGGGCCACAGCTTTACTGGCTGGTCGACCAGCTCTGGCTTCGAGGAAAGCAGTGACCCTGAAGAAGCCATGATGACCAGTCTGCCGGTAAAACGGAAGATTGATTATGCCGATAAGGCCAAATACACCTCACCCGGCGCTAATGCTAGGCTCTATGCAGTGTGGGAAGCGAATGAGTATACCATTGTATTCAACAGCGGTTATGATGTTGGCACGCAGTACATGCAGAAAGCAAAATGCTATACCTCGTTTGCCCTTGACAAGTGTAAATTTACCCGCCGCGGTTACACTTTTGCTGGCTGGTCGACGCTGGAAGACGGCAGTGTGGATGATGTAGAATACGAAGACAAAGCCGGGTTCACGATGGGTGTAGAGAACATCACTCTATACGCGAAATGGACACCGAAGGAATACCATGTCATATACGATGCCAACGCTCCGGGCGTAACGGGTAAAATGAATCCCGATATGTACACCTATGACGTTTGGAGCACATTGACACTCTGTGACTTCGAGCGGGACGGCTACACATTCCTTGGGTGGAGCAAGCAGTCAAGTCCCGGTTCCCTGTTATGGCCGGATGGCAGTGATTTCATGCCGGAAGACAAGGATATTATCTTGTTTGCAGAATGGCAGCCGAACCCTGTGGAAATAAAGCTCTATGCAAATACGAATGACATTGTTGAGGAAGACCCGGTTATTACACAGACCGCCTTTGTTGACAGTAAGGTCAAGCTGAACCCAAACACCTTCGACAATCCGGGATATCTATTTGATGGCTGGTCAACGGAGCCAATTAAATATAAGCCAGAAACGATTAGCGAGCAAGATGATGGAATCGTGGACGACACGGTGTCTAGTCAGAATACTAATTCAACGGTACTTTATGATAACGCATTGTTTGAAAATGAAGAAGACGACGACCCACTTGCATTTTTAAGTTCTGTCAGAGAAGTTGTATTCAATAACCGCGATGAAATTATCGTACCTACTAGCGATGTTGTTCTCTATGCAAAATGGCGGATAGATGAGAGTTATATAAAAAGTGTCATCCCTGCTTCGGAGCTTGTTGCAGGTGAGGACGTTGTGGTGGATGAAAAGACCGAGGATTCAAATACCCCAGAGTCGGAAGAAAATAAAATAGACGAGGTTCCAGCCAGCAGCGTGGAGCCTGAACCAAGCGTAGTTCCAGCAGCACCTGCGGCGACAACAAAGGCAACTGTGACGGTGAAGTTTTATTATAACGGTACACAAAAAGACAGTGCTCAAACCAAAGACAAGGGTACCACATACAGCAAGTTCAAGAAACCGACAGTAAGCAATGTGCCATCCTTTACATGGTGCGAGAAAAAAGCGGAATCAGGAAAAACAACTGTATATAAGAAGCTAGAAAGCACCACAAAAATTAACCGCAACATCGATGTGGTTGCTTGCTATGCCGTTAAATTCTATTATAACGGCGAGGAACAAAAAACGACGTACATCCCAGTGAACAACAAGTTCAGCAGTGTCAAAGACCGACCAGATTTGAAAAAGAAAAAAATATCAAACTACAACTGGAGCTTGAAGGGCAGCAGAACAATTAAATCCGTGGGAAAAACCTATACGTCCTATGACATTATTGCCGGTTCAACCGAAATACAGTCGAACACCAAACTTTACGCAACGTATAAGCTGACCTTCAAGGGAAAACCGCTTGACTACAAGCAAACCGATGCCCAGAACAAGGCAAAGAAGAACGAGGTTATTGATATAATTAATGTGCCTTGCGGGAAAAAGCCGACATTTATGCCTAGTAATAAGGCTTACAAAGGCTATGATTTTAATGGGTATCGAGTGGCTAAAATTAATCCCAAGACAGGAAAGCAATGGCAGGTTCCGGTAGAGGGTACAAAGAAAATGAGTCGGCTTTGGAATGAATTTAACCCGAAAAATGTGGTGAATAAGCCGATGACTTATTATGCGAACTTTAAGCACAAAAAAGTGACGGTAAAGCTATACTATGGATATGACAGTAAAACAAAGACTTGTACCTATAACTATGGCTATCAATTTGACAATAAAAGCGTTATTCCAAAACACAATAAACCTTATGACTTTGTCGGCTGGAAGGACAGCACCGGTAAGCGGATCACCAGTTTTGAGGCAACAAAAAAACGTACTATTTTGTATGCAGTTTGGAAGGGCAAGTACTTCAAGGTAAAATTCAGCACCTATAACCTGTCCGATGGTACGAAA